>NZ_CP017886.1:2518333-3777500 GCF_001874645.1 Pseudomonas frederiksbergensis
TGGAACAACGACAACACTCGCCTGCCAGCCGCCTTCCACGGCGACCTGCTGGACTTCTTCAAGCACAACCCGTTGACCCATCCTGGCGGACTGGAGGTCTGCGGCACGCCGATCGACTTGCAGAAAGTCAACGTCGACAGCTTCAGCGTCGCCGGGATCAACGACCACATCACGCCTTGGGATGCGGTGTATCGCTCGACACTGTTGCTGGGAGGTGAGCGGCGCTTCGTGCTGTCCAACAGCGGCCATGTGCAGAGCATTCTCAACCCACCGAGCAACCCCAAGGCCAACTACGTCGAGAGCCCGAAACTGAGCAGCGATCCACGGGCCTGGTACTACGACGCCAAGCACGTCGACGGCAGTTGGTGGAACCAATGGCTGGGCTGGATTCAGGAACGTTCCGGCACTCAGCGCGAAACCCTGACGGCCCTTGGCAACCAGAACTATCCACCGATGGAGGCGGCGCCAGGCACCTACGTGCGCGTACGCTGAACTCTCCCCGTACCACGGCCTGAAGTGTCGGCCGTGGTCTGACGAATCACTAAGAAGACTGGATGAAAACCCGCGACCGGATTCTTGAATGTGCCCTGCTGCTGTTCAACCAAAAGGGCGAGCCGAATGTCTCTACCATGGAAGTTGCCAATGAGCTGGGGATCAGCCCCGGCAACCTCTACTACCACTTTCACGGCAAGGAGCCGCTGATTCTCGGGTTGTTCGAGCGCTTTCAGAGCGAATTGACGCCGTTGCTCGATCCGCCGTCGGACGTGCAACTGGCACCGGAGGATTACTGGCTGTTCCTGCACCTGATCGTCGAACGCCTGGCGCACTACCGCTTCCTGTTCCAGGACCTGTCGAACCTGGCCGGACGCTTGCCGAAACTGGCCAAGGGCATCCGTAATCTGCTCAATTCCCTCAAGCGCACACTGGCCTCGTTACTGGCGCATCTGAAGGCTCAGGGGCAACTGGTCAGCGATACCCAGGCACTGGGGCAACTGGTGGAACAGATCACCATGACCTTGCTGTTTTCCCTGGACTATCAGCGGATTCTCGATCGCGAAGGCGAAGTACGAGTGGTGGTCTATCAGATCATGATGCTGGTGGCGCCGCACCTGCAGCCGTCGGCGAAACTCGCAACCGAGCAGCTAGCGCTACAGTATCTGGAAGAGCACGACTGAAAATCAAAAGATCGCAGGCTGCGCCAGCTCCTACAGAATGTACGCGGTCCCATGTAGGAGCTGGCGCAGCCTGCGATCTTTTCGGCTGACGGCTAAAATCCCAAACAAAAACGCCCGACCTTTGCAGGCCGGGCGTTTTTGCATGCCCTGGGTTAATCAGGACTGACTGGTTGGCGCCGAAGGTGCTGGCGTTACAGTCGGGGTCACAGCAGGGGTTGGCGCCGCGACGGAGTTCGTCGGGCTGACCGGTGCTGCCGGTTTGGCGGCGGCCACTGCCGGTTTCGGTGCGACAGCTTTCGCAGCTGCTGGCTTCTTGACTACCGGCTTCTTCGCAGCAGCAGGCTTGGCGGCGGCTTTAGCAGCTACCGGTTTGGCTGCTGGCTTGGCCGCTGCAGGTTTGGCTGCCGCGGTTTTCGCTGCTGGCTTGGCAGCCGGTTTAGCGGCAGCCTTGACCAATGGTTTGGCGGCAGTTTTAGCGGCGGGTTTGGCTGCTGCAGTGTTAGCTGCAACAGGCGCAACCTTGGCACCGGTGAGTTTTTCAATTTGCTTGGTCAGGGTATCGACCTTGCTGTGCAGCGCTTTGACTTCATTGCGGCTTGGCACGCCAAGACGCGAAATGGCGCTGTTCAGGCGCTTGTCGAAAGCCCCTTCCAGCTCGTCCCACTTGCCCAGCGCGCGATCTTTGACACTGCTGATACGCGACTTGGCCGATTGAGCGGAGTCTTTGGCAGCGTCGACTGTTTTGCCGACAGCACTCTTGGTGAGCTTCTCGGCTTTCTCGCCATCTTTAACCAATGCATCGAAGAGTTTGCTGCCGTCAGTGTCGATCTTCGAGTACACGCCTAAACCAGCAAGCCAGATTTTGCGGGAGTAGTCTTCGACTTTCCCAATCCACGAGCTGCCTTCTTTCTCGGTGTTCTTTTTGCCAGCCATCCCGTTCTCCTTAATGTTTACGCGCGACGCGTTCGAGCAATGCCGTCAGCTCATCGAGCTTAGCAGAGAGTGTCTCAACGTCATGTTTAGACGGAATGCCGATACGATTCAAGGCACTTGCGACACGCGTGTCGAACGCCTTTTCGACTTTATCGAGTTGAACTTCGATTTTGCCTTTGAACGTGCTGACTTCGCTCTTGGCTTCATCAATTTCGGCATTGGCCGCTTCAAGCTTCTCGGCAACTACCTTTTTGCCTTTCTTTTCAACAGTTTGACCAGCCTTGATCAACTCATGAAAGTACTCGCTGCCTTCCTGACCGACCTTGGTGTAGGCACCCAGGCCTGCCAGCCAGATCTTGCGGGCATAGGATTTCACTTCGTTCAAAGATGTCGGTTGAACGTCAGTTTTTTTCTTCAAAGTAACTTTGGCCATGGTGCACCTCACGCGCAGAAGGTTTGAGGAACTGCCCGTCAAGCGTCGGGCTCAGGCACAAAATAGTGAGAAAAATTAGAAACGGCACCCTAACAACCGCAACAATTCGGTGGTGCCCGGGGGAAAAGATCGCAGCCTGCGGCAGCTCCTACGCGGGATCGGCGTACACCCGTAGGAGCTGCCGCAGGCTGCGATCTTTTAAGAATCAGACCAGCGCTTTATCGAGGGCTCTTTCGATTTCCGACTTGATAGTGCCACTCATGGCTGACATCAACAGACCGAGTTCGACATCGACCCTGATTGAGGTGTCGCCCACATACACCGCGCCTTTTACTCCAGAACGCTTGAGGTTCAGGGTGTCGCCCGACCATTGAGGTTCCAGGCCATATTGCGCAGCCAGTTTTTCTGCCAGTTTGTCAGCCTTCTCGCGGGCTGCTTCCTTACCCAGGCCATGGGCACGCTCAACACTAATATGGGCCACTGAATGACTCCTGCTTTATCGGGACTTGCCTCAAACATTCTGACCCCTGCTGCGTCAAAACGTCCCGGCGGTTGCCTATCTTACCTTCAGCCTTGCCAAGACAAAGCATGCCTGCGGGATTAGAATGTCGCGCATTCTCTTCTGGTGACAGCGATATGACTGATCAGCGCAAAGGCAGCGATACCGAACCCACCACTCACTTCGGCTTCAAAAACGTTCCGGAAAGCCAGAAAGCGGAAAAAGTCGCTGAGGTTTTCCACTCGGTAGCCGCCAAGTACGACCTGATGAACGACCTCCTGTCGGGCGGTATGCACCGTCTGTGGAAGCGTTTCGCGATCGAACTGTCGGGCGTCCGCACCGGCAACCGCGTGCTGGACATCGCTGGCGGCACCGGCGACCTGACCAGAAAGTTCTCGCACCTTGTAGGCCCGACCGGTCAGGTCGTGCTCGCTGACATCAACGAATCCATGCTCAAGGTCGGTCGTGACCGCCTGCTGGATCTGGGGGTGGCCGGCAATGTCGAGTTCGTTCAGGCCGACGCTGAAAAGCTGCCGTTCCCCGACAACCACTTCGACTGCGTGACCATCGCGTTCGGCCTGCGCAACGTCACCCACAAGGAAGACGCCCTGCGCTCGATGCTGCGGGTGCTCAAGCCGGGCGGTCGTTTGCTGGTGCTGGAGTTCTCCAAGCCGACCAACGCGCTGATGTCCAAGGCCTACGACGCCTACTCGTTCGCCTTCATGCCGTTGATGGGCAAGCTGATCACCAATGACTCGGAAAGCTATCGCTACCTGGCCGAATCGATCCGCATGCACCCGAATCAGGAAACCCTGAAGTCGATGATGGTTGAAGCCGGCTTTGACCGCGTGACTTACCACAACATGACCGCAGGCATCGTCGCCCTGCACCGCGGCATCAAACCCTGATGTTGCTCGCCGGCCTGCTCGCCAGTGTCGAACTCGGCCTCAACCGGGTATTGCGGCTCGACAGCACGGCGCTGCCGCGCCTGGCGCATTTGAACGGCAAGGTGATTGCCGTCGATTGCCGCAGCCCGGCGTTGCAAATGTTCATTGTGCCCAGCGACGAAGGCCTGATGCTGGCCGCGCACTGGGCCGCGGATGCCGACTGCACCTTGCGTGCACCGGCCGCAAGCCTGCTTGCGCTTGCCGTGAGCAAGGACAAGACATCGGTCCTGCATGGCCCTGAAGTCGAACTCGATGGCGACAGCGGCGTGCTGCTGGAGCTGGCGTCAATCCTTCAGCACCTGGAGCTGGACTGGGAATACGAACTCTCGCGCTGGCT
Organism: Pseudomonas frederiksbergensis; assembly: GCF_001874645.1. Lineage (NCBI taxonomy): Bacteria > Pseudomonadati > Pseudomonadota > Gammaproteobacteria > Pseudomonadales > Pseudomonadaceae > Pseudomonas > Pseudomonas frederiksbergensis. Next base: position 2,522,658 of record NZ_CP017886.1, read on the forward strand.
CGGCCCGGTCGCCACGCAACTGCTTGGCGGTCACTTGCGCAGCCGCGCACGCTGGTATCAGCAAGGTTTCGCCAGCCTGAACCAGAATCTTGCCGAATACCTCGCCGAAGAATCGCGCGCCCTCGTCGGCCAACGCGAAGCCGAAGCGCGGTTTAGTGAACTGGACCAGATCAAGCTTGATCTGGAACGTCTTGAGGCGCGCTTCGAGCGTCTTTCCCGATCCCTTGATTCAAGCGATATCGCATGAAGCTGCTTGCCGTCCGCCGTTTGTTGCGCATCCAGCGCGTCGTGATCCGCTACCGCCTCGATGACCTGCTGTTCGCCCTGCCACTGCCGTGGTTCCTGCTGGCGCTGCGTTATGCGCTGCCGTGGCGCTGGTTCCCGCGTAAAACCCTGGACCTGAGCCGGGGCGCGCGCTTGCGGCTGGCCTTGCAGGACCTGGGGCCGATTTTCATCAAGTTCGGGCAGATTCTTTCCACCCGTCGCGACCTGCTGCCCGAAGACATCGCCGATGAGCTGATGCTGCTGCAAGACCGTGTGCCGCCGTTTGACTCGCAAGTAGCGGTCAAGCTGATCGAAGAACAGCTGGGCAAGAAAATCAGTGATGTGTTCAGCCGATTCGACATCGAACCGCTGGCCTCGGCCTCGGTGGCGCAAGTCCATGCTGCGCAGTTGAAAAGCGGTGAGGAAGTGGTGGTCAAGGTCATACGCCCAGGCCTCAAACCCATCATCGCGCAAGACCTGGCCTGGCTGTTCATCCTCGCCCGCGCAGCAGAAAAACTCTCTGCCGACGCGCGCCTGCTGCACCCGATGGATGTGGTCAGCGACTACGAGAAAACCATCTACGATGAGCTTGATCTGCTGCGCGAAGCGGCTAACGCCAGCCAGTTGAAGCGCAACTTCGACGGTTCGCCGCTGCTCTACGTGCCACAGGTCTACTGGGACTGGTGCCGGCCAAAAGTGTTGGTGATGGAGCGTATCTACGGGATTCAGGTCACTGACCTGGCGACCCTCGCCGACCAGCGCACCGACATGAAAATGCTCGCTGAACGTGGCGTGGAGATCTTCTTCACCCAAGTGTTCCGCGACAGTTTCTTCCACGCCGACATGCACCCCGGCAACATCTTCGTGAGCACTGTGCAACCGTGGAGCCCGCAGTACATTGCGATCGACTGCGGGATCGTCGGCAGCCTGACGCCTGAAGACCAGGACTATCTGGCGCGTAACCTGTTCGCGTTCTTCAAGCGCGACTACCGCCGCGTTGCCCAATTGCACATCGACTCGGGCTGGGTGCCGGCGGAAACCAAACTCAACGAATTCGAAGCGGCAATCCGTACCGTCTGCGAGCCGATCTTCGAAAAACCGTTAAAAGATATTTCCTTTGGTCAGGTGCTGATGCGCCTGTTCCAGACGGCGCGACGCTTCAACATGGAAGTGCAGCCGCAGCTGGTATTGCTGCAGAAAACCCTGCTCAACATCGAAGGCCTGGGTCGTCAGCTGTACCCGGAACTGGACCTGTGGAACACCGCGCAACCGTTCCTCGAACGCTGGATGCGCGAGCGCGTCAGCCCGAAAACCTTGCTGGGCAATTTGCACAATCAGGTTGAGCAGTTGCCGCACCTGGCCAACATGACCCGTGACTTGCTCGAACGCATGTCACAGCCGCACGCCGTCAACCCGCCACCGGCCTGGCACCGTCGCTCGGACGACTGGTTCCTGCGCCTGCTCGGCACCGCGCATCTGGCAGGCGGCGCGATCCTGCTGGCCGGCGGCCCCCTGGACGGGCTCGGCCATTGGCCCGGCGCAATCATGGTGGCCGTGGGTTTGTATCTGATCGTTCGCCGATAGCCAGCCGCGCTTCGCGCTGGCACACTGTTTGAACGCCAGGGCTCCACTATTGAAGTGTCGAGCCCGCTGTCGGAGTCGAAGATGAAAGATTGGCTGGACGAGATCAAATGGGACAGCGACGGCCTGGTGCCGGCGATTGCCCAGGATCACAAGACCGGGCGCGTGCTGATGATGGCCTGGATGAACCGCGAAGCGCTGGAACTGACCGCCGCCGAAAATCGCGCCATTTACTGGTCACGTTCGCGCGGCAAGCTGTGGCGCAAGGGCGAAGAGTCCGGTCACGTGCAAACACTGCACGAGATGCGCCTGGACTGTGACGCCGACGTGATCATTCTGATGATCGAGCAGATCGGCGACATCGCCTGTCATACCGGCCGCCAAAGCTGCTTCTACCGCGTCTATGAGAACGGCGACTGGAAAACCGTCGACCCGGTCTTGAAAGACCCGCACGCCATCTATTCGGACCACAAACATGACTGACACCCTGACCCGTCTGGCCCAGGTACTCGAAGAGCGTAAAGGCGCTGCCGCCGACAGCTCCTATGTCGCCAGCCTTTACCACAAGGGCTTGAACAAGATTCTGGAAAAAGTCGGCGAAGAATCGGTCGAGACCATCATTGCCGCCAAAGACGCCGCCATCAGCGGAGATTGCAGTGATGTAATCTACGAAACCGCTGACCTGTGGTTCCATAGTATGGTCATGCTCGCCCAGCTGGGGCAGCATCCGCAGGCCGTGCTCGATGAACTGGACCGCCGCTTCGGCCTGTCCGGTCACGTCGAGAAAGCCTCGCGCCCGTCCGCCTGAATAACGATTAGAAAGGAGCAGCAACATGGGCATTTTTGACTGGAAACACTGGATCGTCATCCTGATTGTCGTGGTACTGGTATTCGGCACCAAGAAACTGAAAAACCTCGGCACTGACGTCGGTGAAACGATCAAGGGCTTTCGCAAAGCCATGAACGATGAAGAAAAACCTGCCGAGCCGACAGTTTCGCCGACCGCCGCGCAACCAGCGTCGCCGGTGCAGCCACAGGCCTCGACACTGAACGAGCCGCACACCATCGACGTGCAGGCCCATAAAGTCGAAGAGCCAACCCGCAAAGACTCGTGAGCGCAGACTAATGTTCGGTATCAGCTTCTCTGAACTGCTGCTTGTCGGCCTCGTTGCCCTGCTGGTGCTGGGCCCCGAGCGTCTGCCGGGCGCTGCGCGCACCGCCGGCCTGTGGATCGGACGCCTGAAGCGCAGCTTTAACGCGATCAAACAGGAAGTTGAACGTGAAATCGGTGCCGACGAAATTCGGCGGCAACTGCACAACGAGCACATTCTGTCGTTGGAGCAAGAGGCCCGCAAAATCCTCAACCCGACCCAGCAGCCGACGCCAGTTGAGACGGTGGCCGAGCAGGCGGTTCAAGCGCCTGCGGCTGCTGCTGTCGCAACACCGGTTGAGCTGCCTCCAGCGGTCGTTTCCGCAGCTCCTGTAGAACCTGTTGCGCCTGCCGCCGTGCCAACTGCGCCGGCTCCCCACGACCCAACACTGCCACCGCGAGCCCCATGAGCGATATTCCAGAGAACGACCAGCACATGCCGCTGGTTTCGCACCTCACCGAGTTGCGCACCCGCCTGCTGCGCTGTGTCGCGGCGATCTTCCTGATCTTCGCCGGGCTGTTTGCCTTCACCCAGCAGATCTACACCTTCGTCTCGATACCGCTGCGCCAGTACTTGCCGGCGGGCGCGACGATGATCGCCACCGACGTGTCCTCGCCATTCCTGACGCCGCTGAAGCTGACCATGATGGTCTCGCTGTTCCTGGCCATCCCGGTGATCCTGCATCAGATCTGGGGCTTCATCGCACCGGGCCTGTACAAGCACGAAAAACGCATCGCGGTGCCGCTGTTAGTCTCGAGCATCCTGTTGTTCTATACCGGCATGGCGTTCGCCTACTTTCTGGTGTTCCCACTGATCTTCAAGTTCTTCGCCTCCGCCACTCCGGCAGGCGTGGAAATGATGACCGACATCACCAGTTACCTGGATTTCGTCATGACGCTGTTCTTCGCCTTCGGCGTGGCGTTCGAGATCCCGGTGGCCGTGGTGCTGCTGGTGTGGATCGGCGTGGTCGACGTCAAATACCTGAAGAAGATCCGCCCGTACGTGGTCATTGGCTGCTTCGTGGTCGGCATGATTCTGACCCCGCCGGACATTTTCTCGCAGACCCTGCTGGCCGTGCCGATGTGGCTGTTGTTCGAGATCGGCATCCTGTTTGGCAGCCTGGTCAGCAAACGCGAAAAACCGGCGGATGACCAGCCGGCTGATGATCACAACGACCAGCCGCCAGCGACTCAGCCGTGAACCTGCTGCTCCTCGAAGAGGCCGATTTCATTGCGGCCGACCGGGTGATCCTGCGTGATCGCCGGCTGACCCATATGCAGGAAGTCCATCGCGCCGCGGTCGGTGACAGCCTGCGGGTCGGGCGGATCGGCGGCTTGATGGGCTCGGCCGAGTTGCTGCGCCTGGACGCCGACGAAGCCGAATTGCGCGTCACCCTCGACCAACCGCCACCGGCCAAGCTGCCGCTGACCCTGCTGCTGGCCCTGCCACGGCCGAAGATGCTGCGCAGAGTGTTCCAGACGGTGGCCGCCATGGGTGTGCCGCGAATCGTGCTGGTGAACAGCTATCGGGTCGAGAAGAGCTTCTGGCAGACGCCGTTCCTCGAACCCGCGGCCATTCGCGAGCAACTGATCCTCGGTCTCGAACAGGCTCGCGACAGCGTGCTGCCCGAGATCGTCATCGAGAAGCGCTTCAAGCCCTTCGTCGAAGACCGCCTCCCGGCCATCGCCGACGGCACTCTCGGGCTGATCGGCCACCCCGGCCATTACCCGCCCTGCCCCCGCGGGCTCGACGAACCGGTGACCTTGGCCATCGGCCCGGAAGGCGGCTGGATCCCCTACGAAATCGACCTGCTGACCAAGGCCGGTCTGCAACCGGTACAGCTCGGCGACCGCATCCTGCGGGTCGAAACCGCCGTCACCGCCCTGCTTTCCCGGCTGTTCTGACACCCCTACAGAAAACTGCTCACCCGCCGATATTCTCTCTAGAAATCCAATTAAAGTGGTCAGAGGGAGTCCGCAGCATGTACCGATGGTTAGCCGAACACCTTGGAAATGTGAGCGTCAATCGCAAGCTTGGTATTGGCTTCGGCCTGGTGTTGCTCCTGACCCTGTTGATCACCGTGGACGGTTGGACGGGCATGAGCAGCATCATCAGTCGCGGTGACAAGCTCGGTTATATTTCCAGCCTCAACGAGCTGACCAAAGACCTGCGCATTGCTCGTCTGGACTATGAAATGCGCCGCGGCGAACAAGGCCCGGCGACGGTCAGCGACTTGTTGGGCAAGCTCGACGAGGGCCTGCAAGGCGCCCTCAAGATAATCGTGCAACCGGCTAATGTGGCGATGCTCAATCAGCAGGTTGAAGCCGTCAGCGAGTACAAGCACGCCTTTGCCGACATGACCCAGGCCACCACCAACCGCGAAGCCGCCCGCGCCAAACTCGGAGCCACCGCCGACAACGCCGCAGCCCGTGTGGCGGAGGTCGAAAAGTCCCTGCTGCAAGGCGACAACATTGCCCAGTTCAACAGCGTCATCGAGCTGAGCAAGTTGATCCAGCAAGCACGCTTCCAGGTGCGCGGCTACACCTACAGTGGCAAGGCTGAAGCTGAACAACCGGCACTGGATGCCATCGACAACGCCCTGAAGTACCTCAAGACCCTGCTGGAAAAACTACCGGAACAGCACACTGCCAACCTGCAACAAGCCACCGACTCACTGATCGGTTACCGCGCGGCCGTCAGCCAATACCGCGACTCCCAAGTGGCCAGCGCCACCGCCCTCAAAGACATGGCCCAGCAAGGCGACCTGCTGTTCGACCTGAGCAAGAAACTCACCGCCGCGCAAACTGCTACGCGTGACACCGAAGCCGCCCAGGCCAAAAACACCCTGCTGCTGGTGACCGCGCTGGCGCTGGCATTCGGTCTGCTCGCTGCCTGGACCATCACCCGACAGATCGTCATTCCGCTGAACCTGACCCTCAAAGTCGCCGAGCGCGTAGCCGCCGGCGACCTGACTCACAATCTCATCTCCCAGCGTCGCGACGAGCTCGGCCAGCTGCAACGCGCCATGCAAAGCATGACCGTCGGCCTGCGCGAACTGATCGGCGGTATCAGCGAAGGCGTGACACAGATCGCCAGCGCCGCCGAAGAACTCTCTGCCGTGACCGAGCAAACCAGCGCCGGGGTCAACAGCCAGAAGGTTGAAACCGACCAGGTGGCCACCGCCATGAACGAAATGGCCGCCACCGTGCAAGAAGTCGCACGCAACGCCGAGGAAGCATCGGAAGCCGCCGTCGCCGCCGACCAGCAGGCCCGCGAAGGCGACAAGGTGGTCGGCGAAGCCATCGCTCAGATCGAACGTCTGGCGACCGAAGTGGGCAATTCCACTGAAGCCATGGGCCATCTCAAGCGCGAGAGCGACAAGATCGGCAGCGTGCTGGATGTGATCAAGTCCGTGGCCCAACAAACCAACCTGCTGGCCCTCAACGCCGCCATCGAGGCTGCACGGGCCGGTGAAGCCGGACGTGGTTTTGCCGTGGTTGCCGACGAAGTGCGCAGCCTGGCGCAACGCACCCAGAAGTCCACCGAAGAGATCGAAGAGCTGATTGTCGGCCTGCAAAGCGGTACTCAGCAGGTCGCCACCATCATGGACAACAGCCGCAGCCTGACGATGAGCAGCGTTGAACTGACCCGCCGCGCCGGTGGCTCCCTCTCAAACATCACCCAGACCGTCTCGGCGATTCAGGCGATGAACCAGCAGATCGCCGCCGCCGCCGAACAGCAAAGCGCGGTGGCCGAAGAGATCAACCGCAGCGTGCTGAACGTGCGCGACGTTTCCGATCAGACCTCGGCAGCCAGCGAAGAGACCGCGGCCTCCAGCGCCGAGCTGGCGCGGTTGGGCACCCATCTGCAGACGCTGGTGGGCAAGTTCAAGGTTTGATGTCATACCGCCAAAAAGATCGCAGCCTGCGGCAGCTCCTACGGATTGAGGTGATCCCTGTAGGAGCTGCCGCAGGCTGCGATCTTTTTTATAAAACCTGCCGCAAAAACGCCTGTGCCCGAGGATCCTTCGGCGCATCGAAGAACTCGGCCGGCGAGGCATCTTCCAGCAATTTACCGTGATCGAAGAACAGCACCCGATCTGCGACTTCCCGCGCAAAGCCCATTTCATGGGTCACGCAGACCATGGTCATGCCTTCCACGGCCAGGGTTTTCATCACGTCCAGCACTTCGCCGACCATTTCCGGGTCCAGCGCCGACGTCGGCTCATCGAACAACATGACCTTCGGCTCCATGGCCAGCGCCCGGGCAATCGCTACGCGCTGTTGCTGACCGCCAGAGAGGCGCGACGGAAACTCGTGAGCCTTCTGCGCGATGCCGACCTTTTCCAGCAAGGCCATGGCCTTGGCCTCACGTTCTTTCTTACCGCGCTTGCGCACGACTTTCTGTGCGAGGCAGAGATTCTCCAGCACCGTCATGTGCGGGAACAGGTTGAAGTGCTGGAACACCATCCCGACTTCACGGCGGTAAGCGTTGACGTCGGTTTTCGGGTCCGCCAGTTGCAGGCCGTCGATGCTTACCGAGCCTGAGTCAAACGCTTCCAGGCCATTCAGACAGCGCAGAAAGGTCGACTTGCCGGAGCCCGACGGGCCGATCACCACCAGCACTTCGCCCTTGGCCACTTGGGTGGTGACGTTATCGACCGCACGGACCACTTGGCCGCGTGTGTCGAAGACTTTTACCAGATCGCGGACTTCAATCACTTTGCGCGAGCCTCCGCTCAAGCCGGCTGGCGATTTTCGACAGCGGCAGGTTGATCAACAGGTACAGACCCGCCACGCAGAACAGGATTTCGAACGGCGAAAACGAGGTGGTGATGACTTCACGGCCGCTTTTGAGCAGCTCGGTGATGGCGATTACCGACACCAGCGAGGTGTCCTTGACCAGACTGATGAACTGCCCGGCCAACGGCGGCAGCACGCGCTTGAACGCTTGCGGCAACACCACGTGGCGCATCGACTGACCTGCACTCAAACCCAGCGACCGCGCGGCTTCGTTCTGCCCACGGGCAATCGATTGCACACCCGAACGAATGATCTCTGCCACGTAGGCGCCAGTGAACAGCGACAGTGCGGCGATCCCGGCGAACTCGCGGGACAGGTTGAGCACCGTGCCGATGAAAAAATAGAAGATGAAAATCTGCACCAGCAACGGCGTACCGCGCACCAGTTCGATGTAGACGGTCGACAGGTCGCGCAGGGTCGGGTTGTTCGACAGTCGGCAGAGACCGGTTGCCAGACCGATCAGCAGCCCGAGCACACCCGACACCAGCGACAGCCACAAGGTTGTCCACAGGCCCCACAACAGCGGTCCTGCCGCCCAATGCCGGGTCACGCCAACCACATCGCCTTCCGCCACATCGTCACCACGGGCGACTTGCAGGCTGCTGTCATCAACGGTCAGGTGCTGCTCGACCCCGGCGTCGTTACGCAGGGTCACTTCAGCCTTGTCGCCTTTGCGCACCAGTTCGCTGACGGTGGAAATGTCGGCGGCACGCTGGGTTTCTTCGGCGTGATAGGCGAAGTACTGCGGCACGCGGTTCCAGCGCCATTCGTAAGACATCAGCGAGGTGGCGTAGTACAACGCGCCAGCCATGCCGATCAGCACCAGCACGGTCAACACGTGCCAGGGCCATTGGGCTTTTTTCTGTTTCATTGCGAAATTCTCTGTCGCTCGTTCCCACGCTCTGCGTGGGAACGATCAGGTCTGGGGTGTTACTCCATATCCTTGAGCCAGGCGGAGTCTTTGAACCACTTGTCATGGATGCGATCGTAGGTGCCGTCTTCGTGGATCTGGTGCAGGAAGTTGTTGATGAAGTTGATGCTGTCGTAGTCACCCTTCTTCAGACCAAAGGCCAGCGGTTCGTAGGTGAACGGCTTGTCGAGGAACACCAGTTTGCCGTTGCCGACCTTGTTCACTGCCACGACGTTGTAAGGCGCGTCGTAGATGAAGGCGTCAGCCTTGCCGTTGACCACATCGAGCACGGCTTCCTGCTCGTTGTCGTAGCCGTGGTACTTGGCTTTGGAGATCAGCTTCTTCGCGACCATTTCGCCGGTGGTGCCAAGCTTGGAGGTGATGCGGTAGTCGGCGGTGTTCAGGTCTTTATAGGACGTGATGGTGCCTTCCAGGTCCTTGCGGATCAGCAATGTCTGGCCGACCACGATGAACGGTTCGCTGAAATTCAGGCGCAGGTTGCGTTCCTGGGTCAGGGTCATGCCGCTGCCGATCATGTCGAACTTGTCGGTCATCAGGGCCGGGATGATCCCGTCGTAGCCGGTGGACACCATCTCCAGCTTGACACCCATGGCCTTGGCCATGGCTTTGAGGATGTCGACTTCGAAGCCAATGATCTCGCCGCGCTTGTTGGTCATTTCGAACGGCATGTAAGTCGGGTCCATGCCGACTTTCAGCGTGCCACGCTTGACTGCGTCGTCGATGGCACCGGCATGCGCCGCGTTGACGGCAACCAGTGCCGTGACGCCGAGTAGCAGCATCGAGAGATACTTGTTCATCATCAACTCCCCTAACCCATTGTGTTGTGAGGCGCGCAAAAAGCCGATTTTCTTTTCAAAACCGACAGTTACGGACAGAAAGTTGTCCGGGCACACCAAAGAGGGTGGCGATGCTAACTCACTCGTCCATTTGCACAAGGGGGTGGGTGGGAAATGTTGTTTCGGGGAGGACGGAAAAACAAAAAGATCGCAGCCTGCGGCAGCTCCTACGGATTAACACAATCTCTGTAGGAGCTGCCGCAGGCTGCGATCTTTTTGTAGGCGCCCCGCTTCTGAACGAAGCGGGGCTTTTCATCAGGCCGGTAGCGCCTGGGACGTTGCCGGCTTGAGTGGCAACAACGGTGCGTGAGGGTCGGCTTTCACCGACGCTCGCCAGGCATCCAGCCACTCGGCATGACCTTCGCTCCAGACCTGCTCATGCAGGCGACCCAGTGCCACCGGATCGCTCAGCAGTTGCAGGCGCTCATGGTTGTTCAACCCGGCAGGCCCGGCTTTCAGCGCATGCCGCACCCGCTCGATACGCAGCCACTCGATCGGCTCGGCCTGACCGTGACGCGAAGTCGCCAGCGCGCAAGCCAGGGCATTCTGCTGCGGATCGACCACTGCCCGGATGAAGCCGTCGTTCAGCGCGTGCCAACGGTTTTCGTGGGTGTACTGGTCGGTTGCCAGCAAGGCCTGCGGCGGTGCGTATTCCTCAGGGATCAGGAACAGGCTTTCGTCACGGGATTTGAGGCCCAGTTTCACGCGGCTGGAGATCACCGACACCGGGATCGACAGCATCAACGAACCGACGATCGGTACCAGCCACCAGAGGAAGCTTGGGTTCAGCCAGATCACCAGCAAGGCCCAGAAAAAGCCCAGCAAGGTTTGCGGACCGTGGCGGCGCACCGCTTCGCTCCACGGTGTGGAGTCGTCGTCACGTTGCGGCGAGTTCCAGGTCGCAGCCCAGCCGAGAAACGCGGCGAGTACGAAACGGGTGTGGAAGATCATCCGCACCGGCGCCAGCAGCATGGAGAACAACATCTCCAGCAGCATCGACAGGGTTACCTTGAACTTGCCGCCGAACTCTTTCGCGCCCTTGGCCCAGATCAGGATGATGCTCAGCAACTTCGGCAGGAACAGCAGCACGATGGTCGTCGAGAACAGCGCAACGGCCTTGTCCGGGTGCCATTGTGGCCACAGCGGATACAGCTGTCGCGGCTCCATGAAGTACTGCGGCTCCATCAGCGTGTTGACCGCCAGCAGCGCGGTCGACAGCACCAGGAAGAAGAACCACAGCGGTGCCGACAGGTACGACATCACGCCGGTCAGGAACACCGCTCGGTGCACCGGGTGCATGCCCTTGACCAGGAACAGCCGGAAGTTCATCAGGTTACCGTGGCACCAGCGACGGTCACGCTTGAGTTCGTCGAGCAGGTTCGGCGGCAGTTCTTCGTAGCTGCCGGGCAGATCGTAAGCAATCCACACGCCCCAGCCTGCACGGCGCATCAGCGCCGCTTCAACGAAGTCGTGGGAAAGGATTGCCCCCGCAAACGCACCTTTACCGGGCAACGGCGCCAGGGCGCAGTGCTCGATGAACGGCTGCATGCGGATGATCGCGTTGTGGCCCCAGTAGTGGGATTCGCCCAACTGCCAGAAGTGCAGGCCAGCGGTAAACAGTGGACCGTATACCCGCGTGGCGAACTGCTGCATGCGCGCATACAGCGTGTCCATGCCCGAGGCACGTGGCGCGGTCTGAATGATCCCGGCATCCGGCGTGGCTTCCATCAAGCGCACCAGACTGGTCAGGCATTCGCCACTCATCACGCTGTCAGCGTCGAGTACGACCATGTATTTGTAATCACCGCCCCAACGACGGCAGAAGTCGTCGAGGTTGCCGCTTTTGCGTTTCACGCGGCGGCGACGGCGGCGATAGAAGATCTTGCCAAAGCCCTTGGCTTCGCGGCAGACGTCCAGCCAGGCTTGCTGCTCGGCAACGCAGATATCGGTGTCGTTACTGTCACTGAGCACAAAGAAGTCGAAGCGGTCCAGATCACCGGTGGCGGCGACCGACTCGAAGGTCGCGCGCAAACCGGCGAACACCCGCGGTACGTCTTCGTTGCAGATCGGCATCACCAACGCGGTGCGAGCGTCCTTTGGAATCGGCTCGTTGCCGGCACTCGCGCCGGAAATGCGGTATTTGTCGTGCCCGGTGAGCAACTCGAGGAAGCCCATCAGTGCAGTCCAGAAACCGGCCGACACCCAGCAGAACAGAATCCCGAACAGAATCAGGATGCTGGTTTGCAAGGCATATGGCAGCACTTGCGTGGCCGTCTGGATCAGCGGTTGGTGCAGGACTTCGTTGAGATCGACGAACGACCAGCCCTGGTACGGCATGATGCCTTTCATGTACCAGCCCGCGACGATGGTCTGGCCCAGCATCAACACCAGCAGAATGTAGCGGCGGATTGAACCGACAGTGCGCCAGCGAGCTGCCGGCAGCACGCGCTCATCCTTCGGCGGTGCCGGAGGATTGGTGCGACCGGTCAGCCGCCGCCAGCCACGCACCAGGATATTGGTACGCCATGGCTCGGGCACGACCTTGGTCCGACGAATCGGCGGAGTTGCCTTCAGGCACACCCTACCGCTGGCGTCGAGCGCCAGCATTTCGGCATCGATCAGCTCCTCGGCGGAGTTGAGGGTCAACCGGCGACCGACCGAAGCCTGGGCAGCTTCGCTCGGAGCGTCGAAGGCCTGCGACGACAGGCGCTCATGCAGTTCGCTGAAAGATTTGCAGCCCGCAAGTTCTGCGCGCTGCTCATCGGTCATTGGCAGGTGCGCCAGATACTCGCTGAGAGTTTCTGGCTGTACTTGGGAATTACTCATCGGCTGGCAACTGGTAGCTCCAGGTCTCGGTCAGCACTTGTTCAGTCTTGGCTGCATCCGGGGCAGGAGGTGTGACAGGGGCTGCTTCGGCAGCGGCAGGCTGCTTGGCATCTTTGTCTTTCGTGTCTTTGGCGTCTTTATCTTTCTTCTCGAGTTGCTTGGCGGCGATCTTGTCGGCCTTGGCAATGGAAGAGTTGGCGTTCGGCAGCGAGGCCTTGACCGGCTCAGGGACTACGATGTCCTTGACCAGCGCCGCACGCATCTCGGTGGACTTGCTCGGGTCCTTGATCTTCATGCGCAGGGTCAGGCGCCAGCCCTGGGTTTCAGGGTTGTAACGCACGCCGTTCTCGACCACCTCAGCGTTGTCACCCACACTGACCTGGCTACGAACAGGTGCGTCTTCTGGCAGTGCCTTGAGGGCCGGACCCGCGAAGTCCACCAGGTAGGCAACGCTGCCATCCGGCTGACGAATCAGGTTGGACTGCTTCACGTCACCGGTGGAACGCAGGGTCTGTTGAACCCAGGCGCTGTCCGGCGAATGCAGGGCAGCTTCGTCGATGGTCCAGTGCAGACGGTAGGCGAAGTCCAGCGGTTGACCTGGCTCAGGCAGTTTTTCCGGGCTCCAGAATGCAACGATGTTGTCGTTGGTTTCGTCGGCGGTCGGGATCTCTACGAGGTCTACAGTACCTTTGCCCCAGTCACCCTGAGGCTCGATCCAGGCGCTTGGGCGCTTGTCGTAGCGGTCATCGAGGTCTTCGTAGTGGCTGAAGTCACGACCCCGTTGCAGCAGACCAAAACCACGCGGGTTCTCAACCGAAAAGTTGCTGACGGCCAGGTGTTTCGGGTTGTTCAGTGGGCGCCAGATCCACTCGCCGTTGCCGGCATGGATCGACAGACCGCTGGAATCGTGCAGTTCGCGACGGTAGTTGAGGACTTTCGACGGCTGGTTGGCGCCGAACAGGAACATGCTGGTCAGTGGCGCGATTCCCAGTTTGCTGACCTTGTCACGCAGGAACATCTGCGCCTTGACGTCGACAATGGTATCGCTGCCCGGACGCAGGGTCAGGCGATAGGCACCGGTGGCACGCGGCGAATCCAGCAGGGCGTAGATCACCAGGTGCTTGTCGGTCGGCTTGGGTTGCGCAATCCAGAACTCGGTGAAACGCGGGAACTCTTCACCGGACGGCAGCGCAGTGTCGATCGCCAGGCCTCGGGCAGACAGGCCATAGGTATGGCCTTTGCCGACGACGCGGAAGTAACTCGCGCCGAGCATGGTCATGATTTCGTCTTGCTTGTCGGCCTTGTTGATCGGGTACAGCACGCGAAAGCCTGCATAACCCAGCTTTTCGGTGGATTTAGGATCGAACTTCACGTCGCCGAAATCGAAACGACTCGGGTCGTACTTGATCTCTTCAACGGTGTTGGCGGTGATTTCGTTGATCTTCACCGGCGTGTCGAAGTGCATGCCCTGGTGATAGAACGACAGCTTGAACGGGGTTTTCTGATCGGCCCATTCGGCTTTTTCGGTCAGGAAGCGAATTTTCTGATAGTCCGCGAATTTCATTTCACGGAATTCGTTCGGCAGATTGCTGCGCGGGGCTTCGTATTTCTGCCCGGCCAGCTCTTTTGCCTTGGCCGACACATCATCCAGATTGAATGCCCAAAGCTGGCCGGCGCTGAGCAGGCAAAGCAAAGCAGAGCCCGTCACCAGTGCGTTTCGTAACCGTTTGGCAGACAATTTTGGTGCATTACAGGGACTAACAATCACGAGCAACCCTCGCCGAAAACAGATCAAAAAACCAACGGCTAGCTATCTATGTGCCAGGTTGGCGAGCATTGTTCCGACTCCGATGGGGCTAAATGATTCCCCAAACGGTTCCGGACAAGTCTCTACCTAAGTCAAAAATGGGCCAACGAACGCTGATCCCCGTAGCGCGGGATTATCTAGTAGGCCGCGTTACAACGCATCAGGGGTAACAAAGTATTTATCGCGAAAAACCCCTATTTTCGACCGAAACACGCCTGAAAAGATGTTTCAAGCACCTTCAGGTCTGTAACAGGAAGGTTACCGGGCCATCATTGACCAGATGCACCTGCATGTCTGCGCCAAATTTACCTGATGCCACTTTGCCATGAACCTGCTGCGCTTTGGCTAATATATAGTCAAAAAGCTCTTCTCCCAGTGCCGGTGGGGCAGCGGTAGAAAAGCTCGGACGCAAACCATTTTTGGTATCGGCGGCCAAGGTGAACTGCGAGACCAACAGCAAACCACCGCCGACTTCGGCCAAGGACAGATTCATCTTGCCCTCGGCGTCACTGAATACCCGATAGTTAAGCAGCTTATGCAGAAGTTTGTCGGCGCTGGCCCGAGTGTCTTGCGGCTCGACCGCCACCAGCACCAGCAAACCCTGGTCTACCGCGCCAACAATTTCTCCCGCCACTTCGACGCGCGCGCCTCGCACGCGTTGTAACAGGCCCTTCATGCTTCTTCAGGCGGCAGATCAAGCAAACGCCGGGCCATCTGACTGGCCGCACGTACCAATGCATCGGTGATACCCGGCTCGGACGCCGCGTGTCCGGCATCGCGGATCACCTGCAGTTCGCTGTTCGGCCAGGCCTGATGCAGTTCCCAGGCGTTGTCCAGCGGGCAGATCACGTCGTACCGGCCGTGAACGATGACACCCGGCAAATGGGCGATCTTGCCCATGTCGCGAATCAGCTGGTTCGGCTCGAGGAACGCGTTGTTGGTGAAGTAGTGGCATTCGATCCGGGCGATCGACAGCGCGCGCTGTGGCTCGGAGAAGCGGTCGACCACCATCGGGTTCGGACGCAGGGTAGCCGTGCGGCCTTCCCAGGTCGACCAGGCCTTGGCCGCGTGCATCTGGGCAATCTGATCGTTGCCGATCAAGCGTTTGTGGAATGCGCTGAGCAGGTCGTCGCGCTCGTCCAGCGGGATCGGTGCGATGTAGTCCTGCCAGTAATCCGGGAACAGACGGCTCGCACCGGACTGGTAGAACCATTCGATTTCCTGCGGACGGCAGAGAAAGATCCCGCGCAGGATCAGACCGTGCACACGCTCCGGGTGGGTTTGTGCGTAGGCCAGGGCCAGGGTCGAACCCCAGGAGCCGCCGAACAGCACCCATTTGTCTATCCCTAAGTGCTGGCGGATCCGCTCAAGATCGGCGACCAGATCCCAGGTGGTATTGTTTTCGAGGTTGGCGTGCGGGGTGGAACGGCCGCAACCGCGCTGATCGAACGTAACAATGCGATACAGGTTCGGATCGAAGTAGCGCCGACTCTGCGCATCACAACCAGCCCCCGGGCCGCCGTGAATGAACACCACCGGCAAACCTTCCGGTGAACCGCTTTCGTCGACGTACAGCGTGTGTATTTTATCGACAGCCAGATCGTGCCGGGCGTGGGGTTTGATCTGCGGGTACAAAGTCTGCATTGCGCACTCCGTAAGGGGTCGAGGTCATCCCTGGGGGACTTCAATTATTCTGCCGTCCGGCATCATAAACCCGAATTACGTGAATGAGCATGCCCGCAAAAAATCAGACTTCGCTTACAAGAAAACGATGCAAATACGCCAACAGGTTTTCATAGAGCCGATCCACTTCGGCGACCTGGCCACGCGCCCCGCGTCTGAACGACAAAAGCGCCCTGAGGCGACCGTTTCTTGCACGGTTCGCGACTGCCGGAAAAGATCGCAGCCTGCGGCAGCTCCTACAGGGGAATGCGTCCGTCGTAGAAGCTGCCGCAGGTTCGGGCCGCGTTCGGACGATCTTTTGATCTTCATCCCCCGAAGTGCTTCTGCCCCCACGCCAACAACCCTTGCAGCAACTCCTTCAACACCACTTGTGTCGGCGCTGCCAGGTCCGGGCGATAGCGGAACGGCTCGACCTCTTCCATGTAGGTGCACTGCCCCAGCTCCAGCTGCACCGCATGGATGTTCTCGGCCGGATTACCGTAATGACGGGTGATGTGGCCGCCCTTGAAGCGCCCGTTGAGCACATGACTGTAGTCGGGATGCCTGGCGCAGATGGCTTCCAACTGGCTGGCCAGCTGTGGATCGCAACTGGCGCCGTTGAAGGTGCCGAGGTTGAAGTCCGGCAGCTTGCCGTCGAACAGGTGCGGGATCACCGAGCGGATCGAATGCGCGTCGAACAGCAGCGCATAGCCGAACTCGGCCTTCAGCCGCGCCAGTTCTTGCTGCAAAGTGCTGTGGTACGGCGTCCAGACCTTTTCCAGGTAGGTCGCACGTTCCGCCGCCGATGGCTCCAGCCCTTCGCGGAACAACGGCACGCCGTCGAACAACGTTGCCGGGTACAGACCGGTGGTCGCACCGACATACAACGGCTTGTCGTCGGACGGCCGATTGAGGTCGATGACGAACCGCGAATACTCGGCGGCCAGGGTGCTGGCCCCCAGCTCGGCGGCGAATTCGTAGAGCGTGGGAATATGCCAGTCGGTGTCCGGCAGGCTTTGCGCCTCGGGGATCAAACCGGCTTCAACCGCAGGCGTCAGACGCACGCCAGCGTGAGGCATGCTGATCAGCAGCGGCACCCGGCCTTGTTTGAAGTTCAGAACCTTATCCACAACCGTTCTCCTATCACTCGACTTCAACGCCGTGACGCACGACGCGTTTTTCCAGGTCTCCACCCAACCAGTACGACAGGTCGGCTGGGCGATCGATCTGCCAGGCCACGAAGTCGGCCACTTTGCCGACTTCGAGCGAGCCATGGGTTTGCTCCATGCCCAATGCCGTGGCGGCGTGAATGGTCGCGCCGGCCAGAGCCTCTTCCGGGTCATGCGGAAACAGGTGCAGGCCATGTTCAGCATCAACCGAACCGACAACGCCGGCGAGGTGCCAGGATTGAGGTCGCTGGCAATGGCGATTTTCACCCCGTGCTTGCGCAAGGCATCCATCGGCGGCAATTGGGTTTCACGCAGGAAGTAGAAGGCCCCCGGTAGCAACACCGCAACGGTGCCGTTTGCTGCCATGGCGATGGCGTCCTCTTCGGTCATGAACTCCAGATGATCGGCCGACAATGCGTGATAACGAGCCGCCAGGCTGGAGCCGTGCAAGGACGACAGTTGCTCGGCATGCAGCTTCACCGGCAAACCGAGTTGCTGCGCAGCGACGAACACCCGCTCGACCTGCGCAGGCGAGAACGCCAGGTATTCGCAGAACGCATCCACCGCGTCCACCAGACCTTCAGCGGCCAGTGCCGGCAGCATTTCGGCGCAGATGTGGTCGATGTAGTCGTCGGCGCGGTCAGCGTACTCCGGCGGCAAGGCGTGAGCGGCCAGGCAGGTGCTGCGCACACTGACCGGCAGTTCAGCGCCGAGGCGACGGATTACCCGCAGGATTTTCCGCTCGCTGGCCAGGTCGAGGCCATAACCGGATTTCATCTCGATGCTGGTCACGCCATCGCGCAGCAGGCTTTTCAGACGTTTCTTCGCACTGGCGAACAGTTCGTCCTCGGTCGCCGCACGCGTGGCGCGCACGGTGCTGGCGATGCCGCCACCGGCCGCTGCGATTTCTGCGTAGCTCACGCCTTGCAGGCGTTGCTCGAACTCGCCGCTGCGGTTGCCACCGAACACCGCGTGGGTGTGGCAGTCGATCAGGCCCGGAGTGACCCAGGCCCCCGCGAGGTCATGGACCTCGGGGTACTCACCGGACGGCAGTTCGCTACGTGGGCCGATCCACTCAATGTGCGCTCCTGACGTCACGATGGCGGCATCCTCGATGATCGAGTAAGTGCCCTGCGCCATGCTTGCAACGTGGCAGTGTTGCCAGAGAGTTTTCATCCGAGGCCTCCGTTAGTTATCGATGAGAAAAAGAAGGATCACGCGCGATCAGGGCCGCCTGCCCTGCCGCCGGTTTGACCCACGTCAGGTAGGCCAGTACCAGCAACACGATCCAGACCACGCCGACGATCAGCGCCGCTTGGGTATCCGGGAAATAGCCCAGCACGCCGAAGACAAACAACATGAAGGCAATCGCCGCCATCGGCGCATAAGGCCAGAACGGTACCGGGAATTTCAGTTGCGCAACTTGCTCGGCGGTCATGGAGCGACGCATCGCCACCTGAGTGAACAGAATCATCAGCCAGACCCAAACGGTAGCAAAGGTCGCAATGGACGCGATCAACAGAAAGACATTTTCCGGGATCAGGTAGTTCAGCAACACGCCCAACAGCAACGCGACGCTCATCACGACCACGGTCATCCATGGCACACCGTGACGCGACAACTGGGCAAAGGCCTTCGGCGCATGACCTTGTTCGGCCAGGCCGTACATCATGCGGCCGGCGCCGAAGATGTCACTGTTGATCGCCGACACCGCGGCCGAGATCACCACAATGTTGAGTACGGTCGCGGCCGAGCTGATGCCCAGATTGTCGAAAATCTGCACGAACGGGCTGCCTTGGCTGCCGATCTGCTGCCATGGAAAGATCGACATCAGCACGAACAGGGTCAGCACATAGAACAGCAGAATGCGCAGCGGCACGGCGTTGATCGCCTTGGGTAGCACGCTCTGCGGGTCTTTGGCTTCACCCGCGGTAACGCCGATGATTTCGATGCCGCCGAAGGCAAACATCACTACGGCAAACGAAGCAATCAAGCCACCAAAGCCATTCGGCATGAAGCCGCCCTGGGTCCAGAGATTGGTGATGCTGGTGACTTGGGAGCCTGGCGCATGGCTGATACCGAACAGCATGATGCCGAAGCCGCCGAGAATCATCGCTACGATCGCCGCCACCTTGAGCAGCGAAAACCAGAACTCCATTTCGCCGAAGACTTTGACGTTGCACAGGTTCAGGCCGCCGATCACCGAAACGATGCCGAGCACCCAGATCCAGCGCGCGACTTCCGGAAACCAGAAGCCCATGTAAATGCCGAAAGCGGTGACGTCGGCCAGACCGACGATGACCATTTCAAAGGCGTAGGTCCACCCCAGAATGAAGCCTGCCATCGGTCCCAGGTAAGTGCTGGCGTATTGACCGAAAGAACCTGCGACCGGGTTGTGCACGGCCATCTCGCCGAGGGCACGCATGACCATGAACACCGCTGCGCCACCGATCAGGTAGGCAAGCAGCACCGCAGGACCGGCCATCTGGATGGCCGAGGCAGAACCATAAAACAGCCCGGTGCCGATCGCCGACCCCAGCGCCATGAAGCGAATATGTCGGGCAGATAGCCCGCGTTTCAAGCCGTTTGCTGGCTTTTGCATTTCTCGTCCTTAGTTATTTTTATCGGCGGAAATGATCGTTCCCACGCTCCGCGTGGGAACGATCCGGTCGCTTACAGACTTGGCAACAGCTTCGCCATCACCAGCTCATTCAAGCAACGCGAAGCCAGCAGTTCGATCGCGGCGTTGATGTCCGGTGCAAAGAAACGGTCCTTCTCGTAGAACGGTACTTTGGCGCGCAGGGTGCTGCGGGCTTTTTCCAGTTTCGACGAAGTCTTCAGACCATCCCGCAGGTCCAGACCCTGGCACGCGGCCAGCCACTCGACAGCCAGAACGCCGCGAGTGTTTTCAGCCATTTCCCACAGACGCTTACCTGCGGCGGGTGCCATGGAAACATGGTCTTCCTGGTTGGCGGAAGTCGGCAGGCTGTCCACCGAATGCGGATGCGCCAGTGCCTTGTTTTCGCTGGCCAGAGCAGCAGCGGTTACCTGGGCGATCATGAAGCCGGAGTTCACGCCACCGTTGGCCACCAGGAACGGCGGCAGTTGCGACATGTGCTTGTCCATCATCAGCGAGATGCGACGCTCGCTCAGGGAACCGATTTCAGCGATGGCCAGCGCCATGTTGTCGGCCGCCATGGCAACCGGTTCGGCGTGGAAGTTACCGCCGGAGATCACGTCACCTTCAGCCGCGAAGACCAACGGGTTATCCGAAACAGCGTTGGCTTCGATTGCCAGCACTTCAGCGGCCTGACGGAACTGAGTCAGGCAGGCGCCCATGACTTGTGGCTGGCAACGCAGCGAGTACGGGTCCTGAACCTTTTCGCAGTTTTCGTGCGAATCGGAAACCTGGCTGCGCTCACCCAGCAGGTCGCGGTAAGCGGCAGCGGCATCGATCTGGCCTTTTTGACCACGAGCAGCGTGAATCCGCGCATCGAACGGCGAACGCGAGCCCAGCACGGCTTCAACGGTCAGACCGCCAAGGGCCAGAGCGCCAGCGAACAGGTCTTCACCTTCGAACAGGCCACGCAGCGCGTAGGCGGTCGAAACCTGAGTACCGTTGAGCAGCGCCAGGCCTTCTTTGGCCGCCAGGGTCAGCGGCTTCAGGCCAGCCACTTTCAGCGCTTCAGTCGCTTCCAGCCATTCGCCTTTGTAACGGGCCTTGCCTTCGCCCAGCAGCACCAGCGACATGTGGGCCAGCGGCGCCAGGTCACCGGAAGCACCGACCGAACCTTTCAATGGAATGTGCGGGTAAACCTCGGCGTTGATCAGGGCGATCAGCGCGTCGATCACCACCCGGCGAATGCCGGAGAAACCACGGCTCAGGCTGTTGACCTTGAGCACCATGATCAGACGCACCAGGGCGTCGCTGATCGGCTCGCCAACACCGGCAGCGTGAGACAACACCAGCGAGCGCTGGAGGTTTTCCAGGTCTTCGCTGGCAATGCGGGTCGAAGCCAGCAGGCCGAAACCGGTGTTGATGCCGTACGCGGTACGGTTTTCCACGAGGATCTGTTCCACGCAGGCAACACTGGCTTCGATCTGGGCCGACGCACTGTCGTCGAGACGGACGTTGACCGGTTGCTGATAAACAGCACGCAGTTGGGCAAGACTCAGTTGGCCAGGGATAAGATTCAGAGCAGTCACATTTATTCTCCTTTTGAGAGTTTTTATGCTCTTTATATCAAGAGCAGTTAACCAACCAGACGCTCCGGATGATTCCGTTGTCCGTCGCTGCCCGCTTCTTGAGAGGGATGGCGCCTTGGCACGCTGGCTTTTGTAGAAATCAGTACAGCTTGGGTAACGCGGTTTACAGCAGTAGCGGGTCTTTCAAAATCAATTCAGCCTGGGACGTGGCAGCTCTCCTAAACCGTCGCCGCTCGACGCTGGACAAACCGGTCGACGTATTCATCGGCCGGCGAGTGAAGGATCTCTTTCGGCGTGCCAACCTGGATCAACTGCCCATCCTTGAGAATCGCAATCCGGTTGCCAATGCGCACGGCTTCATCGAGGTCGTGGGTGATGAACACAATGGTCTTGTGCAAGGTCTGTTGCAGTTCGAGCAACTGGTCCTGCATCTCGGCGCGGATCAACGGATCAAGGGCACTGAAGGCTTCATCCATCAGAATGATGTCGGTGTCCGCCGCCAGGGCGCGGGCCAGGCCCACACGCTGACGCATACCGCCGGACAGCTGATGCGGGTATTTGTTTTCGTAGCCTTGAAGGCCCACGGTGTTGATCCAGTGCTGCGCGCGCTCAGCGCACACTTGCTTGCTTTCACCCCGCACTTTCAAACCGTAGGCGACGTTGTCCACTACGCTCTTGTGGGGCAACAGGCCGAAGCTCTGGAACACCATGCTGATCTTGTGCCGACGAAATTCGCGCAGGGCTTCCATGTCGTATTGCAGGATGTCCACGCCGTCCACCAGGATCACGCCGCTGGTCGGGTCGATCAGGCGGTTGATGTGACGCACCAGTGTCGACTTGCCGGAACCTGACAGTCCCATGATCACGAATATTTCGCCGGTAGCGATGCTCAGTGACAGATCATTCACACCGATCACGCAACCGGTCTCGGCCAGCACCTGATCCTTGCTCTTGTTCTGTCGGATCATGTTCAGCGCGTCGGCCGAACGCTCACCGAAAATCTTGAAAACGTTTTTGACTTCGATCTTGGCGGCGTCGTTCATTGGCTCACCTCATGCCGTGGACGACCGTAGGCTTGGGTAATGCGGTCAATGACCACCGCAAGAATCACGATCGCCAGACCGGCTTCAAGACCACGCCCGACATTGAGGGTCTGGATACCCACCAGCACGTCTTCACCCAAGCCACGGGCACCGATCATCGAAGCGATCACCACCATCGACAGGGCCATCATGGTGGTCTGGTTGATTCCGGCCATGATGCTCGGCAGCGCCAGCGGCAGTTGCACGCCGAACAGTTGCTGCCAGCGGTTGGCACCAAAGGCATTGATCGCTTCCATCACTTCGCCATCGACCTGGCGAATGCCCAGATCGGTCAGGCGAATCAGCGGCGGTACGGCGTAGATCACAGTGGCGAAAATCGCCGGGACCTTGCCCAGACCGAACAGCATCAGCACCGGGATCAGGTACACGAAACTCGGCATGGTTTGCATGATGTCGAGCAGCGGCATCAGCACTGAACGCAGACGATTGCTGCGCGCCGACAGAATGCCCAACGGAATGCCGATCAGCACCGAAATAATTGTCGACACCAGCATCAGTGCCAACGTTTGCATGAGCTTGTCCCAGAGGCCGACAGCGCCCACCAGGAACAGCAAACCAACGATCACCGCCGTCGTCATCCGCTTACGGGTGGCGTGCCAGGCAATGCCGGCAACGATCACCAGCATCAACCACCACGGCGCCGCGCGCAGCAGGCCTTCGAGGTTGACGATGGCCC
This sequence comes from Pseudomonas frederiksbergensis, assembly GCF_001874645.1. Taxonomy (NCBI): domain Bacteria; kingdom Pseudomonadati; phylum Pseudomonadota; class Gammaproteobacteria; order Pseudomonadales; family Pseudomonadaceae; genus Pseudomonas; species Pseudomonas frederiksbergensis. The sequence continues at coordinate 2,545,672 of NZ_CP017886.1, forward strand.
AGAGCAGGGTGTCGGAGATGTGGCGGAACACATCCCCGTAGTTGACGACCAGCGAATCAACCCAAACATTGACCCGGTCGGCGATGGAAAAGGTGAAGCTTTCGGGAAACATAAGAGACTCTCAATCAAGTGGATGTAGCGAACGTCCCGGCCAGCCTCTCGGTTAGCCGGGAGGTATCTGCCTACAGTTCCGCGTTGATTTTCCTGGCAGCGTCGGTGATGACCCACGACTGCCAGATCTCAGGATGTTCCTTCACGAAGATCTTCGCCAGTTTCGTCCAATCAGATGGCTGCAACGCGATCCGCCCCGTTTGTTTTCACTTTTACAGCGTCGTCCTGCTCTACCGGCAGTATCAGGCGCTCGGGTACTGCGCTATGCCACTTCTTGGCGGCGAAGTAGTACATCGCTGCCGGTACCACCAGACCGATGATCCACGAGATGTCGGTATCACCGAGGCTCGCGACCAGAGGGCCGGTGTAGAAGTGGGTGGAAATGAACGGCATTTGAATCAACACACCGAACACGTAAATGCTGATGCCCATGATGTTCCAGCGACCGTAGCGCCCCTCAGGGTTGGACAGTGCAGGAATGTCATAGCGCTCTTTGGTGATGCAGTAGAAGTCCACCAGATTGATCGCGCTCCACGGCGTGAAGAACGCCAGCAGGAACAGGATGAACGCGGAGAATTCCTTGAGGAACGAGTCCTTGCCAAGCAATGCCAGCGCAGCGGCAAGCGACACCATGATGAAGATGTACAGCAGGCGCACACCGCTTCCGATATGCCGGCTGCCACGGAAGCCACTGATGATCGTCGCGATCGACATGAAGCTGCCGTAGGCGTTCAACGTGGTCACGGTGACTTTGCCAAACGCCACGGCGAAGTACAGCAGCGCCGCGACAATCCCGGTACCGCCCAGGCTGACGATGAACGACACCTCGTGGTGAGCGAACTGCGAACCGGCCAGGGCTGCGGCGAACACACCGAAGACCATCGACGCCTGTGCACCGATCACCGACCCCAGGCCAACGGCCCAGAAGGTTTTCGACGCAGAGGTGCTGCGCGGCAGGTACCGCGAGTAGTCCGCCACATAAGGGCCGAACGCGATCTGCCAGGATGCCGACAGTGACACCGCCAACAGGAAGCTCGCGATAGAGAAATGCTTGTTGCCCAGCAACGCTGCGATGTCGTTACCGGCCAGCAGTTTGTAGAACAGGTAGATGAACGCCACCACGCCCAGCACACTGGCGATCCGGCCGATACCGTGGATCACCCGATAGCCGAACATGGTGAAGACCATGATGCTGCCTGCGAACAGAGTGATACCGACCCAGTCTTCGACGTGCAGCAACTGCGCGACCGCCTGCCCCGCCAGCAAGGAGCCGCTGGCCGAAAAGCCGATGTACATCAGGCACACCAGCACCAGCGGAATCACCGCCCCATACACGCCAAACTGCACGCGGCTGGAGATCATTTGCGGCAAGCCGAGTTGCGGACCTTGGGCGGCGTGCAGCGCCATGACGCCACCGCCGAGCAATTGGCCGATCAGCAAACCGATCAACGACCAGAACACATCCCCGCCGAGCACCACGGCCAAGGCCCCGGTGACAATCGCGGTGATTTGCAGGTTGGCACCCAACCACAGGGTGAACTGACTCAATAGACGACCGTGTCTTTCCGCTTCCGGGATGTAGTCGATCGAACGTTTCTCGATCAACGGCTTACTGCTTACACGATCATCATTAGCCATGGTTCAACCTCTGTGGATTGTTATTAGAGTTGACTCAATCCCCCGTAGGAGCTGCCGCAGGCTGCGATCTTTTGATCTTCAGCGCCCGTTATGACGCTAAAGGATCGCAGCCTGCGGCAGCTCCTACAGGTTTTGCATCGGGCCACCCATGACAGGCGGCCCATTCGTTTATTTACCGGTGATCATCGGCAGGTTCAGGCCCTGCTCGTTGGCGCAGTCGATCGCGATCTGGTAGCCGGCATCGGCGTGACGCATAACACCGGTCGCCGGGTCGTTGTGCAGAACGCGAGCGATACGCTCGGCCGCTTCGTCAGTACCGTCGCAGACAATCACCATGCCCGAGTGCTGGGAGAAGCCCATGCCGACGCCGCCGCCGTGGTGCAGGGAAACCCAGGTCGCGCCGCTCGCGGTGTTGAGCAAGGCGTTGAGCAGTGGCCAGTCGGACACGGCATCGGAACCGTCCTGCATGGATTCGGTTTCGCGGTTAGGGCTGGCCACCGAACCGGAGTCCAGGTGGTCGCGACCGATCACGATCGGGGCGGACAGCTCGCCGCTGCGGACCATTTCGTTGAACGCCAGACCCAGCTTGGCGCGCAGACCCAGGCCCACCCAGCAGATACGTGCCGGCAGACCCTGGAAGCTGATGCGCTCGCGCGCCATGTCCAGCCAGTTGTGCAGATGAGCGTCGTCCGGAATCAGCTCTTTGACCTTGGCGTCGGTTTTGTAGATGTCTTCAGCGTTGCCCGACAGCGCAGCCCAACGGAACGGACCGATACCGCGGCAGAACAGCGGACGGATGTAAGCCGGTACGAAGCCTGGGAAGTCGAATGCGTTCTCGACGCCTTCTTCTTGCGCCATCTGACGGATGTTGTTGCCGTAGTCGAAGGTCGGGATCCCCATTTTCTGGAAGTCGAGCATGGCTTTGACGTGCACGGCCATCGATTGCTTGGCGGCTTTGACCACAGCAGCCGGCTCGGTCTTGGCGCGAGCGCGGTATTCGTCCCAGGTCCAGCCGGCCGGCAGGTAACCGTTGAGTGGGTCGTGGGCGCTGGTCTGGTCGGTGACCATGTCCGGGCGCACGCCGCGCTTGACCAGTTCAGGCAGGATTTCAGCCGCGTTGCCAAGCAGGGCGATGGAAATCGCTTTGCCTTCCTTGGTGTATTTGGCGATACGCGCCAGAGCGTCGTCGAGGTCTTTGGCTTGCTCATCGACATAACGGCTGTTCAAACGGAAATCGATGCTCACTTGTTGGCATTCGATGTTCAGCGAGCACGCGCCGGCCAGGGTTGCGGCCAGTGGTTGAGCGCCGCCCATGCCGCCCAGACCGGCAGTCAGGACCCAGCGACCGGTGAGGTTGTCGTTGTAGTGTTGGCGACCGGCCTCAACGAACGTTTCGTAGGTGCCCTGAACGATGCCCTGGCTGCCGATGTAGATCCAGCTGCCGGCAGTCATCTGGCCGTACATGGCCAGGCCTTTGGCGTCCAGTTCGTTGAAGTGCTCCCAGCTCGCCCAGTGTGGCACCAGGTTGGAGTTGGCGATCAGCACGCGTGGCGCGTTGCTGTGCGTCTTGAAGACGCCGACCGGCTTGCCGGATTGCACCAGCAGGGTTTCGTCGTCATTCAGGTTGGTCAGGCTCTCGACGATCTTGTCGTAGCATTCCCAGTTACGTGCCGCGCGACCGATACCGCCGTAAACCACCAGTTCTTTAGGGTTCTCGGCAACTTCCGGGTCGAGGTTGTTCATCAACATGCGCAGCGGCGCTTCGGTCAGCCAGCTCTTGGCGGTCAGCTTGTTGCCGCGGGCAGCACGGATTTCAACGTCACGGTGCTTAGTAAAAGTGACGGGGGTCGGTTTCTGGGTATTGTCAGTCACGAAAAGAACTCCTCAGCAATCAATCCAAACCAGCCCAGACAGTGGGCGAGCAAGCCAATGCGCGAACGGTGCACATCGGCGAATCAGTGGACGATGGTCGAGTCTTCGTGACTCATACGCATACGTCTTTACTTGTACATACAAGCATATGCAATCAAGCGGCCAACTTGCTGAATGGGCCTTCAATAAAGTTTTGTATCTGGCTGAAAGCCCTTGGGACAAGGGTTTGGCGGGTAGCAGTTTTTCTTTGGCGGTTTTTTTTCGAGAAGTGACAATTGTTACCTGTGCGCGTTTTTTTGCCGCGCTGGGGCGTTCGGTAACAAATTGGTGCGCACAGGGAAACGGATTACCGGAATCCAGAAAGCAAAAGATCGCAGCCTTCGGCAGCTCCTACGCAGGGATAACCTGTTCCGTAGGAGCTGCCGCAGGCTGCGATCTTTTTAAGAAGACTGGATCAGAGCGCTGTCAGTTCAATCACACAGCACTGGCCGCTGACGGAAACATCCAGCAGCCCGGTGTTACCGCTCAGTTGCAGGCAATCATGACGACCCAGAGCATGGGCCGCGTTGCCATCGATCTGAACCTTCAGCGCTTCAGCCACGCTGAAAATCAGCAGCGCTCCCGCCGAACTGAAAAACCGTTGGGCCCCATCGCCCCACTGCAATCGCGCCTGGTAACGATTCGGCGCATAAATCAGGTTGAAGTCGCGAATCGCACCGCCAAGCAGCGTGCAGGAAACCTGGCTTTCACCGCTGAACGCAAACGGGTCCAGCGGTAACAGTGGCCGCGTGTTCTGGCCGTCGACCGTCAAGGTCATGCCTTCGCCCTGCAGCACGGTGATGACCCGCTCGTAACCGGCAAAGGTCGAGAACCCGCCCGACTCACCGATATCGGCAATCGACAGGCGCCAGCCAAAGCCATCCAGACCAGTGCCTGCATCGCGGGTGATTTCTTCAGTGCTGCCGCCGCCGTTTTTCCACGGCATGCGCGGATAATTGGCGGCACGCATTACGTTCAACTGGCTCATTCATGCCTCTTATTATTGATGGCTCTTTATTTATGGAACCGCCCTTCCAGACGATGACGGGAACCGGGGTGGATCAGACGAGCGGCCGTCACTGGCTGACGCCCGGACCAGGTCCGACGACGGATCAGCAGGCACGGCTCGCCTTTTTCAATCTGCAGCAACTTGCATTCGGAAGGCTCGGCAAGAATCGCTTCGACCACGTGCTCGCCTTCGGTCAATGGCGCAACCTGATTCAGATAGGCATAAGGCGTTTGCAGGGTGAAGTCTTGCTTGAGGTATTCCGGCGCGACCAGGGCATTGACGAAACGGTCCTCGATTTGCACGGGAATGTCGTTCTCGAAATGCACGATCAGCGAGTGGAAGACCTTCTGGCCTTCACGCATGTCCAGCGCCAGGGCGCGCTCGGAACCGGCGGCCTCTTCTTCCAGAGTGATGACCTTGCACGTGTGGCGATGACCACGGGAGGCGATTTCGTCGGCAATGTTATGCACTTCGAACAGCGCGGACTGGCTCTTGGGTTCGGCCACAAAGGTGCCGACGCCCTGCATGCGCACCAACAGGCCGTCAGTCGTCATCTCGCGCAGGGCGCGGTTGATGGTCATGCGGCTGAAACCCAACTGACTGACCAGCTCGCTTTCTGACGGCACGCGGTAGTGCGGCGGCCAGTTTCCACTGTCGATTTGCTGGGTGATCATCTGTTTGACGCGAGCGTACAAGGGCGCCGGACTGTCGCCCAGATTGGCACTCAGCGGTGAGACTGCAGGCGGAGTCGGCACAGGAAATCCTTGTTCGTTGATGAAAGTGATGGGTCTGTTGACGCTGGGTGACGACCGCGGTTCGTCACCCAACGTCAACAGACCCTAGCTTGCCGGAGTTTACCGAGCAGGCAAACGTCTGTATATGTATATACAAATAACACACGATGGGGTGCTGAACCATGTCCGCCTTCTTTGCCGAACGCGCGCTACTGCCTAATGGATGGGCTAACAATGTACGTCTTGAGGTCAGTGCCGATGGCCTGCTGACCCACATCCAGGCCGATGCCAGCGCTGAAGGCGCCGAACGGCTGAGCGGTCCGCTGCTGCCGGGCATGCCGAATTTGCACTCGCACGCCTTTCAGCGGGCGATGGCCGGGTTGGCCGAAGTGGCGGGCAATCCGAACGACAGTTTCTGGACCTGGCGCGATTTGATGTATCGCCTCGTCGGAAAAATCAGTCCGGAACAACTCGGGATCATCGCCCGTCAGCTGTACATCGAAATGCTCAAGGCCGGTTACACCTCGGTCGCCGAATTCCATTATGTACACCACGACCACAACGGCCATCCGTACGCGGATCCGGCCGAACTGTCGTTGCAAATCAGTCAGGCAGCCAGCGCCTCCGGCATCGGCCTGACCTTGCTGCCCGTGCTCTACAGCCACTCCGGTTTCGGTGGTCTGGCGCCCAATGAAGGTCAGCGACGCTTCATCAACAGCACGGAAAACTACCTGAAGCTGCAAGCACGCTTGCAGCCACTGCTGGCGCAACAACCGGCGCAACAACTGGGCCTGTGCTTCCACTCGTTGCGGGCGGTCACGCCGCAGCAAATCAGCGAAGTACTGGCAGCCAGCGACAAACACTGCCCGGTGCACATCCACATCGCCGAGCAGCAAAAGGAAGTCGACGACTGCCTGAGCTGGAGTGGTCGCCGTCCGTTGCAATGGCTGTATGAAAACACCGATGTCGATCAGCGCTGGTGCCTGGTCCACGCGACCCACGCCAATCCGGAAGAAGTCAGCTTGATGGCCAAGAGTCGCGCCATCGCCGGTTTGTGCCTGACTACCGAGGCCAACCTGGGCGACGGAATTTTCCCGGCCGTGGACTTCCTCGCCCAGGGCGGGCGCATGGGCATTGGCTCGGACAGCCATGTGTCGTTGAGCGTGGTGGAAGAACTGCGCTGGCTGGAATACGGCCAGCGCCTGCGCGATCAGCGACGTAACCGCTTGTATGGCACCGATCAGCCGATGGTCGGGCGCACCCTGTACGACGCCGCACTCGACGGTGGCGCACAGGCACTGGGCCAGCCGATTGGCGCATTGGAAGTCGGCAAACGCGCCGATTGGCTGGTGCTCGACGGCAACGACCCTTACCTGGCCACCGCCAGTGGCGACGGGATTCTGAACCGCTGGTTGTTTGCCGGTGGCGACCGCCAAGTGCGCGACGTGCTGGTAAACGGCAAGTGGGTGGTGCGCGACGGGCATCACGCGGGCGAAGAAAACAGTAACCGTGCCTTCACTCAAGTGTTGCGCGACTTGCTCGGCTAAAAGCAAAAGATCGCAGCCTACGGCAGCTCCTACGTAACTTTGTAGGAGCTGCCGCAGGCTGCGATCTTTTTGTTTATTTCGAGGTCTGGGCCATTTTGGTGTCCGACACCCGCCAGATCAGGCGTGTGGTGTCATAACCCTGCTGACGCGCCCTGCTCAGCAGTTCCTCGCGAGTATCGGTGTTGACTTCCGGCTTGCGTGACAACAGCCAGAGGTAGCGTCGATTGGGGCTACCGACAATCGCGGTCTGGTAATCATCGCTGACATACAGCACCCAATAATTGCCCTTGGTCACGCCTGGCAACAAGCGGGTAAACCAGTTATCGAAACTCACCCACAGCTTGTCGTTCTTACCGGGAATCTGCGGCGTTGCCGTGCCCTTGGCCTCCTCCCATTTCCACTCAGGGGTCAGGCAACGGTTCAACACCTCCATGTCACCGTCGGTCTTGAGGGTGTAATGGGCTTCGGATTGCGCGCAGTTACGCTGGAAGTACATGGGCATGCGCGCCAACTCGTACCACTTACCCTGGTAACGCTTGAGGTTGACGCTATGGACCGTTTTCGGCGCCAGCGAATCATCGCCAGAAGTGGCGCAGCCGGCCAACAACAGACCCGCCAAAAGAGCTATTACTAACCGCATCATTATTTTTCTCCCGTGGGCGTTTGGCCCCGGTTTACTTCAGGCCTTGCCCGGAAAACATCAGCACTTTGTCACCGGCGTACTGCACGCTGATAAAGCTGTTCTTGTCGCCCCAGGTGCAGCTGGACATGCCCAACGCGCCCGAACAATCAGCAGGTTTACCCAGCAAGGTTTCGACCTCGGCCTTGGGCATGCCCGTCGACAGTTTCGAATAGTTTTCCTGGTTGATCTTGCTGCACGCAGCCAACAGCACGCAAAACGACAACAAGGCGATAGATCGCAGCGACATGGTGTAACTCCTGGTGAAGGGGAAGGCATGGCTGCCAACCAGAAGCTTAGAAGAGAAAACCCCCTTCTGGTTCCCACCGGCACCGGGTATTTCTTGAAGGGTTAAATCGACATTCCGTCCAAAAATCAGGCACTTTTTTCGCACAGACCGGCATTTCGTCGGTTTTCGTAAAACCCGCCTAATCTTTGGCGCTGGCCGGTCGACATAGAGGCAGCGCCAAGCCCTGTGGCAATTTGACGCTCCTTTGTTGACCAGTCCTCCCGCGGTAGTGCCTCTAAATGACCAGAAACATGAAGTTCAGCCACAAGATCCTGCTCGCCGCCGCCCTTGTGGTGGCCGTAGCGTTCGCCTGTTTCATTCTGTTCAACGACTACCGTCAGCGCCAAACCCTGCGCAGCAGCACCGAATCCTCAATGCAGGAACTCGGCAGCCTGACCACCAGCAACATCCAGACCTGGCTGGAGAGCCGCATTCAGTTGCTGCAATCGCTGGCCCAGCAAGTGGCCGTGGACGGCTCGGCGCCGGACAGTCTGAAGCGCGCCGTCGGCCTCCCGGCCTACACCAGCAACTTTCAGTTGAGCTATTTCGGCAGCGCCGACGGCGTGATGTTCTCGGTTCCGACCGCCAATCGTGCGGCGGACTACGACCCACGCGCCCGTGGCTGGTACAAAGCCGCCAACAGCGCGCAGCAGACCATCGTGACCGAACCCTACATCGGCGCGTCCTCGGGCAAGCTGGTGGTCACCCTGGCCACCCCGGTGCAGCATCAGAACCAGATGATCGGCGTCGCCGGTGCGGACATCGACCTGAGCAGCATCAGCGCCATCATCAACTCGCTGAACTTCGGCGGCCACGGCCACGCATTCATCGTCAGCGCCGATGGCAAGATCCTCATTCACCCGGACAGCAAACTGGTGCTTAAAAGCCTCGCCGAGGCCTATCCCGCTGGCGCACCGAAGATCAGCCCCGGCATGAAGGAAGTCGAGGTGAACGGCAAGAGCCAATTCATCTCGTTCACCCACATCAACGGCGTGCCGTCGGCTGACTGGTACGTGGCCTTGGTGCTCGACCAGGACGCAGCGTTCTCGATGCTCAGCGAGTTCCGTACCTCGGCGATCATCGCCATGGTGATTGCCGTGGTGATCATCATCACGCTGCTCGGCATGCTGATCCGCGTCCTGATGCAACCGCTGCTGACCATGGGCCGCGCCATGCATGACATCGCCGAAGGCGAAGGCGACCTGACCAAACGCCTGACCATTCATGGCCAGGACGAATTCGGGGCGCTGGGCACCTCGTTCAACCGCTTCGTCGAGCGTATTCACACCTCGATCCGTGAAGTGGCGTCAGCCACCGGCCAAGTCAACGAAGTCGCCCTGCGAGTGGTCAGCGCCTCCAACTCGTCGATGTTCAATTCCGACCAGCAAGCCTCGCGCACCAGCAGCGTAGCCGCGGCAATCAATCAGCTCGGCGCTGCCGCCCAGGAAATCGCCCAGAACGCCGCCCTTGCCTCGCAACACTCCAGCGACGCCCGCAGCCTGGCTGAAGACGGTCAGCAAGTGGTGGATAAAACCATCACGGCGATGCAGCAGTTGTCGGCAAAAATCAGCGACTCGTGCGGCAACATCGAAACGTTGAACAGCAACACGGTGAACATCGGGCAGATTCTCGAAGTGATCACCAGCATCTCGCAGCAGACCAACCTGCTGGCCCTCAACGCCGCGATCGAAGCCGCTCGCGCGGGTGAGGCCGGACGTGGATTCGCAGTCGTTGCCGACGAAGTGCGCAACCTCGCACATCGCACCCAGGATTCAGCGCAGCAAGTGCAGAAGATGATTGAAGAGCTGCAAGTCGGCGCCCGTGAGGCCGTCACCATCATGACCGACAGTCAGCGTCAGAGCGAAAGCAGCGTCGGCATCGCCAACCAGGCCGGCGAGCGCCTGGGCAGCGTGACCCAGCGCATCGGCGAAATCGACGGCATGAACCAGTCAGTGGCCGCCGCTACCGAAGAACAAACCGCCGTGGTCGAGTCGATCAACGTCGACATCACCGAGATCAACACCCTGAACCAGGAAGGCGTGGAGAACCTGCAATCGACCTTGCGTGCGTGTGCCGATCTTGAGCAGCAAGCGGCGCGGTTGAAGCAGTTGGTGGGTAGTTTCAGGATTTAAAACCACGCGGCGCACTTTGAGTGCGCCTGTCTGGTGAAACTGACGAAGGACTGAATTAAGACTAAACTCAGTCCTACCCACCAGAAGGAGATCGATCTCATGAAGCTTTCCTCTCAAATCAAACCCATCAGCTACCTGAAAAGCCATACCGCCGAAATCGTCAAGACGATCACCGAAAGCCGTGAACCCTTGGTGATCACCCAAAACGGTGAAGCAAAACTGGTGGTCATGGATGTGAAAAGCTTCGAAGAGCAAGAAGACACAATGGCCCTTCTTAAGCTACTGGCAATGGGCAACCGTGAAATTGAGGAAGGCAAATTTCGGAGTGCGGAGGACGTCTTCGCAGAACTGGACGAGGCTGATCATCAATGAGCTTCACTGTCGTCATTCTTCAGTCCGCAGAAATAGACCTCAAAGAGCTCCGAAGCTATATCACCAAACAGTTCTCTGCCCAAACATGGCAAAACACCTATGCCACGTTGAAGGCAGCCATCCGTCACTTGGCGACACAGCCTTGTGCGGGCTCAATTCCGGAAGAAATCGAGAGACTCAATATAGGCCAGTATCGGCAAGTCCTGTCAGGGATGAACCGGGTCATTTATGAGATTCGAGACAAAACGGTCTACATCCACATCATTGCCGAAACACGAAAAAACCTGCCAACGCTGTTGATGAAACGACTTTTACACGTGAACGCGTGAGATCAGCCCGCTCGTTAAAACCGCGACCCGGGCCCACTCAAAAACGCCAGCTCTTCAGGCGTACTCTCACGCCCAAGAATCTCGTTGCGATGGGGAAACCGTCCAAACCGGGCGATGATTTTCTGATGCCGCTCGGCGTAATCGAGGTTATCGGCAAACACCGCACGATCCGCCTCGGGTTGCTGAGCCAGCAAGTCGGCAAAGCGTGAGATCGCTTCGTTCTGCACCGCAAGATGCTCGCAATGCTCGAACACCAGGTAGATGAACACCCGCTGGATGGGCAGCAGTTGCCGATCGAAATCCGCGGCAATGCCTTGCGCCACCAGAGCCTGAGCGCTCACGTCGCCTGCAAAGGATTGGGGGGTTTGGCGAAAGATCATTCGCGGTAACTGGTCGAGCAACAACACCAGGGCCAGCCAACCTTCGGGACGTTGCGTCCACTCGGTCAATCCGCCGGCCAGTGCCTGTTCCACCAAGTCCCCGAAACGCCTGCGCGCTTCGAGGTCCTGGCTGTCACGCTTACCGAACCACAACGTGCCCTGTCGCGCCGCTACATCGTTAGGGTTGTCGGCTAAACCGAACCACCATTCGAGCAACGGCTGCCAGGGCGCGGTCATGGTTTATTCCTTGTGGTAAGCCGTGGCGCGTTCAACTTCCTGCTTCGAGCCCAGGAACACCGCTACACGCTGGTGCAGGCCTTCCGGCTTGATGTCGAGGATACGCTGGTGACCGTCGGTGGAAGCGCCGCCAGCCTGTTCAACCAGGAACGACATCGGGTTGGCTTCATACATCAAACGCAGTTTGCCTGGCTTGGAAGGCTCGCGGCTGTCACGTGGGTACATGAACAGGCCACCACGGGTCAGGATGCGGTGCACGTCGGCCACCATCGCGGCGACCCAGCGCATGTTGTAGTTCTTTTTCAGCGGGCCGTCTTCGCCAGCCAGCAATTCGCCGACGTAGCGCTGTACCGGAGCTTCCCAGTGACGCTGGTTGGACATGTTGATCGCGAATTCCTGAGTGGAGGTCGGGATCTTGATGTCTTCATGGGTCAGCACGAAGCTGCCCATTTCACGGTCCAGGGTAAAGCCTTTCACGCCATCACCCAGGGTCAGCACCAGCATGGTCTGCGGGCCGTAGATGGCATAACCGGCGGCTACCTGCTCGGTACCTGGCTGCAGGAAGGCCTTTTCGTTCAAGGCTTCGTTCTGGCTCAGGTATTCGTTCGGGCAACGCAGCACCGAGAAGATGGTACCGACCGGTGCGTTGATATCGATGTTCGACGAGCCGTCCAGTGGGTCGAATACCAGCAGGTAGGCGCCTTTCGGGTATTTGCCCGGGATCTGGTAGGCATTGTCCATTTCTTCGGACGCCATGCCGGCCAGGTGACCGCCCCATTCGTTGGCTTCGAGCAGGATCTCGTTGGAGATCACGTCGAGTTTCTTCTGCACTTCGCCCTGAACGTTCTCAGTGCCCATACTGCCCAGAACACCACCCAAGGCGCCCTTGGACACGGCGTGGCTGATTTCCTTGCAGGCGCGCGCCACCACTTCGATCAGGAAACGCAGATCGGCAGGTGTGTTGTTGCTACGGGTCTGCTCAATCAAATAGCGACTCAGGGTAACGCGGGACATGGAAGGCTCCGGAAGAATAGGGGCTAAAAACCCGCGCAGTTTAACGCGAGTCGACGCGCAATTCCTCTTATCAGACGAGATTCACTGAATAGAGTTCGTGCGCGGGGTTGAGCGTAGTTCGAAACCGACGGAATGTGGCCGCGAGATTGGTGCCAGTTTCAGGATTTGACGGGGGGCTTGCGCAGCAAACTGAACGCCATTCCCGCCAAGCCCGCCACACCGAGCAAGAGCACCGCCCATAGGCCGATCTTCTTCCAGTGGGTGCCTGGGACAATCGGCGCCACTGCGCTGGCCTGCGAAGTCATCACCGCCGCACCCTCGACCTTGGCCTGGCCCAAAGTCGCCAGACGCTTGGGACTGTCATCGGGAATCAGCGTCGACAGTGGCAAGCTCGCCGCTTTGACCGTCGCGCTACCCAACGCGAGTGTGTACGGCCCTGCCCCGCGAGCGAGGAACACCACCTGGGTCGAGCGTACGGCATAGCGCACTGCCGGCGCTTGTGCGCCCAAGCCGCCGCCGCGCTCATCGACGGTCAGTTTCAACTGCTGCACCACATGGCCAGGCAGCTGCAATTGGTTTTGCACCACGTCCTGACCATTTTGCATCAGCCGATAGAGCAAACCGCTGCTCAAGGTCTGCCACGGCAAGCTGCTTTCGCGACGCCCCGACAGGGTCACCGGCGCCAGGCTGTTGGCCTGACTTAACTCAATCTGCAACTGCTCGACGCTCAAGCCCATCGGCAATTGCCAGGTGTATTCGCCGGCCTTGGTGCTGCTGCCGGCCAACGGCTCGGACCAGACCAACGGCTGCGGCAGATAACTGGAACTGGCGCTTTGCAGTTGCGCCGAGGTCAGCACGGGGGCCGCCTGCGGGGCATTCCACAGCAAGCGCAGATAACGCGCGCTCTGCCCCGGCAATCCAACTTCATGCTGCTCGACCCGTTCGTCGGCAAACGACAACCGCGCCACCTGCCCTTCGCCCCACGACTGCCAATGCTGCAAATCGTCACTGGCCTCGATGCTGAAACGCTGGAAACCGTCCTGCTCGCTGGTCCAGTCGAGGATCAACTGCTGCAACGGCACCTTGATCGCACTGGCATCCAGCAACCAGCCGCGCAGTACTGCTTCGCCAGCCTTGAGCTGATTTGATGGCTGGACTTCCACCAGCGTGCCATTGGCGTTCGACTGCACGCGCACGCTCGGCACCGCCTCACGGGCAGAGGCCGAGTCGTAAAGCGGGAACCACTTAACGTCACTCACCACAAGACTCTCGCGGCTCTGCGCCTGCTCCCGCGCCAGCGAATAGGCCTGCACCTCACCGGCAGCGTTGAACACCCGCACATCACCGAGATCGGTCTGGCGCGCATTCAATTGCACTGCCAGCGGCAAATCGAGGCGATACCACGGCCCCTCACCGCTCAGGCTCAACGGCACCTGTGTGGTGAAGTCTGCCGGTGCTTCTTGAGCCGTGACCGACAACGCCACACAGAGTCCAACAGCGCCCAGCGACCACTTCAGATTCAAGACGACACTCCTTCAGACTCATTAGCCGGATTTTCAGGCCCAGGCGTTGGTTCGGCACGTTTGGGCGGCAGCGGTGCGAAATAGCCCACTACCAGCAGCAACACGCCCACGCCGATAAACGACACGATCCGCGCCAGCCCGCCGCGGTGACTCAATTCGACAAAGACCAGTTTGGCGACCACCAGCGCAATCAACGCCGCACCGACCAGCCAGACTTCCCGACGATGGCGCAAATGGCCGCCGATCATCAGGCTCAGGGCAATCAGGGTCCAGACGATCGACAAGCCCGCCTGCACCAACATCGACTCCAGCAAGGCATCCAGCTCAAACGGCACACCACCCCAATGGTGGGCGCTGCGCATCACCAGCGCGGTGAAGAAGGCAAACAGCGAAACCCCGGCCACTACTTGCGTGGCGCGCTCGGTGTAACCGGCGCGATTCGCCAATTGGCTGACCGCACTGCGCGACCAGACATAAACGCCGAACAAGGCAAATAGCAGGCCGATTTCCAGCGGATTGAGCAACGGCAGATAAGGCAGCGGTTCGGCGGTGCCGTCACTGGCGATGTTCGCCAGCCAGAACCAGCCGAGCATCAGCAGCGCCAGCGGCAGTGCGGCGTACACGCGGTACTCGCGGGCATACGCCGACACCGGCCACGGCCACGCGCGGGGTGCGGCCATCAGCACCAGATACAGGCTTGGCAGGATCGCCCAACCCAGCCAGCGCCAGGCGTTGTACTGCTCGGACAGCACCAGCAAGCCGTAACGCAGCTCCAGCGCCAACACGCCGATCAACAGCCAGCAACCCAGCACGTGAGCAGCGCTCAATACGCGCGCGGGGAGCATCGGCGTCAAGCGTCGCAACGAGATGAAATGCACCCCGAACACCGCCGCCCATGCCAGCCAGCCGATATTCGCCGCCGGGTGATAACGCGAGTGCCAGGCTGCGACCAACACCAGCGCCGCCGCTGGAGTCAGCAAAGTGCAGAGCACGCCCAGTGCCGGCCATTGCAATCGCCGGGACAACAACGTCCACAACGCAACACTCAGCGCCGCGATGCCCAGCAACAGCGTGGCTTGCAGGTTCAGCGGCGCAAACCGTAGCACTTCGCTAATCGACGCCAGTGCCCACCACGCTGCGCCCCACACCAGCAACAACTCGGACAAACGTCGTAAGCTCAAGGCATCAAACGCGCTGGCATGATTGCCAAGCTGCAAACGCCAAGCGCCGACCATCGCTGCCAGCCCGAGCACCATTGGCGTCCAGAAACCACTGTGGCCCAGTGGCCGCAGACCTTCGCTACTGAGCGGCCCGAGCAGTTCGGGACCGGCAATCAGGAACGCCGCGCCGCCGATCACCTGCAACAACAAGCCAAAAACAAAACTCACCCGCTGCTGCAAGTACAGGCTCAACCAGATGATCAGCAGACCGCTGGCCGCCCACACCGCGCTCGCCGTTTGCCACGGCAATACGAACAGCACCGCCAGATTGATCAGCACCAACCCCGCCAGCAACACCACCGACAACCCACGCAGCAACCGCGCGTCACTGCGCACCATGTCGTCGCGGGCGGCGAACAGCATCCCGCCGATCAGCGCCAGGCCAATCAACGAAGCGGTCAACAAACCGCTCCAACCAGCGCTGAACACCGCCGCTGCCTCACCACTGGCGCCTTGCAGCCGCAGCAGGAACAACACACCGCCAAGCAGTTGCACCGCGAACGCAGTAAACAGGAAGGTCCGCGATTGCAGGCGCAAGCCGACGAACAATGTCGCCAAACCAGCCAACGCCCAACTGATTGCAGTGCCGTGGGTGAAGAAGAACAACGGCGCCAGCAGATAAAGGAACGTCAGACCGGCACAGGCCAATACCGGCAAGCCCTTGCGTTCCCAGGCCGAGGATTGCTCCGGGGAAGCGTTGCGCAAGTGGTAGAAACTGAACAGCAACGCCACGCCGAGCATCAGCGCACCGAGCGGCGAGCCAGCCAGCAGGCTGCTGTCGCCCCAGCTCAATTTGCTGAGGAATGCCAGCGCCGAACCCAGTTGCAACAGCAAGGCAAACGCTCGCGCCAACGGCCGATGCTGACGCAGGCCGAGCCAGAAGATCCCCGCGCCCTCCACCGCCCAGGCGGCCGCCGTCCAGCGCGCATCCAGGCCCAACGGAATCGCCAGGCTGGCGAAAATCACCCCCAGCGCCAGGCAGGTTTCCGCCAGCAGCAGGGCCCGGCCGCCGCTGAGAAAACGCGCCAGGCCCATGTAAATAACGCCCAACGCCTGCGCACTGAACGCGGCAGCGAACTCAACATGATGGATCAGCGCGAACTGCAAACCGAAGCCCACCAGCGGCGGACCAAACAACATCGTGCCGTCGACGTAGTCACCCTTGCGAGCCGACCAGCGCAGCAACGCCTCTCGGCTTTCATCCTCCGGCGCATCAGTCATCTCGAGCAGTTTGCGCCGGGCGAACAACAAGCCAATCGCAAGGTACATCAGGAAAAACACAATCAGGAACGGCTCGGTGCTCCACAGCAGTTCCGGCGTGTAAGAACGCAAGCCCCAAGCGAAACCGATGCCGAAGGTGCCAGCGAAGCCGATCAGGTTCAGCGGCCGCCAGGCCTTGAACCAGGCGATGGCGAGGATGCCGGCGTTGAGCAAGGCGAAATAGCTGAACAGCGCGACATGGTTGCCGGCGCCAGTGGACGTCAGGATCGGCGCGGCAAACCCGCCCAGTGCCGCCGCGCAGGCCAGTGCGAGCGAGTCTTGGGTGATCGCCAGAATCGCCGAGAAGATCGTCACCGCCACCAGCAAGCCCAACGCCGCCGTCGGGTCGAGCAACGGGTGCAAGCGCATGGCGGCAAACACTGTCAGGTACAGCACGGCGATGCCGGTGCCCTGCAGGATCAACGCATAATTGGTGTTGCGCAGCCGCAACCACCAACCCAGACCCAGCAAGGCCAGCGCCGCCGCAGCGACCCCCGCGTAACGCAATTCAATCGGCACCACCATGCCTTCGGTGGCGTAACGCAGCAGGAACGCCAGACCGAAGAACAACAGCACCACGCCGACCCGCAGTACGGTGTTGCCGCCGAATAGCCAGTTGCGGGCAGAGGCAATGGCGCGCTCAATCAGATTCGGGCCACGGGGTTCGGCTGGTTGTTGGGGTGCGCTGGGGTGCGGGGTCCAGAGATCGGCAGGCTCAGGCGTGATGCTCGCGTGTACCGGTTCTAATTCGGGCGGCAATTCCCAGACCAGGTCCTGCGCGACAGGCAACGGCGCCGGGCCAGGCTCAGAAGTCTGCTCAAAGACAATTTCAGGAGAAAGGGTCGGCTCGCTGGCCGTTGTTGACTCAGGGAGCGGAGCTGATTGGACACCATGGGTTTCCAGTAACGCCAGCCGCTGTTCGACCTCGCCGAGGGCAACCTGCGCCTGTTCCAGCTGGCGACGCTGCTCGTCCGCTTGTGAATTCAGGCGCTTGAGCACCATCGCCTGGCCTGCACCCAGGCCGATCAATGCGCCAATCAGCGCATCGCCGAAAGACTCATCGAGCACCCAGCCCAGCACCAGCCCTATCAGCATGAAAATCCATTGCATGGTCGATATCCCTAAGCCCGTAAAGATCGCAGCCTTCGGCAGCTCCTACAAAAGCGCAGTTGTACGCGATCTTGTAGGAGCTGCCGAAGGCTGCGATCTTGTCAGGCCAACGAATGCTTGCCCAGAACTACTACAAAATATTACTCCAGCGCTTTCCAGATATCCGTGGCGTACTCGCGAATGGTCCGGTCGGACGAGAACCAGCCCATGCGCGCGCTGTTGAGCACTGCCGAGCGCCACCACGCCTTCGAGTCGTGCCAGTGCTCTTCGACCCGCGCCTGGGCGTGCCAGTAGGAGTCGAAGTCGGCGCAGACCAGGAAGCGGTCATAGTCGATCAACGAATCGATCAACCCGGTGTAACGCGACGGCTCATCCGGGGAGAACACACCGCCGCGAATTGCTTGCAACACATCGTTCAGCCGATGGGAGGCGGCGATATCCGGCGCAGCGTGGAACTCGTGATTCTGCTTGCGCGCCTCAACCTGCTGCGCCGTCAGACCGAAGATGAACATGTGCTCCACGCCAATGCGCTCACTCATTTCCACGTTGGCACCGTCCAGAGTGCCGATGGTCAGTGCGCCGTTGAGGCCGAACTTCATGTTGCTGGTACCGGAAGCCTCAAAACCGGCCGTAGAAATCTGCTCCGACAAGTCGGCCGCCGGAATGATGCTCTCCGCCAGGCTGACGTTGTAGTTGGGCAAGAACACCACCTTCAACAGGCCGCGCACCGTCGGGTCGTTGTTCACCACTCGAGCGATATCGTTGGTCAGCTTGATGATCAGTTTGGCCTGGTGGTAACTGGCCGCGGCTTTGCCGGCGAAGATCTTCACCCGCGGCACCCAATCGATTTCCGGCTCGGCGCGGATCGCCTGATACAGCGCCACGGTGTGCATCAGGTTGAGCAACTGGCGTTTGTACTCGTGAATCCGTTTGACCTGCACGTCGAACATCGCCGCCGGGTTAACCGCGATCCCCAACCGTTCATGAATCAGATAGGCCAACGCCTTTTTACTGTGCAGACGCTGCTCGGCGAACTTATTGCGGAACGCCGCCTTCTCGGCAAACGGCTCCAGGCCGATCAGCCGTTGCTCCGGGTTATCCAACAAGTCCGGGCCCAGCGCATCGACCATCATCGCCGTCAGTTCCGGGTTGGCCTGATAGAGCCAGCGGCGGAATGTAATGCCGTTGGTCTTGTTGTTGATCCGCTCCGGATACAGCTTGTGCAGCTCGGAAAACACCGTGCTGCGCATCAGTTGCGTGTGCAAGCCGGACACGCCGTTAACACTGTGGGAACCCAGAAACGCCAGATTACCCATGCGCACCCGGCGACCGTTGTCTTCTTCGATCAGCGACACCGCGCGCAATACGTCAAAGTCATGAATGCCTTTGGCTCGCAGCGAGTCGATGTGCTGGGCGTTGATCAAATAGATGATCTGCATGTGCCGCGGCAACATCCGCTCCATCAGCCCCACCGGCCAGGTTTCCAGCGCTTCCGGCAGCAGCGTGTGGTTGGTGTAGGAAAGCGTATCGACAGTGATCTGCCAGGCCGCATCCCACGCCACGTCGTACACATCGATCAGTTGACGCATCAATTCGGCCACGGCGATCGAGGGGTGAGTGTCGTTGAGCTGGATCGCCGCGTGATCGCCCAGGGTCAGCACCGAGGTGTGCATGTTGCGGTGACGGCGCAACAGGTCCTGCAAGGAGGCGGCGACGAAGAAGTACTCCTGACGCAGCCGCAGCTCCTGACCGGCCTCGGTGCTGTCAGCCGGATACAGCACACGGGAGATGCTTTCTGCACGGGCCACTTCGGCCACCGCACCCAAGTGATCTCCGGCGTTGAAACGCTCCAGATGCAAATCCTCCATGGCCCGTGCACGCCACAGGCGCAAGGTGTTGACGCTAGCGCCGCGCCAGCCGACCACCGGCGTGTCATAGGCTACCGCCCGCACGGTTTCCGAAGGCGACCAGACTTGCCTGGTCTTGCCGCTGGCATCGACCACGGTCTCTACGCCACCGCCGAAACCGATCGGGTAAATCACTTCCGGCCGCTCGAACTCCCAGGGGTTGCCGAAATTCAGCCAGTTTTCGGTCTGCTCCTGCTGCCAACCATCGACAATCGCCTGACGGAACAAGCCGTGTTCATAACGAATACCGTAGCCATGGCCGGCAATCCCGAGTGTCGACATGCTTTCCATGAAGCACGCCGCCAGACGACCGAGACCACCGTTGCCCAGCGCAGCGTCCGGCTCCAGCAGGCGAATGCGCTCCAGGTCTACGCCCAACTCGGTCAGCGCTTCGCGGGCCACGTCGAGCAGGCCAAGGTTGCTCAGGCTATCGTAGAGCAAGCGGCCGATGAGGAACTCCAGCGAGAGGTAGTAAACGCGCTTCTGGCCTTTGCGGTAGATCTGCCGCGTGTGGTCCATCCAGTGCTCGACCATGTGATCACGTGCGGCCAGGGCAATGGCTTCAAACCAGTCATGGTCAAAGGCGTGATCCGGGTCCTTGCCCACTGCATAGGTAAGTTTGGTCAATACGGCGTCGCGAAATGCGGCCACCTCAGCTTCGCGAACAAGTGGTTCTTGAGTCATCGATAGGACCTCGGGCGAGCATGGAATTGACTGAGCCTAGTCGGTCTGACACGAGACAAATGCACTGGTTCGGCGTTTTTTGCAATCGCCTGAATCAAGCCTCTGTCCTTGCCGGTACGCGTTGAAAAGATGCAGATGGCGTGCCGATAGTTTGGAAAATTCAGCGTAGCCATAAAAAACCGGCAAATGGTCGTTCAAAAAATCACCCGTCCCGGTATGATCGCGCGCCCTGATGCACGCTGGTAATACCACATGATGAAGCCGAACCTGATCGCCGCCGCGGAGATCGACCGTCTCGATACCTGGGCCAAGTACTCTGCCCCGATGTGCGGCTCGTGCGTGTCCAGTTGCTGCACGCTGCCGGTCGAGGTCAAGATCAAAGACCTGATCCGCATCGGCATCGTCGACGAATTCGAACTCGGCGAACCACCAAAGAACATCGCCAAGCGCTTGCAAAAGGAAGGAATCGTCGAGCGCTATAACCAGAAGTCCGAGATCTTCACGCTCCAGCGCATGAGCAACAACGATTGCCTGTACCTGGATCGTAAGAGCCGTTTGTGCACTATTTATGAAAAGCGCCCGGACACGTGCCGCAATCACCCGAAAATCGGCCCACGGCCTGGGTATTGCGCGTACAAGCCAAAAGAAGTCGTGCGCGAGAGCAGCAGTAGCCGGACGTTGGAAAGGTTTTAAACCCGAAAAGATCGCAGCCTTCGGCAGCTCCTACGGGATGTACGCCAATCCAACGTAGGAGCTGCCGCAGGCTGCGATCTTTTGATTTTTGCTCCAGACAAACAAAAACGCCCCCGACCTTGCGGTCGGGGGCGTTTTTTCAAGCGCTAACTAAGTCGAAACTCAGTTGCCGCTTTTCTTGGCAGCGCGGGTACGCTCGCTTTCGCCCAGGATCTTCTTGCGAAGACGGATGGACTTAGGAGTGACTTCACACAGTTCGTCTTCTTGTACGAACTCCAGAGCCTGCTCCAGGGTGAAACGGATAGGCGGAACCAGTGCGATGGTTTCGTCTTTACCCGAAGCACGCATGTTGTCGAGCTTCTTGCCTTTAGTCGGGTTAACACCCAGGTCGTTGTCGCGGCTGTTGATGCCGACGATTTGACCTTCGTACACGTCTTCACCGTGACCCAGGAACAGTTTGCCGCGAGCTTGCAGGGTTTCCAGCGAGTAAGTCAGCGCCTTACCGGTAGCAACCGAAACCAGAACGCCGTTCTGACGGCCGGACATATCGCCGGACTTCATCACGTCGTAACGGTCGAAGATCGAGGTCAGGATGCCTGCACCGGAGGTCAGGGTCAGGAACTCGTTACGGAAACCGATCAGGCCACGAGCCGGGATGTTGTACTCAAGGCGCACACGGCCCTTGCCATCCGGAACCATGTTGGTCAGGTCGCCTTTACGGATACCGATCTGTTCCATGATCGAGCCCTGGGATTCTTCCGGCAGGTCGATGGTCACGTTTTCGTACGGTTCGTGCTTGACGCCGTCAACCATGCGGATGATCACTTCCGGACGACCAACGCCCATTTCGAAGCCTTCGCGACGCATGGTTTCGATCAGTACCGAGAGGTGCAGCTCACCACGGCCGGAAACCTTGAACTTGTCAGCCGAGTCGCCTTCTTCAACGCGCAGAGCAACGTTGTACAGCAGCTCTTTGTCCAGACGTTCCTTGATGTTACGGCTGGTCACGAACTTGCCTTCTTTACCGCAGAAAGGCGAGTCGTTTACCTGGAAGGTCATCGAAACGGTTGGTTCGTCAACAGTCAGCGGCTTCATCGCTTCGACGTTCAGTGGGTCGCACAGAGTGTCGGAGATGAACAGCTGGTCGAAGCCGCTGATGCAGACGATGTCGCCGGCAGCTGCTTCTTCAACGTCGATGCGGTGCAGACCGTGGTGACCCATCAGCTTCAGGATACGACCGTTACGCTTCTTGCCGTCAGCATCGATAGCCACAACCGGAGTGTTCGGCTTGATGCGACCACGAGCGATACGGCCAACACCGATAACACCCAGGAAGCTGTTGTAGTCCAGAGCGGAAATTTGCATCTGGAACGGACCGTCACGGTCAACTTTCGGCGCAGGTACGTTGTCGACGATCGACTGGTACAGCGGAGTCATGTCTTCAGCCATGTCGGTGTGTTCCAGACCGGCAATGCCGTTCAGGGCCGAGGCGTAGACGACTTTGAAGTCCAGCTGTTCTTCGGTAGCACCGAGGTTGTCGAACAGGTCGAAGATCTGGTCCAGAACCCAGTCCGGACGTGCGCCTGGACGGTCAACCTTGTTGATCACCACGATTGGACGCAGGCCGGCTTCGAAAGCCTTCTTGGTCACAAAACGGGTTTGCGGCATAGGGCCGTCTTGAGCGTCAACCAGCAGCAGAACGGAGTCAACCATCGACATTACACGTTCAACTTCGCCGCCGAAGTCGGCGTGGCCCGGGGTGTCCACGATGTTGATGTGGTAGCCGTTCCAGTTGATAGCGGTGTTTTTCGCCAGAATGGTAATACCGCGCTCTTTCTCCTGGTCGTTGGAGTCCATCACGCGCTCGTCGTTGAGCTCGTTGCGCTCCAGGGTGCCGGATTGACGCAAGAGCTTGTCTACCAGGGTGGTTTTACCATGGTCAACGTGAGCAATGATGGCGATGTTGCGTAGATTTTCGATCACTTGTGTATCTCGATCAGAGGATTCGGTGTGCTGACAAGTCTTGGCAGCGATTTACAGTAGAGTCAGGCCTTGCCGTTACAGCTTGACGGCGGCGTCGGGGGGCCGGTGACGCAGGCCACAGGCAAACAGCCCCGGGCTCTTAGCTCGGTCGATAAACGCGCACATTGGCATGCCCCTCACTGAGCAAATGGTGAGCATGCAGGCGACTCATCACGCCTTTGTCGCAATACAGCAGGTACTGGCGAGTAGGGTCCAGTTCCTTGAAACGAGCGTTCAGAGCATAAAACGGCATCGTTTGTACCTCGATGCCAGCAAGCTCAAGCGGGTCGTCTTCGGCGGCATCCGGGTGGCGGATGTCGATGATGATCTGACCGGCCAGCGCTTCACTGACTTCTTCAATCTGCACATCCTGGCCCAATTCGTCGATCACGCGATCGATCGGCACCAGTTTGGCGTTCTCGAGCGCACGCTCGAGCACCGCCATATCGAATTCTTTCTCTTCATGCTCCACGCGTGGACGCTTGGCGTGGGTCTTGGGGTTCACCGAAATGACCCCGCAGTACTCTGGCATGTGCTTGGCGAAATCGGCGGTGCCGATTTCGTTGGCCATGTCGATGATGTCCTGCTTGTGACTGGCGATCAGCGGGCGCAATACCAGCTTGTCGGTCACGCAGTCGATCACGGACAGGTTCGGCAGCGTCTGGCTGGAAACCTGGGAAATCGCTTCGCCGGTGACCAGCGCCTCGATGTCCAGCCGATCAGCGATTCGGGACGCAGCGCGCAACATCATACGCTTCAATACTACGCCCATATGACTGTTATCGACTTTGCCGAGAATTTCTCCCAGCACTTCCTCGAAAGGCACACTGACAAATAACACGCGTTGGGAGCTGCCGTACTTCTTCCAGATGAAGTGCGCGACTTCCATCACGCCCAATTCGTGGGCACGCCCGCCGAGGTTGAAGAAGCAGAAATGGCTCATCAGCCCACGGCGCATGATCTGGTAAGCCGCGACGGTGGAATCGAAACCGCCGGACATCAGCACCAGGGTCTGTTCCAGCGCGCCCAGCGGATAACCGCCGATGCTGTTGTGCTGGCTGTGGATCACGAACAACCGTTGGTCGCGAATTTCGATGCGAACTTCGATTTCCGGGTTCTTGAGCGAAATACCGGCGGCGCCGCACTGACGACGCAGCTGGCTGCCGACGTATTTCTCGACGTCCATCGAGCTGAATTCGTGCTTGCCGGCACGCTTGCAGCGCACCGAAAAAATCTTCCCGGTCAGCGACTCACCGTAGTGCTGCTTGCACTGGGCGACGATGTCGTCGAAGTCACCCAACGGGTACTCGTCGACCTGCAGGAAATGCGCGATGCCCGGCATGCAGCTCAGCCGCTCGGTCATGTCCTTCAGGGCTTTTGGATCACTGACGTGCGTTTCCAGCTCGAGGTTGTCCCACACGCCGTTCACCACCACAGCCGGGTCCAGATCGCGGAGCACGGCACGGATGTTCTTGGCCAATTGACGGATGAAACGCGTCCGTACCGGGCGGCTCTTTATGGTGATCTCGGGGAAGACTTTTACGATTAGTTTCATGAAAACAGCGCGCGCAGGGCCAGCCGAAAAAGGGGGGCGCGGATTATAGCGGAAATTGCTCAAGGTTTAACCAGTTAATGTGCAGAAGGTTTTCGATGCACCAAAACAGGTCAATTGTGAAATTGAGCGCTACATTAAGGGGCGAGATTTTCAGTTTTAAGGCGCTTTGCACCTTTGTAAGCGTGATATTGGGGCAGAAAACCCAAGTCGGGGCACTGGCATGCAATTTGCTCCCTTGTGAGGCAGGTTGCCAAGGCAGAGTATTCGCGCCGGCATCACCCATATTCTAAGGGCACTCCACTACCCGCCCGAAGCCACCCGGAGGCACTATGTCGAAGTCGGTTCAACTCATCAAAGATCATGACGTCAAGTGGATTGATCTGCGCTTCACTGATACCAAAGGCACTCAGCACCACGTGACCATGCCGGCTCGTGATGCGCTGGATGAAGCCTTCTTCGAAGAAGGCAAAATGTTCGATGGTTCCTCCATTGCTGGCTGGAAAGGCATCGAAGCCTCCGACATGATCCTGATGCCGGACGACAGCACTGCTGTCCTCGATCCGTTCACCGAAGAGCCGACCCTGATCCTGGTTTGCGACGTGATCGAGCCTTCGACCATGCAAGGCTATGACCGTGACCCACGTGCCATCGCCAAGCGTGCCGAGGAGTACCTGAAGTCCACCGGTATCGGCGACACCGTTTTCGTCGGTCCAGAGCCTGAGTTCTTCATCTTCGACGAAGTGAAGTTCAAGTCCGACATCTCCGGTTCGATGTTCAAAATCTACTCCGAACAAGGTTCGTGGATGTCCGACCAGGACGTGGAAGGCGGCAACAAAGGCCACCGTCCAGGCGTCAAAGGCGGCTACTTCCCGGTTCCGCCGTTCGACCACGACCATGAAATCCGTACCTCCATGTGCAACGCCATGGAAGAAATGGGCCTGGTCATCGAAGTTCACCACCACGAAGTGGCAACTGCCGGCCAGAACGAAATCGGTGTGAAGTTCAACACCCTGGTCGCCAAGGCTGACGAAGTTCAGACCCTGAAGTACTGCGTACACAACGTTGCTGATGCATACGGCCGCACCGCGACCTTCATGCCTAAGCCGCTGTATGGCGACAACGGTTCGGGTATGCACGTTCACCTGTCCATCGCCAAAGATGGCAAGAACACCTTTGCAGGCGAAGGTTATGCCGGCCTGTCCGATACCGCCCTGTACTTCATCGGCGGCATCATCAAGCACGGTAAGGCCCTGAACGGCTTCACCAACCCGTCGACCAACTCCTACAAGCGTCTGGTCCCAGGTTTCGAAGCTCCAGTGATGTTGGCCTACTCGGCTCGCAACCGTTCCGCTTCGATCCGTATTCCTTACGTGTCGAGCCCTCGCGCTCGCCGTATCGAAGCACGCTTCCCGGATCCAGCAGCCAACCCGTACCTGGGCTTCGCTGCACTGTTGATGGCTGGCCTGGACGGCATCCAGAACAAGATCCACCCTGGCGACGCTGCTGACAAAAACCTGTACGACCTGCCGCCTGAAGAGGCGAAAGAGATCCCACAAGTTTGCGGTAGCCTGAAAGAAGCCCTGGAAGAGCTGGACAAAGGTCGTGCGTTCCTGACCAAAGGCGGCGTTTTCAGCGACGACTTCATCGACGCTTACATCGCCCTGAAAAGCGAAGAAGAAATCAAAGTACGCACCTTCGTACACCCACTGGAATACGAGCTGTACTACAGCTGCTGATCCAGTAGCGCTCGCGAAAGCGGCGTAACGTGAAAAGGCCTCTTCGGAGGCCTTTTTTGTGGGCGAACACTTGTCATCGGGCCTACTGTTATAGACATCATGCTCCTCCACGGAATGAAGACGAGACACCCCATGCGCCTACCCTTGTGCCTTGCACTGCTTACCGCCCTGCTTGCCAACACAGCCACCGCTGCCGCCCCTGCTCCGGTTCCGGCGCCTGCCGCCCTCGCCCCGCTGCTCAGCACCATCCAGGAGCGCTTGGCGATTGCCGACAAGGTCGCACTGAGCAAATGGGACAGCGGCAAGCCTGTCGAGGATCGCCAACGGGAACGCGACGTCATTGCCGAAGCCATCGCCGAGGCGCCCTACTACAAATTGAGCAATGAAACCGTCGAGCAGTTCTTCTCGGCACAGATCGAAGCCAACAAACTGGTGCAGTACGCGCACTTGTCCGACTGGCACGCACAGGGCAAGGCGCCTAACGACCCTCGCCCTGATCTCGATGGCCTGATCCGCCCGCAACTCGACCTGTTACAAAATCGCCTGCTGCAACAACTGGCCGATTTCACCCCGTATCGTAAAGACCCACACTGCCCGTTATGGCTGGCCAAGGCCAATAAAACCGCAGCTCAAGTGCCGCTGCGTGAGCTTGCGTTAATACGCGCCACCGCCGAATTGTGCAGCGCCCATCCGTAGGCGCTGGCGAAGGCTCGGGCCGCGTTCGGACGATCTTTTGCGGATTTATCTCCTGCCCTCAGATCAAAAGATCGCAGCCTGCGGCAGCGCCTACGCGAGACTGATCGCTCTTTCGTGCCAGGGTGTTAGTGACCTGGGCCAACACGTAACCCTGACCTATGCTGCACCCAACGCTTTCGTTTATTGGTCGTTTTTATGGGTCGTGGTTTTCTATTTGTCTTGTTGCTGATCACCCTGCCCGCTACCGCGCAGATCTATCGGTACACCGACGTCAACGGCAATACCGCCTACAGCAATCAGCCGCCCGATGGCGTGAAGAGCCAGGCCGTCGAGTTGCCGCCACTCAACAGCATCGAACGCCAACCACCGATAGCGCCCGAACAACCGGCCCTGCGCGCTGACAAAAACGCCGTATATTCAGTGCTGGAACTGACCGGCCTGCCCAGCGATGAAGCCCTGCGCGCCAACAACGGCACCTTCATCGTCGGTGTGCAGATTCAGCCACGCCTGCAAGGGTCACATGTGTTTCGATTGCTGCTGGACGGTCAGCCGTATGGCCAACCGAGCAACGTGCCGCGCTTGCAACTGGTGAACATCGATCGCGGCGAACACCGTCTCGCGGTGCAGGTGCTCGCCGCAGAAAGCCTTGTGCAGCAGAGCCCGACCATCACCTTCACCGTGCAGCGGGTACATACCCCGTGAGGCGCTGGATAATCGCCACGTGTCTGTGGCTGATCGCTCTGCCAGCGCCGGCCGAGGTCTACACCTACGTCGACGCCCAAGGCAATCGGGTCTTCACCGATCAACCCGGCCCTGGAAACGCCAAGCGAGTCACACTGGCACCCGGTAATCGCATGTCGGCCAATCCCGGCGGCGCAACACCGCAAACCGCCCCAAAGAAGCCTGAGGAAAAGCCACTGTTTCACTACGACATGCTTCGCGTTCTCGTACCGGAGCCGGACGCTTCGGTGCGCAGCAGCGCGGGTGAACTGATCGTCAGTGTCACCAACGAACCCACCTTGCAACGCGGCCATCACTATCGGTTGTTACTGGACGGCCAACCGACTGCCGATCCCGGCCCGAGCCCGGTGTTCGCCTTAAGCAATATTGATCGCGGCACCCATCAACTGGCGGTGGAAATCCTCGACGAACACGGGCGGATTGTCGAACGCACAGCTAATCAGCCATTTCACATGCTGCGCATCTCTCTGGCGCAGAAGCGTCAGGTCAAACCTTGCACCCTGACCGATTACGGCCAACGCCCGGAGTGCCCGCTCGCAGACAAGCCTGAAGAAGAAAAAATCGGGATTTTTTCTTTCTTCTGACCGTCGTACAGGTTTGCGCACTATATTGGTGCAATGTGCTGCACCATACCCATATTCCTACCCATTTTGGTTCGAAAGTACCCGCTAACGCTGGCAGAACGCCGTGCAATCGCGCGTCAAACGCCCGTTTCAGGGCCTGAACGCTTCTTTTCGGAGCCTTGGTTTGGTTTTTGCATTTTCCTCCGCATCAGCGCCTCGTCCATACGCGCGCCCTGCTCCAAAAGAGGTCCTAATGACCATCAGCGACGCACTGCACCGCTTGCTACTCGACAACCTGACCACCGCCACCATTCTGCTCAACGCCGAACTGCGTCTTGAGTACATGAACCCTGCGGCGGAAATGCTCCTGGCCATCAGCGGCCAGCGCAGCCATGGGCAATTCATCAGCGAGCTGTTCACCGAGTCGACCGAAGCCCTGAACTCCTTGCGCCAGGCGGTCGAACAAGCGCACCCGTTTACCAAGCGCGAAGCAATGCTCACCGCCCTGACCGGCCAGACCCTGACCGTCGACTACGCAGTGACGCCGATCCTCAGCAATGGCGACACGCTGCTGCTGCTCGAAGTCCACCCGCGTGATCGCTTGCTGCGCATTACCAAAGAAGAAGCGCAGCTCTCCAAGCAGGAAACCAGCAAGATGCTGGTACGCGGCCTCGCTCACGAGATCAAGAACCCGCTCGGCGGGATTCGCGGTGCCGCTCAGTTGCTGGCCCGCGAGCTGCCGGAAGAAAGCCTCAAGGACTATACCAACGTCATCATCGAGGAAGCGGATCGCCTGCGTAATCTGGTCGATCGCATGCTCGGCTCAAACAAACTGCCGTCGCTTGCCCTGTGCAACGTCCACGAGGTGCTGGAGCGCGTCTGTCATCTGGTGGAAGCCGAAAGCCAAGGCTGCATCACGTTGGTGCGCGACTACGACCCGAGCATTCCGGATGTGTTGATCGACCGCGAGCAAATGATTCAGGCCGTGCTGA
The DNA here is from genome assembly GCF_001874645.1 of Pseudomonas frederiksbergensis. Classification (NCBI taxonomy): domain Bacteria; kingdom Pseudomonadati; phylum Pseudomonadota; class Gammaproteobacteria; order Pseudomonadales; family Pseudomonadaceae; genus Pseudomonas; species Pseudomonas frederiksbergensis. The sequence continues at coordinate 2,574,756 of NZ_CP017886.1, forward strand.
ATATCGTGCGCAATGCGATGCAGGCCATCAGCAGCCAGAACGAACTGCGCCTGGGTCGCATCACGTTGCGTTCGCGCGCCATGCGCCAGTTCACCATCGGCCACGTGCGCCATCGCCTGGTGACCAAACTCGAAATCATCGATAACGGCCCGGGGATTCCAGCAGACCTGCAAGAAACCATCTTCTTCCCCATGGTCAGCGGCCGCCCGGATGGTACCGGGCTCGGCCTGGCCATTACCCAGAACATCATCAGCCAGCACCAGGGCCTGATCGAATGTGACAGCCATCCAGGCCACACCACGTTCTCGATCTTTCTGCCACTGGAACAAGGAGCCACATCGACATGAGCCGTAGTGAAACCGTGTGGATCGTCGATGACGACCGTTCTATCCGTTGGGTCCTGGAAAAAGCCTTGCAACAGGAAGGCATGACCACGCAAAGCTTCGACAGCGCCGATGGCGTGATGAGCCGCCTGGCGCGCCAGCAGCCGGACGTGATCATCTCCGACATCCGCATGCCCGGCACCAGTGGTCTGGACCTGCTGGCACGGATTCGCGAGCAACACCCAAGGCTGCCCGTGATCATCATGACGGCGCACTCCGATCTGGACAGCGCTGTCGCGTCCTATCAGGGCGGTGCGTTCGAGTACCTGCCCAAGCCGTTCGACGTCGATGAAGCCGTGTCGCTGGTCAAGCGCGCCAACCAGCACGCCCAGGAACAGCAGGGCCTGGAAGTCGCGCCCACCCTGACCCGCACCCCGGAAATCATCGGTGAAGCACCGGCGATGCAGGAAGTGTTTCGCGCCATCGGACGCTTGAGCCACTCCAACATCACCGTGCTGATCAACGGCGAATCCGGTACCGGTAAAGAACTGGTGGCCCACGCCCTGCACCGCCACAGCCCGCGCGCGACCTCGCCGTTCATCGCGCTGAACATGGCGGCGATTCCCAAGGACCTGATGGAGTCCGAGCTGTTCGGTCACGAAAAAGGCGCGTTCACCGGCGCGGCCAACCTGCGGCGCGGACGGTTTGAACAAGCTGATGGCGGCACACTGTTCCTCGATGAAATCGGCGACATGCCGGCCGACACCCAGACGCGCTTGCTGCGGGTACTGGCCGACGGCGAGTTCTATCGCGTCGGCGGTCATGTGCCGGTCAAGGTCGATGTGCGAATCATTGCCGCGACTCACCAGAATCTGGAAACCCTGGTGCACGCCGGGAAATTCCGTGAAGACCTGTTCCACCGTCTGAACGTGATCCGCATCCACATTCCGCGCCTGTCGGACCGTCGCGAAGACATTCCGACCCTGGCCAAGCACTTCCTCGCCCGCGCCGCACAAGAACTGGCGGTGGAACCCAAGCTGCTGAAAAGCGAAACCGAGGAATACCTGAAGAACCTGCCGTGGCCAGGCAACGTGCGCCAGTTGGAAAACACCTGCCGCTGGATCACGGTAATGGCTTCGGGTCGCGAAGTGCACATCAGCGACCTGCCGCCCGAGCTGCTGAGCCTGCCGCAGGACTCGGCACCGGTAACCAACTGGGAGCAAGCACTGCGTCAGTGGGCCGATCAGGCATTGGCACGCGGTCAGTCGAACCTGCTCGACAGCGCTGTGCCGAGCTTCGAGCGGATCATGATCGAAACCGCTCTCAAGCACACCGCCGGCCGCCGCCGCGACGCTGCCGTTCTGCTGGGCTGGGGCCGCAACACCTTGACCCGCAAGATCAAGGAACTGGGGATGAAGGTCGATGGTGGCGATGATGATGAAGGGGATGAGGGCTAGGTTCGGCTTCAGACTCTAGGCGTCAGCGAAAAGATCGCAGCCTGCGGCAGCTCCTACGTGGGATATGCGTTTCCCTGGAGCTGCCGCAGGCTGCGATCTTTTTTGCGCTCGGAAAACAGAACCGTGCACCGCCGCAATGCACCGTGAACCGCAATCGCGCATCCCACGGGAAGCGAAATCCCGCCCTCCACAACACGTAAACCTATTCCACAAAAAACCAAAGCCCCGAATACCGGGGCTTTCAGCGCTGTACGCGGGCTTTTTGTTTCAACTTATTAAAACCTGGCACGCCCCCTGCAATAGTCCAATCAGTGATTCGATTCACTACCCAGTTTCGGGGGCCTTGGTACAGGCAGGCCGGGGATTCCCCTCTTTACACCCGGGGTTCATCACGCAGATCGCGACGAACCCCCTCCCGTTTTGGGGAACCTTGGTACAGGCAGGCCGGGGATTCCCTCTTTTATTGCTCCCGCAGATGGATCTCCAACCGCCAGCGGTCATTGACCTCGCTGCCGGCCCAATCACCCTTCAGAGGGCGGGCCGCCACCAGCGTCAGCAACAAGCCCTTATCACTCAAACGTACCCGCCAGTTCACGTCCTTGTCGCTGAGCTTCAATTGGCCGTTCTGCGCTTTACCTTCGGCCTCGAACAGCAACGCGACACTGCCATCGATGAATTCGCCGTGGGTCTTCGGTTCATTGTTGAACCACATCACCAAGCCATCGGGTTCGACCTCAACCTGTTGTAATACGCTAGGGTCGGGCTCGGTCAGGCGACCGATCATCATCCCGACCATGACGCCGACAATCGCCAATGAGGCCATCACCCGCGGGAATAGCTTCGGTCGCGGGTCCACTTCAGGCGTAGAATGCCGCCCATCTTTACCTTCGGAGCCGTGCATGTTTCACGTCATCCTTTTTCAACCAGAAATTCCGCCGAATACCGGCAACGTTATCAGGCTGTGCGCCAACAGTGGCTGCCACCTGCATTTGATCGAGCCGCTGGGTTTCGAGATGGACGACAAGCGCCTCCGCCGGGCCGGCCTCGATTACCATGAGTATGCCACCCTGCAGCGCCATGCCGACCTTGCCAGCTGCCTGGAAAGTCTTGGCCACCCGCGCTTGTTCGCCTTCACCACCAAGGGCTCGCGGCCGTTCCACGACGCCAGCTTCGCCGAGGGTGATGCCTTCCTGTTCGGACCGGAAAGCCGTGGGCTGCCAGCCGAGGTGCTGGATGCCCTGCCTGCCGAACAGCGCTTGCGCCTGCCGATGCGCGAAGGTTGCCGCAGCCTGAACCTGTCCAACACCGTGGCGGTGGCCGTGTACGAAGGCTGGCGCCAGCTCGGGTTCAAATAACCCGACAATACAATGACCTGATGACCCAATGTAGGAGCTGCCGCAGGCTGCGATCTTTTGATCGACAAAATCAAAAGATCGCAGCCTGCGGCAGCTCCTACGCAGATCAAGAGATCGCGGCGTGCCCAGCGGTTTCCTCGCCCCATGAAAAAAGCGCCGTTGAAGGCGCTTTTTTCGTTGTTGCATCGAACGCTTACTGAACGGTCTGTGCGCCGTCTTGCTGCATGCGTTGCAGTTCTTGCGCGTACAGGGCGTCGAAGTTCACCGGAGCCAGCATCAGCGCCGGGAACGAACCACGGGTCACCAGGCTGTCCAGGGCTTCGCGAGCGTACGGGAACAGGATATTCGGGCAGAAAGCACCGAGAGTGTGACTCATCGAGGCTTCGTCGAGGTTCTTGATCAGGAAGATACCGGCCTGCTGAACTTCAGCGATGAATGCCACTTCGTCACCGTTCTTCACGGTAACCGACAGGGTCAGCACGACTTCGTGGAAGTCACTTTCCAGGGCTTTCTGGCGGGTGTTCAGATCCAGACCGACACTCGGCTCCCACTGCTGGCGGAAGATCGCCGGGCTTTTCGGGGCTTCGAAGGACAGGTCACGCACGTAAATGCGCTGCAAGGAGAATTGCGGTGCAGTTTCTTCTTCGTTCGCAGCAGTGTTCTGTTCGTCAGTCATCTCAGATCCTTTCTGATCTTGGGGTCTTTTAGGGTTTAGTCAGGCCGTGAGCAGCGCATCGAGCTTGCCGGCGCGGTCCAGGGCAAACAAATCATCACAACCACCCACGTGGGTGCTGCCGATCCAGATCTGCGGCACGGACGTACGCCCGGCCTTCTGGGCCATCTCGGCACGCACCTGCGGTTTGCCATCGACCTTGATCTCTTCGAAGGCTACGCCCTTGTTCTTGAGCAGGTACTTGGCTCGCGAGCAGTAGGGGCAGTAATCGCTGGAATAGACGACGACATTCTTCATATCACTTCACCAGCGGCAGATTGTCGGCTTTCCAGCTGGAGATCCCGCCAGACAGCTTGGCTGCGGTGAAGCCGGACTTCAACAATTCGCGAGCGTGAGTACCGGAATGCTGGCCCAGGGCGTCGACCAGAATGATGGTCTTGGCCTTGTGCTTTTCCAGTTCGCCAACGCGAGCGGTCAGTTTGTCCTGCGGAATGTTCAGCGCGCCAACGATGTGACCGGCGGCGAAATCCTTAGTGGTACGGATATCGACAACGACGCCCTGGTCCTTGTTGACCAGCGCAGTCAACTCAGCGGTGCTGAGGCTGCGGCCGCCACGGCTCATCTCGCGGGCGATCAACAACGCCAGCAGTACGACGAAGATACCGACGAGCAGATAGTGGTTAGTGGCAAATTCAATCAGGTGAGCAACCATCAAGGAGGTTCCAGGGCGTTAAAATGTCGGCCAGTATACACAGCCACTATGGTGGGCCAAACCCCGTCCGGCGGTGACGGCACCGGAACTTCGCTTTAAACTGCCACTCCCTTTTCCATCGCCCCTTTTAACTCAGCCACGAGTGGAATCCATGACTACCACGCCTAAACCTTTGGTCCTGATTATTCTCGACGGCTTCGGTCACAGTGAAAGCCAGGAATCCAACGCCGTGTTCGCGGCCCGCAAGCCGGTCCTTGACCGGTTGTATGCCACCGTACCGAACGGCCTGATCTCGGGCTCGGGCATGGATGTCGGCCTGCCGGACGGGCAGATGGGCAACTCGGAAGTCGGCCACATGAACCTCGGTGCAGGCCGCGTGGTGTATCAGGACTTCACCCGCGTGACCAAAGCTATCCGCGATGGCGAGTTTTTCGAGAACCCGACCATCTGCGCCGCCGTGGATAAAGCCGTTGCTGCCGGCAAAGCCGTGCACTTCATGGGCCTGCTGTCCGATGGCGGCGTGCACAGCCACCAGGATCACCTGATCGCCATGGCCGAACTGGCCTTCAAGCGCGGCGCCGAGAAGATCTATCTGCACGCCTTCCTCGACGGCCGCGACACGCCGCCAAAAAGCGCACAGTCGTCGATCGAGCTGTTGGATGAAGCCTTCAAGACGCTGGGCAAAGGCCGGATCGCCAGCATCATTGGCCGCTACTTCGCCATGGACCGCGACAACCGCTGGGATCGCGTGTCCCAGGCCTACAACCTGATCGTCGACGGTAACGGCGAATTCAACGCCGCCACCGCCCAGCAAGGCCTGCAAGCCGCTTACGAACGTGGCGAGAGCGACGAATTCGTCAAAGCCACCACCATCGGTGAGCCAGTCAAGGTCGAAGACGGCGACGCCGTGGTGTTCATGAACTTCCGCGCCGACCGCGCCCGCGAGCTGACCCGGGTATTCGTCGAAGACGATTTCAAGGACTTCGAGCGCGCTCGCCAGCCAAAACTGGCCGGTTTCGTCATGCTGACCCAATACGCGGGCAGCATTCCCGCACCGTCAGCCTTTGCCCCGGGCAGTCTGGAAAACGTGCTGGGCGACTATTTGGCGAAAAACGGCAAAACCCAGCTGCGCATCGCCGAAACCGAAAAATACGCCCACGTGACCTTCTTCTTCTCTGGCGGTCGCGAAGAACCGTTCCCGGGTGAAGAACGCATCCTGATCCCTTCGCCGAAAGTCGCGACCTATGACTTGCAGCCAGAAATGAGCGCACCGGAAGTCACCGACAAAATCGTCGATGCTATCGAAAACCAGCGCTACGACGTGATCGTGGTTAACTACGCCAACGGTGACATGGTCGGTCACAGCGGCGTGTTCGATGCCGCGGTGAAAGCCGTTGAATGCCTGGACCTGTGCGTCGGCCGCATTGTCGACGCCCTGGAAAAAGTCGGCGGCGAAGCGCTGATCACCGCCGACCACGGCAACGTCGAGCAAATGTCCGACGAGTCCACCGGTCAGGCGCACACCGCCCACACCACCGAACCAGTACCGTTCATCTACTTCGGTAAACGCGACCTCAAGGTTCGCGAAGGCGGTGTACTGGCCGACGTGGCTCCGACCATGCTCAAGCTGCTGGGGCTGGAGAAGCCTGCCGAGATGACGGGTACGTCGATTCTGGTTTAACGGCAAAAACGCTTCAATAAAGGGCCATAAACAGCTTTTTATGACGAACGCCTCAAAGCAGTTGGCTTTGAGGCGTTTTTTTTGCAGCGCTTGGCGGGCATACTAGGCTGTCTTTTTCCCCCTGGTGTCGCCCGCCTCTATGCTCCGCGCCCTGATTGCCCTTGCCCTGACCTGCCTGCTCCATCCGGCGCTTGCCGATGAACGCGCGCAAACCCAACAACAGTTGGACGCCACGCGTCAGGATATTGCCGAGCTGAAAAAGCTGCTGGGCAAGTTGCAGGAAGAAAAATCCGGTGTACAAAAGGAGCTCAAAGGCACCGAGACCGAGATGGGCAAGCTCGAGAAGCAGGTCGACGCCCTGCAAAAAGAGCTGAAGAAAAGCGAATCCGAGATACAGCGACTCGATGGTGAGAAAAAAAAACTCCAGAGCGCGCGCATTGAACAGCAACGACTGATCGCCATTCAGGCCCGAGCGGCCTATCAGAGCGGTCGCCAGGAATACCTGAAGCTGCTGCTCAACCAGCAAAATCCGGAAAAATTCGCCCGCACCATCACCTATTACGATTACCTGAGCCAGGCGCGCCTGGAGCAGCTGAAGAATTTCAACGAAACCCTGCGCCAACTGGCCAACGTCGAGCAAGACATCGCCCTGCAACAAGCCCAGTTGCTGGTACAGAAAAGCAGCCTCGACAGCCAGCGTGACGAACTCGACAAAGTCCGCCAGGAGCGTCAGCAAGTCCTGGCCAAGCTCAACGACGACGTGAAAGCCCGCGACCAGAAGCTGCAAGCCCGCGAGCAGGATCAGGCCGATCTGTCTAAAGTACTCAAAACCATCGAAGAAACCCTGGCCCGCCAGGCACGTGAGGCGGAAGAAGCGCGACAAAAAGCGCTGATCGCCCAGCAGGAAGCCGAAAAAAAGCGTTTACGTGAAGCTCAGGCCCAGGCTGAAGCCACTGATGCTCCACGCAAACCCGCCAAGTCGACACCCGGCGCACTGGTTTCAAGTGCAGGCGAGTCCTTCGGCGGTCCCTTTGCTTCAGCCCGCGGAAAACTTCCGTGGCCTGTTGATGGTCGATTGCTTGCGCGTTTTGGTGAAACCCGTGGTGACGATGCCCGAACCAAGTGGGACGGCGTGATGATCAGCGCCTCCGCTGGCAGCCAGGTGCATGCCGTACACGGTGGTCGCGTGGTGTTCGCCGACTGGTTGCGCGGCGCCGGTTTGCTGGTGATCCTCGACCACGGCAATGGTTTTTTGAGCTTGTACGGCCACAACCAGACGCTGCTTAAAGCGGCTGGTGACGTGGTCAAGGCCGGTGAATCCATCTCCACTGTCGGTAGCAGTGGTGGCCAGGACACACCTGCGCTGTATTTTGCTATTCGTCAGCAGGGTCACCCGAGTGATCCAGCACAATGGTGCCGCGCGCAAGGATAGGCGTTGAGTCACCTACATTAGGAGTTCGTTCGACATGCTGCATTTGTCCCGCCTCAATTCGCTGGCCCTGACGATCGCTCTGGTGATCGGTGCGCCGTTGGCGTTTGCCGCTGAACCTGCCTCGTCAACCTCGGCCGCGACCACCAAGGCGCCATTGCCGCTGGAAGAGCTGCGCACCTTTGCCGAGGTCATGGACCGGATCAAGGCGGCCTATGTCGAACCGGTTGACGACAAGACCCTGCTGGAAAATGCCATCAAGGGCATGCTCAGCAACCTTGACCCGCACTCCGCCTACCTCGGCCCGGAAGACTTTGCCGAGTTGCAGGAAAGCACCAGCGGCGAGTTCGGCGGTCTGGGCATCGAAGTCGGCGCCGAAGACGGTTTCATCAAAGTCGTTTCGCCGATCGATGACACGCCTGCCTCCAAGGCCGGCATCCAGGCGGGCGACTTCATCGTCAAGATCAACGGCCAGCCAACCCGCGGCCAGAGCATGACCGAAGCCGTGGACAAGATGCGCGGCAAGATCGGCGAAAAGATCACTCTGACGCTGGTGCGCGACGGCGGTGCACCGTTCGACGTGACGCTGACCCGCGCGACCATCCAGGTCAAGAGCGTGAAGAGCCAGTTGCTGGATTCGGGCTACGCCTACATCCGCATCACCCAGTTCCAGGTCAAGACCGGCGAAGAAGTCGCCAAGGCCCTGGCCAAGTTGCGCAAAGACAACGGCAAGAAGCTCAGCGGCATTGTGCTCGATCTGCGTAACAACCCGGGCGGCGTGCTGCAAGCGGCGGTGGAAGTGGTCGACCATTTCGTCACCAAAGGCCTGATCGTTTACACCAAGGGCCGCATCGCCAACTCCGAACTGCGCTTCTCTGCCACCGGCAAGGACCTGAGCGAAGCCGTGCCAATGGTCGTGCTGATCAACGGCGGTAGCGCCTCGGCTTCGGAAATTGTCGCCGGCGCCCTGCAGGATCAAAAACGTGCAGTTGTCATGGGCACCACCAGTTTCGGTAAAGGCTCGGTACAAACCGTGCTGCCACTGAACAATGACCGCGCACTGAAGATCACCACCGCGCTGTACTTCACGCCGAACGGGCGCTCGATCCAGGCCCAGGGCATCGTTCCGGACATCGAAGTGCGCAAGGCCAAGATCACCAACGAGCAAGACGGCGAATACTTCAAGGAAGCCGACCTGCAAGGTCACCTGGGCAATGGCAATGGCGGCGCCGACAAGCCAACCAAGTCCGGTAGCAAAGCCAAACCGATGCCACAGGACGACGATTACCAGCTGGCCCAGGCCCTGAGCCTGCTCAAAGGCCTGAGCATCACCCGCGGCCACTGAGATGCGTTTGCGGTTCATCCTCAGTCTGCTGTGCTGTCTGGCGGGCGCTGCTCACGCGGCGCCTGCCGAGACGGTGGCGCCACACAAGGCTTACCTGAGCCTGATCATCGATGACCTCGGGCAAAACCTGCCACGCGACCGCCGCGTGCTGGCGCTGCCCGGGCCGGTGACCACGGCAATCATGCCCGACACGCCCCACGCTGCCGAATTTGCCCGCGAAGCCCATCGCGCCGGCAAGATCGTCATGCTGCACATGCCCATGGACCCGGCCACCGGCCCGTTCGCCTGGCATCCCGAACTTCCCATCGAAGAACTGCAAAAGCGTCTTGATGCCGCCTTCAAGGCCGTGCCCTATACCAGTGGCATCAACAACCACATGGGCAGCCGCATGACCGCCCAGCAATCGGCCATGGCCTGGCTGATGGCCGAGCTGCAACGTCGGCACAAGTTCTTTATCGACAGCCGTACCAGCGCTCAGACAGTCGCCGCCGCCGAAGCACAGAAGATTGGTCTGGCCAGCGTCTCGCGGGATGTGTTTCTCGATGATGAGCGCACCGAGGCCGCGATCTTTACTCAGCTACAGACCGCCATTAGCCTGGCCCACAAGCAAGGCTCGGCGGTGATGATCGGCCACCCTTATCCACAAACCCTGGCGGTGCTGGAGCGCGAACTGCCCAAGCTCAAGGCCCAGGGCATCGACTGGATCGATATCAAGTTGATGATCAGCGTGCGCAGCAACAAGGCGATGGTTGGGCACGGAAAAGATGGGGTTTATCGCTGAAAAGATCGCAGCCTTCGGCAGCTCCAGTGTGTATGACATCCCAATGTAGGAGCTGCCGCAGGTTCGGGCCGCGTTCGGACGATCTTTTAATGAACGCTAGAGATACCGCGCCATGATGTCGTCCACGACGCCTTCCTTGCGCAGCTGATCCAGCGCGGCTTGAAGCCTGGCGACAATTTCGTCCGACACGTCTTTGTTCAGCGCCAGGTACAACTGAGCACTGTTGAATCGCAATACGGTCTTGAGCCCGGTCACGCCGTCCTGACGGGCCAGGTAACGGCCCGCAGGGTCGCCAGTGGCCCAGAGGTCAATCTGACCGTTGACCAGTTTCTTCGCATTGTCCTGATCGCGCAGCACCACGATCGGTTTCAACCCTTGCTTGGTCAGCGTCTCGGCTATCGCATCACCCTTGTAGGCTCCGATCTTGTACTTGCCCGCCTGCGCCAGTGACTCGAGGGTGATCTTGCTGTCAGCCTTGGCGAGCATGATCCAGTCGTCCGGACCAATCGGGCCGACCCATTTGAAGAGCTTTTCGCGGTCCGGCAGTCTCGCCATGACGAACACGCCATACCCGGGCTTCTCCAGGGCGAGTTTGTAGATTCGCTCCCAGGGGAAACGCAGCGTCAGGCTGTAAGTGATTTCGGCGCGCTTGAGCATCTCGCGGACGATGTCCACGGCGATGCCGTCGATGTTGTCTTCCTGAGCGAAGTTCTTGCCGTTCTTCGCCATGTTGTACGGCGGGAAGTTTTCCGTCAGCAGTATCAGATCGGGGTCGGTTTTTTCTGCAGAACGCGCAGCGCCGGCCAGTAACATCGAGGCGCTGGCGAGAACGAGAAGAAGACGTTTGAGCATGACGGTAACCGGAATCCATGGCGTGCCCAAGCTTGCCCTGAGCCCGCCACGCTGTCCACTGGCCTTTATCGGACGCAGATACCGCGTTGCGCCATGTAAGCCTTGGCTTCCGGTACGGTGTATTCGCCGAAGTGGAAAATACTCGCCGCCAGCACCGCACTGGCGTGGCCTTCGAGGATGCCGTCAGCCAGATGCTGCAAATTGCCGACGCCGCCAGAGGCAATCACCGGAATCCCCAGTGCATCGCTGATGGCGCGGGTGACACCCAGGTCGAAGCCGTTTTTCATGCCGTCCTGGTCCATGCTGGTCAGCAGGATTTCGCCGGCACCCAGACCTTCCATCTTCTTCGCCCATTCCACCGCATCCAGCCCGGTAGGTTTGCGACCGCCGTGGGTGAAGATCTCCCAACGCGGGGTTTCGCCCGGCAGTGAAACCTTCTTGGCGTCGATAGCAACGACGATGCATTGCGAGCCGAAATGCTGCGCCGCTTCGCCGACGAACTCCGGGTTGAACACCGCAGCGGTGTTGATCGAGACCTTGTCCGCGCCGGCATTGAGCAGGTTGCGGATGTCTTGCACGGTGCGCACGCCGCCGCCGACGGTCAGCGGGATGAACACCTGACTGGCCATGCGCTCGACGGTGTGCAGCGTGGTATCGCGGCCATCGACGCTGGCGGTGATGTCGAGAAAGGTAATCTCGTCGGCACCCTGCTCGTCGTAGCGACGGGCGATTTCCACCGGGTCGCCGGCGTCACGGATGTTCTCGAACTTCACACCTTTGACGACCCGGCCGTTATCCACGTCCAGGCAAGGAATGATGCGTTTGGCCAGCGCCATGGTGAGTCCTCAGCCTTTGTACGAATCGCAGAAAGCTTGCGCTTCAGCGACGTCGAGGGTGCCTTCGTAAATCGCCCGGCCGGTGATGGCGCCGATGATGCCTGGCGCCTTGGCGTCGAGCAGCGACTTGATGTCACCCAGGTTGTGAATACCGCCGGAGGCGATCACCGGAATCCGCGTGGCGGCCGCCAGTGCTGCGGTGTACGACACGTTGCAGCCCTGCATCATGCCGTCTTTGGCGATGTCGGTATAAACGATGGCCGACACGCCGTCGGCTTCAAACTGCTTCGCCAGGTCGATGACCTGCACAGTGCTGATTTCAGCCCAGCCGTCGGTGGCCACGAAGCCGTCTTTGGCGTCCAGGCCAACGATCACCTTGCCCGGGAAGGCGCGGCAAGCCTCGGCAACGAACGCCGGATCTTTCACGGCTTTGGTGCCAATGATCACGTAGCTCACGCCCGCCTTCACGTAGTGTTCAATGGTTTCCAGCGAGCGAATGCCGCCACCGATCTGGATCGGCAGGTTCGGGTAGCGCTTGGCGATCGCGGTGACCACTTCGCCATTAACTGGCTGGCCTTCGAAGGCGCCGTTCAGGTCGACCAGATGCAGACGACGGCAACCGCCCTCCACCCACTTGGCAGCCATGCTCACCGGGTCATCGGAGAACACTGTGGAATCTTCCATGCGGCCCTGGCGCAGACGTACACAGGCACCGTCTTTGAGATCGATAGCGGGAATAATCAGCATCTGGCAAACCTTTAAATTCGATTTTTCAGCGTTGCTCGGAAATCAGTTTTTCTCGAGCGCCCACAGGTCGCTTTCGATGCTTTCGAACCTCTCTTTGAGGTGCGTCTGCACATCGAAAATCGCCCTGTTGTAATAGTGCGGAGCAATTTCGCGGGTAAACAGCTCAAGAATTTCAGCCGCCTCGAACGAGCCCAGGTCGAGCTCGAAGCGGTCTTCCATGAAACGCTTGATCTTGCTGTTGGCCTCGTTCTCTTGCTCGGGTGTGAGCGTGAGAATCGGCGGCTTCTTCTTGACTGCCATTACCAGCGACCGTCCCACGCTGCGAAGTTCTGCAGCAATTGCAGGCCATGGGTATGGCTCTTCTCCGGGTGGAACTGCACGGCAAAACGCGAGCCTTCGGCCAGCGCTGCGGCGAAATCGACACCGTAGTGACCACTGCCCACCACCTGCCGCGGGTTACCGGCAGCGATGTAGTAGCTGTGCACGAAGTAGAAACGCGCCAAGTCCGGAATGTTGTGCCACAGCGGATGACTCACCGTCTGCTTCACTTCGTTCCAGCCCATGTGCGGGACTTTCAGGTGTTCGCCCTCTTCGTGCAGACCTTTGCCGAAGAACTTCACCTGGCCTGGAAACAGGCCGATGCAGTCGACACCGTCGTTTTCCTCACTGCGCTCGAGCAAGGCTTGCATGCCCACGCAGATGGCGAGGAACGGACGGTCCTGGCTGACTTCACGCACCAGCGAGTCGAAGCCCAGGCGACGGATCTCCGCCATGCAATCGCGAATCGCGCCCACACCGGGGAAAACCACCCGATCGGCTTCGCGAATCACGTTGGCATCGCTGGTGATCAGCACCTTGCCGGCACCGACGTGCTCGAGGGCCTTGGCCACCGAGTGCAGGTTGCCCATGCCGTAATCGATAACCGCGACCGTCTGCATTACAGAACGCCCTTGGTCGACGGCATTTGCCCGGCCATGCGCTCATCCAGCTCGACGGCCATGCGCAGTGCGCGACCGAAGGCCTTGAACACGGTTTCGATCTGGTGGTGGGTGTTGTGCCCACGCAGATTGTCGATGTGCAAGCTGACGTTGGCGTGATTGACGAAGCCCTGGAAAAATTCCTGGAACAGGTCGACATCGAAGCCGCCGACAGTGGCGCGGGTGTAGGGAACGTGCATCTGCAGGCCTGGGCGGCCGGAGAAGTCGATCACCACGCGCGACAATGCTTCATCGAGCGGCACATAGGCGTGGCCGTAGCGACGGATACCTTTCTTGTCGCCGATCGCTTTGGTGAAGGCCTGACCCAGCGTGATACCGACGTCTTCCACCGTGTGGTGGTCGTCGATATGCAGGTCACCCTTGCACTCGATATCCAGGTCGATCAGCCCGTGACGGGCGATCTGGTCCAGCATGTGCTCAAGGAAGGGAACACCGATATCAAATCGGGCCTTTCCGGTGCCATCCAGGTTGATCGAGGCTTTGATCTGGGTTTCCAGAGTGTCGCGCTCGACGGACGCCTTACGTTCGGCCATCACCAGCTCCGCAAAATCATTGGGCGAAAAAGGCAGCCATTATAGGGGCGCGGACGCCAAACAGAAACACGCGAGGTGATATCCCTGACGGGCTGAACCTAACGCCGCCGGGGTATACATGTCCGTACAAGCAAAAGATCGTCCGAACGCGGCCCGAGCCTTCGGACGATCTTTTCGGGCATAAACCCATACGCCTGACACAACACATGTCAGGCGCAGGTTTTTCTTAATGGAACAACACCGCCGTTTTCTGCAACGTCACCCAAACGCCCCACGCCAACGGAATACCCACCACCAGCCATGCGGCAACGGCCAACGGCACGCTACCCGAGGAGGCTTTCCACTCTAGCGCGGTCGTGCTGTTCGCACCTTTGTCGTGACCCAGCGCCTGTTCGGCGGCCAGCTCGGCATCGGTCATGAAGTACTTGTCCGCCACCGGGCGCACCAGCAGGTTGCAGAGGAAACCCAGCACCAGCAGGCCGGCGAGGATGTACAGGGTGATGTCATACGCAGCAGCGCGCTCAACGCCGATGCTCAACTGATACTCACGCAAGTAGTTGACCAACACCGGACCGAGCACGCCAGCAGCGGCCCATGCGGTCAGCAGACGACCGTGGATCGCACCGACCATCTGCGTGCCGAACAGGTCCGCCAGGTACGCCGGAACCGTTGCAAAACCACCGCCGTACATCGACAGGATGATGCAGAAGGCCGCCACGAACAGCGCGATGTTGCCCAGATGACCAAGGTTCGGGATCAACGCGTACAGGGCAAAACCCAAGGCGAAGAACACGAAGTAGGTGTTTTTGCGGCCCAGGTAGTCGGAGAACGACGCCCAGAAGAACCGGCCACCAATGTTGAACAAGCTCAGCAAACCGGTGAAACCCGCCGCGATTGCCGCGATCGACGCCAATTGCGAAGCGTCCAGCTGACCGAAGGTCAGGTCGTTGCCGAGCAATTTACCGGCGAACACTTCCTGCAACAGCGGCGACGCCATGCCGAGGATGCCGATACCTGCCGACACGTTCAGGCACAGCACCAGCCACACTAGACGAAACTGCGGGGTTTTCCACACGACGTTAACGTGCACGTGACGGTGAGTGATCATCGCGCTCGCGGCTTTTTTCGCCGGCGCGGTCCAGCCTTCAGGTTTCCAGCCGGTCGGCGGAACGCGGTACGACAGCGCACCACCGATCATGAACACGAAGTAGATCGCCGCCATCACCAGGAAACTCTGCCACACGCCCACGCCGGCCGGCGAAGCGAAATGGCCCATCAGCGCAGCCGCCAGCGGAGCACCGACCATCGCGCCACCACCGAAGCCCATGATCGCCATACCGGTCGCCATGCCGCGTTTGTCCGGGAACCACTTGATCAAGGTTGACACCGGCGAGATGTAACCCAGCCCCAAGCCAATACCCCCGATGACGCCGGAGCCGATCCACATCAGCCAGATCTGGTGGGTATAAATCCCCAAGGCGGAAATCAGCAGACCGCCGCACCAGCACAGCGCCGAGACGACACCGGCCTTGCGTGGCCCGGCATGTTCCAGCCAGCCGCCCCAGATTGCTGCCGAGCAGCCGAGGAAGATGAAGAACAAGGTGTAGATCCAGCCAAGCATCGAGATCGGCCAGTCACACTGGGACGAAAAGATCTGTGCGATGAAGCTCATGTCTGGCGCGCAGGCCACCGGCGCGGTCACGCCCAGGGCTTTGGACAGCGGCAGCCAGAATACCGAAAAACCGTAGGCCATGCCGATGCACAGGTGGATGGCCAGTGCGGCCGGTGGAACCAGCCAGCGGTTGAAACCGGGCTTGGCGATGATCCGCTCCTTGGACAGGAACGCTGACTGGGCGGGAATAATGCCCGCCTCGGTACTCGTGCTCATTTGTGTTTCCCCCAATTATTAGTATGGTTCGCCAGGCACTCTTCACCCACGGCCTTGTTGCACGCAGGCATGACCGTTTTATTGAGTAGAGCTCCGTTCGGGCGCGACAACAGGTCGCAGAAGGACCGACGAACGGGCGAAGATTACCATTTGCCCACGACAGAAAAACCAAACTGATATCACCTTTTATGTGACATCAGCTCCGATCACGCACCAAAGAACCGTTTCACCCGTTGACGGGAAATGCCCGAATACCCCTTTCACAGGAAACCTTATGCCCATCGTCGTCGAATCGCTGAACGAACCCAGCTATCAGGATCAGCAGGATCTGCAGAAGATCTTCCACGACGCCCCGCGCTGGCTGATTGCTCCGTTCAACGATGAACTGCAACTGATTGAAACCAGCCTGCGCGACGGCTCGCTGATCGCCGGTCGTTTCAATGACCGACTGCTCGGCGCGGCGCGCCTGCATCGAAAACAGGACATCTGGCAGCTGTCGCAATTGTGCGTGCGAAAAATCACCCGCCGCCGTGGCGTGGCTGAACGCCTGATCAGCGAAGCGCAAAAAATGGCCGCGCTTGCGGGGGCAACATTGCACTTGCTGGCCCCCGCCGGGCACCTCGAAGCCCAGGCACTCGCTGCCAAGCTCAAACTGCCGCTGGAGCTGCTCTAGGCGATCACTGACCAGTCGTCGGTTTCGGGGCGCTATACTCCCTGGCTAAATTTCGACATTGACTCACTACAAGGACTCGCCCATGAAAGCGTTCGGCAAAATCCTGGGTCTGGTACTTCTCGGGTTGTTGCTGATCATTGTGGCGCTGGGCTTTGCCCTGACCCACTTCTTCGATCCCAATGACTACAAAGACGAGATTCGCCAGATTGCCCGCGACAAGGCCCACATCGAGCTGACGCTCAATGGCGATATCGGCTGGAGCCTGTTCCCCTGGCTTGGCCTTGAGCTGCACGAAGCCGGTATCGCGACCCTGGCCAATCCGACCCAGCCGTTTGCCGACCTGCAAATGCTTGGCCTGTCCGTGCGGGTGCTACCGTTGCTGCGCCGTGAAGTGCAGATGAGCGATGTCCGCGTCGAAGGCCTGAATCTGCGCCTCAATCGTAACAAGAATGGCCACGGTAACTGGGAAGACATCGGCAAGGTCCCGCCTGCCGCCGCCAAGGCTGATGCGCCGGCTACCGGCAGCATCAGCGAACCGGCCGCCGAAATACCCGCCACCCCGGAAAAACCGACCCAACCGATTCGTCTCGACATCGACAGCCTGACCGTGAACAACGCTCGGGTTGAATACAACGATGAGCGAACCGGCAAGCAGTTCAGCGCCGAAAGCATCCAGCTGAGCACCGGCCCGGTGCACGACGCGACCAACATTCAGGTCAAGCTGACTGCATTCCTCGCCAGCAACCAGCCGGACGTGCGGGTGCGCACCGAACTCAACGGCGAGTTGCGTTTCGAACGCGCCCTCCAGCGCTACCAGTTCGAAGACATGAAACTCGCAGGCGAAATCTCCGGCGAACCGCTGCAAGGCAAGATCGTGACCTTTGCCGCTCAAGGCCAATTGTTACTGGATAAAGCGGCGAACGTCGCCGAATGGACCGGCATCAAAATCTCTGCCAACCAGCTGCGCGCGCTCGGTGAACTGAAAGTCAACGACCTGGACAAAACCCCGCAAATCAGCGGTGGCGTGTCGATTGCCCAATTCGACTTGGCAAAGTTTGTCGACAGCATCGGTCAGACACTCCCGACCATGGCCGAGGGCAGCCTGAGCAAAGTCGAACTGGTCAGCCGTCTGACAGGCACTCCGACCAGCGTAGCGCTGGACGATATCAACCTGAAAGTCGACGACAGCAGTTTCAGCGGGCGTATCGCCATCGAAGATTTCGCCAAGCAATCGTTGCGCGTGCAGCTCAAGGGCGACACCTTCGACGCTGATCGCTACCTGCCACCAACCTCCGCCGAAGCCAACAGCGCCGCGGTGGCCCGCCAGTCGGAAGTCAAAAGCACCGAGGCCGACGCGCTGGCCGGCGTCGGCAGCACGCCGTTGCCGAACGCCCCCACCAAAGGCGCCTGGAGCAGCGACAAACTGATTCCGGCGGAGCGCCTGAGCAAGCTTGATCTGGACGCCGACCTGACCTTCGGCCAACTCACCCTCGACAAACTGCCGATCCAGAACGCCGCGCTGAAAGCCACCGGCCAAGGTGGCCTGCTGACCCTGGAAAACCTGCGTGGTGAGCTCTACAACGGCAACTTCGACGCCAAGGGCACGCTGGATGTACGTCAACCCGTGCCGGTGCTGAGCCTGCAAACGCAGATCAGTCGGGTTCCGGTGGAAAACATCCTCGAAAGCCAAGGGAAAAAACCGCCAGTCAAAGGTCTGGTCACGCTCAACAGCACCCTGACCGCCAGCGGCAACAGCCAGAAAGCGCTGATCGACAGCCTCAACGGCACGGCCAGTTTCGTGCTCAATAACGGCGTGCTGCTCAACGCCAACCTTGAGCAACAGCTGTGCAAAGGCATCGCCACGCTGAACCACAAAACCCTCAGCGGCGAACCGCGTGGCAAGGACACACCCTTTCAGGAACTCAAGGGCAACCTGACGTTGCGCAATGGCGTGGCCAGCAATCCGGACCTGAAAGTGCGCATCCCGGGCATGACCGTCACCGGTAACGGCGACGTCGACCTGCGCGTACTGGGTATGGACTACCGCGTCGGCATCATCGTCGAAGGTGACAAGAGCGACATGCCGGATCCGGCCTGCCAGGTCAACGAGCGCTTTGCCAATATCGAGTGGCCATTGCGCTGCCGTGGGCCTCTGGAACTCGGTGCCAAGGCCTGCCGCCTGGACAGTGAGCGTCTCGGTCAGGTGGCGAGCAAGCTGGCGGGTGACAAGCTCGGCGAAAAAATCGATGAGAAACTCGGCGACAAAGTCAGTCCAGAACTGAAAAACGCCCTCAAGGGGCTGTTCAAGCGATGAAAGCCGAGCAGTTCTCAACCGCGGTGCTGGACTGGTACGACGTCCATGGCCGCCACGACTTGCCCTGGCAACAGGGCATCACCCCGTATCGGGTGTGGGTCTCGGAAATCATGTTGCAGCAGACCCAGGTCAGCACCGTGCTGAACTACTTCGACCGGTTCATGGCGTCATTGCCAACGGTCGAGGCCCTGGCCGCCGCGCCGGAAGACGAAGTGCTGCACCTGTGGACCGGCCTGGGTTACTACACCCGCGCCCGCAACCTGCAAAAGACCGCGAAGATCGTCGTTGCCGAGTACGGCGGCGAGTTTCCCCGGGATGTGGAAAAACTCACTGACTTGCCGGGCATCGGCCTGTCCACCGCGGGCGCCATCGCTAGCCTGAGCATGGGCCTGCGCGCGCCGATCCTCGACGGCAACGTCAAGCGGGTACTGGCGCGCTTTACCGCGCAAGAGGGCTACCCCGGCGAGCCGAAGGTTGCCAAACAGCTGTGGGCCACCGCCGAACGCTTTACACCCCACGACCGCGTCAATGCCTACACCCAAGCGATGATGGACATGGGTGCCACGCTCTGCACCCGCAGCAAGCCGAGCTGCCTGCTGTGCCCACTGGAAAAGGGCTGCGAAGCGCACATGCTCGGTCTTGAGACCCGCTACCCGATCCCCAAACCGCGTAAAACCGTGCCACAGAAGCGCACGCTAATGCCGATGCTCGCCAACCGCGACGGTGCCATTTTGCTTTACCGTCGGCCTTCCACGGGCTTGTGGGGCGGTTTGTGGAGCCTGCCGGAACTCGACGACCTCGGCGATCTGGAACATCTGGCACTGCAACACTCGCTGGAACTGGGCAAGCACGTTGAGCTGCCAAGCCTGGTACACACCTTCAGTCATTTCCAACTGGCTATCGAACCCTGGCTGGTCCAGGTCCAGGAGGCTGGCCATCACGTGGCCGAGGCCGACTGGCTCTGGTATAACCTCGCCACCCCGCCGCGCCTGGGCCTTGCCGCCCCGGTGAAAAAACTGCTGAAGCGCGCGGCCGATGTATTGAACGCAGGAGAGTCGTCATGACCCGCACCATCATGTGCCGCAAGTACAAAGAAGAATTGCCAGGCCTGGAGCGCGCCCCATTCCCGGGTGCCAAAGGTCAGGACATTTTTGACCACGTCTCGGCCAAGGCCTGGGCCGACTGGCAAAAACACCAGACCCTGTTGATCAACGAAAAACGCCTGAACATGATGAACGCCGAAGACCGAAAATACCTTCAGGGCGAGATGGACAAGTACTTCTCCGGCGAGGAATACGCCAAGGCCGAAGGCTACGTTCCACCAGCCGAGTAATCCCGTAAAAACGGGGGTTGGATCGTAAGCGACGGTAATAATTAAATATTTTTTGAAAACTTGCTTGACGACCCCCTGAAAAACCAGTTTAATGCGCCCCGTTGCCCAGATAGCTCAGTCGGTAGAGCAGGGGATTGAAAATCCCCGTGTCGGCGGTTCGATTCCGTCTCTGGGCACCACCTTTCGTTTTCAGGTGATGCCAAGCACACCTGAAAGCACACAAGAAGCCCGCCTAGTGCGGGCTTTTTGCTTTCTACGGTTCCCAACCGTTCCCTTGTAAGCCCAAACATATGTGAGTAGATCCAGTTCGGTCTAGAAATCTACTCACACCACTGCGGCAAAACGCCCGGCTGGTGCGGCCTGCAAGGAGGCAGCGTGCCACTCTCAGATACCACCATTCGTACCGCCAAGCCAAAGGACAAGCTTTACCGGCTCTTATGCCTTGAAGTAACCCCGACCGGCTCCAAGCTATGGCGCTATCGATACCGCTTCAACGGCAGCGCAAAGATGCTGGCGATTGGCGCATACCCAACCATCACGCTGCTAAAAGCCCGCCAGCTTCGCGACGGGGCGCGCCAGCTGCTGATTGAGGGCACCGACCCCGCTGAGCAAAAGAAAGCAGCCAAACAAGCACAGAAAGTCGAGGGACTGACTTTCGAGACGCTGGCACGGGAGTGGTTCGCTTAACCCACCGATCAGAACCGTAAAGCTCTATGGTCAGTTGCGTCAATTCGGAAAGTTTTACCCGCTCGCCGTGCGCACACCTGCCGAGGCAATCAAAGCGCTGTGTGTGCAGATCCCGGGCTTCGAGCGATTCCTATCGAACGCCAAATCCAGAGGACTAGTGTTCGCTGTTTTTCTTGGGAAGAAGAATATCAGCGAGGCCGAGCTCGGCTATCAAGGTGATGGCGACATCATCATTGCGCCCGTGATCGAGGGCAGTAAGCGCGCCGGCATGATGCAGACAATCATTGGCGTCGCACTGATAATTGTTGCCACCATTGCCACCGGAGGCGTCGGCGGGTTCGCAGCTGGCGGCGTATGGGGTGCCGTAGGGGCGGCAGGGGCATCGATGGCCATTGGTGGTGTGATTCAGATGTTAAGCCCAGTCGCTAAAGGCCTGCGGACCAGCGCAGCCCCCGAGAACACCCCCGGCTACGCCTTCGGCAGCGCGAAAAACACAACCGCCTCCGGCAACCCGGTTCCGCTCTGCATCGGCAAGCGTCGGGTAGGTGGCGCGATCATCAGTGCCGCGATATACGCCGAAGATCAGATATAAGCCATCTGGTGATACATTCGCCCATTTCCAGGAGAAGAAGATGCAAAGGATTATCGCAGTCGGCGCGATCGTGTTGGCACTGGGCGGATGTACCACCTCACCACAGGAGATGAGGGCAGAAGGGCCACTGAAGTCCTTCACCACCCATAAACCAGAGCAGCAGGTGGCAGAGTGCATCCTGTACGCCTGGCAAAATGAATCATTGGCGGGGGCTCACTACAACGTGAGTCTTCAGCCAAGGCCGAGCGGCGGCAAGTCGGTGGTAAGCGCGAACAACAGAGAAATGGCGGACGTAATCGGCAGCAAGGAGTCAACAAAGGTCCAGTTCTTTTCCAGCAGCAGCATGAGCTGGATTTCAGACCGCCGCGTGGCGAGTCTCAAAACCTGCTTGTAGCTGGTAAAGGCACACTCCAAGAGAGACCATTTGATCTCACTGGGACCATATGGTCTGTATCGCGCCACAAGCATTTTCAGCCTGCGTGGTAACCACTCTGGTAACCACCAAAAGTAACCACTCCACCTGGTTACTATCCATCTACGATATCTCCGTTACGGCGCCGCCTGACACCCCCAACCTTGACAATTGTTAACAGGTTGAGTGATGGCATTTTGACCTAGCAAACCTGACGCGGTTAAATCCCCGCGAGGCAAGGCAGTCTCGTAGATAACCGACTGTCATTTCTATTCGATTGCCCCGTTATGGAGATCCTATGCGCCCCTATCGCCTGATCTACGTTCTACTTGGCTGGATGCTCGCCGGCTGCAGCATTCCTTATCAAACCCCCGAAGCCCTTAGACAGATCGAGCACGACCTGACGATTCCCCAGGGTTCGGTACAGGCCCTGAGCCAGACCAACTGGTGCTACCTGCCCTATGGTTCGGACCATGGTGGCGACGGCCAGTGCAGAGCTATACAAGGCTTGGGAATCCTCGTCGGCGACGGCTTGATACTGAGCACCTACTCAGGCGGCAGCTATCAGCGCTTCATCACCCTACGCACCAGCGATGTACTCTGCATCAAAACCTTCCGTGGTCGCGAAGCCGCCGAGAGCTTCTTTGCCTTCACTCGGGCCGGTGCCGCACAGATCATCCCGCTGACAGCTAATGGGCGCCTCAACACCCCAGTAAAAATCCAGTTTCTAGATTACTTGATCGGTCAGAACCAGCCGAACGCCATGGGTTCCGATAAGAGCTATGTTCGCGACACCGGCAAAAAGTCCTACTCCGCTAGTATCATACCGGGCACGAAAATACCCTATTTCTCTTCAGTAGCGGTCACGGAGGTCTTTAATCCCTGTCCGGAAAACTAGTTGACCATGCCTTCATTGTTGCTGGGGGTGAGATAACCAAATGGCAGGTGCTAAAGCAGTGTGATCGCGCCGCCCGGCCGAAACAGCCGCGTTGTTGGTGCTGCGAAAAAAGCTCAACGACTACTGGGGGACCGACAACGAGGACAACTGACGTCTTTGCCGGAACGGCAGTTGCTCGTGGCGTGGTTGACCGAAGCCGTCGCAGCAGGAGCCAGGAAAGTCAGGGCTTGCCAGGAGGTCGGTCTGTCGCTCAGAACCTTGCAGCGATGGACTGAAGCAGACGTTATCAAGGCCGATGCCCGAACGACCACCTTACGACCAGCGCCGCGCAATGCGTTGAGCGAGGTCGAGCGGCAAGCGATCGTGGCGCTGTGCAACAGCCCTGCGTATGCCCATCTGCCGCCAAGCCAGATCGTACCGCGCCTGGCCGATCAAGAGCGTTATCTGGCGTCGGAGGCGACGTTTTATCGTGTCTTGCGGGCGGCGGGTCAACAGCAACATCGAGGCCGTAGTCAGCGACCCAGACGGCACGCGGCCCCGACGACGCATGCCGCCAAAGCGCCCAATCAGGTCTGGTCGTGGGACATCACGTATCTGCCGTCGCCGGTACGCGGGAAGTATTACTACCTCTACCTGATCGAAGACATTTACAGCCGCAAAGCCGTGGGCTGGGAGGTCTACGAAGTGGAAAGCGGCGAAAAAGCTGCGGCGTTACTGCAACGCAGCGTGATCGGCGAGCAGTGTTTACACGAGCCGCTGGTGTTGCACTCAGACAACGGGGCGCCGATGAAATCGGTGACGCTGTTGAGCAAGATGTACGATCTGGGCATTACCCCCTCGCGGGGACGACCGCGTGTCAGCAACGATAATCCCTACTCGGAGTCGCTGTTTAGAACGCTGAAATACTGCCCGCAATGGCCGCCGGATGGTTTTGCCAGTCTGGACGCGGCACGCGCTTGGGTGAGGGATTTCATGCGTTGGTATAACCACGAGCACCGGCATAGCCGTATCCGGTTCGTCACGCCGGCTGAGCGGCATCGAGGGCTGGACTATCAAGTGTTGGCCCGGCGACATGAGGTGTACAAACGAGCCCAGGAGAAAACCCCGGAACGCTGGCCAGGTCAGACACGTAACTGGGAGCCGATCGGTACCGTGTTGTTGAACCCGGATCGAGAGCAACAGGTCGAGAAAAGAGCGGCATAGTTAGACGGTTGACGCGACAACTACCTTGAAAAACGCCGGAGTTTGCCGATCCATCACTGGAAGCCTTCGCCTGTTTTGCTCGCTTATTGCGTAAGCGACTCAAAGGTATTGGCGCTGATCAAGTCGACCTTGCCGACCTGACGTTAAGCCATTACAAGATCAACCAAGGCAGCACCCTTGGAGGTCTGACTCCGACAAACGAGATACCACGCCTGTACGGCGTGACTGACAATGGACTTCGAGACGCTCGCGATCGGGAGAAGAAATACCTGTCGGAGTTGATTGAAAAGCTCAACGAAGCATTCGGCAAAAATATTACCGACACCGACAAAGTTGCCTTCGCTGTCCACGTATCGGAAAAGCTGCGAGCCGACAGCGTGGTCATGGACCAAGTGCAAAACAACACTCGCGAACAGGCCATGAAAGCCGACCTGCCAAGAAAGGCGATCCAGGCCATTGCTGGGGCCATGAGCAGCCATACAAACATGGCCACACAACTGCTGAGCGATGAAGCCACTCGAGATGTGTTCATAACCGTGCTTTATGAACTGCTGAGAAAAGATGCTGGTGCAGACTTGATCGAGCAATCCCGTCAGAGTTAACGGTTCAACCTTTGAAACATTTGAAGCCGAGATCGGTCAGCTTTCATGTGCTAACTTCGTTTTGCCCCTCGAACCTTTAGATCATGCTAAAGCGATTGCAGGGATCAGGAGAGTAGCGTCTGGCGGGTAGGACACCCGCAAAAAGACTGGCGACTCATAAAAACCGTCATGGAGGACAACAATTCCAGCGTAGGAAATCCGCTGTTGTTTCAAGCCGCCAAAATAGCGGCGCGAAATACTAAGAGACACTTCAGCTTTCTTGAAATGTCACATGACAGCCCTATGCGCCCAAAACCCTTAAATCTTCCACGAGTTTCTTATGCCAGGATTCCAGTGCGTCCTATTGGTACGCATTGCATCATCACTCATTGATCCAAATAGCTCCCACACATAAAAATCAAGGGGGCAATACACTACAGGGATGTAGCAAGTGACAGACGCCGTTACACAAAGCACCGATTCCCTTTCGTATTTCAAACAACCACAAGAAGTCAGAACCTTCAACTTTGATACACAACAATCAAAGCAGCTTCACACGTTTTCTGACGAGATCGCTATCATTGGAGGCCCCCAGGCAACGGGGGCCAGGACCAAGGCTTCTCTGGCTGCAACCGAGCTGAAGTTCTCACTGTCGAAAGACCAATGCGAACTCTTGAACGCTTATTCCGATGGCCTTATTTCCTTATTGATATTTGAAGGCTTGCAAAAGATCACCGATGCCAGCCCTCCCGATGAGTTACCCGACCTGCCGCTGCTGGAAAACAGATACGACGTCCTCTGCATGGCAGCACGCAATCAAATCCTGTTGAAACTTGTAGACAACCGCGCCTTTGCCTATGACATGGACAATGAAGGCCAGTTGGTTCGGCTCGTCGCCAACTTCAAAGGCGGCGGCTTGAAAAAGATCAATGCCGAACCGGAAATAAAAGAATTAAGCTCCCATTCCGGCCTGGCACTTGGGCCACATACCGAAGCGCCATACTGGTGTGCCATAGATGCAAAAGACGGGCATTCACCGGCCCCCTCATCGCTTATTTTATCGGCGCTTTGGAATCCAGGCCTGGAGCCAACGTCGGTTATTCCATTGCCACCCGTGCTGGAAAAAATTGGCGTCACTAATTGCCTGGCACTGACCACCGGTGGTTTCCAGTTCACCCGAAGTGACTCCTTTGTCAGTGGAAAAGGCGAGGATGGCCGAAATGTTTCAATTCTGGAGTTCAACGATAAAGTCGGGTTCGCCGCCCGCTTTAACTCGTATCGTTTTTCGGCAAATGAAGGTACCTCAAATTTTGTCAAATCGGCATATGCCGCCCTTTGCCAAGGTGTCGCTGAAACCACTCCGTATGAATACACACTGACACAGGAGTCAGCCATCATCATCAACAACGTTCGAGCCCTGCATTGTCGCGACGTTATAAAAGATAATCGACGTGTTCTGGTTCGAATTTTTGGCCTTTCGAAGTTTTCTTCGCCACTCGTTATTTCAGAGGATCCATTACTGCTGCGGGGGTAATTTTCGTTGAACCGTTCTGGACCATGTCCCATGCACATACATAAGAAGCAAGCACGTTGAGACTTTTGAGCTGCCAGTCATCGCAATGACTGACCAATATCTGTAAAGAGGGAATGTGATGTCTTGGGATTTGATTGGCATGTTGGCGCTCGTAGCTTTTTGCGCCGGATTTTTCGATGCGATTGCTGGTGGCGGTGGATTGATAACCTTGCCTGCCTTGTTTTTGGCCGGCATAGATCCCATCAGTGCGATCGCCACGAACAAATTTCAAGCGGCGTCGGCGACGGTATCGGCAACGGTTACCTTTGCTCGCAAGGGGATGATCGAGTGGCGGGAAGGTCGTTTCCTGATGCTCTGCGGATTCCTCGGAGGAGCCAGTGGTGCTTTGTTTGTAAGCTCCATTGATAAGCGCTACCTGGAAATCTGTGTGCCCATCATGCTGATTCTGGTCGCCATTTATTTTGCTTTTTCTCCAAAACTTGCAAATGAAGATCGACGAAAGAGAATCAGCGTTCTGGTGTTCTCTTTTACAGTGGCGCCTATCCTGGGTTTTTACGATGGCATCTTTGGCCCAGGTGTAGGCTCGTTCTTTATTGTCGGGTTTGTTCTGCTTGGCGGCTTGGGCATGATGCGAGCCATGAGTTTTACCAAGCTCGCCAACGCCTCATGCAATCTGGGTTCCTTGTCGGTGTTCATCACCAAAGGGGTCATCATCTGGCCGATCGCGATAGCCATGGCAATAGCCGCCTTTATGGGTGCGCAACTGGGTGCACGGGCCGCTGTGCGAGTCGGTCCAAGGCTAATAAAACCTATGTTGATCGTGGTGTGCTGCGCGTTAGCCATCAAGCTTCTGAGCGTGGAAAGTAACCCTTTGCGTGTTGCAGTCATCCACTCCTTGGCTTCGCTATGATCAACCTGTCGGCATTAACCGAAACTTTCGAGTGAGCTCGCGGCCAGTCTGCGGACACCCAATACCGAAAACCCTGAATCGCAAGATTCAGGGGTTTTTTATGCCCGCGATTTAATGGCGCCGCGCAAAAGCCGTCATCCCTAACTATTACCATTGCCCTTCCAGTGGAAGACCAGATTGCGTGCAGCACCTTTGCCGACGTCGGCGGTATCACGCAGCACTTCACCATTGCGCGTCGCGACAACGGTGTACTTGCCAGCAGGTAGCTGAACGTAAACCAGAGGGCCGGTCTGACTCAGGGTCAGCACGGTTTGCCCCGGGGCGCTCTGAATGACCACATCTACGTCGGAAACATATTTATTCGCAGGCCCGGTGGAAAAGGTCATGTGCAGGTTGTAGCCCGTGGCTTGCTGAATGGTCCTTGACTCATCCTCGCCGATACCGCCGGACAGGTAGTTGATCCCGTTTTGCTGTTGCTGCCGGGCTTGCACGGCTGAACTGTCGATCGGCTCAACGCTGGCCGCCCGCAACATCGCTGGAAACACCAGTAAGCCGGCAACGGTGAGGGGCAGCATCAATTTATGGACGTACCTCATGATGACGACTCCCGGGCTCCACAGAACCCTATCGGTTACACCCTTTTTGATTGCTGACCGAGGATCAGGGTTTTAGATCGATTCGAACTTGAGCTCAGTGCGAATCGGACCAAACACCCGGTACACCCGAATCAGATCCTCCGGCAAGTGACGCACCGCATCGCGCGACCGCGGACTCCAAACCGTTGCACAACGCTAACGTTGAAGTTCATGCTTGGGCTCGTGATCGCCAGGGCTCAGACCCATGAATCTACACAGCGTACCCTCCACGCTCAGACCAGAATCGTCAGCCGTAGAGACGCAAAGCGAGCCCTTCAAGGAGCCTGCCGCCGACGGCTTCATCCTTGGCGGCTTCACCTGGCGACACACCCTCGTGGATGCAATGCGACCGGTCGTCATCATCAACGCCGCCACCTCAGTCCGCTGCCGACACTACTCGCGCTTCGCCGATTACCTGTTCGCCAACGGCTTCGACGCCATCACCTATGACTACCGTGGCATCGGCGAGTCTCGTCCGACATCGCTGAAAGGGCTTCAGGCTTCATGGACCGACTGGGGCGCGCTGGATTTCGAAGCGATACTCAAACGCGCTCAGCGGGAGTTTCCCGACCAACCCATCGACGTGGTCGGCCACAGCTTCGGCGGCTGTGCGGCGGGGCTGGGCGCGTCAGGGCGCGTGATCCGGCGCCTGGTGACCGTCGGCGCACAGTTCGCCTACTGGCGCGACTATGCGCCTGCCCATCGCTGGCGGATGTTCGGCAAGTGGCACCTGCTGATGCCGTTGGTGACGCGGGTGTGCGGCTACTTCCCCGGCAAACGCCTCGGCTGGCTGGAAGACACGCCCGCGGGTGTGGTTAGCGACTGGAGCACGCCCACCGCCCGCTACGAGAGGCGCCCCAGCGGTCGCGCCATCTACGCCAGAAACGGCCGACTGCCCTTCGCCAGCGTCACCGCACAAATCCTGGCCATCAGCCTCAGCGATGATCCCTATGGCACCATTGCCGCCATCGAACGCCTGCTCAGCTACTTCACCGGCAGTACCAACACCCACCTGCGAATCACCCCGGAAGACATCGGCGAAGAAGAAGTCGGACATTTCGCCTTTTTTCGCAGCCCATACCAAGCCACACTATGGCCCATTGCCTTGTCATGGCTGCAAAACGGCGAGCTGACACCCGACACCCCCGGGCGGCGAGTGCCACGCAGCTGAGTGGCCTGCCCTCTCAACGAAATACGGAACGACGCCCATGGCATCCGCGAACAAACAGCATAAACGCGCTACCCGCGCTAAAGCGAAAGCCAAGCAGAACCGCACGCAACGGGCCGCCGCACCGGTCGAGCTGGACCCGAACGACGATCGTATCGACTTTGAATCGGTAGACCTGACCGAACTGTTCAAAAAAATGATCGACGCCGAAAAAACCAGTCAGCAAGCGATGTGCACGGCCTTCCTGGAAGACCCGCTGCTGGAACTGGTGTACGAACAGGAAGGCGAAGAAGGCGCGATGGACTTCATCCTCGCCGCGTTGATCGAGTATCGCCAATGGTCCACCGAGGCGGACGAAGCCGGCGCCCTGGCGTGGATCGAATCACCGGCCTTCCAGGCTGACTACGTGGCGGCGTCCGACGCCATCGCGGCCCAAACCCAACAGAAACCGAACTGAGTTCCCATGGCATCCCTGAACAAGCAACAGAAACGCGCCAAACGCGCCAAGATCAAAGCCAAGCAGATTCGCATGGTCGGCAGAAAACCTGCCGCGCTCGACGATGACCTGGGCGAAATCGGCGCGCCGATTCCGGAATACACCCTGGCGATGTTCAGCAAAATGCGCGAGGCAGAAGCCATCGGCCGCAACGACATGCTGCTGACTCTGCTGTCCAATCTCAGCGAAATCATCAACGACCACCCAGAACTGCTGGACATGGAAAACGCCGAGAACGAAGCCATGGCCGCCACTCACCTGGCCGCCGACATGCTGATCGACTACCGCATGTGGACCGACGGCGTGGATCGTGAGGCCGCCCAGGCCTGGCTCACAGAGCCGCAGTTCATCACCGACTTCGGCAATGCGCTGGACAGCTATCGCGAGTCGCTGGAAGAGCCTGAGGCAAAAGCCGAGTAACCCGCCCCTGAAACCTGCGAAAACAAAAACGACCGCGTGTCATTCCTGACAGCGGCCGTTTTTTTAAAGGTCATCTCCTGTCGAAGAGCTGGCACTACCCTTCATCAGCCTCAATGTATATCCCATTGACATATCCCTGCCGCAGCCTATCCTTTGAGCTCTAAGCGCAGCAAAAGCGGAGGACACCCCAATGGAACAGACCACCCTTTTCATGAGTAATCGAAGCCAGGCTGTCCGCTTGCCCAAAGCAGTGGCAATGCCTGAAGACGTGAAACGCGTCAATGTTGTAGCCATTGGTCGAGCTCGTATCATCACTCCGGCAGATGAAGCCTGGGATAGCTGGTTCGATGGCGATAACGTCACTGCCGATTTCATGGCCGACCGTGAGCAACCGGCCGATCAGGAGCGCGAGTCGTTCTGATGATCAAATACATGCTCGACACCAACATCTGCATTTTCACCATCAAGAACAAACCGCAGGTCGTGCGAGACGCGTTCAATCGCCATCACGGCCAGTTGTGCATCAGCGCAGTCACGCTGATGGAATTGATTTACGGCGCTGAAAAATCAGCGGCACCGGAAAAGAACCTGGCCGTCATCGAGGGCTTTGCGGCTCGTCTTGAAGTCCTTCCCTTCGACTACGAAGCCGCTGCCCACACCGGAATGATCCGCTCGGAACTTGCAAAAGCAGGAACACCAATAGGCCCTTACGATCACATGATTGCGGGTCACGCGCGCTCACAGGGGTTCATTGTGGTGACGAATAATCTTCGGGAGCTTGAGCGTGTTCCCGGATTGCGTGTAGAGGACTGGGTACACCTCGATTGAACCCGACAGTAGAAACAAAAACGGCCGCGTGTCATTCCTGACAGCGGCCGTTTTGCATTACGCGGGGCGAATCAGCTCAACACTACCGCGCCACGCTGTTCCAGTTTGCGACGGCGAGCTACGAACAAACCGGCAGCCACCACCAAAAGGCTCAACAGCCCCGTGGCAAGGATTTCCACACGATGGGCATCCTGAAACAGCATGATGGTCAGGGCCGCCACGATGAATACGATCACCGCGTAGGTCAGGCCCGGGAACAGCCACATGCTGAAGGCGATTTTTTCGCCGCGTGCCATGCGCTGTTTGCGCATGCGCAGCTGCGAAATCGCGATCACCAGGTACACCAACAGCGCAATAGCGCCGGAGCTGGCCAGCAGGAATTCGAACACCGCAGCCGGGGCCACGTAGTTGGCGAATACCGCGAGGAACGCCGCGCAGGTAGACAACATGACGGCCCAGTATGGCGTGCCGCTCTTGTTGGTGCGCTGGGAAACGGCCGGTGCATCACCACGCTTGCCCAGGGAGAACATCATGCGGGATGCGGTGTACAGCGCCGAGTTCAGGCAACTGGTCACAGCGACCAGCACCACGATGTCGACGATCACCTTGGCATTCGGGATGCCCATGCGCTCAAGCACGGTCTGATAGGAACCGACGCTGGCCAGAACCGGGTCGTTCCATGGCACCAGCGCGACAACGATGAAGATCGATACGAGATAGAACAAACCAATCCGCCAGATTACCGAGTTGGTGGCCTTGGAGATTTGCTGGCCCGGGTTCTTCGATTCCGCGGCCGCGATGGTCACGATCTCGGTACCCATGAAGGAAAACATGGTGGTCAGGATGGCGCCCAGTACGGCGCCCATGCCGTTTGGCAAGAAACCCTGGGTGTCGAACAGGTGCGAAACACCGCTGACCTGGCTGCTTGGCAGGAAGCCGAAGATCGCCATAACACCGAGGACAATGAAACCGATGATCGCCAGGACTTTGATCAGAGCGAACCAGAATTCGAACTCACCGTAGTTCTTAACGCTGAACAGGTTGGTCACTGTCAGCAGCAAAGTGATGATCAGGGTAAATGCCCAGATGGCCACGTTTGGGAACCAGGCATGCAGGATAGTCGCGGCGGCGTTGGCCTCCAGCGGGATTACCAGAACCCAGAACCACCAGTAAAGCCAGCCGATGGTGAAACCGGCCCAGTGACCGATGGCGCGATCGGCGTAGGTCGAGAAAGAGCCTGTGTCCGGAGAAGCAACGGCCATTTCGCCAAGCATGCGCATGACCAGCACTACCAGCATACCGGCGGCGGCGTAGGCCAACAGGACGGCCGGGCCGGCGGCGGCGATGGCGTGACCCGAGCCAACGAACAGGCCGGCGCCGATAACCCCGGCGATCGACAGCATAGTCACATGCCGTGGTTTGAGCCCCTGTTCGAGGTCATTGGAGGATTGCGTACTGCTCATTGAAACTACCTTTGTGAGGAATGCGTGCGTGCACGTCCGTCTGACGTTCCTTCTCGTAAAAAGAATCCAACGGGGCGTTCCTTATTCTGCACGCAATAATTGCGCCAAAATGTTTCACGCCGCCGGTTTACGGGGGCTGTACGGCGACTGAGCAGTCATCGCAAGCCATTGAAATTAATGGCACTTTGCCAAAGCGTTACCCTGCCACACACTTCACAAACGAATTCATGCACCAGAAACACACTGAAAAAACGGCTCGCGCACAATAAAAGTGCAGATCGGGAACGTTTGTCCGGTTAGCGCTTCCAACACCCGACCAAAGCTGGCACCATCGCGCCTTTTTTTACGCGACACCCGCGCAGACATGGCTTCAAACGGGGGATGGGTTGTTGATGGCGCGACAGCCTGCTGCGCTGATGCGACAACCGGTCACGCACTGCCCGTCTACGCCCCGTGGGGCTGTTGGCCGCCATTCGACCGCTATGCTAGCGTGGCGTCTCGCCAGGAAAGCCCGGCCAACAGCAGGAGCACAACAGACAGAATGAGGACCGCACATGGCTGAGGCCACGCCCGCGCTTGAAATCCGCAACTTGCACAAACGCTACGGGACGCTTGAGGTGCTCAAAGGCGTCTCGCTGACCGCACGCGACGGCGATGTGATCTCGATCCTGGGTTCCTCCGGCTCCGGCAAGTCCACTTTCCTACGCTGCATCAACCTGCTCGAAAACCCGCATCAGGGCCAGATTCTGGTGGCCGGCGAAGAACTCAAGCTCAAGCCTGCGAAAAACGGCGAACTGGTCGCCGCCGACGGCAAGCAGATCAATCGCCTGCGCAGCGAAATCGGTTTTGTGTTTCAAAACTTTAACCTGTGGCCGCACATGAGCGTGCTCGACAACATCATCGAAGCACCGCGCCGCGTGCTCGGGCAAAGCAAGCGCGATGCCATCGAAGTGGCGGAAGCCTTGCTGGCCAAGGTCGGCATCACCGACAAACGTCACGCCTACCCTGCAGAACTTTCCGGCGGCCAGCAACAACGCGCCGCCATCGCCCGCACCCTGGCGATGCAACCCAAAGTCATTCTGTTTGACGAGCCGACTTCAGCGCTTGACCCGGAAATGGTTCAGGAAGTACTAAACGTGATCCGCGCCCTGGCCGAAGAAGGTCGCACCATGCTGTTGGTCACTCACGAAATGGGCTTCGCCCGTCAGGTGTCCAGTGAGGTGGTGTTCCTTCACCAGGGGCTCATCGAAGAGCAAGGATCGCCACAGCAGGTGTTCGAAAACCCGCTTTCGGCGCGCTGCAAACAATTCATGTCCAGCAACCGCTAACGGAGCTACCTACATGCAGACTTATAAAAAACTCCTCCTGGCCGCGGCCGCCACACTGGTGTTTTCGGCCAACGCGATGGCCGCCGAAAAGCTGAAAATGGGCATCGAAGCGGCTTACCCGCCGTTCAACAATAAAGATGCCAGCGGCCAGGTGGTCGGCTTCGACAAAGACATCGGCGACGCCCTGTGCGCCAAGATGCGGGTCGAATGCGAAGTCGTCACCTCTGACTGGGACGGCATCATTCCGGCACTGAACGCCAAGAAGTTCGATTTCCTGGTCTCCTCGCTGTCGATCACTGACGAGCGCAAGCAGGCCGTTGACTTTACCGACCCGTACTACTCGAACAAGCTGCAGTTCATCGCGCCGAAAAACGTCGACCTCAAAACCGACAAGGCCTCGCTCAAAGGCAAGATCATCGGCACTCAGCGCGCCACTCTGGCCGGTACCTGGCTTGAGGACAATTACGGCGACGACGTCACCATCAAGCTGTATGACACTCAGGAAAACGCCTACCTGGACCTGACCTCCGGTCGTGTCGATGCGATCCTCGCCGACAAATACGCCAACTACGATTGGCTGAAAAGCGACGCGGGCAAAAGCTACGAGTTCAAAGGCGAACCGGTTGTATCCAGCGACAAAATCGGCATTGCCGTGCGCAAGGGTCAGGACGAACTGCGTAACAAGTTGAATGCCGCGCTGAAAGAAATCGTCGCTGATGGCACCTACAAAAAGATCAACGACAAGTACTTCCCGTTCAGCATCTATTGATTCTGACTGGCCTGACCGGCGCCGTTCTCTGACGGTGCGCCGGTCCTTGGCAAAGCCTGCCGCGATTTGAAAAGAAATCCATGACTATCGATCTCTACGGATTCGGCCCGGCGCTCGCCGCTGGCGCGCTGATGACCGTCAAACTGGCTCTCTCGGCGTTGTGCCTGGGGCTGGTGCTCGGTCTGCTCGGTGCCTTGGCCAAGACTTCCCCGTACAAGCCGTTGCAATGGCTTGGCGGCACTTACTCGACCCTGGTTCGCGGTATCCCGGAATTGCTCTGGGTGCTGTTGATCTACTTCGGCACGGTCAACCTGATGCGTGCCTTGGGCGAGTTTTTCGGCAACCCCGATCTCGCGCTCAATGCCTTCGCCGCTGGCGTGATCGCCCTGGGCCTGTGCTTCGGCGCCTACGCCACGGAAGTCTTCCGCGGTGCGATTCTGGCAATCCCCAAAGGTCACCGTGAAGCCGGTGTTGCGCTGGGTCTTTCGAAGTTCCGGATCTTCACCAGGCTGATCCTGCCGCAGATGTGGCGCATCGCCCTGCCGGGCCTGGGCAACCTGTTCATGATCCTGATGAAGGATACCGCGCTGGTGTCGGTGATCGGTCTGGAAGAAATCATGCGTCACGCCCAAAACGGCGTCACCATGACCAAGCAGCCGTTCACCTTCTACATGGCCGCAGCCTTCATGTACCTGGGCCTGACGATTCTGGCCATGACCGGCATGCACCTGCTGGAAAAACGCGCCGCTCGCGGCTTCGCAAGGAGCACGCAATGAACTGGGAAGTCATCATCAAGTGGCTGCCGAAACTGGCGCAGGGCGCGACCCTGACCCTGGAACTGGTGGCCATCGCCGTCGTCCTCGGCTTGCTGCTGGCGATTCCGCTGGGCATCGCCCGCTCGTCACGTCTGTGGTACGTGCGCGCACTGCCTTACGCGTACATTTTCTTCTTCCGCGGTACACCGTTGCTGGTGCAACTGTTCCTGGTCTATTACGGCCTGGCGCAGTTCGATGCCGTCCGCGCGAGCGCGATGTGGCCGTACCTGCGCGATCCGTTCTGGTGCGCCACCGCCACCATGACCCTGCACACCGCCGCCTACATCGCCGAGATCCTGCGCGGGGCGATCCAGGCCATCCCGAAGGGCGAGATCGAAGCTGCTCGCGCGTTGGGCATGTCGCGCCCCACGGCGCTGTTCTACATCATCCTGCCGCGTGCCGCGCGCATCGGCCTGCCGGCCTACAGCAACGAAGTGATCCTGATGCTCAAGGCCAGCGCCCTGGCCAGCACGGTGACCTTGCTCGAACTGACTGGCATGGCTCGCACCATCATTGCCCGGACCTACCTGCCGGTGGAGATCTTCTTCGCGGCCGGCATGTTCTACCTGTTGATGGCCTACATCCTGGTGCGTGGCTTCAAGCTGCTGGAGCGCTGGTTGCGCGTCGATGCCTGCCAGGGACGTTGATCGGCCGGTGCTGACGGGCGAGCAACTGCTCGCCCGCTTCAAGGCGCTGGACGGGTTCCTGACTGAGCACCAGGCGCTCTGGCGACCGCGACCGTTTACCCATCGGCAATTGCCGTGGGAAGCGGTCTATCCAGAACTGGCGAATTGGCTACGTCAGCGTTCGCTGGAAGACGCGGAAAACAGCCACAACCATCCTGAACAACTTCTGGCACCCGCGCCTTTTCCAGGACTGGCGGTGCAGGCCATTGCCCTCAGCACTGTAGGCGACCTTCCCGTTCATCCGACCGAGCCTTCGAGCCGACGGCTGAATGTCGACGTGCCCGGGCGCAAATGGCAGCAAATCGAAGCCTTCGCCGGTTGCCTGCAATTTTCCGCAAAACCCCGGCACTGGCTGGACTGGTGCTCGGGCAAAGGTCATTTGGGACGACGCCTGCTGCAAGTCGGCCAACAACTGACCTGTCTGGAGTACGACCCGGCGCTGATCGCCAGCGGTCAGGCGCTGAGCCAACACCATCACCTCGCGGTCAATCATCTTCAACAAGACGTGATGGCAGCCGATGTGGCGGTGCGTCTGAGCGCCGATCAGACACCGGTCGCCCTGCATGCCTGCGGCGATTTGCATGTACGACTGATGCAACTGGCCAGCGCGGCCGGCTGTAACCAACTGGCCATTGCGCCCTGCTGTTACAACCGCATCAGCGCTCGCCAGTACCAACCACTGTCCGGCGCGGCTAAAGGCTCCGGCCTACAGCTTTCCCTCGACGATCTGGCGCTGCCGCTGAGCGAAACCGTCACCGCCGGTGCCCGCGTCCGACGCCAGCGCGATACATCGATGGCCCGCCGCCTGGCCTTCGACCTGTTGCAACGGCAACTGCGCGGCTGCGACGACTACCTGCCAGCGCCATCGCTGCCCAGCGCCTGGCTGGATAAATCCTTCGCCGATTACTGCCGAGACCTGGCCGCGCTGAAAGACTTATCCACAGTCGGCGAGCAGGACTGGTCAGCGCTGGAAGCCGCTGGTTGGGAACGTCTGGCCCAGGTGCGCAATCTGGAGCTGCTGCGCGGCGTGTTCCGGCGCCCGCTGGAGCTGTGGTTGGTGCTCGACCGAGCGCTGTTTCTCGAAGAACAGGGTTATTCGGTTCGCTTGGGATTATTCTGCGAAACCCCACTGACACCGCGTAATTTGATGCTGCTCGCCGAACGTCGACAACCCCTCCATTTCGATCAGCAGCCTGTGGATAAGTCTGTTGATGAAACTTGCCAGAAGCCTTTGGATCCATGGCTTTTAGGCCATTAAAGCTGTTGGTCATTTTTTGTTCATATTGAAAAAAATACGAAAAAACAGCCAGTTGCGATTTATTGAGAACTGCTTCGCAAAATAAGCCGTAAACGCGGCGAAACAGTTTCCCGCTGTGCATAAGCATTAATCCGAAAGGTCATAACCAACCTCCGTAGCTTGAACTATCGTTGCCAGGCGTCAGAACTCTCTGGCACTCAGGACAGCAAGGAGCTGGGACACAATGACCCCATTGAAAAGTGCACAGGAAGCAGTCACTACCGTCGCCAACCAGGCCATTCTTGCGGCCATGCAAAAAACCTTCGCCGTCGGCGGGGCCATCATCAACAACGCCACCGGCGAAGTCATCGCCGCACTTCACAACAACGTGTTAATGCCTTTTCCGGGGAGCGGCACCACCTACTTCCTGCCCCATGACCCGACCGCCCATGGCGAGCGGCAACTGGTGGACTGGTACTACGAAAAAGCGGCATCGCTGAAGCTTCCGCCGCCTGATCAACTGACCATCGTGACCACCCTGGACCCTTGCGCCATGTGCGCCGGCGCTCTGCTCACTGCCGGATTCAACGTCGCCGTGAGTGCGATCGATGACTACGCGGGGGTCAACTACAACAGCCAGTTCACCTTCCCGTCGTTGCCACCGCACATTCGTCAGCAAGCGCAAAAAACCTGGGCCTATTACGCGGTCGCCGCGCCTGTCAGCCGCGCTTATCAAGGCTCAATGAGCCCGGTGTTTGGCGGCCAGACCATCGACTCGGCGGCGTACTACCTCACCAGCTCGATCTTCTCTGCCAGCGTCAACACCGTGCGTGAGGCGAGCAACAACAGCGG
Organism: Pseudomonas frederiksbergensis; assembly: GCF_001874645.1. Lineage (NCBI taxonomy): Bacteria > Pseudomonadati > Pseudomonadota > Gammaproteobacteria > Pseudomonadales > Pseudomonadaceae > Pseudomonas > Pseudomonas frederiksbergensis. The sequence goes on from NZ_CP017886.1 coordinate 2,612,200, forward strand.
TCTTGAACCTTCGAAACTGAAAAACCCGGCCACGCTGCCGGCGAACAGTCCGGTACGCCAGGCATTGACCCAATTGAGTCCGTACGCCTTGACGGTCACCTCCAGCAACCCGCGTGACCCTGGTGCGGAGCTGGCGCCGCCCCTGCTGAAAACAGCTCAGCAAGCCAATGTGTTCAACTCTGTGGCCTTGCTTGATCCCTTTGGCAACCTGCTGGTATGCCTGGGCGGCGTGGAAAACCAGTCGCCGATTCGCACGGCATTCATGGAAACCACCCGCAGCTACGCGGTCATGCGCTGGACCCTGATGAACGACCCGGATCCGGCGGTACGTGCCCAGGCCGAGCAGTACCTGACGCACCCAAAGTACGGCACCTTCGTGTTCCTCTACGCGCCAGACCCAACCACTCCCCAAGCGGTGATGACCCTAGGCGCATATGGCTCGACGATGGAAGGCCAGGTGCCGCAAAGCTACCCGTCGAACCTGCAATACGTGTTGCTGCCAGGAAACACCACGGCCCAAGCGCTGTCGCAGCTGGCCCAGAACCTGCCGCCGTTCTATACCCAGAGCGTGCAGGTGGCGCCCGCCCAAGTCCTGAGCCAGGCCTTGATCAACGCCGTCAAGAGCGGCGTGTAACCGGCTGACGCCATCCGCAAGACCAGGCCCGTCAAGCACTCGGCGGGCCTGCCACTCACACCCGTATTTGTCTGCTATGCCAGCACACTTTCTGATTGAAGATCGCTACACTCCGGAACCTGGCACGCTGCGACAAGCAACGCGCGCGCCCATTTCCCAGGTAATTCGAGCTATCAGGAAGAGACCGTGACGTTCATTTCTTATGCACAAAATTTCGAAGACATCCGGTTGTGGCGCGTACTGAAAAACATCGAGAACGGCTTTTACATCGACATCGGTGCCAATGACCCAAGCCACGACTCCGTGACCCGGGCGTTCTACGACCACGGCTGGACCGGCATCAACGTCGAGCCGGTGCAGGTTTATTACGACGCCCTGTGCCAGCAACGCCCCAAAGACATCAACCTGCAATGCGTCGCTGGCGAAACCGCTGAAGCCCTGACGTTCTACGGCATCGCCAACACCGGCTTGTCGACCCTCGACCCCGCCATCGCCCAGCAGCACAAAGACGCCGGCATGACCGTACAGACCCAGACCGTCACCTCGCGCACCCTCGCTTCGATCTGCGAAGAACACGTCAAAGGCCCGATCCACTTCCTGAAAATCGACGTCGAAGGCCACGAAGAAACCGTCCTGCGCGGCATGGACTTCGCCCAGTGGCGGCCGTGGATCATCCTCATCGAAACCCCGTGGAGCCGCGACCAGACCTGGGAAAAAATCGTCACCGACGCCGGGTATCACCCGGTCGTGTTCGACGGTATCAACACCTTCTACCTGGCCGAAGAACACCTGAACCTCAAACCCGCGTTCGACATCCCGCCGTGCAACCTGGATGAATTCCAGTTCTGCCAAGGCCACACGTTCAGCCACCCTGTTTCAGACCTCGAACACGCCCTTGACGCTGAGCGCCAACGCGCCGACCGCGCCGAGGCCGAGCTGCACGCATTGCGCAACAGCCGCTCGTGGCGGGCGATTCAAACACTCAAGAAAGTGCTGGTGCGGGCCTGACGCATCAGACCTCAAATCGGGCGGAGACAACACCATGACTCTCGACACCTTGATCCTGCACTGGCGATCAGAAGTCTCGAACAAGAAAAAACCGGGAAGCCGCATAGGGCTGATCAGCAATATCGCCAGAAGAATCAGAAGGAACAACACCCTCAGGTATTTGTTCTGGTTCAGGCTCGCCCAGTACCTGAACAGCGGAAATGCTTTCGCACGGCTCTATGCCAAGCGCATGGAGAGAAAAATCAACCTCAAGTACGGGGTCGATATCAGTATAGATGCCGACATAGGGCCCGGTTTCCGCATCAGCCACCTGCCTGGGGTTGTCATCACGGGCTACGTTAAAATCGGTCGAAATTTCTTCATTCGCCAAAATACAACGATCGGCATAAAGACCATGGGGCTGGACGAGTACAACCTGGTGATTGGCGACAACGTCAGCGTCGGGGCGAACAGTTGCATCATCGCCGACAGCCTCTCAATCGGTGACAACGTCACGATTGGGGCCATGTCATTCGTCAACAAAAGCCTCCCGGCGGGCAGCACTTTTTACAACGCGCGATAACCGTAGGCTGATCGAAATCAGCCACGGAGCGCTCAAGCACACACAAGGGCGCGAACCTTGTCAGAGACCTGCTGAAAAATAGTCAGTAATCAGGGGTTTACAGAACCCCGCCAATCGCTATAATCGTCGCCCAACACGCCGGTATAGCTCAGTTGGTAGAGCAACTGACTTGTAATCAGTAGGTCCCGGGTTCGACTCCTGGTGCCGGCACCATATAGAACAACGACTTAGGCTCACCTTGCGGTGGGCCTTCTTCGTTTTCGGCCTCCCCGTTTTGAAATTTTCCCCGTTCGTTCCCCGTTTCTATTTCCCGGTCTTGCACATCAGCTCAATCCGCCGGCGGCGACTGTCGGGCAAGACGGCGGTGATCTCGTACAGCTTCACGCCTTCCCGTATGCGCCAGCTCGACACCAGGTCAGCACGATAGCGCAGGGTGATCTTATAAATGGTCTGGGCCTGGGGCGCCTGGGCGGCCATGAACTCCTTGCCGCTGACACTCTCGATATCGACCCATTCCCGGCTGACCTCTACCCAGGTGCGGATAAAGCCGCCCAGCTTGTCCCGAACATCTACCGGTTTCTCAATCGACACCGGGTAGCGCAGTTTCCCGGCCTGCATCACACCACACTCATCGAGCGGTACGGCGCCAGTAGTAGCGTGTACGCGGTGCCCTCAGTCAGCGTCCGGTCGCCCTGGCGTTCCCGGTTCTCGAACAGATCGCCCACCAGCAGCAGGACAGCGGCCTTGATTGGGGCGGGCATAGGGTCGGGCAAGTCATCGCCTAGGTACATGCTGATATGCCCCTCGGCGGCGAGGATCAGCGACGTGATGTAGTCGTCTTCAAAGTCTTGATCGACGCGCAGGTGCAGCTTTGCTTCGTCCAGGGTCACGGTGGTCATACGAAAAATACCTCGGTGTCGCTATCAAAGGGAGTCTCAGCCACCAGCGAGGCACCGAACGCCATTGCCAGTGCTTGCAGACCGTCAATGCGGCCAGTGCGGCGGCTCTTGTCCAGTTTGCGGTTGCCGCTTGGGTCTTTCACTGCCACGGCGTTGGCGGCACACAGGGTCAGGACTGGGTGCCCACCGTGGGCAATCCGGCCATTCAGCAGCTCACCTTCCAGGGCATCGAGGGCAGGTGCCATATCTCGGAAGCCCTGGCCGTGTGGCACCAGTGGCAGTTCAAGGCCCAGGCGTTCCAGTTCCTTTTTCAGCACGTCGATGCGCCAGCGGTCATAGGCGATTGCAGCCACGTCGCAGTCGCTCAGTATCTCGGCCAGATCGAGGGCGACGGCTTCCAGGTCCACGGTGGCGCCTGGCGTGGTGCGGATGAATCCTTGTCGAGCCCACACGTCATAGGAGGCGCGGTCTTTGCGGGAGCGGTCGAATATCCCCTGCTCAGGCGTCCAGAAGTACGGGCGAACCTGCCACACGCCACCGGCCTTGCCGATCAGCACCAGGGCTGTCAGGTCAGTTCGGGCGGACAAGTCGAGACCGGCGTAAACCAGTCCCTCGAAAGGTTCCGGCTCGGCGTCACACAAGGCCCACACGTCCGGGCTGATGAATGGGCTATCCAGACTCACACGCTGGTTGAGCAGCAGGTTGCGGGCGCTGTTGCTCATGCTCGGCATCCGTTCGGCCTGTTGCATCTGCTCGCGTAGGTCAGTCTCGGAACGGAACAGGCCCAGTGCCGGGTTGGCTGCTTTCCACGCTTCCTCGTCCATCAGGTCGCAGCCCTCGGCGCCAGCGTAGAGCCGACACACGATGCGCGGGTCTTTGCTGCGCAGGGCGTCGTCGATCCACTGACTCAACAGGTCGGCGTCGTTGGCGGCCTGGGTACTGATGGCGATCAGCAGCGGCGCTTCGTGGGCACCCTGGCTGGTGGTGATGGCGTCAACGAAGTCAGACTGTGACCCGCGTATCTGGCCGATCTCATCCAGGATAGCCAGCACTGGCGACAGGCCGTGTGCCGTCTTACCATCGGCGGCGAGGGCGCGAAACTCGGTGTTCAGGTTCAGCCCCAGCAGACGTTTGCCGCTGGGCACGATGCGAACGATCTTCGTTAGGGCGGGCGACAGTTGCACCATCTTACTGGCCAGGTTGAATACCAGGGCGGCTTGGTCGCGGCTCATGGCACCCGATACGAGCTGGCTATTCTGCTTGGCCTCGGGGCCGACCAGGTGCGCCAGCAGCAGACCGGCAATCAAGCCCGACTTACCGTTCTTGCGTGCTACGGAAAGGATGGCCCGCCGTGTGCCCGCTGGGTTGTCGTACACGTCGCGCAGGAACTGGCGTTGGAACTCTGCCAGCAGCATAGGCTTGCCCACGTCCGCCCCTTCGGGAGTGACACAGAAGCGCTCGATAAAGGCGATGATCTTTTCAGCGCGGGTCACTGGAGCGTCTCCAAGGTTGGGATCAAGTCATCGTCAATGTGTTGTCGCGCTCCCCGCTCCAGGGCGGCGCCCTTGTGAATGTCCTGTGCCTTGCCCACGGTGGCGATGGTGGCGACCATCAGTTGTCGGCCAGTCGCCAGGGCACGGCGGGTCATCTTATCCAGCAGGTCACACGCGGGATTGATCTTGCCCTCCACCAGCATTCCGTCGCGCTCGATACCTTCCTGCAGGATTTCCATATCGGCATACGCCCGGGCGAGGTTCCCGGCCAGCACCAGGTCGGCGTCGGTCCAGGTATCCCGTGGGCGAGCGGTCACAATGGCATTCCAGAAAGGCCGGTCGCAGTCGCGCAGCCGAACGTGAGCAGGCGGCTGGAGCGGGCCAAGCGCAACGGCCTGGCTGGCGGCTACAGCGGCCTTGGCACTGTCGGAGCGGGTACGGCGGTCGGTCGTTTTCATGGGTTTTCAGGCAGTTAGCGTTTAAAGAGCAGGGAGGGGGCGGTCCTATCAACGGCGGTTGCTGGTGATCTTTTGGCCGTGTTCCAGTGGTGGTTCGGATCGAGCGGGAATCCGTTCACGTCATGGCCTCGGGTCGTGCTCTTGCCCATGTCTTGAGCAGTCTTGACCGAGTGACACGAATGGCACATACCGGCAAGATTCACTCGTCTGTTGTCATCACCATCGTTGTTGATGTGGTCCACGTCAGTGCTGGCTACATACAGCCCACGGGCCAGGCACCAGCGGCACAGCGGCTCTTCTGCCAGGACACACGCACGTAGGCTCTGCCACGCTGCGCTATTGAGTGGGACTACCCTGGCCTTCGGTTTGTATTTGCTCATTCTTTCTCTCCTTTGCCCTTGCCTTCATTGCCTCCAGTGGGGTTGGTGCTTCCTTGAGGCGGGGCGGCAGGGTCTTTAGGCGGGGTCTCTTTGTCATCGTCGATACCTTCAATGGTTGGCAGGTTCTCAATACGGCGGGCCTCACTCTTGAGCATCCACCCGGTGCTGATTGCGCTCTCATAGAACTGGGCACGGTTGAGGCTGTCACCACGCAACAGCCCCTCCACGTTGAACTCCACAAAGAACGCCGGGCTGGTCAGGCACACACGGTTGATGGCCTGCTCCCATGCCACCAGGTGGCGGCGCAATGTGTGGGTGACGAAGTACCGGCCCAGCTCCACGGCGTTGGAGTAGTTCGCCTCGCGCAGATCACCAATCAGCACAGGCGGTACACGGAACAGGCGGGCCACTTCCTCAACAGACAGGCGGCGGGCCTCGATCCACTCCGCATCCTCCAAGGTCATCGAGACAGTTTTGAAGGTGGCACCCTGGGGTAGCACTCCGGTCTTGCCGTGGTTGGCCACCGACGAATAGCCCTCAGACCACGACTCGCGAATCTCCCTGGCCTGTACCTTGGTGGTGCCGGGTTGGGTCTCAATCACCCCCGACAGCTTGGTGCCCTGCTCGAACATCTTGGCCCCGTGGGTACGCTCGGCCAGTGCAAGGCCCACCGTCTCCCTGGCGACCTGAATAGGCGAGCGACCGAGGATTCCATCATCGCTGTGATAGCGCAGGTGCAAGACTTCATCAGCCAGCAGGCGCTTGGTCCGGCCTTCCTTGTTGGTGGTCTCATAGAGCAATGCCCCGGTGCTGGTGCGCAGGATCGACACGCCGTCAGGGTGCAGGGGCAGAAGGGCTTCCACTCGGCCAGCAGACGACCAAACAATCTCGGCGTAGGCGTTACCGCGCAGCAGGACATGACGCTGCATCTGCTCCCGGAACTCCAGGGCGGTCTGGTAGTGGTTGGGCGCATCATGCAGCAGGCGATACAGCGGGTGGGTCTTGGCCTTCTCCCGTCCGTCCTCGGTGTTGCGGTACACGTCGAGCGGCAGGCTACCCACGGTTTCGCTGATGGCTGCTACAGCGGCATACACAGCACTGATTGACTCGGCGCTGTTCACGTTGACCGTCACGCCCGCCACGTTTTGGGCAGTGGCGAAACGGTCGTAATAGGTGTCAAAAGCGGGTGTGTTGTTGCGGGTTTCAAGCCTCCGGCCACGTCGCTTTTTCATCGGATGCACTCCAGAATCTCCAAATACCGGCGAGCGTTCGCCAGGGCGTGCATGGGCTTGCGGCTACGCACCGATACGGTGGTGGTCAGATAGACGGGATTGGCGGTAATGGTGATTTCGTGCAGATCGACGGATTGCAAACTCCGCTGCTCGCCTTCCCATTGCTCAGTGACCGACACAAAGCCAAATGAGCATCCGTCCAGGTCGCCACGCTTGACCAGTTCGGCCACGTCGCGGCCCAGGGTGGTGTCTGGCAGGTCCAGCTCAAAGGCCAGGCCCACGTCATCCTCTTTAAGGCGCAGGGTGCCCGCTCCGACACGGCCCAATAGGGCTGAATCGTCATGCTCGTAAATAGCTCGGATACTGGCGGCGGCAGGTCCTGCAAGGGAGCGCGTGAACGCCCCCGGCTGGATGACCTCAGTGAACCCACCAATGGCAGCAGGTTCACCGAAGCGGGCGGCGTAACCGTGCAGCGTCCGGCCCTTTTGCGCGATGCTGAAGGTACGCCGTTCCATGATTAAGCCCCGGTCGCTACGACGAAGCCTTGCGGGTGACGCACGGCGGTATCGACGGTTGCCATAGCGCGGACCTGCACACCGCCACGGCTGTAGGCCGGTTCAGCGAATGGGTTCACCAGAATGTCTACCTCGGACCAGACGCCCAGCAGCACTTGGGAGAAGTCGCCCAGGATCAGCTTTTTCTCGGGTACGTTCTTGCTGGTGGTCAGTGGCAGGTCAGCCAGGGTGCCGCCTTGGTACAGGAAGCCGCTACCGGAGCCCACGACCTTTTCAGTACCAGCCAACAGGGTGCGGATGGTCGAGGTGGTCAGCCAGCGACCGTTGGCGATTTCCACGTCATCGAGCTTCTGGAGCATCGCCAGCACTTCAAGCCAGGTGTCCGGCATATCGGCGGTTTGGATGCCCAGGGTGTTCAGGATGCCGCGTGGCTCACCAGCAGCACCGGAGCCGTTGATAATGGCGCGGTCGATTTGCTTGGCGATCAGGAACGACAGATCTTCACGCACCAACTGCTCGATACCGGGCGACGATTGCTGCAAGAGCTGGCGGGACATTTCAGTCTTGCCGCCAACGTGCTTGGGTGTGAGGGTCACGCCGTCGAAAGACATTTGGCCCTCGGGCACCGGCTGACCTTCGGTGATCCAACCTGTTTCCAGGCCGCTACCGAACTTCGGAATGGACACGTTGCCCGCCAGGCCGGACAAAACACGAACGCCCAGCGCACGAGCCACCAGGCTTTCGCGCAGCGGGCCAATGTAGTCTTGGGCGCGATGGTCAGTGCCGATCAATTCAGGCGCGGTCACGGTAGTGTTGGCGCGCTTCTCCAGGCTCTTGAACGGCACGAAACAGCCTTCGGCTTTGCGACCACTGCGCTTCTCGGCTTCCTTGGCATATTCACCTTCGGCGCCGTCCAGGCTACGGCCTTCCATCTGTGCTTTCAGAACCTTGACCACGGACACCGAACCGGCCAAGCGGTCGAAGTCAGCAGAAGGGTTGCCCGATACCGGCTCACCAGCAGAACGACGCTCAAGGTCGCCCAGGTATTCGGCACGTTCGACTTGAGCGGCCAGGGTGCGTTCCTCAACCTTGAGGGCATCGAACTGTTTAATTTCTTCGGCAGACAGGTCGCGGCTCTCCGCTGCGGCTTTGTCCACCAATGCTTTCATGCTGGCGACTTTGGTGGATCGCTGCTCACGAAGGGCGTTGAGTTTCATAGTTAACCTACAAATAGAAAAACTATCAGGAATTGACAGTCGGTAGCCATTATCTATCACTTAATGGCTATCGAATCAATAATCCTGATAGTTAAATACTATTTAAAGGTTGCACGTTATTGAATGTCAGCATCCGGCCAGCGCCAACGAACCTCGGCCAATGCTTCCTCCCGTGTCATCGGTTCACCCACCATCACACACAACGGCTTGCCATGACGCATGACCTGCCAGTGCAAACTTCGGGCGATACCGTCATTCGCTGACAGTTCCGCCAGCAGCTCCAAACGATGCTTACGGACGTACTGTCGAATGTCGTCGGTGATCTTGTCGGTCGGGGAAACACGAACTCGATTCCCCTTCTTTGTCGCGGACAATCCTCTCGCTTTCAAGTAGTCGATGGCGGCCATTTATATGTCCTCCCCATCGTCTTCTGCCGGAAGGGGTGGATTTTTCTCTACACCTCTACACCCCTTGTATTCCGTGGCCTGTAGCGTATTTTCGACCTCTACACCCTTGCCCTGTGTAGAGGCTTTTTCTACGCTGAAAGCCTTGTGTTCCGTGGCTTGTAGAGGTGTAGAGGTTTTTTGAGGGGTAGACGGGGAAAGGTAACGTGACCAGACCTCTACGAAGTCGGAACGCTCGTAACCCATCTTCCCTGAGTCGTACCCAATGCGTACCTGTTTCGAACTAATTTCGAACTCGGCAAGTTTCTTTTTAAGCTGGCTTTGGGTGATGGGTTTTCCCCGGTTCCAGGTTGCCCAAGGGGCTTCATCATCCGCCACCAATTCTTCTAAAAGCTGGGAGCTGAAAATCTTGCTCGCACGCTTCTGATCGAACACCTCCTTGATGCCAGCCAAAAGTTCTACGCCAGTGGTGGGCGTTTCCTCCTCAAGCCCATGAAGCGATATCGCGGCCTTTCGAGCCATCACCGGCCAATCACCATCGGCAACACCAGCGATTGCGAGCAACGGTTCCCAGCAGTCGTTTGCGCGGTCGTTCAGCCCTTCAATGATGGCTGGTCGAGCCGCGCCAACAATCAGTGCGTTGTCATCAGCAAAGCGAGCAATACGGCTACGCAAACGTGCCCACACAGCTTCATCGGAATGACGAAGGTGGGCAGTGGTTTCGCCTGGCTTCTTGCGCCTCAGTCGAAGCGGGACGCTTCTGTCTGCCAAGGTGTCGGCAATCTTGCCAATACCACACAGCGCCTTTGCCCCCCAGACCTGAAACTTGGTCGGCGTGTGATCGTCACCCACGCAACGAATGACGAATGCGGAATCACGGGTAAAGCCAGCATTCAGAATGCCCCGCGCTTCCTCGTTGTCGCGCATGAAGGCGTCCACCTCATCTATAAGCAGGGTGGGCGACCACAACTCAATGGAGCGGAACAGCGCCGCCGTGGCAATGTCACTGGCCTGTAGCGGTCGATACGCCAGCTTGCCCAGGGTTGAAAGCATCACTGTCTTACCGCAACGCTTCTCCGGTGCAGTGATGTGGGCGATGGGAGCCACCTGCACAACGTCTGTCAGCCAGGTGAACACAACCCACAGCGCTGCGGCCCGGATCGTCTCCTTGTCGGCAATGACGTATTGCCCCATCGCCGACACAATGTCATCGAGCAGGTCAGCGCCATCTACAGACTCGGACCAGATTTCGACCTCGGTAAAGAAGCCGTCACTGGCCGACTCCTTCCCCTCGTGAACTGGGGCTGTGAGACGGTCCAGGTCCGCCATCGACAACACCTTGGTTTCCTTCACTTGCTGGCGAATGCGCGCCCAGGCTGCCGGGTCTTTATCGCGTGTGCGTTTCAGTTCATCGAGAATGTCCGGCGCATAAAGCGCGCCAGCATCTTTACTCAACTGCTTGATGGCCTCGGCTATCTTGTCGGTGGCTTCCCACTCTTTCGAGTGATCTTGCTTCTGCGGAATAGTCATTTGACCCCCAGGCGCTGCTTGGCCAACTCGAAACGCTGCAGATCGTCACCGGCCAACTTCCCCTGATCGAGCAGCGATTGGCCGATCCGGTACACCGTCTGCTCGAAGTCCAGCGCCTTTTTACTTGGCCCGACACGCTTACCCTTGTCACCGGGGAACAGGTCGCGAAGCTCCAGACCGATAGCCGTAACAATGTCTCTGGCGTTACAGCCAGCCCAGCACTTCAACAGAACTGTGCCGTCCGAAGTTTCGGTAATAGTCAGACTCGGGTTCTTGTCGTCATGCGCCGGGCAGCAGGCTTTCCACTTGTTCGGGCCAGTAGATTTAACCTTGTCCAAGCAACTAAGAACTTTTTCCAGACAAGCCGATCCCGGCAACGCGACTTGGCGTTGTTGATTAACTGTCATGGTTAGTTCCTCAGTTCGAGTTTATCGAGCTGGCTATTCAGACTCTCAACTTCACAATCAAGAAAATTGTGATAATCGCCTGCCAAATATTTAGCGACAGCGGCAAGTTGTTCTGCGTGATGATTGTGCCCCTTCTCAAATGAACTACTGATTGCATAGGTCAAAGAGTCAAACCACCGCATATATTCGCGTGCGACTTGCAGTTGATCGATAGCATCATTGGCGATGGTGGTAACAGTTGGTTGAGTAGTCATTACTTGGCCCCCTTCAACATCGCTTCATAGAAACGGGCGCGGGCCATCTCGGCGTTGTACCGTTCGTGGCGAACTTTCAGGCTGGACTTGGTGTTGAGCTGGGCAATGGCACGGGCGCGGTGACGCTCGATCTTGTGCTGAATGTCGGACGGACTGAGGGCGAAGATATTCATGGGTGTAGCTCCTATTGCTGAGGAACTACCGGCATCATTTGGCGTTGATGGGCGGTAGTGCTGTGCAGGTCGCCAAAACCGGGGCAAAAGGAACCCGGTGCACACGAATGTGCCCCACACAGCACCACCATAAATCGAGGGCGAAAAAAAACTCCGCGCTGATAGGTGGGAGCTTTGTGCTCCAGTTGCATTCGGGTTTGGCGTCCCGGTCACTGAATTTGCAGTGACCAGCCGACGATACATGCTGAAACGTGGCGAGACAATAGCCTTGTCGCCAGATTGATAGATGGTCATGGGGTTAGCCCTCCTGGCAAGACAGGAAAGCGTCTACTGGTTCAGGGTCCCAACGAACGGAACGACCGAACCGAATAGGCTCAGGGAAGCCGGGAGTCTTGGACCAGCGCCACCAGGTAGAGCGGCTGACTTGGTACTTGGCGCAAAGCTGGGCAGCGGTAGCCCGTGCGCCACGTACAGGAAGGTTAGGTGCATCAGTGTTGCTGTCGGCAATTTGAGCCATGGTCGATCTCTCCAAAAACTGGAAAAACCGAAGGGATTGACGTGTAAATCGTCGGAAATTGAACCACTGCATGTGCAACCAGTGTTGCGCAATAGTTCTTCCGGGAATAAAGTCCGTCCGTGTTAGCCAATGGTAAAAGATTCTTTTACCAAAAGTTGACACATTGAAGCCGTCTCAAATGCTTCTCCCCTCGGGGTTGTGTGCTGGCCTGGCTGGTACGCAGAAGACGTTGCAAGCGTCTTTCCCGAATAGGCCCCAGCGTTGCAAGCGCTGGGGCTTTTCTTTGTCTGAATACTTGTCAGGTGCGCCCGCATAGTAACGGCACGTTTCATGACGCCGCAAGACGTACAAAAAAGGCTCATTTACCGCTGTTTATGTCCCTTTATGTGCCTTTATGTCCCTTTACGTACCCTCACGTACCCTGACGCCCCCAAAACTTTGCGATTTTAATGATACCGTTCGTCGGATTCACCGTTTCTATGGCTGTTTTTTACCTCTCCTAGTACTTTTGCCAACGCCAGATCGAACAAATCGATCCCCCGTCGCTTTTCTGGCAGGGCCGCTTCGGGATTGTTGCGATAGTGCCTGGCTACAATGCCGGTCTGGCCGTGAGCCTGGAGAAGGTCTGATAGACGATCGTCAATCCCATGCTTCTGCATAAGCTGGGTACAGGTACGGCGTAGATCGCGAGGGGAAAACGATGATGACTGGACGCCCGCAATGATGGAGTGTTCGGAGTCCAGCCAATCGGCCACTGCGTGAGTCGGACTGCTGATAACAAAAGGTTGCTTACCGTGAGTTGTCCAAGGCCACTGGTGATCGCCGTTAATCTCTCGTACCCGCTGGATCAGTTCGATAGCTCGTTTGGTAAGCGGTACCAGATGTACCCGACTCATCGTCTGGCCACCTCTTCCCTTGCGGTGAATGAGCTGCACTGTCCCGGCATCCAAATCGTAATCCGCCCAGGTCGTTTCGATTATGTTTTTGATCCGTTGACCAGCAGTGGCAACAACGAACTTAAACAGCAGCGCCATGACAGGGCCGATGCCCTCGGTAGATTCAATGGTTTCCCAGAACTGTCGAAGTTCAACATCCGACAATGCTCGCTCAACAGGAGCAGATGTTTTCTCTACCTTTACCAAAGAGGCAGGATTGCTTTCTAAGCCATACACCTTTGCATTGGTACGACCCACTACACTTTCAGCAGTAAGCCCATGGCGAAATGCAGCGGACAAGTAAGAGCGCATACGGTCGGCCTGAACCTTTGACCCTCGGTCCCATATTGGATTGAGAATCGCCAGAATGTGATCTGGACGAATGTCCTTGGCTTTCATCAGTGCAATCGTAGGGTGCGGGGTCTTTATGTTGGTCAAGTACAACCGCTCCAGCTCGGTAGTGACCCCAGGCGTAGCTTTCCCTTTGCGCGATTCGATGTAGTCAAGGAACAGATCACCGAAAGACCCACGGGACGCCTCAATCTCAGCCAATCGCTGGCGCTCGAAAATCTCGGCCTTTGCAGCATCTTGGGCGGCGACCTCATCAGATAGAGCAATGAGTTTTTGTTCAGCCTGTTGCTCGATGTACGCGACTAGGCCACCGGCAATGGCAACCTCGCCAGAAATACGCATAGCTTCAGCGCGAAGTCCGCCCAGGTCGAGTTCTGCAGTCGCCGGTCGAGGCTTCTTTGCAAGCATGCCAATTTGTAGTCGCTTATCGCTCTTGGGAGTTCGCTCACGGTAGTAAGCAATGATTGCCCCCGAAGCCTTGCGCTCCAGCAGCAGTGTCCCTTTCCCGCGGGAACCAACCGGCTCAGATTGCCGAGTCTTCACCGTATAGGCTTCCATCTCGGTCATACGTCCGCGCTTTGCCATTCCTTTCCCCGTTCGTTCCCCGTTTCGCGTGCAAAGGTACGCTAACTGGTGAAACGTAGAAAGACAACGAAACAGCGAAAAGCCACGTAAATAGTGGGCTTCATGGAAAAATGACACTTTATGAAACGGGGAAAAACATCAAATTAAGCGGCTTGTAATCAGTAGTTCCCGGGTTCGACTCCTGGTGCCGGCACCATACAAAACGAAGCCCTCGCAGAAATGCGAGGGCTTTGTTGTTTCCGGGGTTTGGAAAAGCAGGTCTTAGTGACCCGCGCTCCCGCCTAGGGGGCCTTTGCCGAGAAAGGGGGCGGTTTCCACTTCCAGCATCAGCAACACCATTTCCGTCAACTCGGCGTCGGACTTCTGTCCCGCATAGAGGTCATGCAGTGCTTTGGCGAAGGGAATACGCAGGTCCTGGTTTTCTTCGCGGGCGGTATCGCTGTATTGCATTAGTTCGCCGATGGATCGCAGCACAGCCGCTTGCCACCGAGCGGTGGTCCTAGGACCATCGCTGGTGATTGCAATCAACTTATCCTTCGTCAGTTGGCGAAGGGCTGGTTCCCGCAACGGCTTAAGCGGCTTTGGGTTGCGAGTGATCTTTGACATACCGGACGATACTCAGCGTTTCCTGCCGGAACTGCTCGTAGTCGATCTGCTGGCCGTTAATAAAGGTGCTGCCCATCATGGTCAGCGCCCCCATGAAGCTGGCTTCGGAAATTTCCTCGTCGCTCGCGCCAAACAAGCGCGCGGCTTCGGTATGGAACAGGGCGCAATACTTACAACGGGTCGCCCCGGACACCGCCAGACCTATCAACTCCTTGTACTTATTAGGAATCTTGGTATCCGCCAGCCAAAAGTCCCGGGCTACGCTCCAGAATCCGATCGCTCCGCCTTCCGGCATCTGCTTAATCCACTCCGGTACCTGACCCAGGGTCTGTTCAATTTCCCGATAGGTATCACGAATGGCCATTTGGCACCTCCTTACCTCTCTGGAGACATCTGCTTCAGAGGTACAACTAGTTTAGTTCGCTGGCGGCCATGCCAGAGCCGGTAGCAGGACGACGCCAGCAATCAATCCTTAAATATTGTAGAAACAATAGGATGGACTTAGACTTTTTTGGCGCAATGACGTACCGCTAAATACTTGGAGTTATCAGACTTAGCCCTCGCAGATGGACGCGAGGGTAATCAACCAATCCAACTCGCTACGCGGCAAGCTCGACGTAGCTCGACTCCCCACCTCCAGTTGCCCCCGACAACCAACCCCAGACGAAGCTCAAAGTAGTACGTCCTGCGTGGTCAACACCTACCGTGCCACGAGACCAGCCGGCAAGAATTTCACCGTCCGTAGTTAAGCAATGGTAAAGAAGTTCAAGGGTATCGGCGCCTGTCACACGTCCGACTTGATTACCCATGCGGATGCGGCCGCCTTGGTAAGTACCCCAAATGGCTTCATCCTCGACATGGTAATGAAATACGGTACCTGCGCCGGATAGCCCGTGGGTGTTGCCCGCTACCGTGAATCGGCGATTGTTCAAACGCTCGCTGATTTGAGAACAGGGGATTTCCATGAATGTCGTGTCCTTTTGTCAAGATATTCCATTCCATCGTTCGCCTGATCTTGAGCTGTTTTGTCGCGACTGATGAAGGTGCTGCTTCGGCTAGCTCTGGAGCTGCAAACGACTAGATAAAACGCAAGATGGGTTCACTGTCCGCTTACGTAATGTCACTGCCTGAACCGGATCCGCGCACAAGAAAAAGCCCCGAACCAGTCGGGGCTTTCTTGTTTCGGCCTTGCATCAGGCTTCAATCAGACAATCATCATCAAAAGATATTGATCGGGTAATCCACAAACACACGTACTTCGTTGCCGCTGACGTTGTAGTCGCTGGATTTCTGCGACACGCGCAGGACCGAACTGCGCACTTTCACGCTCAGGTCTTTGGCCGGGCCGCTTTGGACCACGTACTTGAACTGGTTGAAGATTTCGCGCTCGGTGCCGCCGGTGCTGGTGGCGGTGGTGATGTTGTCGCCACGCACGTACGCCACGTTGTAGGTCAGGCCTGGAACGCCGAAGGCGCCGAAGTCGAGGCCGTAGCCCAGCTGCCAGCTGCGTTCGTCTTCAGCGTTGAAGTCGGACCAGTAGGAGTTGGCGAGGTAGATGGTGTTGCCACCGTCACCGACACGACTGTGATCGTTCTGGTAGCCGCCGTACGGGTAGCCGAGATTGCTGTCACCGGTGCTGCGCTGGTGCGCGAGGGTAAACGAGTGCGGGCCGGTGACGTAGGTCGCTGCCAGACTCCAGATTTTGTTGTCCTGGCCTTCCGCGTTTTTAAGTTCGGCGTACGACTTGTCCAGCTTGGTCTGGTAGCCGTTGAAGTCCAGGGTCAGGGACTGATCAGTGGCCAGCGGGAACACGTAGTTAAAGTTCACGTACTGTTTCTTCAGAACATCTTCAACGTTGGAAGCGTAGAACGCACCTTTGAACTGTTCGGTGAACTGGTAGCTACCGCCCAATACGTTAATCGACTTCAGACCACCGCTGTCACGACCTTCGGCGCTCTTGCGCGACTCGGCGGTGAAACGGCCAGCGTTCAGCTCCAGGCCTTTGATCTCCTTGGAGGTGATCAAGGTGCCGGTGTAGCTTTCAGGCAGCAGACGGGCGTTGTCGTAGTTCAACACCGGCAGTGCCGGCATCTGGTCGCCGTAGGTCAGCACGGTGTTGGACAGACGGAATTTTACCGCCGCGCCAGCCTTGGACAGGTCATCGGCTGCTTCGCCGCTGTCGCCTTGCTTGAAGAAGTCGATACCACCGGCGCCGCTACGGCCCTTGCCGCCATCAAGGCGCAGGGCGTACAGACCGAAGGCATCAACGCCGACACCCACGGTGCCTTGGGTGAAACCCGAGGAGAAGGTGCCGATGGCAGCCTGGCCCCACTCGGCCTTGTCTGGGTTACCGTCCTTGTAATCGCGATTGATGTAGGCGTTGCGCAACAGCACTTTCAGGCTGCTGTCTTCAACAAAACCCTTGGCCTGCGCCTGGTCGTTAGCCATGGCTTGAGTGGCGCTAAAAATCCCCAGAGCGATCAGACCGATCCGCTTGTTCAACATGTTATTTTCCTTATTACGGGTTGATACGCGCTGTGACCGCTGGCTGAAATGGCTGCTAGTGCGCTCTTTTTTCATTCCAAAAAAAAAGGCCCGCCCACGCAAAAGCGAGGCAGGCCCTTATTATTTTTTGAAGTCGTGGCGGTTGGCCACAGGCGTTGGGGCGAATCCTAGCCGCGCCCCTAACCATGTGTCAATTTCGTGAATCGTCTGTAATTAGGCGAAAATCGTCTAAGATCTTACTGGTCAGCGATCGCCATTTGCACCGTATGGCTGTCCACGAATTGCTCGAAATGGGTGACTTTGCCGTTCGCCAGAGTCCACAAATGCGCGACCCTGGCGTTCATCGCACGGCCCGTGGCCTTGTAGATTCCACTGTAATTTCCGTAGGCAAATACCTTGTCGCCCTGCGCGACATAGCTCTCGACCTTGAACTGAAAATTTTCCCATTCAGTGCCCAGACGCGTGAAGACATTCTCGACGATGGCGTCGAAACCGACGTACGTCCCTGCATACGGAAACCCTGCAGCTTCGGTCCAGTGTGCATCGGCGGCTAACGCTGCGGCGGTGTTGCGCGCGTTCTCCTGGGAGTTGGCACCTTCGTAGGTACTTTTGATCACGCTCAGGTTACCCATGGGTCGCTCCGCGTAGAGTGAGTGAAATCAGTGAGTACAACCGTCCAGGCCACAGGCTTGAACCGGGGAAGAAGATTCGCTCACCTGGGTGGCGACCGATTGGCTCAACCAGGCTGCAAAAGCTTCAGGTTTGCCGAGCCATGGGCTGATGTCGACCAAGGTGAATTGACCGTCCTGTTCCAGCGCCAGTGTCGGGAAGCCCTGGCCGCCAACTTGTGCCAATAGAGCGCGGCTTTTCTTGATGTGGTCCTGGGTTTCGTTCGCTAATGCGTCCTTGAACTCGCGCTTGAAGGATTCTGCTTCCATGCCAATCGATACGGCGAGTTCCAGCAACGCTGCCTCATCGGCAATCCGCCGACCTTCCACGTAGTGCGCGCTCTGCAAACGCCCCAGCAGTTCCAGCCCGCGTCCGGCGAGTTGTTCCGCGGCCAGCACGGCAGCAATCGGCGGCGCAGAGTCAAACACTGCCGTGTGATCGCGCAACAGGCCTTCGAAATACGCCTCACCGAATGGCTGCCCGGTGTACTCGGCGATGCGTCGGTCGTGAGGCATCACGTAATCGCGCAGTTGAGGCGAAACCGTCTGGCGGTTAGCGCCAGTCATCATGCCGCCAGCATGGGCGATCACCGGCAAAACTGCCTGTGCCGCTTGCACCAAAGGCTTGGCACCGTAGCACCAGCCGCACAATGGATCGTAGATGTAATGAAGGGTCGCGGCAGACATGGAAAGCTCCAGCAAAGTCGTAGGAATTCGATGCCGGCAGACTATTCCTCTGACGAAGAGAGAAAAACGCCGTAATGGCTTTTAGTCTGTTTCGCAGATCGGTCGAATGGCCCGTTTGAGCCACTGAAGGCGGGAACAATCCGGACCCCGCCGTTTTTAAGGGCAAAAAAAAGCGCTGCCATCCGGGCAGCGCTTTACCAATCCTTTGCTTTCTATCCTTCTATCACATCCCACAAGGCTTCAAGTTCTGCCTCACTGAATAAACCAGCGGGATAACGCTCGATCATCATCCTGCGCGGGTCAGGATCTCTGACCTGTCGCGTTCCGTTGGATTTCAACCATTGCGCCAGCACCTGAAGCGATTCGCCATTCATTGCCAAGGGATGCGATGTCCGCTCGCTGACCATATTCATTTCCGGCGCTCTCTCCTGGTTTGTGAGCGGCTAACTTATCCAAGGTTCATGACAGAACAACACCGTTCTACATTCCCGAGAATTGCTCTCAAGCAGATACAAGAGCTATGCCAAAGTGACTGCCCGGCCGACCTGTGGATGAAAAAAAACCCGCAGTCCATAGGAGCTGCGGGTTAGATAGGGGTCACTCGAAAAAACCGGGTCTAGCCCGAATCAATCATGTACCACCGATTGTTACAACTCCACTCAACCTTTGTGCGGTGCTGGCTGTTGTTGGGTAAGGCAATGGATATTGCCGCCACCCAGTAACAGTTCACGCCCCGGTACCATCACCACTTCGTGCTGCGGGAACAGGTTCTGGAGGATTTCCTTGGCTTGCGCGTCCAGCGGATCGTCAAAGCTCGGCGCAATGATGCCGCCGTTGACGATCAGGAAGTTCACGTAGGAACCAGCCAGGCGCACTGAAGGGTTACGTTCCTGAGTACCGTCCACCGGGTCGACACCTGCGCACTCTTCCTCGGTCGCATAAAGCGGCCCCGGAATCGGCATTTTGTGCACCGTAAATGGACGGCCCTTGGCGTCTTTGCTGCCTTGCAGCACCTTCATCGCGGCCTGACAACGCGGGTAGTTCGGGTCCTGCGGATCGTCGGTCCAGGCCAACAGCACTTCACCGGGACGCACATAGCAGCAGAAGTTATCCACATGACCGTCAGTTTCGTCGTTGAACAAACCGTCCGGCAGCCAGATGATTTTATCCACAGCCAGTTGTGCGCTGAGCACCGCTTCAATGTCGGCACGGTTCATGTGCGGATTGCGATTGCGATTCAACAGGCACTCTTCAGTAGTGATCAGCGTGCCTTCGCCGTCGACGTGTATCGAACCGCCTTCGAGCACGAAGCCCTCGGTGCGGTAACGCGGGCTGCGCTCGATCTCGAGGATCTTGCCAGCCACTTGCGAGTCACGATTCCACGGCGAATACAGACCGCCATCGAAGCCGCCCCAAGCGTTGAAGTCCCAGTCGACACCACGGACTTCGCCGCTGTGGTTGATGACGAACGTCGGGCCGGTATCACGGACCCAGGCGTCGTCGCTGGACATCTCGACGAGGCGAATATTCGGCACGTCCAGACGCGCTCGGGCGTTTTCGTACTGGGCTGCCGATACGGCAACGGTCACCGGTTCAAAACGCGCGATGGCCTTGGCCACCGCAACGTGAGCGGCTTGCGCCGGCTTGCCACCCAGGCGCCAGTTGTCCGGGCGCTCCGGCCAGACCATCCAGGCCTGGGTTTGGGTCGCCCACTCGGCGGGCATGTAAAAACCGTCGGCGCGGGGTGTGCTGTGCAAAGTGGTCATGGCGATCAGGACTCCAGGGAACCGTCGAGGGTTTTAATTGCGCCGTACAGGTCCGGGCGACGATCACGGAACGAACCCCAGGCACTGCGGATGTGCTCCAGCTCGTCGAGGTCGAAACTCTGAACCAGTACGCCTTCTTCGGTTTCATTGAGCTCCTGGACTTTCTCGCCGAACGGGTTGGCGATGAACGACGAGCCGTAGAAGGTGATGTCGTAGCCATCCTGCTCTTCATTGCCGATGCGGTTGCTGGCGATCAGCGGCATCAGGTTAGCGCCGGCATGACCTTGCTGAACACGCTGCCAGTGGTCACGGGACGAAATGGTCTTGTCGTGCGGTTCGCTGCCGATGGCGGTTGGGTAGAACAGGATTTCCGCGCCTTGCAACGCCATGCTGCGGGCGCACTCCGGGAACCACTGATCCCAGCAAATGCCCACACCGATTTTCGCGTAACGGGTGTTCCAGACTTTGAAGCCGGTATCGCCCGGGTTGAAGTAGTACTTTTCGTGGTAGCCAGGACCGTCCGGGATGTGGCTTTTACGATAAATTCCGAGGTTGCTGCCATCGGCATCGATGATTGCGATGCTGTTGAAGCGTGCGCGGCCTGCCAGTTCGAAGAAGCTGATCGGCAGTACGACTTGCAGTTCTTTGGCAACCTTCTGGAAATGCTTGATGGCCACGTTGTCTTCAACCGAAGTGGCCAATTGCAGGTAGTCCGGGTTCGGCTTCTGGCAGAAGTACGGGCTCTCGAACAATTCCTGAATCAGGATGATCTGCGCGCCTTTGGCCGCGGCCTCACGGACCAGCTTCTCAGCGGTCTCGATGTTGGCTTCCAGGTCCCAGGAACAAGCCATCTGGGTAGCGGCGACAGTAACGATACGGCTCATGAATCATCTCCCGGGCGGGTTCAGAGGGTCGATTGTGGCATCGACCGATGACAGAAATGGGAACGGCCAGGCGTGGTGACCCACGTCGTGGCGTTAGCCGACTTTATAACCGATAAAAATCGGCTTTTAAAGCAATAAAACCTAATTTCGTCTAAATATTTTTATTTAATCCCGATAAGAATCCGGATTAAGGCGTTGATTGATCGTTCCCACGCTCCCGCGTGGGAACGATCATCACAGGGGGATGTGTTTAGAGGCCTTCGTCCAGCACCTTCGACAGAGTATCGACAAAGAAATCCACGCTGTGTCGCGAGGTCACCATCGGTGGTTTGATCTTGAGGATGTTCAGGTAATCGCCGGTCGGCTGCATGAAAATTCCCAATTCGCGCAGGCGGTCGCACAACGCCGTGGTTTCTTCCGTGGCCGGTTCCAGGGTTTCGCGGTTGCGAATCAGCTCCACACCCAGATAGAAGCCGGAACCATGCACCGCGCCCACCAGTGGATAGCGATCGATCAATGCCTCAAGGCGCTCCTTGAAATATCCGCCAACAACCCGGGCGTTTTCCCAGAGCTTCTCTTCCTTCATCACATCCAGCACCGCCATGCCGATGCGGCAACTGACCGGGCTGCCGCCAGCCGACGAGAAGAAGTAACCTTCGGCCTCCAGCGCCTCGGCGATTTCTCGTCGGGTAATGACCGCGCCCAATGGCTGGCCGTTACCCATGCCCTTGGCCATGGTGATGATGTCCGGCACTACACCCTGCTCTTCGAAACCCCAGAAGAACTTGCCCATGCGGCCGTAACCGACCTGCACTTCGTCGGCGATGCACACGCCACCCTGGGCACGGACCCGTGCATACACCTGCTTCAAGTAGCCCGGTGGCAACGAGATTCCACCGGCGTTGCCGTACACCGGCTCGCAGATAAAACCCGCCAATTGCCGCTTCTGCTCGGCAATCTTTGCCAGGTTGTGTTCGACGCTGCGCACATAATCCGGCGCGCTGTCGATGCCACGGAATTCACCACGGTAGGTGTTTGGCGCCGTCACCGGATGAACCCAGTCCGGACGACTGCTGAGGGCCTTGGGGTTATCGGCGATCGATGTCGACACCGCGTCGGCGGCCACCGACCAGCCGTGATAGGCCTCAAGCACGCTGAGCATGTCGCGACCGCCGCTGTAGGCCCACGCCAGGCGAATCGCCAGGTCGTTGGCCTCGGTGCCGCTGTTGACCAGAAACACCCGATCCATCGAGTCCGGTGCCAGCGCCAGCAAGCGCTCGGAGAACTCGGCAATGGCCGCGTAGTTGAAACGCGAGTTGGTGTTGAGCAACGACC
The DNA here is from genome assembly GCF_001874645.1 of Pseudomonas frederiksbergensis. Taxonomy (NCBI): domain Bacteria; kingdom Pseudomonadati; phylum Pseudomonadota; class Gammaproteobacteria; order Pseudomonadales; family Pseudomonadaceae; genus Pseudomonas; species Pseudomonas frederiksbergensis. The sequence goes on from NZ_CP017886.1 coordinate 2,634,205, forward strand.
ATTGACGGCTGGCCTCGGCCGCCATGCGCGGGTGGCCGTGACCGAGCACTGCCACGTTATTGAGCATGTCCAGATAGGAGCGGCCCTGCATGTCGATCAAGTGATTGCGCCAGCCACGCTCGATGCGCGGCGGATCAACGTAATAGTGTTTTTGCGAACGGGCAAAACTCGCGTCGCGTCGCGCCAGCAAGGTGTGCGAATCAACCTCGGCCTCTGCGTCGCAGGCAAGCCCCAACAATGCTGCGGGCGATGGACACAACGCCTGCCAGGCAGGGGCTCGGGACGGTGAGCAAAACAGCGGTGGCTTCAGTTCGGCGCCACGGCTGAGTTGAACCCGCAACGCGCCGCTGACTTCGCCCAGCACCTGCCCTTTGAGCACGGCCGCACCGGCGTGTAGCGATGGTTTGACACCCCATAGGCGCACGCCCAATTGTGCACTGTCCAGTTGCACGCGGCCATCGGCGCTCAGGTGCACGACACCGGCAAAGGGTGCTTCAATCGTTGTGCCCTGCGGCACCTGCAAGTCAACGTGCAGCGGGCATGTGTCCGGCTCGACGGCGCTGTCCGGACGCGTCTGCGATAAACGGTATTGCCCATAACGACTGGCCGCCAGGCCATGGGCTGCCGCCGCTTCAATCAGCAGACGCTGGTCAATGCCGTCCTGCTCCCAGTTGCCCGCTTCGAAATGCGGACTCAGGACACCGAGGTCGATCAACGCAAACTCGCGGCCCACCAGGCTCGGCAGCAACGGCGCAAACCCCTGACTGACAATCGCCGGCAACGACTGGCCGACCGCCGTCAGAATGGCCGCCTCCATCAGTTCAAACGGCACCGAGGTCGCGACGCGGAAGATCTCCCACTCGTGGTTCAGATTATCGCGGCTGTACTGATTCTGCGGATCAATGCTGACCTGTTGCTCACCGCTGAGCACCAGCACCGCCGCGCGCGCGACGATCAGCGGCCACAGCGCCTGCAACTCTTCGTGCTTCAGTGGATTGACCGCGTGGTAAGCCTGCACCGCCGGCAAAATGCACAGCGGATCACCGTCGGCATGGTGCAGCAGCGCGGCGCAGGTCACCGATAGATCGGTAATGCGCCAGGTACGAATCAGATCGCCAAAATCGATGACACCCTGCAACTGCCAGTGACGTTGCTGATCCCGTTTCCAGACCACGTTGTCATCGGTGATGTCCATGTGAATCGCCTGCACCGGCAACTTCGCCGCCAGTGGCTGCAAACGCCGTTCGGCCTGTTGCGCGGCCTCGGCGATCAATGCTCGCTGCCGCTCGTCGTTGATCACTGGCAGCAAGTGGTTGATCAATGCATTGGCGTGTCGGGCGTCCCACTGCAAGGTACGCTCAAGCCCCGGATGCTCGAACCCGGACAGCGCCAGGTCCATTTCGCCACAGAGTTGACCGAGGCCGGCAACCAGTTCATGACCAAGGTGTTTGAGGTGCGTCAGCGATTGACCTTCGATGTAGTCAAGCAAGCGCACATGCAGTGATTGCCCGGCAAGTTCCAGGGTCAGCAGGTCCTCACCGTTCTTCGCCGGGATCACCCGTGGTACATGCAGTCCGGGCTGCGTGCCCAAGTGTTTGAGGGCCGCGTGCTGGGCGTGCAGCTCCAGCGCCGCGTAGTCACCACGACAGATTTTGAAGACGAAACGGCCCTGGTCGCTGTCGAGCCGGTAGTTGAGATCCTGCTGGCTGCCCAACGACTGCAACGTCCCGCTCAGGCCGTAATGCTCACGCAGCAGCTCCAGCGCTTGCTGCGCGGTGACTTGTGGGCTGGGCAGACTGGCGCGGTGAATCAACGTGGCGAGCAACATACAACGACCCCTGGAATTTTTATAAGGCGTCTATATCGCCACTGCTTACGGCGATACGCAACCCCCTTATACCGGCCGGTGATCGGTAAGGGTGGAAGCTTTCAAGCCACGTCACACAGCGGCGAACTTTCCCACGCTGCGCGTCGAACCGGAGGAATGTTCAGCGCTTTCTCACGTCCCTAGGCTGCCTTCCATGGACAAGGAAGCCCGCCGCACATGCCAGAACGCTCATACCCCCTGACGTACAAAGAACAACTGCGACGCCGTATTTTGCAGCCGCCGCCCTCACCCAACCTGTATCCGCCAATTGCCGATTTGCCGGTGAATCGACCCGCTGACCCCGGCCCCATAAAGCCGCTGGGCTGCGTCTTCGCCAAGTCCTGCAACCTGCCGGACGGCATCATCAACTACGCCAATCCCTCCGGATTCGTCCCGCTGGATTCGTTGAAGGACTACGGAAACTTTGCCCTGCTGGGCGGGCGAGAGACCGACAGCTCTGGCGCCTTGCCGCTCAAGAAAATCAGTGGCAGTGCATTGCCAATCGGCCTGGGTGGCCTCGCTCTGGCCGGGTCATCGGTCAGCGGTGTCACAGCAGCCGGCGGCACTGTTGTCGCCGGCTTGCTAACCGGTCTGGTCGCTTTGCTCTGGCCCTCAGAGCTGGGCGACAGCGCCCTCTATAGCGAAGAGCAACTGCGCTCGCTTAAACAAGCCAACTCACGGGTGCGCCTGCGCGTCGAGCAACAGGCCGACGGCACCCTCAAGGGTTACGGCTTCTACACCGGCAAAAATGCCGACTGGCAAATGATCGACATCATCCAGTTCCAGGCCCGCGGCAGCCAACAAGTAGCAGTGTTCGGCGACGGCCTGGAACTGATCTGGACGCCAGCTCTCAACCCCGCCGACTCCCTTGGCATCCCGGCCCTCGAAGCCGCGCCGCAAGCGCCGAACATCTGGGTCTATCCTCCGACCGAGGCCAGCAACAACATATTGGTCAACCCGATCTACCCGCCGGAGTATCAGGATTTCATCCTGGTGTTTCCTGCGGATTCCGGGGTTAGGCCGCTTTATGTGGTGGTGAGTGCGCCCACGAGGAGAGCCCTCAATCCAGATCACGACTACATAGAGGCACCAACAACAGAGGAGATAACCGGCATTCCAGGGCTTAGGCAAATTCGAGGCAAGACACCTCGACAAGGTGGTGGCGGTGTTCGAGATCGATGGATCGATAGTAAAGGGAGAAAAATATATGAATGGGACTACTGCCATGGAGAGCTTGAAAAATACCAAGCCAGCGATGGCAGCCACTTAGGCGCGTTTTGTCACATAACAGGCGAACAGCTGAAACCAGCAGACAAGCGCCGAAACATCAAAAAATTTCTGTGAGATAGAACAATGGGACTAAAAGTAAGAATTCATTGGTTCAACACGTTGACCGAATTCGAAGAAGGTAAGGAGTACTCAGCCGACCTGAAAGAAGATGGCTCCGTAATCGAGGCTGTCGGCTTACCTTTGGACGGGACTATCAATCATGGGTTATTTGACGTTATTGCAGCATGGGTACCTATCCTCCAACCCTATTTCGAGCATCGAATAGATTTGAACGCCTATATCTACCAAGTCGGTTTCTCTTACCGTGAGCGCTGGTAAAGTCGGACAAAGGTTTGAATCCAAGCATTAGTATTTAGCCGCGGGAGCATGGCACTTCCCCAGAATGGCCCCCTCCCGCCGGTCAACAACCCCCCATAAAAACCAAAATCCGACCAACACCCCTCTTGTGCCGCCCCCCTCCTGCCGACAAGCTATGATCCATACGCTAATTGTTTGACGGAAAAAGGCAGCCCCACATGCGCATTCTCATCACCGGCGGTGCCGGCTTCATCGGCTCGGCGCTGGTTCGCCACCTGATCCGCCACACTGAACATGAAGTGCTCAACCTGGACAAACTGACTTACGCCGGTAACCTGGAATCGCTGAGCAGTATTGCCACCAACACCCGCTATGAATTTGTGCAGGCCGATATCGTTGATCAGGCCACCGTCAGCGCGGTACTGGCACGGTTCCAGCCGCACGCGATCATGCACCTGGCGGCCGAGTCCCATGTCGACCGCTCTATCGACGGTCCGTCGGACTTCATCCAGACCAACATTGTCGGCACCTACAGCCTGCTGGAAGCCACTCGCGCCTACTGGAATAGTTTGGTCGAACCTGAGAAAAGCGCCTTTCGCTTTCATCACATTTCCACCGACGAGGTGTATGGCGACCTGCATGGCGTCGACGATCTGTTCACCGAAACCACACCCTATGCGCCGAGCTCGCCGTACTCCGCCAGCAAGGCGGCGTCCGACCATCTGGTCCGCGCTTGGCAACGCACCTACGGTTTGCCGGTGCTGCTGACCAACTGCTCGAACAACTACGGGCCGTTCCATTTCCCCGAGAAACTCATCCCGCTGGTGATCCTCAACGCCCTCGCCGGGAAGCCGCTGCCGGTGTACGGCAACGGCCTGCAAGTGCGTGACTGGCTGTTTGTCGAAGATCATGCTCGTGCACTGCTCACCGTGGTGAGCAATGGCGTAGTCGGTGAGACGTACAACATCGGCGGCCACAATGAACAGAAGAACATCGACGTGGTGCGCAGTATCTGCGACCTGCTGGAAGAGTTGGCGCCGCAAAAACCTGAAGGCGTCGCGCACTTCGCCGACCTGATCACGTTCGTCAAAGACCGCCCCGGCCATGACCAGCGCTACGCTATCGACGCCAGCAAAATCGAACGCGAGCTGGGTTGGGTGCCCGAAGAAACCTTCGACAGTGGTCTGCGTAAAACCGTGCAGTGGTACCTCGATAGCCTGGACTGGTGCCAGCGGGTTCAGGACGGCAGCTATCAAGGCCAGCGACTGGGTTTCACTGACTTCAAGGACTTAATCGCATGATGAAGGGAATTGTTCTGGCAGGTGGCTCTGGTACCCGTCTGCACCCGATCACACTCGGGGTGTCCAAACAACTGCTGCCGGTGTACGACAAACCGATGATCTATTACCCGATCTCGGTGCTGATGCTGGCGGGCATCAAAGACATCCTGGTGATTTCCACCCCCCAGGACCTGCCGCAATACCGCAACCTGCTGGGCGACGGCAGTCAGTTCGGGGTGAGTTTCAGCTATGCCGAGCAACCGTCGCCGGATGGTCTGGCCCAAGCATTCCTGATTGGTGAGGAGTTCATCGGTAACGACCCGGTGTGCCTGATTCTGGGCGATAACATTTTTCATGGGCAGCACTTCGGTGAGCAGTTGCACAGAGCTGCCCGCAGGCCAAAAGGTGCAACGGTTTTCGGCTATTGGGTCAAGGATCCTCAACGGTTCGGGGTAATCGACTTCGATAGCGAGGGGCGCGCACTGTCGATCGAAGAAAAGCCGATAAAGCCCAAGTCCAGTTACGCCGTCACCGGGCTCTACTTCTACGACAATGACGTCATCAAAATTGCCAAGGCCGTGAAACCCTCCGCCCGTGGCGAACTGGAAATCACCGACATCAACAACGCTTATCTGCAACGCGGCGACCTGCAAGTGGAACGTTTCGGTCGGGGCTTCGCCTGGCTCGATACCGGCACCCATGACAGCCTGCTGGAAGCTTCGCAATACGTGCAGACCATCGAGCATCGCCAAGGTCTGAAAGTCGCCTGCCTTGAAGAGATCGCCTACCAGAACGGCTGGATCAGTCACAAGTATTTGCTTGAGCGGGCCCGATACTTTGGCAAAACCGGCTACGGCCAATACCTGTTTACCATTGCTGGAGAAGAGCAATGAAGGTGACCCCCACCGACCTGACCGGTGTTCTGATTATCGAACCGAAGGTCTTTGGCGACGAACGCGGTTTTTTTTACGAAAGCTTCAATGCGCGTGCGTTCGAGGAAACGACCGGACTCAAGCGCGAGTTCGTTCAGGACAACCACTCGCGCTCTCTGAAAGGTGTGCTGCGTGGCCTGCACTATCAACTGGAACACTCCCAGGGAAAACTCGTGCGGGTCACCGCTGGCGAGGTACTCGACGTGGCGGTGGACATTCGTCGCAGCTCACCGAATTTCGGGCGTTGGGCCAGCGTCCGCCTGTCGGCTCAAAACAACCGTCAACTGTGGATCCCTGAAGGATTTGCCCACGGCTTTCTGGTGCTGAGCGACTACGCCGAGTTTCTGTACAAAACGACCGATTACTACGTACCCAGCGCCGAACGCTGCATCAGTTGGAATGACCCGACACTGGCCATCGACTGGCAGCTCGACGGCGAAGTACCGCAACTGTCGGCGAAAGATCAAGTCGGAAAATCCCTGCAAGAGGCCGATCTGTTCCCATGAACGCGCCTCTGAAAATCCTCATCAGCGGCCAGCATGGCCAGGTCTCCCGTGAGCTGCAAAAACGCCTGGGTGATCTTGGTGAATTGATCGTGCTGGGACGCGATCAGCTCGACTTGGCGCATCCAGAGCAGATCCGTCAGCAAGTGCGCGCCTTGCGTCCGAATCTGATTATTAATGCCGCCGCACATACAGCAGTAGACCAGGCTGAAAGCGAACCGGAACTCGCCTTCGCGATCAACGCCACGGCACCCGGCATATTCGCCGAGCTGGCCCTGGAACTGGGTATCCCGCTGATTCACTATTCAACCGACTACGTATTCGACGGCAGCAAAACCTCGCCCTATACCGAGGCCGACGAACCCCACCCGCTGGGCGTCTACGGCGCCAGCAAACTGGCCGGCGAGCAGGCCATCCGTGCCGTCAACGGTCAGCACCTGATTCTGCGCACCAGTTGGGTCTACTCGAACCACGGGCGCAACTTCCTGCTGACCATGCAACGGTTACTGCAAGAGAAACCGCACCTGCGCATCGTCGCCGACCAGATCGGCGCACCGACCTGGGCCGGCACCATCGCCACCAGCACGCGCGCCTTGATCGAGCGCTGGCAATCGGGAAAACCCGGTGCCTGGGGCACTTACCACCTGACCGCTCGGGGCGAAACGTCATGGTTCGGGTTCGCCCAGGCCATCGCCGAGCATGTGCAGGCGCAACACAAAACCTGCGCCAGCCTGGAAGCGATCCCCAGCCGCGACTATCCGACGCCCGCTGCTCGACCGCTGAACTCGCGTCTGGATTGCCGCCTTCTGCAACAACAATGGCAGGTCAGTCAGCCTGTATGGCGTGACGCGTTGCGCGAGTGTCTTGCCGAGCAAGCCTAGGCATAATGCGCCTGTACCTTCAGGCGCCCGATGCTTATGACCCCTCCACTCCCCCGCAGACCCCGCTGGCGCAGCCTGGCCCTGCTCGCCCTGTGCCTGGCGCCGTTGCTGTGGCCACTGCAGCACCTGGCCGAGCGTTATTATCGAAGTGAGCTGGCCGGGCAAAATCGCCAGACACTGGACCTCTACGTTGCCAACCTGCTAGGGACGCTGCACCGTTATGAAGTCTTGCCGCAGATCCTCGGTGATCTGCCGGCCCTGCGTGCCGTTCTTGCCGCGCCACAGCAGCCGCTCGCCACGGACAACGCCAACCGCCTGCTCAAGGACATCCGCGCCCAGACCGGCGCCGAAGTCATGTACCTGATGGACACCCACGGCAAGACCCTGGCAGCCTCCAACTGGGACAAACGCGACAGTTTTGTCGGGCGTAACTTTGCCTTCCGGCCGTATTTCAGCGAAGCCATGCAAGGCCGCCTCGGGCGATTTTTCGGCCTGGGAACGACGTCGGCCAAACGCGGCTATTTCTTTGCGGGAGCCGTGCGCGATGGCGAGCAGATCATCGGTGTGCTGGTGGTCAAGGTCGACCTCGACCACACCGAAAGCCTCTGGGGCAAAACCCCGGAGCAACTGCTGCTGACCGACCACAACGGGGTGGTCATCATTACCTCTCGTGCGGATTGGCGCTTTCGAGCGACCCGTACGCTGAGTGACGAAGAGCGCAAGGCAATCACCGCCGTCCAGCCTTACCCGACCCGCGATCCGCAACCCCTGAACCTCAATCCGGACGCTTGGCTGACCCAGACTCAGCAGATTGAAGAAACCGGCTGGAGCGTCAGTATCCTCGCGCCCAGAACCCTGATCGACCGTCCGGTTCGCACCGTGGTCGCCATCGGCGGCGCGACACTGTTGGTGTTGATGTTATTGCTCGGGCTGATGATGCAGCGCCGTCGGCATTACTTGCAGCGCATCGCCTTCGAGGCCAAGACTCGTCGCGAACTGGAAGCGCGCGTCGCCGAAAGAACCAGCGACCTCGAAGGTCTCAACCGACGCCTCAAGCAGGAAGTGCTGGAACGCGAACAGGCGCAACAGGAACTGGTGCGCGCCCAGGATGATTTGGTCCAGGCCGGCAAACTCTCGGCGCTGGGCACCATGTCGGCGAGTATCAGCCATGAGCTCAATCAACCGCTGGCAGCGATTCGCAGCTATGCGGAAAACGCCGAAGTGCTGCTCGACCATCAACGCACTGACGACGCCCGCGGCAACCTGAAACTGATCAGCGAACTGACCGGGCGCATGGCCTCGATCATCGCCCATCTGCGCGCCTTCGCCCGTCGCGACCGTCACGCCCCGGAAAGCGTTGCGCTGCAACCGGCACTGGACGATGCGCTGGCGTTGCTGGCCAAACGGCGGCGGAGCATGGAAGTCGAGCTGATCCGTGACCTGCCAGCGGCCACGCTGTGGGTCGAGGCCGGCGAAACCCGACTGCGCCAGGTGCTCGGCAACCTGCTGGCCAATGCCCTTGATGCCCTGACCGAAAAAGGTCCGCCACGTAAACTCTGGCTGAGTGCCGAATCCACCGCCGACGGCGTCAACCTGTACATTCGCGATAACGGCCCGGGGTTCTGCATGGAAGCCCTCGGCCGCGCCGGCGAACCGTTCTACACCACCAAGACCCGCACTCAGGGCCTTGGGTTGGGGTTGGCCATCTGCGACACCCTGATGCGCGCCTTCGGCGGTGAACTGTCGTTTGCCAACCACAAGGAAGGCGGCGCCCTGATCACCCTGCGGCTGCGCGCGGGCGCACCCGGTGTAAGTCTGCAACCGTCCGAGGATCGCAGTGAATGAGCAACGTCGACAATCGGATTCAAGTGGTGCTGATCGACGACGATCCGCATCTGCGTCAGGCCCTGAGCCAGACCCTGGACCTCGCTGGTCTGAAAATCCTCCCATTGGCCGAAGCCAAGGGCCTTGCCTCGCGCCTTGAGCGCGACTGGCCGGGCGTGGTGGTCAGTGACATCCGCATGCCGGGCATGGACGGCCTCGAACTGTTGAGCGAATTGCACGCTCAGGACCCGGAGCTGCCAGTGTTGCTGATCACCGGCCACGGCGACGTGCCGTTGGCTGTACAGGCGATGCGCGCCGGCGCTTATGACTTCCTCGAAAAACCGTTCGCCAGTGACGCGTTGCTCGACAGCGTGCGCCGAGCCCTGGCCCTTCGCCAATTGGTGCTGGATAACCGCAGCCTGCGGTTGGCCCTGAGCGACCGCAATGAACTGAGCACTCGACTGGTCGGGCAATCGGCGCCGATGCTGCGCCTGCGTGAACAGATCGGCGCATTGGCCCCGACCAAGGCCGACGTGCTGATCCTCGGTGAAACCGGGGCCGGCAAGGAAGTGGTGGCCCGCGCCCTGCACGACCTGTCGAACCGCCGCAACGGCCCGTTCGTGGCGATCAACGCCGGGGCGCTGGCCGAATCGGTGGTCGAAAGCGAGCTGTTCGGCCACGAACCCGGCGCCTTCACTGGCGCGCAAAAGCGCCGGATCGGTAAATTCGAATTCGCCAACGGCGGCACGCTGTTCCTCGATGAAATCGAAAGCATGAGCCTGGATGTGCAGGTGAAATTGCTGCGCTTGCTGCAAGAGCGGGTGGTCGAGCGTCTGGGTGGCAATCAGCTGATCCCGCTGGACATCCGGATCATCGCCGCGACCAAGGAAGACCTGCGCCAATCGGCGGATCAGGGGCGTTTTCGCGCTGACTTGTACTATCGCCTGAACGTTGCGCCGCTGCGCATTCCGCCGCTGCGCGAACGGGGCGAAGACACGCTGATGCTGTTCCAGCACTTCGCCAATGAAGCCAGTGAGCGCCACGGCCTGCCGCCCCACGAACTGCAACCCGGACAACGGGCCCTGCTGTTGCGCCATACCTGGCCAGGCAACGTCCGCGAACTGCAGAACGCCGCCGAACGCTTCGCGCTGGGCCTGGAACTGGCGCTGGATAACGGTACTCCAGACGGCAGTCCTGCGCCGCACAGCGCAGCGCTTAGCGGTAACCTGAGCGAGCAGGTGGAAAACTTCGAAAAGAACCTGATCGCCGCCGAACTGGCGCGCGCTCACAGCTCACTGCGCAGCGTCGCCGAAGCGCTGGGCATTCCGCGCAAAACCCTGCATGACAAACTGCGCAAACACGGCTTGAACTTTGCCGATGGCGCTGGCGCCAACAGCAATGCCGACGAGCTCGATTGAGTCGCGCCAACTAACCTTCACATAAGTGTTCAAAATCCCGAGGCCCGCGCATGAACCGCGACAGTCGTCACCTGGAAACCGTCCTCCACCGCGACATTCCCCTCACGCGGGACATGGGCCTCAAGGTGCTCGACTGGCAGTCGCAACAACTGCGTTTGCAGCTACCGCTGGCAGCCAATTTCAATCACAAAAGCACCATGTTCGGCGGCAGCCTGTATTGCGGTGCGGTGCTGGCGGGTTGGGGTTGGCTGCATTTACGTCTGCGTGAAGAAGGCGTCCAGGACGGGCACATCGTGATTCAGGAAGGCCAGATCAGCTATCCGCTGCCGGTCACCCGCGACGGCATCGCAATCTGCGCTGCGCCGAGTGCGGCGGTGTGGAAGAAGTTTTTGGCGATGTACCAGCGTTATGGGCGGGCACGGTTGACGTTGCATACGCGGGTCGTCAATACCGACAGTGATGAGTCTGCGGTGACGTTTACCGGGCAGTATGTGCTGCACCGATAAACGATCGCAGCCTGCGGCAGCTCCTACAAGGTGTTGAACTGCCGCAGGCTGCGATCTTTTGATCTTAACTGCGAGCCAGTTCCAGCAGCTTCTCGCGCCAAGCAGCCTTGGCCGGCACCGCAAGGAAGAACGAATTCAATAACGACTCTCGCGCCGGATAGCTGAACGGCTCACCGCTCAACTCCAGCACCTCGCCACCCGCACCTTCCAGTACGCCTTGAGCCGCAGCGGTGTCCCATTGCGAGGTCGGTGCCAGCCGTGGATAACAATCCGCCGCGCCTTCCGCCAGCAAACAAAATTTCAGCGAGCTGCCGATATTGGCCAGTTGCAGCTCACCCAGACTGGCACTCAAACCCGCGAGCAAACGCTCCTGCTCAGGGCTCGAATGCCGACGGCTGGCGACCACGGTGAACGCTTCACCAGCAGGCGGTACGTCACGGACCTGAATCGGCAGCGGTGCTGCATCCTTGTCGGCACGCCAGGCACCCAGCCCGGCACCGCCGAAGTAGCAGCGACCGTTGGTCGGCATCGACACGACACCAAACACCACACGTCCCTGTTCGATCAGTGCGATGTTGACGGTGAATTCTTCACTGCCAGAAATGAACTCCTTGGTCCCATCCAGCGGGTCGACCAGCCACCAGCGCTGCCAACCGGCGCGCACCGATTGCGCAATGTTGGCGTCTTCTTCCGAGAGCACCGGGATACCCGGATCAAGCGCAGTAAGTCCTGCCAGAATCAGATGATGAGCGGCCAGATCGGCGGCGGTGACCGGTGAATCGTCGGCCTTGGCGGTCACGGCCGTGCCGGTGCGCCAGAACGGCAGGATGACCTCACCGGCCTTCAGCGCCAGCTCAACCACGGGGGCGAGCAACGGATGAACCTGGGGGAAATGACTCATGGTTGAAACACCCCGCGCTGGGTCAGCAGATCACGGGCCAGGTACAACGCCGCCAAGGCACGGCCTTCGGTGAACTGCGGGTTTTGCGCCAGCGCCGCGAGCTCTCGCAGATTGACCCGGTCCACGCGCATCGGCTCCGGCTCGTCACCTTCAAGGCTGTCTTCGTACAAGTCAGTCGCCAATACCACCTGAATCTTCTGGCTCATATAACCGGGCGACAGCGACAGCTCGGTCAAATGTTCCAGTTGCCGCGCGCCAAAACCGGCCTCTTCCTTGAGCTCACGCTCGGCCGCTGCCAACACATCCTCGCCAGGCTCAATCAAGCCCTTGGGCAGCGACATTTCATAGGCATCGGTTCCACCGCAGTATTCTTCGACCAACACCGCGTGGTCGGAATCGAGCATCGCCACGATCATCACCGCGCCATAGCCGGCGCCCTTGCCAACCAGTCGCTCATAGGTGCGCTCGACGCCATTGGAGAAGCGCAGCTGCACCTCTTCAACGCAAAACAAGCGGCTGGTGGCGACGATCTCGCGGGCTAATACTTCGGGTTTCTGGCGCATGGCGGCTCCTTGGCGTGAACGCGGTACTATAACGCGGCTTTCTTGATTGTTTATGTCGGATATCTTTTTACCGCTGGAGAAGCTTTCAATGCCATCACTGCCCTGGCGCGACATCGATACCGTTCTGCTGGATATGGACGGCACGCTGCTGGACCTGCACTACGACAACCATTTCTGGATGGAACACCTGCCCAAGCGTTATGCCGAGCTGCATGGTGTCAGTCGGGCCATGGCCGAGCTTGAATTGCAGCCGTTGTTCGAGCGTAACGCCGGTCAGTTGCAATGGTATTGCCTGGACTTCTGGAGCGCTGAGCTGAAGCTGCCGGTGCGCGAGTTGAAACTCGAGACCGCCCATCTGATCGCGTTGCGGCCGGATGCCGATACCTTTCTGGCAGCGATCAAGCAGGCCGGAAAGCGCGTGGTATTGATCACCAACGCCCACCGCGACTCGTTGTCGCTGAAGCTGGAAAGAGTCGAACTGGCGCCCTACTTCGAGCGGCTGATCAGCTCCCACGATTACGGGTTCGCCAAGGAAAACCCGCAATTCTGGGATGCCTTGCGCGCAGATATCGACTTCGACCCACGCCGCAGCCTGTTTATCGACGACACGTTGCCGATCCTGCGCAGCGCACGGGATTTTGGCGTGGCGCATCTATTGGCCGTTAGCCAGCCGGACAGCCGCAAAGAGCCGAAAGACACGGCCGAGTTTATGGCGGTGGGGGATTATCAGGAGCTGATTGAAGGGCTCTGAGATCGAGTCGCCCGCCCGTGTAGGAGAGATTTTGTCCGAGTGCGGCAACAGTGGTTTGTTGGCTTCGAGGCAAGCGCTAGAATCGCTCCCCTAGCCTGCGCTCTGGAGCGACGATGGACATCAAACAGCTGAAATTCCTCATCGCCCTCGACGAAACCCGACACTTCGGCCAGGCCGCTGCGCGTTGCCACATCACTCAGCCAACCCTGTCGATGCGCTTGCGCAGCCTTGAAGAAGAACTCGATCTGCCGTTGGTCAATCGCGGCCAGCGTTTCGAAGGTTTCACCGCACCGGGCGAGCGGGTGCTGGCCTGGGCGCGCACTGTGCTGGCCGCCTGTGACGGTTTGCAGGCCGAGGCCGCAGCCTGTCGCGGCAATCTGGTCGGCACCTTGCGTCTGGGCGTGGTGCCGCTGTCGAGTTTTGATCCGCTGCCGTTGATGCAACAGCTGCACGCCGAACACCCTAACCTGCGTTTCGAACTCTCGGCCTTAAGCTCCGAGCAAATCCTCGAACAACTGGCAAACAATCGCCTGGACCTCGGCGTGTCCTATCTCGAGCGCCTCGACAGCGAGCGTTTCGACTCGCTGGCCTTCAGCGAAACCCGCATGGGGTTGCTCTACGACCAGCGCTTCTTCAGCTTCGGTGAAAAGCCCTTGAGTTGGGAGGCGCTGATCGAACTGCCGCTGGGCATGCTCACCAGCGGCATGCACTTTCGCCAGTCCATCGACCACAATTTCCACAGCCGTGGCCTCAGCCCGCAGCCGTTGTTGCAGACCGACGCGGTCCACCAGTTGTTACAAGCTGTGCACGGCGGTCTGTGTTGCGCGGTGATGCCACTGGAAGGCGGACTCGAAACGCTGACCGAGCATTTGCGCCTGCAACCGATTGAAAATGCGCAAACCCTTGGCCGACTGGGGCTGATCATGCGCCGTAGTGCACCGCGCTCGGCACTGGCTGAAGCGTGTTTCGCGCACTATCAGAAATCACAGACGAGCTCTTGATCGACGCCATCTATCAGCAGATCAGTATTAGCGATTAGACGTAACACATTGACGCGCCTAGGCTTAAGGCTGGATAAACTGCCGGTATTGCCCCATGAAAGCCAAGCGTCCGGTCGGCGTGACGCCTGCCGTAGAAACGCCTGCGCCCGCCGCCAGTCAGACTTACCAGTACTGCAACCTCGACCGCAATGAATCAGCCAGCACTGCGCTCGCTGAAGAAGTGGCGTTGGCGATTTCCTATAACGGCATCAGTCAGGCCGTGATGTTGGTCACCCCGAGCGACCTGGAAGACTTCATCGTCGGCTTCAGCCTGGGCAGCGGGATCATCAGCGACGTGTCTGACCTCTATGACCTGCAACTCAGCGGGTCCGGTTCGGCGCAGTACGCGCAGGTCAGCATTTCCAACCGCGCGTTCTGGAACCTCAAGCAGCAACGTCGGCAACTGGCCGGTACCAGCGGTTGTGGGCTCTGTGGCGTCGAAGCCGTAGAGCAAGCCTTGCCGCAACTCAATGTATTGCCCGGCGCGCCATTGCCCCCCGCACAATGGCTTGAAGGCCTGCGCCAGCGCATCGGTGAACTCCAGCCATTGGGCCAGCATAGCGGCGCAGTGCATGCCGCTGTGTTCATGAACAACCAGGGCGAGTTGCTGCTGGGCCGTGAAGACATCGGCCGGCATAACGCGCTCGACAAGCTGATTGGCGCGCTGATCCGCCAGAACATCCCGACGGCGGGCGGACTGGTGATTGTCACCAGCCGTTGCAGCCTCGAACTGATCCAGAAAGTGTTGCGCGCCGGTATCCAGACCTTGGTCAGCCTGTCGTCGCCCACCGGCCTAGCCGTGCAATGGGCGCGCCGGCACAACCTCAATCTTATCCACCTGCCGCAGAAAAGTGCGCCGCGGGTCTATAGCCCTGCGATGGAGAATCAAGCGTGAGCACGGATCATCAAGCCGACCAGACACCCACCCCGCGCTACAAGCCTTACAAGCCCTACAAGGGCGCGGCCGGTGGCTGGGGCGCGCTGATCAGTGTCGCCCAGGCGTGGCTGACCAGTGACAACGCGCTGAAAAACCTGCGCATGATGCTCAAGACCAACCAGAACGGCGGCTTCGACTGCCCGGGCTGCGCCTGGGGTGATTCGCCGGAAAGCGGCATGGTCAAGTTCTGTGAAAACGGCGCCAAAGCGGTCAACTGGGAAGCGACCAAGCGCCGGGTCGATGCCGCGTTCTTCGCCAAACACAGCGTCAGCTCGCTGCTGGAACAAAGTGACTACTGGCTCGAATATCAAGGCCGGCTGACCGAGCCGATGAGCTACGACGCCGAAACCGACCGTTACACCCCCATCAGCTGGGAGGCGGCCTTTGCGCTGATCGGCAAACACCTGCAGAGCCTGCCGAGTCCGGACCAGGCCGAGTTCTACACGTCGGGCCGTGCCAGCAACGAAGCGGCGTATCTCTATCAGCTATTCGTCCGTGCGTTCGGCACCAATAACTTCCCCGACTGTTCGAACATGTGCCACGAGGCCAGCGGTGTGGCCATGGCGCAAAGTGTCGGCGTCGGCAAAGGCACGGTGACCTTCGACGACTTCGAACACGCCGACGCGATTTTCGTCTGGGGCCAGAACCCCGGCACCAACCATCCACGGATGCTCGAACCCCTGCGCGAAGCGGTGAAACGCGGCGCTCAGGTGGTGTGCATCAATCCGCTCAAAGAGCGTGGCCTGGAGCGTTTCCAGCACCCGCAGAACCCGCTCGAAATGCTCACCAACGGTAACAAGCCGACCAACACTGCGTACTTCCGTCCAGCGTTGGGGGGGGACATGGCGCTGCTGCGCGGCATGGCCAAGTTCCTGCTGCAATGGGAACGCGAGGCGCAACAGACCGACGCGCCATCGGTGTTCGACCACGATTTCCTCAACGAACACACCGCCAGCGTGCTCGACTACCTGGGCACGATCGACGACACCTCGTGGGAGCAGATCGTCGAGCAGTCAGGGCTGACCCTGGAAGAGATCGAGCAAGCAGCGCGCATGTACGCCAAAGGCAAGAACGTAATCATGTGCTGGGCCATGGGCATTACCCAGCACCGGCACTCGGTACCGACCATTCAGGAAATCGCCAACCTGATGCTGCTGCGCGGCAACATCGGCCGCCCGGGCGCTGGCTTGTGCCCGGTGCGGGGGCACAGCAATGTGCAAGGCGACCGGACCATGGGCATCAACGAACGCCCGCCGGCGTTCTTCCTCGATGCGCTGGAACGTCGCTTCCAGTTCAAGGTGCCGCGTGAGAACGGTCACAACGTGGTCGAAGCCATCCACGCGATGCTCGACGGTCGCTCGAAAGTCTTCATCGGTCTGGGCGGCAACTTTGCCCAAGCCACGCCGGACAGCCCACGGACCTTCCAGGCCCTGAGCAATTGCGACCTCACCGTGCAGATCAGCACCAAACTCAACCGCAGCCATCTGGCGCACGGTAAAGAAGCGCTGATCCTGCCGTGCCTGGGCCGCACCGACATCGACTTGCAAACCGAAGGGACGCAAGCGGTGACGGTCGAAGACTCGTTCAGCATGGTTCACGCCTCCAACGGCCAACTGCAGCCGCTGTCGAAACAGATGCGTTCGGAGCCGTCGATCATCGCCGGTATCGCCGCCGCAACCTTGGGCGCCACGCCTGTCGACTGGAATTGGCTGGTGGCCGATTACCGCCGTATCCGCGAGCTGATTGCCGACACTATTCCGGGCTTCAAGGACTTCAACCAGAAAATCGAGAACCCGGGCGGCTTCTATCTGGGGAACAGCGCACGTACCCGGCGCTGGAACACTCCGTCGGGTCGCGCCCATTTCCGCGCGAACATCCTGCCGGCCGATCTGGTGCACGAGCGCACCCGCGCCACCGGGCAGTTGCCGGACCTGATCATGCAATCGATGCGCTCTCACGATCAGTACAACACCACCATTTACGGTCTCGACGACCGTTACCGTGGGGTCAAGGGCCAGCGTGACGTGCTGTTCGTCAACGAAGCCGACATCATTCGCCTGGGTTTCAAACCGGGGCAGAAAGCCGATATCGTGTCGATATGGGATGACGGTCGTGAGCGCCGCGTCAAAGGCTTCACCTTGCTGGCGTTCGATATTCCCGCCGGACAAGCAGCCGCTTACTACCCGGAAGTGAACCCGTTGGTGCCGCTGGAAAGCACCGGTGACGGCAGCCACACACCGACCTCGAAGTTCATTGCGATCCGTTTGGAAGCGGCAAGCGAGACCGGGCTGATCATGGCCAGGTCAGCTTAAAGCAGAATCAAAAGATCGTCCGAATGCGGCCCGAACCTGCGGCAGCGCCTACAAAAGCGGTGTGATAACCGTTCTCCGTAGGAGCTGCCGCAGGTTCGGGCCGCATTCGGACGATCTTTTAGCATCATGACGGACAAACCCGACTTTCAAACGCCCACAAAAAAGGCCGCTTTTGTATCAAAGCGACCTGTCTCAAGTAGCAAAAGACCAGCGAAAATCTATTAAGTTCCGCCTAAAAAACAACAACTTAGAGAATTCTCACAAGTCGTGTTACTCGTCGGATTTTGATTGTAACCATCGTGACACAGCCTCAGGATCGCGCCGTCATCCCTTTGAGGCTCCGCTAATGAAGTTCTCCTCGATTCTCTTGTTGTCCCTTGGCCTGATCAGTGGCGCCGCTTCTGCCGGTGGTACCGCCGAAGCAGGTGTGGGCGGCGCATTGGGCGGGGTTCTTGGCTCGGTGGTGGGTCAATCGCTGGGCGGTAACACCGGCTCGACCATTGGCGCGGCCCTGGGTGGCGCGGGTGGTAGTGCGGTAGGTGCCAACAAACACAGCCGTGGCGAAGCGGCCATCGGGGGTGCGCTCGGCGCAGCCGGCGGTAACGTGGTCGGCCGCAGCATGGGCGGCACTTCGGGCAGCCTTATCGGCGCAGCAGCCGGCGGTGGTGCTGGTGGTGCGCTGGGTAACTACATGGGCAACCAGAGCAATAACGAAGACCGTGGCGGCCGTCGCGGGCACGATGACCGCCGTTACTACCGCGATGATGACCACCGCGGTCGTGGTCATGCTTACGGCCATCACAAGCATCATCACGACTATCGTGATCGCGACTAATCGCTGATTGCAGGCTTTCAAAAGATCGCAGGCTGCGCCAGCTCCTACGTTGACCGTGTACCCGTAGGAGCTGCCGCAGGCTGCGATCTTTTTTTCAAAGCACCACCAACCGCTCCAACGCCTCGCGCAACCCGACAGGAATCGCCACCGGCTGATTCGAGGCCCGATCCACAAACACCTGCACAAAGCGTCCTGCCGCGCAGGCGTCCGCTTCCCCGGCCTTGAACACCGCCAGCTCGTATTGCACCGAACTGCTGCCCATCTTACCCACCCGCAATCCGATTTCAATGCGCTCGGGAAAAGCGATCGAGGCGAAGTAATCGCACGCCGAACTCACCACAAACCCCACTACGTCACCGTCGTGAATATCCAAACCACCGACTTCGATCAGGTAGGTATTCACCGCCGTGTCGAAAAAGCTGTAGTAGGTCACGTTGTTCACATGGCCATAAACATCGTTGTCGTGCCAACGGGTGATGATCGGCTGAAAGTGGCGGTAGTCGGAGCGCTGGGGTATCGGATTGGACATCAGTGTCGGTTCCTGAAATTGAACAGCCAGTCTAAGGCGAAAACCGCGTTATCGTTCTTCGCGAGCATCGGAACGCCGCACGGCCCACTCGCGCACCTCGGCATACGGATAATCCTCCAGTGCCGCAAACCCCGGAATCGCCCGCGCCTTGAGCCTGGTAAACAGCGGCACGCTGATACCGCACAAGAACCGTGTCAGCCGTTCCGCACCCGGTACATGGCCGTTGTGCGCCTCGTGCCTGTGGATAAAGTCACCACACAGCGCCTCAAAGTTTTTATCCACAAGCGCCGGCAGCTCAGGCGGTTCCGGCAGACGGGCAACCTGCCCATGACACACCGAACAATGCCCGCACTGCTGCGGCGCGTTTTCATCGCCGAAGTACTGCGCCAATCGATAGCCCAGGCAGCGTTCGGTGGCGAATAGATCGAGCATCGCGTGGATACGCGCGATTTCGGTGCGTTCATGTTGCGTGAAGTAGCCATGCAACTCAGCGCTCAACGTCTCGGCATCGAAGTCCGTCATCAGCAGGCTGTAGACCTCGGTCATCTGCTTGCTTTCAAGCTCGACCCAGCCCTTCTCCTGAAAGTAGTCCAGCGCCTTGACCACCCGGCTGCGCTCGGCCTGATGCTGTTGATACAGCGCCTCGAAATTCACCGTGGCCCAGGTTCGCGCTCGGTTGGAGGTCTGGATGATCGCCGCGACGAAGTCCCGACGCTCGCCTTCGAAACGCGTCAGCAAGGCTTCAGGCTCCAGCAGGAACTTGAAACGGTATTCGGCAAAGTAGGCGTAACGCGGTGCGATCAAGCCTTTCAGTTCAAGTTGCACCAGCAAGGTCTTGAGCGGCAGTTGGCGAATATTGCTCTGGTCGGCCAGCGGCCCCAGCAAAAACTCCCACTGCCCATCCGGCGCGGCCGCTTGCAGTTCGTCGAGCACACAGCGGATACCGTCCAGCTCTGGCGTGTCGCCGTACACGAAGTTTTCCAACACGTTGAGGCTGTCACGGTTGGCCAACACCAAACAGTCGGAAGGTTGCCCGTCGCGCCCGGCACGACCGATTTCCTGACTGTAATTTTCGATGGATTTCGGCAAGTCGAAATGCACCACATTGCGGATGTCGCTCTTGTCGATGCCCATGCCAAAAGCGATGGTGGCGACGATGCAATTGGACTGCCCGCCCATGAACCGGCGCTGGATCGCTTCCCGTTGTTCGTGGGGCAAACCGGCGTGATAGGCCTCAGCCTGAAGACCGTTTTGGCTCAGGTGCTGGGCAATCTGTTCGGCGGTTTTCTGCAGGGTTACATAGACAATACTCGGCTGCCCGGCGCGCTGGCCCATCCACTCCACCAGACGACGACGCTTGTCCTGACCGCGCACCGGTTCAACCAGCAAATTCAGGTTGGGCCGATAGAAACCGGTGGTCACCACATCGTCCGCCGCGATGGCGAATTTCGCCTGCATGTCGGCGATCACTTTGGGCGTTGCAGTAGCCGTCAGCAGCAAGGTTTGCGGGATGTTGAACTGGCGCTGGTAGTCCGGCAGCTTCAAGTAGTCCGGCCTGAAGTTGTGGCCCCATTCGGAGATGCAGTGCGCCTCGTCCACCACCAGCAACGAGATCGGCACTTGCTGCAGAAAGTTGCGAAAACGCTCGTTCTTCAGGCGCTCCACGGAAATCATCAGGATCTTCAACTCGCCGGACCTGGCCCGCGCCATCACATCGTTGGCGTCATCGCGGCTCTGCGCCGAATCGATACTCGCCGCCGCAATCCCGTGGCGCCGCAAGAACGCCAACTGGTCCTGCATCAGCGCCAGCAAGGGCGAGACCACCAGCGTCAGGTGCGGCAGCAACAAGGCCGGCAGTTGATAACACAAAGACTTGCCGGACCCGGTGGGGAAAATCGCCGCCGCCGAGCGCCCGGCCAACACCGCACTGACCGCCGCCTCCTGGCCGGGCCGGAACTGTGGATAACCAAAGACCTGTTCGAGGGTGTTGTGCATAAGCTGTCACTCCGTTGACTGCTGCCATGCCGAAAGCCTAGCCGGCGAGCGCAGCGAGTCGAGAAAAGGTCGGGCGCAAAAAGGATACGGAATGATACAGGGAGAACGGCGCAAGACTCGTGATGCAATTCCATGGCTGATGGCGTTCAACGGTGAATCGAAAATCACGAAATCCCCTACGCAGTCTGGCGCACGCGTTACTGCCGCTCTATTCGCCACGCCTGACAAGCGCGTGGGAAATTCGACGTTTCGGCAGCTCGCTGAAAAAACCTCGTAAACCCTGTAGGCCTAAGGCTCAACGGCCAGTAAACGCCCTACACAACCTGTCCATGCAAGCTGTCTTGCGAGGCTTTGGAGTGGGGCTCTATAGTTTGCGGCGCGGCTGAAACCCGCGTGTCGGCCTGCGAGAGCGACGCCGCGGACTTCCTACAGGATCCCCTCAATGAACACGCTCGATCCGTCTAACAACCGTTATCGCCCACTCAAAAGCAGCTACAGCGACACGCCGGTTCTGGTCATCGACACCGAAGCCAATCCCCACGCCATTCTGGACGCCGCCCGACAACGCATCCGCGCCTCCAGCGACCTGCTCGAAACTCTGTATTGCCTGTGCTTCAAACAAGCGGATGTGAAAGACATTCCGAATATCGTCAACGCGCTTTATCTGCTGACTCAGGATGGGAGTGAGTTGCTTGAGGTGGCTCGACAGCGGATGACGAGGTGAATATGTATGCGGTGGCGGCCCCAAAAGATCGCAGCCTTCGGCAGCTCCTACAGATTTGCGTGCGGTATCGACTACTCGACGTAGGAGCTGCCGCAGGCTGCGATCTTGGCGATCCCGCTCACGCCAAAAATGTCCTGAAGCGTTTGATGGCTAAAAAACGAGACGCCCTACGTCAACGGACAGACCGATAGACACGGCCTTACCCATCTTCGTCCCCGTCCTACAACCTCATGCTCCTTGTCGCCTTTCGCCAGCCTGCGCAGCACACCTATAGTCGTTAGCGTTGCTGCAAAATCAGCGACCGGGTTTGGTCACCCGGAAGAGAGGCATACATTTCCCTTAAATAGAGGTGCTCCTCAATGACCACATTAAATCCGTTTGTAGATCGCTACCGCCCACTCCAATCCAACCTCACTGACACCTCGCCCCTGATCATCGACACAGAGGCCGACCCGCAAGACATCCTCGAAGCCGCCCTTCAGCGCATCCGCGCCTCCAGCGACCTGCTCGAAACCTTGCACTGCCAATGCTTCCAACACGGCGACGTCAAAGACATTCCCCATATCACCCACGCTCTGTATTTGTTGACTCAAGACGGCCGCAACCTGCTCCAGGTTGCCCAGCAACGCATGTTGAACTGGAAAGCGCCTGCCTGAAGTCCGAGTGAACAGATCGTTCCCACGTTCTGCGTGAGAACGATCGAACACCCGTTACAACTGAACAGATGAAAGTCCATTCAAGCTGATCAGCATTGCCCGAAAGTAAGCCAATGGCGTACATTAACGATGATTTTCATTGAGACCCCAATCTTCACCCGTCGAGCCAAAGAACTATTGGATGACGATGCCTATATCGCCTTGCAGAAGGTACTGGTGTCGAATCCCTCGGCTGGCGACGTCATCGAAGGGACAGCCGGGATTCGCAAAATGCGGGTCGCGGCCAAGGGGCACGGCAAACGAGGAGGAGCCCGAGTGATTTACTACCATTTCGTCTCGGCATCGCAGATCGCTTTGTTGATGATCTACCCTAAAAATGAGCAACAAGACCTAACCGCCGATGAACGCAAAGCGTTGAAAGCCGTCATCGAACACTGGAGATAACCATGAGCAAGTTTTTTGATGAGCTGATGGAAAGCGTGCAACAGATGGACGAGATCGTACGGGGTGAACGCCTGCCTTCCCGCGAATTCCATGTTGACGCATTGCAAGTCAAAGAAATTCGTAAGGCCACCGGTCTGACTCAGGCCAAATTCGCTGCGTTGATCGACGTCCAACTCGGCACTCTGCGCAATTGGGAGCAAGGCCGCCGAGAACCGACAGGGCCGGCCAAAGCCCTGCTGAAAGCCATTCACAATGACCCTGTCCATGTGTTGAATGCGTTAGCCGGTTGAACAGTACAACGTAGCCACATCCCCATCGCGCGGTCACAGAACGCGGGAACGATCAAAGACCTTGACTCTCCACAAAACCGTTTTTCCGACTGTCCACATTCCGTAAAACGTGGACAGTCGTCGCCTGCGTCAACTTTGAAAGTCAAGACGCTTCTGGAAATACCTACGGGAATGCCGTTGCGATGAATGCTCCACCACCGCCATGACGCATAGGTGGACACCATTACCCTAAGCGTTGGGGTCAGGAAGCGAGTACAAGCCAACATCGACCGCCTTCGGCCCAGCATTGAAGATGAGGAAGCCAAGCGTTTATGGCAAAAAAACGAGACGCCCTACGTCGGTGGCGACCTACTCCAGGTACCCAGCAACGCATGCTGAACTGGAAAGCACCTGCCTGACACACCCCACTCGCCGGCACGCCACGTTCCTGTAGGAGCCTGGCTTGCCAGCGATGAACGCGCCGCAGGTTTTCAGACACAAGTGAAAGAAACAGCAGCCCCGGGACCGTCGTAATGAGCCAATTAACCTTCAAACAAAAACAAGCGCATTACGAAAAAATCCGCCGATCCAACTACCTGGCCAGCCTACGCCTCGCAGGGTCCGACACCTCACCGGCAGACCTGGAGAAACCACTCCGTACGCGAGAAGAAGCACTCGCAAAGCACCGACAAGAAGAACTGCCGCCATCCGCCCTTCCCCCCAAGCCCGACGGCCAATAAGATCCGCCTAAGCCCAACCGGACGCCCCGCAATGAACCTCGCCCCCAACTTCCCCGACGACCACGCCATGCACCTGCTCATGCAGCTACTGCACGAAGAACTCGGCCTACCCGAACGCAAAACCATCAGCCTCAGCACCTCGATCAACTTCGACCTCGGCTGCGATGGTTCAGACGCTCGGCACCTGATGGAAGCCCTGGAAGAACAGTTCGCGATCGACTTCGTCGACTACGACGCCTATCGCTACTTCCAACCTGAAGGCTACGATATGCTCCTCAAGCGCAGGGCCAAAGGACGTGGCGAAAAACACCCGCTGACCATCGGCATGCTCTACCAGGCCATCAAGGCCCAACGCTGGGACACTCAGGCGCTCGAAAGCCTTTAGCGTCCACAGCGCATAACTATAAGGACATAGCGTGGACGTACTGATGGGCCTGTTGGCCGCTGCACTCTGGGGCGGCACGGATTTTCTGGTGGGCCTCAACGCCCGCGCGGTTGGCGTGAAACGCGCCGTGTACTTTGGTCAGGCGCTGGGCTTCGTGATCATGAGCCTACTGCTGGTCGTCTTCCCGGCCTACCTGCTCAAATCTCTCGCCGCACCTTTGAACGTCTGGGGGATGGGCGTGTGCGCTGCCGTGCTCACCGTCTCTGGCGCCTTGGCCCTGTCCAAGGCCTTCGCCCTCGGTAAAGCCTCCATCGTCGCGCCACTGGTCACCTCTTACGGCGTGGTGACCACCCTGCTGTCCTGGGCCAGCGGCGAACACATCAGCCTGATCGAATGGCTGTGCATCGCCCTTTGCGTGTTCGGAGTCATTCTCTCCAGCCGCCACACCGACAGCGGTCTGCCCCACACAACCGACGCCAGCCGGTCCATCATCTACGCCCTGCTCGCCGCCGGGTTCTACGGCACCAGCTTCTGGCTGCAAGGCCAATTCATCCTGCCGGTCCTCGGCCCTATTACCATGCTCTGGCTCGCCTACCTTGTCGGCTTCAGCGTACTGGTGTTGATTGTTGTCAAAATCAAAGATGGCCTGAAAATTCCACCACTGAAAAACTGCATGGCCCTCACGGGCGCCAGCCTGATGAACCTTGGCGGATTCTCGTCGTTCGCCTGGGGCGCGGCGGTGGGTTCGGTTTCTGTGGTGACGGTGATCAGCACATTGTCTGGCGGGATTGCGGCGATGTTGGGGTATGTGTTTTTCAAGGAGCGATTGGCAAAGGTGCAGGTGCTGGGGGTTGTTTTGGTGTTGGTAGGGGCGTTTGTTTTGCACCTGAAAACCTGAGAAAAGAGCTGGATAACGGGTACAAAAAAGCCGCGTCTGAACGCGGCTTTCTCTTACCTCAAACCACTACCGAATCATTACAACTTCGGCCCAGCAGCCTTGATCGCGTCGCTCACTTCAAACTTCTTGAAGTTCTCAACAAACAGACCGGCCAACGCCTTAGCCGCCTCATCGTAGGCAGCCTTGTCAGCCCAGGTGTTACGTGGGTTCAACAGGCCGGTTTCAACGCCCGGCACGGCCAATGGCACGTCGAGGTTGATGGTGTCGAGGTGTTCGGTTCCTGTACCGATCAACGCGCCGCTCTGGATCGCTGCGATGACGCCGCGAGTGGTCGGGATGTTGAAGCGTTTGCCGACGCCGTAGCCACCGCCGGTCCAGCCGGTGTTGACCAGGTAGACCTTGGAGCCGAAGCCGCGGATGCGCTTGATCAGCAGTTCTGCGTATTCGCCAGCCGGACGCGGGAAGAACGGTGCGCCGAAGCAGGTGGAGAAGGTCGATTTGATGCCGCTGCCCGAACCCATTTCGGTCGAGCCCACCAAAGCAGTGTAGCCGGACAGGAAGTGGTAGGCCGCTTGTTCTTCATTGAGGATCGACACTGGCGGCAGCACGCCGGTCAGGTCGCAAGTCAGGAAGATCACCGCGTTTGGCTCGCCACCGAGGTTCTTCTCGGAACGCTTGGCAACGTGCTCCAGCGGGTAGGCGGCGCGGCTGTTCTGGGTCAGGCTGACATCGGCGTAGTCGGCGTGCTTGGCGTCGTCGATAACAACGTTTTCCAGGACGGCGCCGTGCTTGATGGCTTTCCAGATGACTGGCTCGTTCTTCTCGGACAGGTCGATGCACTTGGCATAGCAACCACCCTCGATGTTGAACACCACGCCCTCGCCCCAGCCGTGCTCGTCGTCACCGATCAGGTAACGGCTTTCGTCGGCCGACAGGGTGGTCTTGCCAGTGCCGGACAGACCGAAGAACAGGGTCACGTCGCCCGCTTCGCCGATGTTGGCGGCGCAGTGCATCGGCAGCACGTCGGCGGCCGGCAGCAGGAAGTTCTGCACCGAGAACATGGCTTTCTTCATTTCACCGGCGTAGCGCATGCCGGCGATCAGCACTTTCTTCTGCGCGAAATTGAGGATCACGCAGCCGTCGGAGTTGGTGCCGTCACGCTCTGGCACGCACTCGAAGTTGGCGACGTTCAGAACTTGCCACTCGTCACGACCGGCTGGGTTGTACTGGGCCGGGTTGATGAACAGGCAACGACCGAACAGGTTCTGCCAGGCAGTCTGGGTGGTCATCTTCACGGCCAGGTAGTGGTCTTCAGCCGCACCTACGTGCACGTGGGAAACGAAATGCTCTTGCGCGTTGTTGAACGCCTCGACGCGAGCCCACAGGGCATCGAACTTGTCGGCCGGGAACTTGCGGTTGATCGGGCCCCAGGCGATAGCGGCTTGAGTGGTAGGCTCTTCAACGATGAAACGGTCGACTGGCGAACGACCCGTACGGTGACCGGTACGAACCACCAGCGCGCCGGTATCGGCAAGCTCGCCCTCACCGCGATTCAGGGCTTCTTTAACCAGATCATCAACACTCAGATCGGTGTACACAGCATTATTGGCTTGCGTCATGAGGGTTCCCCGTCGGCCCGTGGCCGAGTGTTCCAAACGTTTTGTAGTAGAAAGTCGCGCACTACTACCGCTAAAAAAGTGGGCCGGATTATGCCAGAAAAGCCTGAAAAGAGTAGGGCCCTCCCGTCAGGACGGCGTTTTTCCGGCGTTTACCAGTGAATTTACCTGCACTGAAGCGTTTTAGTGACGAGTATCTGACGGGGTATCCACACCCGCTCCAGTAAACAATTGGGTGATATCGGCCGCATCGAACAGGTAACGCTGGTTGCAAAACTGGCAGTCGATCTCGATGTTGCCACCGTGTTCGACGACCAGTGCCTGAGCATCTTCCAGGCCCAGGCTGACCAGCGCATTAGCCGAACGCTCACGGGAGCAGCTGCAACGGAAGCGTAGTTTCTGCACGTCAAACAGGCGCACCTGCTCTTCGTGGTAGAGGCGGTGCAACACCGTTTCGTTGTCCAGGCTCAGCAATTCATCGGCGGTCAGGGTGCTGCCAAGCGCGGTGATGTGCTGCCAGCTGGCGGCGCGTTCTTCTTCGTCTTTCAGGCGGTCGGCCGGCAGCTGTTGCAGCAGCAGACCACGGGCGCGACGGCCATCGGCGTACAGCCAGAAGCGCGTGCCGACTTGCTGGGACATGACGAAATAGTTGGTGAAGCAGTCCGACAGCGTCGCACCGTCCAGGTCGACGATGCCCTGGTAGCGCTGGCCTTGGGTCGGGTCGACGGTGAGCGCCAGCATGCCGTTGGGCATCATGTCGGCCAGGGTCGCATCGGCAGCGATCAGGTCTGCGTCATAACGGGCCAGACCACGGATTTCGCGCTCGCTGGAGCATTCGATCATCAGCAGCGATATCGGACCTTCGGAACGCGCCTGCAGGATCAGCAAGCCATCGAATTTCAAGGTGCCGACCAGCAGCGCCGCAGCCGCCATCAACTCGCCGAGCAGTTGTGCAACTGGCTCCGGATAGGGGTGTTTGGCGAGGACTTCGGCATAGCTACGCTCCAACGCTACCAGCTCGCCGCGGGTATCGCTGTCATCGAAGATGAAGCGTTGGGTGTAGTCGGTATCCGGTAGATCAGTCATAGGTCTGGGTATCTGAAGTGAAAACTGAAGGGTTACAAGGGCCGGGAATCGCGCCTTGCGCACCGTTTGGGTGCAATGATAGTCGCCATGAAAGGCATTTTATGAACAATCCGGGCTTGTTCCAAGCAAGGTCGAACCGCGTCAAATTGACGCTGGGTAGTTTAGCTCCGTTAGCAGCCAAACCTTATTCGTTGCTGCTGCCATGAAACTTGAACAGATCCCGGCGCTGTTTCTTGCTCGGTTTGCCGTCGGTGCTGACACCCAGGGCGCCGGCCTTGCGCAGGGCCGCGGCGTTTTCGCGCTTGGCGATGCTGGCTTCGGTCTCGGCGTACAACGTCTGGGCCTCAGGGGCGCCACGACGGACGATCGACAGCGCCTGGACCACCACGGTGCGCTCATCGAAACCGACGCGAATCTGAAACTCGTCACCCATCCTCGGTTCTTTGCCCGGTTTGCAGCGCTCACCCCGGCAATGCACTTTGCCGCTTTCGATAGCCGCTTTGGCCAGGGCGCGGGTTTTGTAGAAGCGCGCTGCCCACAACCACTTATCGAGACGGACTTTGTCGTCCTCTTCTTTTTTTTGTGCCATGGGATTTCCTCATTCTGAAATATTTCTGAACTGTACTACCGTTTTTGTCGTGCCATGAATTTCACCGGTTCAGCTTACAATGCGCGACACTTTCGGGCCTCGCTCGGGAGCTGAAAATCCGGGCCGTAGATATCTGTCGCCTTTTAACCTTTATTCTGCGTGAATACCGCGAATTCGGCCGCTTTGCGGTGCGAACGGGCTTCTCACCGGTTGAGCACATTTGAAGACATTTGACCATTTGACCGTTGTGGGTCTACGCGAGTGGGTGGCGCTTCCTGAGTTGGGAGTCGCGGGCCTGCGGGCGAAGATCGACACTGGCGCCAGCACCTCCAGCCTGCATGCCACCGAAATCGAGCCGTTTGAGCGCGACGGGGAAAAGTGGGTGCGTTTCAACGCGCACCTGGGCACGGTGGTGCAGCTGCGTCACCGCCGCTGTGAAGCGCCGCTGGTGACGATGAAAACCATTAAAAGCTCCAACGGCCAGGCGCAGGTGCGTTACGTGATCAGCACCACCCTGGCGCTCGGCGATCGGGTTTGGCGAGTCGAGTTCACCCTCGCCTGCCGCAAGTCCATGCGTTATCGCCTGTTGCTCGGTTCCAAAGCCCTGATCGACGGCCAACTGGTGGTCAATCCAGGCATTAAATACGTTCAAGACAAGCCGGTGTTCCCGGTGTCCACTACCCTTTCCACAGGTGTTGCATGAAGATCGCTGTGCTGTCGCGGAACCCGCGTCTGTATTCCACTCGTCGTTTGGTTGAAGCCGGCACCGAACGCGGCCATGAGATGGTGGTGATCGATACCCTGCGCGCCTATATGAACATTGCCAGTCATAAGCCGCAGATCCACTACCGCGGCAAGCCGCTGGAAGGCTTCGATGCTGTGATCCCGCGGATCGGCGCGTCGGTGACATTTTATGGCTGCGCAGTGTTGCGCCAGTTCGAAATGATGGGCGTATTCCCGCTCAACGAGTCGGTGGCCATCGCCCGCTCGCGGGACAAACTGCGCTCGCTGCAGTTGCTTTCGCGTCGCGGTATCGGTCTGCCGGTCACCGGTTTTGCTCACTCGCCGGACGACATTCCCGACCTGATCGAAATGGTCAATGGCGCACCGTTGGTGATCAAGGTGCTGGAAGGCACTCAGGGCATCGGCGTGGTGATGTGTGAAACGGCGACGGCGGCGGAGTCGGTGATCGAGGCGTTCATGGGCCTCAAGCAGAACATCATGGTTCAGGAGTACATCAAGGAAGCCGGCGGTGCAGATATTCGCTGCTTTGTGGTCGGCGACAAGGTGATCGCCGCGATGAAGCGTCAGGCCAAGCCCGGCGAGTTCCGCTCCAACCTGCACCGTGGCGGCAGCGCCAGCCTGATCAAGATCACCCCCGAAGAGCGCATGACCGCGCTCCGTGCGGCCAAGGTCATGGGCCTGAGCGTCGCGGGCGTGGATATCCTGCGTTCCAACCACGGGCCGCTGGTGATGGAAGTGAACTCGTCGCCGGGCCTGGAAGGGATCGAAACCACCACCAGCAAGGACGTGGCGGGGATCATCATTCAGCACATTGAGAAGAACGGCGGGCCGAATATGACGCGGACCAAGGGCAAGGGTTGAGAACTCAATAGCCCTTGAAAAGATCGCAGCCTGCGGCAGCTCCTACAAAATCGGCGTAATAACCGTTCCTCGTAGGAGCTGGCGCAGCCTGCGATCTTTTCCGGCTACACAGCATCTCTAGGCAACATCAACCCAAGCGGCAACCGCACCCGCGCTTCCAACCCGCCACCGGAGCGGTTGCGCAGTTCAACATTGCCGCCATGCATCGAAGCAATCCGCTTGACGATGGCCAGGCCAAGTCCGGTGCCCTTGCCGCCCCGCGCACGGTCGCCACGGGTGAAGGGGTTGAAGATCGCTTCCAGCTCTGACGGATCAATCCCGGCGCCACGGTCCATGACGCTCAGCACCACGTACGGCGCGCTGACATCGCCCGAGACATACGCTGCCACCTCAACGCCGCTGCCCGCGTGATGCAAGGCGTTGCCGATCAGGTTGTTCAAGAGGCGCTTCATCGAGACCCGGCGCAACGGAAACGGCTGAATCGGCTCCAGACGCAAACGCACCCGCTCCTCGTTCTGGTTGTAAGGCGCCGCCACTTCGCGCACCAGATCACTCAGGTCGACCTCTTCGACCGACTCATCCCGACCATCGCGAATGAATGCCAGGAACTGGTCGAGAATCGCGTCCATGTCTTCGATGTCACGCACCATGTCGTCGCTCAGGTCGCTGTGGTTACCCATCAGCTCCAGCGACAGACGCAAGCGCGTCAACGGCGTGCGCAGGTCGTGTGATACCCCGGCAAGCATCAATTCACGTTCCCGGCCAGCCTGTTCAACGTCTTCCGCCATCTGGTTGAACGCTCGATAGACCTCGGTCATTTCACTCGGCGTGTCGCTGATCGGCAGACGCACGCTACGACCCTGACCCAGTTGCCGGGCGGCATCGACCAGACGTTTGAGCGGCTGGTTGAGCTGGCTGACGAAAATCCACGCCGACGCTGTGGATAACAAGCCGATGGCGAGAAACCAGCCGAGTACGTTCCAGATTTTCTGACCACGCAACGGATGCGGGTACAGCGGTACTTTCAGCCAGCCGTCGCCCAGGCTTGGCGCCCGGACCCAGAGCGCCGGCGGAGCATGCATGCGTAATCGCACTTCAGTGTCGGCACCCAGTTCGGCCTGCATCTGTCGTTGATAGATTTCGCTGTAGGGCCAATGCTGCTCACCCTCGGGAACACCGGCGCCCACCACACGAATCAGTGTTGCGGCATCGGCAATCTTCGCTCGGTTTTCTTCGTCCGCGGCCCAGTAGGCACGCAAGGTCAGCGCGACACCGTGGCTGTATTGGCGATCCACCAGCACGTCCTCGTTCATCAACAGATAAACCAGGGTCAGCGCCTTGGAAAACAGCACGACGATCAGCACCAGCCAGAGCGTGCGAGAGAAGAAACTTTGGGGGAACCACACGGGGGTTTTCATAGACAACCGCTACACACTTTGCAGGAGCGAGCGAAGCTCGCAGAATTGCGGATCGCGAATCAACCGGGTGACACGTTACCCAGCTGACCCGCTCCTACAAATCACCGATCACTTGGTCGCGGTGCCGTCCGGAACGAACACGTAACCCACGCCCCAGACCGTTTGAATGTAGCGTGGTTTCGACGGATCAGGCTCGATCATCCGACGCAGGCGCGAAATCTGTACGTCGATGGAACGCTCCAGGGCATCCCACTCGCGGCCACGGGCCAGGTTCATCAGCTTGTCGCGGGTCAGCGGTTGACGCGCGTTCATCACCAGCGCCTTGAGGACCGCGAACTCACCGGTGGTGAGCATGTGTACTTCGTCGCCACGCTTGAGTTCGCGGGTCGCCAAAGACAATTCGTAATCACCGAAGGTCACGCTTTCGTCTTCGCTGCCCGGTGCGCCCGGCACGGGAGCCGACTGACGGCGCAAGACCGCTTTGACGCGTGCCATCAGCTCGTCCGGATTGAACGGTTTGGCCAGGTAATCGTCAGCGCCCAGTTCCAGGCCTTTGATACGGCTCAGCTCATCACCCTTGGCGGTGAGCATGATGATCGGGATCTGATTGTTCGCGCCGCGCAGACGGCGGCAGGCGGTCAGGCCGTCTTCGCCGGGCAGCATCAGGTCGAGGACGACCAGGTTGAACACTTCACGCGCCAGCAGACGATCCATCTGCTCGGTGTTCGGTACCGCGCGGGCACGGTAGCCCTTGCTGACGAAAAAACGTTCCAGCAGGCTGCTGAGCCCTGGATCGTCGTCAACGATAAGAATTTTTTCGCCTTCAGCAGTTTGTGCAGTGCTGCTCATTGGATGCTCCTTTGATCTCGGTGCGCATTATGGCGTAGCTGCCGTTATACGCACCGTGTGCATTGTTAGCAGATTTTTCCTCTACCGCCAGCGATACGGCCTTTGTGCCTACAGGCTGCAATGCCCCCATCGGGCAGAACGGCGGTTATAATGCGCGGCCTTTTGTGTCGGGCAACGTCTGATCGTTACTGTCAGTGGCGGCTTTTTATTTTTCATCGCCTGGCAGTAATTGTTCGATTCCACGGGTCAATGGGATGCCTTTTGATCCAGGTAGCGGCGCTGGCCAGGCCGCTCAACCAGACTCGCCGGGCCTTATTCCTTGCGCCTGCGAGCCTGCTTTCACAATTTGTCAGGTGGTTTTATGGACAGCATCAACAGCCGCATCGCCGAGGAACTCGGTGTACGCCCACAACAGGTCGAAGCGGCCGTCGCGCTACTCGATGAAGGCTCCACGGTGCCCTTCATCGCCCGCTACCGGAAAGAAGTGACCGGCAGCCTCGATGACATCCAGTTGCGGCATCTGGAAGAGCGCCTGCGCTACCTGCGAGAACTCGACGAACGGCGCATCAGCATCCTCGCCAGCATTGAAGAGCAAGGCAAGCTGACCCCGCAACTTGAACGCGACATCAAGCTCGCCGACACCAAGACCCGCCTTGAAGACTTGTACCTGCCGTACAAGCAGAAGCGCCGCACCAAGGGCCAGATCGCCCTGGAAGCCGGTCTCGGTGAACTGGCCGACAGCCTGTTCAACGACCCGAACCTGACGCCAGACGCCGAAGCCGCACGCTTCGTCGACGCCGAAAAAGGCGTGGCGGATGTGAAAGCAGCCCTCGAAGGCGCTAAATACATCCTCATGGAGCGCTTCGCCGAAGACGCCAGCCTGCTCGACAAGCTGCGCAGTTACCTGAAGCAGGAAGCCACTCTCAGTGCCCGCGTCATCGCCGGCAAGGAAGAAGAAGGCGCCAAATTCCGCGATTACTTCGAACACGACGAACCGCTGAAAAGCATGCCATCGCACCGCGCCCTGGCGATTTTCCGTGGCCGCAACGAAGGCATTCTCAGCTCCGCGCTGAAAGTCGGTGACGAACTACCCGGCACCATGCACCCATGCGAAGGCATGATCGGTCAGCAATTCGGCATCGCCAACCAGAACCGCCCGGCCGACAAATGGCTCGGTGAAGTGGTGCGCTGGACCTGGAAGGTCAAGCTCTACACGCACCTGGAAACCGACCTGCTCGGTGAGTTGCGTGACGGCGCCGAGACCGAGGCGATCAACGTCTTCGCACACAACCTGCACGACTTGCTGTTGGCCGCTCCCGCCGGCCCGCGTGCCACGCTGGGCCTGGACCCGGGCCTGCGCACCGGTTGCAAGGTGGCGGTGGTCGACTCCACCGGCAAGCTGTTGGATCACGCCACGGTTTACCCGCACGTGCCACACAACAAATGGGACCAGACCATCGCCGTGCTCGCGGCCCTGTGCGCCAAGCACTCGGTGGACCTGATCGCCATCGGCAACGGCACTGCCAGCCGTGAAACCGACAAGCTTGCCGCGGACCTGATCAAAAAATACCCGGCGATGAAAATGACCAAGGTCATGGTCTCCGAAGCCGGCGCTTCGGTGTACTCGGCCTCGGAACTGGCGTCCAAGGAATTCCCGGACCTGGACGTATCGATCCGTGGCGCCGTATCGATTGCCCGGCGCCTGCAGGATCCGCTGGCCGAGCTGGTGAAGATCGATCCGAAATCCATCGGTGTCGGCCAGTACCAGCACGACGTGTCGCAGCTGAAACTGGCCCGTGGCCTGGACGCGGTGGTCGAGGACTGCGTGAACGCCGTTGGCGTCGATGTGAACACCGCCTCCGTCGCGCTGCTGGCCCGCATCTCCGGCCTCAACGCGACACTGGCGCAGAACATCGTGAACCACCGCGATGAAAACGGCGCCTTCAAAACCCGCGCTGCGCTGAAGAAAGTCGCCCGTCTCGGCGAAAAAACCTTCGAACAGGCGGCCGGCTTCCTGCGTGTGATGAACGGCGACAACCCGCTGGATTCTTCCGCGGTTCACCCGGAAGCCTATCCGTTGGTGCAACGCATTGCCGCTGAAACCGACCGCGACATCCGCTCGCTGATCGGCGACGCCGCTTTCCTCAAGCGTCTCGATCCGAAGAAGTACACCGACGAAACCTTCGGTCTGCCAACGGTCACCGACATCCTCCAGGAACTGGAAAAGCCGGGCCGTGATCCGCGCCCAGAGTTCAAGACCGCCGAATTCCAGGAAGGTGTCGAAGACCTCAAGGACTTGCAACTGGGGATGATCCTCGAAGGCGTGGTGACCAACGTGACCAACTTCGGCGCATTCGTCGATATCGGCGTGCATCAGGACGGCTTGGTGCATATCTCCGCGCTTTCCGAGAAGTTCATCAAGGATCCGCGTGAAGCGGTGAAAGCCGGTGACGTGGTCAAGGTCAAGGTCATGGAAGTCGACATCCCGCGTAAACGCGTTGGCCTGTCGATGCGTATGAGCGACACCCCGGGCGAGAAGATCGACGGCGCTCGTGGCGCGCGCCCGGGTTCGGCGCCGCGTCAGTCTTCGAGCACCGCACCGCGTAAGGAAACCACGGCAGCGGCCCCGACCAACAACGCCATGGCGTCGTTGTTCGCCAATGCCAAGCAGTTGAAGAAGCGCTGATGGAAATCCCTGCGGGGTTGACCGAAAGCGCTTTTTTCAAGCTGCTGGGTTGCCGTTTGCACAGCCTTGAGGTCGGGGTGGCGCAAGTCGCCCTGGCGCTTGAGCCGCAGCTGCGCAATCGCGGTGGCAAGCTGCACGGTGGGGCGCTGTTCAGCCTGGTGGACATTGCCATGGGGCTGGCTTGTTCCAGTTCCCATGGTTTCGACCAGCAGAGCGCGACCATCGAGTGCAAGATCAACTACGTGCGCGCCGTTTCCGAAGGCGAAGTCCTGTGCACCGCGCGGGTGATTCATCCGGGCCGGCGCACGCTGGTGGTCGAAGCCGACGTGATGCAAGGCGACAAACTGGTCGCAAAAGCGCAAGGCACGTTCGCTGTCCTGTAGATGCGCATCATCAATTTGAGTTAATTTCGGCGCTGCGAAAGCTGCGCCGACGTTTTTTCGTGTGCGACAGCCAGATTCAAGGATTGAAGTCGCATTTTCAATGGGGCCTTTATGGCGCCGGAACCAGGCGAAAACGCCAGTTTTAACTTCACCCTTGTAGACCGTCCTGCCCACCCCCATATTGGGGCGACTGACGCGTGAAGGAATCCAACTTGAGCGAACTTCTCAACCGCCGCCTGGCTCTGCTCGGCGAGCGCGCTAACCTCTCTCTGCTCGAACAGTGTCTTCACGGCATCGAACGTGAATGCCTGCGCGTGACCGGCGAAGGTCGTCTGGCGCAAACGCCGCACCCTGAAAGCCTGGGTTCCGCGCTGACCAACGAACAGATCACCACCGACTATTCCGAGTCGCTGCTGGAGTTCATCACGCCTGCCCTGCCGGACCCTGCGGACACGCTGAGCAGCCTCGACAAGATTCACCGTTTTGCCTACAGCAAGCTCGGCAACGAGTACCTGTGGAGTCCATCGATGCCGTGCCCGTTGCCGGCCGAGGAAGATATCCCGATCGCCTATTACGGCACCTCCAACATCGGTCAGCTCAAGTACGTCTACCGCAAGGGCCTGGCCCTGCGTTACGGCAAGACCATGCAGTGCATCGCCGGGATTCACTACAACTTTTCCCTGCCGGAAAAACTCTGGCCGCTGCTCAAAGAGGCTGAAGGCTTTGTCGGCACCGACCGCGATTATCAGTCGTCGGCCTACATCGCACTGATCCGCAACTTCCGCCGCTACAGCTGGCTGCTGATGTACCTGTTCGGTTCTTCGCCAGCGCTGGACGCCGGTTTCCTGCGCGGTCGCTCCCATCAGCTGGAGCCATTCGACGCCGAGACGCTGTATCTGCCGTACGCCACCAGCCTGCGCATGAGTGATCTGGGTTACCAGAGCAACGCGCAAGCCGGACTGACGCCATGCTACAACGACTTGAACAGCTACACCGACAGCCTGCGCAAAGCGGTGGCCACGCCTTACGCGCCGTACGTCGAGATCGGTACGCACCAGGACGGTGAGTGGGTTCAGCTCAACACCAACATCCTGCAGATCGAAAACGAGTACTACTCCAATATTCGCCCGAAACGCGTGACCTACACCGGCGAACGGCCGATTCAGGCGCTGATGGCCCGTGGCATTCAGTACGTTGAAGTGCGTCTGCTGGACATCAACCCGTTCCTGCCGATGGGCATTGATCTGCAGGAAGCGCGTTTCCTCGACGCGTTCCTGCTGTACTGCGCGCTGAACGAAAGCCCGCTGCTGACCAGCAACACCTGCGGCAATGCCACCTCGAACTTCCTCAGCGTGGTCAAGGAAGGTCGCCGTCCGGGCCTGCAACTGCAACGCGATGGCCAGTCGGTAGATATGAAAGAGTGGGCCAGCGAACTGCTGGAAAAAATCGCCCCGTTGGCCGTATTGCTTGACCAGAGCCACGGCGGTGACGCCCACAGCAAAGCCCTCGACGCGCAGCTGGCGAAAATCAAGGACGCGTCCCTGACCCCTTCCGCCCAAGTGTTGGCAGCGATGACCGAACGCAAGGAAAGCTTTAGCCAGTTCTCCCTGCGCCAGAGCCAGGCTCACGCCGAGTTCTTCCGCAGCGAACCGCTGGTGACCGAAGAGCAGGCACGCTTTGAAGCGTTGGCGCGCTCGTCGCTGGCTCAGCAAACCGAGCTGGAGCAGAACGAAGTCGGCGATTTCGACGTGTTTGTCGGGTCGTATCAGGCGAGTATTCTGGCGATCAGTAATTAATTAAGCGGCGCCAGCTAAAAGATCGCAGCCTGCGGCGGCTCCTACAGAAGCGGCGTGATAACCGTTCCTCGTAGGAGCTGCCGCAGGCTGCGATCTTTTGATTCCCGGAATTTTCTGCTCATAAGCTCATTCGAAAAAGTTATTTATTTTCGAATTCTTAGATCATTTAGTCTCGTCACTCGCCGAAACCCCGGCCGCCTGATGAGGACTTTCATGATGAAACTGCACTTCCCCCTTCGCCTCCTGGCGGCTGCTTCTTTGGCTGCAGCGAGCTTTTTCGCTCAAGCGGCTGACGTCACCGTCGCCTACCAGACCACCGTCGACCCGGCCAAAGTTGCCCAGGCCGACGGCACTTACGAAACCGCCACCCACGCCAAAATCGACTGGCGCAAATTCGACAACGGTGCCGACGTCATCGCCGCCATCACCTCGGGCGATGTGCAGATTGGCTACCTCGGTTCCAGCCCGCTGACCGCTGCGATCACCCGCAAGGTTCCGGTCGAAACTTTCCTCATCGCTACCCAGATCGGTGCCGCCGAAGCACTGGTGGCCCGCGACGGTTCCGGGATCAAGACCCCGCAGGACCTGATCGGCAAGAAAATCGCCGTGCCATTCGTTTCCACCGGCCACTACAGCCTGCTGGCCGCGCTCAAGCACTGGAACATCGACCCGTCGAAAGTACAGATCCTCAACCTCGCACCGCCGGCAATCATTGCCGCGTGGAAGCGCGGTGACATCGACGCCACCTATGTGTGGGACCCGGCGCTGGGCGTTGCCAAGGAAAACGGCAACGTGCTGATCACTTCCGGCGAGCTGGCCAAGTTCGGCGCGCCGACCTTCGATGCCTGGATCGTGCGCAAGGATTTCGCCGAGAAGCACCCCGAAATCGTCACTGCCTTCGCCAAAGTCACCCTCGACGCCTACGCCAACTACCGCAAAGACCCACACGCTTGGCTGGCCGAAAAGGGCAATGTCGACAAGCTGGTGAAACTCTCCGGCGCCAAGGCCAGCGACATTCCGTTACTGCTGCAAGGCAACGTCTACCCACTGGCGGCTGATCAGGTGATCAGCCTGGGCGCACCGACCACCAAGGCCATCACCGACACCGCCACGTTCCTCAAGGAACAAGGCAAGGTCGAGGCCGTGCTGCCGGACTACGCCCCTTACGTCAGCGCCAAATTCATCACTAACTGATCGGAGTACACGGCGATGGCCTTGCTACAGCTGGAGCGCATCAGCGCACAGTACCCCGGCGCCGCCGAACCGGTGCTGGCGGATATTTCCTTAAGCCTTGGGCCTCAGCAATTGCTGGTCGCCCTCGGCCCGTCCGGCAGTGGCAAGACCTCGCTGTTGAATCTGATCGCCGGGTTTGTCGACCCGAGTACCGGGCGCATCACCCTCGATGGCGTACCGGTCAAAGGTCCGAGCGCCGAGCGTGGCGTGGTGTTCCAGGACGACGCCTTGCTGCCCTGGCAGGACGTGTTGGCCAACGTCGGTTTCGGCCTGGAACTGGCTGGCGTGCCGCGTGATAAACGCGAAATCCGCGCCCGGGAAATGCTCGCGCTGGTCGACCTCGCAGGCTTTGACGCTCGCCGCATCTGGCAGCTGTCAGGCGGCCAGAAGCAGCGTGTCGGCCTGGCCCGCGCCCTCGCTGCCGACCCGCGCGTGCTGCTGATGGACGAACCCTTCGGCGCCCTCGACGCCTTCACCCGTGAACAGATGCAGGAATTGCTGCTGCAAGTCTGGCGGCGCACCGCCAAACCGGTATTCCTGATTACCCATGACATTGAAGAAGCGGTGTTCCTTGCGACAGACCTGGTTCTATTGGCACCCAATCCCGGGAAAATCGTTGAGCGCCTGACGCTGGATTTCGGTCAGCGCTATGCCGCTGGCGAATCGGCTCGAGCGATCAAATCCGACCCGCGCTTTATCGAAACCCGCGAACACGTACTCGCCCGTGTGTTTTCCCAACGCAGCGCCACCCAGCGGCAGGAGCGCGCATGAGCAGTTATGAAATCCCGGCCACCGCGGCCAGACCCGCCAGCCCATCGACGCTGACTCCACTGCGTCGCAGCCTCAGCACTCGCTGGATCAGCCTGTTAACGCTGTTTGCGCTGCTGGGTCTCTGGTGGGCCGTTACCGCCAGCGGTCTGATCGAACCGTTGTTTCTGCCACCACCGTCGGCCGTCCTGCAAAAAGGCTGGTTGCTGGCGACTACCGGTTACATGGACTCGACCCTCTGGCAGCATTTAGGCGCGAGCCTGAGCCGAATGGGTTTGGGCCTGGGCTTCGCGGTGTTGACCGCCGTGCCTGTCGGTATCGCCATCGGCCACAACCGCGTCGCACGCGGCGTGCTTGATCCGCTGATTGAGTTCTACCGGCCGATTCCACCGCTGGCCTACCTGCCGCTGATCGTGATCTGGTGCGGCATCGGTGAGCTGTCCAAGGTGTTGCTGATCTATCTGGCGATCTTCGCGCCGATCGCCATCGCTACCGCGACGGGTGTACGCACTGTCGACCCGGCCAAGTTGCGCGCGGCGCAGTCATTGGGCGCAACCCGGGCCCAACTGATTCGTCATGTGATTTTGCCGAGTGCCTTGCCGGACATTCTGACCGGCGTGCGCATTGGCCTTGGCGTGGGCTGGTCGACGCTGGTGGCGGCCGAGTTGATCGCCGCCACAAGTGGCCTGGGCTTCATGGTGCAGTCGGCCGCGCAATTTCTGGTCACCGATGTGGTGGTGCTGGGGATTCTGCTGATCGCGCTGATTGCCTTCGCCATGGAAATGGGCCTGCGCGCCCTGCAACGCAAACTGGTGCCGTGGCATGGCCAGGCGCATTGAGACGTTTTTTTAAGCACTGACTGCGCCGACGGCTCGGTGCCCGAATTGAAGAGAAAGCCATGAGCAGCCTGTCCATCACCCCACTCAGCACCGCACTCGGCGCGCAGATCAGCGGCGTCGATATCTCCCAACCGCTGAACCTCGAACAGCACGATGCGATCGAGCAGGCATTGCTCAAGCATCAGGTGTTGTTCTTTCGCGAGCAGCCAATCAACCCGCAGCAGCAAGCACGCTTCGCGGCGAATTTCGGCGACCTGCACATTCACCCGATCTACCCGAATGTGCCGGAACAGCCCGAAGTGCTGATCCTCGACACCGCTGAAACAGACGTGCGCGACAATGCCGTGTGGCACACCGACGTGACCTTTCTGCCGACCCCGGCCCTTGGCGCGGTGCTCAGCGCCAAGCTGTTGCCGGAGTTTGGTGGCGACACCTTGTGGGCCAGTGGCATCGCGGCGTACGAAGCCCTCTCAGTACCCCTGCAAAACCTGCTGCAAGGCCTGACCGCGACTCACGATTTCATCAAATCCTTCCCGCTGGAACGCTTTGGGACCACGCCTGAAGCCTTGGCTCAGTGGGAAGCAGCCCGCAAGAAGAATCCGCCGCTGTCGCATCCGGTCATTCGCACGCATCCAGTGAGCGGGCGCAGGTCGTTGTTCGTCAATGAAGGCTTCACCACTCGCATCAACGAGCTGTCGGACACCGAAAGCGAAGCGATTTTGAAGCTATTGTTCGCTCATGCTACGCGGCCAGAATTTACGATTCGCTGGCGTTGGCAGGAGAGCGATGTCGCCTTCTGGGACAACCGTGTGACCCAGCATTTTGCCGTGGACGATTACCGACCGGCACGGCGGGTGATGCACCGGGCGACGGTGCTGGGGGATGTGCCGTTTTAAGGTCAAAAGATCGCAGGCTGCGGCAGCTCCTACGCGAACGCGCTTCCTTGTAGGAGCTGCCGCAGGCTGCGATCTTTTGCTTTTTTTCGGGTTACTCCGCCGTCGAAGGCTTCTCCCACAAATTGATCCCGCCTTCCTGGGCAAACCGGTCAATCTCCATCAGTTCCTCAACGCAGAAGCTCAAGTTCTTCAACGCCCCGACGTTCTCGACAATCTGCTCCGGGCGGCTGGCGCCAATCAGCGCCGAGGTCACTCGTGGGTCGCGCAGCGTCCACGCCAAGGCCAGTTGCGCCAGGCTTTGGCCACGACGCTTGGCGATTTCGTTGAGCGCACGCACCTGAGCGATATTGGCTTCGGACAGGTGCGAAGCCTGCAGCGAACCACCGCCCGGACGATTGACCCGTGCATCTTTGGGTACGCCGTTGAGGTACTTGTCGGTCAACAAACCCTGGGCTAACGGAGTGAAGGCAATCACACCCGTGCCAAGCTCGTCAGTGGTGTCGAGCAGATCCTTTTCCACCCAACGGTTGAGCAAGTTGTAAGCCGGTTGGTGAATCAGCAGCGGGACTTTCCACTCTTTCAGCAACGCAGCCATTTCGCGGGTTTTCGCCCCGGAATAAGACGAGATACCGATGTACAACGCCTTGCCCTGCTGCACGGCGCAGGCCAGTGCGCTCGCGGTTTCTTCCAGTGGCGTGTCCGGGTCGAAGCGGTGCGAATAGAAGATATCCACGTAGTCGACGCCAAGGCGTTGCAGGCTCTGGTCGAGGCTGGCCAGCACGTATTTACGCGAGCCACCGCCCTGGCCGTAAGGGCCGGGCCACATGTCCCAACCGGCCTTGCTGGAGATGATCAGCTCATCGCGGTATTGCTTGAAGTCTTCACGCAACAAACGGCCGAAGTTGATTTCGGCACTGCCGTACGGCGGGCCGTAGTTGTTGGCCAGGTCGAAGTGGTTGATGCCCAGGTCGAAGGCGGTCCGCAGCAAGGACCGCTGAGTATCGATTGGTGTGCTGTCGCCAAAGTTGTGCCACAGGCCCAGCGACAGTGCCGGCAGCACCAACCCGCTGCGACCGACGCGGCGGTAAGGAATGGAGTCGTAACGATCAGCAGCAGCGGTGTAAATCATCGAACCCTCTCTTGTTTTGAGCGACGAAGTCGTCAGCGTTGCCCAGCATACGCTCAGGCAACGTATTCAAAACTGGGTGTTCGACTAAATGCTGAAACGTTTCATATAGTTTTGTTCAATAACCTGCACAGCGCATCGCAGGCAGCAAACCTGACCTGTCACGCATACTGCTGCGCGTCAGGAAACGCCGTACTCAGCCGACAATTCGCGTAATGCGGCGGCGGCGAGAAAACCGGAGCGCGAACTGTAGCGCTGATCGCGCTTCACGGTCTGGTCGATTCGCTCCAGCAACTGCTCCGGCAGTGTGGCGTTGAAACGCACGGACTTGCCGAAATAAGGTGTCACGTCAAACTCGACCACCGCCCAAACACCACCCGCGTAATCAGGGTTCTCGAGGTGTTCATCGATCTCGCGAACCTGCGGCAACGGATCGCCATCGGTGACAAGTCCCTCGTAATGCAACGCCAGCGCTTCTTTAACGTTTTCGAGCGCCTGCGCCACCGTTCCACCTGCAGAGAAACAACCCGCAACGTCGGGGATAATTACTCCGTACTCTGAATCAGCATCCTTATGCAGAACGACTGGGAATTTCATGGGGATGGACCCTTCCTGTAAATCCGGTAGAACTTGCGACCGGAGCCTGTTCAATCTGCCCTCATCGGGGATCTGATAGCTGTGTCTCGGGCTCATTTCAGGCCCGCCTGTTTCAAAATGCTGTTGATTGTTCCTTTTGGCAGATCCGCATCAGGATGCTTGATGGTTACCCTCCCTGATTTGCGCGAATGTTTGTATTGATGGTGGCTACCTTTGACCGCCACCAAATACCAACCGTCCTCTTCGATCATCCTGATCATTTCCCGACTACGCATCACCCTCACCCTTTTCGACAGCATCCGCGATGCACTGTACGCGGCAAAGGGCGATCTCAATACACACGATACACACTCTGACAAATATTAGTCCATCAGAACGAAACCGCTTCTTT
This sequence comes from Pseudomonas frederiksbergensis, assembly GCF_001874645.1. Classification (NCBI taxonomy): domain Bacteria; kingdom Pseudomonadati; phylum Pseudomonadota; class Gammaproteobacteria; order Pseudomonadales; family Pseudomonadaceae; genus Pseudomonas; species Pseudomonas frederiksbergensis. The sequence continues at coordinate 2,676,860 of NZ_CP017886.1, forward strand.
TGCTGGACGGGCGGCTAACGGGCCTGCGCAAACACCTCAGCCACCCAATCCACAAACACCCGAACCCGTGGCGACATGTGTCGGTTGTGCGGGTACAGCACCGACACCGGCATCGGTGGTGGCGGCGTGTCGAGCAACACCTCTTGCACCAACCCCTGGGAAATCTGCTCGGCCATGCGGTAGTGCGGGCACTGGATCAGCCCCAACCCGGCAACTGCCGAGGCCGCATAGATCTCCGCACCAAACACCGACAGCGCACCGTCGATGGCGACTTCCTGGAGTTCGCCGTCGACCATGAATTCGAATGGGAACAGCTTGGCGGTGGTGCGCGAGACGTAGTTCACCGCGCGGTGGTGAGTGAGGTCCGCCAGGCTTTTCGGTTCGCCGTATTTACGCAGGTAAGCCGGGCTGGCGCAGGTGATCTGGCGCAAGGTGGCGACGCGCCGACCGATCAACGCCGAATCTCCCAAGGTGCCCGCGCGCAGCACGCAATCGACGCCCTCGGCGATCAGGTCGACGAAGCGGTCGGCCTCACTGATGGACAACTCGATCTCCGGGTAGCGCTCCATGAACTGCGGCAATGCCGGGATCACGAAGTATTTGGCCAGGGTGCCGTGTAAATCGACCCGCAACCGCCCTTTCGGCGCCACCGTCCGAAATGCCTGCTCGGCTTCCTCCAGCTCTGCCAGCAACTGCACGCAACGCAGGTAATACGCCTCGCCATCGAGCGTCGGACGGACGCGTCGCGTGCTGCGTTCCAGCAATCGGGTGCCGAGCCAGGCTTCGAACTGGTTGAGGGTGTGGGTCAGCGTGGCGCGGGGCAGATTCAAGTCATCGGCGGCGAGCGTAAAGCTGCTGCGCTCGTAGATCCGTACAAAAACCTTCATCGCTTTGACTTGATCCACACGGAGCTCCTGACACTCGATTGTTGGCGATTATTGAACAGTCAAGGCAACTCTCGTGCATTTATCGCCATGAGTAAACATGTAAATCTGGCTTCACACCGAGCACACAACCACAAAGGAACCCTCTTCATGACCACTCAAACGTCGAAAGTTGCCATCGTCACCGGCGCCTCCCGCGGCATCGGTGCCGTAATCGCCAAACAACTCGCATCCGAAGGTTTCGCCGTCGCCATCAACTACGCCAGCAGCGCCACTGAATCCTCAAAACTGGTTGTCGAACTGCGCCAGGCCGGCCATCAGGCCATAGCGATCAAAGCCGACGTGTCCAGCGCCGCCGACGTCAGCTGGATGTTCGACGAAACCGAAACGCAACTGGGCAAAGTCGACGTGCTGGTGAACAACGCCGGGATTCTTAAAGTGCTGCCGCTGGCAGAACACAGCGACGAACTGTTCGAACAGACCTTCGCCATCAACACCCGCGGCACCTTCAACACCCTGCGCGAAGCCGCGACCCGCCTGAATACCGGTGGCCGCATCGTCAACTTTTCCAGCAGCACCGTGGGCATGAACCTGCCGGGCTACGCGGTGTACATCGCCAGCAAAGCGGCGGTGGAATCCCTCACCCAGGTATTCGCCAAGGAACTGCGCGGTCGCCACATCACGGTCAACGCGGTGGCCCCAGGTCCGGTCGCCACTGAGCTGTTCCTGCATGGCAAAAGCGAAGAACAAATCCAGACCTTCGCCAAGATGCCGCCGCTGGAACGTCTCGGTCAGCCAGAAGACATCGCCAACGTCATTTCCTTCCTGGTCAGCCCGGCGGCTGGTTGGGTCAACGGGCAGATCCTGCGCACTAATGGCGGGTTGGTTTAAGCGCCATTCTTCTGAACGACGCCTATGCTCGATACAGACCCTGATCCTTCAACTCAGGAGAATCACACCATGCACACCACCATCATCATCAGCTTCGGCCTGGTCTTGCTGGCGCTAATGCTGTTCATCGGTGAGAAGCTCGGCTTCAGCCGTCAGACCCTGACCTACAGCTTTGTCGTCCTGTGGCTGGCGCTGACGGTGATCAACGGCGCCATCGGCATGATTACCGCCGGGCAACCGCTGACCTCCGAGCTGATGGTGGGCTTCATGGTGTTCGGTGTGCCGGTGGCCGCTCTGGTGCTGTTCATGACCTTAAACATCGCCTGAGCACCACCGGCCTCGGTCAACGCACCAGATGCAGGAACTGCATGTGCCGCTCGTACTGATCGAGGATGTCGTTAATGATTTGCTCCTTGGTGTAGCCCATCAAATCGTAGTCCTGACTGCCCTCGCTCAAGTGCACTTCGGCGCGGTAGTAGCGACGGTTACGCAGCTCCTTCGGCCCCATCCCACCACGGGCGAAGGACGGCGTGGAGTAACCGCGCATTTGCACCTGGTAGATGAACGGATGCTGATCGCCGTGACCGATTTCCAGGCTGACGCTGTCGTTAGCCGGGTCCGGCTGAGCGATCACGTTCACCCCCTTCTCGACAAACACTGCAGTCACTTCTTCAATCGCCGGACGTACCGTCGTGTCGAGGAAACGGTACACCTCGTCACGCGACGGAAAGTGCACGGCCTGACTCAAGCGCTGACGCCAGCCACCTTTGCCGCGCCGCGATGCCGAGACCGGCGCCAATGAATGCAACTGGGCAATCTGCTTCTGCGATTCGAGGTAGAACGCCTTGTGCAGCCCCCACATCATCAGCAACAGAATCATCGAAAACGGCAACGACGTCAGTACCACTGCTGACTTCAATGAGTCGATGCTGCCGGCGAACAACAACGCACTGGTGACCAGTGCTGTCATCGCGCCCCAGAACACCCGCAGCCATTTCGGCCCGTCTTCATCGGCGTTGCCACCCTTGGCGGACAGCGTCGAGAGCACCACGGTGCCGGAGTCGGCCGAGGTAACGAAGAACACGAAACTGATGAACACCGTGACGGCGATCACCGTTTTGCTCCACGGGTAGGTTTCCAGTAGCAGGTAAAGGGTCATCGACGGGTTGTCGATGGCCGACAGGCCAAGGGCACTCATGCCGTGGTTGAGCACCTGGTCGATGGCGCTGTTACCGAAGATCGACATCCACGCCAAGGTGAAACCGAGCGGAATCAACAGCACGCCGAAAACGAATTCGCGGATGGTCCGGCCACGGGAAATCCGGGCGATGAACAGGCCCACGAACGGCGACCATGCGATCCACCAGGCCCAATAGAACACCGTCCAGCCGCCCAGCCAGTCACTGGGTTTGTCATAGGCGTAAAGGTCGAAACTCTTCATCGGCAAGGCGCCGAGGTAATCGCCAAGGTTCTGGATCAAGGTGTTGAGCAAATGCTGCGTAGGGCCGGCGAACAGCACGAACAGCAACAGCGCGCAGGCCAGCAGCATGTTGATGTCGGACATCACCCGCACGCCTTTATCAACGCCAGCGACAGCGACGATGATCGCCGCGCCCATCATCAGCGTGATCAGGCCGACCTGAATCCACTGGGTATGGGCAATGCCGAACAAGTAGTCGAGGCCGGAGTTGAGGTGCAACACGCCGAAGCCCATGTCAGCGCCGAGACCGAACACCGTGGCGATGATGCCGAAGCCATCCACCGCGTAACCGATCGGGCCGTTGATGCGTTTGCCGATCAGCGGATAAAGCGCCGAGCGCAAGGCCAGCGGCAAGTTATGCCGGTAGGCGAAATAAGCCAGCGCCATGCCGACAAAAGCGAACACACCCCAGCCGTGCAGGCCCCAATGCAGAAACAGGATCTGCATCGCCTGGCGTGCCGCATCGGCCGTGCCGGCCTCACCCTGGGGCGGTTGCAGCATGTGCGTCAGCGGTTCGGACACGCAGAAGAAAAACAGCGTGATGCTGATCCCGGCGGCGAACAGCATGCCGGCCCAGGACAGGTAACTGAATTCGGGCTCGTCGTGGTCGGCACCGAGCTTGATCTTGCCGTAGCCAGACAAGGCGGTGACCACCACGAAGACCAGATACAGGGTCATCGCCAGCATGTAGTACCAGCCGACCGTATTGGCCGCCCAGTTTTGCGCCGCCAGCAGCCAGGCGCCGGACTGTTGCGGGAAGGCGATGACCACCAGGCCGAACAGTAGAATGAAGGTCGCCGCGAAGTAGAACACCGGCGGATTCATGCGGATCTGACCGCTTGGAGGGGTGAATGATGCACTCATGAAGCGTGCACCTCGAGGGGGTAAAACGTGGCTGTCAATAACGGACTCAGCAAAGGCTAGCCTCCTGTTGTGAGCGGGCAGCGAACCACCGGTTTAACTTGAATGAACGTTCAAGTTAAACATGGATGGCCTGTGAGGACTAATCGCAAGGCTCGGCGGTACGTCTCGTACGCTAGCTCATGGAAGGGTATGACGTGCTGATGTCGCGATCTTCCCCCATCCGTAGGAGCTGCCGCAGGCTGCGATCTTGAAGTGCCCACACACGTTACCAAAGGTCTAAAGATCGCAGCCTGCGCAAGCGCCTACATGGGGTTTGATGAGTCACGAAAACCTACTTTTGTGTCCCGTCATCATGCTGCAGATTGGCCTGGGTCAGGTTGCAGCCGGCCGGTACGCTGCGGGTCAGCCAGACGTTGCCGCCGATGGTCGAGCCCTTGCCGATGGTGATCCGTCCGAGGATGGTCGCGCCGGCATAAATCACCACATCGTCTTCAACGATCGGATGGCGCGGATGGCCCTTCTGCAACTGGCCGTCTTCGTCGGCCGGGAAGCGTTTGGCGCCGAGGGTCACGGCCTGATAGATGCGCACCCGCTCGCCGATGATCGCAGTTTCGCCGATCACCACGCCCGTGCCGTGGTCGATGAAGAAGCTACGGCCGATCTGCGCGCCCGGATGAATGTCGATGCCGGTGGCCGAGTGAGCAATTTCCGCACTGATCCGCGCCAGCAGCGGGAGCCCGGCGCGGTACAAATGGTGGGCCAGACGATGGTGAATCACCGCCAGAATCCCTGGATAGCACAGCAGCACCTCATCAACGCTGCGCGCTGCCGGGTCACCGTGATACGCCGCCAGCACATCGGAATCCAGCAGGCTGCGCAGGCCCGGCAAGGCCAGGGCGAAATCCTGGATCAGGCTGATCGCTCGCGCCTCGACTTCGGTATCGACCTGGGTGCTTTGCCGCGCCACATAGCGCAGTTCCAGGCGTGCCTGAGCCAGCAACGCGTTCAGCGCCACATCCAGCGTATGCCCGACATAGAAATCTTCGCTCTCTTCACGCAGATCCACCGGGCCCAGACGCATCGGGAACAGCGCACCACACAGTGCTTCGAGAATCTCCGCCATCGCCGCGCGCGATGGCAGCTCGCGCCCGCCTTGCTCGCCGCTGATACGACCGTTCTGCGCACGCCACTGGTCGCGGGCAGTGCGCAGTTGGCTGACGATGGTCTGTAATTGCCAATGGCTGGAACGCTGGCTCACGGTAAAACTCCTCACGGGCTGCGGCCGGACGGTAAGGCCGCCTGAACGGCGTTCACTTTACGGTATGCGCTCAAAGCGGAATTAAGAACGAATTGTGCTGTTCTCAGCACTTTTTGACATAAGCGATATTGTCGGTTGCCCGAGCAAATCGGCCTGCCTATAGTCCAGTCATCTCCCACAACCCGTGCGGCCCCATGATCAAACAACAGCTGGCTCGTTTTAATCGTCTGGACCTTCTCGCCCATGCGACCGCCCTGGAAAAACTCGAACGCCTGTCGGCCTGGCTAGGCCGCGATGTCTACGTCAAACGTGACGACCTGACACCGTTGGCCATGGGCGGCAACAAGCTGCGCAAGCTCGAATACCTCGCCGCCGACGCGCTCGCACAAGGTGCCGACACGCTGATTACCGCCGGCGCAATCCAGTCCAACCACGTGCGCCAGACCGCTGCACTGGCTGCCAAGCTTGGCCTGGGTTGCGTCGCCTTGCTGGAGAATCCGATCGGTACCGATGACAGCAATTATCTGGGCAACGGCAATCGGCTACTGCTGGATTTGTTCGACGCCAAGGTTGAGTTGGTGGACAACCTCGACAACGCCGACCAACAGTTGCAGGCCTTGGCCGAGCGCCTGCGCAGCAACGGCAAGAAGCCCTATCTGGTGCCGATTGGTGGCTCCAACGCCTTGGGCGCGTTGGGCTATGTACGTGCCGGACTGGAATTGGCCGGGCAAATCGAGGACAGCGGCCTGGAGTTTGCTGCAGTGGTGTTGGCTTCGGGCAGCGCCGGAACTCACAGCGGTCTGGCCTTGGCGCTGAGCGAAGTGCTGCCGAATTTGCCGGTGATCGGTGTCACCGTTTCGCGCAGCGACGAAGACCAGCGACCGAAGGTCCAGGGCCTGGCCGAGCACACCGCCGAACTGCTGGGCGTGAGCCTGCCGGCGAGTTTCAAGGTTGAATTGTGGGACGAGTATTTCGCGCCGCGTTACGGCGAGCCAAACGCCGGCACCCTGGCGGCAGTCAAGTTGCTGGCCAGTCAGGAAGGTCTGTTGCTCGACCCGGTCTACACTGGCAAGGCCATGGCCGGTTTGCTCGATGGTATCGGCCGACAGCGCTTCAATGACGGCCCGATCATCTTCCTGCACACCGGTGGCGCACCGGCGTTGTTTGCCTATAACAACTTTCTGTAGATGGATCAAAAGATCGCAGCCTGCGGCAGCTCCTACGCATGGACACCCGTAGGAGCTGCCGCAGGCTGCGATCTTTACCGAAGATGTCTAATATTCCAAAAAAGAATAACAATCTTAATTTATATTATTTTCCTATCTAAAAGCCGTGTCATATAGTCCCGCCGCAGGCGCAAATGGCGCGAGACGCATACGCTGCTTTTAGGGCACGATGTTGCAGTCGTTCAGTTCCCGGTTTTGCCTGCTTCGCCAAAAAACGTCTTCATAAAAAACACAGGGGCTCTTCATGACTATTTCTGTATTGCGTCGCACATTGCTGGTTGGCACTTTGGGGCTGGCTCTCGGCGCTGGTTGGTTGGGCCAGGCAGTTGCCGGCGAGCAGTTGGACAACATCAAGAAGGCCGGCGAGATCAAGGTTGGCCTGGAAGGCACCTACCCGCCGTTCAGCTTTGTCGGTGAAGACGGCAAGCTCACCGGTTTCGAGGTTGAGTTCTCCGAAGCCCTGGCCAAGAAGCTGGGCGTCAAGGTCAAGCTCAGCGCTACCCCGTGGGACGGCATCCTCGCCGCCTTGGAGTCCAAGCGCCTGGACGCCGTGATCAACCAGGTGACCATCTCGGAAGAGCGCAAGAAGAAGTACGACTTCTCCACGCCTTACACCGTTTCCGGTATTCAAGCGCTGACCCTGAAAAAGAACGTCGACACCATCAAGACCGCCAGCGACCTGGCAGGCAAGAAAGTCGGCGTAGGCCTGGGCACCAACTACGAGCAATGGCTCAAGGACAACCAGCCTAAAGCCATCATCAAGACCTATAACGATGACCCAACCAAGTTCCAGGACCTGCGCATCGGCCGCACCGACGCCATCCTGATCGACCGCCTGGCGGCCCTGGAATATGCCAAAAAAGCCACCGACACTGCCGCCGCTGGCGATGCTTTCTCCCGTCAGGAATCCGGTATTGCCCTGCGCAAAGGTGAGCCTGAGTTGCTGGCTGCGGTGAACAAGGCCATCGACGAACTGCGTGCCGACGGCACCTTGAAGAAGCTGTCCGAGAAGTACTTCAACGCTGACGTCACTCAATAATGGAAGCAGGTTTTCAACTCGCGCTGGACTCCGCGCCCTTTCTGCTCAAGGGCGCGTACTACACGGTAATTCTTAGCCTCGGCGGGATGTTTTTCGGCTTGCTGCTGGGCTTCGGCCTGGCGTTGATGCGCCTGTCGCGCTTCAAGTTGCTGAGCATGCTCGCCCGGGTCTATGTGTCGTTCTTTCGCGGCACGCCCTTGCTGGTGCAGCTGTTCCTGATCTACTACGGCTTACCGCAAGTGGGCATCGAGCTGGATCCGATCCCGGCGGCCCTGATCGGCTTTTCGCTGAATATGGCCGCCTACGCCTGTGAAATCCTGCGCGCCGCCATCGCCTCCATCGAGCGCGGCCAGTGGGAAGCTGCATCCAGTATCGGCATGACCCGCGCGCAGACCCTGCGCCGGGCCATCCTGCCGCAAGCTATGCGCACGGCGTTGCCGCCGTTGGGCAACAGCTTTATTTCGCTGGTCAAGGACACGGCGCTGGCCGCCACCATCCAGGTGCCCGAGCTATTCCGCCAGGCCCAATTGGTGTCTGCGCGCACCTTCGAAATTTTCACCATGTATCTGTCCGCTGCCCTGATTTACTGGGTACTGGCAAGCATCCTGGCGCATTTTCAAAATCGCCTGGAAGACCGGGTCAACCGGCATGACCTGGAGTCTTGAAGCATGATCGTGGTTGAAAAACTGACCAAACAATTCAAGGGTCAGGTGGTACTTAACGGGATCGACCTCGAGGTCAAGGAAGGCGAAGTCGTCGCCATCATTGGCCCCAGCGGTTCCGGCAAGACCACCTTCCTGCGCTGCCTGAATTTCCTCGAAGAACCCACCAGCGGCCGCATCAAGGTGGGTGATATCGAGATCGACAGCAGCAAGCCGCTCAACCAGCAACAAGGCCTGGTGCGGCGCTTGCGCCAGCACGTCGGTTTCGTGTTCCAGAACTTCAATCTGTTCCCCCATCGCACCGCGTTGGAAAACGTCACCGAAGGCCCTTTGGTGGTGAAGAAAATGCCAAAGGATCAAGCGTTGGTACTGGGTCGAAAACTGCTGGCCAGGGTCGGCCTGGCAGGCAAGGAAGACGCCTATCCGCGCAGGCTGTCCGGTGGGCAGCAACAGCGCGTGGCAATCGCCCGGGCGCTGGCCATGGAGCCGGAAGTGATTCTCTTCGACGAACCAACCTCGGCGCTTGATCCGGAACTGGTCGGCGAAGTGCTGGCGACCATTCGCAGTCTGGCCGAAGAAAAACGCACCATGGTCATCGTCACCCACGAAATGAGTTTCGCCCGTGATGTGGCGAACCGGGTGGTGTTTTTCGACAAGGGCGTCATCGTCGAACAAGGTGAAGCGAAGGCGTTGTTTGCCCATCCAAAAGAAGAACGAACCCGGCAATTCCTCAGTAAGTTTCTCAACGCCTGAAGTTTTTCGCCACACCAGAAGTACATTAAGCACTGTCAACTTCCACGGATGGAAGTGGCACTTACCGCACTGCTTGACTGTCATTACCCTGCCTTCCGCCGGCTTCCAGAGTTACTTAATTACCCCAGTCGAAAGCGGTATATAGATACCTCCTGCAACATCCTCCCGTCACGTAACCTCCACCATACTCAGATTGATCCAATGCCAGAAAACGCTGGAAACACTGGCTCACAAATCGAGCACATCTAAGAAAAAGCCGAACAGTATGTCCATCGACCGCTAATCACAGGTAGGAAATATCTGAATAGCCTGGCATTCCCACGCTCTCAACTTTCGTCTATTGACACTCCATCGGCCACTCCCTTATCTAGGCGCTAACAGGCACTTCACAACGCTTGAATATCGTTAACAACCCACTGTTCGCCATTGAAGAAACCGACTTACTACTTCCCTAACGCCTTCGACACTTCCGAAATGGACTTCGCTGCGATGTTTCAAGGAGAACACACATGACTTGTATGTCGAACACCGTTGAACTGGCGGCTCCCGGCCTGACGCAGTCGCCCGGATCGGCCATCAACATCACCTCCGCTGCTCACCTGCTGATCGAGATAGCCCCTTATGCCGGCATGGACGAAGGTGATCTGATCGAACTGTTCTGGGACAACTGCTATGTGGCTTCGAGGGTGCTCACCCGCACAGATGTCGGCCAACCACTTAACCTGCGGGTTCCGGAGAGTTTTATCCGCAATGGCAGCTCGCGTATCCACTACCGGCTCATGCAAGTCGGGCGAGGCCAGGCGCTGTCCGCGGCGAAACGGGTCCAGGTCAAACTCGACTGCCCGGGTGGTCAGCCGCACACCCTGTGCGCAGATGAAAACCAGCGCTTGGAGCCGTTGGGTATTCCCGAGATGATTCGCCGTCACGGGGTCAACCCGAACCAGTTCAAACGTGGCGTACCGCTGACCATCGAACCCTATCTGAACATGGCGACTGACGATGAAATCACCCTGCGCTGGGGCGACGTGCGCATGGACCTGCCCAGGATCAAGCCGAGTGATGTCGGCAAACCGATCAACGTCTGGGTGCCGCCTGCAGTGATTCTTGAGGCTGGCGAAGACAACCGGCTGGAAGTCACCTACTGCATCCTTGATCGTGTCGGTAACAACTCACGCTGGGCGCCGGCGCGCACCCTGAAAGTCGGCTGCGCCAATCCTTACCTGAAAGTGCTGTCGAAGGAAGTACTTTGCACTGCCAAAGAACGTCGTCGTTGAGACAAAAGATCGCAGGCTTCGCCAGCTCCTACGCCAACCGAGGTCACCTGTAGCTGGCGAGGGCTCGGGCCGCGTTCGGACGATCTTGACAATATCTACCCTCTTCTATGCTTATACCTAAAAGTTAGTTTATTAATTTTTTATACGCGATTAGGGTATATAAACCGGACCACCGGACTTTCTTGAATTTGATTTCGCCGCTCGACGCGGCTTATCCATGAGAAGTGAGGTAGGTATGGTCAGGAACAAAATCACCCCGGTGCAAATCGCCAGGGCATTGCGTGCAGCCAAGGAGCGGCGCTGATGTCTAATTTGGCAGATGCAAACGTCCAGAGTGATCTGGACGTTCCCCCGCTGTTGTTGCCCGCGCACGTTTTGCGCAACGACGCACAAGCCCTCGAAGCAGCCCGTGAACTCGCTCAGGTCGCCCGCGTGCAAGCCGCGCGACGCGATCAACAGCGCAAATTGCCCTGGGCGGAAATCGAACAATTCACCCGCAGTGGCCTGGGCAGTATTGCCATCGGCAAGGCGTTCGGTGGCCCCGATGTTTCATTCGTCACCCTCGCCGAAGTTTTCGCGATCATTTCCGCGGCCGACCCGGCACTGGGGCAAATCCCGCAGAACCACTTCGGCATTCTCAATCTGCTCCAGCACACCGCCAACGAGCGGCAGAAAACGCAGCTGTTCCAGAGCGTGCTCGACGGCTGGCGAATCGGCAACGCGGGCCCGGAACGCGGCACCAAAAACACCCTGGAACTCAAGGCCCGAATCACCGCCGACGGTGATGGCTACGTCATCAGCGGTCAGAAGTTTTACTCCACAGGCGCACTGTTCGCTCACTGGATCGCGGTCAAGGCACTGAACGACGACGGCAAGCAAGTCATCGCCTTCATCCGTCGTGGCACTCCGGGGCTGCGCATCGTCGACGACTGGTCGGGCTTCGGCCAGCGCACCACGGCCAGCGGTACCGTGCTGCTGAACAATGTGCGAGTCGATGCTGATCTGGTGGTGGAAAACTGGCGGATCAACGACAGCCCGAACATCCAGGGCGCCGTGTCACAGCTGATTCAAGCCGCCATCGACGCCGGCATTGCCCGCGGCGCCATCGACGACGCCATCAGCTTCGTTCGCGAGCGCGCACGGCCGTGGATCGACGCCAACGTCGAGCGTGCCAGCGATGACCTCTACGTGATTGCCGACATCGGCAAGCTGAAAATCGAACTGCACGCCGCCGAAGCGCTGCTGCGCAAGGCCGGGCAAGTGCTCGATCAAGTCAGTGCCGCGCCGGTCACCGCCGAGTCCGCCGCCCGCGCTTCGATTGCGGTCGCCGAAGCCAAGGTGCTGACCACCGAGATCTCGCTGCTGGCCAGCGAAAAACTCTTCGAGCTGGCCGGCAGCCGCGCCACCCTCGCCGAGTTCAACCTCGACCGCCACTGGCGCAACGCACGCGTGCACACCCTTCACGATCCGGTGCGCTGGAAGTACCACGCCGTGGGGACTTATCACCTGAACGGCACTTTTCCCGCACGGCATTCCTGGATCTGACCGACCAGACATCTGGAGAAACACATGACACTTTCTCACCCCGTCGCGGTCATCACCAGCGATGAACAAGCCCTCGTCGTCGCCAGCGATCTGGCCGAAGACTTCAAACGCGACAGCGCCCTGCGCGACCGTGAACGACGCCTGCCCTACCCCGAACTGGAGGTTTTTTCGCGCTCCGGCCTGTGGGGCATCAGCGTGCCCAAGGAATACGGCGGCGCAGGGGTTTCCAACGTCACTCTGGCCAAGGTCATCGCGCTGATCGCCCAGGCCGACAGCTCGCTGGGGCAGATCCCGCAGAACCATTTTTATGCCCTCGAAGTGCTGCGCGTGAACGGTACGCCCGAGCATCAAAAGCGCCTGTACGCCGAAGTCCTCGCCGGTCAGCGCTTCGGCAACGCACTGGCCGAGCTCGGGACCAAAACCGCTCTCCACCGTGTCACCAGCCTGACGCCCGACGGCGACGGTTTTCGCATCAACGGCCGCAAGTTCTACTCCACCGGGGCAATCTACGCGCAACGGATTCCCACCACGGTGGTCGATGAACACGGCGTCCAGCAACTGGCCTTCGTCCCGCGCGACAGCCAGGGCCTGACCGTCATCGACGACTGGAGCGGCTTCGGTCAACGCACCACCGGCAGCGGTTCGGTGGTGTTTGAAGACGTCTATGTCAAAGCTTGCGACGTGGTTCCATTTCAAAGTGCCTTCGAACGCCCGACCCCGGTCGGCCCGTTGGCGCAGATTCTTCATGCGGCCATCGACACCGGCATTGCTCGCGCCGCTTATGAAGACGCGCTGCATTTCGTGCGGACCAAAACCCGCCCGTGGATCGACTCCGGCAATGACAAAGCCACCGAAGACCCGCTGACGATCAAAAGCTTCGGCCACCTGAGCATTCGCCTGCACGCGACAGAAGCGCTGCTCGAACGCGCCGGAGAATTCCTCGACCGCGCCCAGGCTGACACCAACGCCGAGACCATCGCGGCGGCCTCGATTGCCGTGGCCGAAGTGCGCGCCATCAGCACGGAAATCTCCCTGGCGGCCGGCAGCACGCTGTTCGAACTGTCCGGCAGCCAAGCCACACTCGCCGAGCACGGCCTGGACCGTCACTGGCGCAACGCCCGCGTGCATACCCTGCACGACCCGGTGCGCTGGAAGTACCACGCGATTGGCAACTACTACCTCAACGATGAAAACCCGCCACTGCGGGGGACCATTTGATGCCCTCGCCGCTAACAAAGAGAAAAAAGATCCTGCTCAATGCCTTCAACATGAACTGCATCGGGCACATCAACCATGGCCTGTGGACTCATCCACGGGACAACTCGACCCAGTACAAGACCGTCGAATACTGGACCGAGCTGGCGCAGTTGCTGGAACGCGGGCTGTTCGACGGGCTGTTCATCGCCGACATCGTCGGGGTTTACGACGTGTACCAGCATTCGATCGATGTGCCGCTGAAGGAGTCGATCCAGTTGCCGGTCAACGACCCGCTGCTGCTGGTGTCAGCCATGGCAGCGGTGACCAGAAACCTCGGTTTCGGTCTGACCGCCAACCTGACCTACGAGCCGCCGTACCTGTTCGCCCGGCGCCTGTCGACACTCGATCACCTGAGCCGTGGCCGGGTCGGCTGGAACATCGTCACCGGCTACCTCGACAGCGCCGCCAAGGCCATGGGCCTGAGCGAGCAGGTCGAACATGACCGGCGTTACGACCAGGCCGATGAGTACCTTCAGGTGCTGTACAAACTCTGGGAAGGCAGCTGGGAAAACGATGCGGTGATCAACGACCGCGAGCAGCGGATCTACGCCCAACCGGGCAAAGTCCACAAGGTCGAGCACCACGGTGAGTTCTATCAGGTCGAGGGTTATCACCTCTGCGAGCCTTCACCGCAGCGCACACCCGTGTTGTTTCAGGCCGGCAGCTCGGACCGTGGCCTGGTGTTCGCCGGGCAACACGCCGAGTGCGTGTTCATCAGCGGCCAGAACAAGGCCTCGACCAAGGTGCAGGTGGACAAGGTCCGCGCCAGCGCCGCCGCTGCAGGGCGTAACCCCGAGGACATCAAGGTCTTCATGGGGCTGAACGTGATTGTCGGTGCCAGCGAAGAGCTGGCCTGGGCCAAGCACGCCGAGTACCTGAGCTACGCCAGCGCCGAGGCCGGGGTGGCACATTTTTCCGCGTCGACCGGGATCGATTTCTCCGAGTACGAACTCGACGAGCCGATCCAGTACGTGAAAAACAACGCCATCCAGTCCGCCACCAAAAACCTGCAAAACAACGACTGGACCCGGCGCAAATTGCTTGAGCAACACGCCTTGGGCGGCCGCTACATCACCGTGGTCGGTTCACCCGCGCAGGTCGCCGATGAACTGGAATCCTGGATCGCGGAAACCGGCCTGGACGGCTTCAACCTGACCCGCATCGTCACTCCGGAAAGCTATGTCGATTTCATCGACCTGGTGATTCCCGAGTTGCAACGACGCGGGTCGTACAAGACCGCTTATGACGAGGGCACCTTGCGCGAAAAACTGTTTCACGCAGAGGCGCATCTACCCGAGCAACATTCGGGTTCGGCGTTCCGGCGCTAAAAGCATCGGTATCTATACATCTCTGATGACCGCCAAATCTCTCGTAGGAGCTGCCGCAGGCTGCGATCTTTTGGCGTCGCAAGGACGCCGAAGATCAAAAGATCGCAGCCTGCGGCAGCTCCTACAGGTGATCCTGCCGGAACTTGGAGATGTGTAGATACCTATGCCGCGATGACGCCCGACCAGACACCCCACATTTCATGCACTGACTGGAAAACCCATCATGACCAAGAAGCTCTTAAAACACCCAGTCAAAGCACTGGCCCTGGCCCTCGGCCTCTTCAGCTCGGTGGCCTTCGCCGCCGATGCGCCGCTGAAAATCGGCACCACCGCCGCCTTCGCCATCCCGCTGGAGGCGGCGGTCGAAGAAGCCGGTAAACAAGGTTTGAAGGTCGAGCTGGTGGAGTTCAGCGACTGGATCGCACCGAACGTCAGCCTGGCCTCGGGCGACATTGATGTGAACTACTTCCAGCACATTCCGTTCCTGGAAAACGCCAAGGCCGCCGCCGGTTTTGATCTGGTGCCATTCGCGCCGGGCATCATCAACAACGTCGGCCTGTACTCGAAGAAATACAAAAGTTTTGACGCGCTTCCCGAAGGTGCCAGCGTGGCCATCGCCAACGACCCGATCAACAGCGGTCGCGGCTTGCAACTGCTGGCCAAGGCCGGGCTGATCACCCTCAAGCCGGGGGTTGGTTACAAGGCGACCGAAGACGACATCGTCGCCAATCCGAAAAAACTGAAAATCCTTCAGGTCGAAGCCGTGCAACTGGTGCGCGCGTATGACGACGCCGATCTGGTGCAGGGCTACCCGGCCTACATTCGTCTGGCCAAGACCTTCGATGCCACCTCAGCGCTGCTGTTCGACGGCCTCGACCACAAGGAATACGTGATCCAGTTCGTGATCCAGCCGAAAAGTAAAACCGACCCGCGCCTGATCAAGTTCGTCGACATCTACCAGCATTCCCCGGTGGTTCGCGCCGCCCTGGATAAAGCTCACGGCAAGCTCTACCAAGCCGGCTGGGAAGGCTGAACATGAACGCCGCCAACGCCCAGCTGCGACTGGAAGACTCGCCGTCTCGCAGTGCTGAACAGACTGAACTGCATCCAACGCTCAATCGCGCCCACGTACGTTTTATCGGCCTGGGTAAAACCTACAACGGCCAGCAAGGCCCGGTCGCTGCGCTGCACGGCATCGACCTGGCGATCCAGCGCGGTGAAGTGTTCGGCATCATCGGCCGCAGCGGTGCCGGCAAATCATCGCTGATCCGCACCATCAACCGCCTTGAACAACCGAGCACAGGGCGAGTACTGATCGATCAGGTGGACATCGGCGAGTTCGATGAGGACCGTCTGGTGGCGCTGCGGCGGCGGATCGGCATGATCTTCCAGCACTTCAACCTGATGTCGGCCAAAACCGTGTGGCAGAACGTCGAGCTGCCGCTCAAGGTCGCCGGCGTGCCGAAAGCCGAGCGTGAACAGAAGGTTCGTGAGCTGCTGGAACTGGTCGGCCTGCAAGGCAAACACAAGGCCTACCCGGCGCAGCTTTCGGGCGGGCAAAAACAGCGCGTCGGTATCGCCCGGGCGCTAGTGCATGACCCGGCGATTCTGCTCTGCGACGAAGCCACCTCAGCGCTCGACCCGGAGACCACGCAGTCGATCCTCGGCCTGCTGCGAGAAATCAATAAACGCCTCGGGCTGACGATCATTCTGATCACCCACGAAATGGCGGTAATCCGCGATATCTGTGATCGGGTGGTGGTGCTCGAACACGGACGGATTGTCGAGCAGGGGCCAGTCTGGGAAGTGTTTGGCAACCCGCAGCACGAGGTCAGCAAAACGTTGCTGGCGCCGTTGCAACATGGCTTGCCGGAAGAGCTGCAAAGGCGATTGCAGACGCAGCCGCAATCATCGGAATCCGCGGTAGTGCTGCGCTTGCAGTTCACCGGCAACAGCAATGATGAGCCAGACCTGGCGGCGTTGTTCAGTGCGCTCGGTGGTCGGGTGCGCTTGTTACAGGGCGGCGTCGAACGGATTCAGGGGCATGCCCTTGGGCAATTGTTGTTGGCGGTGACCGGCTCGTCCTTGGGTGCCGAAGAAATGCGCCAGCGCGCCAGTCACTGGGCGCACCACGCGGAGGTGCTGGGTTATGTGGTTTGATCGATTATTGCAGGGCGTCATCGACACTTTTCTGATGGTCGGCGTGTCGTCGTTGATCGCGCTGTTGGCGGGTATTCCGCTGGCGGTGATTCTGGTCACCAGCTCCAAGGGCGGGATCTACCAAGCGCCCGCGCTAAAACGTGCGCTGGGGGCCTTCGTCAACCTGTTCCGCTCGATCCCGTTTCTGATTCTGATGGTCGCGCTGATCCCCTTCACCCGCTTGATCGTCGGCACCACCTACGGCGTCTGGGCCGCCGTGGTACCGCTGACCATCGCCGCCACGCCCTTCTTCGCGCGGATCGCCGAGGTCAGCCTGCGCGAGGTCGACCACGGTCTGATCGAAGCCGCCCAGGCCATGGGTTGCCGGCGCTGGCATATCGTCTGGCACGTACTGTTGCCTGAGGCACTGCCGGGGATTGTCGGTGGTTTCACCATCACGTTGGTCACCATGATCAATTCCTCGGCGATGGCCGGCGCAATTGGTGCCGGTGGCTTGGGTGACATTGCGTACCGGTATGGGTATCAGCGCTTTGATAGCCAGATCATGTTGACGGTGATCGTGTTGCTGGTGATTCTGGTGGCGGTGATTCAGTTGGGTGGGGATCGGTTGGCGCGGGGGTTGAACAAGCGCTGAACGGGGATCAAAAGATCGCAGCCTGCGGCAGCTCCTACACCGATCTCCTGTAGGAGCTGCCGCAGGCTGCGATCTTTAAAAGCACAAAAAGCTTTATAGTCGGTGCATGTCCCCTCACCTGCGCAGCCGCCATGAAACACACCCCCGACGACCTCGAACAGATCACTTCGACCACTTTGGGCCACTACGATCAGGTGGCCGAGAGTTTCCGTGAAGGCACGCGCGACCACGATGTCAGCCAGAACATCGACGCACTGTTGCGGCACATTCAGGGCCCGGTGCCGTTCACCCTGCTCGACTTCGGCTGTGGTCCTGGCCGCGATCTGCAAACCTTCACCCGCATGGGTCACATCGCCATCGGCCTCGACGGTTCGGAACGGTTGGCTCAGATGGCCCGCGAGGACAGCGGTTGCGAGGTCTGGCAGCAGGACTTTCTGAAACTCGATCTGCCGACCGAACGCTTCGACGGGATCTTCGCCAACGCGGTGCTGTTTCATGTTCCGCTTCAGGAACTGCCACGGGTGTTGAAACAGCTGCACGGAACGTTGAAACCGGGCGGGGTGCTGTTCAGTTCGAATCCACGCGGGGATAACCGCGAAGGCTGGAGTGGCCCGCGCTTTGGCGCGTATCACGATCTGGCGGCGTGGCAGGAGTTGCTGACAGCGGCGGGGTTTGTGGCGTTGGAGCATTACTACCGGCCGGCCGGGCTGCCGAGGGATCAGCAGCCTTGGTTGGCGAGTGTCTGGCGTCGCGTCGACCAGGCCTGAGACTCAAGCGCGCCGAAAAAGATCGCAGCCTTCGGCAGCTCCTACGCCGATCCTCGTAGGAGCTGCCGCAGGCTGCGATCTTTTGACCTTTTGACTCTAATCAAACGGCTGTTTTCTTCGGCTCCTTGATCTTGTACCAGGCCACATACAGCGCCGGCAGGAATAGCAGCGTCAGCAAGGTAGCGACGATGATCCCGCCAATCATTGCGTAGGCCATCGGTCCCCAGAACACTTCCCGGGCAATCGGGATCATGCCCATGCTTGCTGCTGCGGCCGTCAGCAGAATCGGTCGGCGACGGTGTTCGGTGGCTTGCACCACGGCGTCCCATGGCGAATGGCCGCTGCGCTCGAATTCGTCGATCTGGGTCACCAGAATCACCGAGTTGCGGATGATGATGCCGATCAGCGCAAGAATCCCCAGAATCGCCACGAAGCCCATCGGCGTCCCCGTTGGAATCAGCGCCAACACCACGCCGATCAAACCCAGCGGCGCGACACTCGCCACCAGAAACAGCTTCTGCACGCTGTGCAACTGGATCATCAGGAACGTCGCCATCAAAAACAGCATCAACGGCAAGACTTTGGCGATTGGCCCCTGGGCCTTGCCACTGGACTCGACCGTACCACCGGTGGCGACGGTGTAGCCCGCTGGCAAGCCTTCGGCAAACGAGTCGATTTGCGGCTTGAGCAACTTCACCAGATCCGTCGGCTGGATCTCATCGCGCACTGCCGCCTTGATGGTGATGGTGGGTTTACGGTCGCGTCGCCAGACCAGCGGTTGCTCCAGCTCATAACGCACCGTGGCAAAGGCCAGCAGCGGAATCGACGTCCCGCTCGGTGTAACGATCTGCAGGTTCTGCAGGGTTTCCGGCGTCCCCCGCTCGGCATCCACGGCGCGCCCGATCACGTTGATCTGGTAGATGTCATCGTCAACCTGAGTCACCGTCGAACCACTGACGATGCTGTTCATCAGGTTCGCCACGTCCTCGGACGACAGCCCGAGTTGCCGCGCCTTGTCCTGGGAGATGTCAATGCGCAGCACCTTGCCCGGCTCGTTCCAGTCGAAAATGATCTCGCCGATGTGCGGGCTCTTGTCCAGTTCGCTGGCCAGATCGATGGCGTGCTTGCGCACCTGATCGATGTCCTTGCCACTGACCCGGTACTGAATCGGCCGGCCCACAGGTGGGCCCATTTCCAGGGCTTGCACGTAGCTGCCAATGCCCACGAAGTCCTTACGCAGTCGCTCGCGCAGGCGCTCGCTGAGCACCTGCCGTGACTCGAAGTTCTTGCTGACGATCACCAACTGCGCGTAGTAGGGGTTCTGCAATTGCTGGTCGAGCGGCAGGTAGAAACGGATCGCGCCCTGGCCGATGTAAGTGCTCCAGCGCACGATATCCGGATCACCCTTGAGGGTCGCTTCAAGACGGTCGACAGCCTTGCGGGTTTCATCCATCGAGGCGTTTTGCGGCAGGTTCAGGTCGACGAGAATTTCCGGGCGATCCGACGACGGGAAGAACTGGTTCTGCACGAAGCGCATGGAGAACACCGCCAGCAGGAAACACAGCAGCGTGATACCGATGGCCCACCAGTGGTTGCGCATGCTCCACAACAGGCCACTGTTGAAGGCCTTGCCGATGCGCCCGGGCTCCGCCTCATGGGGTTTCACATTGGCGCTGAGGATATGCACACCGATCACCGGGGCAAACAACACCGCGACAATCCACGACACGATCATCGCCACGGCGATGACCGCAAACAAGGTGAAGGTGTACTCACCGGCGGAGCTGGCGTTCAGGCCAATCGGCACAAAACCGGCGACGGTCACCAGGGTCCCGGTGAGCATCGGGAACGCCGTCGAGGTGTACGCGAACGTCGCCGCCTGCTCCTTGGTTTCGCCCATTTCCAGGCGTGTGACCATCATCTCGACGGTGATCATCGCGTCATCCACCAACAGCCCGAGGGCGATGATCAGCGCACCGAGAGAGATTCGCTGCATGGTGATGCCGCTGTATTCCATGAACACAAAGACCATCGCCAGCACCAGCGGAATCGAGCAGGCCACCACCAGTCCGGCACGCACGCCGAGGCTGATGAAGCTGACCACCAGCACGATGATGACGGCTTCGAACAACGCGCTGGTGAAGCCACCGACAGCCTCTTCCACCACCTGGGCCTGGTCCGAGACCATGTGTATGCCGACGCCCACAGGCAGGTCGGCGGTGAGCTGGGTCATGCGCTCGTGCAACGCCTTGCCGAACACCTGAATGTTACCGCCCGCCTTCATGTTAATGGCCAGGCCTATGGCCGGTTGACCGTTGAAGCGGAACATCGGTGAGGCCGGGTCGACGTAACCGCGACTGATTTCTGCAATGTCGGCCAGGCGGTAGAAACGGTCATTGAGCCGCAGGTTGACCGCCTCCAGGTCTTTCTCCGAGGCGAACTGCCCGGAGGTACGCACGGAAATGCGCTCGGGACCGGCCTCGATAACCCCGGCCGGCGTCACCGCGTTCTGCGCTTGCAGGCTCTGTACCACCTGACGCTGGTCGATGCCGAGCGCCGCCAGCTTGCGGGTGGAGAAGTTCAGGTAGAGCACTTCATTCTGCTGGCCGATCATCTCGATCTTGCCCAGCCCCGGTACGCTACGAATCTCGATGCGGGCCTGCTCGACGTAGTCGCGCAACTGGCGCATCGACAGACCATCGGCGGTGAAGGCGTAGATCGACCCGTAGACATCACCGAACTCGTCGTTGAACGACGGCCCCTGAATGCCCGGGGGAAGGAGCCGCGAATGTCGTTGATCTTCTTGCGCACCTGGTACCAAATATCCGGGATGGCCTTGGCAGGTGTGGTGTCCAGCAGGTAGACGTAAACGGTGGATTCACCCGGGCGGGTGTAGCTTTTCACGTAGTCGAGCGAGTCGAGCTCTTCGAGCTTTTTCTCGATGCGGTCAGTGACCTGCTTGAGGGTTTCTTCCTCGGTCGCGCCCGGCCAGCGGGTCTGAATCACCATGGTTTTGGTGGCAAACGTAGGGTCTTCCTCGCGCCCCAGGTTGAGGTACGAAAACACCCCCATCAGCAAGGCGACGAACATCAGATACCAGACAAAGGACTGATGCTTGAGGGCCCATTCGGATAAGTTGAAACTCCCTTTCATCGCGGGCGGCCCTCGTCGACTTTGACTTTCTGCCCCGGCTTGAGGCTGTTCACACCGGCGCTGACCACTCGCTCACCGCTTTTGACGCCGTGCCCGAGGATCACGCTGTCAGCGCCACGACTGAGCAGGGTGACGTCTCGCGGGGAGACGGTCTGGGTCTGTTGGTCGACGACCCAGATACGGGTTTTACCGTCGACTTCCTGCAAGGCCGTCAACGGCAATTCGATACGCGGCTCGATGGCCGAGCTCAAGGTCACGCTGATTGCCGTGCCGAGACGAAAGCCCCGCGGCGTCTCGGCCAGGGTCAGGCGGGCGCGACGAGTACGGGTCGCGCTTTGCGCCTGCGGCTCGATCTCGCGGATGATGGCCGTGGTGTGGATACTCGGGTCAAGTTGCGCAGCCACTTCAAACACCACATCGGCAGGCAGTTGCTCGGCGAGGTCCGCTGGCAGATCGATCACCGCTTCCTTGATGTCCGGTCGCGCCAGCGTCACCACTTGCTGTCCCGCCGTCACCACCTGTCCGGCCTCGGCGTTCCAGGCCGTCACGATGACGGCGTGGTCGGTGCGCAGTTCGGTGTAACTGAGCTGGTCCTTGGCCTGACTGACCGACGCCTTGGTCTGATCCAGTGAAGCCTGGGTGGTTTTCAGGTCGGTCTGGGCGATGTCCAGCTGCGCTTGGGCGCCCACCCCCTTGTTGAACAGTTCCTGCTGACGGCGTGCACTGGCCTGGGCATTGATCAACAGCGCCTCGACCTTCGCCTGATCGCCCTGGGCGGCACGTAACTGGTTCTGCTGATCGGTCGGGTCGAGGGTCGCCAGCAACCCGCCCTTCTGGACCTCGCTGCCGACATCGACATTGCGGCTGGCGATACGTCCCGGCACACGGAAACCAATGTTGCTTTCAAAGCGCGCCTGAATGCTCCCGGCGAAACGCCCGAGGTCTTGCTGGTCAAAAGACTGCACGACGATAGACAGGACCGGGCGCACAGGTTCCGGTGGCGCTTCCTTTTTCGAGCAGGCGGCCAGCATCAGACCCGCCGACAACAGCAGCAACACGCGCTTCATGGCTGGGCTCCCGTCGAACCTTCGGCGGGCGGTGTGACGATCTCCACCAACACGTCGGGGTGCAACAACTGGCCGCCAGCAGTGACGACTTTCTCGCCGCCGTTAAGGCCTTCGCTGATGATCACTTTGCCGGTCAGGTAACGACCCACTTTGACGGTTTGCAACTGTGCCTTGCCATTGGCATCCACCCACCACACGGCTGGCTCGCTGATATTTTTGGTCAGCGCAGCCCAGGGCAACTCGACCACGGACTTGCCCGGCACCTTGGCCGTGGCACTGACCACCGAGCCCAGTTGCATGCCTTCGGGCAATGCACTGAGGGTGACTTTGACCTGTACCGTACCGGTTTGCGCCGACACCGAAGGGGTGATTTCGCGCACCGTGCCGGTGGTGTTGATCTTCGGGTTGTCGAGCAGGCTGACCACCACCGATCGGTCTGATGGCGGCGCGCTCAACAGCGATTCGTAGACATTGAACACCGCGTCACGCTCGCCATCGCGGGCCAGGCTGAAAATCGGCACCGTGGCCTGCACCACCTGACCGACTTCAGCCTGACGCGCAGTGATCACGCCCGGCGCGTCGGCAATCAGCGCGGTGTAACTCAGCTGCTCGCGGGCGTTGGCCAATTGCGCCTGTGCTGCGGTCAACGCGCTTTGGCTACTGTGCAACGCCGCCTGGGCAGAATCGTATTCGCTCTGGCTGGTGTAGCTCTTGGGCAAGAGCTTTTGCTGGCGAACGAACGCGGCAGCGGCCTGTTTGACCCGCGCCTGCTCGGCGACCACCTGGGCCTGGGCTGAATCGAGGCTGGTCTGTAGGTCTTTCGGGTCGAGTCTGGCTAACACTTGCTTGGCAGAAACACGATCGCCGACATCGACCATGCGCTGGATGATCTTGCCCGCAACGCGAAACGACAACTCGGTCTGAACCCGCGCCTGAACATCCCCGGTCAGGGTCACCGAGGCAGCGAAATCCGCAGGTTTGACCTCCTGCACAAACACCCGTGGGCGTTCCTTTTCGACCGGTTTCTTATCGCCGCACGCGGCCAGCAGGACAAAGAAGCTCAGGCCAACGACAACCTTGAATCCGGGACCAACCATGCAAGCTCCTTTGCGTCATACGGGCGGGCGTCATACGGACGGACACGTGACGATACGACTGAGAGCTTAGATCAGGGTTCCAGTTTCGCCTCGGCCTGATAGGGTCCCGTAGGAGCTGCCGCAGGAGCTGCCGCAGGCTGCGATCTTTCACACAGGTTCACATGAGAAGGTCAAAGATCGCAGCCTGCGGCAGCTCCTACGCTGTAAATTCGCTAACGCAGTTATCCTGCACAGAGAAAGTCTTCCATGCTCAAAACCCTCGCGGTGGCCAATTACCGCTCGATCAATAAATTGGTGATTCCGCTCGGTCGCCTGAATCTGATCACCGGGCCCAATGGCAGCGGCAAATCCAACCTTTACCGCGCTCTGCGGCTATTGGCCGAGACCGCTCAGGGCGGCGTGGTCAACGCACTCGCGCGCGAGGGCGGGTTGGACTCGACCTTCTGGGCCGGGCCGGAAAACATCAGCCGGCGCATGCGCAACGGTGAAGTGGCCGTCGAAGCCTCCGTACGCCAGGCGCCCAAGCGCTTGCGGCTGGGCTTTGCCGGTGAGGATTTCAGTTACGCGATCGCCCTGGGCCTGCCGGAACCGTCGGGCTCAGCGTTTTCCCTGGACCCGGAGATCAAGCGTGAATGCATCTGGTCAGGGCTGCTGTACCGCCCGGCCAGCTTGTTGGTCAATCGCGCTGGCCCAATGATTCGCTCGCGGGTCGAGCGCGATTGGGATGTGCTGGCCCAGCACACACCGACCTTCGACAGCCTGTTCGATCAGGTCGGCAGCCTGCGCGCCTCGCCAGAGGTATTGCAGTTGCGTGAGTTCATTCGCCGCTGGCGCTTTTACGATCACTTTCGCAGCGATGCCGAAGCGCCGGCTCGTCAACCGCAACTGGGTACGCGCACGCCCGTATTGCATCACGATGGCCGCGACCTGGCGGCAGCGTTGCAAACCATCCTTGAAATCGGTGATCCCGAGGCGTTGCACGCGGCGATCAGCGACGCGTTCCCCGGCGCCAGACTGAACATCCAGACGCTGCAAGGAGCGCGGTTTGCCATCGAGTTTTATCAGGAAGGATTATTGCGACCGCTGTCCGCCGCCGAGCTGTCGGACGGGACCTTGCGTTACTTGTTGCTGATCGCTGCGCTACTGACACCAAGGCCGCCGACGCTGATGGTGCTCAACGAGCCGGAAACCAGCTTGCACCCGGACCTGCTGCCGGCATTGGCGCGACTGATCGTCCGCGCCTCGGAGCAGTGTCAGGTGTGGGTGGTGTCTCACGCCAGCCGCTTGATCGCGGCGTTGCAGCAAGCTCCCGAATGCAATTCCATCGTGCTGGAGAAAAATTTCGGTCAGACCGGGATCGTCGGACAGGGGATGCTGGATGAACCTGCGTGGAATTGGCCGGATTGACTCGAAAAGCTGAAAAGATCGTCCGAACGCGGCCCGAACCTTCGGCAGCTCCTACAGGGGAATGACGTACCTCCGTAGGAGCTGCCGCAGTCTGCGATCTCTTAGCGGATCAGCCCTGCCACTTCCCGCCTTCGACAATCACGCTCTCAGGCTGGGTGTCGTCGCTGAGTTCTTTACGCACGTATTGGTCATAGAGCTTGAGCAGGTACTTGTCTTCACCCAGCTTCGCCAGCTCGGCGTTGACCCAGTCACGCAGTTCGATGTTGCCTTTCTTCACCGCGGGCGCAATCGGAGCTTCGGCGCCCAGAGTCTCGGTCAACACACGGTAGCCCGGGTTCTGCTTTGCCCAGCTGAACAGCACCAGATTGTCTTGTGCATAAGCATCGCCGCGACCATTGGCCAGGGCTTGCAGGGACTCGGAGTTTTTCTCGAACTTGAGCAGTTTCCAGTCTGGATGATTCTTGGTCAGCCAGATATCGGCGGTGGTGCCGGTGGTGACGATGGTGGTGCGGGTCGCCAGGTCATCGAGGCTTTTCACCGAGCTTGCCTGTGGCACCAGTGCCTGCACCGCGACCTTGAGGTTCGGATGGGTGAACTCCACCGCTTCCTTGCGCTCCGGGGTGACGGTCATGTTGGCGAGGATCAGGTCGACCTTATCGCTTTGCAAGAACGGAATCCGGCTCGCTGGCTCAACCGCCACGAACTCGACCTTGTTCTCGTCGCCCAGCAGATCCTTGGCGAATTGACGGCCGATGTCGGTATCAAAACCCACATAGCGACCGGCTTCATCGACGAACCCGAACGGCGGTTTGTCGGTGAACACGCCGACGATCAACTTGTCCCGGGCTTTGATTTTTTCCAGGTAGCTGGCCGCAGGCGCCGCACTGGCAGTAGAGGCCACAGGCTTGGCGGCTTGTTCGGATTTGTTGCAACCGGCCAACAGCGCGAGGCCAAACAATGGGAGTAGCAGCAGTGAAGACTTGGCAGTTTTCATGACAGTTCCAATTCCTTTTCAAGAGTCTTTTTGGGCAGGGCTTCGACGTAGGAGAACTTCTCCAGGAACTGCTGCGCTCGTGCGGTTTGCGGGTTCGTAAAGAAAATCTCGGGAGGGTTTTGTTCAAGGATACGTCCGGCATCCATGAACACAATGCGGTCGGCCACCGCTCGGGCGAAGGCCATTTCGTGGGTAACGATCAACAGCGTCATGCCGTCGCGGGCGAGGCCCTGAATCACTTCCAGCACTTCCTTGACCATCTCCGGATCAAGGGCTGCCGTGACCTCATCGAACAGCATTACCTGCGGGTTCATGCACAGTGAACGGATGATGGCGATTCGTTGTTGCTGACCACCGGAAAGCTGTCGCGGGAAGGCATCGCGTTTGTCCAAAAGACCGACCCGTTCGAGCAACGCCAACGCTTGCTCACGGGCTTCGCGTGCTGGGCGTTTTTGCACCTTGAGCGGGCCGAGCAGAAGGTTGTCGAGCACGCTCATATGCGGGAACAGGTGATAACTCTGGAACACCATGCCGATCTGCTGACGCACTTCGCGCCAATCGGTGGTCTTGCTCAGCAATTCGCGCCCGGCGAAACGCAGCTCGCCGCTGTGGGCGACTTCCAGACCGTTGAGGCAACGCAGCAAGGTGCTTTTACCGCAGCCACTGGGGCCAAGGATGACAATCACCTCGCCGGTTTCGACGCTCAAGTCGATCCCGTTGAGTACCTGGTGCTCACCGAAAAACTTGTTGAAACCCTTGAACTCGATCAATGCGCTCATGCTTGCGTCCAGCGCCGTTCCAGCACGCGGGAAGCGGCCGAGAGCGGGTAGCAGATAAAGAAGAAAAACAAGAACAACGCGCCGTAGATCAACACCGATTCGTAGGTACGTTCGATGATCTGCTGGCCGACCTTGATCACGTCGACCACGCCGATCAACACCGCCAGCGAACTGGTCTTGATGATCCGCGTGTAGACGTTGATGGTCGGCGGCGTCATGCGTTTCAGTGCCTGGGGCAGCAGCACGTAACCGAAGAGCTGCGGGCCGGACAACCCGATCGACAGCCCCGCTTCACGCTGACCTCGCGGTAAGGAATGCAGTGCACCGCGCACCACTTCGCCGACTTCACTGGCGCCCCATAACGACAGCACCAGCACCGCGCACCAGAAACTCGGCAGGCTCAGGCCGAAAAAAATTGGCAGGCCGAAAAACAGCAAATACAGCCAGACCAGCACCGGGATCGCCCGGAAAAGCTCTAGATAAACCCGCAGAATCGCCTTCAGCCATTTCGAGTTCAGGCTGCACAGTACGCCGTAAAGCACTCCGCCCACCGTGCTGATGACGATGCTAAAAAGCGAAATCGACAAGGTTTGCGCAGCGCCTTTGCCTAACTGCGGCAAGGACACCCAGAGCAAATCAAGACCCGAACTGGCCATGCTGGAGCCTCCTTTCCAGGCGGCTGAGCAGCAGCGACAACGGCAAAAACAGCAGCACGCAGATCAGTGTCAGCACGGCGAGCATTTCGTAGGTTTTGTAATACAGCGCGATGTAGCTCTTGGTGGTGTAGAGAATCTCCGGCACCGCTACCGCTGACACCACG
Source organism: Pseudomonas frederiksbergensis (assembly GCF_001874645.1). NCBI lineage: Bacteria > Pseudomonadati > Pseudomonadota > Gammaproteobacteria > Pseudomonadales > Pseudomonadaceae > Pseudomonas > Pseudomonas frederiksbergensis. Next base: position 2,704,199 of record NZ_CP017886.1, read on the forward strand.
GTGGTCTCCTTGAGCAGGAAAATAAAGTTGGCGAACAGCGAAGGCAGGCTGAGGATCCCCGCTTGCGGCAGGATCACGTAGCGCAGTAATTGCCAGCGGGACAGACCGATGGAACGCCCCGATTCAAGTTGCGCCACAGGCACCGCTTCAACGCCGGCACGCAATACCTCGGTGAGGTAGGCACCGCCCAGAAAGGTCATGGTGATGATCGCCGCCGCAAAGCCGGAAACCTTCACCCCAAGCGCGGGTAAGGCGAAATAAACGAAGAACAGTTGAATCAGCAGCGGGGTGTTGCGCGCCAGTTCCACGTACAACGCCACCAGGCGCTGCAAGTACGGCGTGCGGAACACCAGGAGGGTCGTGTTGATCAGGGCTACCAGCAACGAAGTGCCGATGGCGATCAGGCCGACCTGCAGCGTCACGCCCACGGCATTGAGAAACGCCGGAAGGGTGCTGAGGATGAAAGCGTAATCGAACGTCATTGAAAATCCTGAACGCCGCAGGGTAAGCGACGGTGGCGCAGTCCATTGAGCTGTGGATAACAGCCCGGCAGAGACCGACTTTAAAGGTATAAAAAGAAACATTTAAATACCGATAAAGCATATTGATATCACGCAAAAAACTATCTGGCGGATTGGCGGCGACAGCAGGAGACAGCTATTTTCCTTTGCGCTGTAGGAGGGATCTTTTTTTCAGATTGCCCCTCCAAGGACGAGCAGCGTGCGGCCACACTCCCCGGCCGAACCCTCACAAGGACGATAAAAATGGCAGACGTGAAAACACCCCAGCGGCTGGATCCGCAGGACGTCGTGAAGTTATTGACGGCGTTGCGCCGGGCGTTGAAGGGCGGGGTGGCCTAAACGAAAAGATCGCAGCCTGCGGCAGCTCCTACGCCGATTTAATATAGGAGCTGCCGAAGGTTCGGGCCGCGTTCGGACGATCTTTTGATTTTCGCGTGCAATAAAAACGCCGACGCTATCGAAAGCCGTCGGCGTTGTAACCTCGAAAGGATCTACCGCTCAATCAGAACGCTGGCAGTACCGCGCCGTTGTACTTCTTGGCGATGAATGCCTTCACTTCAGGGCTGGTCAGGGCCTTGGCCAGTTTCTGGATCGCTACGCTGTCCTTGTTGTCTGGACGCGCGACCAGGAAGTTCACATAGGGCGAATCCGCACCTTCGATCACCAGTGCGTCTTTAGCCGGGTTCAGACCCGCTTCCAGTGCGTAGTTGGTGTTGATCATGTCCAGGTCGACCTGATCCAGAACACGCGGCAGCATGGCCGATTCCAGTTCCTTGAACTTGAAGTTGTGCGGGTTCTTGGCGATATCTTTTGGAGTCGCCAGGGCGTTTTTCGGGTCTTTCAACTCGATCAGGCCGGCTTTCTGCAACAGGATCAGCGCACGGCCGCTGTTGCTGCCTTCGTTCGGGATAGCGATGGTCGCGCCGTCTTTCAACTCAGCCAGGGTTTTGACCTTTTTGGAGTAGCCGCCGAACGGTTCGACGTGCACACCGATCACGGTCACCAGGTGAGTGCCTTTGCCTTCGTTGAAGCTTTTCAGGTACGGCAGAGTCTGGAAGTAGTTGGCGTCCAGACGCTTCTGATCGACCTGCACGTTCGGTTGTACGTAGTCGGTGAAAACCTTGATTTCCAGATCCACGCCTTCTTTGGCGAGGGTCGGTTTGATCAGCTCAAGAATCTCGGCATGTGGCACCGGCGTTGCGGCAACCACCAGTTTCTCGCCAGCCTGGGCCAAACCAGCAGTCAGGGCAGCTGCCAATGCGGTGAACAACAGAATCTTTTTCATGCAGTGTCCTTATTTGTCGTTGTCGACAACGGCTAAAAAATGAAGGGCCAGTGAAGGGTTATCGCTGGTGTGGAGCGGACAATACCGAGTTTTTTTATTCCCGAAAAATATCTTTTATTCACTTTCATATTCCATTTTGTTCATGCGACAACCACGAACTCTGTAGCAGCTGGCGAAGCCTGCGTTCGGGCGCGCAGCGGCCGTCATCCAGACACCGCGATTCTTCAGCAAAAATGAGTTCGACCGTTTTACGTCTGCTTCGCAGCCGAACGCAGGCTTCGCCAGCTGCTACAGGGTTTGCGTCAGGCTCTCGAGCAGGCGTTTGAGTGCTGCACTCTCGTCGGCAGAACCGGTTTTTATGAGCTGCGTTGCCTGTCGTTCGATCAACTCCAATGGCGACAACACCTGCGGCAAATTCAAATGCTCCGGCAGAATTTCCTCGCCACTGCTCACCAGCAACGCAAAGTGAATGACGTTTTCCAGTTCACGGGTATTGCCCGGCCAGCTGTGCCGCTCCAGAACCTGCTGTGCCGCGTCGCTGATAAACGGCACCGGCAGGTCGAGGCGCTGGCTGTAGATGCCGAGGAAGTACTCGGCCAATGATTGAATGTCACCGACTCGCTCACGCAAGGCCGGTAATTCGAGCCGACCTTCGCTGAGGTAGTGGTAGAGCCGCTCATGAAATTTGCCGGCCGCCACGGCTTGCGCCAGATCGATGCTGGTCGCCGCCACGAGCCGCACATCCACTGGGCTCGGTTGCTGGGCACCCACGCGGGTGACTTCGTGATTCTCCAGGGCGGCGAGCAATTTGATCTGAATCGGCAACGGCAAATCGCCAATTTCATCCAGGTACAACGTCCCGCCATTGGCCGAACCAAACCAGCCGGCGCGACTGCTGACCGAGCCGCTGAAACTGCCGCCGGCATAACCGAACAACTCGGCGTCGGCGTAGGTTGGGCTGATCGCGCCGCAGTTGACCGATACGAATAAACCGCCGCGATCACTGGCACGGTGGATATGTCGCGCCAACAGCTCTTTGCCGCTGCCGGTTTCACCGCGAATCAACACCGAGATCGAGCGCGGTGCCAGTTGCTCCAGCTCTTGGCGCAACTGCCGCGAGCGCGGGTCGACAAACACCAGCGCTTTGGCGCGAATGCTCAATGGGCTTTTTTCAGCGTCGGGAAAGGTCAGCAAGGGCTGACCGAAAGACTCATGCAAACTCATGGCAGACTCCCGCCCAGAACCGCCGGGAGACGGGGGCGTTTAAATAAAAAAGAGGTTCAAGCGCGGCGCAGGGCGTGATGTTCCATGCGATTTTGCAGGCGATACAGGTAGGCAAAACCCTGCTCCCAACGATGGTGGCCGGACTTCACATTGATGTGCCCGGCACCCGCCAGAATCCCTGCTTCGGCGCCCCAGTGACGCGCCAGCTCAAGCGCCCGTGGAGCGCTGACAGCAGCGTCGTTGTCAGCGCTGACAACCTGGCTCGGAAACGGCAGCAGATGCGTCGGAATCGGTGCAAAGTTGCGCAACGCAGGCGCGCAAGCCGGTCGCTCGACGTCGGCAGGCGCAACCAGCAAGGCCCCGCGAACCTGACGCAACGCCTGCAACGGCGCAGCAGCGGCCCAGTGGGCAACGGTGATGCAACCCAGGCTGTGGGCGATCAGAATCACGGGGGTGCTGTCGGCATCAATCGCTTCGGCCAGCGCCGCGACCCAATCCTCACGACGCGGCGTCAGCCAATCGGCCTGCTCCACCCGTGCGCTGTTCGGCAGGTTGTTCTGCCAGTGGCTTTGCCAATGATCATCTGGCGATCCTTGCCAGCCCGGCACAATCAGGTAGCGAATTGATTCGTTGCGCATGAGGAGCTCTCCTGTGCGTGTCTGTTCCTGATCAAGTATAGGGACGAGATTTATATTCGTTAAGGAATAAGAAGATATTTATTAATATCTTAATCGAATATAAACCTGATCACCCTGTGGGATTGTGTTTTGCTTTCAGCAAAAAAAGGGGCCGCACCCTGCCAAGGAGACGGCCCCGGAAATCGAAAATCTGTTAACGCGCCGTCATCACTGACAGCGTGGTAATCCTCAAACGTTTAACACGAACAGGTTGCGGTTCAATGAATCGATCAGCCTGCGCCTGACGCCCCACGCGAACGTTTCGATGGATCAATCATTGCGCCAAAGACTTATTTCTTAAAGGAATATTTAGCATTTAAAATAGATCAATATCGAATAAATAAGACCACCGTTTCCTGCCACCAGCACCCCTTCACGAATAGGCGCAGATCGTTGTTGTACATTCAGGCACTGGGGACTTGCAGAAGTACCGTACATGCTTCCATCCTCTGGTTATTGATGTTCGCATCCTGCCCTGCGCGATCGCTCCGGGCGTTAGCTGTGAACGCCAACCTGTTGACCGGAAGCGCCAATCATCATGATTGAACCTACCTCGCTCGCCAGCTGGACCCGCGCTTTGCGCAAACAACTCGACGCCCTCGGCCTCGACAGCAACGCCCTGTGCCTGCAAGCCGGGCTCGACCCGCAACTGATGGACGATCCCAACGCCCGCTATCCGTTATCGGCCACCACCCGACTGTGGGAACTGGCCGTCGAGGCCAGCGGCGACCCGGCGATTGGTTTGCGGGTGTCGCGGTTCGTCAGTCCGACCACCTTCCACGCGCTGGGCTATGCGTTGGTGGCCAGCGGCAGTCTGCGTGAGGTATTCGAGCGCATCGTGCGTTATCACCAGGTAATCAGCGACGCGTTGGAGCTGGAGCTGACCCGTGGCGAAGATCGCTATTGCTTCACCCTCAAGGTTCCCGAAGGCAGCCCGGCGCCAGCACGGGAAGCGATCGATGCCTTCGCCGCGATCTACGTGCGCACCTGTCGCAACCGTTTGGGCCGGGACTATGCACCGCTGGCGGTGTACTTGCGCCGAGCGGAACCGGCCGACCCGAAACAATGGCACACGGTGTTCCGCGCGCCGATCTTCTTTGCCGCTGACGAAGACCGGCTGGAGTTTTCCATCGATGACTTCGAAAGCCATCTGGATGACGCCAACCCGGAACTGGCCGAACACAACGAAACCGTGCTCAAACGCACCCTGACACAACTGCGCCTGCTGACCTGGGAGCGCAAGGTGCGCGACGCCATCGAGGCGCAACTGCCGGAAGGTGAACCCAGCGCCGAACACATCGCCGAGACCTTGCATTTGAGTTTGCGCAGCTTGCAACGGCACCTGGCGGACGAAGGTTGCCGGTTCGATACGCTGCTCAATGAGTGTCGTGAAAATCTGGCACTGCTGCACTTGCGAGACCCACAGTGCTCGTTGAGCGAAATCAGCTATCTGCTCGGATTTGCCGACACCAGCAGCTTCAGCCGCGCTTTCAAACGCTGGACGGGGATGACGCCGGGGCAATTTCGGGATGGGTTGCGGTAACGGGGTGTCGGCGCCCCCGATCACGACGCAACAACTTGCGCACCCGCGTCACCAGCTCACTCACGACAAACGGCTTGAGCAGGTAGTCATCTTCATGCAGCTCCAACCCGCGCAGCCGGTCTTCAATGCCGTCCGTGGTGGTCAGGAACAGCACCGGCGTAGCGCCGAGCTGGCGGATCTGTTGCAACAGCTGCCAACCGTTAAGACCGGGCAGCATCACGTCGAGGATGATCAGATCGTATTCAGCCGCTTCGATGAAGCGTCGACCGGCCATGCCGTTGTCCGCTACATCCACCGCATAACTGGCTTCGCTCAGGCCTTGGGCCAGAAGTTTCGCGGTCTCAGGCTCGTCTTCCACTAACAGCAAACGCATGGCACACCTCGAATAATCGTCAGCACAGGCTAGGCGCCTTGGCGCACAAAGCCCATCACTAACGGTTATTTCGGACGAGGTGACCGGCTCAAACGCTCGCCAAAGCCCGCAACCGCTGCGCATCGAGGATCTCGATCTCGCCATAACCCAGGCTGAGAATGCCCTGGCTCTCCAGGTCCTTGAGGATCTGGTTAGTGGTCTGCCGCGACAGCGAAAGCAGCAACGCCAACTGCTCCTGCGGTAGTTGCAGGATACGCCGTGCAGGTTCGATTTCACCGTAGCCGTCGGCGATCATCAGCAAGCGGTGCGCCAATCGCGCAGGTGCTGGCAGCAGGCTCAGTTGCTCAAGGTTGATGAAGGTCAGGCGCAGTTTATGGCTCATCAGCAAGGCCAACTGTCGCCAATGTTGCGGGTGATCTTCGAGCAAGGTAACCAACGCCGCCTGCGGTATATGCAACAGAATGCAGTGGCCCACGCCATAGGCGTCATGGGTGCGTGGCTGGCCATCGAACAGACTGATTTCGCCGAACCAGTGCGGCGGTTCGATCAGGCTCAGTAGCGCCTCCTTGCCCTGCTCACTGACAGCGCCCACCCGCACTGCACCTTCAAGCACCGCATACAGACCACACGGCGGATCGCCGCGCTTGAACAGCCGTTGCCCCTGCGGCAACCGCCGCACCCGGGCCAGGGACAGCAGACTATCCTGTAACAAGGGCGGCAAATGGCTGAACCACTGGCCACTCATCAGGCGCGAGCGCCAGGCCTGCATATCCATGAAAACTCCAAGATGATTGTCGTCTGGCTGACAGAGCAACGACTGACCGCAGGGCATGATCGACATCCCTACAGGAGGAATAACAATGAAAAGCCTCGTTGACCACCTCAGTCAATACGCCGCGTACCACCGTGACCCACGCAACATCGCCAGCCACTTCATTGGCATTCCGCTGATCGTGGTCGCCGTCGCCGTGTTGCTGTCACGGCCAGGATGGCCGGTGGCCGGGCTCTGGCTGTCTCCTGCGGTGCTGTTGGCGCTAGCCTCGGCGTGGTTCTATTTACGCTTGGAAGTACGCCTTGGGGTGGTGATGACGGTGCTGCTGGGCCTGTCCGTTTGGCTAGGTCAAATCCTTGCGGCACACAGCACCCTGCTCTGGTTGAGCAGCGGCATCGCAATGTTTGTGGTCGGCTGGGCCATCCAGTTTGTCGGCCATCACTACGAAGGACGCAAACCGGCGTTTGTCGATGATGTAACGGGATTGATCGTCGGGCCGCTGTTTGTGGTGGTGGAATTGGCATTTTTGCTGGGTTTGCGGCATGACCTGAAAGAGCAGATCGAGGCGCGGGCTGGCGGGGTGCGTCTGCGTCAGAAAAATGCGGCGGCGTAGATAGTTTTGAAAGATCGCAGCCTGCGGCAGCTCCTACGGCATGGTGTACCCCTGTAGGAGCTGCTGCAGGCTGCGATCTTTTGATCTTAAAGGTTGGCGACTTTCTGCCAGACCTTGGGCTTGAAGAACAGCGTCTCGCCCTTGGCCAGGCCGGTCAGGCTGTCGTGGTCTTTCACCACTTCCGCTTCAATCAGCTCATTCTGGCCTTCGACTTTCAATGTGATTCGCGTGGTCGCACCCAGCGGACGGATATCGCGCACTTGCGCCGCGTGGTGATCCTCCAGCTCAGTGCGTGACAGCGACACTTCGTGAGGACGGAACAGCACGTGATTGTCGTCACCCAGTTGCAGACGGTTCGAATCACCGAGGAAGTGGTACACGAAGTCGCTGGCCGGGTTTTCGTAGACATCGCCCGGTGAGCCGATCTGCTCGATCACACCCTTGTTCATCACCACGATGCGGTCGGCCACTTCCATCGCCTCTTCCTGATCGTGAGTCACGAACACCGAGGTCAGGTTGATGTCTTCGTGCAAACGCGCCAGCCAGCGACGCAGTTCTTTACGAACCTTGGCATCCAGCGCACCGAAGGGTTCGTCGAGCAGCAGGACCTTCGGTTCTACCGCCAAGGCACGGGCCAACGCGATACGCTGACGCTGACCACCGGAAAGTTGCTCCGGGTAGCGATCCGACAGCCAATCCAGTTGCACCATGTTCAGCAGTTCGTGGACTTTGACGGCGATCTGGCTTTCGCTCGGACGCTGGTTTTTCGGCTTCATGCGCAGGCCAAACGCGACGTTGTCGAACACGGTCATATGGCGGAACAAGGCGTAGTGCTGGAACACGAAACCGACGTTGCGATCACGCACGTCGTGGCCGGAAACGTCTTCGCCGTGGAACACGATGCTGCCGGCGTCCGGGGTTTCCAGCCCGGCGATGATCCGCAGCAGTGTGGTTTTGCCACAGCCGGACGGGCCCAGCAACGCCACCAGCTCGCCGCTCTGGATGTTCAGGTTGATGCTGTTCAGCGCCTTGAAGGCGTTGAAGTTCTTGCTGACATTACGGACTTCGATCGACATGACTTATTCCTCCGCGGCGCTGGCGCGCAGGCGGTTAATACGGGACTCGCTCCACTGCTTGAGCAGCAGGATGAAGAGCGCCAGGATCAGCAACAGGCTCGCAACAGCAAACGCGGCGACGTGGTTGTATTCGTTGTAGAGGATCTCGACGTGCAGCGGCAGCGTGTTGGTCACCCCGCGAATGTGCCCGGAAACCACCGACACCGCACCGAACTCACCCATCGCCCGCGCGGTACACAGCACCACGCCGTAGATCAGGCCCCACTTGATGTTCGGCACAGTCACATGCCAGAACATCTGCCAGCCGTTGGCGCCCAGTAACCGTGCGGCTTCCTCTTCTTGGGTGCCCTGTTCCTGCATCAGCGGAATCAGTTCACGCGCCACAAACGGCACGGTGACGAAAATCGTCGCCAGCACGATGCCCGGCAAGGCGAAGATGATCTGGATATCGTGATCCTGTAGCCACGGGCCAAAAATACCCTGGGCGCCGAACATCAGCACATAGACCAGACCCGCGATCACCGGCGACACCGAGAACGGCAAGTCGATCAGGGTCACCAGCATGCTCTTGCCGCGGAACGAGTATTTACTCACGCACCAGGCCGCACTGACGCCGAACACCAGGTTCAACGGGACCGAAATCAGCACTGCAATGACGGTCAGTTTCAGGGCCGACAGAGCATCCGGTTCGAAGATCGCGGTGAAGAACGCGCCCAGGCCGAGCTTCAGGCCCTGGGACACCACGATGAACAGCGGCAGCAACAGAAACAGCGCAAAAATCAGCCAGCCGAGGCCGATCAGGATCCGCCGCGAAACGGCGCTGCCACGGCGGGCAGCATTGGCCGAAGACGCAGCGGTAATAGACGATTGGGACATATTCCGCGCTTCCTTATGGGGTTTCGATGCGCCGCTGCAACAAGTTGATCAGCAGCAACAGGACGAAGGAAACCACCAGCATCAGCACGCCAATGGAGGTAGCGCCGGTGTAGTCGTATTGGTCGAGCTTGACCATGATCAGCAGCGGCAGGATTTCGGTTTTCATCGGCATGTTGCCGGCAATGAAAATCACCGAGCCGTACTCGCCAACACCCCGTGCAAACGCCAGGGCAAAACCGGTCAGCCAGGCCGGCAGCAGGGCGGGAACCAGAATGTAGCGGAACACCTGCAACGGCTTGGCGCCCAGGCACGCGGCGGCCTCTTCGATCTCTCGCGGAATGTCAGCCAGTACCGGCTGCACCGTACGCACCACGAATGGCAGCGTGACGAAGGTCAGCGCCAGGGTGATGCCAAGCGGCGTGTAAGCGATCTTGAACCCCAGGTCCGCGGCGAACTGCCCGACCAGACCGGTCGGTGTGTACAGCGCAGTCAGTGCAATACCGGCCACGGCCGTCGGCAGTGCGAACGGCAGGTCGATCATCGCGTCGATGATCTTGCGTCCGGGGAAGGTGTAACGCACCAGCACCCAGGCCAGCAACGTGCCGATGATGCCGTTGATGATCGCGGCGTACAGCGCGGTGCCGAAACTGAGCTTCAACGCCGCCAGCACCCGTGGCGCCGAGATGATTGCCCAGAACTGATCCCAGGTGAGTTGAGCGGCATGCACGAACATCGCCGCCAGGGGTATGAGCACAATCAGACTGAGGTACACCAAGGTGTAGCCCAGCGTCAGCCCGAAGCCGGGTATGACGGGGGAGATACGACGCGACATAAGAGTCCTTGGTTGAACGCATAAAACCCGAAGGCTGGCTCCGGGCTTTTTGCTGGCTTAATTCAATTTACTGCGCCTGATAGATCTGGTCGAACACGCCACCGTCATTGAAGAATTTCGGTTGGGCGGATTTCCAGCCACCGAAATCCTTGTCGATGCTCACCAGTTCCAGGGTCGGGAACTGTTTGGCGTACTTGGCGGCCACATCCTTGTCACGTGGACGATAGAAGTTTTTCGCGGCGATTTCCTGACCGGCCGAGCTGTACAGGTGCTTGAGGTAGGCTTCGGCGATCTGCTCGTTGCCCTTCTTTTCGGCGTTCTTGTCGACGACCGCGACTGGCGGTTCGGCGAGGATCGACAGCGAAGGTACGACGATGTCGAACTTGTCAGCGCCGCCCTGTTCTTTCAGTGCAAGGAAGGCTTCGTTTTCCCAAGCCAGCAACACGTCACCCTGACCATTGTTGACGAAGGTAATCGTCGAACCGCGAGCGCCGGTGTCCAGTACGGGAACGTGCTTGAACAGGGTCCGCACATATTCTTTGGCCTTGGCTTCATCACCGCCGTTGGCTTTCAGCCCATAGGCCCAGGCCGCGAGGAAGTTCCAGCGCGCACCGCCGGAGGTTTTCGGGTTCGGGGTGATCACTTCAACGCCGTTTTTAGTCAGGTCGCCCCAGTCCTTGATCCCTTTAGGGTTGCCCTTGCGCACCAGGAACACGATGGTCGAGGTGTACGGTGTGCTGGCGTCCGGCAGGCGTTTTTGCCAGTCGGCCGGCAAGGTCTTGCCAAGTTTGGCGATTTCGTCGATGTCACCGGCCAGTGCCAGGGTCACCACATCGGCCCGCAAACCATCAATCACCGCCCGGCCTTGTTTGCCCGAACCACCGTGGGATTGCTGGATCTTCACGTTGTCGCCAGCGTGGTCTTTCTTCCAGAAGTTGATGAACTCGGCGTTGTAGTCCTGATACAGCTCGCGGGTCGGGTCGTACGACACGTTGAGCAACTCGTAATCCTTGGCAACCGCGGAACCGGCAAAAATGGCACTGGCCAGAGCGGCCAAAGCATAACGGCGAATCGACGACATGGTGCAGCTCCTGAATTCTTTTGTGTTGGCTGTTCTTATGGTCTGGAATCGGGTTGCCTGTTCAAAGATCGCAGCCTCCGGCAGCTCCTACGGGAATTAGTGTGTAGGAGCTGCCGAAGGCTGCGATCTTTTGATTTTGTTTCAGCTCGGCTTGTTGCCTGGGCTCTGCAAACGGAATTTCTCTTTGCGTTCGATCTGAACCACCTGGGCGTTGTGCACGGTGATTTCCACTGCCCCAAAGCGTAGATCGCGCAATGCGCTCTGGATCTCGCGCAAAATGGTTGCTTCGTCCTGGCTGTCAACGCTACGTAGAGATGCGCTCATGGTGCTACTCCTTCAATGAGATGTGCCTGGCAGTGGCGGCACTGCTTACGGCGTGAGAGCAATAGTAGATAGGCGCAGATATTCTTAAAAATACTATTTAAGAATGTTTATATAACCTAAATACATTATTTGGCGGGACAAGGGGTTGCACAGGCATTGAGCGCCGAAAATCAAAAGATCGTCCGAACGCGGCCCGAGCCTCCGGCAGCGCCTACACGATCGGTGTAGGAGCTGGCGAAGCCTGCGATCTTTTGGTGTTTAACGAATCACCGGCGCCCGAGCCCAGTCCAGCTCTTGCGCCGGAATCGGTCGGCCAAACCAGTAGCCCTGCCCCAAATCGCAACCCTGCTCGAGCAAAAACGCCGCCTGCTCGACCTGTTCGATGCCTTCAGCCTGCACCCGCATGCCCATGCTTTGCGCAAGGGCGATGATCACTCGAGCGATCGCTGCGTCATCCTCATCCCACGGCAGGCCGGCGACGAAGCCTTGGTCGATCTTGAGTTTCTGCACCGGCAGACGCTTGAGCCGCAGCAGCGACGAATAACCGGTACCGAAGTCATCGATGGCCAGCCGCACACCCAGTTCGCGCAAGCGGTGCATTTGTTCCAGTGCAACCTCAGGATCGTCCATCACCGCGCTTTCGGTCACTTCCAGCTCCAGAAACGCCGGATCCAGTCCCGTGTCATGCAGCACTTGAGCCACCTGCTCAAACAGTTCGCGCCGGGCAAACAGGCGGGTAGAAACGTTCACCGCAATAAACGACAACACCACCCCGGCGCTCTGCCAGGCACACATCTGCTGACAGGCCTGTTGCATCACCCAGGCGTCAATCTCGGCGATCAAGCCGGTGCGCTCGGCAATCGGAATGAACTCACCCGGCGGCACCAACCCGCGCTGCGGATGTTGCCAGCGAACCAGCGCTTCAACGCCGATCAAACGGCTGGTCTTGAGGTCATGCACCGGCTGGTAGTACACCCGCAACTCCTGCTGCTCCAGCGCGCGGCGCAATTCGAACGCCATCTCGACCCGGTGCTGGGCGTGGGCGGTCAACTCCTCGGTGTACAGGGCATAACCGTCGCGCCCCGAACTCTTGGCCTTGAACAGCGCCGAATCAGCATTGCGCAGCAATTGTTCGGCGCTCAGCGCGTCGCTGGGGAACAGGCTGATACCGACACTGGCGTTGATGAACAACGGGTGAGCACCGATGACAAACGGCTCTTTCAGCCCCTCGATGATCCGCTGCGCCAACGCGGCAGCCTGCACCAGTTGCGAACAACTCTCGGCCAGTACGGCAAACTCGTCGCCGCCCAAACGCGCCAACGTAATACCGGGGCCAAACATGCCTTGCAGACGCACCGCCGCAGCTTTGAGCAATTGATCGCCAACGTTATGCCCGAGGCTGTCGTTGATCATCTTGAAATGGTCCAGATCGATCATCAGCAACGCGCATCCGCGCTTGTGGATCTGCGCCGAAGTCAGCGCCTGCTCGACGCGATCGCTGAACAGCAGACGATTGGGCAGGTCGGTCAGCGGGTCGTGGTGCGCCAGATGCGCGAGCTCGTGCTCGGAGTCCTTGATCGCGCTGATATCGGAAAACACCGCTACGTAGTGACTGAGCTGGCTGTGGTCATCGTGAATGACCCGGATGGTCTGCCATTGCGGATAAATTTCACCGCTTTTACGCCGGTTCCAGATCTCGCCGCTCCATTCGCGGGTGCGTTTCAGACTCTGGAACATCGCTTGATAGAAATCCGGTGAATGATGGCCGGACTTGAACAGGCTGGGTCTGTGGCCCAACACCTCTTCGGCCTGATAGCCAGTGATCTCCATGAAGGCTCGATTGACGTGGACGATCAAACCCTGGCGGTCAGTGACCAATACCCCTTCACGGGTGCAATCGAACACCGCCTGCGCTTGGCGTAATCGCGCGCGATCTTCGTTGCGCTGGCGTAATTTGGCGCCTACCCCGAGAAAACACAGCAAATGCGCCCGGACAATGAAGATAAACCCGGCGCTGAGCACCACCCAGACATAACCGTTGATCAGTTGCCATCGCTGAAGGTCAGCTAATTCATCGAATAAATTGTTCAATAAATAACCAGTGAGTTCCAGCCAAACGACGGAAAGTACCAGGTAGAGCAGCGCTGCACGCAAGGCATCGCGATATGAGGCAGACATTCGGGCGTCCATGTCCTTACAAAAAGGTCGGAATTATAGATTAAAGAAACATCCAGCCACTCTTATCTGAAAGGGCGACTGGTTTTATCCGTGTGCTGAGTGATAATGCGCCTGCTATTTTTTTCTTTATCGAGGGCCATACAGCCTATGTGGTACGAAGGTTTACTCGGCTTGTCGCCCTGGCAACTGGTGGCAGTCACCCTGTTAATGACCCACATCACCATCGTGGGCGTCACGGTTTATCTGCATCGTTATTCAGCCCATCGCTCCCTTGAGCTCAATGCCGGCCTGAAACATTTCTTCCGCTTCTGGCTGTGGCTGACCACGGCGCAGAACACCCGCGAGTGGACCGCTATCCACCGCAAGCACCACGCCAAATGCGAAACCGTCGACGACCCGCACAGCCCGGTGATCAAAGGCCTGTCCACGGTCTTGCGCAAAGGTGCCGAGCTGTACCGCGCCGAAGCGGAAAACCCCGAGACGCTGCGCATCTACGGCAAGAACTGCCCCGAAGACTGGATCGAACGCAACCTCTACAGCCGTTATCCGCTGCTGGGCGTGGCGATCATGGGCGTCATCGACCTGCTGCTGTTCGGCACTATCGGTATCACCATCTGGGCGATCCAGATGATGTGGATCCCGGTCTGGGCCGCTGGCGTGGTCAATGGCCTGGGCCATGCCATTGGCTACCGCAACTTCGAATGCCGAGATGCGGCAACCAATCTGGTGCCCTGGGGCATTCTGATCGGCGGTGAAGAACTGCATAACAACCATCACACCTACCCTAACTCGGCAAAACTGTCGGTGAAGAAGTGGGAATTCGACCTCGGCTGGGCGTGGATCCAGGTCTTCAGCTTCCTGCGGCTGGCCAAGGTTCAGCGTGTTGCGCCGATCGCCCACCGTGTCGAAGGCAAAGGCAGCCTGGACATGGACACCGCCATGGCGATCCTCAACAACCGCTTCCAGATCATGGCCCAGTACCGCAAGCTGGTGATCGGCCCATTGGTCAAGCAAGAGCTGGAAAAGGTCGACCATTCGGTTCGCCACCAATTCCATCGCGCCAAGCGCCTGCTCTCGCGAGAAACCAGCCTGCTGGATGATAAGCACCATGTGCGCATCCAGACCATGCTCGAGCACAGCCAGGCGCTGAAGGTAATTTACGAGAAACGTCTGGCCTTGCAGCAGATCTGGATCAAGACCAGCTCAAATGGCCATGACATGCTGGCGGCCATCAAGGACTGGGTCCACGAAGCCGAAGCCAGCGGTATTCAATCGCTGCGCGACTTCGCCAACCAGTTGAAAACCTACTCGCTGCGCCCTGCCTGACACCGCGAGGTATCAAGCCAAGCGCCAGGGCAAGAACCGGATTATTTCGGGGTAAGCCCAAAAGATCGCAGCCTGCGGCAGCTCCTACAGGACCTGCGCTCCACCGCACTCCGGCGTAGGAGCTGCCGCAGGCTGCGATCTTTAGCTTTTGCGCAAACGCATCAGTTCCGGCAGGCCGATTTTGAGCAGGCGCGCCGTTCGACTTTTAGCCAGCTCTTCAACGCCTTCATGCTCGGTCAGGCGTGCGAGTTGCGCTGCCAGATTCATCACCAGTGCTTCACGGGAGTAAACCCCTCCACCGAGCTGATAGACCGCCGCAATCAGCTCTCGCAACTCCAACGGAAGCCGCCAGCGGGTGCGTAACGCCGAACCATAGGCCGCGCCAAATTCAGCCAGCGCCTCGCCGACCTCTTCCAGCTTGTCCAGTGCGCCCCCCGCCTGTATCCACTCCTGCAAGCAACGTAACAGCGCCAGATCGCCGAGGCGATGGAGCATTCCGGCGCAATAGCAACGTTCCTGATCGAGATCGAGCAAGCGTGCCAGGGTCCGCCCGTATTCGGCGGTGTGCAGTGACAGCTTCCAGTAGCGCTCGGCGTAATCGGCCAGGCACGGATCACTTAAATTCGCACTGCGCTTGAGGGCCAGGCCAAGGATCAGGTTCATGCTTTGTCCGGTGCCCAAGCGATGCAAGGCCTGGGACACGGTCTGCACGGTATCGCCAAGGTGCTGCGAGGCGCTGTTGGCGGCGGCGATCAACACGGCGGTGATCTGCGGGTCAGTGCGCACTTCTTCCTCCAGCAGCTTCAGATCGAGGCCATTGGGGTTCAGGCTGCGCTTGACCGCCAGTTGCACGTCAGTGAGCAACGGCGCGCCGTCCGCCAACTCACGCCGACGCTCAAGGAAGGTCGACAAGGTCATGCCAGGTGCCAGCGCCGGGACGTCACAGGAAACCGTCTGACCGGCGCTCAGGAGCAAGTCCTGCAGGCGCTGAGTCAGACCTTCCATGTTCAGGGGCTTGGTCAGATAGGCCGTTGGGGCCAGCGGCAATACCTCGCGCACGCTGGCGCTGTCGTTGCGGCTGCTCATCAAAATGAACGGCAACACCGGGTTACGCCGCCGCTGGCGCACGCTACGCAGCAAGCCCAGGCCATCGACACCGGGAAGCTCCCAATCGGCGATCACCAGGTCGTAGGGATGCTCGCTCAGCAACTCCAGCGCCTGCCGGCCATCGGCGCACAGGTCGAGCCGTGCGTCACAGCGCACGTGCAACAACACTTGCTCGAGCAGGTCTCGAGACCAAGGGTCAGCCTCGGCGATCAGCACTCGCGGTACAGCCGGTAAGTCAACAACTGTCATCAGTTCACTCCGAGGCAATGCCTGCACCTTAGACAATGCTGGCCATTCGATACAGCGCAAAAGCCGCCGAAGTGTTTCAAGAGACCAAAAAAACCCGCCGAAGCGGGTTTTTTGTCGATCAGGTCACACTGGGCAATCAGAGCTCGGAGAAGCACTCTTCGATAATCGCCAGACCTTTGTCCAGTTGCTCGTCCGGCGAAGTCAGCGGTACCAGTACGCGCAATACGTTGCCGTAAGTGCCGCACGACAGCAGGATCAGGCCCTTGTCGCGCGCCTTGGCCACAACTTGGGCGACGGCGGCGGCGTTAGGCTTGTGGCTGTCGCCGTTTTCGAACAGTTCAACCGCGATCATCGCGCCCAGGGCACGTACTTCACCGATCACCGGGTACTTGGCCTGAATGGCTTTGAGGCCAGTCACCAGGCGCTCGCCGACCGCTTTGCAGCGATCCAGCAGGTGCTCTTCTTCAAACACTTCCATCACCGCCAGCGCAGCGGCGCAAGCGATCGGGCTACCGGCGTAAGTGCCGCCCAGGCCGCCTGGAGCGATGGCGTCCATGTATTCAGCCTTGCCGCACACACCGGCCAGCGGGAAGCCGCCAGCGATGGATTTGGCGAAGGTGGTCAGGTCGGCAGCAACACCCATCTGTTCCATGGCGAAGAAGGTGCCGGTACGGCCAGCGCCGGTTTGTACTTCGTCAGCGATCAACAGAATACCGTGCTGGTCGCACAGGGCGCGCAGACGCGTCATGAACGCTTTAGGCGCGACGTAGAAACCACCTTCGCCCTGAACCGGCTCGATGATGATGGCAGCGATGTCACGCGGCTCGGCGTCGTTCTTGAAGATGCGCTCGATGCTGGCGATCGAATCGTCGATGCTCACGCCATGCAGCTCGTTCGGGTACAGCGCGCGGAAGATGCCGCCTGGCATCAGACCCATGCCGGCCGAGTAAGGCACGACTTTACCGGTCAGGCCCAGGGTCATCATGGTGCGACCGTGGTAAGCGCCGGTGAAGGCGATCACGCCGGCACGACCCGTGGCGGCACGGGCGATCTTGATGGCGTTTTCCACAGCTTCGGAGCCGGTGGTCACCAGCAGGGTTTTCTTGGCGAAATCACCAGGAACCTTGGCGTTCACTTTCTCGCACAGTTCTACGTACGGTTCGTAAGCCAATACCTGGAAGCAGGTGTGAGTCAGCTTGTTCAGCTGCGCGGTCACCGCGGCGATAATTTTCGGGTGCAGGTGACCGGTGTTCAGCACGGCGATACCGCCGGCGAAGTCGATGAACTCGCGACCTTCAACGTCGGTCACGGTGGCGTTCTTCGCGGAGTCGGCGAAGATCGGGTGAATCTGGCCAACACCGCGTGGTACAGCGGCTTCGCGGCGTTTCATCAGGGATGCGTTGGTCTTGCTCATAGTGTCCTCATTCGCCGCTCATCGGTCGGCGTGGCTCAAGGAATACGTGGCGGGGAGGCAACTACGGCAGCATGCGATGATCGACTGCCACAGCTTTCCCGGCCACCGAGAAATAACGTTTGAAGCCCGCATAAGGACAGCGCTCTCGTGCCCTTTGCGTTTAATTCCTTACCTGATCAGATGCCCAGGCAGAGGTATTTGATTTCCAGGTAATCTTCGATGCCGTACTTGGAGCCTTCACGGCCCAGGCCCGAGGCCTTGATGCCACCGAACGGCGCGACTTCGTTGGAGATCAACCCGGTGTTGACGCCGACCATGCCATATTCCAGGGCTTCAGCCACACGGAACACACGACCCAGGTCACGCGCATAGAAGTACGAGGCCAGACCGAACTCGGTGTCGTTCGACATCGCGATCACTTCGGCTTCGTCTTTGAAGCGGAACAGTGGCGCCAATGGACCGAAGGTTTCTTCCTTGGCCACCGCAGCATTTTTCGGCACGTTGGTCAGGATGGTCGGTTCGAAGAAGTTGCCTTCCATGACCTTGCCACCGGCCAACAGCGTCGCGCCTTTGCTCAGGGCGTCAGCAATGTGCTCCTGAACCTTGGCCACGGCTTTGCCGTCGATCAGCGGGCCAGTGGTGGTGCCTTCTTCCAGACCGTTGCCGATCTTGAGTTTGGCCACGGCCACTTTGAGTTTTTCAGCGAACGCGTCGTAGATCGAATCCTGAATGTACAGACGGTTGGCGCAGACGCAGGTCTGGCCGTTGTTGCGGTATTTGGAAATGATCGCGCCTTCGACGGCCTTATCCAGGTCCGCGTCGTCAAACACGATGAACGGTGCGTTGCCGCCCAGTTCCAGGGACACTTTCTTGATGTCCTTGGCGCATTCGGCCATCAGCTGACGACCGATTTCAGTCGAGCCGGTGAAGGACAGCTTGCGCACGATCGGGTTGCTGGTCAGCTCGCTGCCGATGTCGCCGGCGCTGCCGGTGACGACGCTCAGCACGCCTTTCGGGATACCGGCACGCTGGGCCAGTTCAGCCAGGGCGAAGGCAGAGAAAGGCGTTTGCGAAGCAGGTTTGAGCACCATGGTGCAGCCGGCGGCCAGTGCCGGGCCGGCTTTACGGGTGATCATGGCAGCCGGGAAGTTCCACGGAGTGATCGCAGCGGTCACGCCGATTGGCTGCTTGATCACGATCAGGCGCTTGTCTGGCTGGTGGCCCGGAATCACGTCACCGTAGACACGCTTGGCTTCTTCGGCGAACCATTCGATGAAGGACGCGGCGTAAACGATTTCGCCCTTGGCTTCAGCCAATGGCTTGCCCTGCTCCAGAGTCATCAGGCGAGCCAGGTCGTCCTGGTTCTCAATGATCAGTTCGAACCAGCGACGCAGCTTGTTCGCGCGGTCCTTGGCGGTCAGTGCACGCCAGGCCGGCAGCGCCTTGTCGGCAGCTTCGATCGCACGGCGGGTTTCGGCAGCGCCCATTTTTGGCACGGTGCCCAGAATTTCGCCCGTTGCCGGGTTGGTGACGTTGATCGTCTGACCATTGTCCGCATCGACCCAGTCGCCATCAATGAAGGCTTGCTGGCGGAACAACAGGGTGTCTTTAAGCTGCATGTGGGCTTTTCCTTAACAGCACCGCGTGAGCGGAGCGAATTATTAATTGTTGGAAGGCGCCATGACAGGCTGCCGTCAGGAAATTCATTCACCGGGCCGAAGCACATAAATAGCGCACTGGTTAAACACGTGCGGTTCAGCACCCAGACAAGAGCGTTTGAAATCTCAAACGAATCCTAGGATCAAAGGGGGTAAAGGACAATAGCCTGTTCGAAAAAAAGAACGAAAACGCCGCATTTGCCCTGTTTATCTGATCAACGTAGCAAACGCCCGCTCGCGGGCGCGAAACATCAGGCTATTCAGCAGCATGGACGCCCGCGGTGCATATGAGTATCATGGCGCCCGCATTGCACCAGTAGCTCAGCTGGATAGAGTACTGCCCTCCGAAGGCAGGGGTCGTGGGTTCGAATCCCGCCTGGTGCACCATCTTCTTTCCCTTGTATGACAAGGGAGCAGCGCCCTTGGCAGAAACCTGTCCTGGTCCTGAAAGTCGTTAAGGCAGGGTTTGCCATACCGCCAGTACCTGGCGATTACACCCGCCGCGCGCCAGTTGCTTCACTTCCTCTGCGTTACCTACCGTCCTTGCTCAGGGCAAGCCCCGAGCCCCCGACATCGCGAATGCGATCGTCATGTCACTCATGCCTCCATCGTTTACGCGCATGCAGATAGGCAGCCAGGTCCCCGTAGCCCAGTTGACTGGCAATTTGCGCGCGGTTCTCACCCAGAAACTCAAGATGCTGCTCCAGCTCGGCTCTCACCAGGTCCAGCAGCAGGCGGAACGTCATGCCTTGCTCTCCCATGCGACGACGCAGGGTACGCGGACTCTGGTGTAGCGCCTCTGCCTGATTTTCCAGGCTGGGCACCACGCCGCGCGCCAGGCTTTGTCGCATGCCGGCCGCTACTTTTCCGGTCCAGCCGTTGAGTTGGAGATGCCGTGCGATCCGTCGGTCCATCTCACTGCGCAACAACTCCGCCATCCCGTCGTGTCGCGTCAGCAAGGGTAACCGCAAGATGGCCTGGTCGAAATACAGGCAGTTATGCGCGCTCTCAAACACGATGTTATCCCCAAACCATCGGGCGTATTCGGCGTGGTAGATCGGCCGCGGATGGGCGAAGTGAGCCAGCACCGGCTGGACAGGTTCGCCCGTGGCTTTGCGCAGTTGGGTCACGGCCATCACGCAGTAATGTTCCACCACGTAGCGGGCCAGTTTGACGGGGGCGTCGATACGCAGCTCTACGCCCAGGCCATGGGCATCGCTGATCAGTTTGACGCTGTCCATGTCCGAGGCCAGCCCTGCATAGTCACCCCAGCACTGAATAGCTGCGCTGACGTCCGGGCAATACGTACAGATGTACGTCAGCACGTGGCAGTCCTGCGGGGTGAACCCGGCGAAAAGGTGCAAGCCAATGGCGGGATCTTGTTGTGCCGCCGCCGTCCACAATTGCTCAAGCTCAAGCAGGCTGTAATCGCGCCGGTTACTGCGTGTCTGCTTATGCAGTACACGTTCCAGGACCTGTCCGAGCTGACCCCGATGAAAGCGACGGGCTGGCTGATTGGCCTCTTCTCGAGTGATTTTGTCCATTTCGCACATGTTGTCCGGAAGGCACATGGTTTCTTATTGCTCAGGCAATGCCCAAGTCGGGCCTGACTCGAGATTGCCATGAATACAATAATGCTCGTCAACAATCCAATTCTGGTCGTCGCCGGGATTTTTCTGGGTTTCATCCTGCTGGAAATTGCGTGTGCCTGTTTCCGCCAACCCAAAGGTCAGCGTCGCGATACGCTGATCGAGGTCATCGGTTCGTCGCTCCTGCTGGGTGTCACCTTTCCATTGGTGATGTTCCTCAGCAACCTGTTGCTTGGCGGTCTGGCCCCTCAACTCAAGAACAGCCTGGCCAACCTTCACTGGGTGGCGGGCCTCGGGTTGTTTCTGGTGTTCGATGACTTGACCCAGTACTGGTGGCATCGCCTGACCCATCGACTGCCGTTTCTCTATGCCCTGCATCGTGCTCACCATTCGGCGCCCTACATGAGCATTCGCATCGTTTACCGAAACAACAGCTTTTACTACCTGCTGATGCCAGGCATCTGGCTGGCCGGAGCAATCATCTACCTGGGCCTGGCACCGGTTTACTACGGTTACTTGATCGTCAAGATGACGGTGATCTTCGCTGCGCACAGCAGCGTCGCCTGGGATGAAAAACTCTACCGCATTCCGGCCTTGCGTCCGCTGATGTGGGTCCTCGAACGGACCATTTCGACCCCTCCACCCATGCGGCCCATCATGGTTTGAACGCCAAAGACGGCGTGACCCACTACAAGGGGAACTTCGGCAACCTGCTGTTTTTCTGGGACGTGCTGTTCGGTACAGCCAAGATCACTCGGCAGCGTCCCTCAACCTATGGCATTGAGGATTTGCATCCGGTGACGTGGCAGCAAGAGCTGTTCTGGCCGGTGGTTCGTTCGCCAAAACGAGTGCGGCAAGGCGATCTCAAGCAAGAGAAAAAAGCGCACTCAATATCGTCTGGGTCTTGAGTTCGGAATTTGCTTCAGATGCAAGGAATGAGGTTCACCTGTCGACCTCTTGAGAAAAATAGTCGGCTACACGCCTCTGTGTCACGCGTTCTGCTTTACCAATCTCAGTCATTTGAGCACTTCCCAGTGTCCGCTTTTCGTTGGGCCCACATGCCGGATCACCCCGGCTGCCCGCAGTTTGTCCAGATGATATTTGACGCCATCAGGGCTCAGGCCGAGTTGTTTCGCCAGCTCGCGCCGGGTGGTCGTCGGCTGCTGACGCAACACAGCCACGATCTGCCCTTGCACCGTTTTCTGGGTAGTTTCTTGGGTAGTCAGTGATTTGTCCGCAAACAGCGGTCGTGCTGCATCCCCGAAAGCCTCAACCAGCTGCGCAGGATCGGCTCGGAAGGTGAGCATCAGCCCCGACAGACTGCTGTCAAACAGTGGCGGCGGAATGTCGTGCTTGCGGCACTCACTGAGGATTTACTCGATGCCCCGGCCCCAGGACTCCACGTAGCCGGCGCGGAAAAACGCCGAAGCCAGCAGCGGGTTGAACGGGTGCGAAACCCTTGCAGCGCGGCGGGCGGGCAGTCATCGAGGGTGAGGCCAGGCAGCGGCACGCCGGCATCGTTGCGACCAATTTCCAGCACGTCACCCTTGGCATTGGCGAAACCGCATATCCATTTCAGATATTCGTCGCGCCACACGGCCTTCCATTCCCGCTGCTGGTGTTCGCTCATACCAATCGAATCCTTCCGGTGAGGAGTTCTTGCATCATGCTTTGTTTGAGATGGCGCTTTTTGTCACGTAGCTGCTGAATGCTGCAGCTCCTCTCGCACCATCGCGGAGAACAACAGCTGCCTCACGAACGGTTTTCCGCAGCCTGCAACCGATCCAGAAGCCGTTGATAAGCCGCTTGGGGTAATAGATAGGCCGCTGGGCGGTTATGATTGAGCACTGCGACGGGCTCAGACCCTGCCTGCTCGATCACGGTGCTCGGGCTGCGCTTGAGTTCCGTGATGCTGACTGAGCGGCTAGCGAGTAGTTGCTCCATGAGCAGGCTCCAAGGTACTTAAAAAGGTACCTGGTAGTGCTCAATTTATAGCGCAAGGGTCAACGCACATCTGACCAACTGCCAGCCATACCAAGGGACCGATTTGCACATCGCGCCGGAGTAAAAGCGCGACGCTGTATCGGGCACCCTATTTAACCGATAAGGATTGGCTGACGGCCAACTGAGTGATTTTTGCACGGACGTTTTTTAATAGTACTCATCGCATTGGGCCTGTTGGCAGGCTGCTCAACGACACCGCCCAGAGAGCAAAGCAACCTTTGCAGCATCTACCGCCAATACCCGGCCTGGTACAAAGATTCGCTGAAAATGGAGAAAGCCTGGGGCCTGCCGCCCCATGTGGCGATGGCGATCATCAAGCAGGAAAGCAGCTTTGTGCACGATGCCCTTCCGCCTCGCGACTATTTGCTGTGGGTCATTCCCTGGGGACGGGTCAGCTCGGCGTATGGCTATGCCCAGGCGCAAGATCCGGTGTGGGGCGAGTACAAGAGTGCGACCGGCAACGGTGGTTCGCGTGACAACTTTGACGACGCGATCATGTTCGTTGGCTGGTACGTCGCCGGCACTCAGCGCCAGTTGGGGGTTTCCAAGTGGGATGCCTACAGCCAGTACCTTGCCTACCATGAAGGACGTGGCGGGTTCAGTCGCCAGAGCTACCTACAGAAACCCTGGTTGATGCAAGTGGCGCGCAAGGTCGAGCAGCAGGCGAAAGATTATGGCTGGCAACTCAGGCAGTGCAGGACAGAATTAGAGAGCAACCGCAGCTGGTGGTAGTCATGCCTTGGATGACTTCTCATCCACGATGTCCACCTCGGCAGGTTCCTCCTCGTCGTCATCCTCTTCATCGTCATCAAGAAGAAAGTCCTTGCGAGCTTCAGTAATCGCCCGGCGCATTTCTTCGCCCTTGATCGGGCAGTTGAGCATTTGGGCAATGCGGTCGATTCGTTGTGTCACGGCTGGCCTCCAACGCACCAGTAATTGGCTTGATAGTGCTCGCTTTCAACGAACGACGCCAATGCCCTGAACACTCAGACCGCAATCCCTGCGCAAAACTTCACATCAGCGGTGCCCGATCAACGTTGCCCGCCGAGAGCATCGCCTGCTGTTCCGCCAGCGATGCTGGCGCAAGCAGCTGCTTTTGCGTGTGTGGATCGATGCGCAGGAAGCGCGTGACCACGTTGCTGACGTCGCCGGCCTCGTCATTGTGAATGACCAGAATCCCCGGATGACGGAGCTGTACCAGCCGTTCGCCGGTCAGCTTGAAACTCTGCTTCAAGCCATCGTCGTCGACCACCGGTGCCGGCATGCGTCGCTTGGCGAAGCCTTTGCTTTTGCGCTGCTGGTAACGCGCCCAGCCGATCAGGATCACCGCGTTGAGCAGCGCCACCCACAGGTAGATTTGCAGCGTGCCGAGGGCGTCGAGCATCGACGATTCAACACGCTGCCCCTCTTGGGGATCGAGCAACGGCCAGAGGCCGCGCACCAGCAGATACAGCAAGCCGATCCAGGCCAGCACGGTGAAAAAAGCGTCGATGACCACCAGGAATGGCCGTTGACGGGTTCTGATGATGTTCATTGACCGATTGCCTCTTCATCGTCGTCCAGCGGTTTGATGCCACGGTCGGGACTGACCCAGCGCGCGCGTTTCTGGTGTTGGCCAAACAGCACTTTGGGGAAGCTGACCAAAGTGGTGAGCAGGCTGATGAACCAGAACACCAGCGGGTACCAGACCACCCAGAACATGGTTTTCCACAGCCCGCGCTCGTAGCGACGGTCGATCAGGATGCTGACCGCGAATTGCAGCAGGCAGACCATCGCCAGCAACAGCCCGGTGAAGGCCGGCGGCAGCAGGTGGTGCACGGCGATGGCGGCCGGCATGTCGACGAACTTGCCCACGCCCCAGAAAATCACCGACAGCAAAAAGGTGAAGGCCCAACCGGTGGACAGGCAGTACTCGAACAGCAAGGGCCAGAGGTAGCGATGGCGGTACTGCCAGATGCCGCGGATGTTTTTGAACAGCACCTCGGCGCCGCCCTGGGCCCAGCGCAGACGCTGCTTCCACAACCCGGACAGGGTTTCCGGCATCAGAATCCAGCACAGCGCGCGCGGCTCGTAGAAGATGCTCCAGTGATCCAGCTGCAGCTTCCAGCTGATGTCGATGTCTTCGGTGATCATGTCCGGGCTCCAATACCCGACCCGATTCAGCGCCGAACGACGGAACGCCACGATCACCCCGGACACGGTGAAAATCCGCCCAAAGACTCGCTGAGTGCGTTTGATCAAACCAATGATCGAAGAAAACTCGCCGACCTGAACACGCCCGACCAAGGTCGAACGGGTTCGAATCCGTGGGTTGCCCGTCACCGCGCCGAGCCGGGCGTTGTCGAGCATCGGCGCCACCAGATAGGCGGCGGTGTTCGGCGCGAGTAACGCATCACCGTCAATGCACACCAGGTATTCGCTGCGTGCGGCAATGGCGCCCATGCGCAACGCCACCGCTTTGCCCTGGTTTTCCGCCAGGTGCAGCACCCGCAGGCGCGGATCCTCGGCAGCGAGGGCATCGAGGACAGCCGCAGTGTTGTCCTTGGAGCCGTCATTGATCGCGATCACTTCAATATTCGGGTAATGCTGGTCCAGCGCTGCGTGAATGGTATCGGCCGCGTTATCGCCCTCGTTGTAGCAAGGAATCAGGATCGAAATCAGCGGTTCGCCCGCCAGCGGTGGCGGCAGCGTGTCGTCCTTCCACGGCCAGTGGCGCTCCCAGTGCAGCCAGAAATACAGGCCACCGGCGATCCACAGTCCGGACATGAACAGCGGATAGAAAAACACGAAGTCCATCAGAAATTGCCCGGTGACCAGGAAGATCACGCCCAGGGGAATCCCCAGCACGATCGCCAGAACCAGCAGGGCCAGCAGTCTATCCAGCATGTCAGGGATTCCACTTGTTGGAGAGTGCGGGACGCACGGTTTTCAGGTCCGGCTGGTTCTCGAGAAAGTTGTCCGGGTAGTAGCCGAAACTGGTCGCGCCCTGACGTTTGAGGCGACCCATCCAGTCCGCCAGTTGCTCGCCGTTCAGATCGAAGGCGGCGTCCTTGCGGGTCCAGTCGCGGGCCTGCAGTTCGAACACTGTGCGGTCCAGCGCACCGGGGCGGGATCGGACTGTCGCCACCAGCGCTTCGAGCCAGGCACCGGATTGCTCGCGGCTCTTGCCTTCCATCAGCGGCATGGCCATCGGAGCGGTCCAGTCGTAGGCGCCGAGGAAGTCGTCGAGGTTCTGCGCAAACCAGGCTTCGCTGGACGGGTTGAGCATCGGTTCGGCGAACAGGTTGCGGGCGGTCTGCACCTGTGGCCCGCGGATGGCGCGGACTTTGGCGGTCAACTCGTGGGTGAAGTCGATCAGGTAGCGACTCTTGAAACGGCTCCAGCGTTGCAGCGTCGCCGGATCGCCACGCAAGGCGGCCATCGAGTCAGGCAAGCCGTTCGCGGCGTAGACCTTCAACGCCTGCGGGCTGGCGTCTTCGAAATCCGAGAGCAGCGCATCGTCGTGGTAAAGGATGCCGTCGACCGAGGTCAGGCGCGCCATGTCTTCGTAAATCTCACCGATGATCCGCCGCACGTTCGGGTCGAACGGCGACAGGCGTCGGTACTGGCCGGGGTCAACCGAGGTCCGGCCGCTGTCCGGGCTCCAGCGCGTCACGCGTGGCAAGGCCGGATCCAGCGCGAAACTGAGCACCGGCATCCAGGCAAAGACTTTGACGTGGGCCCGAGTGCGCAGCTGCCAGGCGACGCGGTCGAAAATGTCGGCGCGCACCGGCAAGTGGCGGTTGGGAAAATACAAGGAGTGCACCAGCCCGTCGCCCTTGGGGTCGGCGAAGGCTTGCAGGAACACCGTGTTGGCGCCCATGTCGGCCATGCGCTGGATCAGCTTGCCGAGGTTGATGTCCTGTTGCGCCGGATCCGGGTCGTAAACGTTATCCAGGTCAACGTGCACCACGCGCATCGGCGCGTCGGATTGCACCGCAACGATGCTGTTGGCGAAATGCGCGCCATCCGGATCGGAGGCCACCAGAAAACGCGGGCTGCTCATCAGGTTGTTCAGCGAATCGAGGCCGTCGTCGAGGGTCAGGGCCATCTGATAGCCCTCGGAACCGGTGACCTGCAACGCGGTGCCATCCGCCGCGCCATAAGGCCAGACCCACACACGCGGGTTATAGCCGGTGGCCTTGCGGATTTTTTCGGTGATGGTAACCACGTCCTTGCGCAGACGCGCCTGGAAGTCGGCTTCAGACTCGTAGCGCCCGGTCGCCGCGTCATAACGACGGGTCGCCGCCGCAGGTTCCAGGTTACCTTGCGGGTTGGCCAGAATGCCCTTGTGGCTGGCGTCGGTGTGAGCGGCGATTTCCACCAGGCCGGACTTCGAGACTTCAGTGATCTGCGCCCACGTCAGAAAGTCCGAACGCGGGCGCGGGGTGCCCGCGAAGTCCACGGGTTTATCCAGCGGCGTATCGATCCAGACACCGACCGGCGCCAACAAGGCGTGCCAGTTATAGGCACGCAGCACCGGCATGACGCGGGTATAGAAGCTCGAATAACCGTCGTCGAAGCTCAGCAGAATGGCCTTGGGCGGCAGCTCCGGGCCGCCGTTGCGCGCGGCCATGATCTGGTCGACGGTGACGGCTGTGTAGCCGTTCTCGCGCAGCCAGGCAAGTTGCTCGATCAGCCGCTCGGTGCGCACGGCAACCACGGCCTGATCGGGGTCGCGATCTTCAATATCGTGGTAGGCAATGCCCAGCACATGGTTTTTTGGCCAGGGCTTTTCATTGGCCGGGACCGGTCGCTGTGACGGCGGCATGAAGGCTGGGGCTTGCTGGGCGCAAGCGGTGAGCAGCAAGACGCTCAACAGCAGGATGCAGCGTGTGATTCCAGACATGATCAAACTCTTCTAGAAGCGGTAAGTGAGGTCGATGACCAGGCGCAGGTCGCTTTCGCGATCGCCGTCATAGGGCCGGTTGAGCAGGCTCAATACGGCTCCCGCCTCGAACACGTCGTTCCAGCTGACGCGCTGGCCGTAACTGAGCAAACCGACGGCACCCGTTCCGTAGTCGCGCTGGCTGTAGGTCCCCGCACCGGCCTGGAACTGCTGGCTCCAGGCCGTTTCGTAACGGTGATAAAGCACGTGGTTGACGCTCACCGTCGGCAACACGCTGAAGTCGGATTTCGGGTTGAAATACGGCACGTCTTCACTCATCGAGTTGTGACTGCTGCCGACTTCCAGGCCGAGATCGACTTGCACGCCCGGCGCGCGGTACACGCCTTCGCGACCGGTCAGCAACGCTTCGAGGCGGTTGTTGCCATCGCTGAAGTGCGACGGGCTGACGGCCAGTTTCCACTCGCGACTTTCATTGGCGCGCCAGCGGATAAAGCCGCTACCGCCGTTGGCAGTGACACCGCTGTTCAAAGCCCGCAGCGGCGTGTTGGCTGACAGATAATCGAGGCTGCCGCCGTACTGCCAGTGATCGTCGATGTCGCGGGCCAGTGCCAGGCGCGCGCCGGTTTTGTCGCCGTAGCCAAACGAGTGATTGGAGACTTCCGCTTCGAGGGTCATGTCGCGGGTTCGCCGTTCGACGCCCAAGCGTTGCCAGCGGTGATATCCGGTGCCTTCCTGAAAGTCGCCGGTGGCGAACCCGGCACCGCCGAACAGCCGCCAGTCCTCATCGATCGGTGGGCTGTAGAGCACGCTTTCAATGCCCAAATCACGGCTGCCGGTCACGGCGCCAGCGCCGTTGTTGCCTGCGCCATAACTCTTGCCGCCATAGCTCGAAACCCGCAACTCGGCCATGTCATGCACGTCGCGCACGCGCTCCAGACGTTGCACCTGACGGTTATCCGGGAAGCGCGCGCCGACGTCATCGGCCAACGCATCGAGCTGACGCCATTCCTGTAAATCCAGCGCGGTGTAGCCCTGGCTGACTTCCAGGCCGACATCACGCGGCGCCATGCTTTCGGTTTCCTTGAGCTGGGATTCGGCGCGCCGTGGCCAATCGCGAGCGCGGTACAGATCCGCCTGAGCCAGACGCAAACCGACATTGCCGGGCGCCTGATCGACCAGCGCCGCCAGCCGCTGCTCAGCCGACGGCAAATCGGCGCCATGGGTGCCGGCCTGAGCGGCCAGTTGTTGAGCGTCCATCCATTTGTCGTTGGGATCGCCCACGGGCTGGCCCTTGAGTTCGATCCGTGGTCTTTGGCTCTGCGCCAGGGTCTCGGCGAGCTTGCGCGCCTCCATCGGTTGATCGCTTTCGAGCAAGGCGTAATACAGCGCGGTGCTGTCTTCGAGGCGATCGCCAACCTCCGCGTCTGGCGCCGCCAGCACCTGACGGTACAGATCGACAGCGGCCTCAGGCTGACGTTGATCCAGATACGAAGCGGCCACCCAGCGCAGCGCATAGGTCGGAATCGTCGCACCTTCGCCGATCAGCTGTTGGTAGTCATGAATGACCTCGGCGGTGCGCGCACGGGCCTTGAGCGCGCCCATGCGGTCGATGCGCCAGCGCACCACGTCGTCGTGGGCTTGCGCGTCCGGGGTCCAGGTTTTGAGCAGTTGGTCGTAATCGGCCAATGCACAGTCGGCGATGACGTAACGTTCTTTTTCGCTGCGCGTGGCCAGTTCCGCCAGGCGCACCCGCTCGGCCGCCACATCGCCTTCGATGCGCCGCAACACGCTCGGATCGATCAACCCTGGACGTTGACGGGCCAGACGCAAGGCCGGCTCCGGCAAGCGCGCACGTTGCAAGGCAAAGACGTATTCGCGGGCGACATCCGGGTTGTTGCCTGCCCGAATGAACGCCTGATCGTATTCGAACAGCGCGTCATAGGTCGCCCCGGCGCGGGTCAAGGCGTACGCCAGCGCCAGTCGGCGGGCCGGGTCCTCGGGTTTGGCCGCGACCAGGGTTTTGGCGCGGCTGACGGCCTCTTCAGGTTTGCCGCCGTCGGCCTGGGTCAACGCCAGACCCAGTTGCAGATCAGCATTGTTGGGCTCAAGCGCCAACGCCTTGCGGTACAGCGCAGAGGCCGAGTCCCAGCGTTTGAGATTGCGGTAGGCACGGGCAGTCGCGGTCAGTGCCTGAACCGACAACACCCGGTTGCGTCCTTGAGCTTCATAGACCTCGACCACTTCGCTATCGAGACCCGCCCAACTGGCGATCTGCAAATGATCGCTGACCTGGCCGGTCGTCAACTGGCTGTCGGGAACCTGGCGCAGCACGCTGAGTACCGGGCTGTAATTGCCGCCTCGCGCCTGACGGATCAAGCCGTCATAGGCCGTATCGGCAAAGGCCAGCGTCGGCCAGAGCAATTGACTGCACAACGCCACGCAAATCATCGGGCGCAGATGGGGATGGAAAGTACGCAACATTCGCAAGCTTCCTCTACGAGGAGAGCTGGAGCGATGGGTTCCCCTGAGCACTACACCTCAGGCGGCCGGTGCCTTATGACCCAGCCAAGCTATCCTGTGGTGGAGTCTTCCATGGCGACGAAGGGCAAAAGACGAATCCGCATATTTCTTCAGAATCGTCCTACACAGAAAAACGCCCAGTCTCTCCGCTAAGGCGAAGGCTAGGCGTTTTTCCGAGGCGGCTAAACCTGCCGCGATGGTGTTACGGGGTGCTTGATCGTGCGGTGCGTGGCGTTTACTGCATCGCGCCAGCGTTGCCGAGCTTGCTCATCACAAAACCGACAAATTGTTCGACGGTCATTTTCTGGCCGTTGAAGTCCACCTGATTGTTGGTGTAATGCAGCTTGGAGACGATGTTGTTGCCATCCAGCGTTGCCAGTTGCGTACCAACGGCCACGCTGCTGACCATGTTACTGGTCGCGGTGGCTTGATCAGCAACCGCTTTGGCATCGGTCTGGCCTTGCATCTGTGCCTGCACAGTCACCAGGTCGGAGATCATCGGCTTGGATATCTGCAGATTGAAGTCCAGCAGGGCAATCATTTGCTTGCCCAACTGGTCGGGGGGCAGGTCCAGAGATGTTGGCTTGGTCAGGTCAACGACCAGGCTGGTGCGGCTTACACCGTTCGGGGTGGTGAACGAAAAGTTCTCCAGCGCCACCTGTGGCTGAGCGGCCAGCAGGGTCTCCAGACCCGCCTTGACCTGCGCCTGCTCGGCATCGGTAAGGTTCAGCTCTGGCGCCGGCTCACCCGCAGCGGCAGCCGCGGCGGCGGCCGCTTCGTAGGGTTGCAGTTTGCTCTGGTAGATCTGCACCAGCGACAGCGTCGACGGGATATCGAGGTTTTTCATGCTCCAGGCCATTTGCGCCGAGCCGAGGGCCTTGTCGTTGAGGGCGATTTCGCCAATCTTGTAATCGGCACGGCCTGCCGCGTTGGTCCCGGACTCGGTGGTGGAGCTCTTCATTTCGGCGTTCTTGAAGGTCATCACCGACTGTTTATCGCCAAACGTGGTTTTGGTGCTGGTCAGCTCGACGACGTTTTCTCCCAAGTAGTAGCCATAGCTGCTTTTGCTGAGATTGCTGGCCAGGGTCAGACCATTCAATTCGACTTTCACCGGGGACTGATCTTCGGCAACGCTGGTCAGCGTGAGGCTGTCCATGTAACCGTCGGCTTTGACCTTCTGGGCCTGGGCGCTGGCCGACACGTCGAGGTTCAGACCGGAAAATTTCAGTGTGGATTTGTCATCCAGTGCCGTGTCGACGGGCAGCAGTTCAAGGTTGCCGCTGGTGGCACGGTCATAGCCGATGTTGACCACACCCTTGAGTGGAGGCGCGTCCTGGGTGGCGGCGAACCATTTTTCAGTCAGTGGGGTCTTTTCCAGCGAGTAGTGACTGGTGGCCATGACCGGCAGCCATTTCAGCGACACCAGACGCGAGAATGGCAGCGGGCCGTGTTCGATGTGGTCAACGAACAGCAGTTCTACGCCATCAGGGTTCTGACCGAACATTTCGCCCTGGCCTTTGACGCGGTAGTGCGCGGTGCTGCTGAACAACTGACGATCCAGCGACACCAGTTCCAGGGTCGCGGTGCCTTTGGAACCGACCATCGCCGTTTGCAGCTCTTTGTTGGCGTCGGCGATAGAGGTTTGCAGCACCCCTTCCAGTTTCGTGCCGGTGTACCAGGCGCCGCCAGCACTGATTGCACCAATGGCCACAACGATTCCCAGAAGCACGCCTGCTGATTTATTCATGAATGACCCGATCAATGTCCGTTGTTGAAAATGTGGTCGTCTTCCCTGAACCCTCGACGGGTTGCGGCTCGACTCCGCTAAAAGTGCGATGGAGATTAGCATTTGCGCCGTAAGGCGGCCCAATGATTAAAGGTGAAAGTGTGTAGCCGCGCGAAATGAAAAGATCGTCCGAACGCGGCCCGAACCTGCGGCAGCTCCTGCGGTGCGGTGTCTAATGGAACTGCCGCAGGCTGCGATCTTTTTGCAGCGTCGATGCGCTCAGGAATACTGCACTTCGATCTCATCGAGCTGATGATCAAAGCTTTTCAGCCGTGCCGTCCACGTGTAGACCAGCACTTCGAAATCACGAGTGATCACCGCGCCATTAGGTGATTCCGGGCGCGGGTCGCAGAAATCCAGTTGATAGCGCTCGCGGGCCATGGCGTTGGCCACGTCGGAGAGTTCGCGGGCATTGTTCAGCCAGTGCCAGCCTTCATCGGTGACCTGTTTGTCGAGGGCCAGGCATTGGGTTTTGAGCGCTTCGAGGCTTTTTTCCAGTGGGGTGCCGGTGAGTTCACCCATGACTTCCTGAAAGGTACGTCCCGGTTGCCAGTAACTGCCCCAAAAATACCGGTCGAATACCGTTTCAACCCGGCGCAACGCCACCTTGGTGTCCCAGATCAGCACCAGGGTCTTGCCTTGTTCGAGTTGTTTTTTCTTGATCCGCTGGGTTTGCAGCGAAGCCCAGGCGACGACCGCAATTGACATCACTCCGATCAGCGCACTGGCACTGTCGAGAAAAATCAGAGCCTTATCGAGCTGGTGCGCCAGCATCACGCCATAGAAATACGTAGCCGAGAGCAGCACCAGCGCGATAATCGCGCACCAGAAGCCGGGAGCATAAGGGTTTTTCATTATTCGAATCCCCATGACCAACGCGAGCCTTGACTGCCGGATCCGCCCGCGCGGACCCGACATGTAAAAGCATAGCAACGGCCTCAGGGTTTCGTCGGCTGTGAACCTTGCGTTCGTCCGCTTTCCCAGCCACCGCCCAGCGCCAGGAACAAATCGATCTGGCTCATGGCGACCTGGGTATTGGCGCTCGCCACCTGTGCACGCACGTCGGTGTAAGTGCGGGTCGCCTGCAAATCGGCGAGGAACGACGCCCGGCCCGCCTGGAAGAAGCGGTGAGTCTGGTCCGCCGCCAGCTGCGCCGATTGCTCGGCATCGACCAAGGCATCGCGGCGCTGCAACAGCGAGGAATACTGCGCCAGACCGGTCTGGGTTTCGCGAATGGCGTTCAATACCACCCCGTCAAAGTGCGCCAGCGCGCCTTGAGTCGCCGCTTCAGCCTCATGCACACGTGCCCGGGAGCCGTTGGACGGCACGGTCCAGGTCAGCAACGGGCCGAAGCCCCAGCGATTGGTCTGCGGTTGGCCGAGGTGATCGAGAATACCCACAGTACCGACGGTCGCCCCGATGCTGATGTCCGGGTACAACTGACCGGTGGCGACACCGATGTCCGCCGTTTCGGCTGCCAATCGACGCTCGGCTTGACGCACATCCGGCCGCCGCTTGAGCAATGTGGCACCGTCACCCACCGGCAACAATTGCGCAATCTTTGGCAGCTCATGGCAGTTGCTGGTACCGGCGGGCAATTGATCCACCGGTTTGGCCAACAGCATCGACAAACGGAACAGTCCGGCCTGACGGGCGGCTTCATAACGCGGCATATCGGCGCGCAAGGATTTGAACTGGGTTTGCGAACGGGTGACCTGGGTTTCGTCGCCGCGCCCGGCATCGCGCAGCCGCTGAATCAGCGCAGTGCTCTGGCCTTGCAGGTCCAGTGAGTGCTCAGCGATTTCACGCTCTTCGTTGGCCGCGCACACTTGGGTATACGCCCGCACGACATCGGCGACCAAGGTGATTCTCGCGGTGTCCGCTGCCGCTTGCGTCGCATCGGCATTGGCCTTGGCCGCTTCCATGCCGCGCTGCAACGTGCCAAACAGATCAAACTGATACGACGTGGTGATGCCGATGTCACCGACGTTGGCTACCGGAACCTTTTCCGGCAGCAAAAAGGCTTCGCCGGATTCCTGCAAACGCTGGGCGCCCATCTTCACACCACCGCTCCAGCCTCCCGCCGACTCGGCCTCTTCGACTTGGGCGCGGGCGCGAGACAGGTTGGCTGCCGCTACCCGCAAATCGGTGTTGGTGGCCATGGCCTGACGCACCAGTTCATCCAGACGCGGGTCCTGGTACAGCCGCCACCAGTCGCCCGGCACCGGCGCCGACACCACGTTTTGACCGTGCGCGGTCAGGTCGCCCTGAAAGTCCTCGCGGTGCACCGCCGCATCGATGGGCACATGGTAATCCGGGCCGACCACCTGACAGGCCGACAGCAGCAAGCCGAGACCGGCCGTCGCTAAACAGGCGGCCGCTTTCATTGCGCCGACTCCTGCTCGGGTTTGTCACCGATGATCGACACGGTTGCAGTGCGCCCGGCGATCATGCGGAAATCTGCCGGCACGTCATCAAAGGCAATCCGCACCGGAATCCGCTGCGCCAACCGCACCCAGCTGAACGCCGGGTTAACGTTGGGCAGCAGGTTCGAACCGCTGCTGCGGTCACGGTCTTCGATGCCGGCGACGATGCTTTCGACATGCCCGCGCAACCGCGCACGGTCGCCGATCACGCGGATATCGACACCTTGGCCGACATGAATGCCGTCGAGTTTGGTTTCTTCGAAATAGCCGTCGATGTGGAAGGAATTGCTGTCCACCACCGACAACACCGGACGCCCGGCGGTGACGAACTCCTGAGCACGCGGTGCGCGGTCGTTGACGTAACCGTCCACCGGGCTGCGGATTACCGAGCGGTCGAGGTTGAGCTGGGCGCTGTCCACCGACACCTGAGCCTCCGACAACGCCACCTCGGCGCGGGCCACCCGGGACTGGCTCTCTTCCAGTTGCTCGCCCGGCACCAGATTGCCCAGGCCACGGTTGCGCTTGGCTTCACGCTGCGCCTGAGCCAGGGTTTCCTGACGGTCGGCGACCGCCGCTTTGGCCTGGCGCAGCGCCAGTTTGAAACGGTCCGGGTCGATGCTGAACAGCACCTGGCCGCGTTTCACCCACTGGTTGTCACGCACTTCCACTTGCTGGATCAGCCCGGAAACGTCCGGGGCGATCTGCACGATATCCGCACGAATGTGCCCGTCACGGGTCCACGGAGCGAACATGTAATACATCACCATGCGCCAGACCACGACGACCGCGAAGGTCACCACCAACAGGGTCAACACCACACGGCCAAGGGTCAAAATAGGTTTTTTCATGTCATCAGGTATCGACTGAGTGAGTCCACGGCACCGAGCAGCAAGGCGTAAAGACCCACGTTGAACAATGCCCGGTGCCAGACCAGACGATAAAAGTGCAGGCGCGTCAGTAACCCGTGCACCACCAGGTACAGCACGTACGTAATGCCCATCAGCACCAGCAACGTGGGCAGGAACACCCCGCTGATGTCCAGATCACCAATCATAAAGGCGCTCCATCGATACCCTGGGGAAACCGTTCATCGGCCTCGCTGCCGCCGATGAACTCCACGCCCGGCAACAGCGCCAGACGCAGACCGGCGAGGGCGTGCAGGAGGTGCAGGCGGGTTTCGCCGTCACCTTGCAGGCCTTGGCCATTGAGTGCGCGCCGAGTGCGATCCAGGGTCATCAGCAACGGCGCCGGGGCAGGCAGACGTTCGCCGGCCTTGAGACAGGCCTTGAAGTATTCGCCGACCTCGGCCACCACCTGACGCAGCAAGATATTCGGCACACCCGACACCCGTGGCGCATAGGCCAACAAATCCAGCAGGTTCAGCGCCACGCGCACTTCGCGCAGCGCTATACCCGTGTCCTGACCGGTCATCGCCAGACGCGGCAAATGCTGCATCAGCCGATCGAGCATTTGCACACCCAAATGCCGGTGTTCAGCGAGGTTCGCCGGTTCAGTCATGCCGACGATGTCGCGCCAGCTGAAACGGGTCAGACGCTTGGCCGCCAGCTCCGAACCAAAGGGCCGCGCCACTAGTGTCCAGATGAAGGCAAACAACAAGCCGATGGGCCCGGCGAGGTTGGCGTTGGCGAAACTCAAAAAGTCCGCGTCGTAGGCGCCCTGGATGCTGATAAAGGACGAGGTGTTGACGATGGTCAGCAGCATGCCGAGGTAAAAACGCGGTTGTACGGTCAGTGTGCCGACGCAGATAAACGGTATGGCGAACGCCAGCACCAGCATCGGGAAGTCATGCAGGTTCGGCAGGATCAAAAACAGATAAAGGCTGGCGAACAGCACCGACATCGCGGTCCAGAAAAAGAACCGGTAAATCTGTGGCGCCGGATCGTCCATCGCGGCGAAAAAGCTGCACGCCACCGCAGCCAGAATCACCGCACTGCCGCCGTCGGTCCAGCCGAGCAGAATCCACAGCACCGAGGCGACGATGATTGCCAGCACCGTCGACGCCGCCGAATACAGCATCAGCCCACGGTCGAGAAAAGGTGTCAGCCGGCCCAGCCGCCAATGGCGGTAGACCGCACGCCAGTTGTCCTGGCTTTCACAGCGAATCGCTTCTTGCAGGCTGCGCAGGTCTTGCCACAAATCGATCCATTCACCCAGGCGATACAGCGCGTTGGAAAACAGCAATGGCTTGCGATCATCCAGGGCATCAAAGCTCGGTTGCAAGGCTTCGAGTTGATGACGCAGTGCTTGCCAGCGCTCGACCGAAGCGTCTGTGCGGTCGAGCCAATCAATGGTCGCGGCCAGCAGCGGCGCGAATTTATCCACCAGCTCAGGGGTGCGCCGCTGCAAGGCATACAGCGCATCGTCCAGCGCATCCACCACCGGCAGCAGGTGAATCATTCGCCCGCGCAGTTCTTTGGTGTTGCGCACGGTTTGCGGCCGCGCACCTTCGTGGGGCAACTGACCGATCATCAACTCAAGGGAGTTGAAGGTCGCAACCATCGACGCGCGCAAGGCGCTGACTTCGTCAGGCTGCACGTTGCGGGTCAGGAAGCGCTGGCTGTAGGTCACCGCATCGCTGAACCACTTGCTCACCGCATCATCGAATACCGGTGCCAGCCGCCGTGGCCAGAACATACTGCCGACCACCGCCGCGCAGACGATGCCGAGAAAGATCTCTTCGGTCCGCGCTTCCGCCACGTCCCACACCGCCAGCGGGTTATCCACCACCGGCAGAGCGATTAGCGGCAAGGTGTAGCCGGCGAGCATCAGCGCGTAGTTATTGGCGGTGCGCAAATGCATGGACAGAAACAGCAGGATGCCGGTCCACAGCGCGATGACCAGCACCAGCACATACGGGCTCTGGACGAACATCGGCACAAACAGCAGCGCAGCCGCCGCACCGGTAAAGGTGCCGATGGCGCGGTACAACGCCTTGGAACTGGTCGGCCCGACGAACGGGCTGGAAACGATGTACACCGTGGCCATCGCCCAATACGGACGCGGCATTTGCATGAGCATGGCGATGTACAACGCGATCATCGATGCGGCGAAGGTGCGTACGCCGTAGAACCAGTCGCGGGCCGGCGGTATGCCGCTAAAAAATCCGTTCACGATGGGGTCACCGGTAACGGCTGCTCCGCCACCTCGAACGCGCGAATCACCCGCAGCGCCGCCTCCAGATCCGCCGGATCGATGCCTTCGAGCACCTCACGGCGCAAGCGCACCAACTCGGCTTCTACCGCTTGCACCAGCTCACGACCGCTGTCGGTGAGGCTCAGGCACTTGGCGCGACGATCAAGGGGATCTTCGGCGCGGCAGACATACCCGGCCTGGCACAACTGATCGAGCAAACGCACCAGCGACGGACTCTCCATCCCCGCCGCCTGCGCCACCGTCACCTGCCGCACACCCTCGCCCAAACGCCCGATCATCAACAACGGAACGGCGCAGGCTTCGGAAATACCGTAGTTGACCAGCGTGGTCTGGCAGATTTTCCGCCAATGCCGCGCGGCCACCACCATGGCACTGCTGATGTTCATCTGAAGGGCGTCGAGGGTCTGGGACACGGGGAAATTCGCACACTGTTAGTTTGCTAACTATCAATATCGCATTGGCGGGGAAATTCAGTCAAGTTTTGAAACAATTCTCTGGTCATTGCCGCAACGGTATCGAGCGACCCTGAGATTACGAACGGTAGCTAGGTTTTCACTGCTACGTCGGCACAGAAGCCCAAAGCAGCCAGATCAAGAGGGAAACTACCTGATGGACATCAAACCTATCCAAAGCGATGAGGACCTTGCGAACGCACTTTCGCGAATCGAGCAGTTATGGGGTGCGGCGCTGACATCGCCAGAGGGCAATGAGCTGGAGGCATTAGCGACGCTCGTCAAAATTTATGAGGACGAGCATATGAGCATTCCCGCGCCTTGCGCGGGAATGCTCTGAAACGACCTCAGCTCGCTTGCACCGCGTGTGCTGCCAGGCGGTGTTGCAGCTCGTGCGTTGATCAGTAGCAGCTGCCGAGCCTGCGAGGCTGCGTTCGAGGACGAAGTCCTCGCAAATTCTGAGCCCTCGGTTTGCCTGAAGGAATGCGTTGCCTGATTCGACGACTGCTTCGCCCGAGCGCGGACCGAGCCGAACGCAGCCTCGCAGGCTCGGCAGCTGCTACGGGAGTAGTCCTGCACCGTATTTCAACGTTGCGTAGGCCTGGGAACAGAATGCTCCACGTTCAGATTGAATCTGACGCGGAGCATCGTTATCGCATCAGGTCGCTTGTGCAGCTTGTGCGGCCAAGCGGTGTTGCAGCTCTTCCATCAAATCCAGCCCATCGCGCAATGACACGTACGCGGCGTTGATCAGGCGGTAGAAGTCTTTGTCATTGAGATCGCGCAGGGTGATCGAGGTTAGGGTTTCCAGCAGATCGGTGCCGATGCGCACACGGCTACAGGCAGTTTCGTGGAGAAAATGGGTTGGTGCGAGGATGTTGTAGGCCAAAACGCAGGCGGGGGTTGGGTTGGTTGTCAGTGGACGATACGGGTGCATAAGAGATGAACTCCAGAATGGTGAAATTATTCACCACCCTCCGTCGCCAAACGGGATAGGTGGCAACTGTACGCAGGTTGGCGAACCGGTCACCATCCAAAACCGGCAGACCCGAAGGTCTCCCGCGCACAGCCGCCATAAAACGAATCGCCAGCACCGAAAAACATGCACAGCAATGGTTCAGACGCTATTGCGCGGAGGTGAATAGGATCGCCAAATCCTGTCGCCGATGTGCGGCGACGTGGCGAACTATAGGGGGGCGTTTCGGGGTTCGCAACCTAGCGGGAGAGCTTAGGATTTTTCTTCGGGTCTTTTAGTCCATTCGTACGCCGCAGCCTTGGATAACCTTGATCACAGCTAGCTCACTCATGCTGACTAGCAAGCCAAAAGATCGCAGCCTTCGGCAGCTCCTACGGATTTGCGTACGGGTTCGACTGCTCGGCGTAGGAGCTGCCGCAGGCTGCGATCTTGGCGATCCTGCACGCGCCGAACGTCTGCGGCTTACGTCGAAGTGCCGTGTATTTCTCTTAACTGACCGGCATTCCCCCCCGCCCCTTCCTCAGCAGCACATCCAGTTGATCCACCACCTCAGTCCAATCGGAATCGTCGAGGATGTCCTCACGCAGAAAATCCGCCTGGCATTTGGTCCAGAAGAACGCGTCGGCCAGGTGCAGTCCGGGTTTCAAGGGTGAGTGGGTGGCGATGAATTTGTCGATGCTTTCGGCGTCGTCGGGCAGGCCGAGTTGTTTGAACAGGTTGGGGAGGCTGTGGGTGGGTGACTCCATGGGGGTTGGCTCCTGAGTTGTTTGGGGGGAGGCCGGGGACTGCTGCGCAGTCCATCGCGGGCAAGCCACGCTCCCACAGTGGGGGCGTGGCCACCAGGCTACTGACTCAGCTCGCACACTTCGGCATGGGGCACCATTTTCAGGTACTGGTCCATGCTCAAGTGCACGAGGTTGTTGTGGTTGCCGGCTTCGACGTAGATCTCTTTCTGGCGGGTCAGCAACGGGTCGATGACCATGTCCAGGCCATAGGATTCGCCCAAGGCCGGAACCGCACCGCGTTCGCAGTCGTTGAACAGGTGGGCCAGGGTGCTTTCGCGGGTGACTTGCCATTCGCCGCTGCCGCGTACCTTGGTCAGGTCCAGATGCCGGCTGGCCGGCAGGACGGCCATCAGGTAGTGGCCGTGACGGTCGTCGAGGATCACCGATTTCGCCACGCGCTCAGCAGGAATGCCCGCCACCCGGGCGGTTTCCAGGCTGCTGGCCGAATGCGGGTGAGTGACCACGTCAAATTCGCAGTGCGCCTCTTCCAGGCTGCGCTGCACGGTTCTTGCCATACGCATGATGCACCTCAGTGTCCGTCGCCAGGCGGGCGGACGATGGTTAAACAGGTTGGCGTCTCCTCTAAAGTCTAGGCCTACTGCCGGCGCCCGGCGATAAATCTGCTCACTGGAGACCTGCAAAAACTGATCAAAATTCGTTCAACCCAAGGCTCAACTAGACTATAAGCAGGGCCACTGTGTGGCTCGCAGACGGATGACTCTCCTGGAGGGTCAAGTGAAC
Source organism: Pseudomonas frederiksbergensis (assembly GCF_001874645.1). NCBI lineage: Bacteria > Pseudomonadati > Pseudomonadota > Gammaproteobacteria > Pseudomonadales > Pseudomonadaceae > Pseudomonas > Pseudomonas frederiksbergensis. Next base: position 2,744,669 of record NZ_CP017886.1, read on the forward strand.
ACTCGCGGGTGGTGTGCAGTTGCACTGTTGTTGGGGTTGAGTGGGTCGGTTTTCGCGGCAGACACTGTCGTGCTGATTGTCCCCAACCCACTCGGCGTCTGGCTGATGATGTTTGGTATTGCGTTCATCGTGGCCGAGGCGGTGCTGCCCAACTATGGCGTGGTCGGGCTGGGCGGCATTTTGATGTTTGTGATCGGCGCAGTGATTCTGAGCAATGCCGATGTCCCCACGCCACTGATCATCGGTCTTGGACTGATCAGCGCCCTGCTGTTGGTCGCGTTGCTGATCCATGCCCTGAAAACCCGACCGCGCCACATCGTCAGCGGCGATGCCGGGCTGCTCGGCAGCGTCACGCAGGTGACCGCGTTGCAGGACCACAACACGCATAAGGGCTGGGTGCATTTGCAAGGCGAACGCTGGCAGGTGCACTGCAAGGCACCCTTGCATCCCGGGCAACGGGTGCGAGTGGTGGCGCGCAAAGGAACGCTGCTGGAAGTGGCCGCGGCTGACGCGGCGCCGCAAGGAGAATGATCATGGGTCTGCAACTGGGTTTTGCCGCGCTGCTGGTGCTGCTGATTGCACTGGCAGGATCGACCTTCCGCATCCTGCGCGAATACGAGCGCGGCGTGGTGTTCCAGCTCGGACGCTTCTGGCAGGTCAAGGGCCCGGGGCTGATCCTGTTGATTCCGGTGGTCCAGCAAATGGTTCGGGTCGATTTGCGGACCGTGGTGCTCGACGTACCGCCGCAAGACGTGATCACCCGCGACAACGTCTCGGTGAAGGTCAACGCGGTGTTGTACTTCCGTGTGCTCGATTCACAAAAAGCGATCATCCAGGTCGAAGACTTCCTCATGGCCACCAGCCAACTGGCGCAAACCACCTTGCGCGCGGTGCTCGGTAAACATGAACTGGACGAGCTGCTGGCCGAACGCGAACGCTTGAACTTCGACATCCAGCAAGTGCTGGACGCCCAGACGGATGCCTGGGGGATCAAGGTCGCCAACGTCGAGATCAAACACGTCGACCTCAACGAGTCGATGATCCGCGCCATTGCCAAACAGGCCGAAGCCGAACGTGAACGGCGGGCGAAAGTGATCCACGCCGAAGGTGAGTTGCAGGCCTCGGAAAAACTCATGCAAGCCGCCGAGATGCTCGGCCGCCAGCCCGGCGCCATGCAATTGCGCTATATGCAGACCCTGAGTTTGATTGCCGGCGACAAGAGCTCGACCATTGTCTTTCCGCTGCCGATCGAGTTGCTCAAAGGCATGGCGGATTTGTCGTCGAAGAATTGAGGTCGTGTCGTAGCTGCTCTAACGCTGCGTAAGGCCCGCGCGTCCAAAGCTTTATGCGCTCCCTGAGCAGCGCCGAGGCTTCTCGCTGCTTGCCTTCGCCGTCGGCCACAAACGTTTCGGCCGGTTGCTTGGCGTGCTGATTCACGGTGCTGAACACCTGGGTCCGCTGCTCGGCATCCAGCGCAAAAAACGCGGCCAAACGCCCCTCCATCGCTCCCGGCAACTCACGATAATTGACCGCCATCCCGGCAAATTCATGGCAATGTTCAACGCCCAATTGCAGCAGTTTTCCCAAGCGCCGGGCGATGAAGTCTTCTCGCCCCTCGAATGCCGCCCCATCGTCCAATGCGCTGGCGCCGATTAGCCCCGGCACCATGTGCAGGCCCGGACGACGCAGGTGGGAAACGGCGATTTCCAGCGGATCGCGGTAGACAAACAGCCAGGGCGTGTCAGGAAAACACTCGCGCAACCGCTTCAACTCACCGATGTTCCAGGCGTCCAGTTTGATCACCAAACGTTGTTCCCCCCTAGGCGCCGCTGACCGTAGGCCGAGAGCAAACCGCGAATTGCCGCGTTGCGTTCTGCGGGCGGCAGTGTGCTGCGCAGCAGGGCATCCAGTGGCGGTGGTTCGGAAATGACGATGTGGCTGTCGAGTTGCGCCAGCATCTGGCTGATCAACGTCGAGCCGCAGCGTGAGGCGTGAAAAATCAACGCACTCGGCGCCAGCCCCGGGCTGATCGTCTGCCAATCACTCAGCATGCTCAGCGGCGTTTGACGCCGGAAGGCCTGGTTGAATGGCAGGTACAGCGCTTCGTCCACCGCGTCGCGGAAAAATGGCTGACGCAAGGGTTTATCACCGAACCAGCACCAATCGACCCGCCATTCTCCAGCCTGCTGCCAGACACGAATCGGCAACCAGCCGTCGAGGTTCAGGTGCTCCATTGTTCGTTCCATTGGCGACGACCATTGCGCATCGCCGCACGCAGCTCTTCACGGGAGAACGCCAGGCCCTGCTCAGCGGCCAGTGTCAGGGTGGCGGCGATAAAGGCTTCGCTGTCGGTCACACCCTGCAAGGTCCGGCAGAGTGGCGGCTCGCTTTCTAAAAACCGTCGAAACTGTTCCAGCGCTTGCGCCGCATGACCAACGCCCGGCTTCGGTGTGGTTGATGCGCCCTCAATAATGGCCTGTTCCAGCCAAGGACCAGGCCGGCAATCAATGACCAGATGCACCCGCTCGCGGCTGTCGCGATTGTCGACGCTGTGGGGCCGCGACAGATCGAGAAACCAGCATTCGCCGGCCTCCATCGGCATACGTAAACCGTCGAGCAGAAAGTCGACGTTCGGCGGGCTGAGCAACGGAATGTGCAGCCGCAGATCGGCCTCTGGCCCTTCAAGATCGTAGTCGCGGTGCTCGTGAATGCGACTGTCAGGTCCCAGCTTCAACAGTCTTGCCGAGACGATGTCCAACGGTAAGTCCTGTAACGCGTGCTGCCACCGGCCATCGAGCAGCCAAGGCGCTCTCGGCACCGGTTTCCCATGGCCATGGGACAACTCCGTCAGCGCGTCAATCGCGCTGATCAGCGCCACACCGCTCCAGTCGCCGCTGAAATAATGACTGTTGAAATGGCTGTGCCAGTCGCTGTCCTTGATCTGCGCCAACGCCTGCAACAGCAACGGCAGATGCACCGTCACCGGCAGTCGGGAAAACGCTGGACGAGTCATCGGTTCGGCAGCACCGCGCACTCACCGAGCCAGGTCAGTAAGCGATCGAGGCAGGCGTCCACCGACAGCACGCCAGTGTCGAGCACCAACGCTGCCGACGCGGGTGCCTCGTAGGCTGCCGAAATGCCGGTGAAGCTTGCCAGCTCACCGCTGCGTGCACGGGCGTAATGACCTTTCGGGTCACGCTGCTCGCAGACGTCGAGCGCAGCACTGCACCATACTTCGCGGTAATCCTCGCCCAATCGCTGGGCGAAAATGTCGCGCAGCTCCAGCAATGGCGCAATCATCGCCAGAATCACGATCTGCCCGTTCTCCACCAACAACGCCGCGACTTCGCTGGCGCGGCGGATGTTTTCCTGGCGATCCTTGTCGGCAAACCCGAGGTCGCGATTGAGCCCGACCCGCAGTCCATCGCCGTCGAGCACCAGGCTTTGCACACTGCGCGCAAACAACGCGGCGTGCAGCGCCTGGGCCAGGGTCGACTTACCTGCCGCCGGTAACCCGGTCAGCAGGATCGCAGCTCCGCGATGGCCGTGGCGGTCTTCGCGTTGTGCCCGGCTGACGCTGGCCGTGGGTGCCAGCAGATTACTTTTCCTGGACATGGGCTGGCGGCACCGTGATGTTGCCGTCGGCCCACGCGTCCTCGCGACTGGCCAGTGCCGTGGCGATCGACTGCACTTGGGTCGATTGCACCTGATCCGGCAGTGGGTCAAGCCCGGCGCTGGCAAAGATCTGCCCGTAAGCGTTACGCAAATCCGCGTACGACAGGTCGCGGCGCAGGTCGGCTTGCAGGGTGTTCAGTTCGCCCTGGATCAGGTCCAGTTCGCCGATACCCGCTGCCTGATGGCGATTACGTAACTGGCCAAGAATCTGCCCGTCGATGTCCGACAGCTGCTGGTTGGTCTGGAACTGACGCAGCGCTTCACGGTAGTTGGCGTTGGCCACATAGAGCTGCGCCAGCACCGCGATCGACATCGCCTGACGGCGTGCCTTGGCCACTTCTTCACCGGCCTTGGCAACGTCGATGGCCGCCGGAGCGGAAATCACGTTGAACAGGTTCCAGGTGACTTTAACCCCGTAGTCGGCCCACCTGTCGTTGACCAAAAACGAGTTGCTGTCGTAGTGCCCGCCAGCGGAGAACTCCAGCCCCGGCAGCAGCCGTAGCATGGCTTTGCGGGTTTCGGCGGTGCTGATGCGCGTCTGATAATCCTGCTCGCGCAGTTCCGGACGACTGGCCAGGGCTTCTTGCTCAAGGTTGGCCATGCCGACCTTGAGTTCCGGAATCGGGTAATCCTCCGGCGTCGCCAACGTCAAATCGGTGCCCATCGGCAGGTTGATCAGGGTCGCCAGCTCGGTTTTCGCCAACGACAGTGCCCGCCGCTGCTCTTCGAGCTGGCGCGTGGCTTCGATCAGCGAACGCTGGTAGCCCAAAGCCTGCACCGGGTCGCCGATGCGCTGCTCGCTCATGCTCTGGCTGTTGTTGCGCGCGGCATCGACCCGCGCCATCAGGCTGTCGATCTGCTTGAGCAGGCGCTCGGCAGCCACCGCCCGCCAATAGGCCGAGCGCACGTCCTGAACGATGGTGTTGATGACTTTGCGTCGACGTTCCTGAACGATCAGCCGTTGATCGCCCTGCTGCTTGGCGCTGATGTAGCTGACGCCGAAGTCGAGGACGTTCCAGACCATGGTCAGGTCGGCGACTCGGCGATCACGGTCCTGAGAGGTCGACGGTTCAAGGGACTGGGTGCCGGTGCGTACGCTCTGGCTACTGGAGGCGCTGGTGTTGTTGCGCCCCACGTAGCCTGCGTCCAGAGCCATGCGCGGCAGCATGTCGAAACTGGCAAGGTCGAGTTGGCGCTTGGCCAGCGCCTCCTCCATGATTTTCAATCGACCCTCAAGGTTGTATTTCACCGCACGAGCCATGGCCTGGTGCAAGGTCAGCGGACCGCTCATAGGCTCCTGATCCTTGTACATGCTCACCAGATCGCTTTTGGCGCGCTGCTCGCTGACGCGACGTTCAATCGGTTCACTGGTCACCGCACACCCGCTGACCGCTAGCGCCAGCAAGCTGGCGCCGAATAGTTTTTGACTTTTTTTCATCCTTGGACCGCCCCTGGGTGCTGCATAAATGTAGGTTTTTTTACTCAGGCCTGCATTTCGCTGATGCCGACCTGTTGCAACGCTGCCGCCAATGCCCGGACCTGCTGCTTCTCGGTGTTTTCAAGGTGTTGAAGTTGTTCGCCCAAAGTCAGTGCACCGAATCCACCGTGCAGGCCCTGGGAAACATTGCCCCCTTGCAGGATCGACCTGTCGCCGAACGCGTTGGGCGAACGGTCGCCACCGCTCGATTCATGGCTGAACAGGCTCGACAGCGTGCTGGCACCAAACACCCCGCCATCACCACTACCAAAACCCAGGAAGCCGTGGCCGGAACCATTCCCGCCGCTGTCGCTGCTAGTGAACACCTGAGCGATATAGCTGGGGCTCAGTGCGCCGCGATTGATGAAAATATCCCCCAGCGGGCGAACGCCATCGCCCAGTACCCGTTGTTCGAATAGCGGTGCAAAGGTCAACGGCGAACCGAGATTGCCGGTCGGCGGCGTGAAGACAATCGGCTGCAACGGCCTATTCGGCGTGCTCGAAGGCGGTGCCGGATCGCTGATCCGGAACTGCGGATCGCCGGTCGTGACGAGGGTTCTGACCCCGTAGCTGTTGGACTCGGTGCTACCGATGCCGGTGTTGCCGAACCTGTCACTCACGCCGCTGTTATTGAGGGTGATCAGGTTGGACGCACTGTTGACGTTGTTGCTCGGGGTCAATGTCGCGGTCCAGGTCTTGCCGCCGTCAGTGCTGCTCAGGGCGCTCAACGTGCCGTTGGCGACCGTCAGGTCGGCGTTGGTGAAACCGCTGACCGCTTCCGAGAAGGTGATCGTCACCTGGCTGGTCTGGCCGACGCTCAGGTTGGTCGTGGCCACGACAACGGTCGCGGTCGGGCGCGTGGTATCGATGGCGTAGTTGCCCGAATCGGTGCTGCCGCTGCCAGCGTTGCCCAGCGCATCGATCACGCCGGCGTTGTTCAGGGTGATCAGGTTGCTGGCGGCGGTCACGTTGGCGTTCGGCGTGAGTGTCGCGGTCCAGGTCTTGCCGCCATCACGGCTGCTCAGGGCGCTCAAGGTGCCATTGGCCACGGTCAGATCCGAGTGGGTGAAACCGCTGATCGCCTCGGAGAAGGTGATGGTCACGGTGCTGGTCTGGCCGATCTTCAAGGCGCTGTCAGCCACCACGATCGTCGCGGTCGGACGCTGGGTGTCGATGATGTAGTTGTTGGAGTCCGTGGTGCCGCTACCGGCGTTGCCGGCCAGGTCATTCACCCCCGTGTTGTTGAGGGTGATGAGGTTGGTCGCGTCGCTGATGTTGCTGGTCGGGGTGAAGGTCGCCGTCCAGGTGATGCCGCCGTCACTGCTGCTCACGGCACTCAGGGTGCCGTTGGCCACGGTCAGGTCACTGTTATTGAAACCGCTCACCGCCTCGGAAAAGGTGATGGTCACCAGGCTCGTCTCGCCGATCGGCAGGGTCGGATTCGCCACCACGATGGTCGCGGTTGGACGGGCGGTGTCGATGGCGTAGTTGTTCGAGTCGGTGCTGCCGGTGCCAGTATTGCCGGCCGCATCGGTCACCCCGGTGTTGTTCAGGGTGATGTGGTTGGCGGCGTTGGTGATGTTGCCCGCCGGGGTGAAGGTCGCGGTCCAGGTCACACCGCCATCACTGCTGCTCACGGCACTCAAGGTGCCGTTGGCCACCGTCAGGTCGGCGTTGGTAAAACCGCTGACCGCCTCGCTGAAGGTAATGGTCACGGTGGAACTCTGGCCGATCTTCAGGGCGCTGTCGGCGATCAGCACGGTCGCAGTCGGGCGCTGGGTATCGATGGCGTAGGTGTTGGAGTGTGTTGTGCCGGTCCCGGCGTTGCCGCTCAGGTCGGTGTAGCCGGTGTTGTCCAGGGTGATCAGGTTGCTGGCGGCGGTGACAGCGTTGGTCGGGGTCAGGGTGGCGGTCCAGGTCACGCCGCCATCACTGCTGCTCAAGCCGCTGATTGTGCCGTTGGCGACGGTCAGGTCGGCGGTGGTGAAGCCGGTCACGGCTTCGCTGAAGGTGAAGGTCACCAGGCTTGAGCCGCCGACTGCCAGGCTCGGGTTGGCGACCACGACAGTGGCGGTCGGGCGCTGGGTGTCGACGACGTAGTTGTTGGAGTCAGTAGTGCCGCTACCCGCGTTGCCGGCCAGGTCATTCACACCTGTGTTATTCAGGGTGATGTGGTTGGTCGCATTGCTGATGTTGCTGGTCGGCGTATAGGTCGCGGTCCAGGTGATACCACCATCGCTTGAGCTGACCGCGCTCAAGGTTCCGTTGGCGATGGTCAGGTCGGCATTGCTGAAACCGCTTACAACTTCGCTGAAGGTAATGGTCACCAGCGATGTCTGGCCGATGCTCAGCGCAGGGTTGGCGATGACAATGGTTGCCGTTGGACGTTGGGTGTCAATGGCGTAGTTGTTCGAGTCGGTAGTGCCGGTGCCCGCGTTGCCGGACTCGTTCTGCACGCCGCTATTATCCAGGCTGATGTGGCTGGCGGCGTTGGTGATGTTCGCGTTCGGGGTGAAGGTCGCGGTCCAGGTGATACCGCCATCGCTGCTGCTCACGGCACTCAATGTACCGTTGGCGATGGTCAGGTCGGCGTTGGTGAATCCGCTCACCGCCTCGGAGAAGGTGATGGTCACCGCACTCGTTTCGCCGATCCTGAGTGCGTTGTCGGCCACTACGATGGTCGCGGTCGGACGCACGGTGTCGATGGTGAAGTTGCCGGAGTTGGTGATCCCGGTGCCCGCATTGCCGGCCAGGTCGGCCACGCCACTGTTGTTCAGGGTGATGAGGTTGGTGGTGTCGTGAACGCCGGTGGTGGGTGTGAAGGTGGCCGTCCAGGTAACGCCGCCATCGCTGGAACTGACGTTGGTCAGCGTGCCGTTGGGCACGCTTAGGTCGCTGTTGTCGAAACCGGTCACCGCTTCGGAGAAGGTGATGGTCACCAGCGATGTCTGCCCGGCGATCAGTGTTGGCGAGGCGACCACGATGGTGGCGGTCGGGCGCTGGCTGTCGACGGCGTAGGAATTGGAATTGGTGGTGCCCGCACCGGTGTTACCGGACAGGTCACTCACACCGGTGTTGTCCAGAGTAATGACGTTGCCGCTGTGAGTGACGCCGCTCACCGGGGTCAGGGTCGCGGTCCACGTTACGCCGCCATCACTGGAACTGACAGCACTGAGGGTGCCATTGCCGATCAACAGGTCTGCGTTGGTGAAACCGGTCACCGCTTCACTGAAGGTGATGGTCACCAGCGACGTCTGGCCGATGCCCAACGCAGTGTCCGTTACCACAATGGTCGCGGTCGGACGCTGGGTGTCGATGGCGTAGTTGTTCGAATCGGTGGTACCCGTACCGACGTTACCGGACGCGTTATGTACGCCGGTATTGTCCAGGGTGATCAGGTTCGTCGCATCGGTGATGGCGTTGTTCGGGGTAAACGTCGCCGTCCAGGTGATACCGCCATCGCTGCTGCTGACCGCTGTCAGCGTACCGTGGGCAATCGTCAGGTCAGCGTTGGTGAAGCCGCTCACCGCCTCGCTGAAAGTGATGGTGACCCGTGAGGTGTCGCCGATCTTCAGCGCGTTGTCGGCAACGATGATGGTTGCAGTCGGACGCACGGTGTCAATGGTGAAATTGCCAGAGTTGGTGGTGCCGCTGCCCGCATTGCCGGCCAGGTCGGCCACGCCGGTGTTGGACAGGGTGATCATGTTGGTCGTGTCGTTGATGCCCGCAGTCGGGGTGAACGTGGCCGTCCAGGTGATACCACCATCATGGCTGCTGACCGCTGTCAGCGTGCCGTTGGGAACCATCAGGTCGGCGTTGGTGAAGCCGCTCACCGCCTCGGAAAAGGTGATGGTCACCAATGACGTTTCGCCTGCGATCAGCGTCGTGTCGGCCAGCACAATGGTGGCGGTTGGACGCTGAGTGTCGATGGTGTAGTTGTTGGAGTCGGTGGTGCCGGTCCCGGCGTTTCCGGCAAAGTCCGTATAGCCAGTATTGTTCAGGGTGATGTGGTTGGAGGCGTTGGTGATATTGCTCGCCGGGGTGAACGTCGCGGTCCAGGTAATACCGCCGTCGCTGCTGCTCACCGCGCTCAGGGTACCGTTGGAAACGGTCAGGCCGGCGTTGGTGAAACCGGTCACCGCCTCGGAGAAGGTGATCGTCACCCGCGAGGTTTGGCCGATGGCTAAAGTCGTGTCCGCGACCACGATCGTCGCCGTCGGGCGCTGGGTGTCGATGGCATAGTTGTTGGAGTCGGTGGTGTCGCTGCCGGCATTGCCCGCCAGGTCCTGCACGCCGGTGTTGTCCAGGGTGATGTGGTTGCTGGCGTTGGTGATATTGGTCGTCGGGGTGAAGGTCGCGGTCCAGGTGATACCACCGTCGCTGCTGCTCACTGCACTCAACGTACCGTTGGAAACGGTCAGGTCGGCGTTGGTGAAACCGCTCACCGCTTCGCTGAAGGTAATCGTCACGGGGGCGGTCTGGCCGATGCCCAGGGTGGTCGTGGCCACGATGATGGTCGCGGTCGGACGCTCGGTGTCGACGCTATAGGCATTCGAGCGGGTCGTGCCGCTACCGGCATTGCCCGCCACGTCGCTGACCCCGGCATTATTCAGGGTAATCACGTCGCCAGTGTTGGAAATCGACGAGGTCGGGGTCAGGGTCGCAGTCCAGGTGATGCCGCCGTTGCTGCTGCTCACCGCGCTCAGGGTACCGTCAGCAACTGTCAGGTCGGCGTTGGTGAAGCCGGTCACCGCCTCGCTGAAGGTAATGGTCACCAGGGACGTTCCCCCGATGTTCAGCGCATTGTTGGCGACTACGATACTCGCGGTTGGCCGCACAGTGTCGATCGCATAGCTGTTGGACACGGTCGTGCCGGTGCCAGCGTTGGTCGCGATATCGGTATAGCCGGTGTTGTCCAGGGTAATGACGTTGCCGCTGCTGGTGTTGCCAGCGGTCGGCGTCAGGGTTGCAGTCCAGGTGATGTTGTTGCTGGTGGTCAGGCCACTCAAGGTGCCATTGGCCACAGTCACGTCGGCGGTGGTGAAACCGGTCACCGCTTCGCTGAACGTAAAGGTCACCGTGGAGGTTCCCCCGATGTTCAGCGCGCTGTTGCTGACCACAACGGTCGCCGTTGGCCGCACGGTGTCGACGGCGTAATTGTTGGACGTGCTGGTGCCGACCCCGGCGGTGCCCAGTGACACGCTTTGCACGCCAGTGTTGTCCAGAACGATGTGATTGGTGCTGCCCGTGACGCTTGAACTTGGGGTAAAGGTCGCCGTCCAGGTGACTCCGCCATCGATTGAGCTCACCGCGCTCAGGGAACCGTTGGCAACGGTCAGGTCGGCGTTGGTGAAACCGGTCACCGCCTCAGTGAAGGTAATGGTCACCTGCGAGGTCTGGCCGATGTGCAGGGCGCTGTTCGCCACCACGATGGTAGCGCTCGGTGTCGGTGAATAGGCGGTGTTCAACGTGCCGCCGTCGTTGAAGATGTTGTTCACGGCCGCCACGCTGGCACCGGCACTGCCGCCGCCCAGCGCCGGACCGCCGGAGCCACTGCCACCGACGTTACTGGACAACGCCGCAAAGTTAGCGGCAGTCATCAATACCGTGCCTTTGTTCCAGATCGCCCCGACACCTTTACCGGCCGCACCACCGGGGTCGGCGGAACCGCCCAGGCCGCCGCCACCGCCACCACCGCCACCGGCGGCGATGTTGCCGGAAATGACCGAGGTGCCAATGACCGTCAGGGTGCCGCTGGTGGCGTTGTAAATACCACCGGCAGCCGACGCCCCAGCCCTGCCGGGCTTGTCCCACCCGGAGCCGCCACCGCCACCGCCGATGGAAATCGTGCCGTTGTTCGCCGTACCGCCCGCGCCACCGCTGCTGTAGTTGGCAGCCCCAACGCCGCCCGCGCCACCGCTGCTGCTGCCGCCGCGACCGCCCATGTAGTTGGGGTTGTACCCGCCACCGTTACCGCCCGTGTTGGCACTACCGCTCGTACCGCCGTACACACCCGAGCCGAAACCGGAGGTGCCACCATGACCGCCGGCTTGCCCGCCCAATGCACCGCCACCGCCGCCACCGCCACCGACCGCGCCACCGACGTAAGGTGCGGTGACCCCGCCACCGCCACCACCGCCCGAAGCGGCGTTGCTGGTCACGGTGACGTTCTTAAGGGTCAGGTTGCCGGCGTTGAAAATACCGCCGCCCATGGCCGCCGCGCCGTCCGTACCGGCGGCAGCACCATTGCCGGCCACCAGGCCTTGTTTGATGACCAGCCCGTCGAGGGTCGCGGTGACCCCGGAATTGACCTGAAGCACCCGGGTTTTGTACTGACCGTTGAGGGTCACATCGGCAATGTTATCGTGGTTCAGGTCACCTTCCAGCGTGACGTTCTTGGTGAGGGTCAGTTGCGAGTTCAGATTGACCGTCATGGTGGTGCTGAAGGTCACCGTGTCACCCCCCACGGCATCGCTCAGCGCCTGACGCAATGAGCCGACCCCACTGTCACCGTTGTTGGTGACCGTCAGGGTCGCCAGGCTGTACTGGTACGCGGCCATGGACTGGGCCGCCAGCACGTTATGGCTCTCGATGGTGCCGGTGGCGATTTCCAGATCCCAGTCACCGCCCACGCCGGTACGGTTGTTCGACGCGGCGATATCGCGCCCGGTCAGTTGCGCCAGCGAGTCGACAAAGCTGATGCCCTGGTCACCTGCGGCGGTGTTGCAGGCGTAGATCAGAATGTCGCCACCGACGTTCATGTCATTGCCGATGCGCGCCAGCACCGCGCTGCGAGCCGCCACGTTATCGGCCGACAGGTAAGTGTCGCCCAGCCACAAGTCGCCGCTATTGCCGTGGGCGATGATTTCCACGGTACTCACGCCGTGGTGGGTATCCAGATAATCGGCGATCTGTTGCAAGCCGTCCTTCGTCGCGTCGAGCTGGACCACCTGGGTGCCGGGCGCCACGCCTTTGAGCAGGCTATCGGCGTCCTTGATGCGCGAATCGACGAATACCACGCTCTGACCGGGCACGGCGGTGGGCGTCGCAGCGGGCGCGGGCGTGGCCGCTGACGTGTTGTCCGCCTGACCGTGGGTGTCCTTGCTGGCCACCGGGTGGTCGGCAACCGGTGACTTGGCAGCGGCCGCCGTGGCGTGGCTGTCGGCTTGGGCGGCGGTATCGGCAACCGTGGCCGCCACTGCGCCGTCGAACAGCATTCGCGGTTCCAGGGACATGATCAATGGCGATGCCAGGACGCGTGCGCCTTGGGATGTTTGCGACTTGCCTTTGCTCCACCACATGCTGCTCACCCGGACTCGAACTTTTATGACTGCGCCAATAAAAAACGCCGCGATCAACTGATCGCAGCGTCGGCTTTCATACGAATAACGTTGGCGGCGCTGGCTGAGCCATCGTGCCAAAAGGACAACTCTGCGTATTTTTCGAACAGGTCCGGCGGCAGAATCGTGCGCCGAGGCTCCAGTGCAACCGAGCGTTTGACCTTGTGCAGCCCCGATACCCCGAGCGCCTGGTCGAATTCCGGTGCGTCATAGACGAGATTGTTGAAGTCGTGCTCGAACCAGGGCTCGCCGATGAAATCGTAGATCAACCGCATGACCCGGTCGGGGGCCTGACTCAGCAAATCGTAATCAACGATCAACAGCGAGTCGGCGTTTTCGCCGTAATACGCCTCTTTCAACGCGGTCCAGGCAAACCCCACCAGACGATTGCGCTGAGCCAGGGTTTCGCAACGGCTGTAAACGGTATTGCGCTCGATTTCGTCATTGAACAGCTTGGTGTTCTCGAACGGATTGGCGCGGTACAGACGCTCAAGACTGTCCATCACCCAGGCAACATTGCGCACACAGGCAATGGTTTTGGCCTTCGGGAACAGTTCCCGTAGCGCAGGCAGACGCGCGCACCATTGGCGATTGGTGTCGAAGATGACGGGTGTGTCGGCCTGATCGGCATAGAAGGAGTCGAACAGACCGTGCAATAGACGACGGCGCAGCGGGGTGTCGATCACCGCGCCAAATTCGCTGCCGGCACTGCATTGCTCCAGGACGCTGGTGAATAGCGACCCGACGGGGCTGGTCATTCCGGCGTGAAAGCGCGGGTTCTGCAAAAGAATCGCAGAAAGCAGGGTCGAGCCTGAACGTGGCAAGCCGGAGATAAAGTGGAACTGCTGCATCCCTTCACCGTAGTCGTCAGTCCTTTATAGGGCAGAGCGTAGTCTACGAATTTGGATCCAACCAGTGGTATTTTGATATCAAATCGGAACTAAACCTTGTGGAATGTGTGGTTGCAACGCCAGCGGACAGGGTGAAACGTTTAAGCCGGTAACCTTCATGCAGACACCGTCGATTGTGGAGCGGGCTCGCCACCAATGGCGCCATACGGGAGGCAATCAGATCTTCGCCGTGCTCCCCTACATCAACAACGAAGCCCTAATGGGCTACACCTAAGCGTGTAGAACGGAAAAAGATCGCAGGCTGCGATCTTTTACTCATCAATGCCGAATCACTTCAGCCCTGGAATCTTCACCGGGTCGTCCGTCTCGTCCAGTGTCGATTCGGTTAGATAATCGAATCGATATCCAGTGTATGCGGTGCACCAATGGTGTGGCCGTAGATCGAAGCGGTCTGTGTGCTGTCACTGCCGCTTGATGGCGCCATGGCCAGTTGTTCAACGACCTGATTCTGCGGGTGTGCCTGCCAGCGGGGCAGGTTGTCTGCCAGTCGTTCAGGTTGCTCCGATAACTGTCCATACACATCTTTCTGGCTAACGCTCATGTAACGCAGAGTGGCCAGGCGAGTGCGGGTGGTGTGTACCTTGTCGACCTCACGATTGATTGCACCTATCGCCTGTTCGTGGGCTCGTACATACGCATCGGGACGCGCCAGTAAATCACGGCACTTGTCACGCAACTGCTGGGTGATTCCTATCAGTGCGCTTTCTATCCATTCAAACTCCCGCTCGGTCACCAGGGAACGCCTGGACTCCTGGGCTTCTTGCCAACGCCGCAGGGTGGCCCAGCATGCCGGAATGTACCCGCCGGCCATCAAGTGGTTGCCGGCGCTGAATACTTGCGTCAGTAACCCCGGCCGATCCGGCAGGCCGTTTTTTTGCTGGAGCGCCACGCTGCACGCGGCGTGCTGGGTAATGGTGTCGCAGCCGGGCTCCCAGAGGATCGAGGACTGTGCCTTGCGGCCAAACTCCACCGGCATGAAGTGACGCAAGGTGCCGTGGTGTTCGTAGGGTTCTCCCGTCCAGTTGGTGATCCCCGCGACGAACACCGAGAGGCCGAGCGGTACGTTGACGAAGGTTAAGGCCAGCCCCGAGCCGAACACCTTCGCCTTGGTGTTCATCCAGGTGCCGGGCACGCTCGGCACCGGGTCGTTGTGGTTCACCATGCGGTAATGCACCAGTGGGGCGGCACCTTTGGCGAAATTGGCGTCACCGGCGCGGGGCGCGCCGTAGGTGTAGAGCTGGATGTCGTAGCCTTCAGGTCTGCGACGCAGCATCTCAGAGAGGAGCAACGCTACTGCGCCACCCAGGCTGTGGCCACAGATCAGCAGTTTTTGCCCGGCGTAGAACCGATCCAGATAGCTCACCGCAAAGGCAGCGGCTTTTTGGGCGGCCTCATAAAAACCTCGGTGCACCTGCCCCTCACCTTCTTCAAACGGCACTTGAAACGCATCGGCATCGCGCAGGCCATCCGCAACGAGTTCATAAGTGCCACGCACTGAAATCAGGATCAGTTCGTCGTTGTGGGTGATGAAAGCCTGGGTGTCGGTGGCTTCTACCCCAAGCTTTCTATCGTCGAGGAAGTGGATCTTGGCGGGGTGTTCCTGATCTTCACGCAGTTTTGGATCGTTGACCGGATAGAGAGTGGGATCGAACGGCACGATCTCCAGCCGCTTGGAATACGGTACATCTTCATATAACGGGTAGTAGGCTTTGGTTTGCGTGGAATCGACCTTCCACAGTTCATCGAACTTGGCCAATGCATCCCCGAACCAGTTACCTACGCTCGGTTGCAGGGGGAAACTCACGGTCTTGGTTTTGACGGGTTGGTCTTCGGGCTGCTGACCAAACGGGCAATAACTCAAGGTCGCCATCAGCGCGAGCTGGTAGAGGTTCAGCGCACAGAATTCGGAGCCGGTGGACAACATGGGGCGCAAGGCCCGTAGCGGGCGTACTTCCAGCACCGTGTGTTTTTGCGGCATGAGGGCAACGCCGAGTTGGCCATGTTTGCCCATGATTTTCGCCGGCCCCGAACTGTGGGGGTAATGGCGATAGACTTCGGGTGGCAAATGCGCGGCATGCTCGACCAGATGGCGTACTTCCACCTGGTAGTACTCATCAGCACAGGCTTGTGCGGGATTGTCTTTAGTCCGGGTGGCGTTGTTGTTCAGGTAGCGGGTTTGTTCGGCGCGGACTTGTAGTTCGGTGATCTTGAGCGGGTAATGCGGTCTGGTCTGTAAAAACGAGTATGCCTTTTCATGTCCTTGATAATCTTGAGCGAGGGTTAATGCAATTGGTCCGGCAAAGTGGTTGTTCACCTTGCCGTTACCCGCAGCATCCAGCCTGCCCGTGTATTTTTGCCCTTCTGAATCGGTGACTTCATAGGCTAATCCGACATAGGGTTCACCTGAGCCGAATTCGTCCACCAACTGAAAGCTGGTCCATTTACCTTGTACGGGGCATGCAAGCACGCGACTGCTTAAGGGTGAGCTCAGTTCTTCATCCAATAGTGTCATGTCGTCATTTCCTTATTATTCGGTGCAACCGGGATAAATAGTGCACTTCTGCCCATCCGGCATTTGAAAACCGCTGAAGTCTTTGTAATTTCCGTAGCAAAACGCGTACTGGTCTTCAAAGTTGTCGCCCATGCAGCGCTTCCAGCCATTGGGTACCTTGACCCAGGTATCTCCGATAGCGGGCCGTTCCTCATCCGCCAACTTGATCGCCATCTTCACGGTTTTACCCGGTAGCTGATCGAGGGTGTACGCCGAGAACGGCCGACCGCGCCCCGGTTCACCCAGTGCATCGGTTTTTTTGCAGTCGAGGATCTTTCTGAGGATGCGGGGCTTGCCTGAGGTGCGGAACAGCCATTGGCATTGCCCGTAGAGGGTACTTTCGCCCGCTTCGCTGAAGGTGCCTTTGTACTGCTCCTCCAGCTCATCGCGAATGGCGACCACGGCGCTATCCCCACTGAAGTCCCCCCAGTCCTTGCCGTAAGCCGAGTTGATCTCCAGCTTGATGCGCCTGATCACCAAGGGGCAGCCGCTGACCGTTCTGCGAAGGGCGATTTCAGATTCGGGTGTGTAGGATTTACGCCACTTCAAGTTGAACCCCACTTCCGTGTTTCTGCCGCCTGGCACGCTGCAGGTTTCCCCTTTCGCCGGCTCATACACGGCGATGGCCTGATAGGCAAAATCGGGCGGTAAATCAGCGGTAAAGGTGAACGTGTTCGGCTGACCGGTGGCGCAGCCTGCGGTTAAAACGAGGCAACAACCCAAGGCAGGGATTTTAAACCGCGACTTCGCCTGCGAATTCAACGTTGTCATTGGGTAATGTCCTTATTCTGTACAGCCAGGGTAAATGGTGCAGGTGCGGCCATCCGGCATTTTGAAGGTGCTGAAATCTGTGTAATTGCCATTGCAGTAAGCACGTTGATCTTCAAAACCTTTGCCCATGCAGCGTTTCCAGCCGTTGGGCACTTTGACCCAGGTATCTCCCCAGCCGGGCCGTTCTTCCTCCGCCAACTTGATCGTCATCTTTACGGTTTTGCCCGGTAGCTGATCGAGGGTGTACGCCGAGAACGGGTGACCACGGCCCGGCTCGCCCTGTGCATCGGTTTTTTTGCAGTCGAGGATTTTTCTGAGAATGCGGGGCTTGCCTGAGGTGCGGAACAGCCATTGGCATTGCCCATGGAAGGTACTTTCGCCCGCTTCGCTGAAGATGCCTTTGTACTGCTCCTCCAGCTCATCGCGAATGGCGACCACGGCGCTATCCCCGCTGATGTCCCCCCAGTCCTTGCCGTAAGCCGAGTTGATCTCCAGTTTGATGCGCCTGATCACCAAGGGGCAGCCGCTGACCGTTCTGCGAAGGGCGATTTCAGAGTTGGGTGTGTAGGATTTACGCCACTTCAAGTTGAACCCCACTTCCGTGTTTCTCCCTCCCGGCACGCTGCAGGTTTCCCCTTTGGCCGGCTCATACACGGCGATGGCCTGATAGGCAAAATCGGGCGGTAAATCAGCGGTAAAGGTGAAGGTGTTCGGCTGGCCGGTGGCGCAGCCTGCCGTTAAAGCGAGGCAACAACCCAAGGCAGGGATTTTAAACCGCGACTTTGCCTGCGAGTTCAACGTTGTCATTGGGTAATGTCCTTATTCCGTGCAGCCAGGGTAAATGGTGCAGCTGCGGCCATCCGGCATTTTGAAGGTGCTGAAATCTGTGTAATTACCATTGCGGTAAGCAGGTTGATCTTCAAAACCTTTAGCGTTGAACATCCATTGTTCCTTCTGCGATGGCTAAGGATTCTCACACCTGAATCGAGTCATCCAGCTGTAATGACACGAACGCTAACAAAATCGCAGAGCGGAAAATGTAGGAGAGGTCCCGAAGGATTGAAGGACGTTGCCGTGATAGGTCAGAGCCCATTAGGCCATTCGTTGCTCGCCACGCAAATCGAAGGGCTCGCCGCGACGGACATCACCGAGGGGGAAGGAAGATCGGTTGAATGATCTGGGGGCGGAGCTGGAGGGGCTTTAACGGCAAAAGATCGCAGGCTTCGCCAGCTCCTACGTCGATACCGTGTAGGAGCTGCCGCAGGTTCGGGCCGCGTTCGGACGATCTTTTGATCTTCCGATTAGCGGGTACTGAGGTGCTTCGCCGTGTGCCTACGCGTCACTTTCCAGGGTTGTTGATGACAAACAGCCGCCCCCGCGCATTGCCTGCGACTTTTTCACTGATTTTCTGCCAACCCTCGGGCAGTGGTGCGAACTCATCAGGCTGGTCAGCGGTGCTGAACAGCCACACACGGCTCGTGCCGGGCGGCAGGTCACTGAGGTGATCGAGGTAAATCTTGTCGGCTGCTTCCTCTACCAGCGTACCGAAACCGTAGGCATTCGGGCGACTGGACGTGCCATTGGCCAAGGGGGAGTAAAAAGCCGTGGCTGGACGACGGTGCGATCGTAGTAGACGTACGGCATGTACCAGAGCAGATCACTGATGACGACCTGATCACCCGCCTCGTAATGCTGATTGATGAATTCGACCGTCACATTGAGCTGGTCATTCGTATCGACGGTCGCGTTGTTTTTCAGGCCCACCCCTTCAATACCAACAAACAGCATGAGTAATGCCAGGGCCAGCACCCGAAAGCCTTTTTTCAGGCCATCGATGCTCAGTGCGATGATCAGTGGCAGGCCCAGCGCGAAGGCCGTCACGTAGCGTTCGATGAACACCGGCGAAATGAACGACACCAGGAAAACCAGCACCAGCGGCACCACCGTGTAAATCGCCAGCAACGCACTCCAGCGGTAGACGCTGCGATCACGCAGCACCGTCAACACGATCACGCCCAGCAACAGCACCGGCAGTGCGAAAAATACTGACCTGGGCAGAGTGTCGTCATCGCCCTGGATCATGAAGGTCCAGACCATGGACGGCAGGGAGCTGAGGGTGACCGGATCTTCCCAGCCCACATCGCCGCTGGCCTTGAGTTCCGGCATGTGCTGAACCAGACTCAGCAGTTCGGGTACCCACGGCAGAAACAGCAGCACGATCGCCGCGTTGGTCAGCCACCAGCCCGGGCGGTTGATGTGCCGCAACGGGCTGCCCGGCTGCATGCGCAGCACCAGCAGGTACAGCCAATGGGCAATCACGCACAGGGCCGTGAAGTAGTGGGTGTAAAACCCGGCGGCCATCAGCAGTGCATAGATCACCAGATACCGTGCGCGCTGGGGCTGTTTGATCCAATACACCAGCGCAATCGTCGCGCCGAGCAGCAACAGGCCCAGCAATGAATACATCCGCACTTCCTGGCTGTAACGCACCGCCGAAGGAAATAGCGCCAGCAACAACCCTGCCAGCAACGCCACCCGCGGGTTGGCGATCAACCGTACCAGCCAGACGCCCAGTGCCACCGTAGCAATTCCCGGCAGGGCACTCAGGCTGCGAATCGAAAGAATGCCGTCGCCGAACAGTTCGATCCAGCCGTGCAGCACCATGAAGTAGAGCGGTGGATGCACATCACGGGCCGCGTGGAACCAGATCCCGGCCAGATCGTACTGGCTCATCAGCAGACTGGAGCCTTCATCCCCCCAAATCGCCGCCGCCGTCAGGTCATAAAACCGCACGAACGCCGCCAGCGCCAGAATCGGCCAGATTCCATAATCGGTCAGCCACTGAAACAGACGCGCCGAGGCCGTCAGCCGAGTGCGCGCAGAACGCTCATCAGGCTTGCCCGCAAGCTCTGTTTCTCTACGGTATTCCATCTATCCCCCTGGGTGATCGAAAGGCCCTATAAGGCGTGGACCTTGAACTGGGTGTGGATGCTGCCCCATTCCCTGCACGCACGCAATGTAGCGGCATTCGACTTAGCAGCTACGCTGATCGGTGGTCGGCGGACAAGCCGGCCTCCTCGAAAAAACACAGGGATATCAACCATGGAAGTGTTTACCGGAACCATCCAGAGCTTCGCTTTCGACTATCCACCCAGCGGCTGGGCGTTGTGCAACGGGCAGACCTTGCAGGTCAACCAGTTCCAGGCGCTGTTCGCCTTGCTCGGCACCAAATACGGTGGCAACGGCTCGACAAACTTCATGCTGCCGGACCTGCAGGGTCGCCTGCCTCTGTGCCAGGGCTCGGGCCTGAACCTCACCCCACGGGTGATCGGCACCTCCCATGGGGGCGAAAAAACCACCGTCGCGGTGAGCAACCTGCCGGTTCACCAACCCACCGCCACCGCTACCGCCACCAATGCCCTGACCGCCACGACCACGGTCAATCTGGCCGGTGTTGCCACGACCGCCGCGAATGCCCCCTCGGCCACCAATAGCTTTATCGGCGCCTCGCCGGCGTCCGGCCCGACCTCCGCCGACATTTACACGAATGCAATTGGCTCCACGCCTGTACCGATGCAAGGTGTCAGCACCGCCGTTGGCGGCACGGTCAATGTTGCCGTCGCCGTGGCGCCCATCGGTGGTGGTGTGCCAGTGGACACCATGAATCCGTTCCTGGTGCTTAACTTCAGCATATGTCTCAACGGTCTCTACCCGACTCGCAACTGACCAGAGCGCCGGGGCCCAAGGCCCCGGCCCTTTACTTTCTGGAGCCAGAATATGCAGCAACAGGTCAACGGCAACCATTTCCGACAATTACTGGGAACACCCACCCTGCTGTATCTGGAGGATGGCAGCGAACTGCCCGTGATCATCGACTCGGTAGAGGACACGCCCAAGGCTCGCTTGTCAGCGAGCAGCCGTATGCCGTTTGGCGTGGCGTTGAGCAGCCTGCAGTCCACCCCGTTCGTCGATGGGCTCTGTGCTATCGACTTGCCTGGGCTGGGTCGTACCGCAGATATATATGTATCGCGCACACCGGCTCTGGAGCGCGACGCAAGCCGGGCGTACTTCTACATCACCTTCAACTGACCAGAATCTGCGGCTGGCCGGGATACCAGACCAGCCGTTCGGCTGCCGGATTTTGTTCTTCTACCTGAAAGCCCAACGCCAGGTAATGCTGGCGGGCGTGGGGATTGCTGGCCCAGACCACCGTCGCCACCGGGCAGCGCACCTGTGCGGCGGCTTTTTGCACGCCTTGCAGCACCGTGCGGCCATAACCCTTGCCGCGGGCAGCCGGAATGAACGCCAGGTACAGGACGCGAATTTCGTTGCTGCCAAACTCGGCGGTCAAGGCACCAATCGGGGTGTCGAGCTTCTCGACCACATAGTGCATCGCGTTGGGGAAGTGTTCCCCGGTACCCTGCTCCTGCACCTGAAACTGCTGGGCGATGACTTCCTCGACCCGCTCTCGTTCGCCGTCGATCCATTGCAGATCGGGGCGCGCCGCATGGTAGAGGCTTTGCAGAAACGGCCCATCGGTCGCCCGCGACGGACGCACCACCAAACCGTCCGCGGCATTGGCATTGTTGTTCAACATCGTGATTCTCCCTGCGCTAAAAACCACTCTCCCTCACACCCAACGCCGCCAATCGGCGCCAGGCGGTACCCAGCAACGACTCACTGCGACCCTGCAACACCACCAGCCCCCGCAATGGCTGCACCGGGGTGGCAATGCTGTCGAGGACTTTGAGCCGCACCGCGTATTGCGCCTGCACCGGCTCCGCGCGCTGGCTCTGATCGCGGCGCACGGCGATCGGTCCGTGGTGGTCGGAGGTCAGCGCCTCCTGTTCGACCACTGCCGCACCGTTGGCGTCGACTTCCGTCAGCTCGACCGCCACTGCCGGGTGCATCGGGTCCTCGGCGATAAACCGCCCCGTTGCACCGGGTACAACCCGCCACAGTTCGGCTTCGGCCAGATAACCGCGCAGTCGTGCGCCCTCTTCGACGACCCGGGCCAAGGTGTCTTTGGGCGACAACCAGCGGCCAACGGCCAGTTGCGGCAACAGATCGCGCACCTGACCGGCCTGGGGTGCCCGCAGCAACAAGCGCTCGCGCTGCGCCGCCAAACCGCGATACTCGGCCACCGCCTCCGCCAACCGCTGTTCGACAATGCCCGCATCGGCGGCGGTTTCGCTGCGCCCGGCCTGACGTCGCATCTGCAATTGCTGGATCTCGATTTCGCGGCGCACGATAGCCTGACGCGAGTCCAGGTCCGGCGACTCCAGCTCAATCAACACATCGCCCTGAGCAACGATCTGTCCGTCGCTGACATTCAGCTGTTTGACCCGTGCCGCCACCGGCGCATGCAAGGCACTGACCCGGCCAGCCTCCAGCATGCTCGGCAATTCCACCGCGCTGCGCCACGGCAGCACCAGCACGACGATCAGCGCCAGCAATCCCAAGCCACTGAGCAACGCCCGCGGTGCATGGGCCTGTTCGCGGCGGCTCCACCACTCTCGCCCTTCGCGGGCAATCGGCAAGAAGATGAACCACACCAGTTCAACCAGCATCAGGAAGATCCCCAACAGCTTGAAGAACAGGTGATACACCGCCAGCGCAATCCCGAAAAACAGTACCGCGCGCCACAGCCACGAGCCGTATCCCCACCACAGCAACCGCCGTCGCATCGCCGGCGACCAAGGCTCCGGTGCCGGTGTGCCGTAACCGAACAGCGCCTCACGCAATCGCCAACGACACAAGGCAAATGCCCGACCCTGAAGGTTGTCCACCTCCCAGAAGTCGCTGAGCAAAAAGTAACCATCAAAACGCATGAATGGGTTCAGGTTGACCGCCAGCGTCGTGAGCCAGGTAGCGCTGGCGAGCATGAACGCCGCCGTACGCGCCGGCCCGTCCGGCAACAGTGACCAGGCGAGCAAGGCGATACACGCCAGCAGCAACTCGGCGAGCACTCCACCCGCGCCGATCAGCAGGCGCGCGCGACGATCATTGACCCGCCAGGCGTCGCTGACATCGGTGTAAAACATCGGCAGCAGCACCATGAACGCCACACCCATGCTTTGCACCCGGCAGCCGGCACGCTTGGCCATGAAGGCATGGCCGAATTCGTGACACAGCTTGGCGAAGAACAACGCCACCCCAAACGCCAACGCGCCGCCGAGGCTGAACAAGTGCGGGAATGTCGCGATAAAACGCTGCCAGTCTCGCGAGACCAGAAACACCCCCAGGCCCAGAGTCAGCGGCAAACCATAACGCAGCGCTCCAGGGCCAAAACGCGCGAGCCACGGCCAGGCACGATTGAGGAAAGCGTCCGGGCGCCACAGTGGAATCCGGAAGAACAGGTATTGATGCAGCAAGATCTGCCACACACTCTGACGTTGTGCGGCTGCCTTGAGGCCATAACTGGCGCGCTGTTGCGGGTCGAGGGAGGAGATCAGGTCGTGGGCCCGCAAGAAGCTCAGCAACTGCTCAAGCTCCGTGGCGTCCAGCGGCAAACCCGGTTCGCGATTGGCGGCGCGCAGCACCTGCTCGGGATCGCCCAAAGACCAATGCCGCAGCAAGCGCATCGCCGCGGCACCGAGCTTGAAGTAGCGCCCGCGCAGCGGGTCGGCCAGGGTCCAGCGCGGCGACCCGTCCAGCGCCGGAGCGGCCATCTGCAACTGTAAATCGGCACGCAGGCTGGGCAATGTCATTTAGAGCCCCACGCTTTGGCGCAAACCGGCCAGTGGCTTGCGCAACAGGTACAGCGCCAGCGGCGCGCGATCACCGAAGACTTTCGCCGTACCGCGCAAACCGATACGCGGCGGCGCGGCGTCGAAACTGGCGTCGAGCCGATAAGCCAGCTGTCCGCCGGCCGTCGGTTGCGCTTCGTAAGCCGAACGTTCGAGTTTGGCCAAATGACGTTGCAACGGGTCACTGTCGAGAAACAGCGCCACCTGCGCCCCCGGTTCCAGTGCAATGGCATCGCCGACCGCCAGCTCGATGCGCAATTCCGCTTGGCTCGGGTCAGCGATTTCCATCAGCCGTTCGCCGGTCTGCACCGGTTTCCCCGTCCAGCGTTCAGCGTCGGCGAACACCGCAATGCCGTCCCGTTCGGCGCGGACTTCGCTGCGTTTGAGCAGTTCGCGGGCGTAATCGCGTTCGGCACGTTTCTGCTCGACCCGTGCGGCCAACAAATCAATTTTCGAACTCGACTCGGCGTCGGCAAAGGCTCGCTGGGCGTTGGCCTTGAGCTCGGCTTCCGCCACGCCCAAGGCACGGTCGGCGACATCCGCCTGGGCTTTGAGCGTGGTGCCTTCGAAACGCAGCAACAGGTCGCCGGTCTTCACGCTCTGGTTGGGTTTGACCAGGAACTCGGCGATCACCCCGTCCAACGGCGCCGCCACCACCTGACCGCCAAGTGGCACGACTTCGGCCGGCGCCAGCACCGACTGACGCACCGGGATCAACAAACCCAGCAGCAACACCGCCACCAAGGCGACCTGGCGTTTGCGAGTCCAGCGCAGGCGCCACGGTTGACGCGGTTGCAGCGCCAACCAAGCATGGCTGAACGTGTCGCCCAGTTGCGACAACAGCACTTGCTCGGAGGGGTTCCACGGTACATCGCGAGCCAGCCATAAACCGCCGAATACCTGGCCCTGCCGATCAATCAGCGGTAACCAAAAAACCTGCGCGGCGGAAAGACTTTGCCAGTCAGCCTGAGTCGGGCCGCTTAACGCAGTCGCCGGTACAACCCGCGCCTGTTTCACCAGGTCGAGCTTGAACAACTGCGCCACCGCTTGCTCGACGAACGCTACAAACGGCGCATTCGGCTCCACGGCACTGACGCCCGTAATCGCCCGCACCTTGCCGGCGATCAACAGCGCCGCGTGACGAAAGCCGAACAACGCCTGACCGTCGTTGGTCAGGCTGTAGGCCAGTTGTTCGGTATTGCGCGCGGCGCGGGTCTGGCGCTCCAGCTCCAGAAAGCGCGCGAAGACCTGCTCGGCGCCGCCAGCGACGGGCGCGTTCACTTGAGCTCCGCGAAGCGCGCCGTGCCGCTCATCCCGGCCAACAAGCCGCTGGCGTTGGGCACCGTTGCGACCAGCAGCAGGGTCTGGCTGCCTTCATCGATCCGTGCACCGAGGCGCTTGACCGTGGCATCGAGTGGTTGGCCGGTTTCATCGGGAACGAAGCTGAAGGTCTGCCCGGGCTTAAGTTTGCCCATCCAGTGCGACGGCACCAGCAAGTGGATTTCCAGGCTGCGGTTGTCGACGATTTCCAGCAGCGGCGCACCGGCGGCGACGCTTTCATAACGCTGAACCTTGCGTTCGACGACCTGGCCGTCAAACGGCGCAACCACGCTGCAGCGTTTGACCTGAACCTGATACACCTGAGATTGCGCCTGGGTTTCGCTGAGTTTGGCTTCGGCTCGCGCCACTTCGAAACGCCCGACCGAGTTCAACGAAGCGAGTTGCTTGTTGTGAGCCAACTCTTCGCCGGCACCACGGCTAGCGGCCTGCGAGGCGTTGAGCTGCGCCTGAAAGGCCGAGCAGTCGAAACGCGCCAGGATGTCGCCCTTCTTGAAAGACTCACCTTCACTGAACGGCAACTCGACAATTCTTCCGGGCAGTTCGCTGGCAAGCACCGCTTGATCGCGGGCACGCAACACACCGCGGGCTTCGCTGCTGCTGGTAGTCGCATGACTGCCTGCGACGTTGTTTTCCAACAGTGGATCGTCTGACACGGGCGTTTGCGCCTGCGCCACGCCTGCCAGTCCGATCAAACCTAAAGCCAAACCACGAAAACGCTGCATATCGGTGTCTCCCTGACAGATGGGCGGAGTCTACGACAGCTTCGGCAAGCGTCAAGCAATTAGCCACCGCTGCCCGAAATAGAGGCTCGGCATTGCTACGTTTCGAGCTGTGCGCGGTATGATCGCGGCCTCGATTTCAGCGTGAGTGGTTTCGCGGGTATGTGGTGTTTTTGCAGAATCGGAAGCCTAATGCTGCATCCCCCAGCGCTTCACCGTGACTCGCTCCAGGGTGTCGAACACCAGGTTCTCCACCAGCAAACCGATGAGGATCACCACCGCCAACCCGGCAAAAACCTTGTCGGTGTACAGCTCGTTGCGGTTCTGGAAGATGTACCAGCCCAAGCCGCCCTTGCCGCTGGTGGCGCCGAACACCAGTTCGGCGGCGATCAGTGTGCGCCAAGCGAAGGCCCAGCCAATTTTCAGCCCTGCGAGGATCGACGGCAAGGCTGCGGGAATCAGGATGAACAGCACAAAGCGGATGCCCTTCAAGCCGTAATTGCGACCCGCCATGCGCAAGGTTTCCGAGACGCCGAGAAACCCGGCGTAGGTGTTCAGGGCCAAGGCCCAAAGCACCGAATGCACCAGCACGAAAATCAGACTGTTCTGTCCTAACCCGAACCACAGCAGTGCCAACGGCAACAAGGCAATCGCCGGCAATGGGTTGAACATCGAGGTCAGGGTGCTCAGCAGGTCGCGGCCGAACTGGGTCGACACCGCCAGTGTGGTCAAGGCAAACGCCAGGACGATGCCGATCAGATACCCCTTGAGCAGCACCACCAGCGAAATCCCGACCTTGCCCAGCAACTCTCCGCTAAGCAGCCCGTCGTACAGCGCATGAGCGGTTTGCACGAAGCTCGGCAGCAACAGGTCATTGTTTTGATAACGCGCGACGGCTTCCCAGAGCACCGCCAGCAGCATCAGGATCAGGCTTTTACGCAACCAGCCCTGCTGCCAGAGGCGCTGACCAAGAGGCAATTCGCGCTCCAGCGCAACGCTCAACAGGGGTTGCAACTCAACTTCATATTCTTGACGCACAGGTGATGAATGGCTCATCGGGCACTCCTCCAGCCGCTCAATAAGCAATGCGGATATCGTTGAAATCCAGTTCGAATTCATTCTCGGCAGGCTGGCCCTCATCGAATAACAGCCGATGAATGCGTCGTGCAGACTGTTGAAACGCCACGCCGCCAAGGCTGTGCAAATCATATTGATGGCTGTGGATTTCCGCTCGCACCCGACCGGGATGGGGCGACAGCAGCAAAATCCGGTTGCCCACCACCAGCGCCTCTTCGATGGAGTGGGTGACGAACAACAGGGTGAAACGTACCTCCTCCCACAGCAGCAATAACTCCTCCTGCATCTTGCGTCGGGTCAGCGCGTCGAGCGCAGCGAACGGCTCATCCATCAACAAAATTTTCGGCTGCATGGCCAAAGCCCGGGCTATCGCCACCCGCGCCTTCATGCCGCCGGACAAGGTATGTGGGTAGGCGTCGGCAAACGCCGCCAGACCGACCTTTTCGAGGTAGTGCAGCGCCCGTTCTTCAGCCTCGCGACGCTTGAGGGTTTTCGAGGCCAGCAACGGAAACATCACGTTCTGTTTGACGGTTTTCCAGGGTGGTAGCTGATCGAATTCCTGAAACACCACAATCCGGTCAGGCCCCGGTGCACTGACGGCCTGCCCTTGCAGGCGGATCTGCCCTTCACAGGGCGCAATGAACCCCGCAACGGCCTTGAGCAAGGTCGACTTGCCGCAACCGGACGGGCCAAGCAGGACAAAACGATCCGCCGGGTCGACTTCGAAACTGACCTGATGGGTCGCCCGCACCACGCGTTGCGGCGTGCGGTACTCAAGGCTGACGTTATCGACCGTAAGCAACGCCTGTGTGCTTGCGATCGGGTTGCTGGCCGTGTGGCCTTGCAAGGGTACATTCATGGCGGTCAGCTCCCTTGCAGCGGTTTGGCGTCCTGGAAGAAATAGTCCTTCCACGAGTCTGGCTTGTTCTTGATCGCGCCGACGCGGTAGAGGAATTCGGCCAGCGGATACGTGTTTTTCGGCGTGACGCTGAATTCGAACTGCGGGTTGTCGATGATTTTCAGCAGCGCGGCGCGGTCGATTTTTGCTTTGGTCACGCGCAGGTAAGTGTCCGCCGCCGCGCCCTTGTCATTCTGGGCGAACTCGGCGGCTTCGGTCAGGGCTTCGATGAAGGCCTTGTAGGTTTTCGGGTTCTCGTTGCGGAATTTTTCGGTGGCGAACAGTACGGTCGGCGAGTTCGGGCCCAGCAGGTCGTAAGTGTTGAGCACGACATGAACGTTAGGGTTTTCCAGCGCCTGATCCTGGAACGGCGGGTTGGAGAAGTGCCCGGTCAGCTCGGTGCCGCCAGCGATCAATGCGGCTGTGGCGTCCGGGTGCGGGACGGCAATGGTGTACTTGTCGAGGCGATTGAATTCCTTGTCGCCCCACTGCTTGGCGGCCGCGTACTGGAGGAACCGCGACTGCACGGAAACCCCAACCGCCGGTACTGCGATGCGGTCTTGCTCGGTGAAATCGGCGATGGTTTTGACCTTCGGATTATTGCTCAGCAGGTAATACGGGAAGTTACCCAACGAGGCCACGGCCTTGACGTTCTGCTTGCCGTGAGTGCGGTCCCATATGGTCAGCAACGGACCGACACCGGCGCCAGCAATGTCGATGGAACCGGAGAGCAACGCATCGTTGACGGCAGCGCCGCCGGAGAGCTGGGTCCAGTCGACCTTGATGTCGATACCCTCTTCCTTGCCGTGCTTCTCGATCAGGTTCTGGTCACGGACCACGTTAAGCAGCAGGTAAACGATGCCGAACTGCTCGGCGATGCGGATTTCGCCTTCGGCGTGAGCCACAGTCGGTGCCACCAGACTCCCGGCGAGCAGGCTGAAACCCAGGCCGATGGCGGCGGCCAGCGGCGCGAATGAAATACGTTTGGGCATGGCAGGTATCTCCGAAATGCAGCCGATCAGAAAGGCGCGTCGCCCTGGATGGTGGTGCGGTGGAGCTTGCGGCGCAGATGGCTCGGGCAACCGGCGGCCAGGTGAATCAGTGAGCGGTTGTCCCAGAACACCAGGTCGTGGGGCTGCCATTGATGGCGATAGATGTTTTCCGGCAGCACGCTGTGGGCGTAGAGCTCGGCCAGCAGTTGCCGGCTTTCGTCTTCCGGCAAACCGACGATACGGGTGGTGAACCCCTCGCTGACAAACAGTGCCTTGCGACCGTTTTCCGGGTGAGTGCGAACAACCGGATGCACCACTTCGTTGACCTGGGCGAGTTGCTCCGGGGTCAGGGTCGGGCGCCAGTTGCCTTCGAACTTGCTCTCGCTGTAACGCGCGGTATAGGAGTGCGCGGCAGAGCGTCCTTCGACCGCTTTGCGCAACGCGTCGGGCAGGTTGTCCCAGGCTTTGTGCTGGTCGGCGAACAGTGTGTCGCCGCCTTCGGACGGCAGCTCCTGGGCGTGGAGCATCGAGCCCAGGCTCGGCAGTTCTTTATAGGACAAGTCGGAATGCCAGAACTTGCCAGCGTCACCGAGACCGATGGCTTGGCCGTTTTCGATGATGTTGGAAACGATGAGAATTTCCGGGTGATTAGTCAGCAGAAACTGCTTGAGCACATGGATCTGCAACACACCAAAACGGCGACTGAAGGCGATCTGTTGTTCAGGGCTGATGCGCTGGTCGCGGAACACCACGACATGGTGATCCAGGTGCGCGCGGTGGATGCGTGCGAAGTCTTGGTCATTAACCGGCAACGCCAGGTTCAGGCCAATGATTTCGGCACCGACGGCGCCGCTGAACGGGCGAATCTCGAAGGGTTGCGGCGCGAGGGTCGCGGCGCTTGGCGAAGCGGACAGTACAGGCATACATCACTCCCACGCAGAGCACGCTCAATGGCGTGTGCGTCGATCAGAAACTCACGGAGGTCCCGTGTGGGTTCATTTCGTGCGGCACGCCGATTGGTCGGTGGGTACGCAGGAGGTTGACTTTATAGGTATAAGAAAAAGTATTTAAATACCGTTAATGAATAACTATATGGCAATCCCTAAAGATTAAAACGATCGCAGCCTGCGGCAGCTCCTACTGTATTCACGACAAACTGTAGGAGCAGCCGCAGGCTGCGATCTTTTTGAAGCGAGTTAGCGCTCGTGCAACGCCTCTGCCCGCGCCTTGATGATCGGTTTGAGCAGGTAGCTGAGGATGGTTTTCTTGCCGGTGATGATGTCCACCGAGGCGACCATGCCCGGAATGATCAACAAGGGTTTTTCGTCGGTACCCAAGTGGCTGCGCTCGGTGCGCAGCTTGATCACGTAGTAGGTGGTTTTCTTGTCTTCGTCGGTGATGGTGTCGGCACCGATCTGTTCCAGCTTGGCTTTCAGGCCACCATAGATGGTGTAGTCATAGGCCGTGAATTTGACGATGGCCTCCTGACCCGGATGCAGGAACGCGATGTCCTGCGGGCGGATCTTCGCTTCCACCAACAAGGTGTCGTCCAGCGGGACGATTTCGACCATGTCACTGCCGGGCTGGATCACGCCACCGATGGTGTTGACCAGCAACTGCTTGACGATGCCGCGTACCGGCGAGGTCACCAAGGTCCGGCTGACGCGGTCCTCCAGAGCCTTGCCGGTCGCCTTCGCCTTGTTCAGGTCGGTGCGGGCCTCGTTGAGCTGAGTCAGCGCCTCACTGCGGAATTTTCCACGGGTCTCGTCGATCTTGCGCTGCACTTCCTTGATCGCCGACTCGGCACGCGGGATCGCCAGGGTGGTGGCGTCCAGTTGACCACGGGTTTCGACTTCAGCGCGCTTGAGTCGCAACACTTCCACCGGCGATACCGCACCTTGAGCCACGAGTGGCTCCGACATGTTGATTTCCTGATGTTGCAACGCCAGACCGCTGCGGTACTGCGCCTGTTTGGAAGTGAATTCGCGCAGCTCTTGCTGGCGCTGGATCAGCTGTTCTTGCAAGCCACCGATTTCATCATGCAGTTGCTGACGACGGCTCTCATAGAGTGATTTTTCGCTGGCGGCCTGACCGGGCACCGCTTTCATCGCGTCGTCAGGAAAGCTCAGCGGGCGGTCGTCGACTTCCGCGCTCAAGCGTTCCACGCGCAGCAACATGGACAAACGGTCGGCTTCGGTTTCGCCGACGTTGGACTGAAAGCGCGTGTCATCCAGACGAATCAACGGCGCGCCGGCTTCGACGATTTGTCCTTCGCGAACGAAGAGCTCAGCGACGATACCGCCCTCCAGGTTCTGGATTTTCTGAAGCTTGGAGGACGGAATGGCCTTGCCATCGCCTTTGGTGACCTCATCGATCACCGCAAAATTGGCCCACAGCAGCAGGAACAGAAAGAAGCCGATGATGGCCCAGATGGTCAATCGGACCACACGCGGGGCGTCTTCGATCAGCGCCTTGTTCACCTCGGGCAAGGGTTGGCCACTCAGCGAATCAGAGCCTTTGAAATAACGACGGATCGAGTCGCGCATACCGGACTTAAGCAACACTGATCTGCCCCTTCTTCAACGCTTCCATCACCGTGGCTTTTGGACCATCGGCCAGAATTTGCCCGCGATCGATCACCAGCAATCGGTCAACCAGCGACAGCAACGAAGCCCGGTGCGTCACCAGCACCACAGTCTTGCTCTCTACGACGGCTTGCAGGCGTTGTTTCAAGCGCTCTTCACCGGTGTTATCCATGGCGCTGGTCGGTTCGTCGAGCAGCAGAATCGGCGGATTGAGCAGCAAGGCACGGGCCAGGGCCACGTTCTGACGCTGACCGCCGGAAAGGTTTTGCCCGCGCTCGCCGACTTGCAGCTCATAACCCTGCGGGTGCAGACGGGCGAATTCGTGCACGCCGGCCAGTTCAGCAGCTTGCAGTACCAGCTCGTCTTCCATGTAGCGGGCGCCGGACACCAGGTTGTCGCGCAGCGTGCCGGCGAGTAGCTGGATGTCCTGCGGTACATAACCGATGTTGTGGCGCAGTTCGCTGACGTCGATCTGACGGATGTCCACGCCATCCACCAGCAACGCGCCAGCGTCCGACTGATACAGGCCGACCAGCAGTTTGGCCAGCGAGCTCTTGCCCGAGCCGCTGCGACCGATGATGCCGATCTTTTCACCCGGCTTGATGATCAGGTTGATGTTCTTCAGCGCCGGATTCTGCTGACCCGGGTAGGTGAAATTCAACTGACGGCACTCGATGCCACCCTGCAGCACTTTGCGGCTCAGCGGGCGCTCTTCGAAGTTGCGCTCTTGCGGCAACTCCATCATCTGGTCGACCGAGGTCATCGTGACCCGCGCCTGCTGATAACGGGTCAGCAAACCGGACAATGACGCCAGCGGGCTGAGGGCTCGACCACTGAGCATGTAGCAGGCGATCAGACCGCCCATGCTGAGGTTGCCGGCAATGATCTGGTAAACGCCGAAGACGATCATGATCACCCCGGCCAGTTGCTGGATCAGCAGGGTGATGTTCATTGCCAGACCGGAAAGCATTTTCACCCGCAGCTCAAGGCGGCTGAGGGTGCCAATGGTCTGCTCCCACTGGTACTGACGCTCGCTTTCAGCGTTGTTGACCTTCACCGCGTCGAGACCGGCGAGGGTTTCGATCAGGCTCGACTGGCGCTCGGCGCCCAGCGCCATGGTTCGCTCCATGGTCGCCACCAGTGGCTTCTGCAACGCGTAGCCGATCAGCAGGGCAATCGGGAACGCCAGCACCGGAATCCACACCAGATGCCCGCCCAGCAGGGCGATCACCAGGAAAATCAGCAAGGTGAACGGCAGGTCGATCAGGCTGGTCAGGGTCAGCGAAGCGAGGAAGTCGCGCAGGCTCTGAAACTCATGGATGTTCTGGGCAAAGCTGCCGACCCGTGCCGGGCGGTACTTCATCGCCATACCGACAATCCGCTCGAACAGCGTCGCGGAGATGATCAGGTCGGTTTTTTTGCCGGCCAGGTCCAGGCACAGACTGCGCAGGCTTTTAAGGATCAGGTCGAACAGGTAAGCCCCGGTGATGCCAATGGCCAGCACCCACAAGGTCGCTTCGGCCTGGTTCGGCACCACGCGGTCGTAGACGTTCATCACGAACAGCGGCGCAGCCATGGCAATGATGTTGATCAGGAAACTGGCGGCGATGGCGTCGACATACAGCCAGCGCGAACGCTTGAGGGTATCGCGGAACCAGGAGCGCGCACGCGGGATCAGCGTGCCGTGGTTCACATCGAATTTATGTTGGGGCTGGGCGAAAAACGCTTGCCCGGTGTAATCGTCGTCTAGCAGTTCGCGGCTGACGTGAACTTCACCGCCATCGCTTTCACTGAGCAGCAGACGCGCCTGGTCATCGCCGAGCCAGCCCAGCAGCACGGCACTGCGACCGTCCTTGAGCAGCAACAGCGCCGGCATGGCAATCGCTGGAATTTGCGCCAGCTTGCGTTGCAGCACCCGCCCTTGCAGTCCGGCGCGGGCTGCCGCACGAGGAAGTAATTCCACGCTCAGACGCTGCTTGGGCAATGGCAGACCGGTGGTCAGCATTGCCGCGCTCGCAGGTTTCTGGTGCAGAGTGCAGAGGGCTAACAGACCGTCCAGTAACGGATCGTCGTGCAACGCGCGTGGATCATGACGGAGATTAACTCGACTGGCTTCTGATTCCACGCTCGACACTCTTGGCTAACGACTAAAAAAGGATCTGCTCAATTCATACCGGGGAGTTGGACCTTGGGCTTCACATCGTTCGACACGACGGAGGCCAATGGTGCTACCACGCCCTGGCTCTTGAGCAATTCGCCCATGGTCGCCTTGATTCGATACTGAGTAAATAACTGAATGTTCTTGATTTCCGCCAGACGACGGGAAGCCGTAAACAGTTCGTTCTCACTGTCGAGCAAGTCGAGCAAGGTGCGTTGGCCCAAGCTGAACTGCTGCTGATACGCGGTGCGCACGGCAGTGCTGCGATCGACATATTGCTGAGCGATCGGCACTTGGGCGTTGGCGTTGTTCAGGGCATTCCATGCCAGGCCCAACTCTTCGTTCAACACGCGCAAGGCATTGTTGCGGATGTCCAGCGCCTGGTTCGACAGGTAAGACTTGGATTCCAGGTCAGCTTTGTTGCTGCCGCCGGAATACAGGTTGAAGCGCATGCGCAGCATGGCCTGCCATTCATTGTTATGACCGACCATACCATCCAGATTATCGTCGGCGGTGCGGCCCAGTTCGGCATCGAAACGTGGGTAGAACGTCGACTTGGCGGTATCGTACTGTTTCTCGGCCGCGGCAATATCGGACTCGGCGGAACGCAGGACCGGGCTGTTTTCGAGCATCTGCGAGCGAGCTTCATTCAGATTCGCCGGCAACAGCGCCAGGAAGGATGCCGGACGCTCCAGTTGATCTGGCATCTGACCCACGGCGCTGAGGAAGTTCGTCTCGGCGTCCGCCAGGTTGGTCTGCTCGGTGATCAGGTTGTTGCGGGCCTGGGCCATACGTGCTTCGGCCTGATCGAGGTCAGCACCGCTGCCCACGCCACGCGAGGTGCGCAGTTTGATCTGGTCAAAAATCCGTTCGTGGCTCTTCAGGTTCTCCTCGGCCAGGCGCACGTACTCGCGACGGGTCAGCACGTCGAGGTAAACCTGGGCCACGGTCAGCGCAGTGCGCTCGGAAGTACCCAGCAATGAGTAGGCGCGGGAGTTGACGGTGGCTTGTTGACGCCCGACTTCGCTGGAGGTCGCGAAACCGTCAAAAACCATTTGCTGCAAACGCAGACTCGACTCGCCGCGGTTCAAGGTTTCCCAATGATTGTTGCCGGTGCCAGCACGAGTAGTCGGGTTGTCAGTGCCTTCACGACCATAACCACCCAGCAGATCGACCTTTGGCAAGTACCCGCCTTGGGCAGCCCTTAGCTGATAATCGGCGGAAAGGCGACTGTTCACGCCGGCCTGGATTTCCGGGTGGACATCCAGTGCTTGTTGCATGGCTTGAGGCAGGGTTTGGGCTTGTACAAAACTGGTGGCAAGGACTAAAGGTAGAGCCTTGAACAGGTGTGAACGCATATAAGAATTTCCCAGGACTTCTTGTCTCAAATCACAGCTCGTAGTGCTGCGACGGAAAATGGCAACCGGAATGACCGTATGTCGGAAAGTTAAAAATCAGAACTGGGTCACACACTGCTGGCAGGTCGCCACATAAATATCAATGTGACATTACTGGGACGATTGTTTAGGATGGCACCCAGAAGGTCAATAGTTTGGCACAAAGTTATTAGCGAAAAGATAAAGCCAAGTTATTGACGAGACAGCGTCAAATTAATGTGCCACCCACCTTGAAAGTACGTCCAGACTGAAATGGCAGACAGCCTCTTCAGGTCAATGGAAGCCTACTGAACGGAACATACGGAGAGTCCTCAATGAGCAGTGTTGTTGCCATCGTCAAAAGCATTGTTGGTCAAGTTTTCGTGGTGTCCCCGGAAGGCATCAGGCGCGTGCTGATTGAAGGTGACCGACTGTTCACAGGCGACCAGGTCGATACCGGTCCGGCGGGCGCTGTATCGCTTGAACTGGCCGACGGCCGCACACTGGATCTGGGCCGCGATACCCAATGGAGTGGCAGTGCCCCGGATTCCACTACTGACCTGGCGCAAGCCACCGCGCAAGCCGCGCCATCGGTAGAAGAGCTGCAACAAGCTATCCTCGCGGGCGCTGACCCGACCACAGATATCGAAGCCGCCGCCGCGGGCCCGACGGCAACAGGCTCGGGCGGTGCGGCTGGCGGAGGCCACAGCTTCGTGGCACTGGATGCAACAGCTGCCCGCGTAGCCCCGACCATTGGTTTCCCGACCGCAGGCATTGGCGCGGGTACTTCCGCCGCCGACATCACCACTGGCGCCCAGAACACCAATAACGGCAACAATGTGCTGGTTGGCTCGACCCTGAGCCTCAGCGCTACATCGACCATCACCGAAGCCGGTGGTGTGCTGGTTTACACTGCGAACGTCACCCGGGCGCCGCTGACTGACCTGAGTATCACCCTGTCCAATGGCTCGGTCATTGTCATCCAGGCCGGCCAGGTAAGTGGCAGCGTCAATGTTCCGCTGGCACCGAATGACAGCGTCTACAACGACCCGCATCAGATCACCGTCAATGTCACCGGCACCACCGGTGGTGGTGGCCTGGTGCTGACCGTCGACCCGACACCAGCCGTCACACAGGTCACTGACACGATTGATACCACCACCGTCACCCTGACGGCGGGCTCGACCGTCACCGAAGGCGGTCAGATCACCTACACCGCGACCCTGACCAACCCGGCGCAAACACCGGTTACCGTGACCCTGTCCAACGGATCGACCATCACCATCGATGCTGGCAAAACCACTGGCAGCGTGAACGTCGACACACCGGCCAACGACGTCTACAAGAATGGCAGCACCGTCAGCACCACCATCACCGGGGCTACCGGCGGCAATTTCGAAAACCTGGTGCCAAGCACCACCCCAGCTGTGACGACGATTCATGACTCGATCGACAACACTGGCCTGTCCCTGGCAGCAACCGGTTCGGTCACCGAAGGCGGTCAGATTACCTACACCGCGACGCTGACCAATCCAGCGGGCACCGCGATGAGCGTGACGCTGAGCAATGGCGCGGTGATCAATATCGAGGCTGGCAAGACTTCCGGCACGGTGGTGGTCGACACCCCGCCGAACGACGTTTACAAAAACGGCAGCACCGTCAGCACCACCATCGAAAGCACCACCGGTGGCAACTTCGAGCAGTTGACCCCAAGCACGACGCCGGCGGTCACGACGATTACCGACTCGATCGACAACACTGGCCTGACACTCACCGCCAACAACACGATCACCGAAGGCGGTCAGATCACTTACACCGCGACGCTGACTAACCCGGCCGGCACCGCGATGAGCGTGACGCTGAGCAACGGCGCCGTGATCAATATCGAGGCTGGTAAAACCACCGGTTCCGTGGTGGTCGACACTCCGCCGAACGACGTTTACAAAAACGGCAGCACCGTCAGCACCACCATTGAAAGCACCACTGGCGGCAACTTCGAGCAGTTGACCCCGAGCACCACCCCAGCCGTTACCACGATCACCGACTCGATCGACAACACCGGGCTGACGCTCACCGCCAACAACAGCATCACCGAAGGCGGGCAGATCACCTACACCGCGACCCTGACCAATCCGGCCGGCACCGCGATGAGCGTGACGCTGTCGAACGGTGCGGTGATCAATATCGAAGCCGGCAAGACCACCGGTTCCGTGGTGGTCGACACCCCGCCGAACGATGTCTACAAAAACGGCAGCACCGTCAGCACCACCATCGAAAGCACCACCGGCGGTAACTTCGAGCAGCTGACCCCGAGCACGACGCCGGCGGTCACGACGATTACCGACTCGATCGATAACACCGGCCTGTCCCTGGCTGCGACCGGTTCGGTCACCGAAGGCGGTCAAATCACTTACACCGCGACGCTGACTAACCCAGCCGGCACCGCGATGAGCGTGACGCTGAGCAACGGCGCGGTGATCAACATCGAAGCCGGCAAGACCACCGGCAGCGTGGTGGTCGACACTCCGCCGAACGACGTTTACAAAAACGGCAGCACCGTCAGCACCACCATTGAAAGCACCACCGGTGGCAACTTCGAGCAGCTGACCCCGAGCACGACGCCGGCGGTCACGACCATTACCGACTCGATCGATAACACCGGCCTGTCCCTGGCTGCGACCGGTTCGGTCACCGAAGGCGGTCAAATCACTTACACCGCGACGCTGACTAACCCAGCCGGCACCGCGATGAGCGTGACGCTGAGCAACGGCGCGGTGATCAATATCGACGCCGGTAAAACTACTGGCAGCGTGGTGGTCGA
Organism: Pseudomonas frederiksbergensis; assembly: GCF_001874645.1. Classification (NCBI taxonomy): domain Bacteria; kingdom Pseudomonadati; phylum Pseudomonadota; class Gammaproteobacteria; order Pseudomonadales; family Pseudomonadaceae; genus Pseudomonas; species Pseudomonas frederiksbergensis. The sequence continues at coordinate 2,782,110 of NZ_CP017886.1, forward strand.
CACCCCGCCGAACGATGTCTACAAAAACGGCAGCACCGTCAGCACCACCATTGAAAGCACCACTGGCGGTAACTTCGAGCAGTTGACCCCGAGCACGACGCCGGCGGTCACGACCATTACCGACTCGATCGACAATACCGGCTTGTCCCTGGCTGCGACCGGTTCGGTCACCGAAGGCGGCCAGATCACTTACACCGCGACCCTGACTAACCCGGCCGGCACCGCGATGAGCGTGACGCTGAGCAACGGCGCGGTGATCAACATCGACGCCGGTAAAACCACCGGTTCCGTGGTGGTCGACACCCCGCCGAACGACGTTTACAAAAACGGCAGCACCGTCAGCACCACCATCGAAAGCACCACCGGTGGCAACTTCGAGCAGTTGACCCCAAGCACGACGCCGGCGGTCACGACCATTACCGACTCGATCGACAACACTGGCCTGACACTCACCGCCAACAACACGATTACCGAAGGCGGCCAGATCACCTACACCGCGACCCTGACCAACCCGGCCGGTACGCCGATGACCGTCACCTTGTCGAACGGCGCCGTGATCAATATCGAGGCTGGGAAAACCACCGGCTCCGTGGTGGTCGACACTCCGCCGAACGACGTCTACAAAAACGGCAGCACCGTCAGCACCACCATTGAAAGCACCACTGGCGGTAACTTCGAGCAGCTGACCCCGAGCACCACCCCAGCCGTTACCACGATCACCGACTCGATCGACAACACCGGGCTGACGCTCACCGCCAACAACAGCATCACCGAAGGCGGGCAGATCACCTACACCGCGACCCTGAGCAATCCGGCCGGCACCGCGATGAGCGTGACCCTGTCGAATGGCGCGGTGATCAATATCGAGGCCGGGAAAACTACTGGCAGCGTGGTGGTCGACACCCCGCCGAACGACGTTTACAAAAACGGCAGCACCGTCAGCACCACCATTGAAAGCACCACTGGCGGTAACTTCGAGCAGCTGACCCCGAGCACCACCCCAGCGGTCACGACCATTACCGACTCGATCGACAACACCGGCCTGTCCCTGGCAGCAACCGGTTCGGTCACCGAAGGCGGTCAAATCACTTACACCGCGACCCTGACTAACCCGGCCGGCACCGCGATGAGCGTGACCCTGAGCAACGGCGCGGTGATCAATATCGAGGCTGGGAAAACCACCGGTTCCGTGGTGGTCGACACCCCGCCGAACGACGTCTACAAAAACGGCAGTACCGTCAGCACCACCATTGAAAGCACCACTGGCGGTAACTTCGAGCAGTTGACCCCGAGCACGACGCCGGCGGTCACGACCATTACCGACTCGATCGACAACACTGGCCTGACACTCACCGCCAACAACACGATTACCGAAGGCGGTCAGATCACTTACACCGCGACCCTGACTAACCCGGCCGGCACCGCGATGAGCGTGACCCTGTCGAACGGTGCGGTGATCAATATCGAAGCCGGCAAGACCACCGGTTCCGTGGTGGTCGACACTCCAGCGAACGACGTCTACAAAAACGGCAGCACCGTCAGCACCACCATCGAAAGCACCACCGGTGGCAACTTCGAGCAGTTGACCCCGAGCACCACCCCAGCCGTTACGACGATTACCGACTCGATCGACAACACCGGGCTGTCCCTGGCAGCAACCGGTTCGGTTACCGAAGGCGGCCAGATCACCTACACCGCGACCCTGACCAATCCGGCCGGCACCGCGATGAGCGTGACCCTGTCGAATGGCGCGGTGATCAATATCGAAGCCGGCAAGACCACCGGTTCCGTGGTGGTCGACACTCCGCCGAACGATGTCTACAAAAACGGCAGCACCGTCAGCACCACCATCGAAAGCACCACCGGTGGCAACTTCGAGCAGTTGACCCCAAGCACCACCCCAGCCGTTACCACGATTACCGACTCGATCGATAACACCGGCCTGTCCCTGGCAGCAACCGGTTCGGTTACCGAAGGCGGCCAGATCACCTACACCGCGACCCTGAGCAATCCGGCCGGCACCGCGATGAGCGTGACCCTGTCCAACGGCGCGGTGATCAACATCGAGGTCGGTAAAACCACCGGTTCCGTGGTGGTCGACACCCCGCCGAACGACGTTTACAAAAACGGCAGCACCGTCAGCACCACCATCGAAAGCACCACTGGCGGTAACTTCGAGCAGCTGACCCCGAGCACGACGCCGGCGGTCACGACGATTACCGATTCGATCGACAACACCGGCCTGTCCCTGGCAGCAACCGGTTTGGTCACCGAAGGCGGGCAGATCACCTACACCGCGACGCTGACCAACCCGGCCGGCACGGCGATGAGCGTGACGCTGAGCAACGGCGCGGTGATCAACATTGAGGCCGGTAAAACCACCGGCTCCGTGGTGGTCGACACTCCGCCGAACGACGTTTACAAGAACGGCAGCACCGTCAGCACCACCATCGAAAGCACCACCGGTGGCAACTTCGAGCAGCTGACCCCGAGCACCACCCCAGCCGTTACGACGATTACCGATTCGATCGACAATACCGGTCTGTCCCTGACGGCGAATGGTTCGGTGGTTGAAGGCGGCCAGATCACCTACACCGCGACGCTGACCAACCCGGCCGGCACCGCGATGAGCGTGACCCTGAGCAATGGCGCGGTGATCAATATCGAAGCCGGGAAAACCACCGGCTCCGTGGTGGTCGACACCCCGCCGAACGACGTTTACAAAAACGGCAGCACCGTCAGCACCACCATCGAAAGCACCACTGGCGGCAATTTCGAGCAGCTGACCCCGAGCACCACCCCAGCCGTTACGACCATTACCGATTCGATCGACAATACCGGTCTGTCCCTGACGGCGAATGGTTCGGTGGTTGAAGGCGGACAGATCACCTACACCGCCACGCTGACCAATCCGGCCGGCACCGCGATGAGCGTGACCCTGTCCAACGGCGCGGTGATCAACATCGAGGCCGGTAAAACCACCGGTTCCGTGGTGGTCGACACTCCGCCGAACGACGTTTACAAAAACGGCAGCACCGTCAGCACCACCATCGAAAGCACCACTGGCGGCAATTTCGAGCAGTTGACCCCGAGCACCACCCCAGCCGTTACGACGATCACTGACTCGATCGATAACACCGGCCTGACACTCACCGCCAACAACACGATTACCGAAGGCGGCCAGATCACCTACACCGCGACCCTGACCAATCCGGCCGGCACCGCGATGAGCGTGACGCTGTCGAACGGTGCGGTGATCAATATCGAAGCTGGCAAGACTTCCGGCACGGTGGTGGTCGACACCCCGCCGAACGACGTTTACAAAAACGGCAGCACCGTCAGCACCACCATCGAAAGCACCACTGGCGGCAATTTCGAGCAGTTGACCCCGAGCACCACCCCAGCCGTTACGACGATCACTGACTCGATCGATAACACCGGCCTGACACTCACCGCCAACAACACGATTACCGAAGGCGGCCAGATCACCTACACCGCGACCCTGACCAATCCGGCCGGCACGGCGATGAGCGTGACGCTGTCGAACGGTGCGGTGATCAATATCGAAGCTGGCAAGACTTCCGGCACGGTGGTGGTCGACACCCCGCCGAACGACGTTTACAAAAACGGCAGCACCGTCAGCACCACCATCGAAAGCACCACTGGCGGTAACTTCGAGCAGCTGACCCCGAGCACCACCCCAGCCGTTACGACGATTACCGACTCGATCGACAACACTGGCCTGACACTCACCGCCAACAACACGATTACCGAAGGCGGTCAGATCACTTACACCGCGACCCTGACCAACCCGGCCGGCACCGCGATGAGCGTGACGCTGAGCAACGGCGCGGTGATCAACATTGAGGCCGGTAAAACCACCGGCTCCGTGGTGGTCGACACTCCGCCGAACGACGTTTACAAGAACGGCAGCACCGTCAGCACCACCATCGAAAGCACCACTGGCGGCAATTTCGAGCAGTTGACCCCAAGCACCACCCCAGCCGTTACCACGATTACCGATTCGATCGACAATACCGGTCTGTCCCTGACGGCGAATGGTTCGGTGGTTGAAGGCGGACAGATCACTTACACCGCGACGCTGACTAACCCGGCCGGCACCGCGATGAGCGTGACCCTGTCCAACGGCGCGGTGATCAATATCGAGGCTGGCAAGACTTCCGGCACGGTGGTGGTCGACACTCCGCCGAACGACGTTTACAAAAACGGCAGCACCGTCAGCACCACCATCGAAAGCACCACTGGCGGCAATTTCGAGCAGCTGACCCCGAGCACGACGCCGGCGGTCACGACGATTACCGATTCGATCGACAACACTGGGCTGTCCCTGGCAGCAACCGGCTCGGTGGCTGAAGGTGGTCACATCACCTACACCGCGACCCTGACCAACGCCGCCGGCACACCAGTGACCGTGACCTTGAGCAACGGTGCAGTCATCAACATCGACGCCGGTAAAACCACCGGTTCCGTGGTGGTCGATGCACCAAAAGACGACGTTTATATCGATGCCGGTAAAGTCCAGGCGACGATCACCACCGCCACCGGTGGCAACTTCGAGAATCTGGTCACCGATAAAACGGCGGCGGTGACCAGCGTCACCGACACCATCGACACTTCGACGGTGAAACTGACCGCCACCGAAACCGCCGCTGAAGGTGGCACCGTCACCTACACCGCCACCGTCTCGGCACCGGTCACCGGCTCGGCTGTCGTGGTGACCTTGGCCAACGGCCAGACCATCACCATCCCGGTTGGTTCGAGCTCCGGCACCGCGACCACCACCGCGCCGAACGACGCGCTGATCGGCCACACCCCGCTGACCAACGCCATTACCACCGTCAGCGGCGGTAACTACGAAAACCTGGTCGCCGACAAAACCACTGTCACCACCAAAGTGACCGACACCGTCGACACCACCAACCTGACGCTGAGCGCCACCGGTTCCGTGGCTGAAGGTGGTCACATCACCTACACCGCGACCCTGACCAATGCCGCCGGCACACCAGTGACCGTGACCTTGAGCAACGGTGCAGTGATCAACATCGACGCCGGTAAAACCACCGGTTCCGTGGTGGTCGATGCACCAAAAGACGACGTTTATATCGATGCCGGTAAAGTCCAGGCGACGATCACCACCGCCACCGGTGGCAACTTCGAGAATCTGGTCACCGATAAAACGGCGGCGGTGACCAGCGTCACCGACACCATCGACACTTCGACGGTGAAACTGACCGCCACCGAAACCGCCGCTGAAGGTGGCACCGTCACCTACACCGCCACCGTCTCGGCACCGGTCACCGGCTCGGCAGTGATCGTGACCTTGGCCAACGGCCAGACCATCACCATCCCGGTTGGTTCGAGCTCCGGCACCGCGACCACCACCGCGCCGAACGACGCGCTGATCGGCCACACCCCGCTGACCAACGCCATTACCACCGTCAGCGGCGGTAACTACGAAAACCTGGTCGCCGACAAAACCACTGTCACCACCAAAGTGACCGACACCGTCGACACCACCAACCTGACGCTGAGCGCCACCGGTTCCGTGGCTGAAGGTGGTCACATCACCTACACCGCGACCCTGACCAATGCCGCCGGCACACCAGTGACCGTGACCTTGAGCAACGGTGCAGTGATCAACATCGACGCCGGTAAAACCACCGGTTCCGTGATCGTCGATGCACCAAAAGACGACGTTTATATCGATGCCGGTAAAGTCCAGGCGACGATCACCACCGCCACCGGTGGCAACTTCGAAAACCTGGTCACCGATAAAACGGCGGCGGTGACCAGCGTCACCGACACCATCGACACTTCGACGGTGAAACTGACCGCCACCGAAACCGCCGCTGAAGGCGGCACCGTCACCTACACCGCCACCGTCTCGGCACCGGTCACCGGCTCGGCAGTGATCGTGACCTTGGCCAACGGCCAGACCATCACCATCCCGGTTGGTTCGAGCTCCGGCACCGCGACCACCACCGCGCCGAACGACGCGCTGATCGGCCACACCCCGCTGACCAACGCCATTACCACCGTCAGCGGCGGTAACTACGAAAACCTGGTCGCCGACAAAACCACTGTCACCACCAAAGTGACCGACACCGTCGACACCACCAACCTGACGCTGAGCGCCACCGGTTCCGTGGCTGAAGGTGGTCACATCACCTACACCGCGACCCTGACCAATGCCGCCGGCACACCAGTGACCGTGACCTTGAGCAACGGTGCAGTGATCAACATCGACGCCGGTAAAACCACCGGTTCCGTGATCGTCGATGCACCAAAAGACGACGTTTATATCGATGCCGGTAAAGTCCAGGCGACGATCACCACCGCCACCGGTGGCAACTTCGAAAACCTGGTCACCGATAAAACGGCGGCGGTGACCAGCGTCACTGACACCATCGATAAAACCGAAGTCAGCATCAGCGGCAGCAGTCAGGTCACTGAAGGTCAGACCGCCAGCTACACCGTGACCCTCACGCACCCGTCGCAAACCGAAGTAACGCTGAAAATCGTCTACAGCGGCACCGCTACCGATGGCTCGGATTTCACCGGCGTGTACACCGTGAAAATTCCGGCAGGTGCCAGCAGCGCCAGCTTCAACATCGCGACCATTGACGACAAGATCACCGAACCCACCGAAAACTTCGTGGTCAAGATCGACTCGGCCACCGGTGGCAATTTCGAGAATCTGGTGGTCAGCAGCACCAATGGCAGCGTCAGCACCACCATCATCGACAACGATGCACCTCCGGTCATCGACCTGGACGCCAACGACTCCAGTGGCGCCACGGGTGCCGACTACAAAGTGACCTTCACCGAAGGCACCGCGGGGCCGGGCGTATCGATTGCGGATACCGATATCAAGATCACCGACCCGGACAGCACGATGCTGACCGGCGCCACTATCGTGCTGACCAACCGTCAGCCGGGCGACTCGCTGAACCTGGGCAACAGCGTCAACGGCATCAGCATCAACACCAACAGCAAAGATGGTTCGATCACCCTGACGCTGTCCGGCAACGCGACGCTGGCCGACTACATGCAGCAGATCAAGAACATCACCTTCACCAACAACAGTCATGACCCGAGCACAACGCCACGGACCATCACCGTGACCGTGACCGATGGCGGCAACTACTCCAACGTGGCAACGACAACCGTCAACGTGGTCGCGGTCAACGATGCACCCGTCGCCACAGGGGGCGCCGTCACCGGCACCGAAGACACCCCGCTGATCCTGGGGTGGTCGAACTTCGGAGTGAGTGATGTCGACAGTCCTGCCACCAGCCTGGGCGTGAAAATCACCGCGCTGCCAGGCGACGGCAAGTTGCAGTATCTGGATGGTTCGACCTGGAAAGATGTGGCGAACAACCAGACCTTCAGCAAGGCCGACATCGACGCCGGCAAGTTGCGCTTCATGCCTGATGCCAACGAGTCCGGCACCAATGGCTACGGCGGCACCGGCCTGGGCAACCAGCAGGCGGATTACGCACAGATCCAGTTCCAGCCAACCGACGGCCAATTGCTGGGCAACACCGGCACGGTGAAAGTCGACATCACGCCAGTCGCTGATGCGCCGACGCTGAGTGTCGCCGACAACAACGTGCATTCGACAGGCCTGATCAAGGAGGTCTGGACCGGTCTGGCGGGGCTCGGCACCAGCGGTAGTGGAGCGCCAGCTGAAACCCTGAAATCCGTGATCGATGCCGCCGGCACTCCGAACAGCAGCGGTACCGTGAGCAACGTGCAGTCCGACGGCAACGTTGCAGCCGGCACAGCGTCTAAAACCTCCGGCCTGATCTACCTCGAAGCCGGCAAGACCTACAGCTTCAGCGGTACCGGCGACGACAGTCTGCTGGTGACCATCGGCGGCAAAAACGTGGCCGCCATCACATGGGGCGCGGGTGGCCAACTCTCGGGATCGTTCACGCCGACCACCAGCGGCTACTACACCCTGGATATCTACCATCACAACCAAAATGGCCCGGGTAACTACGACGTCAATCTATCGGTCAACGGCGCCCCGGCGATCGACCTGAGCAGCGCTGGCGTGCCGATCTACACGGGCGTCACCGATCTGATCAATGCCGGCGTGACGGTTTCCGACCTGCACGGCAGCAACGGTGAAGGCTACTACGACGGCTACAAGCTCAACACGGGCGCCGAGGGCGGCAGCGTTCACCTGTCGAAAATCACCACCGCGCTGACCGACACCGATGGCTCCGAAAGCCTGAGCGTGAAAATCGGCGGTATGCCGGCCGGTTCCGTACTCAGCGATGGCGCGGGTCATACCTTCACGGTGGCGACCACTGGCGAAGCGAACGTCACTGGCTGGAACCTCGGCACCCTGACACTCACCCCGCCGCCGTACTTCAACGGCTCGATCAACCTGACGGTCACGTCGACTTCCACCGAGTCCCTCGGCGGCTCGGCGCCAAGCACTGCGCAGATCCCGGTCACGGTTTACCCGGCGGTGTATAACGCGTCGGTCGCCACTTCGGGGAATGACAATTTCGTCGGCACTGACGGCAACGACATCATGGTCGCCGACATCGGTGGCCTGACGGTGGTGCCCGGCACCAACTACAACATTGCGTTCATGGTCGACAGCTCGGGCAGCATGAGCGCCTCCTCGATCAGTGCGGCCAAAGACTCGCTGACATCGGTGTTCAACACCCTCAAGAACAGCCTGGGCGCCAGCACGTCGGGCACGGTGAATGTCTTCCTCGCGGACTTCGATACCCAGGTCAACAAGCAGGTTGCGGTCAACCTGAACGACCCGAATGCCCTGACCCTGCTCAAGTCGGTGCTGGACTCGATGGTCTCCGGCGGCGGCACCAACTACGAAGACGTGTTCAAGACCACGGCCAACTTCTTCCAGAGCAGCATGGCCACCGGTAACAGCCACGCGACCAACCTGACGTATTTCATTACCGACGGACAGCCCACGTACTACCAGTCCGGCGAACAGACCAACCCGTCGTTGTACAACGGTGGCGCGAAGCTGGACGACGTCGTCACGACCGCCAATTACAAGTTGGGGGACACGTTCGCCAAGTACCTGGATAACACGCACTACCTCTCCATCGGCACCGATGGTTCGACGACGTTGCAGACTTACACGGGTAACCAATGGACCAGCAAAGACCTGGGCATGCTCCACGCTCAGGGCGATGGCACCTATGAACTGTCGAAGCTGGCCGGTACCGGCTATAGCAGCGACGGCAGCACGACCAGTAACTCCAACGACAGCTTCGCCTTGCTCGGCAAGTTGTCGCAGGTCGAGGCCATCGGTCTGAACAGCGATGTCAGCCTCAGCGACCTGAAACCGTTCGACACCGATGGCAAACCGCAAACCAATATCGACCCGGCCAACCTGGCCAACTCGATCATCGGTCACACCGAAGCGACACTCCCAGGCAACGACACTGTCAGTGGCGGCGACGGTAACGACATCCTGTTCGGTGACCTGGTGAGCTTCAACGGCATCGCCGGCGAGGGTTACCAGGCCATGCAGGCCTTCGTTGCCCAGCAAACCGGTGTGGATGTCAGCAAAATCACCACCAGCAACGTGCACCAGTACATCACTGAGCACTACACCGCGTTCGATGTGTCTGGCTCTCATGACGGTAATGACACGTTGCTGGGCGGTGCCGGTAACGACATCCTCTTCGGTCAGGGCGGTAACGACCTGCTCGATGGCGGCAAGGGCAATGACATCCTGCTGGGCGGTACGGGTAATGACACGCTGATCGGCGGTCAGGGCAACGACATCCTGATCGGTGGCGCGGGCGCCGACACTTTCGTCTGGAAGGCTGGCGACACCGGCAACGACGTGATCAAGGACTTCAAGGCCAGCGAAGGCGACCGGATCGACCTGCGTGATCTGTTGCAGGGCGAAAGCGGCAGCACCATCGACAACTTCCTGAAAATCACCACGGTTGAAGGTGTGTCGACGTTGCAGGTCAGCTCCGAAGGCAAGCTCAACGCGGCTGGTGGTGTGGCCAACGCTGACGTGACGATCAAGCTGGAAGGCAACAACTGGTCCGGTCAGAGCATCAACTCGCTGATCGCCGGTAGCGACCCGACGATCAAGATCGACCACAACAACACCTGATCAAGCCCCTGACGGCCGCTCGCAATGAGCGGCCGTCAGGCCTCTGTCAGTCGCCACCGGGTGACGAGTTCGTCGTTGCACCGCATACTCGCCTGCGCTGGCCTATGCTGCTGACAGCTCGACGCTGGTTCATACATGAGGGATTCTCGATGTTCTACGTGCAACGCGATGCACGCGGCCAGTTGGTGCGCGTGGAGGCGGCCGCTTACGCGGAAGCAACGGAAACGCTGCCCGCCGATCACCATGAAATCCAGGCCTGGTACGCCAACGAAGTGATGGAAACCAGCCTCAAACAGCTCAAGCAAAGCGACCTGGAGATGATCCGGGTACTTGATGACTTGATTCAGGTGCTGACCAGCAAAGGGGTGATTCGCGTCACCGACCTGCCAGCTGCCGCGCAAGCCAAACTGATGGACCGGACCCAGGCCCGTGAAGCGCTGGGTGGTTTGAGTCATCTGATTGATGATGACGAGACCGGGTTGATCTGAGTTTCTAAACGTTTGTGTCTGATCGTTCCCATGCTCCCGCGTGGGAACGATCAATCACTTCCGCCAGCGCGCAGGCTCACCAAACAACTGCCCTTGCACGCCGTACACGCCCATCTCGCGAATCACCCGTAATTCCCCTTCGGTCTCCACCCGCTCGGCAATCAGCGGCAGGTCGATGCTGTGGGCGGCACGCTGGATGGCTTCGATGAACAGGCGCTTATCGCTTTCCTGATCGATTGCGCGGATGTAGCTGCCATCGATTTTCAGATAGGCCAGCCCCAGCCGCGCCAGGTTACCGATCATGCTGAAACGACCGCCAAAGCGCTGCAGGCTCAGGGAGAAGCCCAGCTCACGCAGACGCTGGGTCAGTTGCTCGAGCACGGCTTGATCGGGTAATTGCTCTTCGCCGATTTCCAAGGTCAAGCGTGGCCCAAGATTGGAATGCTGGCGCAGGATTTCGAAGACTTTGTTCAGTGCTTGCGGATCCGCCAGGGTTGCGGCGGACAGGTTCAGCGCCAGCGAGTCTTCATGGTCGGCCATCTGCACCAGCACCCGCTCAAGCATCAAACGGTCCAGCCGCGCGGTCCAGCCAAAGCGCTCCAGCCACGGCAGGAAACGCCCGGCAGGGATGGTCCGGCCCTGCTCATCGAGCAAACGCGAGAGCACTTTGTAATGCAGCACTAATTGCGTGTCCTGACTGGCCACGACCGGTTGGAAGTACAACTCGAATCGCTGCTGATTCAGCGCCTGATCGAGCAAGGTATGCCAAGCATGGTGATCGTCGCCGACAATGGCCGCGGCGGTGTGATCCAGGCACGCCCAGTTCATCTCGCCCTCAGCTTCCGCCTGTGACAACGCCTGATCCGCCAGGCCCAACACCGCCTGCGGCGTGTCGCCATGGACAAACGGTGCCAGCCCGATCGACGCCACCGACGCCACGTCGGTCGCCCCGGTTGCGTGCAGACTGGCCAGCGCGCTGTCCAGACTCTGCGCCAGTTGCAGCGCCTCTGCGCGTACCAGACCTGGCGCCAGCACGGCGAATTCACCACCGCGAATGCGCGTCACAAGGTTCTGGGTTTCCGGGAATTTGGCGCACTCACGCGACAGTTGCTCACCGACCGCCTGCAGCAACTGGTCGGTGCGTTGACCGCCCAGACGCTGGTTCAAACCGGCCAGGTCCTTGACCCGCAACAGCAACAGATAACCTGAGCTCGCCTGCTCCGGATTGCTCACCCGGGCGTTCAATTGCATCTCGAAATAACGCCGGTTAGCCAGCCCCGTCAGGTTGTCCTGATAGGACTCGACCCGCAGTTTTTCACTGCGCTCAGCCTGCTCCTGAAACAACGCCTTGAGCTTCTCGACCATCTGGTTCATCGCCTGCACCACGCGCCGCAGTTCCGGGGTACGCGGCAACTCGGGCAGACTGAGAAACTCACGACGGGCGATGGCGTGGGATTGCTTGACCATGTAATCCAGCGGTTTCAATTGTCGACGTAGCAACAGTGCGCCGAGTACCGCGCTTAACGCACCGCAGATCAGCAACCATCCCAGACTGCCCAGGGCGCTTTGCCAGAGCTTGGCCACGGCGAACATCGGGTGGCTGATCACCTCGACCCTGGCCGCCTGCTCCCAGCCGCGGCTGACCAGCGCATCACCGCCAGCAGGTTCCAGACCGATCAGTTTGACGAACCAGCCGGGCACGCTGCTGACTTCTGGAGTTCCATTGCGTTCGACGATGGCCTGGTCGGTTTTGAGGTCGACCACGCGAATACTCGCGTAATAACCACTGTCGAAGATCGAGCTGACCATCAGCTCGACCATCGCCGGGTCGTCGATGTTCGGCGTCAGCGACAGCGCCAGCGCGGTCGCAGCGTCCTGCGCGTGGGAGCGCAACTGATTGACGTACTGGGTCCGCGAACTCTCCAGACCGACCATGAAGCTGCCACTGAAGGCAACGACCAGGAACAGACAGATAGCGATCAATAGTTGTTTGAACAAAGACATCTAAGCGCGTGCTCCTAGTGAGTCGTCTCGACCGGAAATCCTTCGGCCTGCATTTTCTTCAACACATCCTGCCAACGGGACAGACGCTTGGTGTCACCGATTTTCTTGTTGCCCTTGGCGCCCGCCAACCAAAGCCCTTCGGCATTGAAGGAGTAGACCGGCAGCAAATCGGTGCGCTGGCTCGCCGGCTGGATCGCATCGATCAGGCTGTCGAGCACCAGCGGCATGGCGTCCGGGCTTGAATAGTAGGTCAAGACCATGTGCGCGCGATTCTGGCGCAGGGCCTTGACGTAAGTGATGCGCAATTTGTCACTGGAAACCCCAAGATGGCGCAGGCTGAAATACTTGGCGATCGCGTAGTCCTCACAATCGCCAGCGCCTTTCCACAAGGCTTCGATCGGTGTCGCCCAGTAGTCATCGACGTGCCACAGATCGATGTCTTCCATGTAGCGCATCTGCTTGTTGAAAAACAGGTTAACCACGTTGAGCTGTTCCAGCTCAGGGGTTTGCTTCTGTGCCGCCAGCAGGTGCTGCCAGGCATCGATCCGTTGCTTGCCTTCACCCAACGGCCCGTACAATGCTTCGGCGCGCCGACTGATCAGCGAAAAGTCCCAATCGGCATGCAGACCGCCCAGCAAGACGCCAGCAAGCAGCAGCGCTGAACACAACCAGCGCAGGGTCCGAGGGAGAGCGAAACGTGCCTGCAATGCAGTGAGTCCAGAGGCCGATTGGAAATCGATTGATGGTGAAGCCTTGATGGATAAAAGACAATGGCACGGTGCAATCACCGCGAGCGCGCTAAACTTGGGAAGCGGACGCAATTGAAAAGATCGTAGCCTGCAATGTTGCGTTCAGTGGCAAAGCCAGTGGCATAAAACTGACGGAAACGGATTTGTTTTGCCGGTTTGACAACCAGCCAGGCAGTCTCTAGTGTGCATTGGATCCAATATTTTTCATTTTAATCAGGGTGCGTTGTCGTGACACAGAAGCCCAACCCTTTAAGTACTATCCCGGTCAGCGGCCCTATCCCCGCTCACCTTGCGCGATCGGTGATCGAAGAAACCCTGCGCTCGGCGATTCTCGACGGTCGTTTGCCCTGCGGCACCGCTCTGCGCCAGCAAGACCTGGCCGACCTGTTCGGCGTCAGTCGCATGCCTGTGCGCGAAGCCTTGCGCCAGCTCGAGGCGCAATCGCTGCTACACGTTGTCGCACACAAAGGTGCGGTTGTCGCACCACTGGTCGAAGGTGACGCAGCCGAGACCTATGCCCTGCGCATTCTGCTGGAGTCCGAGGCCCTGCGCCTGTCGATTCCGTTGCTCGACGACAAGGATTTTGCCGAGGCCGCGCGTTATATCGACGACCTCGAAATACAGACCGATTACGCCGAGATCGGCAGGCTTAACCGTTTGTTCCACATGACGCTGTACCGCAAGGCGCCCAACCGCAGACTCCTCAAGCTGGTGGAAGGCGGCCTGTGGGAAGAGGAGCGCTTTCTGCGCTTCAACCTTGAAGCCATGGGGCTTGGCAAGCTGTCCCAGGAAGACCACCGTGACCTGCTGCGCGCTGCTCAAGCCCGAGACATCGCGCTCACCGTGACAAAGCTCGAGAATCACCTCAACCGGGGTGTCGAGGTTATCACGCGTTACCTGAACAGCCTTGAACCTCAGGGCAAGAAATCGTCGACGTGAACCGCACAAGGAATGCCGTGCACGCCCAGGACACTCCGTGGCTGACCGTGATCAACGCCGGCCAGGCGGCGGACGTCAGGCTGATCTGCTTCAGCGAGGTCGGTGCTGACCCCGAGCAGTTCCGCAGTTGGACGCAAGCACTGAGCGAGCACATTGAACTGCTCGCGTTCAAGCTTCCCGGCCATGGCAATCCGCAGAACCAGACCCGCTACGAACAATGGCCACCGCTGCTGATCGATGCCTTCGCGGCGCTACAACCTTACTTGTCCGAGCCCCATGCGCTGTTTGGCCATGGCCTGGGCGCAATTCTGGCCTACGAACTGGCCAAATTGAGCGAAATCCACTGCCCGGGGCAAACCCGTCACCTGTTCATTTCCGGTTGCCGCAGCCCGGATACCCTACCCGGCTATGCGCCGCTGCACAGCCTGCCGAACATCCAGCACGGTTATGCACTCTCGAGTTCGGGAGCGCTTCCCGATGCAACGGCCAGCGATCAACTCGCTGCCTTCGAAGCACTGATACACAGTGACTTGAAACTGCTCGAATCCTGGGCCGACTCTTCCAGTCGCAGCCTGCATATCCCGATGACCGCCTTCTACGGCAGCGACGACCCGCTCGCCCCCCTTGAAAGCATGGTCAATTGGCGCGAGTTCACCCGCCGTGAATTCGAACTGATCGAAATGACCGGTAATCATTTTTTCACCACCACTCAGCGTCATCGTCTGCTGCAGATCGTCAACACCCATCTGGGCCTGCTCAGCGAGTAAGCGCCTGACGCCTGTGCGATGAGGCACAGCCTCTCGAGAAGCGCTGGCGACAACCTATCCCCTCTTCCCTCCTTGAAAACCCCTGCCCACCCCTGCGCCAGTGATAGCAGTGCTGGCTTTTTGGGCTCACTCTTGGTTTGCCGACTAAAAAAGGACGAGCGGCGTGTAAATCTGCCTGCACAGCCCTCGCGTAATGGACAAACAAAAGGAGGCTTGCCAAAGGATGGGAAGAGATGGAGCCGTGCCCACCTCCTGCCCACCACCTCAAAAAACATCAACTCCCCAGTCGAAAAGTTGCTCCGAGTGAGGCATTCACTCATTTAAATTCTGACGTATATACGCCGGAAGGAACAACTTCACCTCAATAAAACTCAACCCAAAAGTTTTATAGGAACTTGTCACGCCCCAAAAAACGCACTTGACAAATAATATAAATAACACTTGATCGCTACTTGTTTCTTGTATTAATTTTTCTCCGCCGACAACTTCAAGCTCCAGCGCACTTGTCGGTACGGTCAATGCCCAGAACCTGTAACACTCACCCGTGCAACTGACCGCCAAGCACCACCGATGTACGCAACGCCTTGCCTGGCAAGGTCCGGCACCCCATGAACAGCATCAACGTTTGTTTGAGGTACTTGTTCGCCCATTAAAAAGTTCAGGCAGCAACTTGCTTGAACTTGCCTAAAAAGCTTCTGCCGACCGAACAACTTAACTCACAACTTATAGGCCTCTCATGAAACCCAACAAAGCACTTCTCGACCTGAAAAAAGCAGCGCTTAGCGCCCACCCCATCTTTGCCGAGATTCATTCACTGTCGGTACTTCAACGCTTTATGGAAACCCATGTATTTGCCGTATGGGACTTCATGTCACTGACCAAACGCCTGCAACAGGAACTCACGTGCGTACAACTGCCCTGGCTGCCGCCACAAGACCCTCAAGCGGCGCGCCTGATCAACGAAATCGTCCTTGGCGAAGAGTCCGATGACCGGCTCGATCACGGGCACTACAGCCATTTCGAGCTGTATCTGGACGCGATGCGCGAAATCGGCGCCAGCACGGCGGCCGTGGAACGCTTCGTCGCCCTGCAAAAGGAGGGCGTGAGCTACGACGTCGCCCTGCAAAGCGTGGACGTCGACCCGGCCGCGTCGAATTTCGTCCGGCATACCTTGCACACCGCTCTGTATGCGCCGGGGCACAGCGTTGCCGCAGCGTTTTTACATGGCCGTGAAAGCGTCATACCACAGATGTTCCAGCGCATTCTCGACGATTGGGGGATTGGTATCGAGCAAGCGCCGACCTTTCGTTACTACCTGCAGCGGCACATCGAAGTCGACTCCGAAGATCACGGCCCCGCCGCCGAAACACTCCTGGCACGGCTGGTCAATGACGATCCGCAACGGCAAGAAGACGTCTACACCGCGGCCATTGCCGCCGTGGAAAGCCGTATCGCACTGTGGGACGGCTTGCGTCTGAGCATGCGTGAATCAGTCGCCGAGGTGAGCGCATGAACGCCGCCGACTACCAATCCTTCGCCGACGCTTGGGAAAACCGCGCGACCATCCGTACACGTCCGCGGCGCATGGTCGAAAACGACGACAAACTGATCTATCCCTTGAGTCGCCAACCGCTGGTGCTGAGCGAAACCTTTGTCCGCGAATGCCCGGATCAACGCGACTTTGCACTGGTGCAGACGCTCTACAAGTTCATCAACGACGTGGTGATTTTCGAAACCGAGATCGTCGACAAGACCGCCCGCAGCATCGCCAAGAATCGCTTCGCCGTGCCCTTCCCGTTCGCCTGTCGCTATGACGCCATGACCGTGGTGGTGGATGAGGATTACCACGCACTGGTGGCGATGGACTTCATGCAGCAGACCGTGGCCATGACGGGCATCACGCCGATCGAACTGCCACGTGAAATCGAGCTGAGCCGGGCGATTCCTGCAGCGTTGGCGCTGGCACCGGAACATCTGCGCAGCGCCGTGGAGCTGATCTGCGTGGCCATCGCGGAAAGCACCGTGACCAACGACGTCGCGGCATTCGCCAAGGACAACACGGTCAAGCAATCGATCAAGGGCCTGATGGCTGACCACCTGCTCGACGAGGGCCGTCACTCGGGATTCTGGTCACGGCTGGTGCGGATCTATTGGCACTCGGCGAACGAAGACGACCGTCAATTGATCGCGAAGATTTTGCCGGTGTTCATCGCTCACTACCTGACTAACGACATTCAGAAATCGTTCGACTTCCGATTGATCGAACACCTGCACACCAGTAATGCCGCCAAGTTCGCACTCAAGAGCGAAGTGGCAGGCCTGGCCTTTCCGATCAATCGCCATCACCCGTTGGTCGCCAACATCGTGCGGTTTTTCCGCAGCAGTTCGCTGCTCGATTCACCGTGTGTGCAAGACGCCCTGAGCGACTACCTGATCTAGCCGAGGAGAACATCATGAGACGTCTCGACATTCTGCTCGTTGGTCAAAGCCAAGCCCTGAATGAGCTGGCGCTGGAGCTGGAGCAACATGGCCATGCGCTGACACGATTGAGCGACAGCCACGCCCTGAACGAACAATCGGTCGATACCGCCGAACTGCTGATCGACGACGGCAGCCTGGCCATCTCGGCGCAGCGTCTGCACGACCTGGGCGAGTGCGCACGGTTTAGCGTGACGCTGGGCCTCGGCCCGACAGGCGCCAGCGGTCTGCCGCCCATCGACGTGCTGTGCCGCTACGCATTGAGCGGCGAGCAACGGCTGATCGCTCGCGTCCCTGTCGCTGACGAAGCCTCTGGCAATGGCCAGGCATTACGCCTGAGGGTCATCGCCGAACTGGTCGACCGTGTGGCGCTTGAGGTCAGCCGTTTTTCCCGCGATGCCGAGTACTTCACACACGCCGCAACAGCCACGCCCGGTCGTCATGAGCGTGAAGAGAGCTTGCAGGCACTGGAGAGTCTGGCCTACGCCCACCGGCTCAACCTCACCCAGCACCCGCAACTGCTGCAACTCGGGCAAATCGCGATGATCGAGCGGCTCGAACGGAGCTTCAAAACCTTCCGTGAACGTCCGGCGTTGCACATTGATGGTGCGGTGCTCAGCTATGGCGATTTGCACACCCAAAGCCTGGCGATTCAGCAACGCTTGCTGCCACTGATCGAGCAGTACCGAGCGGTTGATGGACCGGTGGTGGTGGGTATTTGTCTGCCGAAATCCAGTGCGTTGTTCGCTGGCATTCTGGCGATTCTCGGCAGTGGCGCGGTGTACCTGCCACTCGAACCCAGCCACCCGCTGCAACGTCAGCAGTACATCCTGGAGAACGCCGGTGCAGTGCTATTGCTGCACGATGGCCAGCACCCGCTGAGCAATGAGATGCCCGGGCTCGACATCAGTGGCATCGACGCCCGCGAGGCAAATCCCGGCTTGCCGCTGATGCGCCGGCGCCCCGGCAGCCAGGCGCCGTGCATGGCGCTCTACACGTCGGGCACCACCGGTCATCCCAAAGGGGTGTTGCTCAGTCAGAACAATCTCGGGCACTTCACCGCGTGGTACGCCGATTACGTCGGGCTGACGGAACAGAGTCGGGTGTTGCAGTTTTCATCGCTGAGTTTCGACTCCTCGCTGATCGATATTTTCCCGGCGCTGATCCAGGGTGCCGAGCTGATCGTACCCAACGACGACCAACGTCGTGACCCGCTGCAACTGGTCGAGTTGATCCGTCACCATCAACTCAGCCACGCGTTTCTTCCGCCAGCGCTGCTGAGCATTCTGCCGCTGGATCAGTTGCGCGACCTCGCGCATGTGATGACCGGTGGCGACGTCTGCGAACCCCATGTGATCAAGCAGCTGACCCAGCAAGGCAAGCTCTACAACCTGTATGGCCCGACCGAAGCCACGGTGCTGATCACCGCCCGACAACTGCAAGTCAGTGACAACAACCGCAGCCTCGGGGCGCCGATTGCCAACAGTCAGGTGTTGATCCTCGACGAGGACTTTCAGCCCGTGACCGAGCAGACTGTCGGTGAGCTGTACATCGTCGGTCCAGGGGTGTGCCTGGGCTATTTGAACAACCCGCAGCAGACCGCCGAGCGCTACCTGCAATTGCCCTTGCCGGGCGGCCAAAGCTTGCGTGCCTACCGCACCGGCGACATGGCGAAGTGGACCGCCGACGGCATCGAGCTCTGTGGGCGACGAGACAATCAGGTGAAGATCCGCGGCTATCGAGTCGAGCCGGAGGAAATCGAACGCTGCCTGCGTAACAGTCAGTTGTTCCGTCAGGTGGCGGTGCTGATCGACAGCCATCGACGGATTCTGGCGTTCCTCGCACAACCCCAGGAAACGCAGCCCGGCGCAGCACGCGAAGCGCTGAAAGCGCACGCACAGCAGTTTTTGCCGGACTACATGCAACCCACTGCGTGGACTGAACTGGCGAACATGCCCTTTGCCAGCAACGGCAAAGTCGATCGACGAGCGCTGCTGGAAATGCCGGTCAACATCCTCGAAAACCAACAGCGTCGGTTACCGGAATCGGCCGATGAGGCACAGCTGCTGGAGCTCTGGGCCGAGTTGCTGGAGCTGCCGGCTGGCGATATTTCCACCGACGAAAGCTTCTTCAATCTGGGCGGCCATTCGATCCTGCTGTCGCGCATGTTGCTGCAATTACGCGAGCAGTTCGGACGTAGTATCTCGATCAACCGCTTCATCGAAGTCCCGACCATCGCCAGGCTGGCCACACTGGTCAGCGGTTCTGCCGGCGAAGAAGTGCTCAGCGAAAAAGCCCTGGTTGATGCCTTCCGCGAGCTCGATGTACAGCCCTTGTCGGTTAGCCGGATGGGCGATGTGCACAAGGTCATCGTCACCGGTGCCAACAGCTTCGTCGGTGTGCATATCGTCGAGGCGCTGCTGGCCTGGGGTGCCAGCGAAGTCGCTTGTCTGGTGCGTGATGGGGCCGGGCAATCCGCTGCGCAGCGCTTCGCCGAGTCCCTGCGTGAAAACCGTCTGGAACACCTGGACCTGACTCGGGTGCAGGTCTACGCAGCGGATATCACGCAACCGGCACTGGGCCTGACGCCAGAGGTGTATGAGCGACTGGATCGGGAGTTCGGCGCGTTGGTGCACAACGCCGCCAACGTCAACCACGTGCTCGATTACGAGTCGTTGGCCCGGGATAACGTCGAGCCGATTTTCGAGTGTTTGCGGCTCTGCGAAGGGCGCAGCAAGAAGATCTTCAATTTCGTCTCCACGCTGTCGGCCTCCAGCACCATCGACGCCGAGGGTCGAGTGCTCGAACAACCCGCTGCGCAGACCCCGCCGATCTACATCAAGAACGGCTACAACCTGTCCAAATGGGTCGGCGAACGGATCCTCGAGCGCGCTCGCAAGCTGGGTGTGCGGGTCAACCTCTATCGACCGGGCAACATCAGTTTCAACAGCCTCACAGGCGTCTGCCAGCCGCACAAGAACCGGTTGATGTTGATGCTCAAAGGTTCGATCCAGCTCGGCCAGGTGCCGGAGTTCGCGCTGAACTTCGACTTGATGCCGGTGGACTTCCTCGCTCGCTTCATCGCCTTCCACGCCAGTCGTTATCAGCCCGAGCACGCGGTATTCAACCTGCACAACCCTGAACCGCTGAGCTGGGACGCTTACGTCGCTTCATTCCGCGAGGCCGGCCGCGAGTTTCAAATGGTCAGCGTCGCCGACTGGCAACAGCAACTGGGCCGGGTCGACAGCGATAACGCGCTGTTTGGCGTGTTGGGTTTCTACCTCAACGGCTTCGAGGAAGACATCGGCGATATCTCGATGATCGGCCACGCCAACGCCCAGGCCGGTGTGCAGCAGATGGGCGCGCACTACCCGCAAAAGTCCCCGGCGCTGCTGCGTCGCGGTTGCGACTACCTGAAAGAAATCAACTTCATCTGATTCACCACCCGTAAAAATGGAGCAAAACCATGAGCACTCTGCAACCCGATACCCTGATCAAAAACCCGCACGGCTGCCACGTTGTGTCGTCGGTGGAAATACCTGCCGAGGCGTCGCGAGTCTGGGAAGTGGTCGGCAACTTCGCAGGCTTCGACAAGTTCATTCCGGCGCTGTCGCACATCGAGATGACCGGCGAAGGCGTGTCGTCGCTGCGCAAGAAATTCTTCAAGGACGGCAATCTGGTCGTCGAGCAGCTCAACTCCCGCGACGATCAAGCGCTGAGCATGACCTGGACTACTGTCTACAACACCTTGGGCGTTGGTCAGTTGTGGGCTGCCATGAGCGTCGAACCCCTGGGCGCCGGCAAGTCCCGCGCAATCTGGACCATCATCGCCGAGCCCGCCCAGGGCGGCGCCGAAGCCCTGCCGGGGTTCAAGGAGTTCGTGCAGGGGTTTGCCGATGACTCGATGAGCAATGCGCGCAATTTGTTTGCATAAGGCAATCTCGCCATAAAAAAACGCGATGAGTCAGACTGACCTCATCGCGTTTTTTCGCATCCATGCAACGGTTTAAATCTTGAAGCTGTCCACCAGTTGCTTCAAGCGGTTTGCCTGCAGCGACAACGCATCGCAATCCTTCAAGGTTTCGTTGAGGTTGGCCACGCCCTGCTGGTTCAGCAGGTTGATCTGGCTGATATCAACGTTGAGGGTTTCCACCACGGCGGTCTGCTCTTCCGTTGCGGCCGCTACCGACTGGTTCATGCCGTCGATCTCGGTGATCCGCTGGGTCACACTGACCAGCCGCGCACCGGCCTGATTCGCCACTTCAACGCTTTCTTCGCTGGATACCTGACTGGCATTCATGGTCGATACCGCTTCACGCGAGCCAACCTGCAACGAGGTGATCATCTTGTGAATCTCCTCGGCCGACTCTTGAGTGCGATGGGCCAGGTTGCGCACCTCGTCTGCTACCACCGCAAAACCACGACCCGCCTCACCCGCCCGCGCCGCTTCGATGGCCGCGTTGAGTGCCAACAAGTTGGTCTGCTGCGAGATGCCTTTGATCACGTCGAGGATGTGCCCGATGTTATCGGTGCTGGCGTTCAGGGTTTCAATCTGCGTGCACGACAGGCTGATTTTTTGCGACAACTCGGTCATCGCCAGAATCGTTTGTTCCACCACCTGACGACCGTCGTCAGCCTGCTCACTGGCGCCGCTGGCGTGTTGCGAAGCGTCCGCCGCGTTACGGGCGATCTCCTGGGTCGCTGCCCCCAGTTGGTTGATCGCTGCCGCCACGCTATTGGTCCGTGCGCTTTGCTCATCGGAGCCGATGATCGAAGCATTCGACGACGCCATGACCCGTTGCGACAGGTCGTGCACCTGGCGCGTGGCCGACGACACTTCAGAAATCGACGCGTGAATCCGCTCCACGAACTGGTTGAAGGCACCGCCCAACTCACCGAACTCGTCTTTGCTTTCCACCGCCAGACGGCGAGTCAGATCGCCTTCGCCTTGAGCAATGTCCTGCATCGCACGGCCCATAGTGGTTAGTGGACGCATCAGCACCTGAATCAACAGGCTCAGCAGCACGGCAATCGCAGTCACCGCGATGAACATCGCAATCAGTGCCGACGTGCGGAACTTGCCTAGTGGCGCGTAGGCCTTGTCCCTATCGATCGTCAGGCCAATGTACCACTCAGCATTCGGCAAGCCAGTAACCGGGGTAAAGGACAGGATGCGCGCCTGCTTGTTCAGGAACACTTCCTGGTTGCCCTTCTCGATATGTACGTTCGAGCCTGAGTAGATGTCCTTGAGGTTCTTCATCACCTGGTCTTTGTCCGGGCTGACGATCACCTGACCATCGGCGCTGACCAGGAACGCATGACCGATACCGCCGAAGTCCACCGAGTTGATGATCTTCACCAGGGTTTCCAGACTCAGGTCACCGCCGACGACGCCAAGCAGTTCACCGTTCTTCTTCACCGGCATGGCAATGGTCACCACCAGCCCGCCAACAGCGGCCATGTAGGGCGGCGTGAGCATGGTTTTGTTGGCAGCTACAGCCTGCTTGTACCAAGGGCGCTGACGTGGATCGTAGCCATCCGGCATTTTGGCGTCAGGGCGTTGGGTAAACACGCCATTGGCTTGACCGACGTAAGTGAACTGGAAGTTCGAGGTGAAGGCCGGCTGGTCGACCAACCCGGCAAAGTCCGCGTTGGCACCCTGGTGCGCAACGTTCTGAGCCAGGTTTTCCAGCACCAGAATTCGCCCACTCAACCAGTTTTGCACACTGCTGGCGGTCAGATCGCCAGCTTGCTGGACGGAGGAGTCGAGGTTTTGCTGGATGGTATTTCGTTGCAGGTAGTCGTTGTACAAAGTGAACAACGCAAAAGCCAGAACCACTACGCCTGAAGCGGCCAAAAGGATTTTATGGCTGAACTTGAGATTCATTTCATGGGACTTCTTATGCAAAGAATGGGGATGCGTTCCGGGTGCAACATTCCATGTAACGCCGTAGACCGCTCGATGGCAGCTCTACTTTGGTGCACGCATGTCTCACCAGTCTTTCGGCACAGGTCCGAGAAAACTTAGGCTTTTATGAAAAACACACAGCATTCCCTGCACAAACCCGCGAAACGGCGTTCCAGAGCGCTCAACCTACAATTTCTTGATGACGATTGATCGAGCAGCACAAGCGCTCTACAGCAACCACCACGCAGGACTGGCAAGGCGCGTAAGGCAAAGTCTTCGCTTGGCGCCGGGAGATTTTAGCGGCCTCTGAAATGACAAAACCCCTGTCTGCTTGCGCAGACAGGGGTTTCGGAATTCAATCTTGACGATGACCTACTCTCACATGGGGAAACCCCACACTACCATCGGCGATGCATCGTTTCACTGCTGAGTTCGGGATGGGATCAGGTGGTTCCAATGCTCTATGGTCGTCAAGAAATTCTGTGACCAGCCCGCATGAAGCATACGTGCCAGTAAAATTGGTGACTTCTACTTAAAACAAAACCCCTACCTGCATACGCAGATAGGGGTTTCGGAATTTAATCTTGACGATGACCTACTCTCACATGGGGAAACCCCACACTACCATCGGCGATGCATCGTTTCACTGCTGAGTTCGGGATGGGATCAGGTGGTTCCAATGCTCTATGGTCGTCAAGAAATTCGGTAGCCAGGTCGTCACTCGCGCAACGCTCCAGCAAATGGGTATGTGATAGCTCGGTGCTTTGTGAATCGCAAACTTTCGGTTTACTTCGTCTTCACACACCGCAATCTGGCGCCCTTTCGAGTCACTAAATTGCTTGGGTGTTATATGGTCAAGCCTCACGGGCAATTAGTATTGGTTAGCTCAACGCCTCACAGCGCTTACACACCCAACCTATCAACGTCGTAGTCTTCGACGGCCCTTCAGGGAACTCAAGGTTCCAGTGAGATCTCATCTTGAGGCTAGTTTCCCGCTTAGATGCTTTCAGCGGTTATCTATTCCGAACATAGCTACCCGGCAATGCCACTGGCGTGACAACCGGAACACCAGAGGTTCGTCCACTCCGGTCCTCTCGTACTAGGAGCAGCCCCTCTCAAATCTCAAACGTCCACGGCAGATAGGGACCGAACTGTCTCACGACGTTCTAAACCCAGCTCGCGTACCACTTTAAATGGCGAACAGCCATACCCTTGGGACCGGCTTCAGCCCCAGGATGTGATGAGCCGACATCGAGGTGCCAAACACCGCCGTCGATATGAACTCTTGGGCGGTATCAGCCTGTTATCCCCGGAGTACCTTTTATCCGTTGAGCGATGGCCCTTCCATACAGAACCACCGGATCACTAAGACCTACTTTCGTACCTGCTCGACGTGTCTGTCTCGCAGTCAAGCGCGCTTTTGCCTTTATACTCTACGACCGATTTCCGACCGGTCTGAGCGCACCTTCGTACTCCTCCGTTACTCTTTAGGAGGAGACCGCCCCAGTCAAACTACCCACCATACACTGTCCTCGATCCGGATAACGGACCTGAGTTAGAACCTCAAAGTTGCCAGGGTGGTATTTCAAGGTTGGCTCCACGCGAACTGGCGTCCACGCTTCAAAGCCTCCCACCTATCCTACACAAGCAAATTCAAAGTCCAGTGCAAAGCTATAGTAAAGGTTCACGGGGTCTTTCCGTCTAGCCGCGGATACACTGCATCTTCACAGCGATTTCAATTTCACTGAGTCTCGGGTGGAGACAGCGCCGCCATCGTTACGCCATTCGTGCAGGTCGGAACTTACCCGACAAGGAATTTCGCTACCTTAGGACCGTTATAGTTACGGCCGCCGTTTACCGGGGCTTCGATCAAGAGCTTCGCGTTAGCTAACCCCATCAATTAACCTTCCGGCACCGGGCAGGCGTCACACCCTATACGTCCACTTTCGTGTTTGCAGAGTGCTGTGTTTTTAATAAACAGTCGCAGCGGCCTGGTATCTTCGACCGGCATGGGCTTACGGAGCAAGTCCTTCACCCTCACCGGCGCACCTTCTCCCGAAGTTACGGTGCCATTTTGCCTAGTTCCTTCACCCGAGTTCTCTCAAGCGCCTTGGTATTCTCTACCCAACCACCTGTGTCGGTTTGGGGTACGGTTCCTGGTTACCTGAAGCTTAGAAGCTTTTCTTGGAAGCATGGCATCAACCACTTCGTGTTCTAAAAGAACACTCGTCATCAGCTCTCGGCCTTAGACCCCCGGATTTACCTAAGAGTCCAGCCTACCACCTTAAACTTGGACAACCAACGCCAAGCTGGCCTAGCCTTCTCCGTCCCTCCATCGCAATAACCAGAAGTACAGGAATATTAACCTGTTTTCCATCGACTACGCTTTTCAGCCTCGCCTTAGGGACCGACTAACCCTGCGTCGATTAACGTTGCGCAGGAAACCTTGGTCTTTCGGCGTGGGTGTTTTTCACACCCATTGTCGTTACTCATGTCAGCATTCGCACTTCTGATACCTCCAGCAAGCTTCTCAACTCACCTTCACAGGCTTACAGAACGCTCCTCTACCGCATCACCTAAGTGATACCCGTAGCTTCGGTGTATGGTTTGAGCCCCGTTACATCTTCCGCGCAGGCCGACTCGACTAGTGAGCTATTACGCTTTCTTTAAAGGGTGGCTGCTTCTAAGCCAACCTCCTAGCTGTCTAAGCCTTCCCACATCGTTTCCCACTTAACCATAACTTTGGGACCTTAGCTGACGGTCTGGGTTGTTTCCCTTTTCACGACGGACGTTAGCACCCGCCGTGTGTCTCCCATGCTCGGCACTTGTAGGTATTCGGAGTTTGCATCGGTTTGGTAAGTCGGGATGACCCCCTAGCCGAAACAGTGCTCTACCCCCTACAGTGATACATGAGGCGCTACCTAAATAGCTTTCGAGGAGAACCAGCTATCTCCGAGCTTGATTAGCCTTTCACTCCGATCCACAGGTCATCCGCTAACTTTTCAACGGTAGTCGGTTCGGTCCTCCAGTTAGTGTTACCCAACCTTCAACCTGCCCATGGATAGATCGCCCGGTTTCGGGTCTATTCCCAGCGACTAGACGCCCTATTAAGACTCGCTTTCGCTACGCCTCCCCTATTCGGTTAAGCTCGCCACTGAAAATAAGTCGCTGACCCATTATACAAAAGGTACGCAGTCACCCAACAACGTGGGCTCCCACTGCTTGTACGCATACGGTTTCAGGATCTATTTCACTCCCCTCTCCGGGGTTCTTTTCGCCTTTCCCTCACGGTACTAGTTCACTATCGGTCAGTCAGTAGTATTTAGCCTTGGAGGATGGTCCCCCCATATTCAGACAAAGTTTCTCGTGCTCCGTCCTACTCGATTTCATGACCAAGAGATTTTCGCGTACAGGGCTATCACCCACTATGGCCGCACTTTCCAGAGCGTTCCGCTAATCTCAAAGCCACTTAAGGGCTAGTCCCCGTTCGCTCGCCACTACTAAGGGAATCTCGGTTGATTTCTTTTCCTCAGGGTACTTAGATGTTTCAGTTCCCCTGGTTCGCTTCTTAAGCCTATGTATTCAGCTTAAGATACCTAACTTATGTTAGGTGGGTTCCCCCATTCAGACATCTCCGGATCACAGTCTGTTTGCCGACTCCCCGAAGCTTTTCGCAGGCTACCACGTCTTTCATCGCCTCTGACTGCCAAGGCATCCACCGTATGCGCTTCTTCACTTGACCATATAACCCCAAGCAATCTGGTTATACTGTGAAGACGACATTCGCCGAAAATTCGCAATTTAACTCACAAATTTTACCTTAGCCTGTAACAACACCAGTGAAAGTGCTGTCCAGTCTATCTTTCTATCACATACCCAAATTTTTAAAGAACGATCTAATCAAAGACTAGAAATCAACATTCACCATCTCAACAATGGAATGCTCATTTCTAAGCTTTTAGACTCAAAACAGCCATTCTCCAACCTCGAGATCAGCCTATCGTCTTCTTCAATGAATCAAGCAATTCGTGTGGGAGCTTATGCAGCAGCTGATGTCGTCGATTAAGGAGGTGATCCAGCCGCAGGTTCCCCTACGGCTACCTTGTTACGACTTCACCCCAGTCATGAATCACACCGTGGTAACCGTCCTCCCGAAGGTTAGACTAGCTACTTCTGGTGCAACCCACTCCCATGGTGTGACGGGCGGTGTGTACAAGGCCCGGGAACGTATTCACCGCGACATTCTGATTCGCGATTACTAGCGATTCCGACTTCACGCAGTCGAGTTGCAGACTGCGATCCGGACTACGATCGGTTTTGTGGGATTAGCTCCACCTCGCGGCTTGGCAACCCTCTGTACCGACCATTGTAGCACGTGTGTAGCCCAGGCCGTAAGGGCCATGATGACTTGACGTCATCCCCACCTTCCTCCGGTTTGTCACCGGCAGTCTCCTTAGAGTGCCCACCATTACGTGCTGGTAACTAAGGACAAGGGTTGCGCTCGTTACGGGACTTAACCCAACATCTCACGACACGAGCTGACGACAGCCATGCAGCACCTGTCTCAATGTTCCCGAAGGCACCAATCCATCTCTGGAAAGTTCATTGGATGTCAAGGCCTGGTAAGGTTCTTCGCGTTGCTTCGAATTAAACCACATGCTCCACCGCTTGTGCGGGCCCCCGTCAATTCATTTGAGTTTTAACCTTGCGGCCGTACTCCCCAGGCGGTCAACTTAATGCGTTAGCTGCGCCACTAAGAGCTCAAGGCTCCCAACGGCTAGTTGACATCGTTTACGGCGTGGACTACCAGGGTATCTAATCCTGTTTGCTCCCCACGCTTTCGCACCTCAGTGTCAGTATCAGTCCAGGTGGTCGCCTTCGCCACTGGTGTTCCTTCCTATATCTACGCATTTCACCGCTACACAGGAAATTCCACCACCCTCTACCATACTCTAGCTCGACAGTTTTGAATGCAGTTCCCAGGTTGAGCCCGGGGATTTCACATCCAACTTAACGAACCACCTACGCGCGCTTTACGCCCAGTAATTCCGATTAACGCTTGCACCCTCTGTATTACCGCGGCTGCTGGCACAGAGTTAGCCGGTGCTTATTCTGTCGGTAACGTCAAAACAATTACGTATTAGGTAACTGCCCTTCCTCCCAACTTAAAGTGCTTTACAATCCGAAGACCTTCTTCACACACGCGGCATGGCTGGATCAGGCTTTCGCCCATTGTCCAATATTCCCCACTGCTGCCTCCCGTAGGAGTCTGGACCGTGTCTCAGTTCCAGTGTGACTGATCATCCTCTCAGACCAGTTACGGATCGTCGCCTTGGTGAGCCATTACCTCACCAACTAGCTAATCCGACCTAGGCTCATCTGATAGCGCAAGGCCCGAAGGTCCCCTGCTTTCTCCCGTAGGACGTATGCGGTATTAGCGTCCGTTTCCGAGCGTTATCCCCCACTACCAGGCAGATTCCTAGGCATTACTCACCCGTCCGCCGCTCGCCACCAGGTACAAGTACCCGTGCTGCCGCTCGACTTGCATGTGTTAGGCCTGCCGCCAGCGTTCAATCTGAGCCATGATCAAACTCTTCAGTTCAAACATCTTTGGGTTTTGAGAAAACCCTAAACTTGGCTCAGCAATCGTTGGTTACATCTTTGATTTCTCGCGGAGTAACTTGTGATGCTGATAATCTTGTTGACTATCAGTCTGACTGCACAAGCACCCACACGAATTGCTTGATTCAGTTGTTAAAGAGCGGTTGGTTAAGATCTTTCGTCTCAACCGAGGCGCGCATTCTACAGCAGCCTCTGTTGCTGTCAAGCGGTTATTTTCAGAAGCTTTCCAGGTTTCCCTTGCAACTTCAACCACTTGCGCTTCCGATCTCTCGTTAGCGGGAGGCGAATTCTACAGCGTTACTCGCTGCTGTCAACACCTCTTTTTCTCCGCTTTCGACCGAGAAGATCGAACCGTCAAAAGAGCTAAACACCACCACTCTTTCAACTCCTTCAGGCTTCGATGAACTGAAGCGTAACCGCTGCCGAAAACTGCGTAACTCTTTGTTTACCAAGGAGTTTTCCGTTTCGACTGCGCCGGAAGTGGGGCGAATTATAGACTTCCAGAATCTGCCGTCAACCCTTAATTTTGCCTTTCTATCAATGAGTTGCAGAAAACCGAAAAAAGCAGCGTTTCCCCTCTATATAGAGAAGGGAAAACGTTGCTTCTATATAGAACGCCCCCTCAGAGCACTCCCGCCTCTTTAAAAGCAGCAACAGCGGCAGCCTCAAGACCCAGCACACGCTGCAGAACCTCAAGCGTGTGCTCACCCAACAGAGGAGGGGCACTGCGATATTCCACCGGCGTTTCGGACAAGCGAATGGGGCTGGCAACCTGCGGCACCGACCCGGCGAGCGCATGAGGAAGCTCGATCGCCAAACCACGCGCCTTAACCTGTGGATCGGCAAACACCTGCGACAGATCGTTGATTGGCCCGCATGGCACACCCACCTGCTCCAGCTGTGCCACCCACTCGACAGTGGTCTTGAAGACCGTAGCCTGGCGAATCAGCGGAATCAGCACCGCACGATTCGCCACACGAAGCTTGTTCGTCGCGAACCGCGGATCATCCGCCCACTGCGGCCGGCCAGCCACTTCAGCGAACTTGCGAAATTGCCCGTCATTACCCACCGTCAGAATGAAGTCACCATCCGCCGTCGGGAAGTCCTGGTATGGAACGATGTTAGGGTGAGCGTTACCCAGGCGCTTGGGCGCAATACCGGTGGTCAGGTAGTTCATCGCCTGGTTAGCAAGGCACGCCACTTGAACGTCCAACAGCGCCATGTCGATGTGCTGACCGCCCCCCTCATGCTCCCGATGAGCCAGCGCCGCCAGGATCGCAACCGTCGAGTAGAGCCCTGTCAGAATATCCGTCAGCGCCACACCGACTTTCACCGGCCCGGCACCTCCATCACCTTCAGGACGCCCGGTCAGGCTCATCAAGCCACCGAGCCCCTGAATCATGAAGTCATAGCCAGCACGCTTTGCATAAGGACCGGTCTGGCCGAAGCCGGTGATTGAGCAATAGATCAGATCAGGGTTAATCGCCTTGAGCGATTCGTAGTCCAACCCGTAAGCCGCCAGACCACCGACCTTGAAGTTCTCGATCAGGATGTCGGACTTCGCCGCCAGCTCACGAACCAAACGCTGACCTTCGGCCTGAGTAAAGTCGATGGTCACTGATTGCTTGTTGCGATTGGCCGACAAGTAATAAGCGGCCTCACTGGTGTTTTCGCCGTAAGCATCCTTAAGGAAGGGCGGCCCCCAGGCGCGAGTATCATCGCCATTGCCCGGGCGCTCGACCTTTATAACCTCGGCGCCTAGATCCGCGAGAATCTGCCCGGCCCATGGCCCGGCCAGTACTCGCGATAAATCCAGTACCCGCAAATGCGATAACGCACCCATGGCCGCTCTCCTATTAATAGAACGCCTGGAGACCGGTCTGCGCGCGACCCAGGATCAGCGCGTGAACGTCATGAGTCCCTTCATAGGTGTTGACCACCTCAAGGTTGACCAAGTGACGCGCAACACCGAATTCATCGGAAATACCATTACCACCCAACATATCGCGAGCCAAACGGGCGATGTCCAACGACTTGCCGCAAGAGTTGCGCTTCATCATCGAGGTGATTTCGACTGCAGCCGTGCCTTCATCTTTCATACGCCCGAGACGCAGGCAACCTTGTAGGGCCATGGTAATTTCAGTCTGCATGTCCGCCAGCTTCTTCTGAATCAACTGGGTGGCAGCCAAAGGCCGGCCAAACTGCTGACGATCCAGGGTGTACTGGCGAGCGGTGTGCCAGCAGAATTCGGCCGCACCCAGAGCGCCCCACGCGATGCCATAACGTGCAGAGTTCAGGCAGGTAAAAGGACCTTTCAAACCGCGGACATCCGGGAAGATGTTCTCTTCGGGAACGAATACGTTGTCCATCACGATCTCGCCGGTGATGGAGGCTCGCAGACCAACCTTGCCATGGATCACTGGCGCACTCAGACCTTTCCAGCCTTTTTCCAGAACGAAGCCACGGATATCGCCGGCGTCATCCTTGCCCCAAACCACAAATACGTCAGCGATCGGGCTGTTGGTGATCCACATCTTGCTGCCGGTCAGGCTGTAGCCGCCTTCCACTTTGCGTGCACGAGTGATCATCGAACCCGGATCGGAACCATGGTTTGGCTCGGTCAGACCGAAGCAACCGATCCACTCACCGGTAGCCAGTTTCGGCAGGTATTTCTGTTTCTGCGCTTCGGTACCAAACTCGTTGATTGGCACCATGACCAGCGAAGACTGCACACTCATCATCGAGCGATAGCCGGAGTCAATGCGCTCAACCTCACGAGCAATCAGGCCGTAGCTGACATAGTTCAGGCCGCTGCCGCCGTACTGCTCTGGAATGGTCGCACCCAGCAGCCCGATCTCGCCCATTTCGCGGAAGATCGCCGGGTCGGTTTTCTCATGACGGAACGCTTCAAGAATACGTGGTGCCAGTTTGTCCTGAGCAAACTGAGCCGCGCTGTCGCGCACCATGCGCTCTTCTTCGGTGAGCTGTTGATCCAGCAGCAGGGGATCGATCCAGTTGAAGCTAGCTTTACCGGCCATGAGAGAGTCCTCGCGAGGTAGGTCAAATATCGTGGACTGATCCTAGGCGCCGATTGCGCATTGGGCAAACGAGGATTTTGCATACTGTTGTGCTAATTTCTCACTCCGTAACGGCCTGAAACGGCATCTATGCAAACCATTAGTGAGGCTTCTGTACATGCGCAGGAAGATACCCAGCACTGCTGCACTGATCAGCTTCGAAGCCGCAGCCCGCCATGAGAGCTTTACCAAGGCCGCTCAAGAGCTATCGCTGACCCAAGGCGCGATATGCCGACAGATCGCCAGCCTGGAGGAGTTCCTCAGCGTCGAACTGTTCCGACGCTCGCGACGCGGAGTGAAGCTGACCGAGGCAGGACTTTCCTACAGCCGGCGAGTCGCAACCCAACTGGACGCCGTTGAACGGGACACGCTGTCGGTGATGGGCCAGCAGGGCGCCAACGTCATCGAACTGGCGGTCGTGCCGACCTTTGGCACCCAATGGCTGTTACCACGGCTCAAGGACTTCCAGCAGCAACATCCGGAAGTCACGGTCAACCTGACCAACCGCACGCGGCCCTTTCTGTTTGCCGACACCGACTTTGACGCCGCGATCTACTTTGGTGACGCCGATTGGTCCGGCACAGAATCCCACAGGCTGATGGGCGAGAATCCGATGCCGGTGTGCAGCCCTGCATTACTCGCTGATCGCGCCCACCTCAGCGCTGACGTGATTGCCGACCTGCCGCTGCTGCAACAGACCACGCGCCCTTACGCCTGGCGCCAGTGGTTCGACTCACAGCACCTTAATGTCCCCCGCGACATGACAGGTCCGCGTTACGAGCTATTCTCCATGCTGGCTCAGGCAGCCATGCATGACATGGGCATCGCACTGATCCCACCGTTCCTGATTCAGCGTGAGTTGGCGGAGAAACGACTGGTGATTGCCAACCCTCAGGCCCTGTCGAGCATCAAGGCCTATTACCTGATGATTCCTGATCGAAAGGTCGAATCGGCCTCTTTACGCGCCTTTCGCGATTGGCTGGTTAACCAGGCACACAGCTACAACCTAGAGGGGCAGGGCTTATACGCGATTAGCTGACCTCGTAGTCAGTAAAATCAAAGCACTACAGATATAAGTATTTGTCGCATTTAAGCAGACTATACTCGCTGAAGGCACAATCGTCCCACAAGCGCCTAACGGCGTGGCTTTGAGGTCCTTATCCAAAGCAATATTGCATCATTCACAGCGCCGATGTGTAAACTCTTGAATTTCGGCAAAAACCCCTACAAGGCTTGGTCTATAAGGGATTTGAGCCGTTACTTGCGACATTCGGTCACAGGGTGACTTGTAGTTAATTTTCCGTCACCCATCATAATCCCTTGAAGGCCACAAAGTTCGCCTGCAAAATGCCGCGCCCCGCCCGAAATACGGCGGGATCGTGCTGATCGGCCGCCCCAGCCGCACCCTCCGCAGTGCGCTGGCCTTCTAATAAAGATCGAAAGCAATAAGATCAAGCAGGAGATTTGACGTGCACATTGGTGTTCCTCTCGAAACCCAGACCGGTGAAACGCGGGTTGCTGCAACCCCGGAAACCATCAAGAAGCTGATCGGCCAGGGTCATAAAGTCACTGTGCAAAGCGGTGCCGGCATTAATGCCAGCGTTGTCGACAGTGCTTATGAAGCGGCAGGCGCAATGATTGGCAGTGCCAACGATACATTTGGCGCAGAGCTGATTCTCAAGGTCGTCGCCCCCAGCGACAGCGAACTAGCCCTGATCAAACGCGGTACCGTGCTGGTGGGCATGCTCAACCCGTTCAGCAATGAAACCATTGCCAAGCTGGCTGAGTGCGGCATTACCGCGTTCTCCCTGGAAGCCGCTCCGCGCACTTCCCGCGCGCAAAGCCTTGATGTGCTGTCCTCGCAAGCCAACATTGCCGGCTATAAAGCTGTGTTGTTGGCCGCCCATCACTATCCGCGCTTCATGCCGATGTTGATGACGGCAGCAGGCACCGTGAAGGCCGCTCGCGTGCTGATTCTTGGCGCCGGCGTGGCTGGTTTGCAGGCGATTGCCACCGCCAAACGTCTGGGCGCAGTGATTGAAGCGTCCGATGTGCGTCCGGCCGTGAAGGAACAGATCGAATCCCTCGGCGCCAAGTTCGTCGACGTCCCTTACGAGACCGATGAAGAGCGCGAATGCGCCGTTGGTGTCGGCGGTTACGCACGCCCCATGCCGGCCAGCTGGATGCAACGTCAGGCCCTGGCCGTGCACGAGCGCGCCAAGCAAGCCGATATCGTCATTACCACAGCGCTGATTCCCGGCCGCAAGGCACCGGTATTGCTGAGCGCTGAAACCGTCGCGCAGATGAAACCAGGTTCGGTGGTCATCGACCTGGCCGCTGCGCAAGGCGGTAACTGCCCGCTGACCGTGGCCGACCAGGTAATCGTCGCGCACGGCGTGACCATTGCCGGCCCGACCAACCTGGCAGCACAGGTCGGTGCAGACGCCTCCGCTCTGTATGCCCGTAACCTGCTGGACTTCCTGAAGTTGGTCTTCACACCTGAAGGTCAATTCCAGATCAACCTAGAAGACGACATCGTCGCCGCGTGCCTGATGTGCCGCGACGGCCAAGTCATCCGCAAAAACGCCTAAGCAGGGATTCAGACGATGGAAGAGCTTATCTCCCCCGGTATCTACAACCTGATCATCTTCGTGCTGGCGATTTATGTCGGTTATCACGTGGTCTGGAACGTTACACCCGCGCTGCACACACCACTGATGGCCGTCACCAACGCCATTTCGGCCATCGTGATCGTCGGCGCCATGCTGGCCGCTGCTTTGACCGTGACACCACTGGGCAAGACCATGGGCACCCTCGCTGTGGCTCTGGCTGCGGTAAACGTGTTCGGCGGCTTCCTGGTGACCCGCAGGATGCTTGAGATGTTCAAGAAAAAAGCCCCGAAAGCGGTAAAAGAAGAGGCGCCTAAGTAATGAGCATGAATCTTGTAACGACGCTCTACCTGATAGCGTCGATCTGCTTTATCCAGGCCCTGAAGGGCTTGTCACACCCGACCTCGTCGCGACGCGGCAATGTGTACGGGATGCTCGGCATGGCGCTGGCCATTGTCACTACCGTGGGCCTGGTGTTCAAACTGGGTTCTGAGCTGGCCACCGCCGGTATCGGTTACGTGATCGTCGGCCTGCTGATCGGCGGCACCGCCGGTTCGATCATGGCCAAACGCGTTGAAATGACCAAGATGCCGGAACTGGTCGCGTTCATGCACAGCATGATCGGTATGGCAGCGGTGTTCATCGCCATCGCCGCCGTGGTCGAGCCGCAGTCTCTGGGCATCGTCAAACAGCTGGGTGATTCGATCCCGGCCGGTAACCGTCTGGAGTTGTTCCTCGGCGCGGCCATCGGTGCCATTACCTTCTCCGGTTCGGTGATTGCGTTCGGCAAGCTATCGGGCAAATACAAATTCCGCCTGTTCCAGGGTGCACCGGTACAGTTCGGTGGCCAACACAAAATCAACCTGCTGTTGGGTCTGGCCACACTGGGCCTGGGCATCACCTTTATGGTGACCGGTAACCTCGGCGCCTTCGCCCTGATGCTGGCCCTGGCCTTCGTGCTGGGCGTGCTGATCATCATCCCGATTGGCGGCGCCGACATGCCGGTCGTGGTGTCGATGCTCAACAGCTATTCCGGCTGGGCAGCGGCGGGGATCGGTTTCTCGCTGAACAACTCGATGCTGATCATTGCCGGCTCCCTGGTCGGTTCGTCCGGTGCGATCCTCTCGTACATCATGTGCAAAGCGATGAACCGCTCGTTCTTCAACGTACTGCTCGGTGGCTTCGGCAACACTGTAGACGCGGCGGGTCCTGCCGGCTCGAAAGAAGCCCGTCCGGTGAAATCCGGCTCGGCTGATGACGCAACGTTCCTGCTGACCAACGCCGACACCGTGATCATCGTTCCAGGCTACGGCCTGGCGGTAGCACGGGCACAGCACGCGCTTAAAGAGCTGACCGAGAAGCTGACCCATCGTGGCGTGACCGTGAAATACGCGATCCACCCGGTAGCCGGTCGCATGCCCGGCCACATGAACGTGCTGCTGGCCGAGGCTGAAGTGCCTTACGACCAGGTGTTCGAGATGGAAGACATCAACTCCGAATTCGGTCAGGCCGACGTGGTGCTGGTGCTCGGCGCCAACGACGTGGTCAACCCGGCGGCGAAGAACGATCCGAAATCGCCGATCGCCGGCATGCCGATTCTCGAAGCCTTCAAGGCCAAGACCATCATCGTCAACAAGCGCTCGATGGCCAGCGGTTATGCCGGTCTGGACAACGAACTGTTCTACCTCGATAAAACCATGATGGTCTTCGGCGACGCCAAGAAAGTCATCGAAGACATGGTTAAAGCCGTCGAGTAAAGATTGCTCTAGCGCAATACCCAAAAACCCTGGCCTTAGTAGGCTGGGGTTTTTTATTGCACACAAAATTAACTGCAGAAACCCGACCAAAGGCTCTAAATCAGCTGCCGGCATTCGACCATGGTCGCGGGGCGATTTTTTTTGAAATCACTAGACTGCGCATCTTGCTTCCGTTGCCCGAGATAACAATCCATGTACCGTGATCGTATCCGCTTGCCTTCGTTGTTGAATAAGGTAATGAGCGCCGCTGACGCTGCCGCTCTGATTCAGGACGGCATGACCGTCGGCATGAGCGGGTTCACCCGCGCCGGCGAAGCCAAAGCCGTGCCCCATGCACTGGCCGAACGCGCCAAGGTCACGCCGCTGAAAATCAGCTTGATGACCGGCGCCAGCCTGGGCAACGACCTCGACAAACAGCTGACCGAGGCCGGTGTGCTGGCCCGTCGTATGCCATTTCAGGTCGACAGTACACTGCGCAAGGCGATCAACGCCGGCGAGGTGATGTTCATTGACCAGCACCTGTCGGAAACCGTGGAACAGCTGCGCAATAAGCAACTCAAGCTGCCGGACATCGCGGTGATTGAAGCAGTAGCGATCACAGAGCTTGGCCATATCGTGCCAACGACCTCGGTCGGCAACTCGGCCAGCTTCGCGATTTTCGCCAAACAGGTGATCGTCGAGATCAATCTGGCGCACAACCCGAATCTGGAAGGTCTGCACGACATTTATATCCCGACCTACCGTCCGACCCGCACGCCGATTCCGCTGGTCAAGGTCGACGACCGCATCGGCAGCACCGCGATCCCGATACCGCCGGAAAAAATCGTCGCCATCGTCATCACTAATCAGTCCGACTCGCCGTCCACGGTGTTGCCGCCGGACAGCGACACCCAGGCCATCGCCGACCATCTGATCGACTTCTTCAAACAGGAAGTGGAGGCAGGGCGCATGACCAACAAGCTCGGCCCGCTGCAGGCAGGTATCGGTAACATCGCCAACTCGGTGATGTGCGGCCTGATCGACTCGCCGTTCGAAGAACT
This sequence comes from Pseudomonas frederiksbergensis, assembly GCF_001874645.1. Taxonomy (NCBI): domain Bacteria; kingdom Pseudomonadati; phylum Pseudomonadota; class Gammaproteobacteria; order Pseudomonadales; family Pseudomonadaceae; genus Pseudomonas; species Pseudomonas frederiksbergensis. The sequence goes on from NZ_CP017886.1 coordinate 2,819,695, forward strand.
GACCATGTACTCCGAAGTCCTGCAGGACTCAACCTTCGACCTGATCGACGCCGGAAAACTGAGCTTCGCCTCGGGCAGCTCGATCACCCTGTCGAGCCGACGCAATGCCGATGTGTTTGGCAACCTGGAGCGTTACAAGGACAAACTGGTGCTGCGCCCACAGGAGATCTCCAACCACCCTGAAGTGGTTCGTCGCCTGGGCATCATCGGCATCAATACGGCGCTGGAGTTCGACCTGTACGGCAACGTCAACTCCACCCACGTCTGCGGTACGCGGATGATGAACGGCATTGGTGGTTCCGGTGACTTTGCCCGTAACGCGCACCTGGCGATCTTTGTCACCAAGTCGATTGCCAAGGGCGGGGCGATTTCCAGTGTGGTGCCGATGGTCAGCCATGTTGACCACACCGAGCATGACGTCGACATCCTCGTTACCGAGATCGGCCTTGCCGACTTGCGTGGCCTGGCGCCACGGGAGCGGGCGCGGGTGGTTATCGACAACTGCGTGCACCCGGACTACCGCGAAGCGTTGAATGCCTACTTCGAGGCGGCCTGCGCCGTCGGCGGACATACCCCGCACATCCTGCGCGATGCCCTCAGCTGGCACATCAACCTGGAAGAAACCGGCAGAATGCTCGCCGTGTGATTGATACAGATGGCAGCTGACGCAAACACAATTTCGTCAGCTTGCCACTGCCTATCTAATATCCTTCAAAAACTGTACTGCTGTACCGGTCATTTCCTAGCGTAATTGCCTACACCTCCAAGCCAAACACCAAGAAATGCACCATTAAGGTGCCGACAGGTACAGTTGCCTCATTTTCGAGCAGTACAGCACCTATTAACAGTTAACTGGTCCCTCACAATACAGGTGAACTGTATCTAGAGAGACTGGCCAAACGAGAGGATCATTGGCATCAGTTAAACCACTACCTAATCCCGCCATAAGCGGAAGGATGTCAATCATGGAACGTACACTCAGTTCCGAAATGTTCTTCGAAGACAACGCTGTAAAAACCCAGGCTTCCATGCCTCTTCGCGTTATCGCCAACCTGATGCTGTGGCAGCGCCGCATCTCCAGCCGCCATCAACTGGCTCGTCTGGATTCGCGTCTGCTGGCTGACGCAGGGATTAGCGAAGCACAACGCTACGAAGAGCTGAACAAGCCGTTCTGGCGCTAAGTTAGCGTCGCTGGCCCTGACCCACCGGGTCCACCGCCAGCACCCCGAATTGCACACACAAAACCCGTCGTGGGAAACCACGACGGGTTTTGTCGTTTCAGGGCTGAAAACGTCGGGTACAGAAGGGCAGCCGCATAACAGGTACAGTTTCAACAAAAACAAAACTGAACCAGTACAATTCAACACTGGTGTAGCTGCTCTAGCGACGGCGAAGCGACCAACATGGTGTCCCAAGGCTGCTCAATCAGCCTGTTCGCGAGGAATACACCATGAATCAGTTACTTGATGTTCCCCTCCCGCCTACTCGCAAGCCTTCTTTACTCAAGTTTATGGCCCGGCTGATCGCCGCTACCGGTCGAAGCATGGTAAGAGCGCGCACCCGCCGCCTACTGGCGCAACTTAATGAACAGCAGCTGTCTGACATAGGTATCAGCCATTCTGATCGACTGGCCGAACTGGACAAACCTTTTTGGCGCTAACGTGTCTAGATGGGGTAACAGGGCTATTCGAACGGTTGAACAACGGCCTAATATCCGAAGACAACGTGGCGAGCCCTGCACAGGGTACGTCTGATCTCTCAGACGTTATGCATCACGCAGTGGCTGCCCAGCGTTATTCTTGGCGCCACTATTTATGGTTTATTCTCAGGAGTTACCCCATGTCCCGTCTTCGTCTGCTCAGCGCTGCAGCCCTACTGGCCGTGGCTGCCAATTCGCATGCCTCCAGCTTCATCGTCACCACTGACGCTGTCGTCGGCGCGCTCAAGTCCAGCTCCGACGCCACATCCAACCTCTCGTCTTCGCTGCGGGACAAGAAGATCGTTCGCGCCGCCCGTGATGACGCTGCCAGTTTCGTGGCCAGCGAAGGCGCCATCCGTGGCGTCCGCCTGGAAAGTGCTCTCGACTACATCCACACACAGGCTCCACAGTTGAAAGCCACTGACGCACAGCTGGCTCAAGCCATTCTGGCCATCTGATCGACGTCGGAATACGGGGCTCTCACAATGGGCCCCGTTTCCTCAGCCCTGGCTCTGGCCCGGGCATTGCGCTAGCCTTGAGGCTCGTTTCCAGCCGTCGAGTCTCATGCATTTTTTTTCAAAACCATTCATCACATCCCTGTTTATCACTGTCTGCTGGACCAACCCGGCCCATGCCCTGGACCTGTCCACGCAGAACCTCGTCGTCACCACTTATGCGACAAGCAAGGTGACCTCCGCGCCCTTCGACCATAAACTGCTACTCGCCGCCCACGATGATGCGGCGGCGTTCATTGCCAGTGACGGTCAACTGCGAGGAGCGCAACTGGAGTCCACTCTGGTTTACCTGCGCCAGACCCAGCCAAAACTTCATGCCAGTGACCTTGAACTGGCACAGGCAATTCTCATCCAATAGTTATCCTGATCTTCCGGAGTCGTTCCATGCGTAGCCCGCTGATTGCTGCCTTCCTTGGCCTGTTGTTGGCCGATGTGGCCCAGGCACATACCCTGGTAGCCACCAGTAACATGATCATCCGCGCCTCCCAGCGCACCCTCGATTTCACGTCTGACACCACTACCTCGATTCGTGACTCGAAAGTCGTCCGTGAAGCCCACGACGACGCGGCCAGTTTTGTCGCCAGCAATGGCGATATCCGTGGCGCGCATCTGGAAGCTGCCTTCGACACCTTGCGCACCCGTGTGCCGGAAGCCCGCGACGCCAGCGATCAAGTCCTCGCCGAAGCCATTCTCGCACTGTGAGAGCGCTAGCCGCCTGGCTGTTGGCCGGGGCCGTATTACTGCTTTGCAGCACGGCTCAGGCGAGCCTGCAATTACGCCTCAAGACCGATGGTCTGAGTCCGGCAGAACAACAGGCCAGCCAGGCACTGCTGGATGAAGCGATGCAGGCATTGCCGCCGCGCTTTATCCAGCAACTGGATCGTCGGATCGATGTTGGCTGGACCGACGAAATGCCCGGCAACGCCTACGGAGAGGCGTCTCTGGTGTCTGAACTGGACCTCAATCGCAACTTGCTGGCCGGCCTCACCGACGGCAGCGCCGCGACGAAAAAAACCAATCGCCCCCACGGCACCGTACGCCGCGAAATGCTCGCCACGGTGCTGCATGAGCTCACGCATATTTACGACCGTGCGCGCTTGTGGACAAGTGCCGAGCGTTTGCTGGTCCAACGCTGTACGCGACAGAGCAATAGTTCGGGCCTGGTCGGCATTCCCGATCAATGCCGTGGTCAGACTGACCGTCGTTTCACCTTGAGCGACGATCCGCGCCTGCTGGACCTTGCCGGCTGGCCGCAATACGTCGGCCGTCGCGGTGAACGCGAACAGCACAACCGACAAATTGCCCGTAGCCCGGACCTTTACGAGACGAGCAGCCCCAAGGAATTTGTCGCGGTCAACATGGAGTACTTCCTCCTCGACCCGAGCTACGCCTGCCGCCGACCGGCGCTGTACCGTTATTACCAGGAACACTTCGGCTGGGCTCCACCGGCAATAGACAACTGCACCCAATCCTTTGCCTTCCTGAACGCGGGCAACGACTTTGCCAAACAACCGTTGGGCCAGGTCGATCCGGAACGGGTCTACGCCGTCGACTACCTGCTGGCCGAAGCCAATCAAAATCTGGTCAGCCGCTGGGGTCACAGCATGTTGCGGCTGGTGATCTGTGCACCCGGTCGCCCACGCGGGCCCGACTGTCGACTGGATCTGGAATATTCCCTGGTGCTGTCCTACCGCGCCTTTGTCGGCGACGTACAACTGTCGAGCTGGGATGGTCTGGTCGGAAAATACCCGTCGCGACTCTTCGTGTTGCCGCTGTCACAAGTCATCGACGAATACACCAAGACCGAACTGCGCAGTCTGGCCTCGGTGCCGCTCAAGCTGTCGCGCAGTGAAATTGGGGAACTGGTCGAGCACGCTGCCGAGATGCATTGGAGCTACGACGGCAACTATTTCTTCCTGTCCAACAACTGCGCGGTCGAGAGCCTGAAGCTGCTGCGCAGCGGCAGTAACAATCCACAGCTGGTCGGCCTGGACAGCATCATGCCCAACGGTTTGCTGGAAGTACTCAAGGCCCGCGGACTGGCGGATACCAGCGTGCTCGACAATCCGCGCGAGGCCTTGCGTCTGGGCTATCGCTTCGACTCGTTCCGCGATCGCTATCAAGCGATGTTCGAGGTGCTGAAAAAGCACCTGCCGATCAAACAGGACAAGGTTGAAGACTGGATGGCGCTGACTGCCGCAGAACGTCGCACGTGGTTTGAGCGGGCCGACCTGCGCACCAGCGCTGCACTGCTGTTGCTGGAGCAGGCGAGTTTCCGGCAGCAATTGTTGCTGGCCCAGAATGAGGTGAAACAACGTTACCTGGATGCCCGCGAGTTGAAAAACGGCGGCATGGATCAGGCCAATCAGACCTTGAAGCAGATTCTCGCCAGCAGCGGTTTCCTCAGTCGTCCCGCAGAACTGCTCGACAGGGGCGGTTACGGGCTGCCACAGCCCAATGAATGGAAACGCCTGGAGTCGGAAAGCAGCACGCGACAGAAGAAATTGCAGGTGTTGACCGGTGATCTGGACAAAGAGGTCAGGGTGCTCCTTGAGCCAGGTCGAGCAGCCGAGATCGCGGCGAATGAGGCCAACATCAAACAGCTGGGCGAGCATTTGCGGGCGCTGCATAAGGCGGCCGGCGGGCTGGAGTTGCCTTAAGTCAAAAGATCGTCCGGTGTTTGCCCAGCGAAAGCTGGCTGAAAGGTTTGCCGATTAGGATCGCCCGCACTGCCGGCAACAGACCGGTTGGCCAAACGAATGTCGCAACGTTCGCCCGGCCCTATTCACAACAACAACAATGGTGATCCTGATGTCCGCTCGTACCCGCCTGTTTGCCCCGGCTCCCCCCGTACGCCTCGTGCTTCCCGTTCTGCGCTGACCCCACCCGGTTCGCCATTCCCTAGCCGCGCTACGCCTGGAGTATTCCCATGCTGACTTTCCTTGGCTTTGCCATGGTCATCACGTTCATGTACCTGATCATGACGAAGCGCCTTTCAGCGCTGATCGCGCTGATCATTGTTCCGATCCTGTTCGCCCTGTTCGGTGGTTTTGCCCCGAAGATCGGCCCGATGATGCTCGAAGGCATCACCAAGCTGGCCCCGACCGGGGTGATGCTGATGTTCGCCATCCTCTATTTCGCCCTGATGATCGACTCCGGCCTGTTTGACCCCGCCGTGCGCAAGATCCTCAAACTGGTCAAAGGCGACCCGCTGAAGGTTTCCGTGGGCACCGCTGTGCTGGCCCTGGTGGTGTCCATGGACGGTGACGGCGCCACGACTTACATGATCTGCGTAGCCGCCATGCTGCCGCTGTACAGCCGCATCGGCATGAGCCCACGGATCATGGCCGGCCTGATCATCCTCGCCGGCGGAGTGATGAACATGACCCCGTGGGGCGGCCCGACCGCACGTGCCGCCAGTGCGCTGCATGTCGACCCGTCGGACATCTTTGTGCCGATGATCCCGGCCATGCTCGCGGGTGTGGTGGCAATCCTGGCGATTGCCTACCTGTACGGTAAACGTGAGCGTGCGCGTCTGGGTGAGTTGCACCTGATCGGCGACGAAATCGACCACAGTGAAATCAGCGTTTCGCAGTTCCCGGATGCTCGCCGTCCAACGCTGATCTGGTTCAACGGTGCCCTGACCCTGGCCCTGATGTGTACCTTGATCGCCGGCCTGCTGCCACTGCCTGTGTTGTTCATGGTCGCGTTCAGTATTGCGATGATCGTCAACTACCCCTGCCTGCAACAGCAAAAAGATCGCGTTGCGGCCCACGCCGGTAGCGTCCTGGCGGTGGTCGGGCTGATTTTCGCCGCCGGTATCTTCACCGGTATCCTGAGCGGCACCGGCATGGTCGATGCCATGTCGAAAAGCCTGCTGGCCGTGATCCCGGACTTCCTGGGTCCGTACCTGGCCGTGATCACCGCACTGGCGAGCATGCCGTTCACCTTTTTCATGTCCAATGATGCGTTTTACTACGGTGTATTGCCGGTTCTGGCCGAAGCCGCCAGCCATTACGGCATCACCGCAGTCGAAATGGCACGAGCCTCGATCGTTGGCCAACCCGTCCACTTGCTGAGCCCGCTGGTACCCTCCACCTACTTGCTGGTAGCGCTGGCAGGGATCGAATTTGGCGACCACCAACGCTTTACCCTGAAGTGGGCAGTACTGGTCTGCATGTGCATACTCGTCGCTGCATTGCTGATGGGGATTTTCCCGCTGTTCAGCACCTTGTAACGGCATCAACTCACCACGCCGCCAGCTAAATGCTGGCGGCGTGGTTTAACACTCGCTCAAAGGAATACACATGGAATGGCTGACCAACCCTGAAATCTGGGTTGCCTTCTTCACGCTGACCGCCCTGGAAATCGTTCTGGGCATCGACAACATCATCATGATCTCGATCCTCGTCAGCCGCATGCCCAAGCACATGCAGGCGCGCACCCGGATCTTCGGTCTGGCACTGGCCATGATCACGCGGATCCTCTTGCTGCTGTCGATCACCTGGGTCATGCGACTGACCGCCGACTTGTTTGTGCTCTTCGGTCAGGGTATTTCCGGGCGAGACCTGATCCTGTTCTTCGGTGGTCTGTTCCTGCTGTGGAAAAGCTCCCAGGAGATGTACCACGCGCTGGAAGGTGAAGACGAAACCTCCGACGAGCCAGGCGGCAATGGCGGTAATTTCCTCTACACCATCGTCCAGATCGCGATCATCGACATCGTGTTCTCTCTGGACTCGGTGATCACCGCGGTCGGCATGGTGTCCCATGTTCCGGTCATGGTGGCCGCGATCATCGTTGCGGTACTGGTGATGATGATGGCCGCCGGCAAGATCAGCGAGTTCATCGACAGGCATCCGTCGCTGAAAATGCTCGCGTTGTCGTTCCTGCTGGTGGTGGGCACCGTGCTGATCGCCGAAGCCTTCGGTGTGCATGTACCAAAAGGCTACGTCTACTTCGCCATGGCGTTCTCGCTGGCCGTGGAAGCAATCAACATCAAGCTGCGCACCGCGATGGCGAAAAAGAAGCAACGACAGGAGCCGGTGAAACTGCGCAAGGACATCCCGGGTCAATAACCCGAATGCGCTGTAGAAGAAGGGGCTTTCGGGCTAATGCCAGTCAGTTAAGCGTTGGCTACCCCAAAAGATCGCAGCCTGCGGCAGTTCCTACGCCGAACGGTCCAATCCGTACGTAAATCCGTAGGAGCTGCCGCAGGCTGCGATCTTTTGGGCCCCTTTTTCACGTCTGCATGAAGCTGTCTCCATGACAGTTTTGTTTCAATCAACTCTTTAGCTATGCGATGCTGGCGCCCGGACCGTTAGCCAACTACAGCTTAAGTACAGAACGTAGCGGCACCGTCAACTTGCTCCATTGGGGCGCTGTTCATTCAGGGGGCCCAGTATGCTGACCCTGCTCAATCTACTGTCCGCCGTCGCCTTGCTGATTTGGGGCACGCACATTGTCCGAACCGGCATCCTGCGGGTCTACGGCTCGAACCTGCGCCATGTCATTGGCCAGAATATGTCCAAACGCTGGCTGGCTTTTATCGCCGGGATTCTCGTCACCTCCATGGTCCAGAGCAGCAACGCCACGGCGATGCTGGTGACCTCGTTTGTTGGCCAGGGGTTGATGGCGCTGACGCCCGCCTTGGCGACCATGCTCGGTGCCGACGTCGGTACTGCACTCATGGCGCGGGTCCTGACGCTGGATTTGTCATGGCTGTCGCCGCTGCTGATTTTCCTCGGGGTGATTTTCTTTCTCTCACGCAAGCAGACGCGTGCGGGCCAGCTCGGCCGGGTCGGCATCGGTCTGGGGCTGATTATTCTCGCACTGCAATTGATCGTCGAAGCGGCCGATCCGATCACCCACGCTCACGGCGTCAAAGTGTTGTTTGCCTCGCTGACGGGCGACCTCCTGCTCGATGCCCTCGTGGGTGCGCTGTTCGCGATGATTTCCTACTCCAGCCTGGCCGCCGTCCTGCTCACCGCAACCCTTGCCGGTGCCGGAGTGATCAGCCTGCCGGTGGCCATCGGTCTGGTGATCGGCGCCAACATCGGCAGCGGTGTCCTGGCATTTCTCAGCACCAGCATGCAGAACACTGCCGGACGTCAGGTAGCGTTGGGCAGCCTGCTCTACAAGATGATCGGCCTTTTGTTGATCATTCCAGTGCTCGGCCCGTTGGTGCACTGGATGGACAGCCTCAGATACCGCCCGCAAGGCCTGGTGATCGGCTTTCATCTGCTCTACAACACGGTGCGTTGCCTGGTGCTGTTGCCCAGCGTCGGTCCGATGGCCAGAGTCTGCGCCTGGCTATTGCCAGAGCGCCCGGAAATCAATGGTCAGGCCAAGCCACGCCATCTGGACCCGACAGCGCTCGCCACACCAAGCCTGGCCTTGGCCAACGCCGCCAGGGAAACTCTGCGCATCGGTGACCTGATCGACAACATGCTCGAAGCCATGCTTGATGTACTGCGTGGCAAGCAAACCGCCGTCACTCAGGAAGTGCGCCGCCTGAGTGATGACGTCGAAGCACTCTGCAGCGCAATCAAACTCTATCTGGCGCAGATGCCCCGTGAAGACCTCAGCGATCAGGACAGTCGGCGCTGGGCAGAGATCATCGAGCTGGCGATCAATCTGAAACTCGCCTCTGACCTGATCGAACGCATGCTACGCAAGGTCCAGCAGCAGAAGACCTCGCAACGCCGTTCCTTTTCCGACGTCGGCCTGGAAGAGCTGGCGGGGTTGCACCATCAGTTGATCGCCAACCTGCGTCTGGGGCTGTCGGTGTTTCTGAGTGCCGACAAGGAAAGCGCCCGGCAGCTGCTGCGTGAGAAACGTCGTTTCCGTGCACAGGAAAGACGCCTCGCTCACGCCCATGTCAACCGCTTGCATCGCAAGATCGTGCAAAGCATCGAAACCAGCACACTGCACCTGGAATTGATCGCTGACATGAGACGCTTGAACTCGCTGTTCTGTGGCAGCGCCTATGTGGTCCTGGAAACCGTCGAAATGGGTACATTGGCCGCCGACGATGAAGGCTGACATCAGCCATTCACCCTGAACGTCCAGCGTTGAAGGAAGTCACTTAGAAGGTCGAATTTACTCGCCAGGGTTGCTGGGCGGGGTGTTGGGTTTGATTGGGGCTGATGGGCTGGCGGTTGCATCGGCAATAAGGGCCGCGTTCAGACGATCTTTTTCGCACACCAAGCTTTCTCGCAACATCACTGTGCCAGCGTTATCCTGTCGGGGTTTTTTCCTACGACAATTGCGAACCGCCGAATGCCTATCCTGACCCTTTATGTACAGCGCATCCTCGAACTGATGAAGCGCTATCCTGGGGTCATTGCGCTTGGTGGTTTCATTTCAGGGGTCGGTAGTTTCATTCTGGTCGACCGCCAACAAAGCCTGGCGACCTGGATTGCGCTCATCATGCTGATCAGCTGGCTCTGGCTGATGCTGGAAAACAGCCTGACGGAGCTGTTCGCCAAAGTCTTCAAGCGTGAGATCCCGCCGCCGTTGTTGCGCTATGCGACGCAGATGATTCATCAGGAAAGTCTGTTCTTCGTCTTGCCGTTCTTTTTCATCACCACCACCTGGAACAGTGGGCAACTGGTGTTCACCGGACTGCTCGGGGCGGCAGCGCTGATTTCGATCACCGATCCGCTGTATTACAAATGGCTGGCGCCGCGTCGTTGGTTGTTCCTGGCGATGCATACGCTGACGCTGTTCGCCGCGCTGCTGACTGCATTGCCGATTATCCTGCACCTGACCACCGCTCAGAGTTTCAAACTGGCGCTGGGCATCGCCATGCTGTTGTCCTTCCCGAGCTTGGCGTCGATCTTTCCGATTCGCACGATTCGCGGCGGTCTGAGCGTGCTCGGCATCACCCTGGCCATCGGCTGCGCCGGCTGGTTGCTGCGCTCCTGGGTGCCACCAGCCACCCTGTGGATGACGGAAGTGGCGATCAGCACGCAGCTGCAGGACCGCACGCCCGGCGACAGCCTCGATGAAGTCAGTGTCGCGCAATTGCGCAAGGACGGCCTCTACGCATACACCGCAATCAACGCCCCGCGCGGGCTCGATGAGCGGATCTATCACGTTTGGAAATTCAACGGCGCAGAGGTCGACCGCATTGCGCTGGACATCCACGGCGGACGCAAGGAAGGTTACCGCGCCTGGAGCCACAAACAGAACTTCCCGGGTAATCCGGTCGGAGACTGGCAGGTACAGGTTCTCACCGAAGACGGTCAGATGATCGGCGTGCTGCGCTTCGACGTGACCGACTTGGGTCAAAACACAGTTGCGCCGAGCGAGGCAAAGTAACCGGGATCGTGCTATTACGTAGCTCTGCGTATCAGCCGAACAAGCTTGGAGACTATGACCAGCAACATGATGGCCGGCAGTGCCCAACTCGATACTTCGAACACCCCTGCGCGGTTGCGGGTCACGGGTGACTGGACGCTCGCCCATTACGCCGACCTCAAACGCCTGAGCGATTCCCTCAAAGGTCAGTACGACGACCAAACCCCCATCGACCTCAACGGTCTCGGCGCACTCGACACCGCCGGTGCCTCGTTGCTGGTTGAACTGCTCGGTGCCGAGCGCCTCGGCAAGTCCGCCGAGCACCCCGATTGCCGCCTGTCCGCAGCCGACCGTGCGCTGCTGCAAACAGTCTATTGCTCGCTGACCGACTTCTGCATCCCCGTCAAAGAGCCCGAAATCAGTGTCGGCATTCAACTGCTGACCCGCATCGGGCGCGCGGTTGATGCGGTCTGGCAGGACACCCTGCAACTGTTGGGTTTTGTCGGCCTGATTCTGGAAACCATCGCTCGCAGTCTGTTTCGCCCCAAGCGCTGGCGGATCACCCCGATGGTCGCGCACATCGAACAAACCGGCCTCGACGCCGCGCCCATCGTCGCCTTGCTGACCTTCATGGTGGGTGCAGTAGTGGCCTTCCTCGGTGCCACGGTGCTTGCCAGTTTTGGTGCGAGCATATTTACCGTGGACCTGGTGGCGTTCTCCTTCCTGCGTGAATTTGGTGTGTTGCTGACCGCGATTCTGATGGCCGGGCGCACCGCCAGTGCCTTCACCGCGCAAATCGGCTCGATGAAAGCCAATGAAGAAATCGACGCGATCCGCACGTTAGGCCTCGATCCGATAGAGCTGCTGGTGGTGCCGCGGGTGCTGGCGCTGCTGGTGGCGCTGCCGATGCTGACCTTTCTGGCGATGCTCTCGGGGATTGTCGGTGGCGGAGTAGTCTGTGCGATATCGCTGGGCATTTCGCCGGCGATGTTCCTCTCGTTGCTGCAATCGGACATCGGCGTTCAACATTTTCTGGTCGGCATGGTCAAAGCACCGATCTTCGCCTTCCTGATTGCCGCCGTCGGTTGCCTGGAGGGTTTCAAGGTCAGCGGCAGCGCTGAATCCGTTGGCGCCCACACCACCTCCAGTGTGGTGCAGTCGATTTTTGTGGTGATTGTGCTCGACGCAGTCGCCGCGTTGTTCTTTATGGAGATGGGCTGGTGAGTCGTTTACCCCGTGCGCCCTGCGAGGCGGTGATCGAAGTCCGTGGGCTGTGCAATCGCTTCGGCCGCCAGAGCGTGCATGAAAACCTCGACCTGGATTTGTACAAGGGCGAGATTCTCGCCGTGGTCGGCGGCTCCGGTAGCGGCAAATCAGTGTTGCTGCGCAGCATTGTCGGTCTGCGCCGGCCCAGCGAAGGCATGGTGAAGGTATTTGGCAAGAACCTGCCCAACCTGTCGGACCACGAGCGCTCAATGGTCGAGCGGCGCTTCGGCGTGCTGTTTCAGAAGGGCGCGTTGTTCTCTTCGCTGACCGTGACCGAAAACGTCGCCCTGCCATTGATCGAGCACGCCGGCCTGAGTCGCGACGACGCCGAGCATCTGGCGGCGGTTAAACTGGCCTTGGCCGGTCTGCCGCTGTCAGCTGCCGACAAGTACCCGGCTTCGCTGTCCGGCGGCATGATCAAACGCGCGGCGCTGGCCCGCGCCCTGGCACTGGACCCGGACATCCTGTTTCTCGATGAACCGACCGCCGGCCTTGATCCGATCGGTGCGGCAGCGTTCGATCAATTGATTCTGACCCTGCGCGATGCGTTGGGATTGAGCGTTTTCCTGGTCACCCATGACCTCGATACGCTGTACACCATCACCGACCGAGTCGCGGTGCTGGCGCAGAAAAAAGTGCTGGTGGCCGACGCCATCGACAAAGTGTCGGAAACCGACGACGCGTGGATTCACCAATACTTCCATGGCCCACGCGGCCGCGCGGCACTTTCAGCCGCTCAACAGCTCAACGAGGTATGACATGGAAACCCGAGCCCATCATGTATTGATCGGCCTGTTCACCGTATTGGTGGTGGCCGGTGCGTTGTTATTCGGTCTGTGGCTGGCCAAGTCCAGCGTCGACACCGCCTTCAAGGATTACGAGGTGGTTTTCAACGAGGCAGTCAGCGGCCTGTCCAAAGGCAGTGCAGTGCAGTACAGCGGGATCAAGGTCGGCGATGTGGTGAGTTTGCGCCTCGACCCCAAAGACCCGCGCCGGGTATTGGCACGAATTCGTTTGGGCGGCGACACCCCGATCAAGGAAGACACCCAGGCGAAACTGGCGTTGACCGGCATCACCGGCACCTCGATCATCCAGCTCAGCGGGGGTACGCCGCAGAGCCCCGAGCTGGAAGGCAAGAACGGTAATCTGCCGGAAATTGTCGCCTCGCCTTCGCCCATCTCACGGTTGCTGAACAACAGCGATGACCTGATGAGCAGCGTCAACCTGTTGCTGCATAACGCCAACCAGATGATGTCGCCGGAAAACGCCGAGCGTCTGAGCAACACCCTTGAGCATCTGGAGCAAACCACAGGGACCATCGCCGAACAGCGTGGGGATCTGCGCCAGGCCATGCAGCAACTGGCGTCGGTAGGCAAACAGGCCAGCGCCACCCTGGAGCAGACTTCTGCGTTGATGCGTAACGCCAACGGCATGCTCAACGATCAGGGCAAACAGATGTTCGGCAGTGCCGAGCAGGCCATGAAGTCGCTGGAGCAGAGCACGGCAACCATCAACAGCTTGCTGACGGACAACCAGGACGCGCTGAATAACGGCATGCAGGGGCTCAACAGTCTGGCGCCGGCAGTCCGTGAATTGCGCGACACCCTGAGTTCGTTACGCGCCATCTCTCGTCGCCTGGAATCCAATCCCAGCGGTTACTTGCTGGGCGGCGACAAGAACAAGGAGTTCACCCCATGAAGCCTGTCTACCGCGCCTTCGCCCATTGCACGCTGTTGGCGAGTTTCGCGCTGACCGGTGCCTGCTCGATATTGCCCAAGGCCGACCCGCTGGACGTTTATCGCCTGCCCTCGGCGCAGAGTACTGCGTCGTCGACGCGTACCAACCCTGTGACATGGTCGCTGCGTCTGGCCAAACCCCAGGCGAGCGACGCACTCAACAGCGCCAAGATCGCGGTGATCCCTCAAGGCGATCTGATCAGCAGCTACAAGGCTTCGCGCTGGAGCGATCCTACGCCGATCCTGCTGCGCAATCGGCTGCTCGCCGGGTTTGCACAGGACGGCCGAGTGCAATTGCTGAGCACCGACGACAGCAACTTGCAGACGGACCTGGAGCTGGGTGGGAATCTGCAGGCGTTCCAGACGGAATATCAAGGTAACACCGCACAAGTGGTCGTTAGCCTGGATGCGCTGCTGGTGCGTGGCAATGACCAGCGGATTCTCGCCAGCCGCCGCTTCGAAGTACGCCAGCCATTAAGCGATGTGAAGGTGCCCGCAGTGGTGGCCGGGTTTGGTCAGGCCAGTGACACGCTCACGGCGCAGGTGATTGCGTGGACGGTAGAGCTGGGGCAGAAGAGCGCACCTATGAAACCCTGAACGCAAAAGATCGCAGCCTTCGGCAGCTCCTACACACGCTTCCCGTAGGAGCTGCCGCAGGCTGCGATCTTTTGAGTCAACCAAAGAACCAGTAGCAAACCCCGATCGCTCCCAGCACCCCGGCGAGTTCTGCCAGCAGTGCACAGCCCACGGCATGCCGCGCACGCTGAATGCTCACCGCTCCGAAGTACACCGCCAGCACATAGAACGTGGTTTCGGTACTGCCCTGAATGGTCGCTGCCACCAGCGCCGGGAAGCTGTCGACACCTTGAGTCTTCATTGTTTCGATCAGCATCGCCCGCGCAGCGCTGCCGGAGAACGGTTTGACCATCGCGGTTGGCAGGGCATCGACGAAACGCGTGTCCCATCCAGCCCATTGCACCAGATGACGAATCCCGTCCAGGCCGAAGTCCAGCGCCCCGGACGCTCGCAACACGCCCACCGCACAGAGCATCGCGACCAGATACGGCAGCAGGTTCTTGGCGACATCAAAGCCTTCTTTGGCACCCTCGACGAATGCTTCGTAGACCTTGACCTTGCGCAGCGCGCCAATCACCAGAAACAGCATGATCAACCCGAACATTGTCAGGTTACCGAGGATCGACGACAGGCTCGCCAGAGCAGTCGCTGAGAGCGCCGTCAACAGCGCCATGAACCCACCCAGTATCAGCGCACCCGGAATAAGGTAAGCCAGCACCACCGGGTCCCACAGCCGAAGGCGCTGCATGAACGCCACCGACAGCAGGCCGACGATGGTTGAACAACTGGTCGCCAGCAAAATCGGCAGAAACACCAGTGTCGGGTCGGCCGCACCTTGCTGGGCGCGGTACATGAAGATAGTCACGGGTAGCAGGGTCAGGGACGATGCGTTAAGCACCAGAAACAGGATTTGTGCATTGCTCGCGACCGTGGTGCTGGGGTTGAGCTCCTGCAACGCACGCATAGCCTTGAGACCAATCGGCGTAGCGGCATTGTCGAGACCCAGAGTGTTGGCAGCAAAGTTGAGGGTGATCAGGCCGATGGCCGGATGACCCGGAGGCACTTCGGGCATCAGCCGCAGGAACAGCGGGCCGAGCACCTTGGCCAACCAGTCGACGATCCCGGCTTTTTCAGCGATCCGCAGAAAGCCCAGCCACAGGGTCAGGGTGCCGAACAGCAACACCATCACGTCGACCGACAGCTTGGCCATGGCGAAGATGCTCTCCACCATCGTCGCGAAGATCCCGGCATTGCCGCCGATCAGCCACTGTGCGAGTGCCGAAACGGCCGCCACGATGAAAAAGCCAAGCCACAGGCCATTGAGCATCAGTTAAATCCCCCAGAAGATGCGCGAATGATAGCGGGGTGGGCAGAAACGACAAACCCCGGATTTCTCCGGGGTTTGTGGATTGGACGCGGAGCGTCCGTGGATGCATTCCCACGCAGAGCATGGGAACGATCACATCAGGCAACTTAGTTGTTGGAAGTCTCGCCTGCCGGCAGCTTCTCTTTGCTGCGCCAGTGTGGCAGAGAGTTCCAGTAGCGCTGGCCCTTGGCGTCGTCGTACATGCCTTCCCAACGGGAGATGACCAGTACGGCCAGGGCGTTGCCGATCACGTTCAGTGCGGTACGGGCCATGTCCATGATGCGGTCGACACCGGCGATGAACGCCAGACCTTCCAATGGAATACCGACGCTGCCCAGGGTTGCGAGCAGGACCACGAAGGATACGCCCGGCACGCCGGCGATACCTTTGGAGGTGACCATCAGGGTCAGTACCAGCAGCAACTGCTGGCTGATCGACAGGTCGATACCGTACAGCTGGGCAATGAAAATCGCCGCAATGCTCTGATACAGGGTCGAACCATCGAGGTTGAACGAGTAACCGGTTGGCACCACGAAGCTGCAAATGGCTTTCGGCGCGCCGTAGGCTTCCATCTTCTCGATCACGCGCGGCAACACGGTTTCGGAACTCGCGGTGGAGTAGGCCAGCACCAGCTCATCCTTGAAGATGCGCATCAGCTTGATGACGGAGAAACCGAACAGACGAGCAATCAGCCCCAGCACCACAAAGGCGAAGAACAGGATGGCGACGTAAACCAGGATCACCAGTTTGGCCAGCGGCAGCAGGGAAGCAAAACCGAAGTTGGCAACGGTCACTGCGATCAGTGCGAATACGCCGATCGGGGCGTAGTTCATGATCATGTGAGTGACCTTGAACATGCTTTCCGAGACGCCCTGGAACATCTTCACCAGCGGCTCGCGCAGGTCCGATTGCAGGCTCGACAAACCAAGACCGAACAACACCGAGAAGAAGATGATCGGCAGCATCTCGCCACGCGCCATGGCGGCAAAGATGTTCGATGGAATCAGGTTGAGGATGGTTTCGATGAACGCGTGTTCATGCTGAACCTCGGCCGCGGTCGCCTGGTACTTGGAGATATCCACAGTGCCCAGGGTGCTCATGTCGATGCCGGAACCCGGGTGGAACACGTTGGCCAGCACCAGGCCTACCAGAATGGCGACGGTGGTGACGATTTCGAAGTAAATGATGGTCTTGAGACCAATGCGCCCGAGCTTCTTCGCATCCCCCACACCGGCAATGCCGACGACCAGCGAGGAGATCACGATCGGGATCACGATCATCTTGATCAGACGGATAAAGATATCGCCCGCCGGTTGCAGGACGTTACTGATCCACCAGGCTTTTTCCGCACTGAAGTGGTTGAGCAACGCACCAATTGCAATCCCCAGTACCAGACCGATGAGGATCTGCCAGGCGAGGCTCAGCTTTGCCTTCTTCATATCATTACCCTTTTCTTATAAATGGACTCGGGAAGATGCACAAACTGGAACGCTCAATGGCGGAATAGTCTGTGCATCTGCCCCCGGATAAGGTCGCCCGGAGCGCGTAATTACGGCTCTCTGGCAGATAAAAAAGGCGCAACTATTCCGATGCATGGGAGCGACGTCTAATGCCGTAAACGCCTACCCTATGCCGAATCGGCATGAGTTTTTTCAAACAAAACCGCCGTCCCAACCGGTTCGAATACGACATTTCGGCAGGCATAAGTGCCGTGAACCGGCCATCGTAGAGGAGATTGGAGATTTTTTGAGCAGCGGATCGGGGATGAAAATCAGAGAAAAATCCTACGAGCCATAGTGAAAAGTAAGCGGAAAACAGCGCCAAATTTCTCGATATACGGTCGCCCGGAAACGCAGAGAAATGCTTTGTGAAGAACGCCGATGGTTTTTTGCCGGCAGGCGCAGCGATAAAAATCGCTGGGCAGCTCTAGGACAACGCTTTGCACATATAAGCGCGCCGCCGATTTGTCACGTCATCAGTGACGGTCAAATCAGCGGCGCTGCTTGTCCTGACCCGGCCCTTGCGCAGGCACTCCCTGTACCCGTAGGTCACTCCGTCCCTGAAGCAATCAGAACGTCCCGACCCCGTGGTCATACGCGCACCGTCCTCGGGTGGGCGCAGAGGAAAAAGGCATTGCTGACCTCTTTCGATTTTCAAACCCGGTACCCGTTCGGGTCTGTCTTCCAGCAAATGCCCATGATCAGCCTCGACCGCGACGGCCAAAGATGAACGAAGCAATAAACATCACCAGGAACACGACAAAGAGAATCTTGGCGATACCCGTGGCAGTGCCTGCGATACCACCGAAGCCCAGTACGGCAGCGACAATGGCAATAATCAAGAATGTGATTGCCCAGCTCAACATGATGATTCTCCTTACGCTTCTGTTTAGAGGTACAACTATTTCCGGCACATGAACATCGCGCCAAACCCGTTACCTAGAACACCCAACGGTCCTGACGCAGCGTCACGGCACCTGGTTCTGCCTGGCCCACACTCATCACTCTCATTGAGGCTGCATCAGCAGGCCGACTGCCGACTGCGCTGAAATGGGTTTGGATCAAATGATGAGTCGGCGCAATCGCGGCCCCTGGCAGCAGGCTTTGTTCCCAGCGCAAGAACTGCTGGCCGCCGATCAAGGTAATCAACAAGGCAAAAACGGCGAACATCCCTTGCTGGATATACAGTGGAGAGATACGCAATTGGGTGGCACGTTGGCGATTCATCCTGAAGCTCCTCCCTCACTGGTGGCTATTGGTCAGGGGGCGTTCCTTCATAAAGGCCCCGGCATAACCAGATCATTGCAGCCTGCATGCCAGCTTCTTTACTGAAATAAAACCAAACAAATTCAGCCAGTTATTCTCAGTCTGAAAATACGTACGGACGCATCCTGCACGATGCCCCGCGAAGGGTCGTGCGTAATGCACGATCGATTTTCAGGAAATTGAAAATTTTTGGAATGTATGAAGGGATACGGATGTCAGAAAAAGAGACTGGAGATCACCGGGCAAGTTGTGACTTTATAAAAATTGATAATAATCAAGTAGTTATAAATATGTTGAGCAGATAACTACCCCGCTCTGACGAGAAGCGCCCAGAATCAACCATGCAACTTGCCCGATTTTTCCGAGACTAAATTAAGATCATTCATTTAAGGAGCGTAGGAAAAATGGAATCAGCCACCGAGCATCAAGGCCGCATTTTGCTGGTAGATGATGAATCCGCCATCCTGCGCACGTTCCGCTACTGCCTGGAAGACGAAGGCTATACCGTCGCCACCGCCAACAGCGCGGCCCAGGCCGAGGCCTTGTTGCAACGGCAGGTCTTCGACCTGTGCTTCCTCGACCTGCGCCTGGGCGAAGACAACGGTCTCGATGTCTTGGCGCAAATGCGCGTACAGGCGCCCTGGATGCGCGTGGTAATCGTCACCGCACACTCGGCCGTGGACACCGCCGTCGATGCGATCCAGGCCGGCGCCGCCGACTATCTGGTCAAGCCTTGCAGCCCCGATCAGTTGCGCCTGGCCACCGCCAAACAACTGGAGGTCCGCCAGCTCTCGGCACGCCTTGAAGCCCTTGAAGGTGAAGTCCGCAAGCCCAACGACGGTCTGGATTCCCACAGCCCGGCGATGAAAGTCGTACTGGAAACCGCCCGCCAGGTCGCCAGCACCGACGCCAACATTCTGATTCTCGGCGAGTCCGGTACCGGTAAAGGTGAACTGGCCCGGGCCATTCACGACTGGAGCAAACGCGCGAAGAAACCCTGCGTCACCATCAACTGCCCGTCATTGACAACCGATCTGATGGAAAGCGAGCTCTTTGGCCACAGTCGCGGGGCGTTTACCGGCGCTAGCGAAAGCACACTCGGCCGGGTCAATCAGGCCGACGGAGGAACATTGTTTCTCGATGAGATCGGCGATTTTCCGCTGGCCTTGCAGCCCAAACTGCTGCGCTTCATTCAGGACAAGGAATACGAACGGGTCGGCGACCCGGTGACCCGTCGCGCCGATGTGCGAATCCTCGCCGCCACCAACCTCAATCTCGAAGACATGGTCCGCGAGGCCCGTTTCCGCGAGGATCTGCTCTACCGGCTGAACGTCATCACCTTGCACCTGCCGCCACTGCGCGAACGAGCCGAGGACATCCTGACCCTGGCCGACCGCTTCCTGGCACGCTTCGTCAAGGAATACGCGCGACCGGCTCGCGTCTTCAGCGACGAAGCACGCGAGGCGCTGCTCGGCTATCGCTGGCCAGGCAACATCCGCGAACTACGCAACGTGGTCGAACGAGCGAGCATCATTTGCCCACAGGAGCGAGTCGAGATCAGCCATTTGGGCATGGCCGAACAAACCACCAGCAACGCCCCGCGAATCGGTGCGGCGCTAAGCCTTGATGAACTGGAGAAAGCCCACATCGGCGCGGTACTGGCCAGCGCCGGAACCCTCGATCAAGCGGCCAAGACCCTGGGTATCGACGCCTCGACGCTGTACCGCAAACGCAAACAGTACAACCTGTGAGCGGCGCCTTATGAAGCTGGCGATGAAGTTGCGCACACGGCTGTTTCTGAGTATCTCGGCACTGATCACCGTGGCGTTGCTCGGGCTGGCACTCGGGCTGGTCAGCGTGATGCAGATAGCCAGCAAGCAGGAAGCGCTGATCCGCGACAACTTCATCACCCTGGACCTGGAACTCAAGCTGCGCCAGACCCTCGGTGATCAGTTGATCATCATGCTCAACGAAAAGCCCGATCTTCAAGCGCTGGAAACTTCGGAACGACATTACTTCGAACTGCTGGACCAAGGCATTGAGCACGAAAGCAGCATCACGGGTGACCACTATGGTTTCCAGCAGGCCCGCGATGACTACCTGGCCTTCCTCAAAGCCTTCAGCTACTCGCAGGAGCCATCCGGCAAGCTGGCCGGCAATCAGGACCTCACCAAAAAATTCAACCTGCTGCGCAACGGCCTGATCGCCGAACACAAACAGGCGCTGGATAACATCAACAACACCCAGCGCAACGCCCGCGAACATGCGCTGTTGATTGCCGGTTTGCTCGGGTTGGTCGGGCTGGCAGTGCTGATTATCGGATTCATCACTGCTCACGGCATCGCCCGGCGGTTCGGTGAGCCGATCGAGGCACTGGCCAAGGCCGCAGACAACATCGGCCAGGGCAACTTCGATGTCACCTTGCCGATTTCCCCGGCAGTGGAGATGAACCAGCTGACCCGGCGGTTCGGAATCATGGCCGAAGCCTTGCGTGAGCATCAGGCAACCAATATCGATGAACTGCTCGCCGGCCAGCAACGTTTGCAAGCCGTGCTCGACAGCATTGATGACGGCTTGCTGATGATCGATCGTCAGGGCCATCTTGAGCACCTCAATCCGGTAGCGCAGCGCCAGTTGGGCTGGGACGAAAGTCGCCTCGGCCAAGGCCTGGGCACCGCGCTCCAACGGCCGGAGCTCGATGCACAGCTGCAACTGGTACTGCGCGGTGGAACGCTGGAACGTGCGCCTGAAGACCTGAGCATCGAAGTCGATGGCGAATCGCGGCTGTTGACCTACAGCCTGACGCCGGTCATCCACACCCAAGGGCATATCCTTGGCGCCGTCATGGTGCTGCACGATGTCACCGAGCAACGGGCCTTTGAGCGGGTGCGCAGTGAGTTCGTACTACGGGCCTCGCATGAGTTGCGTACACCCGTCACCGGCATGCACATGGCCTTCGGTCTGTTTCGCGAGCGCGCGCACTTTGCCGAGGACTCTCGCGAAGCCGACCTGTTGAACACGGTGAATGAGGAAATGCAGCGCTTGATGCAGTTGATCAACGACCTGCTGAACTTCTCCCGTTATCAGAATGGTCTGCAAAAACTCACCCTGACGCCGTGCGACATCGATGACCTCCTGGAACAAGCACAGGGGCGTTTTGCCGAACGGGCTAATGAGCAAAGCATCGAGTTGCTGGTGGAAGTGCACGCACCGCTGCCGCGACTGCAGGCCGATCAAGCGCAACTCGACCGGGTGCTGGACAATCTGATCGATAACGCTCTGCGCCACACCCGCCACAACGGGCAGATACGCTTGCAAGCGCGCCGGCATGGTGAACGGGTGATCGTTAGCGTCGAGGACAATGGTGAAGGCATCGCTTACGGCCAGCAGGGGCGGATTTTCGAGCCCTTCGTTCAGGTCGGGCGCAAGAAGGGCGGCGCCGGGCTCGGTCTGGCGCTGTGCAAGGAGATCGTGCAACTGCACGGTGGCCGTATGGGCGTGTATTCCCGACCGGGGCAGGGCAGCCAGTTTTACATGGCGCTGCCACTGTAACCGGTGTTTACGCTTCGTCATCCAGCCGTCGGGGCGCTAACCGACGGCCACGGGTGATCAGTTCAATGAACTGCGCCGCGGTCAAGGCATGGGCAAACAACCAGCCTTGGCCGTAATTCACCCCTTCGCTGCTCAGCAACGTGACCTGGGCTTCATGTTCGATGCCTTCGGCAATCACCTTGAGCTGCAAGGCATGCGCCATACGAATGATGTGCGGCGCCACGCCGCTGCTGGCGGCGTCGTGGCCCAGCGCATCAATGAAAGCCTTGTCGATTTTCAGGCAGTCCACCGGCAGGGTTTGCAGATAGGCCAGGCTGCAATAGCCAGTGCCAAAGTCGTCAATCAGTACTTGATGCCCGGCATCCCGCAAGGCTTGCAGGTTCTCTCGCGCAATCACCACATCGATCAGCCCACGCTCGGTCACCTCAAACGCGATCTGCCGCGCAGCGACCCGGTGCGTGGCCAGCAAGCGTGCCATGACCTGGCCGACCCGCGGCACCATGACGTCGCAGGCGGCCAGGTTGACCGAAATGTACAGTTGCGGGTTAGCGCGAAGTAACTTACCGAGCTGTTCAAGCAATCGCTGCAACACGAAGTCGGTGATCTGACGGATCTGCCCGGTGTTTTCTGCCATGGGAATAAACAGGTCCGGGCTGGTCAGCGTGCCGTCCGGCCGACGCCAGCGCAACAGGGCCTCGGCACCGACGCAGTTACGGCTCTTGAGATCGAAGATTGGCTGATACAGAACCTGTAACTCACCACGCTTGAGCGCTCCCTGCAATTCACCGCCCAGCGACTGTCGCTGGCGGGCCAGCAGAAACACTAACGCGCCAATGCTCAGGCCCAGCACAAGGCTTGCCGGCACCAGCCACCACCACAGTGTCGGCAGGTGCAGGGCAGTGCGCGGTGTGATCAATACCAGTTGGTACTCGGGATTGTTGGTCGGCATGCGATAGATCAGCCGGGTTTTGGTGACTTGCAACGGTTCGCTGCTGAAGGGTGACCAAGGGTCGGTCGGTGGCCAGGCTTGCGGCGCTCCGAGAACCGGGATCGCCCGAGCACCTTGACCGACCACTACCAGCAGACTGCTGCCGGGCGTCAGGTCAACCATGTCGGTCAAATGCCCTCGGGAGGTGGCGACGCGGAAATTACCGCGCCCCAACATCAGCGCTGCACGGTTTTCGTCAGGCTCGGTCGAGGTGTTGAGCCAATAGCTATAGGTCGGCCCTTTGATGTCAGGGGGCCGGATCGCCGAAAGCCCATCCTGCCGCGGTCGGTTCGAGCAGAATTGCGTGGCGTCGATATAGGCCGCCTCATACACGAAGCGGTAATTGAAACTGACCTGCTGCAAGGTTGCGATCATGTCCGTGTCGCAGCTACGCAACGGCTGGGCTTCCAGGTCATCCAGGCCTTCACGCAGTTGGCCGAACAGCTGCTCCAGGCGCTCCAGAAATCGTTCACCCTGAGCGTTCATCTGTTCGCTTTCGCGTTGCTGGACCTGCCGCAGCGCCACGCCCAGGCTGCCCGCCAACAGCAAAGCCGCACTCAGCACAGCCGCGAGTATCGCCAAAGACCAAGGGCGATAGAACCAACTGCGCAGGGTCTCGCTAGCGGCCGTCATCATTGAATATCCGAAGGATTACCAATGAGTTATAGCTACTGATCAGGAAATAGCCCTGACCGTCGGGCGGGCGTCATTATTTTGTCTGGTTGAGTACCTGCAGGATCGCGGCACTTTGTGCGTCTGGCGTACCGTCAAAACGTGAGGGCCGGTAATGCATCTGGAAAGCCGCCAGCACATTCCGGGTGGCCTCATCCAGCTCACCGCTCTGCGGCGTCGTGTAGCCCAGACGTGCAAGCTCTTGCTGAAACCAGGAAATGCTCGGAAGTTGTGCTTCGAACAGCGCTTGCTGACGCGCCACCGCCTGAGCATTGGGCCAGAGCACCAGCCCTTCGTCGGCCAGACGCTTCCACGGGAACAACGGACCTGGGTCAAGCTTGCGCAGCGGCGCGATGTCGCTGTGGCCGATGATATTTCGCGGGCTGATGTTGTTGCGCTTGCTGATGTCCCGGATCAGGAAGATCAAAGACTGAACCTGCGCCTCGCTGTAGGGATACCAGACGCGCCCGGCAGGCGTATCGCGAAAACCCGGGTTGACGATTTCGATGCCAATCGAGCTTGAGTTCAGCCAGGTCCGACCATCCCACTCGCTTTCCCCGGCATGCCAGGCCCGGCGGCTTTCATCCACCAGCTTGAAAATGGTGGCGCTCTTGTCGTCGCCAATCAGGTAATGACTGCTGACCTGGCCATGGGTCAACAACGCCAACGAACGCTCCTGCGAGGCGGTGGTGTAATGCACCACGACAAACTGCACGCGGTTGTCGAAATTCACCGAAGGATGGCGGGTGTCGATTCGAGGACCGCTGGCGCAGCCCGCCAGGACAAGCAGCACCAAAAGCAGAGGAATGGATTTCATGAAAAAGGCACTACGCTGAAGACTGTAATGCAACAGTGTAACGTACTGCCTTCTTCCGGGCCGGCAAAAAGCTTGGTATTAAACAAAATGGATCAATTGTCGTCAGCCTAGCTCCACTCGGTTTCGGCCGGCATTTTTTGCCCGGTAAAGCGCCTGATCGGCTCTTTTCAGCACAAAATCACTGTGTTCTCCCGCTTTGAACGCCGTCATTCCCATGGAAACCGTGATCGTCACGCGCTCACCTTTGAAATGAAACGGGCAGGCTTCGATAGCCGCGCGCAGGGTTTCTGCCAACTTGGCACCGACCGCCAAAGGGGTGTTGGGCACCAGCAAGACAAACTCCTCACCACCGAAACGGGCAATGAAGTCAGTACCGCGCAGGCGCTTGCGCAATACGCTGGCGATGATCTTCAACACTTTGTCGCCGGCCAGGTGGCCGTAGTTATCGTTGATGCGCTTGAAGTGGTCGAGATCGAGCATCGCCAGCAACAGCGAGTTGCCGTGTTGCTGCCACTGGGTAATCTCGTGCTCCAGACGCTCGCTCCAGGCCGCCCGGTTCGGCAAACCCGTCAGCGGATCGACCAAGGCTTTCTGGCGTTGCTCTTCCAGGTGCTCGCGGTAGCCCTGAGCCTCCTGCTCCATGCTCGCGACTCGCTCGGCCAGGCCTTGAAGGCGTGCCGCAACTTCCTGCTCACGCTCGTCACGCTGTTTCTGGTGCTGATCCATAGTGCCGAGCAACCCTTCCAGATGGTTCTCCAGCACATGCTTGAGGCCCTCCAGATCTGCGGCGTCCTGCATGCTGCTCTGCAGACCATCGACCTGTTCACGGATCTGCGTGTCCATCTCCCGCGCAGCAGAGCGGTTGTCGGCATGCCCCTCACTGGCAGCTTGCAGGTTGCTTTGGAAGGACTCCAGTCGCTCATTGAGTTGCTTGAGGTAAACCTCGAACTCATGCTGACCACTGTCAGTAATCGCCAGCATCAAAACCGCGAGATCATCGAGGATCGGCAGCAATTCGTACCAGTTCAAGCCATTTTGCAGCCGATCGCGCATCGCCTCAGCTTGCGGACGGTGGCGCTCGGGCAACGACAAGTCGTCCAGCAGCCCCAGCAACGTGCTCTCGATGTGCTTGGCGACGGAACTGTAGGACGGCTCCGGCGAATCTGGCAGTGCGTAAAAAACATCCGGCTCGGATTGCTCTGCGTCCAGAGCGTCCAGGGCTTCTACCATCGCCGATGGGAGCGGAAGGTTGTCGATTGACGGCAAAGCTTCATCGCCCGCTCGAGGGACGGTGGACGTCAGTTCGTCGGGATTGATCGCCATTGTCACCGGATCGCCTGCCGGAACAGCCTGCGGCTCTTCCAGCGCATCCACATCAGGTAGCTCCTGATCCGCCACCAGCGCTTTGGCACGCGCAGTTTCGGCGACTAGCACTGGAGGAACAAAGGTCACCACCTCAAGTGATGGCTGTGTTTCGTCTAGCGACTGAGGTGCCGCCGACTCCAACTCTGCAATCACAGCGTGCGGCGCTTGCACGGTGGGTGCCGGGACTTCCTGCACCGTTGGCGTAACAACCTGGATCGGTGTCGGCGTCGGCGATTCATGCACCGGCTCGGGTGTCGCCTCTGCAGCAGGTGCCGACGCTTGCTCAACAGGGCTCGGAGCAGGCGCTTCGTGTTGAAGCGCACCGGCGTCTGAAACCTGAGCATCCCCGTCTCGACCACCAAACAAGCGTTGCAGCAGACCTGGACGGTTTGGCTCGGCGGGGTTTTCCAGCAGGCTCAGCGCCTGACCTTGCAGGCCACTGAGCTCACCGAGTAACAGGGGAATTTCACGTGCCTGGCTAACCCGTCCGTCGAGCTGCTTGGCAAACGTCTTGAGCGGGCGGCTGATCTCCCGCGGCAACGGCAAACTCTGGAGCTGACTGACCAGCGCGCTCAACGCAGCGCCGACTTGATCGACCCGGGTCTCGCGCCGTTGCTCGGAGTCGAGCACGGCTTTTTCCAGGCGTGGCAGCAATGCTGCCAACCCTGCATCCATTTCGTTGGTGCGGATGACTTCGCGCATTTCCTTCATGCACTGGTCAACCGCACGGTCGGTGCCCTCAGCCGCCAGCGTACTGCGCACCAAACCGCGACGCAGCAAGTCGAGGCGGGCATCCCAGCGTCGCTCGAGCTTTTCCTGTTGCTCGATACTTTTGAGGTATTTCTCTTTCCAGCGCTGTGCTTCGTCGCTCATTCAGGGGTTCCGCGAAGGGCAGGACTCAACGCGGGCAATGCATCGACCGTGAGCGAACCCGGCAGACGTATCTCTACCGCGACCGGCAGGTGATCGGAAATCGGTTGTGCCAGCACTTCGACCCGTTCGAGGGTCAGCGTAGGGCTGAGCAGAATATGGTCAAGACAGCGTTGCGGACGCCAGCTGGGGAAGGTCGCTTCGACTTGCGGCGCGAGCAGACCCAGGTCTCGCAGAGGAGAGGTTTGCAGCAAATCACTGGCGTGGGTGTTCATGTCGCCCATCAGCACTTGATGTTTGTAGTCGCCGATCAGTTCGCGAATGTAGGCCAACTGCATCGTCCGCACGCGAGCCCCCAGCGCGAGGTGCATCATCACGACCACCAGCGCATCCGCCCCCTCGCCGAACCGCACAAGAATCGCACCACGGCCCTTGGGCCCGGGAAGCGGATGATCTTCAATCGCCCACGGGCGCAATCGACTGAGCACGCCATTGCTGTGCTGAGCCAGGCGGCCCAGGTTGCGATTGAGTTGTTGATACCAGTAGGGGAAGGCGCCGAGCTGGGCCAGGTGTTCGACTTGATTGACGTAGCCTGACCGGAGGCTACCGCCATCGGCCTCCTGCAAAGCGACCAGATCGTAGTCGCCCAGCAGATTGCCGATTTTCTGCAGGTTATCCGCTCGCCCCGTGTGCGGTAGCAAATGCTGCCAGCTACGGGTCAGGTAATGCCGATAACGCTCGGTACTGATGCCGACCTGGATGTTAAAACTGAGCAAACGCAGACGGCTGTCTGCGGGCAAGCCCGAGGATTCAAGATGATGCTCGTTAACCTGCGGATCATGCAGACCAACGAGACGTTCAGTACCCCAGCGGCGCATGACGGGCGCCGCTTACTTAGCGGCGCGCTCCTTGGCGATCAGTTTATCGGCCACGCTCAAGGTGCCTTCAGGACCACCGGCAGTGCCCAGATCGAAGCGGTATTTGCCGTTCACGACCATGGTCGGTACGCCAGAGATCTGATAGGCCTGAGCCTTTTTCTTGGCATCTTCAACTTTGCCTTTGACGGCGAACGAGTTGTAGGTGCTCAGGAACTTGTCCTTGTCGACGCCTTCGCCGGCCAGGAACTCAGCCATTTCTTCCGGGGTAGCGAGCTTCTTGCCACCGTGGATCGCTTCGAAGACGGCTTTGTGAACCTTGTGTTCCACGCCCATCGCTTCCAGGGTGATGTACAGCTGGCCGTGAACGTTCCAGATACCACCGAACATGGCCGGAATACGCACGAAGTTCACATCGGCAGGCAGTTTTTCAACCCAAGGATTGATGGTCGGCTCGAATGCATAGCAGTGCGGGCAGCCATACCAGAACAATTCCACGACTTCGATCTTGCCAGGCACAGCGACCGGAACGGCGCTGCCCAATTCGACATATTGTTTACCGGCTTCAAGCGGTTCGGCAGCGTGGGCAGTCATACCAAACAGGCTGGCAGTGACGAGTGCGGCGCTGAGAATCAGATTACGCATGCTTTACTCCTGAACAAATTGGGTTGCCTCGCGCGACCTGCTTTCTGGCAGATCATGGCGGGCATTAGTTCTCTAGTGTAACGGCAGCGGCCACAAAAAAGGGCGGCCTAAGCCACCCTTTTTATGTTTGCATCGAAGGATTAATCGAGCGTTAACATTGCGCAAGATCAACACCTTGCGCAACGCCCGCGCAACCGGCCTTAGTGCAGGCCTTGAATGTAGCTGGACACCGCTTCGATGTCTTTGTTGCTCAATTTTGCAGCAATGCTCTGCATGATTTTCGTGTCGCCGTCGTTGGTACGGTTACCTTCACGGAAATCGGTCAGCTGCTTGGCAATGTATTGAGCGTGCTGGCCGCCCAAATGCGGAAAGGCAGCAGCAGCGTTGCCCGCACCGTTAGGCGAGTGGCAACCGGTGCACGAAGGCATGCCCTGGTCCAGTTTGCCGCCACGGAACAACTCTTCACCGTGAGCCACGACTTTAGGATCTGCTGCGCCGACGCTGCCTTTCTGGCTGGCGAAGTAGGCAGCGAGGTCGGCCAGGTCCTGATCGCTCAGGTTGGTCAGCAGGCCTGTCATCTCCAGAACGGTGCGCTTGCCCGACTTGATGTCGTGCAGTTGCTTGTTCAGGTAACGCTCACCCTGACCCGCCAGTTTTGGAAAGTTTGGCGCCATGCTATTGCCGTCCGGGCCATGACAGGCGCCACATACTGCGGCTTTCGCCTGACCAGCAGTCGCATCGCCTGCAGCATGGGCAATGCCGGAGATCCCCAGGGTCAACAGCAGACTCACGATCAATTTGTTCATCAGCTAATCCAACTACGGCTAAGGGTTAAAGAGTTATGGACCGGGATCACTCGCTCATCCACTGGATGATTGATTGATAATCCTCGGCACTGCAGTCCATGCACAAACCACGCGGCGGCATCGCCTTGAAACCCTGGGTCACGTGTTGCACCAGCGTCTCCATACCTTGCGCCAGTCTCGGCGCCCAAGCTTCCTTATCGCCCTTTTGAGGCGCCGTTGGGAGTTGGCCGGAATGACAGGCTCCACAAACACGGTTGTACACAGCTTCCGGATCCTGTGTAGCCTGAGCGCTGTAAAGCGGCATCAAGACACCGGCAGCTAGCAGCCATTTCGTCATAAAACGACCTTTTCAGGGTTGAGAGCGTGCTGCGTTCTAGTGCGCATCTAAGGTCAATCGCTCTCGTGAACTTCATCCTACGCTGGGACAAAGCGCACACAAAATCTGCGGCATTATATACTGGCGTCACTGAAACGGAAACGACGCTGCTCTTTGCGACCAATCTCGGCACCGCCCACATCGGAAATCCCATGCAACTCAAGAACCCCATCCTCGGTCTGTGCCAACAGTCCACCTTCATGCTCAGCGCCGCCAAAGTCGACCAATGTCCTGACGACGAAGGCTTTGAAGTGGCCTTCGCCGGGCGTTCCAACGCTGGCAAATCCAGCGCCCTGAACACGCTGACTCACGCCAGCCTGGCTCGCACCTCGAAAACACCAGGTCGCACGCAACTCTTGAACTTCTTCAAGCTAGACGAAGAACGCCGTCTGGTCGACCTGCCGGGTTACGGTTACGCGAAAGTACCCATCCCGCTGAAGCAACACTGGCAGCGCCACCTGGAAGCCTATCTGGGCAGCCGCGAGAGCCTGAAGGGGTTGATTCTGATGATGGACATCCGTCATCCAATGACCGACTTCGACCTGCTGATGCTCGACTGGGCCGTGGCCAGCGGCATGCCGATGCACATTCTGCTGACCAAGGCCGACAAACTGACCTATGGCGCTGCGAAGAACACCTTGCTCAAAGTTCAGGCGGAAATCCGTAAAGGCTGGGGCGAAACCGTGACTATCCAGCTGTTCTCGGCGCCAAAACGCCTGGGCCTCGAAGACGCCTACACTGTTTTGGCGAACTGGATGGAACTGGCAGACAAAGGCGCCGAAGAGGCAGCAGAGTAAGGTGCAAACTCGCCGAGCGGCGCTCAGGCAAGGCAAAAACAGGCGAGCAACGGCTGGGGTCGCACACGACTTTAGGGCCCTAAATGAGCATTGCGAGCCTGTTTTTAACCCAGCATGAGCGACGCGCAGGCAGATTGCGGGCAAAAAAAACCCCGAATTACGTATGGGGAGAGAGTAATTCAGGGTCTAAGTTTCTGGACCGCTAGGGCGGGGTCCAGATATCTGCCAACACTTAACACAACATAAGAGCATCGAAGGGCTTCACCACCCATTCAGTAACTCTGAGTGGCGGTTCACGGATTTAGTTCCGATTAATTTCAAAACCTATTGGGAATAACCCAAAGCATTTTTCGAACTAATAGCCCTTCGCCAGCGACTGCCGCGACATTACGCCGCGGCCCTATCTCCGAAAAAAGCGCCTCAAGCCGGCTTAATGCGCCTCATCCCAGTTGTTTCCGACGCCGACTTCCACCAAAAGTGGTACATCCAGAGTCGCTGCGCCGCTCATGTGAACGCGAATTTCCTCACGAACCTGGTCGATCAGGTCTTCGCGAACCTCGAGCACCAGTTCATCGTGCACCTGCAGGATCACTTTGGCGTCCAGACCT
Source organism: Pseudomonas frederiksbergensis (assembly GCF_001874645.1). Taxonomy (NCBI): domain Bacteria; kingdom Pseudomonadati; phylum Pseudomonadota; class Gammaproteobacteria; order Pseudomonadales; family Pseudomonadaceae; genus Pseudomonas; species Pseudomonas frederiksbergensis. The sequence continues at coordinate 2,850,290 of NZ_CP017886.1, forward strand.
GAAACCGTCAGCCAGTTATCCACCGCCACCATGGCTTTCTTGATGATGTCCGCCGCAGTGCCTTGCATCGGCGCGTTGATCGCCGTGCGCTCGGCGCCTTTGCGCAGGGCCGGGTTTTTCGCGTTGATGTCCGGCAGGTACAGGCGACGACCGAAAATGGTTTCGACAAAACCCTGCTCGGCCGCCTGAGCGCGGGTGCGTTCCATGTACTCGAGCACGCCAGGGTAACGGGCGAAATAACGGTCGATATAGGCCTGCGACTGCTTACGGTCGACACCGATCTGCTTGGCCAGGCCAAACGCGCTCATGCCGTAGATCAGGCCGAAGTTGATCGCCTTGGCGCTGCGCCGCTGATCGGTGGTGACGTCCGCCAGTTCAACCCCGAACACCTCGGCAGCCGTGGCCTTGTGCACGTCCAGGTCGTTGCGAAACGCGTGCAACAGTCCTTCGTCCTTGGCCAGGTGAGCCATGATCCGCAGCTCGATCTGCGAATAGTCCGCCGCCAGCAGCTTGTAGCCCTTAGGTGCGACGAACGCCTGACGAATCCGTCGACCTTCAGCGGTACGAATCGGAATGTTCTGCAGGTTTGGATCACTGGAAGACAAACGACCGGTCGCTGCCACCGCTTGATGGTAGGACGTGTGAATCCGTCCGGTGCGCGGGTTGATCTGCTCTGGCAGACGGTCGGTGTAGGTGCTTTTCAGCTTGCTCATGGAGCGGTACTGCATCAGCACTTTGGGCAGTGGGTAATCCTGCTCGGCCAGCTCCGCCAGTACGGCCTCGGCGGTTGAAGCCTGGCCCTTGGCGGTTTTGCTGAGAATCGGCAGCCCGAGCTTTTCGTACAGGATCACACCCAATTGCTTCGGCGAGCCGAGGTTGAACTCTTCGCCGGCAATCGCGAACGCCTCACGCTCCAGCGCGACCAACTTGTCGCCCAGTTCAACGCTCTGGATACCCAGCAGATTGGCATCGACCAACGCGCCCTGACGCTCGATACGCGCCAACACCGGCACCAGCGGCATTTCGATTTCTCTGAGGACTTTGCTCAGGCTTGGAATGGCGTCGAGTTTTTCCTGCAAGGTCTGATGCAGACGCAGCGTCACGTCGGCGTCTTCGGCGGCATAGGGTCCGGCCAGCTCCAGGGAAATCTGGTCGAAGGTCAGTTGCTTGGCGCCCTTGCCCGCGATGTCCTGGAAACTGGTGGTGGTGTAGCCCAGGTACTTGAGCGCCAGACTGTCCATGTCGTGACGGGTCGCGGTGGAATCCAGCACGTAGGACTCAAGCATGGTGTCAAAGGCGATGCCTTGCACCGTGATGCCGCAGCTCTGATCGCCGCCAATGGCGCAGTTGGCCAGGATGTTCATGTCGAACTTGGCGTGTTGGCCGACCTTGAGCTTGCTTGGGTCTTCCAGAATCGGCTTTAGTGTGCGCAACACCGTGTCGCGATCCAGCTGATCCGGCACACCCATGTAGGAGTGGGTCAGCGGGATGTAGGCCGCTTCGTTGGCTTGTACAGCGAATGACAGGCCTACCAGTTGTGCCTGCTGCGCGTCGACGCCGGTGGTTTCGGTGTCGAAGGCGAACAGCTTGGCGTTTTGCAGTTTCTTCAACCAGATGTCGAAATCAGTCTGGGTGAGAACCGTGGTGTACTTGGGCCCATCGTCGCCGACCACGGTTTCTTCAACCGCCGCCACCACTTCCTGGCCCGCTCGCTTGGCTTCACGTTGAAGGTCGTCGAACCAGCTCTTGAACTCGAGCAGGGTATAGAGCTCGGCGAGCTTTTCACGGTCCGGTTCACGCAGGTGCAAATCATCAAGACCAACGTCCAGCGGCACGTCGATCTTGATGGTCGCCAATTGATAGGAGAGGAACGCCATCTCCTTGTGTTCTTCCAGCTTGGCCGGCAGCGTTTTAGCGCCACGAATCGGCAACGTCGGGACGATATCGAGCTGCGCATAGAGCTCGGTCAGGCCACCGTTCACGCCCACCAGCAGGCCAGAGGCCGTCTTCGGACCAATACCCGGCACGCCTGGGATGTTGTCGGAAGAGTCGCCCATCAGCGCCAGGTAATCGATGATCTGCTCGGGAGCGACACCAAATTTCTCCTTCACGCCAGCCACGTCCATCGCGCTACCGGTCATGGTATTGACCAAGGTAATGTGCCCGTCGACCAACTGCGCCATGTCCTTGTCACCGGTAGAGATCACCACCGGACGGTCAGCGGCCGCGCTGCTGCGAGCCAGCGTGCCGATCACGTCGTCGGCCTCAACGCCTTCGACGCACAGCAGCGGAAAGCCCAGGGCGATCACGCTCGCGTGCAATGGCTCGATCTGCACACGCATATCGTCGGGCATGCTTGGGCGGTTAGCCTTGTATTCGGCGTACATGTCATCGCGAAATGTCCCGCCCTTGGCGTCGAATACGACGGCGAACGGGCTGTCCGGGTACTGCTTGCGCAGACTCTTGAGCATGTTCAGCACGCCCTTGACCGCGCCGGTCGGCAGGCCTTTGGACGTGGTCAACGGTGGTAGCGCGTGAAAGGCGCGGTACAGGTAAGAAGAACCGTCCACCAGGACGAGGGGGCTTGGCTCATGAGCAGGATCAACCTTTTCGGCGGGTCCGGCGCTAGAATAGCGGGACCGTTGACGACAAAGGGACAAGGTTATCATGCGCTCACTCAATCGCCTGTTGCTGGCTGGCTTCTTTGCAATCACTCCTCTGGCCGTCATGGCAGCCAATGATGCACCGACGCCAGAACCGGAAGTCACCATCCACACTGAAGGTGACAAAGTCATTCAGGAGTACCGCCAGAACGGTTTCCTGTATGCGATCAAGGTTACGCCGAAGGGCGCACCGCCGTATTTTCTGGTGCGCGCGGACGGGACAGATGCAAACTTCATCCGCTCGGATCAGCCAGATATGCTGATTCCGTCGTGGAAAATCTTTGAATGGAAGTAGTTTCTTAACTTTAATCGGCGCTGGCTCAACCGCGGCGCCCGAACTGAGCAGTTTTTAACCATGTCTGTGTTTACCCCCCTGGCTCGGCCCGAGCTGGAAACCTTTCTCGCCCCTTATGGGCTCGGCCGCCTGCTTGATTTCCAGGGGATTGCCGCGGGTAGCGAAAACACCAATTTCTTCATCAGCCTGGAGCAGGGCGAGTTTGTCCTGACCCTGGTTGAGCGCGGCCCCGTGCAGGAGATGCCGTTCTTTATCGAGCTGCTCGACGTGCTGCACGACGCCGACCTGCCGGTGCCCTACGCGCTGCGTACCACCGACGGCATCGCCCTGCGCGAATTGGCCGGCAAACCCGCGCTGCTGCAGCCACGGCTGGCCGGCAAGCACATCAAGCAAGCCAACGCACAGCATTGCGCGCAAGTCGGTGAATTGCTGGGACACCTGCACGTGGCAACCAAAGACAACATGATCAAGCGCAAAACCGATCGCGGCCTGGACTGGATGCTCGAAGAAGGCACGCAACTGCTGTCGCACCTGAATGCCGCGCAAAACAATCTGCTGCAACGCGCCTTGAACGAAATCACTGAGCAGAAGACCAGAATTCTGGCGCTGCCTCGGGCCAACATCCACGCTGACTTGTTCCGCGACAACGCGATGTTCGAAGGCACGCACCTGACCGGGCTGATCGATTTCTACAACGCCTGTTCAGGGCCGATGCTCTACGACGTGGCGATTGCCCTGAATGACTGGTGCTCGGACGAAGACGGCTTGATTGACGGGCCACGGGCGCGGGCATTGCTCGGGGCTTATGCGGCATTGCGCCCGTTCACCGCCGCCGAGGCCGAGCTGTGGCCGACCATGCTGCGGGTGGCCTGTGTACGGTTCTGGCTGTCGCGCTTGATCGCCGCCGAATCCTTTGCCGGACAGGACGTGCTGATTCACGATCCAATGGAGTTTCAGCAGCGCCTGGCCCAGCGTCAGCACGTCAGTACCCCGTTACCGTTCGCGCTCTAAAGTCAGAAGATCGCAGCCTGCGGCAGCTCCTACGGGTGAACACAAACCTTTGTAGGAGCTGCCAAAGGTTCGGGCCGCGTTCGGACGATCTTTTTTATGGGTTAAAGCGACTCCAGACACCCCGCCAAATCATTCCCCAACTTCTCCAACACCTGCTCATAGCCCTGAGCCGTCGCCGGCGTGTAACCGCCCAAGGCATCCAGCTCCGCCAGTTTCACCGGCAAACCGGCCACCAGCGTTTCAGCCAATCGTGGTCGCATCGGCGGCTCGCTGAACACGCAGGTCTTACCGACTTCCTGCAAGCGCGAGCGCATCGCCGCAACGTGCTGGGCGCCTGGCTGCACTTCTGCGGCCACGCTGAACACGCCGGTGTGCTTGAGGCCGTAGGCGTCTTCGAAGTAATCGAACGCTTCATGGAACACGAAGTAAGGTTTGCCCGCGACACCCGCCAGGCGCGCTTTCAAGCGCAGATCCAGCGCGTCCAAACGCTCATCGAACGCCTTGAGATTGCTCTGATAGCGCGGCGCATTCGCAGGGTCCGCAGCACTGAGGTCGGTGGCGATTTTTGCCGCGATCACTCGCGCGTTGACCGGTGACAGCCAAAGGTGAGCATCGAGGCTGCCGGGGCGATGGTCGTGATCGTGCTCGTCGGCATCAACAGCGTGGGAGTGGCTGTCTTGTGCGAAGCGGCGCAGCTTCAAACCTGGCAAGTCCTGCACGGCAACCGACGGCAGACTGCGGCCTTTGAGCACGCGCGGAAGGAAACCTTCCATGTCCGGACCAATCCAGTAGAGCAAATCCACCGACTGCACCTTCCGTACGTCGGAAGGGCGCAAGGCATAGTTATGCGGCGACGCACCCGGCGGCAGCAACACTTCGGGAATTCCTACGCCGTCCTGCACCGCAGCAGCAATCAGCTGCAGGGGCTTGATGCTGGTCAGTACGTTCACTTCGGCGTGAGCGCTGCTGATCACGAACAAACTGGTAGTAAATGCGACAAAGATGGCAAAAAGTCTGGACACGATGACCACTCAAAGAGGCGAGAACGGGTAACATAATAACGTCTCTCACAAAACTCGTCGCCGCTCATGCCTAAAACACCGCTAGCCAGCCGTCCCCACGACCACTCTCACTGCGTGCACAGCGCATTGTCCGAGGCCGATGTCATTTGCGCACGTCAGGGCTTGCGCCTGACCGCACTGCGTCGGCGGGTACTGGAACTGGTCTGGCAAAGCCACAAGCCGCTGGGTGCCTACGACATTTTGGCGGTCCTCAGCGAGCAGGATGGCCGCCGCGCTGCGCCGCCGACCGTCTACCGCGCGCTGGATTTCCTGCTGGATAACGGCCTGGTCCATCGCATCTCTTCGCTCAACGCCTTTGTGGGCTGCAATCATCCGGGGCACGCCCACCAGGGCCAGTTCCTGATTTGCCGCGAATGCCATGCGGCCATCGAGCTCGAACAGAAATCCATCAGCGACACGATCATCCACAGCGCTGGCGAAGTCGGGTTTGTGGTCGAAGGCCAGACCGTCGAAGTGGTCGGTCTCTGCTCGGGTTGCCAGGGGGCTTGATGAGCACTGCGTTAATCCGCCTCAATCAGGTTGCGGTGACCTTCGCCGGGCAACGCGTACTGGACAACATCGAACTGAGCGTCGAACCAGGGCAGATCGTCACCCTGATCGGCCCCAATGGCGCCGGCAAGACCACGCTGGTTCGCGCCGTTCTTGGCCTGCTCAAGCCTGACAGCGGCAGCGTCTGGCGCAAGCCGAAACTGCGGGTCGGCTACATGCCGCAGAAACTGCACGTTGACCCGACCTTGCCGCTTTCGGTGCTACGTTTTTTGCGCCTGGTGCCGGGCGTGGATCGTGTACGCGCCCTGGCGGCGCTCAAGGAAGTCGGCGCCGAACAGGTGATCGACAGCCCGGTGCAGAGCGTTTCCGGCGGTGAAATGCAGCGTGTATTACTGGCCCGCGCTCTGTTGCGCGAGCCTGAGCTGCTGGTGCTCGACGAGCCGGTGCAAGGCGTCGACGTGGCCGGACAAGCCGAGCTTTACAGCTTGATCACCCGTCTGCGCGACCGCCACGGCTGCGGGGTGTTGATGGTTTCCCACGATCTGCACCTGGTGATGAGCACCACCGACCAGGTGGTCTGCCTCAATCGCCACGTCTGTTGCTCCGGGCATCCCGAGCAGGTCAGCGGCGACCCGGCGTTCGTCGAGCTGTTCGGCAAGAACGCGCAGAGTCTGGCGGTCTATCACCACCATCACGACCACGCCCACGACTTGCATGGCTCGGTCGTCAGCGCGGCACCGGCCGCTCACACCCACGTTCATGGAGATGGCTGCAAGCATGGCTGATTTTCTGTTGTACGCCCTGCTCGCAGGCCTGGCCCTGGCCGCCGTCGCAGGTCCGCTGGGATCGTTCGTGGTCTGGCGGCGCATGGCCTATTTCGGCGACACCCTGTCCCACGCGGCATTGCTCGGCGTGGCGTTGGGTTTTCTGCTGGATGTCAGCCCGACCATTGCGGTCACTGTCGGCTGTCTGTTGCTGGCCGTACTGCTGGTGACCTTGCAACAGCGTCAGCCGTTGGCTTCCGACACCTTGTTGGGGATTCTTGCGCCCAGCACGCTCTCTCTGGGGCTGGTGGTACTAAGCTTCATGCATGAAGTGCGGATCGACCTGATGGCCTATCTGTTCGGCGACTTGCTGGCGATCAGCCCGACCGATCTTTCGTGGATCCTCGGCGGCAGCGCGGCGGTGATGCTGCTACTGGTGGCGCTGTGGCGGCCATTGCTGGCGATTACCGTGCACGAAGAACTGGCCACGGTCGAAGGCCTGCCCGTGGCGGCGTTGCGCCTGACGTTGATGCTGTTGATTGCGGTGGTGATCGCGGTGGCGATGAAAATCGTCGGCGTGCTGTTGATTACTTCCTTGTTGATCATCCCGGCGGCTGCGGCACAACGTCACGCCCGGTCACCCGAGCAGATGGCCTTGGGCGCGAGTTTGCTCGGTATACTCGCGGTCTGCGGTGGCCTGGCGCTGTCGTGGTTCAAGGACACGCCGGCCGGCCCATCGATTGTGGTTGCCGCCGCCGCGCTGTTTCTGCTGAGTTTTGTCCTGCCCCGTCGAGGGGTGTAGACTTGCTCGTTTTTTGCGCAATCAGAGAGTCGCAGGAATGAAGCCGTTCGCCTCCCGTTATCTGCTCCTTGTTGCATTTTCGCTGCTACTTGGCGCCTGCCAAAGCACCCCGCCGGCCCCCGAGGTCCCGGACGCACGGGCTACGGCGATCGCGCAGCTGGAGCAAAGCCTGGCCAGCAGTGAACTGGCCACCGCCGAGGATCAATTGGCCGCCTTGCAGGCCGAATCACCCAACGACCCGTCGCTGGAACACTATCAGCGGCAACTCGCCGAAGCCTACTTGCAACGGAGTCAGATCGTTCTGCAAAAAGGCGACGTGAATGCCGCTGCCACGGCCCTGAGCCGGGCCCGCGCGTTGATGCCCAAAGCCCCGGCGCTGACCGGTGGTGTCAACAACGCCATCACCCATGCGCGCAAAGCCGAACTGGACCAGGCCGAGGCCGCCCTCAAAGCCGCCGAAGCCAAGCGTGTCGCCAAGGTGATCGACCCCACCGCTGAAAGCACCACCGTCGCGCTGAACATCACCGATAGCAAGCAACTGCGTCGGCAACTCGATGCGATTGCCAGCGATGTGGTGAGCTACCAATGCGACGTCAGCATCCAGGCGCCGCGCACCGAAGATTACCCGTGGCTGGCCACGCTACTGACCAAGCGGGTGAAGAAGCTTGATGAAGACTTCGACCTGAAGATCGAACGACAGATTCTGCGCAACGTCCCGGCACAGATGGTTCTGACGCCGCATAAGCCTTAAAAGAGAAGATCGCAGCCTGCGGCAGCTCCTACATCGGACCGTAGGAGCTGCCGGAGGCTGCGATCTTTTGCATTTTCGGGTATCGCGTTATTCCCAAATGACTGGATGAATGCGAAATAAATGCTAATAGCCTCTATGCGGACACGCTAAAATGCCCACCCGGCTAACCGCTGATCCTTTTCTAACGCGCCCCACAAGGTTCGCTACGTGATCGAGTTTCAAAACGTCCATAAAACTTACCGCGTTGCCGGTAAGGATATTCCCGCACTGCACCCGACCAGTCTGACGATTGAGAACGGGCAAGTGTTCGGCCTGATCGGTCATTCCGGTGCGGGGAAAAGTACCCTGTTGCGTCTGATCAACCGCCTGGAAAACTCCAGTGGTGGCAAGATCATCGTCGATGGCGAAGAAGTCACCGCACTGGACGCCAATGCGCTGCGCCGCTTCCGTCAGCAAGTCGGGATGATCTTCCAGCACTTCAACCTGCTGGCCTCCAAGACGGTTGCCGACAACGTCGCGCTGCCGCTGACCCTGGCCGGGGAACTGTCGCGCAGTGAGATCGACCAACGCGTAGCCGAGTTGCTCGCCCGCGTCGGCCTGTCCGACCATGCAAAAAAGTACCCGGCGCAGCTGTCCGGTGGCCAGAAGCAGCGCGTCGGCATCGCTCGCGCCCTGGCGACCAAGCCGAAAATCCTGCTCTGCGACGAGGCCACCAGCGCCCTCGACCCGCAAACCACCGCGTCGGTCTTGCAACTGTTGGCCGAGATCAACCGTGAGCTGAACCTGACCATCGTGCTGATCACCCATGAAATGGACGTGATTCGCCGAGTCTGCGACCAAGTCGCGGTAATGGATGCCGGCGTGATCGTCGAGCAAGGTCCGGTGGCCGACGTGTTCCTGCACCCGAAACACCCGACCACCAAGCGCTTCGTTCAGGAAGACGAGCAGATCGACGAAAGCGAACAGCGTGACGACTTCGCTCACGTGCCGGGCCGCATCGTGCGCCTGACTTTCCAGGGCGATGCCACCTACGCGCCGTTGCTGGGCACCGTCGCCCGCGAAACGGGTGTGGACTACAGCATCCTCGCCGGTCGTATCGATCGCATCAAAAACACCCCCTACGGGCAATTGACCCTGGCAGTTACCGGCGGTGACATGGAAGCGGCTTTCGCCCGCTTCACCGCGGCAGACGTCCACATGGAGGTGCTGCGTTAATGGAAGCCCTGATGAGTTTCTTCGCCAATATCGACTGGTTCGAAATCTGGCTGGCCACCGGCGACACCTTGCTGATGCTTGGCGGCTCGCTGTTGTTCACCGTGCTGCTCGGCCTGCCGCTGGGTGTGTTGCTGTTTCTGTGCAGCCCGCGCCAGTTACTCGAAGCCAAAGGCGTTTACGCGCTGCTGTCGCTGATCGTGAATATCCTGCGTTCGCTGCCGTTCATCATTCTGCTGATCGTGATGATCCCGTTCACCGTACTGATCACCGGTACCTCGTTGGGCGTCGGTGGTGCGATTCCGCCGCTGGTAGTCGGCGCTACGCCGTTCTTTGCCCGCCTGGTCGAAACCGCTCTGCGTGAAGTCGATCGCGGCATCATCGAGGCGACCCAGGCCATGGGCGCGACGACCCGCCAGATCATCGTCAACGCGCTGCTGCCGGAAGCCCGCCCGGGCATTTTCGCAGCGATCACGGTGACCGCGATTACGCTGGTGTCCTACACGGCCATGGCCGGTGTGGTCGGCGCCGGTGGCTTGGGTGACCTGGCAATTCGCTTCGGCTACCAACGTTTCCAGACCGACGTGATGGTAGTGACCGTGGTGTTGCTGCTGGTGTTGGTCCAGGTTCTGCAAACCGTCGGCGATAAGCTGGTGGTGCACTTTTCCCGAAAATAAATGCAATCGCCGGCCACGGCTGGCAGACGCTCGAAAGGGCGCCTCACAAGGAGTTTGCTGGATGAAAAAACTACTCGTCGCGTTCGCTGCCGTTGCAGCGTTCTCCGCTCAGGCCGCTGAAACCCTGACCGTCGCTGCCACCCCGGTTCCGCACGCGGAAATTCTCGAGTTCGTGAAACCGGCACTGGCCAAAGAAGGCGTCGACCTCAAGGTCAAGGTGTTTACCGACTACGTGCAGCCGAACGTACAGGTTGCCGAGAAGCGCCTGGACGCCAACTTCTTCCAGCACCAGCCGTACCTCGATGAGTTCAACAAGGCCAAGGGCACCCACCTGGTGAGCGTTGCCGGTGTGCACCTCGAGCCGCTGGGCGCGTACTCCACTAAGTACAAGACCCTCGCTGAACTGCCAGGCGGCGCCAACGTGGTGATCCCGAACGACGCCACCAACGGCGGCCGTGCGCTGTTGCTGCTGGAGAAGGCCGGCCTGATCAAGTTGAAGGATTCGAAAAACATCCTGTCGACCGTCAAGGACATCACCGAGAACACCAAGGACCTGAAATTCCGTGAACTGGAAGCTGCGACCATCCCGCGCGTGCTGACCCAGGTCGACCTGGCGCTGATCAACACCAACTACGCGCTGGAAGCCAAGCTCGATCCGTCCAAGGACGCACTGGTTATCGAAGGCGAAGACTCGCCTTACGTGAACATCCTGGTCGCCCGCCCGGACGACAAGGACAGCGATGCAATGAAGAAACTGGTTGCTGCCCTGCACAGCCCGGAAATGAAGGCCTTCATTCTGGAGAAGTACAAAGGCGCGGTATTGCCAGCGTTCTGATCTAAGCAATACAAAAAAGATCGCAGCCTTCGGCAGGTCCTACAGAACACGATATCCGTGTGTAGGAGCTGGCATAGCCTGCGATCTTTTTTTTGTGTCTGAAGAATTACTGACGCTTGAGCATCACCGGTAACTGGGCCACCAGTTTCTGGTTGTTCAACGGGGCGCGAATGAACCCGCGCTGTGTGCCGTCCGGCCCGATCACCGCCAGGTTGCCGCTGTGGTCGACGGTGTAGTTGGGTTTGCTGGTGTCCGCCGGAATGAACGGAATGCTCACCGCATTGGCGACTTTCTGCAGGTCTTCGACCGACGTCGGCGTCAGGCCGACAAACTGCGGATCGAAGTAGCCCAGGTACTGCTTGAGCTGCCTGGGGGTGTCGCGGTTTGGGTCGACGCTGACCAGAATGATCTGCAACTTGTCGACCGCATCCGCTGGCAGCTCGCTCTTGATCTGCCGCAGCTGCGCCAGGGTAGTCGGGCAGATGTCCGGGCAGAAGGTGTAGCCAAAGAACAGCAGACTCCACTTGCCTTTCAACGCGTTGATCGTGACCGGTTGGCCGTCCTGATTGGTCATCAGCACGTCCGGCAGGTTGCGGCTTTGCGGCAACAGGATGATCCCGGCGTCGATCAGCGCAGTCGGATCGCCCTGGCCTTTGCCAGACAGTACTTTGTTGACGGTAAGCCCCAGGACCAGCGCGATCAGGGCAACAAGAATGAAGACGGTTTTCTGGGTTCGAGTCATAGGTTCAACAATAAGTAGTGGTCTACGAGCAGGGCGATAAACAGCAGGAACAAGTAATAAATAGAGTACTTGAAGGTGTTGATCGCCGCGTGCGGCTGAGTGCCACGGTACAGCACCACGGCCCATTGCAGAAACCTCGCGCCCAGTCCCAGGGCGCACACCAGGTACAGCAAGCCGCTCATGTGGATGACGTAGGGCATCAAGCTCACGGCCAGCAGGGCGAAGGTGTAAAGCAGGATGTGGATCTTGGTGTAATGCTCGCCGTGAGTCACTGGCAGCATTGGAATATCGGCCTTGGCGTACTCCTCCTTGCGATGAATCGCCAGTGCCCAGAAGTGTGGCGGGGTCCAGGCAAAGATGATCAGCACCAGCAGCAGCGGTTCGGCGCTGACATGCCCGGTGGCAGCGACCCAACCCAACAGCGGCGGCGCGGCACCGGCCAGCCCGCCGATAACGATGTTCTGCGGCGTCGCCCGCTTGAGAAAGCCGGTGTAGATCACCGCATAGCCCAGCAGCGAGGCGAGGGTCAGCCACGCCGTCAGCGGGTTGGTAAAGGCCAGTAGCAAGGCTTGCCCGGCCACCGCCAGCAATAGCGCGAAGGTCAGTGCGGCGGTCGGTGAAACCCGGCCTTCAGCCAGTGGCCGCTTGTGCGTGCGCGCCATGACCGCGTCAATGCGCCGGTCCACCACATGGTTGACCGCCGCCGCGCCGCCCGCGCAAAGACCAATCCCCAAATTGCCAAACACCAGCACCGTCCACGGCACCCCGGCACGCGTGGCGAGGAACATACCGACCAGCGAAGTGATCAGCATCAACACCACGACTTTCGGTTTGGTCAGCTCCAGATAGTCACGCCAGATTGCTTTGCGGTGACGTTCGCCGATCAGAGTCGCCATGGCATTTCTCCTTTTATTGTTATGGGCCCGGCCGTGTGTTTACGCGGGCTGAAGCGCCAGCGCCCGGGCACTTGCTGCCTGACTCGAACCAGGCTGGTTCGTGCGTGATAGTTGACCAGCACCATCGTCAACAACAGCACCGCGCCGCCCGCGTTATGGGCAACGGCCACCGGTAACGGCAGGTGAAACAGCACATTGCTGATGCCCAAGGTGATCTGCGCCGCCAACGCCACCAGCACCAACCCGGCAAGTCGGGTCATGCCGACGACTTTGAGCTGCCAGGCCAGCCCCAGCAGCACCAGTGTGACCAGCAAAGCGCCCATGCGGTGAGTGAGGTGAATCGCCGTGCGCGCATCGCTGTCGAGCTGCCCGCCGAGGTAGTTGGGGCCGATGTGTTGGGTCAGGTGAAAGCCGTTGGCGAAATCAGCCGGTGGCAGCCATTGGCCGTGGCAAGTGGGGAAGTCGATACAGGCCACCGCCGCATAGTTGGAGCTGACCCAACCGCCGAGAGCGATTTGCCCGATCACCAGCAACAACCCGGCCGTCGCCCAGTACTGCAAACGTCGCGGCACAATCAGCGCCGGCAATACGCCGGACAAGCGCAACGTCAGTAGAAACAGCAGGCTCAAGGTCGCAAAACCACCGAGCAAATGCCCCGTCACCACCTGCGGCCAGAGCTTGAGGGTGACGGTCCACATACCGAACGCTGCTTGAGCGAACACCACCGCCAGCAAGAACAACGGCAACTTCAGGGGTTGATCCGGATGATGACGATGGGTCCAGGCACGCGCCGCCAGCAACACAATCAGCAAACCAAGCGTGCCGGCGAAATAGCGGTGAATCATCTCGTTCCAGCCCTTGTGGGCAACCACCGGTGTGTCCGGAAAATGCAACTCGGCATGGGCCAGTTGGGCTTCGCTGTTCGGCACGCTGATAAACCCATAGCAACCCGGCCAGTCCGGGCAACCAAGGCCCGCGTGAGTCAGCCGGGTATAGGCGCCCAGCAATACGACAATCAGTGCCAGCAAGGTGGCAAACAGCGCGAGGCGAAATCCAGGTTTGGCCATGACGATGCCCTTATCCGATGTTCGACAGTTTCAGCAGCAGGTTCAGGTCGTTGAGAAGGTCCTTGCCCTTGACCTTGGCGTCGTAACGCAGCACCAGATTGCCGTGGGGATCGATAATCCAGAGTTGCGCCGCGCCGTTACCCTGGGTCGCCTTGGTATACGTCGGCAGATCCAGTGGATAGCGCCGCAACTGCGGATACTCACGTTGCAGCTTGGCGTCGTAGTCGGCACTCACCGGCTGCGCAGTGGCCAGGGCATGACTGGCGCGGGACGCCTCGCGACCCAGGCCAACCTGGATCTGCCGCGCCAGATAAACCAGTTGTTGGCAGTCCACCGAGCACTCCTGAGGAGCCGTGACCAGCATCTGCCAACGTTGCTCATCCGCTTGCACCCCCAGATCGCCTCGGTTTTGCCCGTTGCCGATCAGTTCACCGTGATAACTACGGCTCTCCGGCACCCAGAACTGCAGCTTGTACATGCCGGTAGCGAGGATCATCGGCCCAATGACCACCAGCAGAATCAGGATCAGCTGCAACCGCCCGCGCCAGCCGGGTTTACGGTTCGGTACGTTAGCTGTGTTGGGTGGATTCATGGCCGCTCCCATGGTCTTTCTCCCTTGCGTTATGCCATCCGAGGTAGAGATAAAGGCCGAGCAGTGCCAGCGCCATTGCGAACCACTGCACGGCATAGGCAACGTGTTTTTCCGGTCCCATGCCCGTCGCCACGATCGGCCAGCCAGCCTCATAAGCTCCGGGGCCTGCGTCTTCACGCAGTTCGTAGGTGAAGCCCGTACGACCCAGTTCTGCCCAGAGCTTGCCGGGATCGACCACCGTCACCAGCCGAGGCCACTTTGCGTTTGTCGGGTCAGCCTGCAATTGGAAAGTCGTACCCGGGGTGACATAGACCCAGGCATCGAGACTCACGATTTGTTGTGGTGTGGTGAAAACCGGCGGGATACGCCGGTCAGGCCACGGTAGCCAGCCACGATTGAGCAGCAGCCAAAGCCCGCTGTCCTGGTCGAGAAAGGGTTGCAGCAGCTCGACCCCGACCTTGTCGCCACGAAAGCGGTTATCCAGCAGATAGCTGTGCTCGGCGTCGAACTGCCCATGCAGACGAACTCTGCGGAACGCCGGATCGGCGATGCCTTGCAGCGCCACACTGGCCATCGGTTCGGCAGCCCGGCGCTCGGCATAACTGTCGAGCATCACGCGTTTCTGCTCACCCCGGCTCAACTGCCAGAAGCCAAGGAAGACCAACAGCGGCAGCAGCACGACTACCGCCAGGGTCGGCGCGATACCCGGCCGAAAACGCTTCATGGCATCGCCAGAAGAACGGTTAGCAGGGTGGCTATACTCAAGTGCATCGCATTTCCCCCGGAGTCTTACCATGCTCAAAGCAGCCATCGTCCTGATGCTGATCGCCACGGTTGTCAGCCTGTTCAGCGGCCTGTTTTTTCTGGTCAAGGACGACAGCCGCTCAAACCGTCTGGTCATCGCCCTGAGTGTGCGTGTCAGTCTGGCCGCCATCACCGTCGGCTTGATTGCCTGGGGATTTTTCAGCGGCCAACTGGTGTCTACCGCACCTTGGTAAGCGCTGTCTCAGAGTACGTAAACGAAGACAAACAGACCGATCCACACCACATCGACGAAGTGCCAATACCAACTGGCCGCCTCGAAGCCGAACTGGTGTTCGGCACTGAAATGCCCGCGCATCACTCGCATCAGCATCACGAACAGGATGATCGTGCCGATGGTCACGTGGGCACCGTGGAAACCGGTGAGCATGAAGAAAGTCGCGCCGTAGACGCCTGAACCCAGGGTCAACCCGAGTTCGTGATAGGCGTGGATGTATTCCTTGGCCTGGAAGCCGAGAAACGCCCAGCCCAGCAGCACCGTCAGTGCGAGCCAGATTTTCAGTGCGCCGCGATGGCCCTTCTTCAAGGCATGGTGGGCGATGGTCACGGTGACACTGGAACTGACCAGCAGCACCGTGTTCAGCAGCGGTAAACCCCAGGGGCTGATGACTTCCTTGGGTGGCGGGAAGAGGGTCGGGTCAGGGGTGTGCAGCAACGGCCAGGCGAACTGGAAGTTCGGCCAGAGCATGTGCGCGATGCCCTTGTGGCCTTCGCCGCCGAGCCAGGGTCCGGACAGGTTACGCACGTAGAACAGCGCACCGAAGAAGGCAATAAAGAACATCACTTCGGAGAAGATGAACCAGCTCATGCCCCAACGAAACGAGCGATCCATTTGGGCGCTATACAACCCGGACCGGCTCTCCTTGATCACTGTGCCGAACCAGCCAAAAAGCATATAGGCCAGCACCAGGCTGCCGACAAAAAAGATCAACGGGCCATGGGATTCGGGTCGGGCAGCCTTGAGGTCGTTGAACCAGGTGCCCAGTCCGAACAGGGTGGTGAACATGCCTACCGTGGCAATGATCGGCCATTTGCTCTGGGCGGGAACGTAATAATGCTCATGAGTTGCCATTTATTGTTCTCCTTATCGGGCACGCCTGGACGTCTCAAGGACCGGTATTGGTGCTTGCTACAACCGGCGGATGACGTGCGGTGATATCGAACAGCGTGTAAGCCAGCGTCAGGTGTTTCACATCCTTGGAAATCTCACGGTCGACGATGAAACGTACGGGCATCTCGATTCGCTCTCCGGGTTGCAACACCTGCTGGGTGAAGCAGAAACACTCGGTCTTGTGGAAATACACCGCCGCCGTGCCAGGAGAAATGCTGGGTATAGCCTGAGCACTCATCGGATGATCGGTCGGGTTGCGGGCGACAAAGATCATCTCGTTCACCGCGCCGGGATTGACCACCATGTCGTCGGCCTTGGGGTAAAAATCCCAGACCATGTCCACAGCGTTGGTCGACAGGAACTGCACGCGAATCTGTCGTGATGTGTCGACCACCTGTTCGCCCTCATACTGCCCCGCAGTTTTGCCATTGATGCCGAACGCCTTGCACATCACGTCGTAGATCGGCACCAGGGCAAAGCCAAAGGCGAACATGGCCACCACCAACAACAGCAAACGGGTGACCAGCCGTTTGAGCGAGATAGAGTCAGCCATGAACGTCTACCTTGCGGGCGCGGGTGTTCATTTCACTTCCGGCGGCGTGGTGAAGGTGTGATACGGCGCCGGCGACGGGATGCTCCACTCCAGGCCTTCGGCGCCATCCCACGGTTTGGCCGGTGCTGGCGGCCCGCCGCGGATGCACTTGATGACGATGAACAGGAAGAGAAGTTGCGTCGTGCCAAACATGAAGCCACCAATCGAGGAGACCATGTTGAAGTCGGCGAATTGCAGGTTGTAGTCCGGTACTCGCCGCGGCATCCCCGCCAACCCGACAAAGTGCATAGGGAAGAAGGTCAGGTTCATACCGACAAAAGACAGCCAGAAGTGCAGCTTGCCCAAGGTCTCGTCATACATGTGCCCGGTCCACTTCGGCAGCCAGTAATACGTGGAAGCGAAAATCCCGAAGATCGCGCCAGGTACCAGCACATAGTGGAAATGCGCCACCACAAAATAGGTGCCGTGGTACTGGAAGTCCGCAGGCGCCATGGCCAGCATCAACCCGGAGAAGCCGCCGATGGTGAACAAAATGACGAAGGCTACCGCAAACAACATCGGCGTCTCGAAGGTCAGAGAGCCTTGCCACATGGTGCTGACCCAGTTGAACACCTTCACGCCTGTCGGCACCGCAATCAGTAAGGTCGCGTACATGTAGAACAGCTCACCGACCAGTGGGATCCCGACCACGAACATGTGATGCCCCCAGACGATGAACGACAGGAAGGCAATACTGGCCGTGGCGTAAACCATTGAGGTGTAGCCAAACAGCGGTTTGCGTGAAAACGCCGGGATGATCGAACTGACCGCGCCGAAAGCCGGCAGGATCATGATGTACACCTCGGGGTGGCCGAAGAACCAGAACACGTGCTGGAACAACACCGGATCGCCGCCACCGGCGGCGCTGAAAAAGCTGGTGCCAAAGTGAATGTCCATCAGCATCATGGTCACGCACCCCGCCAGCACCGGCATCACCGCGATCAACAGGAACGCGGTGATCAACCACGTCCAGACGAACAACGGCATTTTCATCAGGGTCATGCCGGGAGCGCGCAGGTTGAGAATGGTCGAGATCACGTTGATCGAACCCATGATCGAACTGATGCCCATCAGGTGGATGGCGAAGATAAAGAACGTCGCGCTTGCCGGTCCGTAGGTCGTCGACAACGGCGCATAGAAGGTCCAGCCGAAGTTGGGCCCGCCGCCCGGCATGAACAGGGTCGACACCAGCAGCAGAAACGCTGCCGGTAACAGCCAGAAACTGAAGTTGTTCATCCGCGGCAGGGCCATGTCCGGCGCACCGATCATCAGCGGAATCATCCAGTTGGCGAGGCCGACGAATGCTGGCATCACTGCACCGAAGACCATAACCAGACCATGCATGGTGGTCATCTGGTTGAAGAACTCTGGCTGGACGATGTGCAGTCCCGGCTGGAACAGTTCGGCACGGATCACCATGGCGAACGAGCCACCGAGCAGGAACATGGAAAAGCTGAACCACAGGTACAGGGTGCCAATGTCTTTATGGTTGGTGGTCAGCACCCAGCGCATCAAGCCCTTGGCGGGACCGTGGGCGTGGTTGTCAACGATTGCATGACCATGGTCATCGCTCACAGCATTCATGTCCTGTCTCCTGCAAACGGCTGGGCTGGGCAGCCAGGGGTGAAGAGCCCTGGCCAGTTCCGAGAGCACGTAATAGGCTGGGTCATTTGCTTTCTGCCTGTTTCAGGGCCAGAACGTCTTTGGGCGTGACCATGTCACCCTTGTTGTTGCCCCAGGCATTACGCTCGTAGGTCACAACGGCGGCGATGTCGACCTCCGACAACTGTTTGCCGAAGGCGGCCATGGCAGTGCCAGGCTTGCCGAAGAAGACCCGATGCAGATGGCCCTCTATCGGACCCGTGGCGATTGGCGAACCTTTGAGCGCCGGAAACATGGGTGGCAAGCCCTGACCTTCGGCCTGGTGACAGGCCACGCAGGTAGTGTGATAGATCTTGTCGCCGCGTTCCTTCAGCTCGTCGAGGGTCCACTCTTTGCTGGTCAGCTCTTTGAGCTTGGCGGCGTCGGCTTTGCGATCGGTCAGCCAGGTGTCGTAATCGGCCTGGGTTCTGACATCGACCACAATCGGCATGAAGCCATGGTCCTTGCCACACAGCTCGGAGCACTGTCCGCGGTAGATACCGGGCTTGTCGATACGGGTCCAGGCCTCGTTGACGAACCCGGGTATCGCATCGCGCTTGACCGAGAACGCCGGCACCCACCAGGAGTGGATCACGTCAGCGGAGGTCACCAGAAAGCGCACCTTGGCACCGACCGGTAGTACCAACGGTTGATCGACTTCCAGCAGGTAGTTTTCGCCTTTCACGGCCTGGTTATGTATCTGTTCTTGCGGTGTGGCCAGGTTGCTGAAGAACTCGACGTCCTGGCCCAGGTATTTGTAATGCCACTTCCACTGATAACCGGTGATCTGGATATCGATATCCGGCTCACTGGTGTCATACATCTTGATCAGGGTCGCGGTCGCCGGAACAGCCATGGCAACCAGAATGATGAAAGGCACCACGGTCCAGAGAATCTCGACCGTCGTACTTTCATGGAATTTGGCGGCCACCTGCCCGGTGGAGCGCCGATGCATCATCATCGACCAGAACATGGCGCCGAAAACGATAATGCCGATCACCACACAGACCCAGAAAATGGTCATGTGCAGGTCGAATACTGCGTGACTGATTTCAGTCGCTCCAGGCGCCATATTCACAGTCCAGGCCGCTTGTGCCTGGCTGAAAATCGACCACAACAGGAGGCCCATCCAGACGTGTGGATGTCGCATCATTGCGGGTTCCCCTTATCGTTCTTGTTATCCCGCCGGCTAACACCGGCGGCAAGGGAGCGGCTTTTTCAGACTACGAACTTGAATCGCCGGGCCTTGCTGCTTATGCAGTCGGGCGTCATCAGCTAACTCCATTCAAATCCGAGTATAGACAGCGAGTCAGACCTCGCAATGCGATGGCGTAAATGAACTGAAACACCTGACACTTGCGCCACAGGCCACGGATGGAGAAGGATGTGGGATCGGTGATGGCAAATCGATATAACGCAGCGGCATCAAAGGTGAAATAATTATGACAAATACGTCTTAGCCACTTTTATAAGCAGGCTAACTTATGTCTTCCCCTATTTCCTTGCATTCGTTTCCTGGAGTTTTCATGAACACCGCCGCATTGCGCGAGCAGATTCAACGTGCCCAACAACATGAAGCCGAAACCGGTCAGCTGACCCGTCAGCTGGAAGTCCAATTGCCGCACCTGCATTCAGCCATCCAATTGCCGGACATCGACGCCAAGGGCGTGATGACCCGTTTTGTCACCGCTTATATAGAACAAGTGCCGGACTTGCTCGACGCTGCCAACGACGTAGCGCGTGAAGCGGGGATCGAGTCGCAGATCAAACCGGTGCTGACAATCGCCGAGCAGTTCTTCCTCCAACCACCGGCGATCATGGCCGGTCACGAAGGCCTGGATAGTCTGCTGGACGAAGCCTACCTGGCACATCGCCTGGTAGAAGAGGTTAACGACCTCTACATCAAACATTTCGGCCAGCCACTGATCCCATTGGACATGACTGTCGCCAACCTGATTGCCCACCAACTGATCGGCGAGGAGTTCGCCAATCAACTGGATGAGGCTGTGCATCACGCCGTTGATGAGATGCTGAACGAAGAAAGCTTCGCGCTGGAGTCCGTCGAAGCCTACCGGGAAAAGCTCAACAGCCCGGACACTGGCGCCGCCTGGAAGCGCTGGCCGTGCCTGTCGCGTCAGCTGGGCGTAGGCCTGGAACTGGATCAGCCTGCGGCTTGATCCGTAGCGTCTAAAAGATCGCAGCCTTCGGCAGCTCCTACGGGTGTATGTAATTCCCTGTAGGAGCTGCCGGAGGCTGCGATCTTTTGCTTTAAACCCTGACGGAGCCTATCCCCACGGTCGTCCGCAATCGCCCCTCCAATCTGCGTTTCAACCCACGCGCCTCGATCAGCAGTTTCGAGCCTTTGCTGGCATTGGCCCGCCCCCATTCCTCAAGCAACTCCAGACATGAGTGGTCGATGTAACTCAGGTTACTGAGCGGCACATGCACCGTCGTACCGGCCGGAATAGCCTTGAGGACCCGGCTCAATGCTGGCACCTTGAGAAAGGTCGCAGCCCCCATCAGTCGCAACTCCATTTCGCCCTCTGCCGGAAGGTCGATCAGGCTGATTTTAAGTCGCGAGGCCTTCCAGGCCAGCTTCGCCAGGGTCAGGCCAAAACCGATCAGTACACCGGTCAGCAAATCGCTGAAGATGATCGCCAGCGCAGTCGCCGCATAGGTAAACATTGGCATCCGGCCATACCGTCCCAGTCCGCGAAACGCCTTCAAGTCCACCAGTTTCACCCCGGTATACACCAGCACGCCCGCCAGGCTGGCGACCGGAATGCTTTGCAGCACGCTGGACAGCAGCAATACAAACGCCAGCAGCCAGACACCGTGAAAAATCGCCGACAACCGAGTCTTGGCGCCGGCCTGTACGTTGGCTGAACTGCGCACGATCACGCCCGTCATCGGCAGCGCACCGACCAGACCGCAGAGCATGTTGCCGACACCTTGGGCGGACAATTCGCGGTCGAAATCCGAACGCTCGCCGCTGTGCATACGATCTACCGCCGCTGCCGAAAGCAGGGTTTCGGCGCTGGCAATGAAAGCCACGGCGAAGGCGGCGATCAGCAGATTGGGGTCGGCCAGATTCAACAGGTCGGCCGGCTTCAGCCAGTCAATCGCCTCGGCCAGGTTAGCCGGGACTTCAACCCGTTTGACGTTCAATGCCAGCGCCAGACTGGCAAGGGTCGCCAAACCAACGCCGAGCAAGGCGCCAGGAATGAAACGCAGCGATTGCGGACGAAATTTCTCCCACAGGCCCATTACCAGAATCGTCGACAGCCCGAGCAGGCCGGCCTGCCAACCCGGCCCGCCACCGAGCGTCGGCAAGGCGTGGGCAACGGCCGCCGGAAACCCGCTCAAGTTATCCAGGCCTGAGGGTTTGGGAACACCGTCGAGCATCACATGCACCTGCGATAGCACGATCAGCACACCGATGCCCGCCAGCATGCCGTAAACCACCGCCGGCGCCGTCACGCGGAACCAGCAGCCCAGCCGCAAACGCCCGGCCACCAGTTGCAGAAACCCGGCCAGCAGCAGAATTGGCCCGAGCATCGCCAAGCCATGCTGGCGCACCAACTCAAAGACCAATACCGCCAGCCCTGCGGCCGGGCCGCTGACTTGCAGCGGCGATCCGGCCAGCCAACCGACCACCAGGCCACCGATAATCCCGGTGATCAGGCCCTTGGCCGGCGGCATGCCGGAAGCGATTGCAATCCCCATGCACAAGGGCAGGGCGACCAGAAACACCACCACCGAAGCCAGCAGCTCCCGTGGCAAAACAGCTTTCAATTGCGCAGCACGCATTAGCATTCTCCTGAGATTCTTCAGGCGTGGCGAAGCCCGACCGCTTTTCAGCAGCCCTGGCCAGACCAGACAAGGTGTTTAGGAGGATTTAGAAGCGCGCTTTAGGCGTCGCCATGGGAATCGGATGAGTGCCATCCAGAGGCAGGAAGCAGCCCTTATCCGCATCGTAGGCTTTGATTTCGCTGGTTTCGATGCTGTAGACCCAGCCATGGATAAACAGGTGACCGTTGGCCATGCGCGAAGCCACTGAAGGGTGAGTGCGCAAATGCTGCAACTGGGCGATGACGTTTTCTTCGGTGAGCACCTGCATGCTTTCGTTTTCGTCAGCGCAATGGCAGTTCTCCTGAACCATGGTTTTTGCTACTTCGGCGTGACGCAGCCAGGCTTTTACCGTGGGCATTTTTTCCAGGCTTTGCGGATTGAGTACAGCACGCATGGCACCGCAATCGGAGTGTCCGCAAATGATGATGTGCTGTACGCCAAGGGCCAGCACCGCATATTCGATGGCCGTGGAAACCCCGCCGTTCATCTGGCCATAGGGTGGCACTACGTTGCCAACGTTACGGGTGACAAACAGATCGCCAGGGGCGCTTTGGGTAATCAATTCGGGAACGATGCGCGAGTCCGCGCATGCAATAAACATCGCTCTGGGCCGCTGAGCCGTGGCGAGTTTCTTAAAGAGTGCTTCCTGTTGCGGGAAGACCTCGTGATGGAAGTGTAAAAAGCCGTCAACGATTTGCTGCAGCGCTGCATCGGCGCTTTCGGCCTCGGGCAGGGCGGAAGCCGACGCAGCCAACGGCTGTTTATCCTTGTCACTCATAATTCATCCTCTTTGACGGAGTAGGGAAATTTTCCCGTTTTACCTGGGATAAAGCCAGCGACTGGTTAGAAAGCGTACAGATCGCCGATCAATGACCATGCAGTCACTCTATGGACAAG
The DNA here is from genome assembly GCF_001874645.1 of Pseudomonas frederiksbergensis. Taxonomy (NCBI): domain Bacteria; kingdom Pseudomonadati; phylum Pseudomonadota; class Gammaproteobacteria; order Pseudomonadales; family Pseudomonadaceae; genus Pseudomonas; species Pseudomonas frederiksbergensis. The sequence goes on from NZ_CP017886.1 coordinate 2,873,083, forward strand.
GTACCCACCGAAACTTAACTCAAACTGAATAAACCGCTCTAGAACGTGCGTTCCAGGTTACAAAAAACGTGACCGACGGACAAACACACCGCGTTTTTCACTACTTACCATAGGCCAATTGTTGCTAAAGCAACGACATTTGAGCCCCGGGCGGACAAAAGGCTGCGCAGTCCAGATTGAAACCTTCACGTTGATTGAGCCCAAGACGTTTTATTGTTTTGGCGAAGCGTTGCGCCAACAGATCGGCGAACGGTCCTTCGCCGCGCATGCGAGCGCCAAAGCGGCTGTCATACAGTTCACCACCACGACTTTGGCGGATCAAGCTCAATACATGGGCTGCACGCTGCGGATAGTGGGCCGCCAGCCACTCCTCGAACAACGGCGCCACTTCCAGCGGCAGGCGCAACATCATGTAAGCCGCACTCTGCGCACCGGCCGCGTGAGCTTCGGTAAGCAGGCTTTCCAGTTCACTGTCGTTGATCATCGGGATCATTGGCGAACACAAGACGCCCACCGGAATCCCGGCCTCACGCATGACCCGAATCGCCCGCAGCCGCGCCTTCGGGGCAGCCGTTCGCGGCTCAAGGATGCGTTTAAGCTCGTCGTCGAGGCTGGTCAGGCTGATCATCACCGCCACCAGCCGCTGTTCGGCGAGCTCACTGAGCAGATCCAGATCACGGAGAATGAGTGAGCCCTTGGTGATAATCGTCACCGGATGCCGGTAACGCAGCAGCACCTGGAGAATTCGCCGGGTGATTTTGTGTTCGCGCTCGATCGGCTGATAGGGATCGGTGTTGGAGCCCAGGTTGATCGGCGCACACTGATAACCACGCTTGGAAAGTTGCTGCTCCAGTACGTCGGCGGCGTTACTTTTGGCGATCAGCTTCGTCTCGAAATCCAGCCCGGGCGACAGGTCCCAATAGGCATGACTGGGTCGTGCATAGCAGTAGATGCAGCCGTGTTCGCAACCTCGATAGGGATTGATCGAGCGATCGAAGGGCAGGTCGGGCGAATTGTTGCGGGTGATGATGGTTTTCGCCGCCTCGATGCGCACCACGGTGCCCTGGGTCAGCGGGGCTTCCTGGTACCAGCCATCGTCTTCGGCCACCGAGCGGTTCGGCGCAAAGCGATTGTGCGGGTTGCTGGCGGTGCCGCGTCCGCGAGGTGGCAAGGGCGTGAACATTGGGGGAAACCCTAACAACTGTATGTCCGTACAGTATCGGAAGATCCAATGTCAGGCCAGTACCGTTCGGCACCTTTCGCGAAGGAGTCACGTTAAAGCCCTACCCGTCATAGACAACTATTTGTTAAGTAACTTATAAGCGTAAGAACAAGATACATATAACCCTTAGTCATCTGATAAAAGTTGCCCGTACTATCCTTGGCACACGCAATACCACACTGGATAACTATTGAAAAGGATTCAACGATGTCATTCTTTAATCAACGCGGTATTTTCCTGCAACTAATGAGGCCGGGGCCTTCGGAGCCAAACACCTTGGTTTCGATGCAACTTGCACGAAAAGAACCGGGTTGGGATGCAGAAAACGAAGTACAAACCGAGACGCTGGTGGACTCGATTTTCATGACGGCAGTTTCCAGCGACGGCGGGCAATCCTTCACCCTCGGGAGCGCCCGCAAGGATGTGGACGGCGATGGCGATATTGATGCCGATGACAAAGCCAGGCTGCTGGCGTTGGCCAAAGCATATGCACGTATTGTACGTCCATAACCGGACCTGATCCGGTACTTGATAATACAGGCTGCGATTCAAACACCAACGCCTGCGAACATATCTTCGCAGGCGTTAGTGACACCTATATAACAACCATTAATAACCTTTCATCGTTCACCCAAATCGTTGAATAATTTTTGCCACTCTAAAGTTCACCTCCACCCATCACTTCCTGACCCGACAAACACTTGGCAAATACCGTCCTCGTAAACGTCGAAGGCACCCTCAGGCTTAACGATTCTTTGACAAGCCCCTCACAGACCTTTGACTGCTCAGGGTTCAGGCTGGGAATTAGTCGCCCATTCCTTCATCCACGGCCCGCTGACTCATGTCGAAAAACCGCCTCTTGCTCGCACTGTGCCTGTCGTTCATGGCGTTATTTGCGTTCGATCAGGTTCAGGCCGAGCTAACCCAATCCATCCGTCCCGGCGAATGGGCCCAGCCCGTCGAAGCGCAGTATGGCCTTTATCAGATGTCGCCAACCCTCTACCGCAGCGCTCTCCCGGATCACGAGGCGCTGGCGCTGCTGGAAAAACTTCAGATCACGACGGTGATCAATTTTCTGCCCGAGCCCGACGCAAGCTGGCTATCGACCCCCGGTATCAATCTGGTGCAATTGCCCTACAAGACCAGCCATGTCGATGACAGCGAGGTGCTGAGCGCGCTGCGGGCCATTCAAACCGGTCAAAGCAAAGGCCCGGTGTTGATCCATTGCAAACGCGGATCGGATCGCACTGGCCTGATGGCAGCGATGTACCGCGTGGTGGTGCAAGGCTGGAGCAAAGAAGACGCCCTGAGCGAAATGACCCAGGGAGGTTTCGACGACAATACTCACTTCAAGAACGGCATTCGCTACATGATGCAGGCCAATGTCGACAAACTACGTACCGCGTTGGCCAACGGCGATTGCAGTACCAGCGTGTTTGCCACCTGCTCGATGAAAAGCTGGTTAAAAACGGTCAATAGCGAAGAACCGAAGATCTGAGGGCGCGCCACAACAAGCCTCGTACCCAATCAGGTAAGGCGGATCGTGGACCTGCACTGGAGGATTGTGGTGGTCGTCGATAAATACCGCCCTTGAGCACTCAGGCTCAAAGGCGGATTTCAAAGCGCGGAATGATCAGGACTGATCGTCAGACTTTTTCTTCAGCTTCGGATTGGGAAAGAACTGCACAGCCTGGACTTTGGCGTCCGGGACTTTCAACGCGGTGGTATTGACCCGCGTACCCAATTCCTTGGGCACTGACAGACCTTGCTCGTTCAGCGTATCGGAATAACCGCAGGCCACGCATTCGCGGTGCGGCACCTCGTCTTCGCTCCACATCATCAACTTGTCCGGCTCGCTGCACGCCGGGCAGACTGCCCCGGCGATGAAGCGTTTCTTGGTTTTGCTCACAGGCCCGTCACTCATGCTGCCGCGTCCTCGTTGAGGCCGCTGTGGCGCAAGAGTGCGTCAATCGACGGCGCACGTCCGCGGAAATCGACGAACAGCACCATCGGCTCCTGAGAACCGCCACGCGCCAGGATCGCCTCGCGGAACGCACGACCGGTGGCGGCATTCAGCACGCCTTCTTCCTCGAACTTCGAGAAGGCATCGGCCGACAGCACTTCAGCCCATTTATAGCTGTAGTAACCCGCCGCATAACCGCCAGCGAAGATGTGCGCGAAGCTGTTAGGGAAACGGTTGTAGGCCGGCGGGCGCATCACCGAAACCTCGTCGCGCACGCCTTCAAGCACTTGCAGCACGCTACGACCGTCGCCATGGGTGGCATGCAGTTCGAAGTCGAACATCGAGAATTCCAGCTGACGAACCATCATCAGCCCGGACTGGAAATTCTTTGCGGCGAGCATTTTTTGCAGCAGGTCCTGCGGCAGTGGCTCGCCGGTTTCGTAATGTCCGGAAATCAGCGCCAGGCCTTCTGGCTCCCAGCACCAGTTTTCCATGAACTGACTTGGCAACTCGACCGCGTCCCACGCCACGCCGTTGATACCGGAAACGCCAGAATATTCGACACGGGTCAGCAGGTGATGCAGGCCGTGACCGAATTCGTGGAACAGCGTGGTGACTTCATCGTGGGTCAGCAGGGCAGGTTTGCCGCTGTCAGCCGGGGTGAAGTTGCACACCAGGTTGGCTACCGGGCTTTGCAAGACGCCTGCCGCGGTGCGGCGACGGTCGCGGGCGCCGTCCATCCAGGCACCGCCGCGCTTGTTGGCACGGGCATACAGGTCGAAGAAGAAGCGCCCGACGTGCTCGCCATTCTCCTTGATTTCGAACAGGCGAACGTCCGGGTGCCAGGTGTCGAAACCTTTCAATTCGGCGATTTCGATGCCATACAGGCGCTGAACGATGGCGAACAGACCGCTCAGGACTTTATCGATCGGGAAGTACGCACGCAGGGCTTCCTGGGCGACGCTGTAACGTTGCTCACGGAGTTTTTCGCCGTAGAAACCGCTGTCCCAGCTTTGCAGATCAGGGCAACCCTGTTCGGCAGCGTAGGCTTTGAGTTGCTCCAGATCCTGCGCGGCGAACGGTTTGCTGCGCTTGGCCAGATCGCGCAGGAAGCTCAGCACCTGATCGCTGGATTCAGCCATTTTGGTGGCCAGGCTCAGCTCCGAGAAACTGGCGAAACCCAGCAGCTTGGCCAGCTCCTGACGCAGGCCGAGGATCTCTTCCATCACCGGGCTGTTATCGTTCTGACCGGCGTTCGGACCTTGGTCCGACGCACGGGTGCAGTAGGCGGCGTAGACTTCTTCGCGCAATGCACGGTCCTGGGCGTAGGTCATCACCGCGAAATAGCTTGGGAATTCCAGGGTGATCAACCAGCCTTCCAGGTCTTTGGCTTGGGCAGCGGCAGCCATCTGCGCCTTGGCCGAATCGGTCAGGCCGGCGAGGGCGGCTTCATCGGTGATGTGCTTGGTCCAGGCCTGGGTGGCGTCGAGCAATTGGTTGGAGAAGTGGCTGCCCAGCTCGGACAGTTTGCTCTGCACTTCGGCATAGCGCTTTTGCTCAGGCGCAGGCAGATCGATACCCGACAGACGGAAATCACGCAGTGCGTGTTCGAGTATGGTTTTTTGTGCGACGTCGAAGCCGGCCGCTTCCGGGCTGTTGACCAGGGCTTCATAAGCCTGGAACAGTTCGCGGTTCTGGCCCATTTCGGTGGCGTAGGCGCTCAGTGCCGGCAGGCAGGACTCGTAAGCCTCACGCAGTTCGGCACTGTTGCACACGGCGTTCAGGTGACTGACCGGGCTCCAGGCCGCGCCCAGACGGTCGTTCAGTTCGTCCATCGCCAGCACCAGCCCCGCCCAGGTAGGCTGTTTGCCCTGGCTTTTGAGGAGCTCGGCGATGGCGGCGCGGTTGTCCGCGAGGATCTGTTCGATGGCCGGTTGTACGTGCTCGGCGCGGATCGCCGAGAACGGCGGCAGGTCGTAGGACTGCAAAAGAGGGTTGTTCACGCTCACGGTTGGCACCTTGGCTGGAAGAAACATGCGGCCATCTTAATTACAATCGACGCCAACCGCAGCTATCAACAAAAGAGAGAGAGCCTATCGTGTCCCTTCGCAAGTACCAGAACCACACCCCCATGCTCGGCAAAGGCGCGTTTGTCGACGGCTCGGCGGTGGTGATCGGCGACGTCGAAATAGGCGAAGACAGTTCAGTCTGGCCGCTGACCGTGATCCGCGGCGACATGCACCGCATCCGCATTGGCCAGCGCACCAGCGTGCAGGATGGCTGCGTGCTGCATATCACCCACGCCGGGCCCTTCAACCCCGACGGTTTCCCGCTGTTAATCGGCGACGACGTGACCATTGCCCACAAAGTCATGCTGCACGGCTGCGCGGTCGGCAACCGGATCCTGATCGGCATGGGCAGTATCGTCATGGACGGCGCAGTGGTCGAAGACGAGGTGATCATTGGCGCGGGCAGTCTGGTGCCCCCGGGTAAACGCCTGGAAAGCGGTTTCCTCTATGTCGGCAGCCCGGTGAAACAGATCCGTCCACTGACTGACAAGGAACGGGCCTTTTTCACCTACAGCGCGGCGAATTACGTGAAGCTCAAAGACCTGCATCTGGCCGAAGGCTACGACCAGCTCTGACACCGACAGACTCACCCAGGAATGTTCATGCATTATCAAACCGTTCTATTCGACCTCGATGGCACCCTGACCGACCCGCGCGAGGGCATCACCCGCTCGATCCAGTTCGCCTTGAGCAAACTGGGGATCGACGAACCTGACCTGACCAAACTCGAGCACTTCATCGGCCCGCCGTTGCTGCAAGCCTTCATGCAGTTCTACGACTTCGACGAGCCCAAGGCCTGGGAGGCGGTGAATTTCTACCGCGAGCGTTTCAAGGTCACCGGCTTGTACGAGAACCGGGTGTTCGACGGTGTCACGCCACTGTTGGAAACCCTTAATGGGCAAGGGCGGCAACTGTACATCGCGACGTCGAAGCCGTGGATTTTCGCCCGGGAAATCGCCCGGCACTTCGGTTTCGACCGGCACTTCAAAGTGATCTACGGCAGCGAGCTGGACGGCATCCGCACCGATAAGGTCGAGCTGATTGCGCACTTGATGGCCGAAGAAGCCCTCGATCCGGCCACCACGCTGATGATCGGCGACCGCAAACACGACCTGATCGGTGCCAGGCGCAACGGTCTGAACGCGGCGGCGGTGGGTTATGGCTTCGGCAGCCACGAAGAATTGAGCGCCGAACAACCGGCATATCATTTCGAGACGCTGGCCGAGTTGCACCAGGCGTTTTTGCGGGGTTAGTCAGTCCACCAACGCTTTCAGCGCCGCCTTACGCTGCTCAACCGGCAGTGCCCCCAACTTTTCGACCGCCGTATAGAACTTCAGCCAATCCCCACTCGACTGTTTGAACACCACGGAAAACGCCGGCACCCATTGGTCATAGAGCCCGAATGGCAGCAATTTAGCGTTATTCATCGGGGCATTGATCCAGGCGTCGTAGCGCTTCTCGCCGGCCCATTGGCTGTCGCGCAGGGTTCGATAATCGCTGCGCAAGCGCTCGAACTCGGCCGCTTTTCGCTGGCGCATTTGCTCAGCCGCCAGGGGCAATGCATAGAGTTTTTCGAGCCGCGTACGAGTATCCAGAATCAGCCGGGTAAATTGATCGCGTTGCTGCTCTTGAGCCTGACTGGCAGGTGGCAAACCGCGCGCCGCGCGCCATTGGCGGGTGCCTTCCTGTTCGACGAAGGTGGCGAATGACTCGTTGAACTCGGTGTCGTCCTTCACATAAAACCGTTGATGCGCCAACTCGTGAAAAATCAGTGTCGCCAGGCGCTCGTCGCCCCAGCTCATCATTGAACTGATGATCGGGTCGTTGAACCAGCCCAGGGTCGAATAGGCTTCAACGCCACTGATCGACACGTCCATGCCTTGCCGACGTTGTAGCGCAGCGTCACCTCGCGCGGCGCTCTGGCTGTAGTACCCGCGATAGGCCACACACCCGGCAACCGGAAAACAATGATTCTGCGGCTTGAGGGAAAACTCCGGCGTGGCGAACACATTCCAGACCACATAGGGTCGGCCGATGTCGGCATAGAGGCGATAACTTTTGTTGTCAGGCAGGTGCAACCGCTGGCTGGCGAACTCGCGGGCCTTTTGCGACTGAACCAGATGCGCGCGCAGTTTCGCGTCACGTGCAGGGTCGGCAATCACCTCGCTTACGGGTTCTCGCGACCGCAACAAATGCCACTGGCCGCTGGCCAACTGGCTGTAGTAACTAACGCTCGTGCAACCGTTGAGCAGTAAAAGCAGCGTGGCCGGAAACAAAACGCGCAAAGCGCGATCAAGTAACCGATGGCTTGGAAGCGGCCTGATCACATCGAATCATCCTTGGGGAGTCTGCCCGCAAGACTATCTCGCCTGACTGGAGCTTCGCTATGCGCGCGTTAATGCTGACTGGAAGCCTGCTGATGCTGGCTGGCTGTGCTGGACTGCCCCAACCCGACCCCACACAAGCCTGGATCAACCTCGGTCCGCATCAACAGGACACCGTGCTGCAAGCGCTGGAAGTGGATGCCAAGGCCTCCGCCGATAAACGCTACTTCGAAGTTCCACCGGGCAGCCACGAACTGAAGGTGCGTTATCAGTTCGCGGTAGCACCGACGAATATCGGCCCCGACGCCAAACCGCTGTGGCGCGATTGCCGATTAAGTGTGAAATTCAGCGACTTCAACGCCGGCCAACGATATCAACTGGAAGCAGGGAATATCGGTTTCCGGCCGTGGGCCAAACTCTACGATCAGCAGCGAAAAGTCGTTGGCCAAGCGCATCCGGCGGGCTGCCAGAGCAGCTGATCGGCGCTATGCTTTATACCTGACCGCCCGGGAATGAATCATGCGCAGGACTCTGCTTTTTTTCGCTATCAGCTCGCTGGCCGCTTGTATGAGCCCGATGCCCGCCGTGAACCCGAACATGGCCTGGGTCGACTTCGCCATGCCGACGCCCGGGGGCAAAGTCCTCATGGCCGAAAGCCTGGACAATAAGACCCTGAATGACGGGCGATTCTTCCAGGTCACGCCAGGCAGCCATGAACTGAAGGTGCGCTTCGACTTCGAGGTGTTTTCCGCAGGCTTTGGCATGGACTTCGACTCGCCAAACCGACTCTGCTACTTGACCGTGCACTACGATCATTTCGAAGCCGGCCAGCGTTACCTGCTTGAAGGCCGCTCGCTGGCCTTCACCCCCAGCGCCCGGCTGTATAACGCCAAGCGCGAGCTCCTCGCCGAAGAGAGCCAGACGTTTTGCCTGCCGTAAGGCGAATTATCTGTCGTTCTTCTGATAGATGATTTTCTTCGTTCCACCTTCACACGTGCCGACCACCATGTTCTGGTCGTGCACTTCGTCATTGGCGACGATCTCCAGAGTGTAGGACGACACGTTATTGGCCTGGATCTTGGCTTCAATCTCGGCCTTGAGCTCTTCGCAGGATTTGGTTGCCGCCAGGGCCGATGTGGCCAGCACACTGCAGATAACCGCCAAGGCAAAACGTTTCATGGTTGAAGCTCCCTTGAGGCAGCGCGCACAGTCATGCGCTGAAGCTGCTGTCACTTATTCGACCACAGTTTTACCCCACGAGTTTGATTCAGAACAAAAAAGATCGCAGGCTGCGCCAGCTCCTACGATGACCGATATGAGTCCGTAGGAGCTGGCGAAGGCTGCGATCTTTACCCCATAGAACTCAATTCACCAGCGTCGCATCGAGGGTGATTTTAGCGTTCAACACTTTGGACACCGGGCAGCCTTCTTTGGCCTTTTTGCTCAATTCTTCGAATTGCTGCTGGCTGGCGCCAGGGATTTTCGCGTTGAGCGTCAGGTGCACGGCGGTGATCGCAAAACCACCGTCGACCTGATCCAGCGTCACCTCGGCATGGGTGTCAATCGTGTCGGCCTTGAGGCCAGCCTCACCGAGAATCATCGAAAAGGCCATGGAGAAACAACCCGCATGAGCGGCGCCGATCAGCTCTTCCGGGTTGGTGCCCGGGCCACCTTCGAAGCGCGCCTTGAAGCCATAAGGTGCATTTTTCAGGGCCCCGGTTTCGGTCGAGATAGAACCAAGGCCGGTTTTCAGATCACCGACCCAATGTGCCGATGCTTTCTTTTTGATGCTCATCTCTGCCTCCTCAAAATCCAGCGCGAAGGGTCGCGCCTTCATGGTTTTCGGTTGCCAGGGTTCTGAGGATAGAAGACTGGGCAAAGTTCACCTTGTCGGATCGAACCGCTTATCTGGCCGGCAAACTCATGTCTGCTATTGAAACTCGGGTATATGCCCACATTGCATGGAACACGCTCATGCATTCGGCAGGTTTTCGTTGGTGAGAAAGGCCTGCGTACCCTCATTGGAGAAGCCGGCTTATGAAACAACTGTCCGATATCAAGTTCTCGACCCTGGACCTTGTGCCCGTGCGCGAGAACGGCAGCCCTGCGCAATCGCTACGCAACTCGCTGGATTTGGCGCAACACGTCGAGCAGTGGGGCTACAACCGCTTCTGGGTCGCCGAACACCACAACATGGATGGCATCGCCAGTTCCGCGACGTCTGTGCTGCTTGGCTATCTGGCCGGCGGCACGTCGACCATTCGTGTCGGCTCTGGTGGCGTGATGCTGCCCAACCATGCGCCGCTGGTGATCGCCGAGCAGTTCGGCACCCTCGAAAGCCTCTATCCAGGACGGATCGACCTCGGTCTGGGCCGCGCACCGGGTTCCGACCAGATGACCGCCCGCGCCTTGCGCCGTGAGCGCTCCGGCAGCGCCGATGATTTCCCCGAAGACGTGGCCGAACTGGTGCGCTACCTGGGCCCACGCACTCCGGACCAGCGAATTATCGCGATGCCCGGCACGGGCACCAATGTGCCGGTCTGGCTGCTGGGCTCCAGCCTGTTCAGCGCACAACTGGCCGGCGAACGCGGTTTGCCTTACGCCTTCGCCTCGCATTTCGCACCGCGTTATATGCATGAAGCGATTCGGGTTTACCGCAATCACTTCAAACCTTCCGCCGTACTGGATAAACCCTACGTGATGCTCGGCGTACCGCTGGTTGCCGCCGACACCGACGAACACGCTGATTACCTGGCGACCTCGGTCTACCAACGGATCCTGGCGCTGATGCGAGGCCAAAGCCTGGTTCAACGGCCACCGGTGAAAACCATGGACGGTCTGTGGCTGCCCCATGAAAAAGAAGCCGTCGGTGATTTCCTGGGTCTGGCCATGGTCGGTAGCCCAGCGAAAATTCGCGGCAAACTTGAGGTGCTGATCGAGCAGACTCAGGCCGACGAGTTGATCTTCACCTGCGACCTGTACGAACACGCTGATCGCCTGCATTCCTACGAACTGCTGGCGCAAGTGATGAAGGGCTGAATCTTAAACAACGCCCAGAAAAAAGCCGACGCCATGGCGTCGGCCTTCAAGTCTGCAAAGAATCAACCACGCTTGTAGATGATTACCTTCTTGCCCGCGTCGCAGGTGCCGACGACTTTGCCGCCCGCGGCCGCACCTTTATCGACGATTTCCAGCGAGTAGTGTTTGCTGCCCTTGGCATCGATTTTTGCCGCAATTTCACTTTTCAGCTCTTCGCACGGCTTGCCCGCCGCAAAGGCTGTTCCCGCAATGCTCAACAAACCCACCGCCAAAATAAATTTCTTCATCGGTTACATTCCCTGGTCGGATCAAAAGGGGTAAGCGTTAACACTCGGGCATCTGTCGCCCAAAACGATGTAGCGCTTTGCCATTCCTTATGGCAATCGGCCAGCGCACAAGTTCAGAAGCCTAGCTCAACCTCAGCTATTGGCAATCCGGAACCCGACTTTGAGCGTCACCTGAAAGTGTGCCGCCTTGCCGTCCTTGATATGCCCACGGGTTTCGGTGACCTCGAACCATTCCATGTGCTTGATGCTTTTGCTGGCCTCGGCCAAGGCGTTGTTAATGGCTTCTTCAATACTGGTGGGGGACGAACCAACCAGTTCGACTTTCTTGTAAGTGTGATGGTCAGTCATGGCGCTCTCCTTGAGTAGTGCTTAGAGCCTAGCAGCGATTTTTCGTATTTCTTGTGGCTATCATTCCCAAGCGCAGGTTCAGATTGACTGCACTTTCCCGAACCGCTGGAGTCCCAACCAACACACGCCATTCAATCAATGCAGGAGAGTCACCATGGCCAACACTTCGTTGCGTAAAGCCTCATTGCAAAGCATGGAAGCCGAGATCGAGAGTCTGCTCAAGTCGCTGGAAAGCTTGAAGAGCGATGCCTCGGACGAGTCGCTGAAAACCCTCAAGACCCTCAAAAGCAACGCCGAGAGCGCACTGAAGCACTCGCGCCACCTGCTCAGCGATGCGTACGAAGACGTCAAAGTCAAAACCCGTGAAACCGGGATCGCCACCCGCGATTACGCCCAGGAACACCCGTGGACCACCGCCAGCGTCGCAGTTGGAGCCTTGGGTTTGCTGGCGGCCTATCTGCTGTACAAACGCGGTGATTAGTGGCCTGTACGGCTAGTTCGTTAGTTCAAATTCGGATGCCAGAAGCCCAGAGCCAAGGCGCTGTGACGAGTCATAGCCCGCTATGGCGAGGAGCAGCAACGCAGGATATGGGGTTATGGCGCCGAAGTTGACTAACAGAACTAGCCACACAGGCCATTAGGTTTGGCGCAGCTCGTTTTTCAGCCACTGCGCCAACTGCCGAGCGCGCCCGTCTGCGGCGCGCTTGGGTAGCCACAACGCCAGTTGCGCCGGGGTTTCACTGAACCCCCACGGCGCAACCAGGCGACCGGCCTTCAAGTCTTCGGCCACCAGCGGCTCAGGCGCAATCGCCACACCCAGCCCGGCCACCGCTGCCTCCAGCAAATAATACAAATGCTCGAAACCCTGCCCGAACTTCAACGCTTTGGCATCGAGGCCGTTGCGCTGTGCCCAGCTGGGCCAGGCTTGCGGGCGCGACGTGGTGTGCAACAAGGGTTCGTTGAGCAGCGCAGCGGCCGGCGCCTGACGCAGACGGTCATAACCGGCAAAGCGTGGGCTGAGCACCGGGCCGATGCGCTCGCTGGCCAGTTCATATACCTGCATGTCCGCAGGCCACGGTGGCTCGGCAAACACCAGCAAGGCATCCAGCCCCGGCCGCCGAGGGTCAAGATCGCCTTCACCCGCCGACAGGTGCAAACGCAAGTCCGGAAGGTCAGCATTCAACCGGCCCAAACGTGGAATGAACCAGCGCGCCAGCAAGCTGCCAGAGCAGCCGAGCACGAACGGCGCATCGGCATGGCCCTGCGTCAGCTCACTGCAAACGGTGCGCAAACGCTCAAAAGCCTCGCTGCTGGCATCGCGTAACCGCACGCCGGCATCTGTGAGTTTAAGGCCGCGCCCATCCTTGACGAACAGGCTCACCCCCAGATGTTCCTCCAGCGCTTTCAGCTGTCGACTGACCGCACCATGGGTCACGTGCAATTGCTCCGCAGCCTGACTGACGCTGTTCAGGCGGGCAGTGGCCTCGAAGGCGCGCAGGGCGTTCAGCGGGGGAAGGTCGTGGCTCATGGGATCTGTGAGTTTTCCTGACAGGTTACGGCGATCTTATCGGTTTTCAGCTCGGGACGTCAGGGGTAGAGTGAACGCCATTGCCACTTCACGAATTCACCTGGAGCGCTCCATGACCCAGACTAATCTGCGCAACGGCCCTGATGCCAACGGCCTGTTTGGCGCGTTCGGCGGCCGCTACGTTGCCGAAACCCTGATGCCGTTGATTCTCGACCTGGCCCGCGAATACGAAGCGGCCAAGGATGATCCGGCGTTCAAAGAAGAACTGGCCTACTTCCAGCGCGACTACGTCGGCCGCCCAAGCCCGCTGTACTTCGCCGAGCGCCTGACCGAGTTCTGCGGCGGCGCGAAGATCTACCTCAAGCGCGAAGAGCTGAACCACACCGGCGCGCACAAGATCAACAACTGCATCGGTCAGATCCTGCTGGCACGGCGCATGGGTAAAAAGCGCATCATCGCCGAAACCGGCGCCGGCATGCACGGCGTGGCCACCGCCACTGTCGCTGCACGCTTTGGCCTCGATTGCGTGATCTACATGGGCACCACCGACATCGAGCGCCAACAGGCCAACGTGTTTCGCATGAAACTGCTGGGCGCCGAAGTGATCCCCGTGGTTGCTGGCACCGGCACCCTGAAAGACGCGATGAACGAAGCGTTGCGTGACTGGGTGACCAACGTCGACAGCACCTTCTACTTGATCGGCACCGTGGCCGGCCCACACCCGTATCCGGCGATGGTCCGTGACTTCCAGGCGGTGATCGGTAAAGAAACCCGCGAACAGCTGCAAGCCCAGGAAGGCCGTCTGCCGGACAGCCTGGTGGCGTGCATCGGCGGTGGTTCCAACGCCATGGGCCTGTTCCACCCGTTCCTCGATGACAAAAGCGTCGAAATCATCGGCGTTGAAGCGGCGGGTCATGGCATCGAAACCGGCAAACATGCGGCCAGCCTGAACGGCGGCGTACCGGGCGTGCTGCACGGCAACCGGACCTTCCTGTTGCAGGACGACGATGGCCAGATCATCGACGCTCACTCGATCTCCGCTGGCCTCGACTATCCGGGTATCGGCCCTGAACACGCCTGGTTGCATGACATCGGCCGCGTCCAGTACACCTCGGTAACTGACCACGAAGCCCTGGACGCCTTCCACAAATGCTGCCGCCTGGAAGGGATTATTCCTGCACTGGAAAGCGCCCACGCCCTGGCCGAAGTGTTCAAACGCGCACCGACCCTGCCGAAAGATCACCTGATGGTGGTCAACCTGTCCGGCCGTGGCGACAAAGACATGCAAACCGTGATGCACCATATGGAACAGTCCCAGCAGGAGAAACACTGATGAGCCGCCTGCAAACACGCTTCGCCGAACTCAAAGAACAGAACCGCGCCGCCCTGGTGACCTTCGTCACTGCCGGCGACCCGAGTTATGACACCTCGCTGGCGATCCTCAAAGGTCTGCCAGCGGCCGGTGCCGACGTGATCGAGTTGGGCATGCCCTTCACCGATCCGATGGCCGACGGCCCGGCGATTCAGCTCGCCAACATCCGCGCCCTGGGCGCCAAGCAGAACCTCGCGAAAACCCTGCAAATGGTTCGCGAGTTCCGCAAAGACAACAACGACACTCCGCTGGTGCTGATGGGTTACTTCAACCCGATTCATTACTACGGCGTACCGCGCTTTATCGCTGATGCGAAAGAAGCCGGCGTCGACGGTCTGATTGTGGTCGACATGCCGCCTGAGCATAACGGCGAGCTGTGCGACCCGGCGCAAGCGGCAGGCATCGACTTCATCCGCCTGACCACGCCGACCACCGACGACGTGCGTCTGCCGACGGTACTCAATGGCAGTTCCGGTTTCGTGTACTACGTATCGGTGGCCGGTGTGACAGGCGCTGGCGCAGCGACTCTGGAACACGTCGAAGAAGCCGTGGCCCGTTTGCGTCGCCACACCGACCTGCCGATCAGCATCGGGTTCGGCATCCGTACACCCGAGCAAGCGGCGTCCATCGCCCGTCTGGCAGACGGCGTGGTCGTGGGCTCGGCACTGATCGACCACATCGCTAACGCGACCACACCTGACCAGGCCATCGACGGCGTACTGAGCCTGTGCTCGGCGTTGTCTGAAGGCGTGCGTAAAGCCCGCGTCAGCTAAGAGTAAAGTTCCTGATACAGAGGAATTAGTGCCCGGCGCCGCAGACTAAATAGCAAGACCCAGGGGTTCAGGACCGAGTTCTGAACCCCTTTTTTTGCGGTGGATGCTGTGAGGAAGACCCGAATGAAAATGCCCAAACGCCTGATCGCCAGCCTGGGTGTATTGATGCTCAGCGCCACGCCCTTGCTCCACGCAAGCGCTGATGAACGTGACTATCGCGAGCATGATCGTGGCGGCCCGCAGTACGAGCATCGCGGCGATGATCAGCGCGATCACCGCCCTGAATACAGACGGCCACCTCAGGACTTCGGCCCGGTACGCGAAGTGATCCGCGTCAACCACGGGTATTTCGGGCGCGGCGCACCCCCACCGCCGGGCATTCGCTGGGTCAGAGGCCAGCCCTTGCCACGCGGCTACTACGGCGAACGCCTGGACAGCCGAGCCCTCGAACGCTTGCCGTACTACCCAGGTTACGAATGGCGACGCATGGGCGGCGACATCGTGCTGATCGCCGTGGGCACCGGGGTGGTTTATGAAGTGCTGGAAGGGGTTTTGTAGTCAGTAGCACCCACTGATCATTCCCACGCTCCTGCGTGGGAACGATCAACGTCTGCGATCGGACTTGCTCAAAAAATCGACAGATCCAGCGGCCGGATCGCGCCCATCCAGATCGCATGGTCGGTGTGGTCGGCCAGGTCATCGCCGGTGTCCGGATGCAAAAGCACCACCAGACCTTTGCGATTGAGCGCCAGCCACGGCAGCACTTCGCCGAGCAGATCCGGCGTGAAGGCCAGTTGGCAGCTCCAGTCCGGGTGCGGGCCGACCAACCGTTCGTGCACCCGGCCCATCTTCAGCGGGAACAGCTGCGCAGCCTGCTCACACAGGGCCCGCGCCTGATCGATGGTGTTCGCGTCGAAGTAAACGTGGGCGTGGTAGCCCTTGATCTGTTGCATGCCCTTGATCCGTTGCATAGCGTTCTCGTGTCTTGGGATTCATTCCACCCGTAACGCTACACCGCAATCGACGGCAGGGCCAAACCTGTCAGCGATTCCGCACTGCTGGCCTGTTCGGTCATCAGCCAGTCGACGAACTGCTGAATCAGCGCGCTGCGGCGTTTGCGCTGAGGCAGCACCACGTAATAGCCAAAACTCGACATCGCCGTCTCGGTAATCGGCCGGCATAACAAACCTTGCGCCAGCAAGTTATCCACAAGGTGCCGCCAACCGATGGCCACGCCCTGGCCGCCAATCGCCGCTTGAATCAACAGCGTGTAGTTGTCGAAACGCAACTGCCCCGGCGCAGGTGGGGTGGCGATGCCCAACGTGCGGAACACACCGTTCCAGTCGAACCAATGACCGCTGTTTTCCCCGCGCAAATGCAGCAGCGGCAACTCCTGCAAGGCGTGAGCGGGCAGGGGCGCCGTGCGCTCCTTGAGTAGCAGCGGACTGCACACCGGAAACACTTCTTCGCTGAACAGCCAATGGCTTTCACCCTGTTTGAAACGCCCATCACCGAACAACACGGCCACGTCGATGTCGGTGCGCAGCATGTTGTGGCTGCGTTCGCTGGTGACCAGGCTGACGTCCACATCCGGGTTGGCTTCATGAAAACGGTGCAGGCGCGGCATCAGCCAATACGCGGCGAAGGCGAAGTCGGTGGCCACCTGCAACACCTCGTGCTGATGCTGAGCACTGATCGCATTCAACCCTGCGTCGATGCTCTGCAAACCCGCCTGTACGTGCTCGAACAGACTCGCTCCAGCCTCGGTCAGCTCGATGCCTCGGTAGATGCGGTCGAACAGCCGGGTGCCGAGTTGCTCCTCCAACCGTTTGATCTGCTGGCTGACAGCGGGCTGTGTGGTGCCGAGCTCCACTGCCGCGGCGGTGAAGCTGCGATGGCGCGCGGCGGCTTCGAAGGCGCGGAACAGGTCCAGGGACACATCACCAAGGGCGTCATACATAAGCTGTGCTTATCCTAGTCATTGCCGGGCGAGGGCTTTACCACGAAGTGCACGGGCCACATGCTCGATCACAGCACTTTCGCATAACTGCTCACTATGGAATGCCGCGATCACATGAAGCGCAAGAACATTCTTTTCATCATGGCCGATCAAATGGCCGCGCCCCTGTTGCCGTTCTACGGTTCATCGCCGATCAAGCTGCCCAACCTGAGCCGCCTCGCCGCGCAAGGCGTGGTGTTCGACGCCGCGTATTGCAACAGCCCATTGTGTGCACCTTCGCGCTTCACCCTGATCAGCGGCCAGTTGCCGAGCAAGATCGGCGCCTACGACAACGCGGCGGATTTTCCTGCGGATGTGCCGACCTATGCCCACTACCTGCGGCGTCTCGGCTACCGCACCGCGCTGTCCGGCAAGATGCACTTCTGTGGTCCGGACCAGTTGCATGGCTACGAAGAACGCCTGACCAGCGACATCTACCCGGCCGACTACGGCTGGGCAGTGAACTGGGATGAGCCGGACGTGCGTCCGAGTTGGTATCACAACATGTCCTCGGTGCTGCAGGCCGGGCCCTGCGTGCGCACCAATCAGCTGGATTTCGACGAAGAGGTGGTGTTCAAGGCCCAGCAGTACCTGTTCGATCACATCCGCGAAGACGGCGATCAGCCGTTCTGCCTGACCGTGTCGATGACTCACCCACACGATCCTTACACCATTCCCAAGGCCTTTTGGGACCTGTACGACGACAAAGACATCCCGCTGCCGGAAACGCCGGCGCAAACCGATCTCGATCCGCATTCCCAGCGTCTGCTCAAGGTCTACGACCTGTGGGACAAGCCACTGCCTGTGGGTAAGATTCGCGATGCGCGCCGCGCCTATTTCGGTGCGTGCAGCTATATCGACAGCAACGTCGGCAAACTCCTGCAAACCCTTGAAGAAACCGGGCTGATCGACGACACCATCATTGTCTTCTCCGGTGACCACGGCGACATGCTCGGCGAGCGTGGGCTCTGGTACAAAATGCACTGGTTCGAAATGGCCGCCCGCGTGCCGCTGCTGGTCAGCGCACCGGGGCAGTTCGCCGCCGGGCGAGTCAGTGCCGCGGTGTCCACCGCCGACCTGCTGCCGACCCTGGTGGAACTGGCCGGTGGCAGCCTGGAACCCGGTTTGCCACTGGACGGTCGCTCGCTGGTGCCGCACTTGCAGGGGCAGGGCGGGCACGACGAAGTGTTTGGCGAATACATGGCCGAAGGCACCATTAGTCCGCTGATGATGATCCGCCGTGGCGCGTACAAATTCATCTACAGCGAAGATGACCCGTGCCTGCTCTTCGACGTGCACAACGATCCGCATGAACAGGAGGAACTCAGCCAATCCGTGCAACATCGCCAGTTGTTCGACGACTTTCTTGCCGAATCGCGGACCAAGTGGAACATCCCGGCGATCCAACAACAGGTGCTCGCCAGCCAGCGTCGACGACGTTTCGTCGCTCAGGCGCTGACCCTCGGCAAGCTGAAGAGCTGGGACCACCAGCCGCTGGTCGACGCCAGCCAGCAGTACATGCGCAACCACATCGACCTCGATGATCTGGAGCGCAAAGCCCGTTATCCACAACCCTGCCAAAACCAATAACGTAAGGGGAAGAACATGCAAAGGTTATCCACAGTATTGACGGCGGGGCTGCTGGCCTTGAGCAGTGTGTCGGCCTGGGCCGAGCAAAGTTGCGACACAGTGAAAATGGCGGACCCGGGCTGGAGCGACATCGCCGCGACCAACGCCATCACCGGTTTCCTGCTTGAGGGCATGGGCTACAAGGCCAAGGTCGATACCTTGGCCGTACCGATCACCTTTGGCGGGCTCAAGGACGGCCAGATCGATGTGTTCCTGGGTAATTGGATGCCGGCGCAACAGGGCTTCTACGACAAGTTCGTGGCCAATGGCGATGTCACCCAGCTGTCGAATAACCTCGACGGCACCGAGTTCACCCTGGCGGTGCCAGACTATGTATGGGACGCCGGTGTGCGAACCTTTGCCGACCTGAACAAGTACGCCGAGCTACACCCAAAAGAAGTCGATAAGAAGATCTACGGCATAGGCTCCGGAGCACCGGCGAACCTCTCGCTGCAAGAAATCATCAAGAAGAACGATTTCGACCTCGGCCAGTGGAAGCTGGTCGAGTCCAGCGAACAGGCGATGCTCGCCGAAGTGTCCCGTGCGGTTAAAAAACAGAAGTTCGTGACCTTCCTCGGCTGGACCCCGCACCCAATGAACGTGCAGCTGAAAATGCATTACCTGAAGGGTGGCGAGAAATATTTCGGCGACACCGGCAGCGTCCACACCCTGACCCGCAAAGGTTATGCACAAGCCTGCCCGAACGTCGGCAAGCTGCTGACCAACCTGAGCTTCACCCAGGAGATGGAGAACAGCATCATGGCCGAGGTGCTCAACAAGAAGGTCAGCAACGCCGATGCGGCGAAGGCGTGGATCAAGGCTAATCCGGCGGTGTTGGACAAGTGGCTTGATGGCGTGAAAACCGCGGACGGCAAAGACGCATTGCCAGCGGTGAAAGCCAAACTCTGAGCCCTATGATCGTTCCCACGCAGAGCGTGGGAACGATCAGTTACTCTTCTACAAAAACCCCAACCAAGAGGCCCCATGGCAATCTCCAGACGCCATAAGCTCTTCCCCTTTCTCAGCTGGCTGCCCCGGCAAACCCGCGCCAGCGTCGGCCGCGACCTTGTCGTTGGCCTCAGCGGGGCAATTCTTGCGTTGCCGCAATCCATTGCCTATGCCCTGATCGCCGGGTTACCCGCCGAATACGGCTTGTACGCCGCCATCATCCCGGTGTTGATCGCCTGCCTCTGGGGCTCCTCCTGGCATTTAATCTGTGGCCCGACAGCGGCAATCTCTATCGTACTTTACGCCAGCGTCAGTCCCTTGGCAGTGCCCGGTTCCCAGGACTACATCACGCTGATCCTGCTGCTGACCTTCCTCGCCGGTATTTTCCAGTGGCTGCTGGGCATGTTGCGCTTTGGCGCGTTGGTGAACTTTGTCTCGCACTCGGTGGTACTGGGTTTCACCCTCGGTGCGGCAGTGGTAATCGCCCTCGGGCAGTTACCAAACCTGTTGGGGCTGGATCTGCCGAATCAGGCCACGGCGCTGAATAGTCTGGTGTCATTGATCGGCGACATCGGCGCGCTGGATAAACCGTCGCTGCTGCTGGGCCTCGGCACGCTGGCAGTGGGCGTCGCGCTGAAACTGCTGGTGCCGCGCTGGCCTAGCCTGCTGATCAGCCTGATCTTCAGCGGCCTGCTGGTGTGGTGGTGGCCATCGATGTTTGGCCATGTGAAGCTGGTCAGCTCATTCGTGGGCCGGCTGCCGCCGTTCAACCCGTTGCCACTGGATCTGGATTTGGTGTTGCGCCTGCTGCCCAGTGCCGTGGCGGTCGGCATGCTCGGGCTGGTGACCAGCCTGTCGATTGCCCGCTCCTTGTCGGCGCGTTCGCAGCAGTTGCTCGATGCGAATCAGGAAGTCCGTGCGCAAGGGCTTTCGAATATCGTCGGCAGCTTTTTCGCAGGCTCACTGTCGGCCGGTTCCTTTACCCGTTCGGGATTGAGTTATGAGGCGGGGGCCTGCTCACCACTGGCCGGGGTGTTCTCGGCGCTGTGGGTGGCGGTGTTTGCGCTGACTGGGGCAACGCTGATAGCGCATATCCCGATTCCGGCCATGGCAGGGAGCATTCTGCTGATTTGCTGGGGATTGGTGGACCACCGCGGCATTCGCGCGTTGTTCCGGGTCAGTCGCGCCGAGTTCGTGGTGATGGCGCTGACCTGCATCGCCACCTTGCTGCTGGAGCTACAAACGGCGATCTACGCCGGTGTGCTGGTCTCGCTGTTCTTCTACCTCAAGCGCACCTCGCAACCCCGCGTGCAGCAATGGAGCGAAGGCGATGAAGAGATTCTGCGAGTCGGCGGCTCGATCTTCTTCGGCGCCAGCCACTACCTGCAAGTGCGCCTGCAACGCACTCAAGGCCTGAAGGTGGTGATTGAAGCGCAGTACATCAATTTCATCGACTATTCAGGTGTAGAGATGCTGCACCAGGAAGCGCGACGACTGCTCAGACAAGACCGCAGCCTGATCCTGCGCCGGGCGCGGGGGCATGTGGTCGAAGAATTGTTGAGACTGGAAGGACCGGAGAAATGCCCGATCCGGTTTGAGGACTGAAAAGATCGCAGCCTTCGGCAGCTCCTACGCCGAGCGTCATTTCCCTGTAGGAGCTGCCGCAGGCTGCGATCTTTTGATCTTAAAGCGCCAGTTGGCGGCGAAGTTCGGCGAGCACCGGTGCAGTGTCCGGGCGCACGCCGCGCCACTGGTAGAACGCTTCAGCTGCCTGTTCGGCGAGCATCCCCAGGCCATCCATCGACACCGCAGCGCCATGTTCGCTGGCCCAGCGGCAAAACGAAGTCGGTTCCTTGCCGTACATCATGTCGTAGCAAACGGTCTTGCCCGGCTCGATCAGGCTACTGGCAATCGGCGGTACATCGCCTGACAGACTGGCCGACGTGGCATTGATAATCAGGTCCACCGGCTCACGCAGCCAGTCGAAACCACTGGCGGACACCGGGCCGAGATCGGCGAACAGTTCGGCCAGCAACTCGGCTTTTTCCAGCGTGCGATTGGCGATGATCACCGACGCCGGCTGCTCGGCCAGCAAAGGCTCCAGCGCGCCACGCACCGCGCCGCCAGCGCCCAGCAGCAGAATGCGTTTACCGCGCAGACTGAACCCGGCATTGACCATCAGGTCCCGTACCAACCCGGCGCCATCGGTGTTGTCGCCCAACAGGTTACCGTCGTCCAGTTTGCTCAAGGTGTTGACCGCACCGGCCCGCTGCGCCCGTTCCGTCAGGCTGTTGGCCAGACGATAGGCCTCTTCCTTGAACGGCACCGTGACGTTGGCGCCACGGCCTTCGCGGAAAAACTCCGTGGCACAACCAGAAAAATCGTCGAGCGGCGCCAGCAAGGTGCTGTAGTCCAGCTGCTGAGCGGTCTGCTCGGCGAACAGGCGATGGATCAACGGGGATTTACTGTGGCCAATCGGGTTACCGAATACGACGTAACGGTCCATCAGGACTCCTCGTTCAGGCGTTAGCCAACCAATCGCGGTCTTGCAGGAAATACTCGGTCAGGCGCGCTTCTTCGCTGCCAGGCTCGGCCTTCCAATCGTAGCCCCAGCGCACTTGCGGCGGTAGCGACATGAGGATCGACTCGGTACGCCCGCCCGATTGCAGACCAAACAGCGTGCCACGGTCGTACACCAGGTTGAACTCAACATAACGCCCACGACGGAATTCCTGAAATTCGCGCTGCTTCGCGGTGAAGGCTTGCGCCTTGCGACGCTGGACGATCGGCAGGTAAGCATCGATGTAAGCGTCGCCGATAGCGCGTATGAAGGCGAAGCAGGTATCGAAGTCCCACTCGTTCAAGTCATCAAAGAACAGGCCGCCAATACCCCGGGGCTCGTTGCGATGCTTGATGTGGAAATAGCTGTCGCACCAGTCCTTGTAACGGCTGTAAACATCCGGACCGAACGGTGCACAGGCATCGAAGGCCACACGGTGCCAGTGCACGCAGTCATCGATGTTGCCGTAGTAAGGGGTCAGGTCGAAGCCGCCGCCGAACCACCAGACCGGCTCTTCACCTTCTTTCTCGGCGATGAAAAAGCGCACATTGGCGTGGGATGTCGGTACATGCGGATTGTGCGGGTGAATCACCAGCGACACGCCGAGGGCTTCGAAGCCACGCCCGGCCAGTTCCGGCCGATGGGCGCTGGCGGACGGCGGGAGACCGCTGCCAAAGACGTGGGAAAAGTTGACGCCGCCCTTCTCGATGACCGCGCCGTTTTCGATCACCCGCGTGCGACCGCCACCACCGGCAGGCCGGGTCCAGGCATCTTCGACGAAGCGGGTACCGCCGTCCTCGGCTTCCAGCGCGGCACAAATACGGTCTTGCAGGTCGAGCAGGTAGGCTTTAACGGCCTCGGTGCGGGTAGTCATGGCATCACCTTGAATCGGGCAAAGCTACACGGCGCTCGATCAGAACGGCAGCCGGCGCAAATGGGCGCGTAGCATAACACTGCGCCCGTGCCCGTCGCAGTTGACGAAGATCAAGCTTAGGAGTCCGATAGGGCGCTACGCGCTACAACTCTAGTAGCTAAGACCCAAGGAGAGTGCAGATGGCCAAACGTATTCAGTTCCGAGCCCATGGCGGCCCCGAAGTGCTTGAGTATGTGGATTATCAGCCGGCCGAGCCGGGCCCGCAGCAGGTACGCGTGAGCAATAAGGCCATTGGTCTGAACTTCATCGACACCTATTACCGCAGCGGCCTCTACGCACCACCCGCCCTGCCATCGGGTCTGGGCGCGGAAGGCGCGGGCGTGGTCGACGCGGTGGGCCGCGACGTCACGCGCTTCAAGGTCGGCGACCGCGTGGCCTATGGCAGTG
Organism: Pseudomonas frederiksbergensis; assembly: GCF_001874645.1. Lineage (NCBI taxonomy): Bacteria > Pseudomonadati > Pseudomonadota > Gammaproteobacteria > Pseudomonadales > Pseudomonadaceae > Pseudomonas > Pseudomonas frederiksbergensis. Next base: position 2,896,465 of record NZ_CP017886.1, read on the forward strand.
GCCCGCTGGGTGCTTACAGCGAGTTGCATGTGTTGCCGCAAGACAATCTGGTGCATCTGCCGGACGCCATCAGCTTCGAACAGGCCGCAGGCGTCATGCTCAAGGGCCTGACCGTGCAGTACCTGTTGCGTCAGACCTATGAACTCAAGGGCGGCGAAACCATTCTGTTCCACGCCGCGGCCGGTGGTGTTGGATCGCTCGCCTGCCAATGGGCCAAGGCTTTGGACGTGAAGTTGATCGGCACCGTCAGCTCTCCGGAGAAAGCCGCACTGGCAAAATCCCTCGGCGCCTGGGCAACCATCGACTACAGCAAGGAAAACGTCGCACAGCGGGTGCTGGAACTGACTGACGGCAAAAAGTGCCCTGTGGTCTATGACGGCGTTGGCAAGGACACCTGGCTAACGTCGCTCGACAGCGTGGCGCCACGCGGGCTGGTGGTGAGTTTCGGCAACGCATCGGGTGCGGTGGACGGGGTGAACCTGGGAATTCTCGCCGCGAAAGGCTCGTTGTACGTGACCCGGCCAACCCTGGGGACTTACGCCAATAACGCTGAAAACCTGCAAACCATGGCCGACGAATTGTTCGGGATGATCATCAGCGGCAAGTTGAAGGTGGACATCAACCAGCGTTATCCACTGGCTGAAGCGGGAAAGGCGCAGATTGAGTTGTCGGCACGGCGGACCACCGGGTCGACGGTGCTTTTGCCCTGACCACCGATCGTTCCCACGCGGGAGCGTGGGAACGATCATTGACTAGGCCGGGCGCACCACCTTGCCGGTCGCCAGATCGCGAATCAGGCTCGGGTTTTTCCGCCCACCCAGGTTGCCGCCCAGCACCAGGTCGATTTGCCCACGGAAATACTGCTCGACGCGAATTCGCGTGCGCGCCGCCGGGCGGCCTTGCGGGTTGGCTGAAGTCGACACCAGCGGCCCGACCAACGCACACAAATCCCGCACTTGCGGGTGATCGCTAACCCGCAGCGCCACGGTCTCGTGGACCCCGGTGATCCATTGCGGCAGCATGTTTTGATGGGGCACCAGCCAGGTGTTCGGCCCTGGCCAGGTGCTGGCCATACGATCCATCCACAGTTCCGGGAAGTCTTCGAACAGGAAGTCGAACTGGCGAATGTTGTCAGCAATCAGGATCAGTCCCTTTTCCACCGAGCGGCCCTTGATCGCCAGCAAGCGATACACCGCCTCTTCGTCCCACGGGTCGCAACCCAGGCCCCAGACAGCTTCGGTTGGATAGGCAATCACCGCCCCTGCGCGAATTTCTCGTGCGGCTTGTTGCACACGCCAACTGTTGACCATTACCGACTCTCCAAAATAAGGCTGTGCGCAGTTTACCGATCTTCCTTATAAAACCCAGCTCATGAACCTAGCTTAGGCGCGCAAACCAGCGTCCGCCTTCACTCACCGCCCGCCCATCCATTTCCAGCTCTGTCAGCGCGGCCAATACCTTCGGCAACGCCCATCCCGCCGCGTCGGCCAAGGCCTCGCTGGTATGCGGCGCGGCAAACAACAGGCAGAGCAACGGGTGCTCGATAGGCGCCGGGGTTTCTGTGGATAACGGCAGATGCTGCCAGCCGCGCAGGCCTTCCAGAATATGCTCGATGGTTTCCACCAACACCGCACCGTCGCGGATCAACTGGTGGCAGCCACGGGCGCCGGGATGATGGATCGATCCTGGAATGGCATACACCTCACGGCCCTGTTCCGCCGCCAGCCGTGCAGTGATCAGCGAACCGCTGGCGACACTGGCCTCGACCACCAGCACCCCGAGGGATAAACCGCTGATGATCCGATTGCGGCGCGGGAAGTTGCTGGCCTGCGGTCCGGCGTCCAGCGGGAACTCGGAAATCACCGCGCTGCCTTGCGCAATCATCGCGTCGGCAATGCGCCGATTGCGCTGTGGATAAAAATTTTCAAGACCGGTGCCGAGCACCCCGACGGTCTGCCCACCCACATCCAGCGCGGCCTGATGCGCGGCCGCATCGATGCCCAGTGCCAAGCCGCTGGTGATGACAAAACCGGCACCCGCGAGGCTGCGGGAAAATGCCGCGGCGGTGTCCATCCCCGGCCTCGATGCGCGCCGGCTGCCGACCATCGCCAGCTGCGGTTTTTCCAGAATGCCCGGATCACCCGCGACAAACAGCAGCGGTGGCGGATCACTGATTTCTGCCAGCAGTGCCGGGTAGCCCGGTTGGTCAACCATCAGTAAATGCTGGCCCTCACGCTCTAACCAGGCCAATGCGTGGTAGGCGCCGTCACGAATGTCCAGACTGCGTCGAGCGTCCGCACACGCAGTCGGCAACCCTAGGGCGCGCCAGGCACTGGCCGGTGCGCTGATGGCTTTTGAGGCCGAGCCAAAGGCTTCGAGCAGTTTTTGAAAACGTCGTGGACCGAGCTCCGGTAGACGGTGCAAACGCAAACGCGCTTCCAGTTCCGTCAGTGAAACCTGCGTCGATGCAAACAGCGGCATAAGATCATCCTTGATCGTTATTGGTCCTGTTGAATCAGGAACAAGCTGTGGATAAGTCTGTTGGTAACTTGTTGAGTCTTTTACGGATTACGCACCTTGTCCATCACCGCCAGAGAGCGCGAGGCGTTGAGTACCAAGCCATAGCTGAGTTTTTCGTAAGTACGGAAAATCATCAGCAAACCGGCACGCTCATCCGGGATTTTCACCTGCTCGCCCGTGACCCGGTCACGCACGGTTTCACCGGTTTTCATCACCACCAGCACGTTGCCTTCGGCCAAGCCGTCGCGCCGGCCCTTGTTCAGGGTCACCACGTCAAGCACGCCGATCTGCGTAACACCGCGTGGCACGTCAATGATCAAGCCGTGAATATCGGTTGTGGGTGCGCTGGGCATGAAGGTCGAATTGATCGCCCGTTCTTCGCCGCTGAACAAACGGTCGCCGAGACGAACCTCTTGGGTAGTGCGTTGCAAGGCAAGGGTCGCTACATCGCCTTCAGTGGCAATAATCTCGCCGCCACCGATGTCGTCGGCGTTGATCCCCAGAAACTCTTTGCTTTGCGGATCGCTGTAGACCTTGCCCTGACGGAAGATGCCGTACACCGACTGCGCCGGGTCCAGCGTGCCGCGTGCATAGATGCGATCGCCCATGCCGCTGAGCACCCGTTCGGCGTCGCCGGCAACGATGTACGGCGCCTTGTTGAAGTCTTCGACGTTGTCGATGATGCGGTTGCTCAGCAGGAAGCTATTGATGGATCGCAGCGGAATACTAGGAATAGCGTCGGCCATCGGCGTGCTACGCACTTGCGGCGAGAGCTTGAGGGTGCCCCGCGAAGCCCCGCGATTGAGGGTCAGGCGCGGCTGCCCGTTGATATAGACCAGTGACAGCGAGTCACCGGGATAGATCAGGTTGGGGTTTTCGATGTGCGGGTTGGCCTGCCAGAGTTCGGGCCATTTCCAGGGTTCGCGGAGGAATTTCCCGGAGATGTCCCAAAGTGTGTCTCCCGCCACCACCGTGTAATGCTGTGGAAAACCTTCCTTGAGTTGCACTTGTCCGTGTGCGAAACCGGCCGAGACCAGAAGCAGCAAGGCGAGTAGTGATTTCCTCATGCAGTGAATCCCTTTATTATGTGCATTCGCGTAGAACGCCAGAGCCCCCGTGGCTCGCTCCTGGCTCTTCTCAAAAAGAAGGGAGCTACGTTTTACAACGGTAGCCTGCATCTTCGGACCCGCCAGGCAATCGGCCCAGACTTTACTTCACACGTGCAGCAATTACGCTTATGGCTATTTTGAACATCCTCGAATTTCCCGACCCGCGCCTGCGTACTATCGCCAAACCGGTGGCCGTAGTGGACGACGAAGTGCGGCAGTTGGTCGATGATATGTTTGAAACAATGTATGAAGCACCCGGCATCGGCCTCGCGGCGACCCAGGTCAACGTGCACAAACGCATCGTGGTCATGGACCTTTCCGAAGACCGTAGCGAACCGCGGGTGTTCATCAACCCCGAGTTCGAAACCCTGACCGACGAGATGGGTCAGTACCAGGAAGGCTGCCTTTCGGTACCGGGCTTCTACGAAAACGTCGACCGTCCGCAGAAGGTCAAGATCAAGGCCCTGGACCGTGACGGCCAGCCATTTGAACTGATCGCCGAAGAGCTGCTGGCGGTGTGCATTCAGCACGAATGCGACCACCTCAACGGCAAATTGTTCGTCGATTACCTGTCCACGCTCAAACGCGACCGGATCAAGAAGAAGCTGGAAAAGCTCCATCGCCAGAACGCTTGATGCCCTTCCAAAGGCTTGCTGCGGCAAGCCTTTTTCTTTTCCGCGTGTTTTCAACCGAGAATTCCCATGACTGAGCCACTGCGCATCGTCTTTGCCGGCACCCCCGAATTTGCCGCCGAACACCTCAAGGCCCTGCTCGACAGCCCTTATGAGATCGTTGCGGTCTACACCCAACCGGATCGCCCGGCGGGTCGAGGGCAAAAGCTGATGCCGAGCCCGGTCAAGCAACTCGCGCTGGAAAACGGCATTGCCGTGCTGCAGCCGCCGACCCTGCGCAATGCCGAGGCCCAGGCTGAACTGGCCGCACTCAAGCCGGACCTGATGGTCGTCGTGGCCTACGGTCTGATCCTGCCGCAAGTGGTGCTGGATATTCCGCGCCTGGGCTGCATCAACAGCCACGCCTCGTTGCTGCCACGCTGGCGCGGTGCGGCGCCGATCCAGCGCGCCGTCGAAGCAGGCGACGCTGAAAGCGGCGTGACCGTGATGCGCATGGAAGCCGGCCTCGACACCGGGCCGATGCTGCTCAAGGTCACCACGCCGATCAGTGGCGATGACACCGGCGGCAGCCTGCATGACCGTCTCGCCGAGATGGGTCCGCCAGCAGTGGTTCAGGCAATTGCCGGTCTGGCCGCCGGCACGCTGGAAGGCGAAGTGCAGGACGACAGCCTCGCTACTTATGCGCACAAATTGAACAAAGACGAAGCGCGCATCGACTGGAACCGCCCTGCGGTCGAGTTGGAACGTCTGGTTCGCGCATTCAATCCGTGGCCGATCTGCCACAGCACGCTCAATGGCGAAGCGCTGAAAGTGCTCGCGGCCAGCCTCGCCGAAGGCAAGGGCACACCGGGTGAAATCCTCAGCGCCAGCAAGGACGGCTTGATCGTCGCCTGCGGTGAACAAGCGCTGTGCCTGACACGTCTGCAATTACCCGGTGGCAAAGCGCTGAACTTCAGCGACGTGTTCAACAGCCGTCGTGAGAAATTTGCCGTTGGCACTGTCTTGGGCCAAGCGGTGGACGTCCAATGAACCCGCGTCTGGCCGCCGCCAAAGCCCTGGCCGCCGTCCTTAACGGCAAGGCTTCGCTGAACAGTTCGTTGCCGACACAACTGGACAAGGTCGAAGACCGCGATCGCGGCTTCACCCAGGACCTGGCCTTCGGCACCGCACGCTGGCAGCCACGCTTATCGGCGCTGGCGGCCAAGCTGCTGCAAAAACCTTTCAAAGCCGCCGATGCTGACGTCGAAGCGCTGTTACTGGTCGGCCTCTACCAGTTGCTGTACACCCGCGTCCCGGCCCACGCCGCCATCGGTGAAACCGTGGGCTGCGCCGACAAGCTGAAAAAGCCGTGGGCCAAAGCCTTGCTCAACGCCGTGCTGCGCCGCGCCCAACGGGAAAGCGAAGCACTGCTGGCCGAGCTTGAGCACGATCCGGTGGTGCGCACCGCTCACCCGCGCTGGCTGCAAAAATCCCTCAAGGCCTTCTGGCCTGAGCAGTGGGAAGCCATTTGCACCGCGAACAACGCGCACCCGCCAATGATTTTGCGGGTCAACCGTCGTCATCACACTCGCGATGCCTACCTCGCCTTGCTGAGCGATGCCAGCGTCGCGGCCAAACCGTGCGTGTATAGCCAGGACGGCATCGTGCTCGACACACCGGGCGATGTGCGCCAGCTGCCGGGTTTCGCCGAAGGCTGGATCAGCGTGCAGGACGAAGCCGCACAACTGGCGGCGGATCTGCTGGACCTGGCACCGGGCCAACGGGTGCTCGACGCCTGCTGCGCACCGGGCGGAAAGACCTGCCACATCCTCGAAGTCGAGCCAAAACTGGCCGGGGTAGTGGCGGTGGACCTGGAGGCCAAGCGTCTGGTTCGCGTACGGGAAAACCTTGAGCGGCTGGGCCTCAGCGCCGAATTGATCGCCGCCGACGGCCGCGACACTCAGACGTGGTGGGACGGCAAGCCGTTTCAGCGCATCCTGCTCGACGCGCCCTGCTCGGCGACCGGCGTGATTCGCCGGCACCCGGACATCAAGCTGACCCGCCAGCCGGATGATATCGGCGCGCTGGCGGTGCTTCAGGGCGAACTGCTCGACGCGATGTGGCCGACCCTCGACGTCGGCGGCATCCTGCTGTACGCCACCTGCTCGACCTTGCCGACCGAAAATACCGAAGTCATCGAAGCGTTCCTCGCCCGCACGCCGGGTGCTCGCGAGTTGGATATCGCCAGCCAGGCCGGCATCAAGCAACCGCATGGCCGCCAGTTGCTGGCGCAAGAGGGCGGTCACGACGGGTTCTACTACGCCAAGCTGATCAAGATTGCCGCTGCGCGCGGTTAAGCGGACCTCAAGGGAGGGAGTGACTGGATGAAGATCATCATCCTCGGCGCCGGGCAGGTGGGCGGCACATTGGCGGAACACTTGGCCAGCGAAGCGAACGACATCACCGTGGTCGACACCGACGGCGAACGCCTGCGTGACCTCGGTGATCGCCTCGATATCCGCACCGTGCACGGTCGCGGCTCGCTCCCGACAGTACTGCGCCAGGCCGGTGCCGACGACGCCGACATGCTGGTGGCGGTAACCAACAGCGATGAAACCAACATGGTCGCCTGCCAGGTCGCGCACACCCTGTTCCACACCCCGACCAAAATCGCCCGGGTGCGCGAAGCCGCGTACCTGACCCGCGCCGGCCTGTTCGACAATGACGCGATTCCGGTCGACGTGTTGATCAGCCCGGAACAAGTGGTTACCCACTACATCAAGCGCCTGATCGAGCACCCCGGTGCCTTGCAGGTGATCGACTTCGCCGAGGGCAAGGCCCAGCTGGTGGCGGTCAAGGCTTACTACGGTGGGCCGCTGGTGGGTCAGCAACTGCGCCAGTTGCGCGAACATATGCCGAACGTCGACACCCGCGTGGCGGCGATTTTCCGTCGTGACCGACCGATCCTGCCGCAAGGCGATACGGTGATCGAAGCCGACGACGAAGTGTTTTTCATCGCCGCCAAAGCGAACATTCGCGCAGTCATGAGCGAAATGCGCCGGCTCGATGAGAGCTACAAACGTATCGTCATCGCCGGCGGCGGGCAGATCGGCGAACGGCTGGCCGAGGCCATCGAAAGCCGCTATCAGGTGAAGATCATCGAGATGAATCCGGCGCGCTGCCGCTACCTCTCGGACACCCTCGACAGCACTGTGGTGTTGCAGGGCAGCGCCTCGGACCGCGACTTGCTGCTGGAAGAGAACATCGCCGACGCCGATCTCTTCCTGGCGCTGACCAACGACGACGAAGCCAACATCATGTCATCACTGTTGGCCAAACGCCTGGGCGCCAAAAAGGTGATGACCATCATCAACAACCCGGCCTACGTCGACCTGATCCAGGGCGGTGATATCGATATCGCCATCAGCCCGCAGCTGGCGACCATCGGCACCTTGCTGGCCCACGTGCGCCGTGGCGATATCGTCAGCGTGCACTCGCTGCGCCGCGGTGCGGCAGAAGCCATCGAGGCGATTGCCCACGGTGATGCGAAGTCGAGCAAGGTGATCGGCAAGGCCATCGAAAACATCGTCCTGCCGCCGGGTACGACTATTGGTGCGATCATTCGCGACGAAGAAGTGTTGATCGCCCACGACGACACCGTGATCGAAGCTGGCGACCATGTGATTCTGTTCCTTGTGGATAAAAAGCATATTCGCGATGTGGAGAAGTTGTTCCACGTGGGGTTGAGCTTTTTCTGATCCGACATTGCCAAGATCGCAGCCTGCGGCAGCTCCTACGCCGAACGGATTTATCCCGTAGGAGCTGCCGAAGGCTGCGATCTTTTGATTCTCCAAGCTTACGAAGAGGCTACCGATGATCGAATCACTGGAAAAAATGCTCGCCAAGGGTGTGGATAACTCGCTGCTGCGCTTCGGCCTGGGCAAGGGTTATCTGGATCTGGGCGAAAATGCCAAGGCGGCCGAGCATTTCAGCCGGTGCGTGGCGTTCGATCCGAAGTACTCGGCGGCCTGGAAGTTGTTGGGCAAGGCTCACTTGGCGCTGGCTGACCATGCCGCCGCCCGCCAGGCCTGGGAGCAGGGTCTGGAAGCCGCCCGCGCGCACGGTGACAAGCAGGCGGAAAAGGAAATGACGGTGTTTCTGAAGAAGCTTGACCGGCTGGGCAACTGATCGAAAAACGCTCAGGTCAAAGGTATCGCAGGCCGATGCCTTCAGCGTCGACCTGCACCACTTCCATGCGCACGCGCGGCGCACCGCACGGCAAATCCTGCACCTGGCCATAGACCACTGCGCCCTTGGCCAACGCCGCGAGCGTCGGATGCTTCACGTAGACGCCGCTGGCGGATAGGTTGCGGGTTTGGCCCAGGCACTCGCCGAAGCTCTCGTGCTGGATCTTGATTCGAAATGACTTACGGTGTTCGGACATCTTCTGCGCCCTTGATTGAACGGTTGTGGATAATCCGAAGAGCAAGATCAAAAGACCGTCCGAACGCGGCCCGAACCTGCGGCAGCTCCTACACGTTATCCACAGATCATGCCAATGGGATCAATACCAGCGCTCTTCGCCTGGCGGACGTTTCTTGAAGCGCTTCATGCTCCACATGTACTGGCTCGGGTAAGCCCGCACGTACTTCTCGACAATCTGGCTCATGGCTGCGCAGGACGTCTCGGTATCGGTGCTGTACATCGCCTCGGGCGCGGCTTCCAGGATCACTTTGTAGCCTGAACCGTCCGGCAGGCGCAGGGCGTGCAGGAAGACTCCGACCGCTTTCCCGCCCGCGAGCATGTTCGGCACAAACTTGCTGGTCAAGGCCTTGGTGGCGAAGAAGGGTACGAAGATCCCGGCGGATTCGGCCGGTTCCGGGTCAGCCGGAATCCCTACCGCCCCCCCTTTGCGCACTTCCTTGATGACGCTGAGGATGCCTTCCTTGGTGGAGGCCGCCACGCGGTTGCCCAGTTGCACCCGTTGTTTGCGCAGCAATTCGTCCACGGCCTTGAGCTTGGGTGGACGGTAAAAAATAATCGGTTTGCACTGGCTGCAATAGAAGTGGTTCAACACTTCCCAGTTGCCCAAGTGACTGGTAATGCCGACCACGCCTTTGCCGGAAGCCAGCGCGTCCTTGAGCACATCGAGGCCTTCGACTTCACGCACCAGATCGATGGAGCGCTGGGCCGGCCAGATCCAGGCGCAGGCACTTTCGGTCAATGATTTGCCGATGTCCATCAGGCTCTGTCCCACTAAACGCTCGCGCTCGGCGGCGTCCATGTCCGGGAAACACTTGGCAAGGTTGATGCGCACCACGTCGCGGGAACGGTTGGGGGTTTTCCACATGACCCAGCCAATCGCCGCGCCGACCGCTTGCACCGCCCGCCACGGGAGCAGGGCAAACAAACGCAGAGCGCCTACCAGCAAGGCGCCTTTAAACTTATCCACAGGTCACTCCTGATCTTCTAATCCGACGTCATGATCCGTATCACGAGCCGGCTATTCTAACCGCCCATTGCGCAAGATGGCGTAACGATCACAATCGGTGGTGTGATCCATGACCATGCCCGAGGCCTGCATCAACGCGTAGCAGATGGTCGGGCCGACAAAGGTGAAGCCGGCTTTTTTCAGACCTTTGCTCATCTCCACGGCGACCGGCGTCACGGCCGGCACTTCGCTGCGATCCTTGAAATGATTGATCTTCGGGACGCCGCCGACAAACGACCAGAGCAGCTCCACCGGGTCCTCCAGCGCCATCCAGGCCTGGGCATTGCGCCGGGCGGCGTTAAGCTTGAGACGGTTGCGGATGATCCCCGGATCGAGCATCAAATCGTCGATCTCAGCGTCACTCATCTGAGCCACCCGCTGTACATCGAAGCCAAACAACACCTCACGGTAGCGCTCGCGTTTCTTCAGCACGGTGATCCATGACAGACCGGCCTGGAACCCTTCGAGCAAAAGCAACTCGAACAAGCGCTGCGCATCGCGTAGCGGTACGCCCCACTCTTGATCGTGATAAGCCATGTACAACGGATCTTCGGAACACCAAAAGCAGCGTGGCATAAGGCTCCAGGGGGCGTGCGGACGAACGAATCGGGTATACTCCCGCTCTTTAAATCGCAGCCCAAGAAACAGGTGAATTTCGTGAGCCAGCCTACGCCAGCCGTGCGTACCTTCCAAGACTTGATCCTCGCCCTCCAGCAATACTGGGCCGAGCAAGGTTGTGTGGTACTTCAGCCCTACGATATGGAAGTAGGCGCCGGCACTTTCCATACTGCCACGTTCCTGCGCGCCATCGGCCCGGAAACCTGGAACGCCGCTTATGTGCAGCCCAGTCGTCGCCCGACTGACGGCCGCTACGGCGAAAACCCGAACCGTCTGCAGCACTACTACCAGTTCCAGGTAGTTCTGAAGCCGAACCCGGACAACTTCCAGGAACTGTACCTGGGCTCCCTCAAGCACGTGGGCCTGGACCCATTGGTGCACGACATCCGTTTCGTCGAAGACAACTGGGAGTCGCCGACCCTCGGTGCCTGGGGTCTGGGCTGGGAAGTCTGGCTCAACGGCATGGAAGTGACCCAGTTCACCTACTTCCAGGCAGCGGGCGGCATCGAGTGCTACCCGGTGACCGGCGAGATCACTTACGGTCTCGAGCGCCTGGCCATGTACCTGCAAGGCGTGGATTCGGTCTACGACCTGGTCTGGGCTGACGGTCCGTTCGGCAAAGTGACCTACGGCGATGTGTTCCACCAGAACGAAGTGGAGCAGTCGACCTACAACTTCGAACACGCCAACGTCGAGAAACTGTTCGAACTGTTCGACTTCTACGAAAGCGAAGCCAAGCGCCTGATCGAACTCGATCAACCGCTGCCACTGCCGAGCTATGAAATGGTGCTGAAGGCCTCGCACACCTTCAACCTGCTGGATGCACGCCGGGCCATCTCGGTGACGGCGCGTCAGCAATACATTCTGCGTGTCCGCACCCTGGCGCGTTCCGTTGCGCAAGCCTATTTGCTGGCTCGGGCCAAGCTGGGCTTCCCGATGGCGACCCCGGATTTGCGTGATGAAGTGTTGGCTAAGCTGGAGGCTGCACAATGAGTGCTCAAGATTTCCTGGTTGAACTGGGCACCGAAGAGCTGCCACCCAAGGCCCTTAACACCCTGGCTGAAGCGTTCCTCGCCGGTATCGAGAAGGGCCTGCTGGCCGCTGGCCTGGGCTTTGAAGCCAAACAGGTCTATGCCGCACCGCGTCGCCTGGCCGTGCTGATCACCGCACTGGCCACTCAACAGCCGGATCGCAGCATCAACCTCGACGGTCCGCCACGTCAGGCCGCCTTCGATGCCGAAGGCAACCCGACCCAGGCTGCCCTGGGTTTTGCCAAGAAGTGCGGCGTCGAGCTGAGCGAAATTGATCAGAGCGGGCCGAAGCTGCGTTACAGCCAAAACATCGCCGGCAAGCCGACCGCCAGCCTGTTGCCGACCATCGTCGAAGATTCGCTGAACGACCTGCCGATTCCCAAGCGCATGCGCTGGGGCGCTCGCAAGGAAGAGTTCGTTCGTCCAACCCAATGGCTGGTGATGCTGCTCGGCGACCAGGTTGTCGACTGCACTATCCTCGCCCAGAAGGCCGGTCGCGATTCCCGTGGTCACCGCTTCCATCACCCGCAAAGCGTGCGCATCACTTCGCCCGCCAACTACCTGAACGACCTGCGCGCGGCCTACGTGTTGGCCGATGCCAATGAGCGCCGCGAGCTGATCAGCAAGCGCACCGCCGAGCTGGCAACGATGCAGGAAGGCACCGCGATCGTGCCGCCGAGCCTGCTCGACGAAGTGACCGCGCTGGTGGAATGGCCAGTGCCGCTGGTGTGCTCGTTCGAGGAGCGTTTCCTCGATGTGCCGCAAGAAGCCCTGATCACCACCATGCAGGACAACCAGAAGTACTTCTGCCTGCTGGATGCCGACGGCAAGTTGCTGCCACGTTTCATTACCGTGGCCAACATCGAGAGCAAAGACCCGCAGCAGATCATCGACGGTAACGAGAAAGTGGTTCGCCCACGTCTGACCGACGCCGAATTCTTCTTCAAGCAAGACAAGAAGCAGAAACTCGAAGACTTCAACCTGCGCCTGCAGAACGTGGTGTTCCAGGAAAAACTCGGCAGCGTCTACGATAAGGCCGAGCGCGTTTCCAAACTGGCCGCGTTCATCGCGCCACACATTGGCGGCAACGCCCAGTGGGCGGCGCGTGCCGGCCTGCTGTCGAAGTGTGACCTGGCGACCGAGATGGTCGGCGAGTTCCCGGAGATGCAAGGCGTCGCCGGTTACTACTACGCCCTCAACGATGGCGAGCCGGAAGATGTCGCACTGGCGCTGAACGAGCAATACATGCCGCGCGGTGCCGGCGCCGAACTGCCGACCACCCTGACCGGTGCGGCCGTGGCAATCGCTGACAAGCTCGACACCCTGGTCGGGATCTTCGGTGTCGGCATGCTGCCAACCGGTAGCAAAGACCCGTATGCCCTGCGCCGTGCCGCGCTCGGCGTGCTGCGGATCCTGATCGACAAGAAGCTCGAACTCGACCTGACCGACGCCGTGGCCTTCGCCGTCGCCGCGTTCGGCGCCAAGGTCAAGGCTGCCGGCCTGGCTGATTCGGTGCTGGAGTTCATCTTCGACCGTCTGCGTGCCCGTTACGAAGACGAAGGCGTGGATGTCGCCACCTACCTGTCGGTTCGTGCCCTGAAACCGGGCTCGGCCCTGGACTTCGATCAGCGCGTACAAGCGGTGGAAGCGTTCCGCAAACTGCCGGAAGCCGCTGCACTGGCCGCGGTAAACAAGCGCGTATCGAACCTGCTGAGCAAACTTGAAGGCAGCGTGCCGACCACCGTTGAAGCCAAGTACTTCGACAACGCCGCTGAATTCTCCCTGTACTCGGCGATCCAGCAAGCGGATCAAGCGGTGCAGCCAATGGCTGCGGCCCGTCAGTACCGCGAATCGCTGGCGCGTCTGGCCGCGTTGCGCGAGCCGGTCGATGCGTTCTTCGAAGCGGTGATGGTCAACGCGGAGGACGCCAAGGTCCGCGCCAACCGTTATGCGTTGCTGGCACGTTTGCGTGGCCTGTTCCTCGGCGTTGCCGACATCTCGTTGCTGGGCTGAGGAGCTACTGTTGAAACTGCTGATTCTCGATCGGGACGGAGTGATCAATTACGACTCCGACGCTTACATCAAGTCGGTGGAGGAGTGGATTCCGCTCCCCGGCTCGATCGAAGCCATCGCGCAGTTGAGCAAGGCCGGCTGGACGGTAGCGGTGGCTACCAACCAGTCAGGCATTGCTCGCGGCTACTACGATGTCGCTACCCTCGACGCCATGCACGAGCGCTTGCGCGCGTTGGTGGCGGAGCAGGGCGGCGAACTCGGCCTCATCGTCTATTGCCCTCACGGGCCGGACGAAGGCTGCGACTGTCGTAAGCCCAAACCCGGCATGCTTAAAACCATTGCCGCACATTACGACGTGGCGCTGACTGACCTATGGTTCGTCGGCGACAGTCTCGGTGACCTGAAGGCGGCAAAAGCCGTCGACTGTCAGCCAGTTTTGGTAAAAACCGGAAAAGGCGAAAAGACGCGGGGCTTGACCCTTCCGGCTGGCACCTTGATTTTTGACGATCTGGCGGCGATTGCCGCAGAACTTATCTACAACTAGGCTCTTCTGACATCCTGATCAAGGACTGTTCGGGAAGCGCTTTTAACAGGCGGGCACAGCCCCGCAACGGTAAATGCGGCCATGTCGATCTTGCAGGCAATCAGAACCTTTCTTTTTTACCTGCTGCTGGGCACCAGCTCGTTGCTCTGGTGCAGCCTGAGCTTTTTTATCGCGCCTTTTTTACCGTTCAAGGCGCGCTACCGTTTCATCAACGTCTACTGGTGCCGCTGCGCACTGTGGCTGAGCAAGGTGTTCCTGGACATCCGCTATGAAGTCAAAGGCGCCGAGAACGTCCCCGACCAACCGTGCGTGATTCTGTCGAACCACCAGAGCACCTGGGAAACGTTCTTCCTGTCGGCCTACTTCGAGCCATTGAGCCAGGTGCTCAAGCGCGAATTGCTGTATGTGCCGTTCTTTGGTTGGGCGATGGCCATGCTGCGACCGATCGCCATCGACCGCGACAACCCGAAAGCCGCGCTCAAGCATGTGGCGAAGAAGGGCGATGAGCTGCTCAAGGACAATGTCTGGGTGCTGATTTTTCCGGAAGGTACCCGCGTTCCGTTCGGCACGGTCGGCAAGTTCTCTCGTGGTGGCACGGCGTTGGCGGTCAATGCGCAGTTGCCTGTGCTGCCAATCGCCCATAACGCCGGCAAGTTCTGGCCGAAAACCGGTTGGTTCAAAAAACCTGGCACCATCACCGTGGTCATCGGTGCGCCGATGTATGCAGAAGGCACCGGCCCACGGGCGATTGCCGAGCTCAACGACCGTGCCGCGGCCTGGAACGAACAGACCCAACGGGACATGGGTTCGCTGCCGCCACAGCCCGCTGCGGCAGATAAAGAGGCTGTCTGAGCTTCTGTGGATAACCTGTGTACCGTTTTGTTGAAAAGCGTCTTATTTGTTATCTAAATTTATGATTTATATAGATATTTCTTAAGCTCATAAAACGCAGGAAAACGTGCATAAGTTTTCACGACGCAAAAAAAAACCGGCTATTGGCGCCGGTTTAATGAGATGGTCACCCCCACACCCTGCGAGGGCTACGCTTTCGCAGGGTGTTTTGTTTTCGGAGGCCATCATCATGAGCGAGTCAGCGCTGATCGGAATCGATCTCGGTAAACACAGTTTCCATCTGCACGGCCAGGACAAATCCGGGCGAGAGGTGTTTCGCAAGAAGCTCTCGCGCCCACAGATGATGCAGTTCTTCGGCAACCTACCGGCCTGTACCGTGGTGATGGAGGCGTGTGCCGGCGCGCATTTTGTCGCTCGTCAGCTGATCGCCATGGGGCATCAGGCCAAACTGATTTCTCCGCAGTTCGTCCGGCCCTTCGTCAAGGGCAACAAAAACGACTTCGTGGATGCCGAGGCCATTTGCGAAGCCGCTTCACGTCCGTCGATGCGCTTCGTCTCGCCTAAAACCGAGGCCCAGCAGACTCTTTCCGTTCTGCACCGCCTGCGCGAATCGCTGGTGCACGACCGCACCAAAGCCGCCAATCAGATGCACGGTTTCCTGTTGGAGTTTGGTATCAGCCTGCCCAAAGGTCTGGCGATCATGAAACGTTTGGCGAGTATCTTGGCCGAGCATGAGTTGCCGGTTCGGCTCACCGGGCTGTTGCAACAACTGCACGATCACTTCGTTTGCCTGGATGAGCAGATCAAGGAACTGGATAAAGAGCTGGCAAGCCAACTGGCCGCCGATGATCTGGGCAGTCGCCTGCTGAGCATGCCGTGTGTCGGCCCGATCACCGCCAGCCTGTTGGCTGTCGAAATGGGCGACGGCCAACAGTACAAGTGCAGTCGCGACTTCGCCGCGTCTGTGGGTCTGGTGCCCAGACAATACAGCACCGGTGGCAAGGCGAATTTGCTCGGCATCAGCAAGCGCGGTGACAAGCACCTACGGCAATTGCTGGTGCAGTGTGCTCGGGTCTACATGCAAAGGCTGGACTACCAGCGCGGCCGTTTGGCCGACTGGGTACGCTCAATGCTGACGCGACGCCACTCGAACGTGGTGGCCTGTGCCTTGGCTAACAAGCTGGCGCGGATCGCGTGGGCGCTAGCGGCCCACCATACGCAGTATGAAGCAGGGCCAGACGCGCTGAACGCCTGACCCTGCGGTTGTTGCAGTACCACGAACCACCCTTCAGGTTTTGCGATAGCTGAACAACGGATGACGTGAACGGCCCACCGGCCTGACGAACAACCTGGCACAAAAATCGGCTTTAGAAAGCCGTCGGTTTTTTCAGGATCGTCAGGCGCGACTCTCATCGTGGCGCGGGGCATGCCCCAAACAGACGCCGGATAGATTTAAGCAAGCCAACCACTTCACCCATTAATCAGTATTGCAAAAACGGGGGTGACCATAGATTTTTATGCCTGTTTAAATCCCTGGTTATCACGCGATCCGTAGCAGCTGGCGCAGCCTGCGTCCGGCTGCGCAGCAGTCGTAAATCCTGCTTGCAGGGGCTACTTGAATCACCGCGGTTTCTGATTTTACGACTGCTTCGCCCGAGCGCGGACCTAGCCGGACGCAGCCTCGCAGGCTCGACAGCTGCTACGGAGGGCAGCTCCATACCGTATTTCAGGAAGTACTTCACTCTTCCAGCAACGGCAGTTGAACGCTGAACGTCGTGCCTTGCCCGATCGCGCTTTCACAGAAAATCCGTCCGCCGTGGCGATCCACCACGGCCTTGACCATCGACAATCCCAGACCCAGTCCCTCACTGCCTTGCGACGAAGCAAAGCGCCGGTACTGGCTGAACAGTTCGGGGAGTTCTTCGGCTGCAATACCCTTGCCCTGGTCGGTGATCTCGCAGGTCAGCCAGCCCTGTGCACAACTGACCCGCACGCTGACGTGCGACCCTGCCGGGCTGTATTTGATGGCGTTTTCCAACAGGTTGAACAGCGCCCGAGTCAGCAACGACTGGTCGGCAAGGACCATGCCTTCCGCCTCTTCATCCAGATCATGCAGCAACTCGATCTGCTTGAGTTGCGCGATACTCATCGCCTGATCGAACGCATCGAGCACCAGCATCGCGAACATGCTCGGCTCGAACTGGTAAGCCTCGGACTCGGCCTTGGCCAGTTGCACAAAGGCCTCGGTCAGGCCCAAGGCTTTGCGTACCTGCAACTCGATCTGGTTGAGCAGCTGCGTGTCACCCGTGCCTTGGTAATGCTGGACGTCGAGCAAGGCCAAAATCGCCGAATGAGGAGCGCGCAGGTCATGGGAAAGGAACCGCAGCAGCACTGCGCGCTGTTCCTCGGCATCGCGCTCAAGGCTCAAATCCGTAAGGCTGAGCAGCCAGCCAATTGCCGTTCCGCCTTCAGCCGGCAGCAATGGCGCCAGGTCCAGACGCAAACTCCGCCCTTGGGTGTCGCGAAACTCGCTGGTCTCAAGCGTCGACAACGCAGGACTTCCCTGCTCAAACAGCCCCGGATAACCAATCTCCGAGAGCCGTTGCAGCAGGTCTTCACCGACCAGATCGCTGGCAAACAGCCCCCGCGCATTACGGTTGGCCAGCAGGATTCTCCCGCCGGGATCGCTGATCAACGTCGCCACCGGCAGGTACTCCAGGCCGTCAGCGATGAACCGTCGGGTGTCGCGGGTCCGGCTCATCGCCTGTTCCAGCGCGACGATCTGCCCCTGCAATACATCGCCGGCCGGTGACGACGTGCGGCGGCGCTCGGGAAACACTTTCGGCTCACTATCAAGCCGTGCCAGTTCCCAGCCGAAGTAGGCGAGCACCGCGCTCAGGCGTCGCCAGTTCCAGATCAAATACCCCAGCAGCATCCCCAGCAAACTGGCGGTGGGCGACCACCACCAACCGGCTCGGAGCAACAGCGCCGAGGCGAGCAACGCCATCACCATGCAAACCAGGGTCAACCACAAGGCGCGCCGTGGACGAAATAACAACAAGGCCAGCAGCAACGCGACAATGGCCGTCGACAACCCGACCGCCCAGCCATCGGCAAGTACCACAATACTGCGCTGTTGCAGCAGACCGTTGAGGATGTTGGCTTGAATCTCGATGCCTGGCGTTGTGCCGATGCTCGCCGATTGCGGTGTCACATAGCGGTCACCCAACCCTGGCGCCGTGGAGCCAATCAGGATCAGGCGATCACGCAGCAACTCGGGTGGCACTTCACCACGCAACACGCTGACGTAAGGAACGCTGGGGAAACCCGCATTCGCGCTGATAAAGGGAATTCGAATGCCGTTGGTTCGTTGCCAGCCTTGAACCGTCAATGACAACGGCGAGCCGGGCAGGGTAGCCAGCCCGTCTGTGGTCGTCTCGTAGAGCAGCCAGGCCAGTTGCGACCTTGGGTTGCGCTCAGGGCCTTCGCGCAGGTACACGCTGCGCACGATGCCATCAGCGTCCGCCTCAGCGTTGATATGCCCGATACCTTTGGCACAGCGACTCAGCGGCGCCACGGGTTCGATTTCACCCAGCGGCTGCCCATAACGGGCAACCCCTTCGCGCAGCAAAGGCACGAACACGTTGCCGGCCCGGCATGCAGCGTGTGCCAGGCGCAGATCGTTGTCGGGAAGTTTGTCAGGCTCGCTGAAAATGACATCGAACAGCACGCCCTTGGCCTTTGCATCGCTGAGCCGATCCAGCAGGTCGGCGTGCAAGGTTCGTGACCAGGGCCACTGACCGAGTTGCTGCAAGCTGTAATCGTCGATGGTGACGATGAGGATTCGCGGGTCGACCGGTAGCGGACTCAGCCGACGCAGATTGTCGTACAGCAGATTGCTCAGCGTCAGCCCATGGTTCAAGGACAGAAGCGCCGTCAGCGGCAGCAGGATCAGACTGACCCACAGCCATTCCCGGACCATCCGACGAAACAGCCGCTGGGCCTGGGTCGGCTCGCGCCCCTCCTTCCTTGGCCAGTGCTTCATCGGCAAATAGCCGAGTCGTTATTGGACACGCGTGGTCCTGGGGTAATAGAAGATGTCATATACCCCGGTCTCTCCCTCAAGCCCCTGCTCGTCATACGCAGAGAGTCGAACATGGTAGAAAAACGCCTTCAACCCACTGAAGTTGATCTCTGGTGTGCTGGAAAACTGTTCCTGCTTGATGTTCAGGAAGTCCGTGTCGGTCGCCACTTGCGCCCGGTAGCGCGTGGCCCCGTGCAAGGGTTTCATGATCAATTGCCAGACCGGAGCGGGGCCAGTTTGACCGGTCTGCCCCAATAACTGAGGCGCGGGCAACAGCTCAATCGGCGTCAGCTTGCCTTCCTTCTGAATGCGTAAACCCTGGCGAGCCATGACCTGCACTTCATCTGCCGGTTTTTCGGCTTTTTTCGCGAGAGGTTTACCCGTGCGTTTTTTCGCTGGCGCGTCAGCGTCTTCACCACGATCGACGGCCACCTGGCCATTCAGCACTTCGATCAGCGATTGCCCATTGTCGTTGTTCCGCACCCGAAAGTGTGTGCCTCGGACACCCAGCACGCCGACCGGCGTCACGATCTGAAAACGATCATAGTCGCTGGCGCGCTTAATCACATACGACTCGACCTGACCTTGCTCAAGAATCACCTGAGGGACAACAAGTTCTTCGTTCAATCGCAACGTGACCTGCGAACTGGACGGAAGAACGATGCGAGATCCATCGCCCAGCGACAGACTGACGAACGCAGAAGGGGAAGTCTTCACGCCTTCCTGCTCGTCAACCGTCATCCCTTCTTCGAGCGCCACCTGATTGCCCTTGCGGTCGAGCTTCCAGGCTTCGCCCGTCAGGTGTTCGACAGTGGCGGGCAGGGGTTGTCCACGGCATTGCTGATGGTCATCGATATACGGCAAGCGCTTTGAATCGAAGAACGCTGCAGATGCGCTCTGGGTCAATGGACTCACCAGGCCAACGACCAGCAACAGGCAGCTGCCCAGGCGGTGACGATGCAAAGAAGTCATTTGGCTCATTGGATTCGCTTTTCACGCTTTTATTAGAATCTGGCCGCTCATCTGATTCATCAGCCTTACGCACCTTACCCGACAGGGCTCTACGGCAGATAGCCCACATCTATGCATAACGCCCCTATCAATTACAAAAGCAATCGCGGATATCCATAAAGGCAAACAAATCAAAGAGGGTAGGAGGTGACACATCCGTGTGTCAGAACCGGGTCAGTATCAATCCGGTTTTACAAGGTGAGAGGGCACTCCCTTTTTTCCCCTGAACTGCCGACCGCAAGCGAACCGGCGATCGGCGGTCCCGCCAGGTTGGCGATGACACTCCCTGTGTCGGAGCACTTCCGAATGCTCCTGTGCCACTCAACGCTTGAGAATTTACCGACCACGACAGTCGATGAGGCAATTCTCCATATTTGTTCAGAATTGCCCGAGCCCTCGTTAGAACACCCAGCGCTGCTGCTCTTCAGGAAGCCGAAGTGGCGCCGGTTGCTCGCCGTCTGCGGGAGCGCTCACCGGTGCGAAGCCCCGTGAATCACTGAACGCCACATTCACCACCGCGGGACTGAAATAGCGCTGTGTCATGTGTTCATCCGGTACTTCGCTGCTTGAATTCACGGTCAGCGAAACAACTCCCACATAGACCAAAAATGCCAACGACAGGCAGCGTGCCAGCGCCTTGTCCTTGGTCACCTTCACGATCAGTGCACGAACATTCAGGCTGTTCCTCATCCTTGCGTCCTCGAGTCTTCGAGCTGATATCCGTCGGTTGACGGCCAATTGATATCAGCCTACCCAGACGCATGGAATCGAGAGCAATTCACCACAATTGTTCAGATTCAGACAATCAGCCTAAACTCCGCACATAGGATTTTTTACCCATCGCACTCTACGAGCTGAAGGAAACGCCCCGCATGCGTGTCGCAATACTGGATGACGAACCCGCCGAGCTACGCCGGGTGGAACAGACACTGCGACAGATTCCCGGAACCGGGGAGCAAGCGTGGACCTTGCACAGCTTCGAGCGGGGCGAAGACCTGCTACGCCAGCTTCGACGCGAGACCTTCGATCTGTTGATACTCGACTGGCAGTTGCCCGATCTCAGCGGTCTATCGCTACTACGCTGGACCCGCGAACATATGGAGGCACCTCCCGCCGCCATCATGCTCACCAGCCGCGATGCCGAGAGTGACATCGTCCAGGCCTTGAACGCCGGCGCCGATGATTACGTCAGCAAACCGTTTCGCCCCAACGAACTCAAGGCCCGCGTCAGTGCCGTACTGCGCCGACATGGATTGCCGCACGGTGCGGCCAGCGAAGTGCTTACGTTCAACGATCTGAACTTCGACGACGCCGAACTGACAGTGACCCGCGCTGGAAAACCCATCAGCCTGACCGAACGTGAATACCGTCTGGCCCGCTGCCTGTTTGCTAACCTGGGCCGGCCGCTGTCACGGGAGTATCTCTACGAGCGTTTCTGGACCCATGAAGAAATGGTGTCTTCCAGACCACTGGACACTCACATCTACCGCTTGCGCAACAAGCTTGGGCTGACGGCGGATCGCGGTTGGCAGTTGCTGACGATCTATGGGTATGGGTATCGACTGGAAAGCGTGGTTAGCGCGTAGGAGCTGCCGCAGGCTGCGATCTTCAAATGTCTTCTCGCGAACAATAAAAAAGGCCAACGCTGAGCGTTGGCCTTTTTTATTTTTGCAGGTTGTACCGGGTGCAGGGTCTCAAAATAGACACCCAATCAACAGAAGCAAATTGAACCTAGCCACCAATCTGGTGGCTTACCGCATTTTCTTGCTGGTTAAGGGTCTTTTGCTCCTGCTTGGTGATGTGCCCTTTATTCTGGCTAGCCATGTCCCGTTCTTCCTGACGAATCTGGTGGTCTTCCTTATGCAGGTTGCTCGCCTGTCGCTTGGAAATTTCGCCTTCTTTGACTTCGTTATGGATTCGCTTGTTCTGGTTGGCCAGACGATTATTTACTTCGGCTCGACGTGGGTGATCTTTTTTCCACTGGCCATCAGCAGCCATTGCATTAGCGGCAACCAGACCCACAACGGCGGACAACAGAATAGCAGCGAGCTTCTTAGCCATGTTTGATTCCTACTGAATACTTTAAGGGCTGGCCCGGTTGATTTGATCAGCACCGCCGGCCATGTAGTTACTGAATCGTCCCTGCTTCCATAGACACGATTAAGTGCCGACAGTTCATTGAGAATAAGCCTAGCAGTTAGGTCGACCCTCGATGTCCGAAAAATCCCCAAAAAAAAAGGCCAGCGCTGTGCGCTGGCCTTTTGTCTGGCCTACCTCTTAGGGTAGGCCAGACTCATTTACTTTTGAAAGTGTGCATCTTTTTTGCGAACCTACAACAGGATCAGAAGTCCAGGTTAGACACCGCCAAGGCGTTGCTTTCGATGAAGTCACGACGTGGCTCGACCGCATCACCCATCAGGGTGTTGAAGATCTGGTCCGCGCCAATGGCGTCTTCGATGGTCACTTTGAGCATCCGGCGCGAGCCTGGGTCCATGGTGGTTTCCCACAACTGATCCGGGTTCATCTCACCCAGACCTTTGTATCGCTGGATGGTATGACGCTTGGTGCTTTCGGCCATCAACCATTCAAGGGCTTCCTTGAACTCGGTGACGGCTTTCTTGCGCTCGCCGCGCTGAATGTAAGCGCCTTCGTCCAGCAAGGTGCTCAGTTGAGCGCCCAGGGACACGACGGTCTTGTAGTCATTGCTACCGAAGAAGTCGCGGTTGAAGGTGACGTAGTTCGACAGGCCGTGGGAGATCAGTTCGACCTCTGGCAGCCAGACGTTACGTTCACGGTCTTCACGCAGGCTGGCTTTGTAGACCAGGCCGGACTTCTCGACGGTGCGCAGGCGAACTTCGAACTGGGCCAGCCAATTCTGCATCGCTGCATGATCGGACAGTTGCTCCATGCTCACCGCTGGCAGGTAGATGAAGTGCTCGGTCAGTTCCTGTGGGTACAGGCGCGACAGACGCTTGAGGGTCTTCATCACCAGACGGAAGTCATTCACCAGACGCTCAAGGGCTTCGCCGGAGATACCCGGTGCTTCCTCGTTCAGGTGCAGGCTCGCATCTTCCAGGGCCGACTGCGTCATGTACTCTTCCATGGCGTCGTCGTCTTTGATGTATTGCTCTTGCTTGCCCTTTTTCACTTTGTACAACGGCGGCTGAGCGATGTAGATGTAGCCACGCTCGATCAGCTCCGGCAACTGACGGAAGAAGAAGGTCAGCAGCAGGGTACGGATGTGCGAACCGTCGACGTCAGCATCGGTCATGATGATGATGTTGTGATAACGCAGCTTGTCGATGTTGTACTCGTCGCGGCCGATGCCGCAACCCAGCGCAGTGATCAAAGTGCCCACTTCTTGCGAAGAGATCATCTTGTCGAAACGCGCCTTCTCGACGTTCAGGATCTTGCCCTTGAGGGGCAGAATCGCCTGGGTCTTGCGGTTACGTCCCTGCTTGGCGGAGCCGCCAGCAGAGTCACCTTCCACGAGGTACAGTTCGGACAGGGCTGGGTCTTTTTCCTGGCAGTCCGCCAGTTTGCCCGGCAGGCCGGCAATATCCAGTGCGCCTTTACGACGGGTCATCTCGCGGGCTTTACGCGCTGCTTCACGAGCACGGGCCGCGTCGATCATTTTGCCGACAACCAGCTTGGCTTCGTTCGGGTTTTCCAGCAGGAAGTCGGAGAAGTACTTGCCCATTTCCTGTTCGACCGCGGTCTTCACTTCGGAAGAAACCAGCTTGTCTTTGGTCTGGGAGCTGAACTTCGGATCCGGCACCTTGACCGAAATGATCGCGGTCAGGCCTTCACGGGCATCGTCACCGGTGGTGGCGACTTTGTGCTTCTTCGCCAGGCCTTCCGCTTCGATGTAGGTATTCAGGTTACGCGTCAGTGCGGAACGGAAACCCACCAGGTGAGTACCGCCATCGCGCTGAGGAATGTTGTTGGTGAAGCACAACAGGTTCTCGTTGAAGCTGTCGTTCCACTGCAAGGCGATTTCCACGCCGATGCCATCTTCACGCTGGACGTTGAAGTGGAACACCTGGTTGACCGGAGTCTTGTTGGTGTTCAGGTATTCAACGAACGCACGCAGGCCACCTTCGTACTTGAACAGCTCTTCCTTGCCGCTGCGCTCGTCCTTGAGGACGATGCCGACACCGGAGTTGAGGAAGGACAATTCACGAATCCGCTTGGCCAGGATGTCCCAGCTGAAGTGGATGTTCTTGAAGGTTTCAGCCGAAGGCTTGAAGTGGATCTGTGTACCGGTGGACCCGCTTTCACCAACGATCTTCATCGGTTCTTGTGGAACACCGTGAACGTAAGTCTGTTCCCAGATCTTGCCGCTACGGCGAACGGTCAGGATCAGTTCTTCGGACAGGGCGTTTACAACCGACACACCTACACCGTGCAGACCGCCGGATACTTTGTAGGAGTTGTCATCGAATTTACCGCCAGCGTGCAGCACGGTCATGATGACCTCAGCCGCCGAGACGCCTTCTTCTTTATGCACGTCTACCGGAATGCCACGACCGTTGTCGCGCACGGTGATGGATTCGTCCGGGTGGATGATGATGCTGATGTCGTCGCAATGGCCGGCCAAAGCTTCGTCGATCGAGTTATCGACCACCTCGAACACCATGTGGTGCAGACCGCTGCCATCGTCGGTGTCACCAATGTACATACCGGGACGTTTGCGTACGGCATCCAGGCCTTTCAGCACTTTAATGCTCGTTGAGTCGTACGTATTTTCTTCGCTCATGCCTTCACTCCCGATGGTCGTGGGTCTGGGTGATACGGCCCTGTTCCACGTGGAACAGGGCGACTGGCGTTTCCGTCTGCCAGCCTTCCCTCAATAATTCGTGATCTACACAGGTGATAAAAACCTGGCAGCGTAAGTCTTCCAGCAAACGGCAAAGCGCGCGGCGGTGCTGCTCATCCAGCTCGGACGGCAAGTCATCCACCAGATAAATACATTGGCCGCGCCGGGCCTGGCTGACCAAATGCCCTTGGGCAATCCGCAACGCACAGACCACCAACTTCTGCTGACCACGAGACAAGATGTCCGCGGCATTGTGTGCGCCCAATCTAAGACGCAAATCAGCGCGTTGTGGTCCGGCCTGGGTATGACCCATTTGCTGATCCCGGTGAACAGACGCGGCGAGCACTGCACTCAGCTCTCGCTCTTTGTCCCAACCCCGGTAATAGCTAAGCGTTAAGCCCTCGAGTTCGACGAGTTCGCTCAAGGTCTGTTCAAAGACTGGTTTCAAGGCTTTGATATAAGCGCGGCGGTATTCATCAATTTCAGCGCTGGCCTGGCACAATTCTCTGTCCCAAACCGCTTGCGAAACGGCGTCAAGTGTACCATGCCGCAGCCAAGAGTTTCTCTGGCGCAGGGCCTTCTGCAAGCGCTGCCAAGTGGACATGAACCGTGGTTCCACGTGGAACACACCCCAATCCAGAAACTGCCGGCGAATTTTCGGCGCGCCTTCCAACAGGCGGAAGCTGTCGGGGTTGATCAATTGCAGCGGCAGGATTTCTGCCAGTTGCGCAGCACTGCGGGCGTTCTGACCGTCGATGCGAATCTGAAACTCCCCTTGGCGGTCCCGGGATATCCCCAATGCGCTGTGCCCACCCTCGGCCAACTCGACCTGGCCAAACACCGTGCACGCTAACTGCTCGTACTGGATGACCGGTAAAAGGCGGGTACTACGAAACGAACGGGCGAGCCCCAGCAGATGGATGGCTTCCAGAACACTGGTTTTGCCGCTGCCGTTGGCGCCGTACAGGATGTTGATGCGGGGGGAGGGGGAGAAGGTCACCGGGTGCAGATTGCGCACCGCGGTGACCGAGACACGACTGAGGGACATCTAGCGTCTGCTGAACATGTTTACAGGCGCATCGGCATGACAACGTAAGCCGAGTCGTCGTTGTCGGACTCTTGCACCAGCGCACTGCTGTTGGAATCAGACAGGATCAAACGCACTTGCTCAGTGGTCATCACGCCCAGCACGTCAAGCAGATAGCTCACGTTGAAGCCGATTTCCAGCGAACCACCGTTGTACTCAACGCCAACTTCTTCTTCCGCCTCTTCCTGTTCCGGGTTGTTCGCCTGGATCTTCAGCTGACCGTTGGCCAGTTGCAGACGAATGCCGCGGTACTTCTCGTTGGACAGAATCGCAGTACGGCTAAATGCCTCGCGCAGTGCCTGACGATCGCCCAGTACAAGCTTGTCGCCGCCTTTGGGCAGAACACGCTCGTAGTCAGGGAACTTTCCGTCGACCAGTTTCGAGGTAAAGGTGAACTCGCCGGTGGTAGCGCGAATATGGTGCTGGCCCAGAATGATGCTGACATTGCCATCCGGCTCGGTCAGCAAACGCGCCAGTTCCAGAATACCTTTACGTGGAACGATCACCTGATGGCGATCCGGTTGACCGATGTCAGCCTGCATCGAGCACATGGCCAGACGGTGACCGTCGGTGGCCACGGCGCGGATGATGCCGGCCGAGACTTCCAGCAACATGCCGTTGAGGTAGTAGCGAACGTCCTGCTGAGCCATGGCAAAGCTGGTGCGTTCGATCAAACGACGCAGCTTGCTCTGCGCAAGACTGCAGGTCAGCGATCCCGGGCCTTCTTCGACAGTCGGGAAGTCGTTGGCTGGCAACGTCGACAGGGTGAAGCGGCTGCGGCCGGCCTTCACCACGAGCTTCTGCTCATCGACCTTGATGTCGATCAGCGCGTCGTTCGGCAGGCTCTTGCAGATGTCCATCAGCTTACGCGCCGGGACAGTGATTTCGCCCGGCTCGGCCGGCTCTTCGAGTTGCACACGACCGACCAGCTCGACTTCCAGGTCGGTACCGGTCAGCGACAACTGCTGGCCTTCGACAACCAGCAGCACGTTGGAAAGCACCGGCAAGGTCTGTCGGCGTTCGACGACGCCTGCGACCAGTTGCAGGGGTTTCAACAGGGCTTCGCGTTGAATGGTGAAATGCATGGTCTAGTCCCTTGCCTTAATAAGCTGCGCTGGTGTTCATCAAGTGGTCAGTGTACGCAGCAGGTTCTTGTAGTCCTCGCGGATGTCCGCGTCGGATTCCTTAAGTTCGTTGATCTTGCGGCAGGCGTGCAACACCGTGGTGTGGTCGCGGCCGCCAAACACATCGCCGATTTCCGGCAGGCTGTGGTTGGTCAGCTCCTTGGACAGGGCCATGGCCACTTGCCGCGGACGTGCGACCGAACGCGAACGGCGTTTGGACAGCAGATCGGAAATCTTGATCTTGTAGTACTCGGCGACGGTGCGCTGAATGTTATCCACAGAGACCAGTTTGTCCTGAAGTGCCAACAGGTCCTTCAGGGACTCGCGAATCAACTCGATGGTGATATCGCGGCCCATGAAGTGCGAGTGGGCGATCACGCGTTTGAGCGCGCCTTCGAGTTCACGGACGTTGGAACGAATACGCTGGGCAATGAAGAACGCAGCATCGTGCGGCAGGTCAACTTTAGCCTGGTCGGCCTTCTTCATCAGAATCGCGACGCGGGTTTCCAGTTCCGGTGGCTCGACGGCAACTGTCAGGCCCCAGCCGAAGCGCGACTTCAAGCGCTCTTCAAGGCCTTCGATTTCTTTCGGATAACGGTCGCTGGTGAGGATGACCTGTTGGCCACCTTCAAGCAGCGCGTTGAACGTGTGGAAGAATTCTTCCTGGGAACGCTCCTTGCGGGCGAAGAACTGAATGTCATCGATAAGCAGTGCGTCGACCGAACGGTAGAAGCGCTTGAACTCGTTGATCGCATTCAGTTGCAAAGCCTTGACCATGTCGGCCACGAAGCGCTCGGAATGCAGGTACACAACCTTGGCATTCGGGTTCTTCTTTAATAGGTGGTTACCCACAGCGTGCATCAAGTGGGTTTTACCCAAGCCAACGCCGCCATACAGAAACAGCGGGTTGTAACCGTGCTTGGGATTGTCCGCAACCTGCCAGGCGGCCGCGCGGGCCAGTTGGTTGGACTTACCTTCGACGAAGTTCTCGAAGGTGAAGGTGCGGTTCAGGTAACTGGTGTGCTTGAGCGCGCCTTCGACCTGCACGGTGCGTTGTTCCGCCCGTACCGGGGCCTGTTGCGAGCTGGCGCCAGCCATTGGGTCGAAGCTGTCGCGGGACGGCTCTTCACTGACCTCGGCGACTTTTTGCGTTGCGCGCTTGGTCGGCACGGCTGGTGCGCTGACCGGTGCCGGCGCGGCAGTTGCCTGGGCTTGAGACGCCGCTGCAGCCAACGGTGCATTCGGTGCTGCACGAGGTGCCGAACTGCGTTTGCTGCCTATTAATAAGGAAAGCGCCGGCGCCATGCCGTTGCCATGCTCATCCAGCAGCTCGAGCACGCGGCTCAGGTACTTTTCGTTGACCCAGTCGAGAACAAAACGATTCGGTGCGTAGACACGCAACTCGTCGCCTTCGGCTTCGACCTGTAGTGGACGGATCCAAGTGTTGAATTGTTGGGCAGGCAGCTCATCGCGCAAAAGCTCCACGCACTGCTGCCAAAGTTCCACTGACACGGATATCCCCTAAGTTGAAAGCCGGTGAGGCAAAAACAAGCGGCCATTGTAGCGGCCAGACGCCGACTTATCCACACGTAGGTTGCTCACGGGGGTCGAAGAATCAACGCGTTATACGCAAAAAAGACGACCAACGGTCTGTGCATAAGCTCTGTGGATAAGCCCACTTAAGCTCGTTGTACAAGTGGGGGGCAAACCCGGTGGATAACCTGCCTGTGGATAACAACCCATTCCACACACAGCTTATCCGACAGCGCAACACAGGCTTAACACCGTTTTCCACTGTAGTTGTCATTCTCTGTACAGCACGGAATAGATGGGCTTAAGGTAGTTATCCACAGATCATGGCGGGCCTAGCTTTTATAAGCTTTACAGAAAAGCTTTAAATAATTCCCTTCTTTATTTTTATATCTAGCTGTCCACCTTTCAAGGACGTCCCCCTGGATATCCATTTGAAGGAAACGTTGGTTGGAAATTGACCTAGAGGCTTGCTTTCTCTAGAATCCCCGGTCTCTTAAAACGGGGGCCATTCCGGCCCGTTGTGGACGAACCAGGTAACACGACATGAAACGTACTTTCCAACCAAGCACTATCAAACGCGCTCGTACCCACGGTTTCCGTGCTCGCATGGCTACCAAAAACGGCCGTGCCGTCCTGTCGCGTCGTCGCGCCAAAGGTCGTGCGCGTCTGGCAGTTTGATAATCCGGTACTGGAGGTGAGTCAGGACTTCAGTCGGGAAAAGCGTTTGCTTACCCCCCGGCATTTCAAGGCAGTCTTTGACTCCCCTACCGGCAAGGTTCCGGGGAAAAATCTCCTGCTCCTTGCACGCACCAACGATCTCGATCACCCCCGTCTAGGGCTGGTTATCGGGAAAAAGAGTGTGAAGCTCTCCGTTGAGCGCAATCGCCTCAAACGTCTGATGCGCGAATCGTTTCGCCTCCACCAGGATTCTCTGGTTGGTTGGGATATCGTTATCGTCGCGCGCAAAGGTTTGGGCGACGTAGAAAACCCCGAATTGATTCAGCATTTCGGCAAACTCTGGAAACGTCTGGCACGCAGCACGCCGGTACCAGCAGTCAAAACCGAAACTGTAGGGGTAGACAGCACTGATGCGTAAACTGGCGCTCATTCCGATCCAGTTTTATCGCTATGCCATCAGTCCTTTGATGGCCAGCCACTGTCGTTTCTACCCCAGTTGTTCCTGCTACGCGTATGAAGCCATAGAAAATCATGGCCTTCTGCGCGGTGGCTGGCTGACCTTTCGTCGTTTAGGTCGCTGTCATCCGTGGAATCCCGGTGGTTATGACCCGGTTCCATCTATCCCTACCTCCCGTTCTTCTTCGATGGCCGAGTAATCATGGATATTAAACGCACGATCCTGATCGTCGCCCTGGCAATCGTGTCCTACGTTATGGTTCTGAAATGGAACCAGGACTATGGTCAGGCTGCCCTGCCGACTCAGAATGTTGCTGCCAATCAGGCTGCCCCGGCTATTCCGGACACGCCACTTGGTAACAATGCTGCCGCCAGTGCCGATGTACCCAGCGCGAATACCGATATCAGTACCCCTACCGCAATGCCGGTAGTCACCAATAAAGACCTCATCCACGTCAAAACGGATGTGCTCGAACTGGCTATCGATCCTCAAGGTGGTGATATCGCCCAGCTGATGCTGCCGCAGTATCCACGTCGTCAGGACCATCCGGAAATTCCGTTCCAGCTGTTTGATAACGGCGGCGAACGTACTTACCTGGCCCAAAGCGGTCTGACCGGTACCAACGGTCCGGATGCTCGCCCTACCGGTCGTCCGGTTTACTCGACCGAACAGAAGACTTATCAACTGGCTGATGGCCAGAACCAGCTCAACGTTGACCTGAAATTCAGCGACGCTGGCGTCAATTACATCAAGCGCTTCAGCTTTACTCGCGGTCTGTACGATCTGAAAGTCACTTATCTGATCGACAACACCAGCGACAAGGCCTGGACTGGCAACCTGTTTGCCCAGCTCAAGCGTGATGCAAGTGCCGATCCTTCTTCGACCACCGCTACCGGTACTGCCACTTACCTGGGCGCTGCCCTGTGGACAAGTGCAGAGCCGTACAAAAAAGTGTCGATGAAAGATATCGACAAGGCGTCGCTGAAAGAAACCGTTAACGGTGGCTGGGTCGCCTGGCTGCAACACTACTTCGTGACTGCCTGGATTCCAGCCAAGAACGACAGCAACGTAGTGCAGACTCGTAAAGACAGCCAAGGCAACTACATCATCGGTTTCACTGGCCCGGTATTGTCCGTTGCGCCAGGTGCCAAGGCTGAAACCAGCGCTACGCTGTACGCAGGTCCGAAAAGCCAGGCTGTTCTGAAAGAGTTGTCCCCAGGTCTGGAACTGACTGTCGACTATGGCATTCTGTGGTTCATTGCCCAGCCGATCTTCTGGCTGCTGCAACACATCCACGCGATCGTCGGTAACTGGGGTTGGTCGATCATCTTCCTGACCATGCTGATCAAAGGGATCTTCTTCCCGCTGTCGGCTGCCAGCTACAAATCCATGGCGCGCATGCGTGCAGTGGCGCCGAAACTGGCTGCTCTGAAAGAACAACATGGCGATGACCGGCAGAAAATGTCGCAATCCATGATGGAGCTGTACAAGAAAGAGAAGATCAATCCGCTGGGTGGTTGCTTGCCAATCCTCGTGCAGATGCCGGTTTTCCTTTCCCTGTACTGGGTACTCCTGGAAAGCGTGGAAATGCGCCAGGCACCGTTCATGCTGTGGATTACCGACCTGTCGATCAAAGATCCGTTCTTCATTCTGCCGATCATCATGGGCGCAACCATGTTCATCCAGCAGCAGCTGAACCCGACTCCTCCGGATCCGATGCAGGCCAAGGTGATGAAGCTGATGCCAATCATCTTCACCTTCTTCTTCCTGTGGTTCCCGGCAGGTCTGGTGCTGTACTGGGTTGTGAACAACTGCCTGTCCATCACCCAACAGTGGTACATCACTCGTAAGATTGAAGCGGCTACCAAAAAAGCCGCCGCATAACTTACTCTGTGGATAACCACTCAAAACGCCCCCTAGTGGGGCGTTTTGCTATCTGCCATTTTTATCTGGATATCGAATCATGAGCGTTCCTCGTGAAACCATCGCCGCCGTCGCCACTGCTCAAGGCCGTGGCGGTGTCGGTATCGTCCGTATTTCCGGGCCGTTGGCGAGTCTTGCAGCGAAAGCCATCAGCGGTCGTGAACTGAAACCGCGATTTGCTCATTACGGCCCGTTTCTCAGTGAAAACGAAGAGGTGCTGGACGAAGGCATTGCCCTGTATTTCCCAGGGCCGAATTCATTCACCGGCGAAGATGTGCTGGAACTCCAGGGCCACGGCGGTCCGATCGTTCTGGATATGTTGCTGCAGCGCTGCCTGCAATTGGGTTGCCGTCTGGCCCGGCCGGGTGAATTCAGCGAACGCGCCTTCCTCAACGACAAACTCGACCTGGCCCAGGCCGAAGCCATCGCCGATTTGATCGAAGCGAGTTCTGCACAGGCGGCACGAAACGCTTTGCGTTCGTTGCAAGGTGCGTTTTCACAGCGTGTGCATAACCTCACCGAGCAACTGATTGCATTGCGGATCTACGTCGAGGCGGCAATCGACTTCCCGGAAGAAGAAATCGACTTCCTTGCCGATGGTCACGTACTGAAGATGCTCGACGCGGTACGCGACGAGTTATCCACCGTATTGCGTGAAGCCGGGCAGGGCGCGTTGCTGCGCGATGGCATGACCGTGGTGATCGCCGGTCGTCCGAATGCCGGTAAATCCAGCCTGCTGAACGCATTGGCCGGCCGTGAAGCGGCCATTGTGACCGAGATTGCCGGCACCACCCGGGACATCCTGCGCGAACATATCCACATCGATGGTATGCCGTTGCATGTGGTCGACACGGCTGGCTTGCGTGATACCGATGACCAGGTCGAGAAAATCGGTGTGGAACGTGCATTGAAGGCCATCAGCGAGGCAGATCGGGTGTTGCTGGTGGTCGATGCCACTGCCCCTGAGGCACTCGATCCTTTTGCCTTGTGGCCAGAATTCCTCGAGCAACGCCCGGATCCGGCCAAAGTGACCTTGATCCGTAACAAGGCAGACCTGACCGGTGAAGCGATAGCACTGGAAGTCAGCGACGATGGCCACGTAACCATCAGCCTGAGCGCCAGGTCGGCAGGCGAAGGTCTGGAGCTACTGCGCGATCATCTCAAGGCCTGTATGGGCTATGAGCAGACCTCAGAAAGCAGTTTTAGCGCTCGCCGGCGCCACCTGGAAGCCCTGCGCCATGCCAGTGCCTCACTCGAACATGGCCGTGCGCAGCTGACCTTGGCCGGTGCGGGAGAGTTGCTGGCTGAAGATTTGCGTCAGGCACAGCAGTCGTTGGGTGAAATTACCGGCGAATTCACCTCTGACGACCTGTTGGGCAGAATCTTTTCCAGCTTCTGTATCGGTAAATAGCCCATTCCTTCACGTAGGAGCTGGCGTAGCCTGCGATCTTTTGATGTTTTGGCCTGTGCGTTTCAGCTTTATAGGCACATGAACCGCTAAAAGATCGCAGCCTGCGCCAGCTCCTACGAGGGTGGGTATCGCATCAAATCCCTTTTTCTTCTTCCGCTGCCATGCGTATCCATCGTCCTGGTGGTTTCCCCGTGGGCGGAATTTGCCCTATTCAGCGATTTTCTGTGGATTAAGCCCTGTGAATAACTGCCACTGAGCACAGTTGATAACAGGGCTTCAAAACTGAGGAAAACCACCTCTGTGGATAACCACCCCATTCATCCACAGGCTTACACCGGTTATCCAAGGGCCTCCTTGGCACATGACCACAGGTTTTAAATCCTCTGTACACATTGAAAATAAAGATCTGTATAGATCTATCCACAGAAATGATGCTCTATAGAAATAAACATAAAAACAAAGATTTAATAAATTTCTTTCTTTTTAATTTCTATTGTTCGTGACTTACCCACAGCTGGTTAAATTTTGTGCAAAGGGTTCTTTAGAAAGGGCGAAGTCCCTATACTTGTCGACCAGGTCCAAAAACCTGAGCTCAAACTATTCCTGATTACCTAACTGAAGCAGGCACGAGGTGCGTGGTGGATTTCCCTTCCCGTTTTGAAGTGATCGTCATCGGCGGCGGTCATGCCGGTACCGAGGCAGCACTTGCATCAGCACGTATGGGGGCAAAAACCCTGTTGCTGACGCATAACGTGGAAACCCTCGGAGCAATGAGCTGCAACCCCGCGATTGGCGGGATCGGCAAGAGTCATCTGGTCAAGGAAATCGATGCCCTTGGCGGCGCGATGGCCATGGCGACCGATAAAGGTGGTATTCAGTTTCGCGTCTTGAACAGCCGCAAAGGCCCAGCCGTGCGCGCTACTCGCGCCCAGGCCGACCGCGTTCTGTACAAGGCCGCTGTGCGCGAGATTCTCGAGAACCAGCCGAACCTGTGGATATTTCAACAGGCGGCCGACGACCTGATCGTCGAACAGGAACAAGTGCGTGGTGTTGTCACCCAAATGGGCCTGCGGTTCTTTGCGGATTCCGTGGTGTTGACCACTGGCACCTTCCTCGGTGGACTTATCCACATCGGCATGCAGAACTATTCCGGCGGTCGGGCCGGTGATCCTCCCTCGATTGCCCTGGCACATCGTCTGCGTGAACTGCCATTGCGCGTGGGTCGCCTGAAAACCGGTACGCCGCCGCGTATCGACGGTCGCTCTGTGGATTTCTCGGTCATGACTGAGCAACCCGGCGATACACCGATTCCGGTGATGTCGTTCCTGGGTTCCAAAGAACAGCATCCCGCACAGGTCAGTTGCTGGATTACCCACACCAACGCCCGCACTCACGAGATCATCGCCTCGAACCTCGACCGTTCGCCGATGTATTCCGGAGTGATCGAAGGTATCGGCCCACGTTATTGCCCGTCGATTGAAGACAAGATTCACCGCTTTGCCGACAAGGAAAGCCATCAGGTCTTTATCGAACCGGAAGGTTTGACCACCCACGAGCTGTACCCGAACGGGATATCCACTTCCTTGCCGTTCGATGTGCAATTGCAGATCGTGCAGTCGATTCGCGGCATGGAAAACGCCCACATCGTTCGCCCGGGCTATGCCATCGAGTACGACTACTTCGATCCGCGTGACCTGAAATACAGCCTGGAAACCAAAGTCATCGGCGGTCTGTTCTTCGCCGGACAAATCAACGGCACCACCGGTTACGAAGAAGCCGGCGCTCAAGGTTTGCTGGCCGGGGCCAACGCAGCATTGCGTGCTCAGGGCAAAGACAGCTGGTGCCCGCGTCGCGACGAAGCGTACATCGGCGTATTGGTCGACGACCTGATTACCCTGGGGACTCAGGAACCGTATCGGATGTTCACGTCCCGCGCCGAATACCGTTTGATCCTGCGCGAAGACAACGCCGACCTGCGTTTGACCGAAAAAGGTCGTGAACTGGGTCTGGTGGATGACGTGCGCTGGGCGGCATTCTGCAAAAAACGCGAAAGCATCGAAGTGGAAGAGCAACGCCTGAAAAGCACTTGGGTTCGCCCCGGTACGGAACAGGGCGACGCGATCGCCGAAAAATTCGGCACGCCACTGACTCACGAATACAACTTGCTGAACCTGCTGACCCGTCCGGAAATCGACTACGCTGGTCTGATCTCGGTGACAGGCGCCGGTGCAGAAGATCCACAGGTCGCCGAGCAGGTCGAAATCAAGACCAAATACGCCGGTTACATCGACCGCCAGCAAGATGAAATCGCTCGCCTGCGGGCCAGTGAAGACACCAAATTGCCTGTGGATATCGATTACACAAACATCTCCGGTCTCTCCAAAGAGATCCAGAGCAAGCTCGGCGCGACCCGACCAGAGACCCTGGGCCAGGCTTCGCGGATTCCGGGCGTGACCCCGGCAGCGATTTCGCTGTTGATGATTCATTTGAAAAAACGCGGCGCGGGCCGTCAGTTGGAGCAAAGCGCTTGAGTTCGATGGTCACCTCGCAACACGCCGAAGAGTTATCCACAGGTGCTCGCCAACTCGGTGTCAACCTGACAGAAACCCAGCACGCGCAGCTGCTGGGTTATCTCGCCCTGTTGATCAAATGGAACAAGGCCTACAACCTCACGGCCGTGCGTGATCCGGACGAAATGGTTTCACGGCATCTGCTCGACAGCCTGAGCGTGATGTCCTTCATCGAAAACGGTCGCTGGCTGGACGTTGGCAGCGGCGGCGGTATGCCGGGTATTCCACTGGCGATCCTGTTTCCTGAGTCGCAAGTGACGTGCCTGGACAGCAACGGCAAGAAAACCCGCTTCCTGACTCAGGTCAAACTCGAACTCAAACTGGATAACCTGCAAGTTATCCACAGTCGCGTCGAAGCCTTCACGCCTGAACTGCCGTTCAACGGGATCATTTCCCGGGCATTCAGCAGCATGGAGAACTTCAGCAACTGGACTCGCCACTTGGGCGATAGCGATACACGTTGGCTGGCAATGAAGGGCGTTCATCCACGCGACGAGCTGGTAGCATTGCCGGCAGACTTCCACCTCGATAGCGAACACGCCCTGGCCGTACCCGGTTGCCAAGGCCAACGCCATCTGCTGATACTGCGCCGCACGGCATGATTGGGAACACAAGCAAGAATGGCTAAGGTATTCGCGATAGCGAACCAAAAGGGTGGTGTGGGCAAGACCACCACCTGTATCAACCTCGCAGCATCCCTGGTCGCGACCAAGCGCCGGGTGTTGTTGATCGATCTTGATCCACAGGGCAACGCCACCATGGGTAGCGGTGTGGATAAACACGGCCTGGAAAACTCGGTCTACGACTTGTTGATCGGCGAATGCGACCTGGCTCAGGCCATGCACTTCTCCGAACACGGTGGTTACCAGTTGT
This sequence comes from Pseudomonas frederiksbergensis, assembly GCF_001874645.1. NCBI lineage: Bacteria > Pseudomonadati > Pseudomonadota > Gammaproteobacteria > Pseudomonadales > Pseudomonadaceae > Pseudomonas > Pseudomonas frederiksbergensis. The sequence goes on from NZ_CP017886.1 coordinate 2,932,824, forward strand.
TGCCGGCCAACCGCGATTTGACGGCGGCTGAAGTCGTTCTGCTGGAAATGCAGATGAAGGAAAGCCGTCTGCGCAGCGCTTTGGCGCCGATCCGTGAGAACTACGATTACATTTTGATCGATTGCCCACCGTCGCTGTCGATGCTCACGCTCAATGCTCTGGTTGCGTCCGACGGGGTGATTATCCCTATGCAGTGCGAGTATTTCGCGCTCGAAGGGTTGAGCGACCTTGTGGATAACATCAAGCGCATCGCTGAACTGCTGAACCCGAACCTGAAAATCGAAGGCCTGCTGCGGACCATGTATGACCCGCGCCTGAGCCTGATGAACGACGTGTCGGCGCAGCTCAAGGAGCACTTCGGTGAGCAGCTGTATGACACCGTGATTCCGCGCAACATCCGTCTGGCTGAAGCACCCAGTTATGGCATGCCGGCGTTGGCCTATGACAAACAATCCCGTGGCGCACTGGCCTATCTGGCCCTGGCGGGCGAGATGGTTCGTCGTCAACGCAAAAATTCACGCATTGCCGCTGCTCAGGCAACTTAAGGAATCCCCATGGCCGTCAAGAAACGAGGTCTCGGACGTGGACTGGATGCACTGCTGAGTGGTCCGACTGTCAGCTTGCTGGAAGAACAAGCGGTGCAGGCCGATCAGCGTGAGTTGCAACACCTGCCGCTGGACCTGATCCAGCGCGGCAAGTACCAGCCGCGTCGGGACATGGACCCCCAGGCGCTGGAAGAACTGGCGCAGTCGATCAAGGCTCAAGGCGTGATGCAGCCGATCGTGGTTCGCCCGATCGGTGCTGGCCGCTTTGAAATCATCGCCGGCGAACGCCGCTGGCGTGCCAGCCAGCAGGCTGGCCAGGAAACCATCCCGGCGATGGTGCGCGATGTACCGGATGAAACCGCAATCGCCATGGCGTTGATCGAGAACATTCAGCGCGAAGACCTTAATCCGATCGAGGAAGCGGTCGCCCTGCAGCGTTTGCAGCAGGAATTCCAGCTGACTCAGCAGCAAGTCGCCGAGGCTGTTGGTAAATCTCGCGTGACCGTGGCCAACTTGTTGCGCCTGATTGCATTGCCTGAAGTCATCAAGACCATGCTGTCCCATGGCGACCTGGAAATGGGTCATGCGCGTGCTTTGCTCGGTTTGCCGGAAAATCAGCAGGTGGAGGGGGCGCGACATGTTGTCGCACGCGGCCTCACCGTGCGCCAGACCGAGGCACTGGTTCGCCAGTGGTTGAGTGGCAAACCAAAGGTCACTGAACCCGCCAAACCGGACCCGGATATCGCTCGTCTCGAACAGCGCCTGGCAGAGCGCCTAGGCTCTGCGGTGCAGATCCGCCACGGGAAGAAGGGCAAAGGGCAGTTGGTGATTGGTTACAACTCCCTGGATGAGCTTCAAGGCGTCCTCGCACATATCCGCTGAAACATTTCCTCATGTAGCGCGGAGTTCGAAATCACTACCGGACAGTTGAATAGGGGCTGAACCGCCCCTATACTCTGCGCGCATTTTGTCGGCACAAATTATGCCAAGTTATTGGGTTTTGGCAGCCGGCCTTTGAGGAGCAAAAGTGATGGAAACCCGCACGCCAAACCGCTTGCCGTTCCATCGCTTGGCGGTTTTCCCCGTGTTATTGGCGCAATTTGTCGTTTTGCTGCTTGCCGCTTTGGCGCTGTGGCAATGGCATGGAGTCGTAGCCGGATACTCAGGACTCTGCGGAGGCCTGATAGCCTTGCTTCCCAATGTTTATTTCGCTCACAGGGCATTTCGGTTTTCCGGCGCCCGAGCAGCTCAAGCCATCGTCCGGTCTTTTTATGCCGGCGAGGCGGGCAAACTGATTTTGACGGCAGTGCTCTTTGCATTGACGTTCGCAGGTGTGAAGCCACTGGCGCCGCTAGCTGTATTCGGCGTCTTCGTGCTGACCCAACTGGTCAGCTGGTTCGCTCCCCTGCTAATGAGAACAAGACTTTCGAGACCTTAGGGCGTTTGAGGCAACCATGGCAGCAGAATCCGCTTCGGGCTATATCCAGCACCACTTGCAGAACCTGACCTTCGGTCAGTTACCTACCGGCGGCTGGGGCTTTGCCCACACCGCAGCAGAAGCCAAGGCAATGGGCTTCTGGGCTTTCCACGTCGATACCCTCGGCTGGTCGGTCGCGTTGGGTCTGATCTTCGTTCTTCTTTTCCGCATGGCGGCGAAGAAGGCGACTTCCGGTATTCCAGGTGCTTTGCAGAACTTCGTTGAAGTATTGGTCGAATTCGTCGATGGCAGCGTGAAAGACAGCTTCCATGGTCGTAGCCCGGTGGTTGCACCCCTGGCACTGACCATCTTCGTCTGGGTGTTCATGATGAACGCCATCGACCTGGTACCGGTCGACTGGATCCCGCAACTGGCTGCGGCCATTTCCGGCAACCACGAGATCCCGTTCCGTGCCGTATCGACCACCGACCCGAATGCTACGCTGGCCATGGCCTTCTCGGTGTTCGCGCTGATCATTTTCTACAGCATCAAGATCAAGGGAATCGGCGGCTTTATCGGCGAACTGACCTTGCACCCGTTCGGCAGCAAGAACATTTTCCTTCAAGCCCTGCTGATTCCGGTGAACTTCCTGCTGGAGTTCGTGACGCTGATTGCCAAGCCAATTTCGCTGGCACTGCGTCTGTTCGGCAACATGTACGCTGGCGAGCTGGTGTTTATCCTGATCGCCGTGATGTTCGGCAGCGGCCTGCTCTGGCTTAGCGGTCTGGGCATTGTGCTGCAGTGGGCGTGGGCTGTGTTCCACATCCTGATCATCACCCTGCAGGCGTTTATCTTCATGATGCTGACCATCGTCTACCTGTCGATGGCGCACGAAGAGAACCATTAAGACCTGCTTCGGCTAGTCTGATGTCCCTCTCGGTCAAACGAGAGGGGGCCCGTTGAGGGCTATGAAACGATTTGTTTTACCGCTTTAAAATCTAAAAAACCTAAACCATACGACGTAAAAGTCGGGAGGAAAGATGGAAACTGTAGTTGGTCTAACCGCTATCGCTGTTGCACTGTTGATCGGCCTGGGCGCACTGGGTACCGCAATTGGTTTCGGCCTGTTGGGCGGCAAGTTCCTGGAAGGCGCAGCGCGTCAGCCAGAAATGGTTCCAATGCTGCAAGTTAAAATGTTCATCGTTGCCGGCCTGCTCGACGCCGTAACCATGATCGGCGTTGGTATCGCTCTGTTCTTCACCTTCGCGAACCCTTTCGTTGGTCAACTCGCTCACTAATCACTCGGTTTTTCGAGTTGAGCAAGTGTGATGGACAACGAACGAGCGAGGTGTTGGCGTGAACATTAATGCAACCCTGATTGGCCAGTCCGTTGCGTTCTTCATTTTTGTACTGTTTTGCATGAAGTTCGTGTGGCCTCCGGTCATCGCGGCTTTGCACGAACGTCAGAAGAAGATCGCGGATGGACTGGACGCTGCCGCCCGAGCAGCTCGCGACCTGGAATTGGCCCAAGATAAAGCGGGTCAACAACTGCGCGAAGCAAAAGCTCAGGCAGCCGAAATCATTGAGCAAGCCAAGAAACGCGGTAATCAGATCGTCGAAGAGGCTGTTGATAAAGCCCGTGTCGACGCTGAACGTGTGAAGGTGCAGGCTCAGGCCGAGATCGAGCAGGAACTGAACAGTGTCAAAGACGCGCTGCGTGCCCAACTGGGTGCTCTGGCCGTTGGCGGCGCCGAGAAGATCCTGGGTGCCACAATCGATCAAAACGCGCACGCGGAGCTGGTTAACAAACTGGCTGCTGAAATTTAAGCGAGGGCGATCATGGCAGAACTGACCACGTTGGCCCGACCTTACGCTAAGGCAGCCTTCGAGCACGCCCAGGCCCACCAGCAACTGGCCTCTTGGTCAGCCATGCTCGGCCTGGCTGCAGCAGTGTCGCAAGACGACACCATGCAGCGCGTGCTCAAGGCCCCGCGACTGACGAGCGCAGACAAGGCCGCCACGTTTATTGACGTGTGCGGCGACAAGTTTGATGCCAAGGCACAGAACTTCATTAACGTCGTTGCCGAAAACGACCGTCTCCTGCTGTTGCCGGAGATCGCCGCTCTGTTTGACCTGTACAAGGCCGAGCAAGAGAAGTCGATAGACGTTGAAGTCACCAGTGCGTTTGCATTGAACCAAGAACAGCAAGACAAACTCGCCAAGGTTCTCAGTGCACGACTCGACCGGGAAGTGCGCCTGCAAGTTGCGGAAGACAAATCCCTCATCGGGGGCATTGTCATTCGCGCCGGCGACCTGGTTATCGATGGCTCGGTTCGCGGCAAACTCGCGAACCTGGCCGAAGCATTGAAATCTTGAGTTTGAAGGGGCAGCAGAGCAATGCAGCAACTCAATCCTTCCGAAATAAGTGAAATTATCAAGGGCCGCATCGACAAGCTCGATGTGACCTCCCAAGCCCGTAACGAAGGCACTGTCGTCAGCGTATCTGACGGCATCGTGCGGATTCACGGTCTGGCCGACGTTATGTACGGCGAGATGATCGAGTTTCCGGGCGGCGTCTTCGGTATGGCCCTCAACCTGGAGCAAGACTCCGTAGGTGCCGTTGTATTGGGCGCTTACCAGTCTCTGGCTGAAGGCATGAGCGCCAAGTGCACCGGCCGCATCCTTGAAGTTCCGGTTGGTAAGGAACTGCTGGGTCGTGTAGTCGACGCACTGGGTAACCCAGTTGACGGCAAAGGTCCGCTGAACAACACCGAGACCGACGCGGTCGAGAAAGTTGCTCCAGGCGTGATCTGGCGTAAGTCGGTAGACCAGCCTGTACAGACTGGCTACAAGGCTGTCGATGCCATGATTCCTGTCGGCCGTGGCCAGCGTGAGCTGATCATCGGTGACCGTCAGATCGGTAAAACCGCTCTGGCGATCGACGCGATCATCAACCAGAAAGACAGCGGCATTTTCTGCGTCTACGTAGCGATCGGTCAGAAGCAATCGACCATCGCCAACGTGGTTCGCAAGCTGGAAGAAAACGGCGCCCTGGCCAACACGATCATCGTGGCTGCCAGTGCTTCGGAATCTCCTGCGCTGCAGTTCCTGGCACCGTACTCCGGTTGCACCATGGGCGAATACTTCCGCGACCGCGGTGAAGACGCGCTGATCGTTTATGACGATCTGTCCAAGCAAGCAGTGGCTTATCGCCAGATTTCCCTGCTGCTGCGCCGTCCACCAGGCCGTGAAGCTTACCCAGGCGACGTGTTCTATCTCCACTCCCGTCTGCTGGAGCGCGCGTCCCGCGTTTCGGAAGAATACGTAGAGAAGTTCACCAACGGCGCAGTGACCGGCAAAACCGGTTCCCTGACCGCACTGCCGATCATCGAAACCCAGGCTGGCGACGTTTCCGCGTTCGTTCCGACCAACGTGATTTCCATCACCGACGGTCAGATCTTCCTGGAATCGGCCATGTTCAACTCCGGGATCCGTCCTGCTGTGAACGCCGGTGTTTCGGTATCCCGTGTGGGTGGTGCCGCTCAGACCAAGATCATCAAGAAGCTCTCCGGTGGTATCCGTACCGCTCTGGCTCAGTACCGTGAACTGGCGGCATTCGCCCAGTTCGCTTCTGACCTGGACGAAGCGACCCGTAAGCAACTTGAGCATGGTCAGCGCGTTACCGAGCTGATGAAGCAGAAGCAATACGCACCAATGTCGATCGCTGACATGGCGCTGTCGCTGTATGCCGCTGAGCGTGGGTTCCTGACTGACGTTGAAATCGCCAAGATCGGCAGCTTCGAACAAGCGCTGATTGCTTTCTTCAACCGCGATCACGCCGATTTGATGGCGAAGATCAACGTGAAGGGTGACTTCAATGACGAAATCGACGCTGGCATGAAAGCCGGTATCGAGAAGTTCAAGGCCACCCAAACCTGGTAAGCCGCAGCGGGAGCCGCAAGGCTCCCGCTTGCTAACCTGATAGGTGTTACATGGCAGGCGCAAAAGAGATTCGCAGTAAGATTGCGAGCATCAAAAGCACGCAAAAGATTACCAGCGCCATGGAAAAAGTGGCGGTCAGTAAAATGCGCAAGGCACAAATGCGCATGGCTGCTAGCCGTCCTTATGCGGAGCGCATCCGCCAGGTTATTGGTCATTTGGCCAACGCTAACCCGGAATATCGCCACCCATTCATGATCGACCGTGAAATCAAGCGTGTGGGTTATGTCGTGGTGAGCAGTGACCGTGGTCTGTGTGGTGGCTTGAACACCAACCTGTTCAAGGCCTTGGTCAAGGACATGGCGAAAAACCGTGAAAACGGCGTCGAGATCGATCTGTGTGTTGTTGGTAGCAAGGGTGCGGCTTTCTTCCGCAACTTCGGCGGTAACGTCGTTGCAGCTATCAGCCACCTGGGTGAAGAGCCGTCGATCAATGATCTGATTGGCAGCGTCAAGGTGATGCTGGATGCCTACCTGGACGGCCGTATTGACCGCCTGTCCGTGGTGTCCAACAAGTTCATCAACACCATGACGCAACAGCCTACCGTGGAGCAGTTGATTCCACTGGTGGCAACCCCGGATCAGGAACTCAAGCATCACTGGGACTATCTCTACGAACCGGATGCCAAAGAGCTGCTTGATGGCTTGATGGTCCGTTACGTTGAGTCGCAGGTCTACCAGGCGGTGGTCGAGAACAACGCAGCTGAACAAGCGGCGCGGATGATCGCGATGAAGAACGCTACCGACAACGCCGGTGATTTGATCAGCGATTTGCAGCTGATCTACAACAAGGCGCGTCAGGCTGCGATCACCCAAGAGATCTCGGAAATCGTCGGCGGCGCTGCCGCGGTTTAACGGTTCAAATATTCAGAGGATCCAGCTATGAGTAGCGGACGTATCGTTCAAATCATCGGCGCCGTTATCGACGTGGAATTTCCACGCGACAGCGTACCGAGCATCTACAACGCTTTGAAAGTACAAAGCGATGCCGGCACCACTCTGGAAGTTCAGCAGCAGCTGGGCGACGGCGTGGTTCGTACCATTGCGATGGGTTCCACCGAGGGCTTGAAGCGCGGTCTGGAAGTTACCGATTCCGGCGCAGCCATCTCCGTACCGGTCGGTAAAGCGACCCTGGGCCGGATCATGGACGTCCTCGGCAACCCGATCGACGAAGCTGGCCCGATCGACACCGAAGAGCGCTGGGGCATTCACCGCCCGGCACCTTCGTTCGCTGAACAGGCAGGCGGCAACGACCTGCTGGAAACCGGCATCAAGGTTATCGACCTGGTTTGCCCGTTTGCCAAAGGCGGTAAAGTCGGTCTGTTCGGTGGTGCCGGTGTAGGCAAAACCGTAAACATGATGGAACTGATCCGTAACATCGCCATCGAGCACAGCGGTTATTCCGTGTTCGCCGGTGTGGGTGAGCGTACTCGTGAGGGTAACGACTTCTACCACGAGATGAAGGATTCCAACGTTCTGGACAAAGTGGCACTGGTTTACGGTCAGATGAACGAGCCGCCGGGTAACCGTCTGCGCGTAGCACTGACCGGCCTGACCATGGCCGAAAAGTTCCGTGACGAAGGTAACGACGTTCTGCTGTTCGTCGACAACATCTATCGTTACACCCTGGCCGGTACTGAAGTATCCGCACTGCTGGGCCGTATGCCTTCGGCAGTAGGTTACCAGCCGACCCTGGCTGAAGAGATGGGCGTTCTGCAAGAACGTATCACTTCGACCAAGGAAGGTTCGATCACTTCGATCCAAGCGGTATACGTACCTGCGGATGACTTGACCGACCCGTCGCCAGCGACCACCTTCGCCCACTTGGACGCCACCGTCGTTCTGTCCCGTGACATCGCTTCCCTGGGTATCTACCCAGCGGTCGATCCACTGGATTCGACTTCGCGCCAGCTGGACCCGAACGTGATCGGCCAGGACCACTACGACACCGCTCGCGGCGTTCAGTATGTTCTGCAGCGTTACAAAGAACTGAAGGACATCATTGCGATCCTGGGTATGGACGAGCTGTCGGAAGCCGACAAGCAGTTGGTAAACCGTGCTCGTAAGATCCAGCGCTTCTTGTCGCAGCCGTTCTTCGTGGCTGAAGTCTTCACCGGTGCATCGGGTAAATACGTTTCCCTGAAGGACACCATTGCTGGCTTCAAAGGCATCCTCAACGGTGACTACGACCACCTGCCAGAACAAGCGTTCTACATGGTCGGCGGCATCGAAGAAGCGATCGAGAAAGCCAAGAAACTGTAATCCCGGCGCCCGGCAACGGGCGCTAATCAGGTTGAGGCAAGCAGATGGCTATGACAGTCCATTGCGACATCGTCAGTGCGGAAGGAGAAATCTTTTCCGGTCTGGTCGAGATGGTGATTGCGCACGGCAGCCTGGGTGATCTTGGTATCGCTCTGGGTCACGCTCCGCTGATCACTGAACTCAAGCCAGGTCCGATCCGCCTGATAAAACAGGGTGGGGAAGCCGAGGTGTTTTACATCTCCGGTGGTTACCTCGAGGTTCAGCCGAACATGGTCAAGGTTCTTGCCGACACCGTGCAACGTGCTGCCGACCTGGACGAAGCCTCCGCTCAGCAAGCCGTTCAGGCTGCCGAGAAGGCCTTGCATGAAAGAGGCGCCGAGTTCGACTACGGTTCCGCTGCTGCACGTTTGGCAGAGGCGACAGCTCAGCTGCGCACCGTCCAGCAAATCCGCAAAAAGTTCGGCGGCTAACCAGCCATCCGCTTTTTGTGTGATTGATTAAAAAGGGTAGCCTCGGCTACCCTTTTTCTTTTTTTGTAATTCACTTCTTGGTCGCAGCCGCTGACCCCCAGGATTGGTAGCCAGTCATGTCACTTGAAATCGTTATTCTTGCTGCCGGTCAAGGCACTCGCATGCGTTCAGCTCTGCCGAAGGTTCTTCACCCGGTGGCGGGGAACTCCATGCTTGGCCATGTTATCCACAGCGCCCGCCAACTTGATCCACAGCGCATTCATGTGGTGATCGGCCATGGCGCCGACGCGGTACGCGAGCGTCTGGCAGCAGATGACTTGAACTTCGTGTTGCAGGACAAACAACTCGGCACCGGTCACGCAGTGGCCCAGGCTGTGCCGTTCATTACCGCCGATACCGTGTTGATTCTTTACGGTGATGTGCCGCTGATTGAAGTTCCGACCCTGCAACGCTTGCTCAAGCTTGTAGCGCCGCTGCAAATGGGACTGTTGACCGTCGAGCTCGATGACCCGACGGGTTATGGTCGTATCGTGCGCAACGCTGACGGTCGGGTGACCGCTATCGTCGAGCACAAAGATGCCAGCGAAGCCGAGCGTGCGATCACTGAAGGCAACACCGGCATTCTTGCGGTGCCGGCCAATCGTCTGGGTGACTGGATGAGCCGGCTCTCCAACAACAACGCTCAGGGCGAGTACTACCTGACCGACGTAATTGCCATGGCAGTCAGCGACGGTCTGGTAGTAGACACCGAGCAACCTCACGACGCGATGGAAGTGCAGGGTGCCAATGACCGCGTACAGCTCGCAGAGCTTGAGCGTCACTATCAGTTGCGCGAAGGCCGTCGACTGATGGCCCAGGGCGTGACGTTGCGCGATCCGGCACGTTTTGATGTACGCGGTGAAGTGACTGTCGGCCGTGATGTGCTGATCGACATCAACGTGATTCTCGAAGGTCGTGTGGTCATCGAAGACGACGTGGTCATTGGTCCGAACTGCGTGATCAAGGACAGCACCTTGCGCAAAGGTGTGGTGATCAAGGCCAACAGCCACATCGAAGGCGCGGTACTGGGTGAGGGCAGCGATGCCGGTCCATTCGCGCGTCTGCGTCCGGGCACTGTGCTGGAAGCCCGCGCCCATGTGGGTAACTTTGTCGAGCTGAAGAATGCCCATCTCGGTGAAGGTGCCAAGGCCGGCCATCTGAGCTATCTGGGCGACGCCGAGATCGGTGCTCGCACCAACATCGGCGCCGGCACCATCACTTGCAACTATGATGGCGTCAATAAGTGGAAAACTGTCCTGGGTGAAGACGTATTCATTGGCTCCAACAACTCGTTGGTGGCGCCTGTGGATATCTTGGACGGTGCGACTACTGCGGCGGGTTCGACGATTACCTCGAATGTGGATAAATCCCAGTTGGCCGTTGGTCGGGCTCGACAGAAGAACATCGATGGCTGGAAGCGCCCGGTGAAAGTCCACAAAAGCTGAGTTATCCACAGATCGCAAGATCAAAAGATCGCAGCCTTCGGCAGCTCCTACGGAATAGGTGTACTCGATCGTCGTAGGAGCTGCCGCAGGCTGCGATCGTTTCCATGAGTTACCCACAGAGGTTTTTTTTGTGCGCCGGCTTGACGAAGTTTCGCTGATAGGTTTTGATTGCTTCCGTTATCTTTCGAATCGAAATTTGCCAGCTCATGTCAAAGCGCAATACACCACAACGTCGCCATAATATCCTTGCCTTGCTGACTGAGCAGGGCGAAGTCAGTGTGGATGAATTGGCCAAGCGCTTTGAAACCTCGGAAGTTACAATTCGCAAAGATTTGGCGGCGCTTGAAAGCAATGGCTTGTTGCTACGCCGTTACGGCGGCGCGATCACCATGCCGCACGAGTTGGTCAGTGATCCGAGCCAAGCTGTCTCCCAATACAAGCAATCGATTGCTCGAGCTGCGGTAACGCGGATTCGTGAACACGCGAGAATTATCATCGACAGCGGCAGCACGACCGCCGCGATGATTCCGCAACTTGGGCAACAGCCGGGTCTGGTCGTCATGACCAATTCCTTGCACGTCGCCAATGTGTTGAGCGAGCTTGAACATGAACCGGTGCTATTGATGACCGGTGGAACCTGGGACCCGCATTCCGAGTCATTTCAGGGGCAGGTCGCCGAGCAGGTCCTGCGCTCTTACGATTTTGATCAGTTGTTCATCGGTGCCGACGGCATTGATCTGGTACGAGGTACCACGACGTTTAACGAATTGCTCGGTCTAAGCCGAGTGATGGCCGACGTGGCCCGTGAAGTGATCGTGATGGTCGAATCCGACAAGATCGGCCGCAAGATTCCAAACCTGGAACTGCCATGGAGCAGCATCCATACCCTTATTACCGATGATCGCCTGCCGCAAGAGGCTCGCGACCAGATTCAGGCCCGCGGCATTAACTTGATATGCGCGGCAGTCAGCCAGGAGAAATAGCATGTGTGGAATTGTCGGCGCAGTCGCGGAACGTAATATCACCGCCATTTTGCTCGAAGGTCTGAAGCGCCTCGAATACCGCGGCTACGACAGCGCAGGTGTGGCGGTTTACACCAACGGTGAAAAACTTGAGCGCATGCGTCGCCCGGGCAAGGTCAGCGAGTTGGAACAAGCGCTGGCCGCCGAGCCGTTGGCCGGCCGTCTGGGTATTGCCCACACCCGTTGGGCGACTCACGGTGCGCCATGCGAGCGTAACGCTCACCCACATTTCTCCGGCGATCTGGCGGTGGTGCACAACGGCATCATCGAAAACCATGAAGCCCTGCGTGAGCAGCTCAAGGCACTGGGTTACGTGTTCACCTCGGACACCGATACTGAAGTCATTGCCCACCTGCTGAACCACAAACTCAAGGACCTCCCTGACCTGACCGTTGCCCTCAAGGCCACCGTCAAGGAATTGCACGGTGCTTACGGCCTGGCCGTTATCAGCGCACAGCAACCGGATCGTTTGGTCGCGGCTCGTAGTGGCAGCCCGTTGGTGATCGGTCTGGGTCTGGGTGAGAATTTCCTGGCGTCCGACCAACTGGCGCTGCGTCAGGTCACTGACCGTTTCACGTACCTGGAAGAAGGCGACATCGCTGAGATCCGCCGTGACAGCGTGCAGATCTGGGATATCGATGGCAACGTTGTCGAGCGCGAAGCGGTGCAGTACCGCGATAACACCGAATCCGCCGAGAAGGGCGAGTTCCGTCACTACATGCTCAAGGAAATCCACGAGCAACCATCGGTCGTGCAACGCACGCTGGAAGGCCGCCTTGGCCCGAATCAGGTGTTGGTACAAGCGTTCGGCCCACAAGCCGCCGAGCTGTTCGCCAAGGTCCGCAACGTGCAGATCGTCGCCTGCGGCACCAGTTATCACGCCGGTATGGTTGCGCGTTACTGGCTGGAAGAACTGGCCGGGATCCCGTGTCAGGTCGAAGTCGCCAGCGAATTCCGCTATCGCAAAGTAGTCGTGCAACCCGATTCGCTGTTTGTCACGATCTCTCAGTCTGGCGAAACCGCTGACACTCTGGCCGCACTGCGCAACGCCAAAGAGCTGGGATTCCTCGCCAGCCTGGCCATCTGCAACGTTGGCATCAGCTCGCTGGTGCGTGAGTCTGACCTGACTTTGCTGACCCAGGCCGGTCGCGAAATCGGTGTGGCCTCGACTAAAGCGTTCACTACTCAGTTGGTGGGGCTGCTGCTGTTGACCCTGTCCCTGGGTCAGGTGCGGGGCACCCTGAACAAAGACGTGGAAGCAGAACTGGTCGAAGAACTGCGCCGCTTGCCGACTCGTCTTGGCGAAGCGCTGGCGATGGACAGCACCGTCGAAAAAATCTCCGAGCTGTTTGCCGACAAGCACCACACGCTGTTCCTCGGCCGTGGTGCGCAGTACCCGGTGGCGATGGAAGGCTCGCTCAAACTCAAGGAAATCTCCTACATCCACGCTGAAGCCTACCCAGCCGGCGAGCTCAAGCACGGCCCGTTGGCACTGGTCGACGACGACATGCCGGTGGTAACGGTGGCACCGAACAACGAACTGTTGGAGAAGTTGAAATCCAACCTGCAGGAAGTTCGTGCCCGTGGCGGCCAGCTGATTGTGTTTGCTGACGAAAAAGCCGGCATGAGCAATGGCGAAGGCACGCATGTGGTCAACATGCCGCACATCCACGACATCCTGTCGCCGATCCTCTACACCATTCCGCTGCAGTTGCTCTCGTACTACGTCGCCGTGCTCAAAGGCACCGACGTCGACCAGCCGCGCAACCTGGCGAAGTCGGTGACGGTGGAGTGAGTTATCCACAAGACTGAAACCTGAGTGGGTGCTTACCAACCGGTTTCGACGTTATGCAAAAACCCCCTGATTCAGGGGGTTTTTTATTATCTGGCCCTTTCATCACGAAGTGGCTGTGAGGACGTTTTCCAGGGAGGGGATAGGGGGCTGCCGTTAAAGGCGGGACGAAAGCGTGCGCGATTCGTCCGGCCGGTTAACAGATTATGCGAGCGCCAGTTGAATGACCTTGTAAATCACCATGCCCATCGCCACCACCAGGTAACCGCGCAACACCCCCATCCAGATGCGGTTACGTTGCGACAGGACCATCGGCTTCAGTTGTGCCAGTGGCGGCATCCGCCACGAGTACATCATTTGTTGGGTGAAGGTAACGGTGTTTTCAGGCAACAGCCCGTCGTCGACTTCTTTGCGGGCGTGCAGCACATTCACGGCAATGGCGATGACGAGCCCCACCAGGCCGCCACCGATGAGGATGTTGGTGATGGTTTCACCGGACATATCCGGGAAGGCCACCGCTGCTGTCAAGATGATCGACAGCAGTACGAGTACCGCGACAATGACCGCAGTAATGACGTTGGTGAAGCGCTTGTTTGCCCATGGGCCCAGCACTTCCTTGTCGTTGCACAGCAGCAACAGGAACACGGTGGCGCTCGGTAGCAGCACGCCAGCCAGTGTTTGCACCGCATTGGTCAGCAGGCCGAGCGGCACACCTGGAATCAACACCAGCGCCGCAGCCAGCGCTATCAGGCCGCAGTACATCAGGTAAAAGCCTTTGGCATCGCTTGGTTTACGGTGCAGCGAGTGTTTCAGGTTCAGTACATCGCCCAGTGCGTAGGCAGTCGACAGCGACACCGCCATTGCACCGATGATACTGGCGTCGATCAGCGCGATGGCAAACAGTACGCCCGGCAGGCGCCCGTGATATTTGGCGATGCCTGTGGCGATGGCGCCGGCATCGGTGAACTGGCCGAACTCCGGGTTACCGACAAAAACTTGCGCGGTGAAGGCAATCATGGCCACTGCACCAATCACCACCATCGCAATGCCCAGCCATAGATCCGCGCGTTCGTACTGGATGAAGCGCGGGGTGATGCGTTTGTCGATCAAGTAGCTTTGCTGGAAGAACAGCTGCCATGGTGCGACGGTGGTACCCACGATGCCGATGATCAGCAGCAACACTTCCGACAGCTTGCCGTCAGCAGGCAGTTGCGGGATGAAAAAGTCGTGAGCGACTTGCGCCATGGGTGGGTGGATCATCACGAAAATCGGTACCAGCAGCAGGCTACCCACGACCAGGATCAATGCGAAGCGTTCGAAGCGCCGGAAGTCGCCGGTAGAGGCTGCCAGCATGATGAACACTGCTGCCACGCACACCCCGGCCACCTTGGGCACACCGAGAAACTCCATTCCGAGGCTGATGCCGATGAACTCGGTGACGATGGTCAGCGCGTTGAGAATGAACAGGTCGATCGCACTGAATGCACCCCAGAACTTGCCGAAGCGTTCGATGATCAGCCGGGCGTGGCCGACACCCGTCACTGCACCCAGACGCAGCACCATTTCCTGATTGACGTACAGCACAGGGATCAACAGTGCCATTGTCCACAGCAGCATGGTCCCGTAGTTCTGGCCGGCCTGGCCGTAGGTGCTGAATGCGCCGGCGTCATTATCGCCGACCATTACGATCAACCCTGGGCCCAGGATGGCCATCAGTGTTTTGAAGCGTTGCCACCAACCCTTGCGCGGGGCGATGTCGTCATGACGGATGGTACCGAATGCTCCGCGGATGTCTCCGACGTGGGCGCTGTCAAGAACAGCAGTTTCAATCTTCATGTTGGACATAACAAAATCTCTCCAAAAGCGTAACGCTGGATGCCGCTTTCGATTCGCGCCGGACAGGTATGCAGGTGTTTTCCCTCTGCAAACCACAGCCTAAAGCTGGATCAGAGTGGAAAATCAGGCGTCCTGGCGCTCAGGGGCGCGAAATAAACGGGCACTAAACCGTCGACCAAAACTGGTCAGGGTCGTGAAGAGGTCACTCGGAGAGAAATGCGGGGGGAAGTGCAGGGAGGAGATCAGCCAGTGATGGCTGTACTGCTACCCGCTAGACGCCGCCATTTCAGTCAGAGTGACCGGACTACTACTACTGGGGTCCATAAGGGGTCTCTCCTTCATGATTTTCGTGGCGGCACAACTTCGAATATTGAGATGGCCTTTGATTACTTTCAGGTGGCATGACGCCCTCCTTTCCGTACCTGGCGGTACGAACACGTAAAAACAATCGCTACTGCACAGATGAAGGCAGGCGATGGGGTCGCAAACCTGTGACCGCAGCGAACGCAAGACGCACGCACGGATCAGAGAGCGCACAGAAAAATCTGCCCGCTCAGGTTTGATGTTTTAGTTACGCGAAGGAGTTTGATACTGATGCGCGCAACGTCCTGCACTCGGCAAGACGTTGGCTAAGGGGAACTAGCTGAGGTCGTGCCAAGCTTTTACGGAGAATTTCTCCGATTCACAACAATGACTGTCCAAAGAAAAATGACCTCAGATGTAACAAGTTGTAAATTCTGGCCGGCCGAGCAGGGAAAGTCAACACAGCTCATTCGCCCCCCCGCGCGCTACCTGCTGGGCGGGGGAGTCGAGATGCGGCAATGGGCATCGATTCCGTCAATGGGATGGTGGCCATTCACAAATACGTAAAAAATACGTCAAGTTTATGTTTCTGTAACAATTTGAAACGTACAATCCGCCCCGGAAATGCAGCGCGTCGGCATCGATTTCGATTACGTGTGCCGCAGGCAAAATCTGCGGCTGGATGACGTCGTGATTTTCCGTCCAAATGTCCTTTTCACTCCCGTTCAGGAGACTCCAGCCATGGATCCCGCCCATTCTCGGCGGGCCACCCATTGAGATGCCAAATGAGGCGCAGAGGGTAAATGGTGTGTTCAGATTCCCTGGATTTCTGAGCCACTGAACCATTTTCTGCATCGCCCCTATAGCGTTCGTTTGTGTGGCCTCCCTCCGTCGTTTTATTACCCCGCTAGAGTGTACTTAGCTGTGCTTCAACTGCTTGTTGAGCTGTTCTGTGCGCGGTCGCTCTAGAAACTGTTGATCGGTGGTCAACGATCACCTCCAGAACGCTACTGGAATCACTGAACATGAATAAGGTATTGCGTCATTACATACCGGCCACGGCACAACGGTTGCTTCCCAATCGCTGGGATCTGATCGCCATGCCGTTGGTGATTGGCTTCCTGCTGTTTTTCTCGATTGGCGCACACCAGACCTGGGCTCCAATCTCGACGTTGCAGACGCAGGTCATTTCGCTGGATCCGGCCGACTTGCCCGAATATGCGATCCGCACGACATTGCGCATGCTCGCCGCCATGGTCGCGTCACTGATCTTTACCCTGGTGTACGGGACATTGGCGGCCAAAAGCCGGCGGGCAGAGAAGCTGCTGGTGCCAGTACTGGATATCCTGCAATCGGTGCCGGTGCTGGGCTATATCTCGTTTACCGTGACATTTTTCCTGCTGCTGTTTCCAGGACGGGTGCTGGGCGCGGAGTGCGCGGCGATCTTTGCCATCTTCACCAGCCAGGCCTGGAACATGACGTTCAGCTTCTACCAGTCGCTGCGCACGGTGCCTCGAGATCTGGAGGAGGTGTCCAGCAACCTGCAGCTTTCCGGCTGGCAAAAGTTCTGGAAGCTCGATGTGCCGTTCGCCATTCCGGGCCTGGTCTGGAACATGATGATGAGCATGTCCGGTGGCTGGTTCTTCGTGGTGGCCTCGGAAGCGATCACCGTGGGTGACAAGACCATCACCTTGCCGGGGGTCGGTTCCTATCTGGCAACGGCCATCGAGCAACGCGACATGCACGCAGTGGGTTACGTCATTCTGGCGATGATTGTGGTCATCCTGATTTACGACCAATTCCTGTTCCGGCCGCTGGTAGCCTGGGCAGACAAGTTCCGGATGGAAGACACGGCTTCACAGGCCGGGGCCCCGGAGTCCTGGGTACTGAATCTGATCCAGCGTACCCGGGTCGTTCAGCGCCTGTTGCGGCCATTTCTGCGGGCCATCGTGCGTATTACCAATATGCGCCTGAGCCTGCCACGCTCCAAAGCGGTGGTGGTTCAGGCCAGTCCGACGGTTTCAAGGGCTATCGATTGGGTCTGGGCGGCGGCGATTGTGGCGATGACTCTTTACGCTCTGTATCACATTGTCATCTACGTCGGCAGCGAGGTGACGCTGGACGAACTCTGGCATGTGATCGGTCTGGGTGCCATTACCCTGCTGCGGGTGGCCTTGTTGATTCTGGTGGCCTCGCTGATCTGGGTACCGCTGGGCGTGCTGATCGGCTTGCGCCCGCATCTGGCGGAGAAAATCCAGCCGCTGGCCCAGTTCCTGGCGGCGTTCCCGGCGAACCTGCTGTTTCCGGTGTTTGTCATCGTGATTCTGCACTACCAGTTGAACCCGGACATTTGGCTGAGCCCGCTGATCGTGCTGGGTACCCAGTGGTACATCCTGTTCAACGTGATCGCTGGCGCCAGCGCCTTTCCCAACGATTTTCGCGAGGCCGCGGCCAACTTCCGCATTCGCGGCTGGCAGTGGTGGCGCAAGGTCATGCTGCCCGGCATTTTCCCGTATTACGTGACCGGTGCGATTACTGCCTCGGGCGGGGCGTGGAACGCCAGTATCGTGTCCGAATTCGTTTCCTGGGGACAGGACAAAGTGGTCGCTCACGGTTTGGGTGCGTACATCGCTCAGACCACCGCGGCTGGCGACTTTCCAAAAATCACCTTGGGCGTGGTGGTGATGTCGTTCTTTGTCGTGGCGTTCAACCGCTTGCTGTGGCGGCCGATGTACGCCATCGCTGAAAACAAACTCCGTCTGAATTAACAGGTGTCGATTTGATGAATAGCCAGACTGAAAAAACAGGCGCGCACTCCGAAATTTATGCACTCAAGAACGTCAGCCGCGGGTTCGGCAAGGGCAAGGACGAGTTGCAGGTGCTCAGCGATGTTGACCTGACCCTGCGCGAGGGCGAAATCGTTGGCATGCTGGGCCGCTCCGGGTCCGGCAAGTCGACGCTGCTGCGGATCATTGCCGGGCTTATCCTGCCCTCTTCAGGCGAGGTTCGCTATAACGGCTCGTTGTTGACCGGCCCTGCCGAAGGCGTGGCCATGGTCTTTCAGACCTTTGCCCTGTTTCCCTGGCTGACGGTTCTGGAAAACGTTGAGGCCGGTCTACAGGCGTTGCAGGTCGAACCCAAGGAAGCGCGCAAACGTGCGCTGGCCGCCATCGACCTGATCGGCCTCGACGGATTCGAAAACGCTTACCCTCGGGAATTGTCGGGCGGTATGCGCCAGCGGGTGGGCTTTGCCCGGGCGCTGGTGGTCAACCCGACCCTGCTGCTGATGGATGAGCCGTTCTCGGCGCTGGATGTACTGACGGCAGAAACCCTGAGAACCGATTTGCTGGACCTGTGGAGCGGCGGCCAGTTGCCGATCAAGTCCATCCTGATCGTGACCCACAACATCGAAGAGGCGGTGTTGATGTGCGACCGCGTGCTGGTGTTGTCGTCAAACCCCGGCCGGGTCGTAGCGCAAATCAATGTGCCGTTCCCCCAGCCGCGCAACCGTCTGGACCCGGCCTTTCGCAAAATGGTCGATGACATCTATGCACTGATGACCAACCGACGCAGTGCCGACGCCAAAACCGGCAAGGCCGAACTGCAATTGGGCAGCCCGTTGCCTGAGGTATCGACCAACCTTATGGCCGGTCTGATTTCGGCGCTGGCGGCCGAACCGTATTATGGGCAGGACAGTCTCTCCAATGTCGCCGAGCGTCTGCTGCTGGAGGTCGATGACCTGTTTCCCGTCGCGGAGATGCTCGAGCATCTGGGGTTTGCCGAGCTCAAGGGCGCCGACATCAAGTTGACCGACGCGGGCAAGCTGTTCGATGAGTACGGTACCCAGGAACGCAAAACCATTTTTGCCGACCATCTGCTCAGGTATGTGCCATTGGCCGCCCGTATTCGCCAGGTGTTGCAGGAAAGACGTGGTCACTGGGCGCCGCGTGTGCGTTTCGAGCAGGAATTGGGAGATTCGCTCAATGACACCGCGGTAGAAGAAACACTGGAGAACGTGATCAGTTGGGGCCGGTACGCCGAAATATTCTCCTATGACGACAACACCGAAACCTTCAGTCTGGAGGATGTCGAAGGCAGTCTGTAACCGGCTCATTCAAGGTTGGCCACGACGGTGCAACAGGTAGCTCATGGACAGACTCCAGGAAATGCAGGTATTCGTTGCCGTGGCGCAAGAGCAGGGCTTCTCTGCGGCGGCGCGGCGCCTGGGGTTGTCGGCGGCCAGCGTGACGCGGGCGGTGGCGGCGCTGGAGGTACGGATCGGCACTCAACTGCTGACACGGACCACGCGCAGTCTGCATTTGAGTGAGGCCGGTCAGCGTTACCTGGAAGACTGCCGACGCATTCTGGCGGACATTCAGGAAGCCGAGGCTTCGGCCGCGGGCAGTCACGCAGAGCCGCGTGGGCAGCTGACGATCACCGCACCGGTGCTGTTCGGTGAGTTGTTCGTGACGCCGGTGATGGTTGGCTACCTTGAGCAGTTTCCCGATATCAGTATCAACGCGTTGCTGGTCGACCGAGTGGTGAGCATGGTCGAGGAGGGCATCGACGTCGCCGTGCGCATCGGTGAGCTACCCGACAGCAACCAGCACGCCATTCTGGTGGGTGAGGTGCGGCGGGTTATCTGCGGGTCTCCTGATTATCTGAGGCGTCATGGCCGGCCTGTGCATCCCAATGATCTGGGCCGAGCGCGGATCGTCGCCACCTCGTCCATTGGGCAACAGCGAAACTGGCCCTTTACCGAGGCCGGTGAGGTGTTGAGCGTTCGCCCTGAACCGTGTCTGGTGGTGACGGCGAATCAGGCGGCAATCACGGCTGCAGCCCTGGGGCTTGGATTGACCCGGGTTCTTTCCTATCAGGTGGCCAGCAAGGTTGCTACCGGTGAGCTGGAAATCGTCCTGCAAGACTTCGAACTTCCACCGTTGCCCATCCATGTGGTGTATCAGGGCGGACGCAAGGCGCCGGTGCGGGTCCGCAGTTTTGTGGACTATGCGGTGAGCGCGTTACGGGAACATCCGGCGTTACGTACCTGAGGCGTTATTGCACGGGATGAAATGATGGATTGTCTTTTCTGGCTATTCTGTTGTTTGGGTGACGGATAGAAGATAGGGCCATCCAGCGCGGTTCTTTACCGAGCGGCGCAATCCACCCCGGAGTCGACCATGCACGCTATCAAACTCTACAACTTCCCACGTTCCGGCCACGCCCACCGCGTGGAGTTGATGCTGTCCTTGCTTGAGCTGCCAACGGAATTGATTTTTGTCGATCTGGCGAAAGGCGCGCATAAACAACCGGACTTTCTCGCACTCAACGCCTTCGGCCAAGTCCCGGTGATCGATGACCAAGGTGTAGTGCTGGCGGATTCCAACGCCATTCTGGTGTACCTGGCGCAGAAATACGGCAAGGGCCGCTGGCTGCCCGCCGACCCGGTCGGTACGGCCAGGGTTCAGCGCTGGTTATCGGTGGCGGCCGGGCCGATTGCCTTCGGTCCGGCCATTGCACGGCTGATCACGGTGTTCGGTGCGCCTTACAATGCCGAAGAAGTGATCGCTCGTTCCCACAATCTGCTCAAGGTGATTGATCAGGAACTGAGCAAATCTACCTACCTCGCCGGCAATGAGCCGACCATCGCCGATGTTGCTGCCTACAGCTACATCGCCCATGCGCCGGAAGGCAATGTGTCGCTGGCCGACTATGCGAACGTGCAGTCCTGGCTGGCGCGTGTCGAGGCCTTGCCCGGCTTCGTCGGCATGCCACGCACCGTGGCCGGTTTGCAAACTGCCTGAAGCGCTTACGGCCCGACGATGTGGGCCGTTCACACTGCGCCGGGTGCGCAGGGGAGAACTGCGATGGAGCTTTCACCTTGGCATGCGGGCGAGAAACAGTTGCAGGCTCATGCAGGGGTTGCCGAGCGTATGGAAGCGCACGGGCGCAAGGTGATCCGCAGTGAAATGCCGGATCAGCATCGGCAGTTCTATCGGCAGCTGCCGTTCATGCTGTTCGGTGCAGTGGACATCGACGGTAACCCCTGGGCGAGCATCCTCGAAGGTCAACCGGGCTTTGCCCATTCCCCTGAGCCTGCGCTTTTGCAACTGGATAGTTTGCCTGCTGTCGATGACCCGGCGCAATTGCAGGCTGGGGTGGCGATGGGTTTGCTGGGGATCGAGCTGCACACCCGGCGCCGTAACCGGATCAATGGCCGGGTCAGCACAATCGGTGCCCAAGGCCTGAGCGTCGTGGTTGAGCAGGCCTTTGGTAATTGCCCGCAGTACATTCAATTACGTCAGTTCAAATCGGTGCCGCTGGCGGATCCGTCGACCCGTATCGCACAGCGTCTGAATACCCTGGATGACGCAGCGAGGGCGATGATTTGTGGTGCAGACACCTTCTTTGTCGCCAGTTACGTGGATGTGGATAACTCAAGGGCTGTGGATGTTTCCCACCGCGGTGGTCAGGCGGGTTTCGTTCAAGTCGAGGGCGACTGCCTGACCATCCCTGATTTTGCCGGCAATCTGCACTTCAATACCTTGGGCAACCTGTTACTCAATCCGCGAGCCGGGTTGCTGTTTATCGATTTCACCTCGGGTGACCTGTTGCAGGTCAGCGGTCGCACGGAAATCATCCTCGATGGCCTGCAAGTCAAGGCCTTTCAAGGTGCCGAACGGTTGTGGAAGCTGCACGTGCAGCACGTCGTACGGCGGCCCGCAGCGTTGGCGTTGCGCTGGCGCTTCGACGGGGTTTCGCCCAACAGTTTGATGACCGGCACCTGGGAACAGGCTGCCGCCAGGTTGCAGGCAGCGGCATTGGGCGATCGTTGGCGGCCCTTGCGGGTCAGCCGAATCGAGCGGGAAAGCCAGAGCATTCGCTCGATCTATCTGGAACCGGCTGACGGCGCAGGGTTACCGCTGTTCCTGGCCGGGCAGCACTTGCCGGTGCGTTTCACGCTTGATGGCCAGGTGCATATCCGTACTTACAGTCTGTCGAGTGCGCCCTCCGATGAATTCTTCCGCATCAGCGTGAAGCGTGATGGATTGGTGTCTTCGCATCTGCATGAACACATTCGGGTCGGTGACCTGATTGAAGCACGCGCACCGCAAGGGCATTTCACGGTAGCCGCCAATGAGCCTCGGCCACTGGTGCTGTTGGCGGCCGGGGTCGGCATCACGCCGTTGTTGTCGATGCTGCGTGAAGTGGTTTACCAGGGCCAGCGCACCCGGCGTACCCGGCCGAGCTGGTTGATTCAGAGTTCGCGCAGCCTGGCCGATCAACCGTTTCGGGTTGAGCTTGATCGCTTGTTGGAGGGGGCGGATGGCGCTGTGCGGGTCGTTCGGCTGCTCAGCCAACCGGAAAGTCAGGCCCGGGAGGGCGAGGATTTTGACCTGACCGGGCGTATCGACCTGGCGCTGCTTAAAACCATCCTGTTGGTGGAAGACTACGATCAGGTGGCTTTTGTCTTGTGCGGCCCGAGCAGTTTCACTCAAGGGCTGTACGACGATTTACGTAGGCTGGACATCCGCGATGAGCGGATTCACGCCGAAACCTTTGGTCCTTCGACACTGCGTCGGCAGCCGGATCCAGAGGCGGTAGTCATCGAGCAGCCTCCAGCGGCCACCGCCTCGGTTGCGGTGGTGTTCCAGCGTTCGGCCATTGATGCACGCTGGCAGCCGGACAGCGGCAGTTTGCTGGAGTTGGCGGAAAGCCAGGGATTGCGGCCAGAGTTCAGCTGCCGCGGCGGATCCTGTGGCACCTGCAAGACTCGTTTGATCAGCGGTCAGGTGAATTATCCACAGCCTCCGGCGGAGTTACCCGGTGCCGGGGAAGTGCTGATTTGCTGTGCAGTTCCGGCTCAGGGCCAGACACCGCTGGTGCTCGACCTGTAATAAAAGATCGCAGCCTGCGGCAGCTCCTACAGAGGATCGGCGTACTTCGTAGGAGCTGCCGCAGGCTGCGATCTTTTGATCATCAAGCGTAGGACAGCGATTTCTCCTCCAGCAGCTCCCGATACAGCTCGGTCCATTTGCGACCCATTTCGTCAGCGGTAAACAGCTGCCGGTAACGAGCTTCAGCCTTCACGCCCATTTCCGCTGCGCGGACAGGGTTTTCCCAGAGTGCGCGCATGGCTTCGCGAAACGCCTGTGGATTACTCGGAGGCACCACCAGCCCGGTTTCTTCGTGAATATTGATATAACTGGTGCCGGTGCCGATTTCGCTGGAGATCATCGGTTTGCCATACATTGCCCCTTCGAGCAGGGAGATGCCAAACGCTTCCGAGCGCAGGTGTGACGGAAAGACAATCGCGTAGCTCAGTTGTAGCACCGCGGCTTTGTCTTCATCATCCAGGCGCCCGAGGAAATGCAGGTTGCGCAGACCCAGCGCGGCGGCTTGGGCGTGCAGCTCATTTTCCAGAGGCCCGGCGCCGACAATCACCACCGGGTAATCAATATCTTTGAGTGCATCGAGCAGGATGTGCAGACCCTTGTAGTAACGCATGACACCGACGAACAGAAAGAAACGTTCTCCCAGGCGTTGCCGCCAACAGGCCATGCGTTCGATGTCGGGTTTTGGATAAGCGGATTTGTTCAGGCCGTAGGGAATGACCCGGGTTTTGTCCGAGAATTTTTTCAGGACGTCACTGGTATGCAGGTAGTTTGGCGACGCCGCGACAATCCGGTCAGCGCTGGCAAGAAAGCGCGTCATCAACGGCCGGTAGAGTTTGAGCAGATGCTTTTGCCGGATGATGTCCGAGTGGTACGTCACTACGCTGGGTTTGTTCATGCCGCTGAGGAAATGCACCACATCCATGAACGGCCAGGGAAAGTGATAGTTGACCACGTCGGCTTCTGCGGCTAATTCCCGAAACTGCTTGAAGACGCTGTAGGACAAACCGGTAGATGCGAATTGCACATCGAGTTTGGCGCGATGGACCTCGTGCTGATAAAACCGGATGACCGCAGGCGTCGGGTTGGCGCTTAACGTCAGAACCTTGCTCTGAATGCCGTGCTGTGCGCCGCTTTCGCATAGTTCGAACATGACATGTTCGATACCGCCGACGGTTTCTGATAAATACGTTTTGTAAAAATGAAGAACACGCATTCAACCTCCCAAAGCCTGGCGGTAGGCGCGGACGGTCAGCTTCGCGCAGCGCTCCCAGGAAAAAAGCTTCGCCCGTTGCAATCCCGCTTCTCGGCATACTTGCCGATGCGCTTCATCGTCGGCCAAACGACTCATGGCTTCACACAACCCGTGCACATCATCCGGCTCAATGTAATTGCCCGCGGTGCCCGCAACTTCGGGCATGGACGAGTATCGGGTCAGTACTACGGGTGTGCCGCTGGACATGGCCTCCAGAACCGGCAGACCAAAACCTTCATAAACAGAGGGGAAAACCAGCGCCCGGGCCCCAGCTACCAGTTGTGCGACCTGCTCATCAGGCAGGTACCCCAGCAGGCGGACATGGCCGGCTGCCAGGGCCTTGTGCAGTTCATCATTGAGTTGGTCTCCCTTCCACCCGGCCATGCCGATGACCAGCAAAGGAAAACGCTGACGCAGTGCCTGCGGCAGTTGCGCGTGAGCACGCAATGCCAGCGACAGGTTCTTGCGCGGCTCCAGAGTCCCGACACACAGGAAGTACCGCTGTGGCTGCACACCGTGAGGTTGCAGCGTCTGCTGCAAGGACTCGTTCGAGCGTGGATGAAAACGTGTCGCGGCCCCCAGTGGCGCAACCACGAAACGCTCAGGCCCGAGGCCGAAGTAGCGCTGGGCCTCGTCGGCGACAAACTGCGAGTCGGTCAGGATCAGGCGTGCCTGTCGCACGCCTTTGCCCAGTCGACGTTCAATCTCCCGTAACCGCGCTGCCGGTTGGGTCGAAGGGTAGTGCAGATGGGTCAGGTCGTGCAGGGTGATGATGGTCGGGCCCTTGAATGCCAAGGGCCACAGACTCGGTTCGTGGTAGAGGTCGATGGCCGCCGAGTGTCCCCGGTCGAAGCGCCGTTGCTCCAGCCAGCGCCGTGCCTGGTAGGCACCGGGGATCTGCCGCAGCAACGGTGTCAGCCGTGAGTAGCCGGGCATTGCCGCCTGCGGTAGTGACGAACTCCAGCCCCAGCCGTGGAACAACGACAGTTCCAGGTCTGGCTCATGGGTCAGGGCGCTGACCAGTTCGGCCAGATAGTGGCCGATACCGGTTCGAGGTGCCTGCAGAATTCGTGCGTTAAGGGCAATCTGCATGCTGCCTCTCAACGGTGATCGGAGTCTTCTTCAGGTTGCGCAGGATTCGCTCGACCAATTGCGTACTGGCCTCGCGCCAACCAAGCCAGCGCCACTCGCTTACCTTGCGTGCGGCCGGAAAGGTCCCGGTGTTTTCCAGGTGGGTGACCAGATCGACCAGGCTTTGCGGGGACGCGAGGTCGAAATAGGCCATGAACTCACCGCCAATCTCGCGGAACACCGGAATGTCACTGCCCATCGCCGGCAAGCCGCGCTGCATCGCTTCCACCAGTGGCAGGCCGAAACCTTCGACGTACGAGGGGAACACCAGCGATGTGGCTTTGGAATACGCGTACTCCAGACTCTTGTCCGAGAGCGTGTTGAACATGAACAAACGCGCATTGAGCTCCGGATGTTCACGAATCCGCTCAATCAATGCATCGCACTTCCAGCCAATGCGTCCAGCGATACACAGACGTGCCCGCGACCCTTTGGCCCAGGCCAGTTCGAACGCATCGAGCAGATAGTCGTGGTTCTTGCGCGGCTCGATGGTGCTGACCATCAGGAACACCGGGTCCTTGCTCTTGAACATCTGCTGAAGGTCTGCGTCGACCTTCGACGCGTCATCGCACAAGTCCAGTTCACTGCCCAGGTGGAAGTAGTCGAACCAGCGATGTCGAACGTGCTCGGCCCCGACCCGGCGCAGCATTTCATCACAGACCTGATCGCGAATGGTCGCGGAAATGGCGATATAGCCATCCGCGGTGCGGGCGATCCAGTCGAACCAGTCATTGAACACCCTGACGAGCCCAGCGTCGCAATACTGCGGATGGGTCAGCGGAATCAGGTCGTAGATCACCGAAACGATACCCACGCCGTCACGCTTGAGCTGTTCGGCCAAGGGGAAAAAATCCGCATGCCAGGAGGAATCCAGCAGCACCAGTTGATCGCCCGGTTGGTGTTGCAGCGGCGTGCAACGGGTTGGGATTTCCTGGTTCCTCAGGCAGCGATCGAGAATCCGCAAGGGAATGCTCAAGCAGGCGAATGCAAAGAGTCGGCAACCGATGTACAGCACGCGACGGGCGAACAGCGATTGGCGGAACGGCCGGCGGCGTTCGAGGGTTCGCTGGCGCAGCCAGAAGTTGTTGGCGACTTGCTCAAGCCGTATACGCAGGCTCATCAGGTCCAGCTTCGGCGTCGGCAGGGGGGCCAGGCTTGTCACTCGATACAGTGTTCCGTTGAGCATCACCACCGGAATGCATTCCACCGACGGGTCTTTTTTGGGTAACTCGCGGATGACATTGCGCACCACGCGCTGAATCCCGGAATTGGTCTGGGGATGCTCGAATACATAGGTGCACTCGACCAGTAACCGCGTCATGGTGCTGTCTCCGGGGTGATGGGTTCTACCGGGGTGGCCGATGAGCGAGTAATGCTGGTCTGCGCCTCAAGCCATGAACAGCCGACGAAGTCTTCCTGACGGTTGTTGATGACATGGAACACCAGGCCGTAATCACGCCATTCGAAATTGCGGTCCAGGTGCGAGTCCAGGCGCGACAGGCTCAGGGCGACGGAATAGTTGCCCTTGCCCAGACGCATGGGAAAGGCAAAGCGGTAGGTCACCCGTTCTCCGGCGCTCAGGCCGGTCAACGCCTGTTCAAGCCGGTGGGTGTTGATGCCATACATCGCCTGGCCCAGGCGATCCTTGATCAGGAAACCCAGCACCAGTCGTTCGATGTCCTGGCGGATGTCAACCTGCACCTCCAGCACCATCGGCTGGCCGACTTCGGCCACTTCCACCGAGCGCTGGCGTTGATCCAGCAAACGCACGCTGTGGATGGTCGCTTCGCCGGTGCCGGAGATGGTTTGCACCTGGCCGTTGGCAAGCATTTCCTGGCGCACGATCTGGCCTTCGCGTTCGGCGAGCATGGCGTTGTAGTAGTCCATCACCTCTTCCGGCTTGCCGTGCAAGGCCATGCGGCCCTTTTCCAGGAGGATCGCGGTGTCGCAGATCGACTGAATCGCCGAGCGATCATGAGACACGATCAGCAAGGTAGTCCCGGCCCGACGGAAGCTGCGGATGCGTTCGAAGCTCTTGTGCTGGAAGTAGGCGTCACCCACTGACAGCGCTTCGTCGACGATCAGGATGTCTGGCCGCCGTGCCGTGGCGACACTGAAAGCCAGCCGCATCTGCATGCCACTGGAGTAGGTGCGTACCGGGTGGTCGATGGCTTCGCCAATCTCGGCAAAACCTTCGATTTCCGGCATCAGCGCTTCGATCTCTTCGACGTGCATCCCCAGCAACTGACCGGCCATGAAGGCGTTCTGGCGGCCGGTGAAATCGGGGTGAAAGCCCATGCCCAACTCAAGCAACGCGGCAACACGCCCTTGCAGCTGGATCTGCCCGCACGTGGGTTGAGTGGTGCCGGTGATCATCTTCAGCAAGGTACTTTTACCGGCGCCGTTGACCCCGACAATGCCGACCGCTTGACCTGGCTGGATTTCAAAATCGACACCTTGCAAAACCCAGTGCAAGTGATGGCGGGACCGGGAAAACGGCACCAGCCATTCGAACAGCCGGCTCCAGCGGTTTGGATACTGTTTATAGGCCTTGCCCAGGCCACTGACGCGTATATGTCCCATCAGAGCTCGTCCACCATTTCACCGACACGCTGGCGGAAAAGCCGCAGCCCCATCACGCAGAACAGCAGGCCAATCACCAACAGCGGTGTCAGCGAACTCCAGACCGGCCATTGGTTGTAGAGAAACAGATTCTGGTAGCTGTGCATCAAGGCGGTCATGGGGTTGAGCCCTAGCAACCGTTGAATGGGTTCGGGCAGGATCGACATCGGGTAGACGATCGGTGTCAGCCAGAACCAGAACTGCAGGCAAATCCCGAAGAACTGTCCGACATCGCGGAAAAACACGTTCAGCACCCCGAGAATCATCCCCAGCCCGGCGCAGAAGATCACCTGGAGTATCAGCAGCGGCACCAGTGCCAACAACGCCATGCCGGGCAAACGCCCACTGATCAGCAAAAAGCCCAGGAACAGGCCAAGGATGATCGCAAAGTTGATCCCCGCGTTGAGCAACACGATCACAGGCAGGCAGATCCGCGGGAAGCTGATTTTTTTCAGCAGATTGGCGTTTTCCAGGAACATGTTCTGGCTGCGCAGGGTGATCTCGGAGAACAGCCCCCAGGTCAGCAGACCGGCGCAGAGGTAAACGCTGTAGGCCAGCCCGTCATCCACGCCCGGTAACCGGGCGCGCATGATCTGGGAAAAAATTACCGTGTAGACGACGATCATCGACAGCGGGTTGAGTACGGTCCAGAGCGCACCGAACAGCGAATTGCGATACCGCGACTGGAACTCTCGCTTGACGCTACCGAGGATGAAGCCCCGGTAGCTCCACAGCGAGCGATACAAATTGAGCAACATTCAGACCGTCCTGCCGTACTGATCTTCGAAGCGGACGATATCGTCCTCTCCCAGATACTCACCGCTTTGAACTTCAATGATCACCAGGTCGATCACTCCCGGGTTTTCCAGACGATGCTTGTGCCCGGCGGCAATGAAGGTGGACTCGTTTTTGGCCACCAGATGCGACCCCGAACCGTTGTTGGTGACCTTGGCCATGCCTTCGACCACCACCCAGTGTTCGTTTCGGTGGTGATGCATCTGCAGCGACAGCTTGGCGCCGGGTTTGACCACGATGCGTTTGATCTTGAAGCGCGGGCCTTCCTCCAGCACGGTGTAAGTGCCCCACGGCCGGCTGACGGTGCGGTGCAGGCGATAGCTTTCGTGTTCTTTCTCTTTGAGCTGTTTGACCACCTTGCGCACGTCTTGCGCGCGGTCGGCATGGGCCACGAGCACGGCGTCGGCGGTGTCGATGACGATCAGGTTATCCACACCCACCGTCGCGATCATACGGCCATCGCTCTGGACGAAGTTGTTGTGGCTGTCGATGAACAGCGCATCGCCGCTGGCGCGATTGTTTTGCGCGTCGGCTGGAACCAGGGCACTGACGGCGCCCCATGAACCGATGTCGCTCCAGTCGAAACCGGCGGGCACTACCACCACCTTGTCGGAGTGCTCCATCAAGGCATAGTCGATAGAGATATCGGTCATCTCGGCGAAATGTGTCGCCGACAATTCCTGTTGCAGGCAGCCGCCGGTCTCGACCGTGGCACTGGCCGCCAGGCACGCGTCGGCCTGTTCGAGCAGTTGTGGGGCGTGGGTCTGCAACTCCGTCAGCAAGGTGCCGATCGAGAAGCAGAACATGCCTGAATTCCACAGGAAGTTGCCGCTTTCCAGATAGTGTGTGGCGGTTTGCAGGTCGGGTTTTTCGACGAAGCGTGCGACCTTGGCCGCCCCTTGCTCGCCCAGTGGCTCGCCACGTTCGATATAACCGAAGCCGGTCTCCGGCGCCGTCGGGATCACACCGAAGGTCACCAGATGCCCGGCCTCGGCCAGTTTCACGGCATGCCTGGCGGCGGTCTTGAAAGCCTCTTCGTTCTGGATCAGGTGGTCTGCCGGCATCACCACCAGAATCGCTTCGTTGCCATGCAATGCCTGCAGCGACAGGGCGGCGACGGCAATGGCCGGGGCGGTGTTGCGGCCTACCGGTTCCAGCACGAAGTGGCCGCGGTGATGACCCAGATGGGCGTCCTGATAGTGATCCTTGCTTTGAAAGTAGTAGTCGCGGTTGGTCACCGTGACGATATCACCGTGTGTGCCGAGCAACCCGGCCGCGCGCTGATAGGTCTTGCCCAGCAGCGTCTGGCCATCGGGCAAGGTCATGAACGGCTTGGGATGACCTTCACGCGAAACCGGCCACAGCCGGGTTCCGGCACCCCCTGAAAGAATCACGGGAATCAGCATGGCCTACTCCTTGGCGACGCGCTTCATGTCCGCATCCATCATCATGCGGATCAGGGTCTGCAAATCTGTTTTTGGCTTCCAGCCCAACAATCGTTGCGCCTTGGCCGGATTACCCAGCAGTACGTCGACTTCGGCCGGGCGGAAAAACGCCGGGTCGATCTTCACGAAATCACGGTAATCGAGGCCGACGTGTTCGAAAGCGATCTGGCACATCTCGCGCACGGTGGTGGTCACGCCTGTGGCGACCACGAAGTCATCGGCCTTGTCCTGTTGCAGCATCAGCCACATGGCTTCGACGTAGTCGCCGGCAAAGCCCCAGTCGCGTTTGGCGTCGATGTTGCCCAGGCGCAATTCCTGCTGTTTGCCCTGTTTGATCCGTGCGGCGGCGTCGGTAACTTTGCGGGTCACGAACTCGATCCCGCGCAGCGGTGATTCGTGGTTGAACAAGATGCCGCTACTGGCATGCAGGTTGAAGCTTTCGCGGTAGTTCACGGTGATCCAGTGACCGTAGAGCTTGGCCACGCCGTACGGGCTGCGCGGATAGAACGGGGTGTTTTCGTCCTGCCGCTCGGCCTGGATCAGGCCAAACATTTCGCTGGTCGAGGCCTGGTAGAAACGGGTGTGCGGGCTGAACTGACGGATCGCTTCGAGCAGGTGGGTCACGCCCAACCCGTCGACGATCCCGGTGGTCACGGGTTGGTCCCAGGACGCGGCGACAAAGCTTTGCGCTGCCAGGTTATAGACTTCGTCGGGCGCCGACTTGATCACCGCGCGCTGCACCGAACAGGCGTCAGCCATGTCGCCGTCCAGATAGACGATGTCACCTTCGACGCCCATTTCGCGCAGACGCCAGCGCGAGTCGCTGCTGCGCCGCGCCACCAGACCGTGGACTTTATAGCCCTTGTCGAGCAGCAACTTGGCGAGGTAGGCGCCGTCTTGACCGGTGATCCCTGTGATCAATGCACTTTTTGTCATTCTTGTCGTACCCGTGACTCCCAGTCGGACAGGATCGCCCGCAAGGATTGTTGTGTTGTAAGTTCAGGCGCCCATCCTGTGGCCTGGTGCAGCTTGGCATGGCTGCCACAGACGCGACGCTGTTCTGCGCGGCGAAGGCGCGCGGGGTCTTGAATCAGTTGCATGTCGACCTGGGCCAGATCCGCCAGTTGCTCGATCAGGGCGCGGATGCTCTGTTCGACACCGGAGCAGATGTTGTAGACCTGCCCGGGCGCACCGCGTTCAAGCAATGCCAGGTAGGCGGAGACGACATCGCTGACGTCGAGAAAATCGCGTGTCACGTCGATGTCACCCACTTCCAGTTCAGGCGCTTGCAGGCCGTGCTTGATCCGGCAGATCTGCCGGGCGGCGCTGGCGATGACAAAGCTGTCCAGCTGCCCGGCACCGATGTGGTTAAAGGGGCGCGCGACCAGTACCGGCCAGCCTTCGGTCATGCCCCATTGCAGACACAGCATTTCCGCCGAGAGTTTGCTCACGGCATAGGGGTTGCGCGGGCAGGGCGGCTGGTGCTCGTCGATCGGCAAGGCGCTTTCACGAACCTGGCCGTAGACATCGCCGGAGCTGATATACAGAAAGGTGCCGTTGAAGCCTCGGGCCTTGAGGGCTTGCAGCAGATTCAGGGTACCCAGCAGGTTGACCTGAAAAGTCTTCGCCGGGTCACGAAAGGCTTCGGGGACAAAGGTTTGTCCCGCCAGGTGAATTACGGCATCAGGCAGTTGCGGCCACAGGCCGTCGAGGCTCTTGGGTTCGCAAAGATCATAACGGGATGGGACGGGCGACAATTCCCACTCCGACTCCGAAGCGTTCAGGCGAGATTGGATGTGACGTCCTACGAATCCACTGAGCCCCGTCACGAACAGACGCTTCTTCAAACAGCAGCTCCCTCAATGAGCAGACTTCGGCACCCCCAGTCTTTGCTGGGTAAACCGGAAAGCACTGGCTGCTTTCTCGGAAATGTCTAACGTGCGAAGTTGTTGTTGTTGTTGTTGTTGTTGTTGTTGTTGTTGTTGTAGTTGTTTGGTAGCCAATCTGTGCCAATTGTGCGGCAATTTCAACAGGTCCCACCGTGACCGGTCAGTTCTCGTCAGCGTAGCCTGATTTATTCTCGCCGGACGGTTCACGAATCCCCAGCGGATGTGTTTAGAATGCCCTTCATCACGATTGCCCAGCGATCAGCATGGCGGTTATCTGACCAGGCGAAGCTGACCACTAAAACAAGAATGCAGGCGGGCATGCAGACGATGGGCGAGCACCGTTTACCGGCTCGACCTGTGGCGCTACCGTCATAAGAATGAGGCTGCCGGTGTGGTGGTTTCATCGTGGGATGCCATGAATTTCATTCTCTACTCGGACGTCAACGACCGCTCGATCAGCCTGAGCCTCGGCCGTCCCGAATACAGTTATTACTTCGTCCTCAAGGCTTATCGTCCAGTCCTGGAAAGCCTTGGGCGGGTCCACGTGGTTGAATCGACCACCGAGATCGATCCGCTGTATCGGCAGCTTCAGCTCAATGGCGAAGAAAGCCTGTTCCTCTCGTTCACGCCTCCCCACAAAACCCCGACCCACCTGCAATGCCCGACGATCTGCGTGGTTGCCTGGGAGTTCGATTCGGTCCCGAACGAGTCATGGGATAACGACCCGCAGCAGGACTGGAGCCGCACGCTGACACGTCATGGGCGGGTGATTACCTTGTCCAGCCATACTGCGCAGGCTGTGCGCAACGCGTTGGGCGAGGACTTCCCGGTGCTGGTCCTGCCGACACCGCTATGGGAAACCTTCGCCGAGGTTCGCAACCAGTTCGCGAATGTACCGATCAATCCGGGCACGACGTTGCAGACCAAGGGCTGCATCATCGACAGTCGCGTTCTGGGTCTTTCCGCTGACGGGCTGATTGCACCGATAGTCACTGAGCCAGAACTTGAGCCGGCGCAACCGTCAGCGCCAGCAGAACCCGAAATCGTTAACGAGGCGCCCCCTCTGACCTGGTGCCGACGTCTGTTCATCGTCAAGCACTACCTGCGGCAGACCTATCGTGAAGCCTTTCGCGATCTGCTACCCGAGCGGCTGCGTACGCTGATCGCCAGTCTGCGACCCGAGCGTCCGGTCGTGGCAGAGCCTGTGGCGGACGCGGTGGTTGAGGTAGTGGTCGAGGCTCCGCCGCCTCAAGACCTGCACCCGCAAGCCTGCTTCCCGCAGACCACCGAGCTGGTCGAAACCCGGGTCGATGGCGTGATTTACGTCAGCGTGTTCAACCCCGATGACGGGCGCAAGAACTGGCACCAACTGATCACCGCGTTTTGCTGGGCCATGCGTGACGTCGAAGACGCCACGTTGGTGCTGAAAATGACCCAGAGTGACCTGTCCACCTACTACGTCGAAATGCTGACCCTGCTGTCGCAGCTGTCGCCCTTTGCCTGTCGCGTGGTCGTCATGCATGGCTACCTGGATGATCAGCAGTTCGCCCGGTTGTATGGGGCTGCGAGCTTTTACGTTAATGCCTCGCGTTGCGAAGGGTTGTGCTTGCCACTGATGGAATTCATGGCGTGCGCCAAGCCGGTGATCGCACCGGCGCATACCGCGATGCAGGATTACATCGACGACCGCGTGGCCTTCATCGTCGAGTCCAGTCAGGAGCCGGCCGTCTGGCCGCAGGACACGCGCATCCTGTTCCGCACCTTGCGCCATCGACCCGACTGGGGCTCGCTGAAAACCGCCTATCAAAACAGTTACCGGATGGCCAAAGAACAACCGGCCAGGTACCAGGCGATGTCTGTGGCGGCGAGCGAACGCATGCGCGATTACTGCAGTTTCACGGCGGTGCAAAAACGCCTGACGGGTTTTTTCGAATCAGCCCAGGCCTCTGAGCCTACGCCGGCATCGATTGCCGCTGTGGCAGGTACGGCATCATGCTGATCATCATTCATTCGGAAACCAACAAGAGCAACATCGTGCAGAACCTCGGTCGCCCCGAGTACAGCTACTACTTTGTGCTCAAGGAATTTCGCCCGGTGCTGGAGCGGCTGGGGCAGGTCATCGAGGTCAGCAATCCCGACGAACTGGTCGACCGTTTGTATTTCGATTGCCAAAGCCGTGGCGAGGACTGTGTGTTCCTGTCCTTCTCGCCACCGCATCGCACCCCGATGCACTACGCCTGCCCGACCATTCCGGTGTTCGCCTGGGAGTTCAGCACCATTCCCACCGAAAGCTGGCACGGCGAGCCACGGCATGACTGGCGTCTGGTGCTGGGCGCATCGGGTGCGGCGATTACCCATTCCAGTTTCACGGTAAACGCCGTGCGCGACGTGATGGGGCCGGACTACCCGATCAGCGCCATCCCGGCACCGGTCTGGGACCGCTTTGCCGGGCGGGGCCGGGGCTTGAGTAAAAAGCCCCAGGCCGAACAGGTGAAACTCAACTTGCGCGGCCTGTTGATCGACAGTCGCGAGCTGGACCTGCGGCCTTACGGGCCCGAGGCGCTGCGCGAAGGCGAGGCGGTGGCGTTCGATGGGCCGGTGCGTGATTGCGAGCTGGTGCTCGATGGCGTGATCTATACCTCGGTCTTCAACCCTTACGATGGCCGCAAAAACTGGCAGGACATGCTCAGTGCGTTCTGTACCACGTTCCGCAATACGCCCGATGCCACGCTGGTGCTGAAGCTGACGCACCACGATATCGCCGATGCGCTGAACGACATGCTGCATCACCTCTACAAGAACCAGTCTTACAGCTGCCGCATTGTGCTGATTCACGGCTTCCTTGCCGATGCCGATTATGAGCGTCTGGTCGAAGCCACCTGTTACGTGGTCAACAGCTCGTTTGGCGAAGGTCAGTGCTTGCCGTTGATGGAGTTCATGTCTTGCGGTAAACCGGCCGTTGCCCCCTGCAACACGGCGATGGCGGATTACATCGACCGCGACAACACCTTCATCGTCGACTCGACGGATGAGCTGACAGCGTGGCCCCACGATCCTCGTGCAGCCTATCGGACCCTGCGTTACATCACCCACTGGGACTCTCTGTGTGCGGCGTACCAGGCCAGCTACGAAGTGGCAAAGGCGGATGACGAGCGTTATGCGCGAATGTCCGCCCATGCTGTGAACAGCCTGGAGAAATTCTGCAGCCAGGCCAGTACCGAGCAACGTCTGGAGACCTTTTTCGCGCAGTTATTGCAGCGCACCAAGGCGCTCGTCCCGGAAACCGCCCAAGTATGATTCGCGGGCTGCTCGGGTGGTTGCGTCCGACACCTGCTCCCGCACCTGTGGCTGCCCCGGTAAGCCCGGTGTCGCCCCGCGATTGCGGGTTGACCGACGCGATGCTCGACGGCTGGTTCCTGGGCGACAGTGGTGAGTTACTCAAAGGCTTTGCCATCACCGCTGAGGACACGTTGCTCGATGTCGGGTGTGGCGAGGGCGTGGCGACCCTGTTTGCGGTGCGCCAGGGTGCTTCAGTGATTTTCACTGACAGCGAGCATGACAAGGTGCGTGACCTGGCCCGTCAGGTAAACGCCCAGACTCAGGCGTCGTCTCTGGGGTTGGTCAGCAACAGCCTGCCGCTGCCATTGGCCGACGGCTGTGCGACCAAAGTGGTGTGCATGGAAGTGCTGGAGCACGTCGATGCGCCTGAACAATTCATGGCCGAGCTGGTACGAATGGGCCGTCCCGGTGCTCAGTATTTGCTCAGCGTGCCGGACCCTGTGGGCGAGCACCTGCAAAAGGGCATCGCGCCGCCGGGCTACTTCCAGTCACCCAACCATGTGCAGATTTTTTCCCGGGAGCGTTTTGCCGCGCTGGTCGAGGAGGCCGGGCTGGTGATCGAGCATCGTCAGGCCAGCGGGTTTTTCTGGGTCATGGGCATGATCTTCTTCTGGGCCAGCGAACGGGCAGCCGGGCGCGATCTTGGGGGCGCGGTGCGGGATCGGATTCAGGCGCCATACCCACCCCTGATGGAGAGTTGGGCGCGAACCTGGCAAGACCTGCTGGCGCAACCCAACGGGCTGGCAATCAAGCAGATGCTCGATCAATTCATGCCAAAGAGCCAGGTGATCATTGCCCGCAAACCGACGGATGCCGATGCAGCGTCCAGGAGGACGGCATGAGCCGCAAACGGATCATGGACATCGAATTGTTGCGGGGCATTGCAGTGCTCGGCGTACTGTTTCATCACCTGCAAGGCAGTCTGTTCACGGACGTTGTGCCGTTGCTGCACACCATTACCGAGTATGGCCAACCCTGGTGGGGCGTCGATCTGTTTTTCGCCATTTCGGGGTTTGTCATCGCTCGCAGTCTGATACCGGCGTTACAAGGCTGCAGCACGCGTCAGGAATACTGGCAACAGACGCGCAACTTCTGGCTGCGCCGAGCCTTTCGGCTGTTGCCGTCGGGCTGGCTGTGGCTGGCGCTGATGTTGCTGGCCTGTGTGTTTTTCAACCGCTCCGGGGCCTTTGGCACGTTGTACGCCAATTTGCAGGCGACCCTGGCGGGGATCGCGGAGTACGCCAATTTTCGCTTCGCCGACAGCTTCTACCACTACGAGTACGGCACCAGTTTCGTCTATTGGAGCCTGTCGCTGGAGGAGCAGTTCTACCTGTTGTTTCCGCTGCTGATCCTTGTCTGTCGCAAACACCTGGTGTGGGCACTGCTGGCGTTGGTCGTGGTGCAGTTGTTGACATTGCGCACGCCGATTCTGATGGTGGTCCGAACCGACGCGCTGGCCCTTGGCGTGCTGTTGGCCATGTGGAGTGCGCGACCCGGTTATGTGCGCTGGGAACCAACGTTTTTGCGTCGGCCATGGGCCGGTGTGTCGGTGTTGCTGGTCGTTGCGGTGGCGCTGAGTGTGCTGGCCACCGATCGCTTCACGTTCACCCACTACCGAATCGGCGCGATTGCCGTGCTCAGTGCGGTGCTGGTCTGGGTGGCGTCCTACAACCGTGATTACCTGATGCCAGGGGGACTGCTGAAGAATCTGATGACCTGGATCGGCAGTCGCTCCTACGGTATTTACCTTATTCATATCCCGGCCTATTCGCTGGTCCGCGAATTCATCTTCCGCTTGCAGGCGGTCGATCTGCCCAATCCGGCCGGGCACCCAATCCTGACCCTACTGATCGCTGGCGGGCTGATCGTCCTGTTGAGTGAGCTCAATTACCGTTGCATCGAAATGCCCATGCGTAACCGTGGCGCTGCGCTGGTGCAACGCTTGGGCACGGCCCGAACCGCCGTCCCATCCTCTGGAGTGACCTCATGCTGAGCCTTTTGAAGAAACTCACGGCGGGTGCACCCGTCCCCGCACCCGTGCAGCCAGAGGCGCCCGCGGCCAAAGTCGATCCATACATGCTGGGGCTGCACGATGCGATCCTCAGCGGCTGGTTCAACCAGCAAACCGGCGAGCTGTTCACCGGTTTCCCGGTGACCGCCGAGGACACGCTGCTCGACGTCGGCTGCGGTGACGGTGGTAACGTGCATTTCTGTGCCACGCGGGGGGCGAAGATCATCATTGCCGACATCGACGCGGCCAAGGTCGAGGCAACCCGTCAGCGTCTCAGTGACACCATTGCACCCAGCGTCGAGTGCCACGTCACAGATTGCAATCCCTTGCCGATTGCCGATGCAACCGCCACGCGGGTGGTCTCCACCGAGGTCATTGAACACGTCGATGATCCGGCACAGTTCCTCGCCGAACTGGTGCGCGTAGGCAAGCCCGGCGCGCTGTATTTGCTCAGCGTTCCGCACCCCAGTTCCGAAGATCTGCAAAAAGACATCGCCGCTCCCGAGTATTTCCAGAAGCCCAACCACATTCGCATCATCAGTGAAGAGCAGTTCAAGCAGATGGTCAGCGATGCCGGCCTCGAACTGATCAGCCATAGCCAGTACGGCTTCTACTGGTCGATGTGGATGCTGCTGTTCTGGGAAGCCAAGGTCGATTTCAGCAACGCCGATCATCCGCTGCTCAATCACTGGGCCGACACCTGGCAGGCTGTGCTGGACTCACCACGTGGAGCGCAAATCAAACAGGCGCTGGACGCCGTTGTGGCGAAAAGTCAGGTGATCATTGCTCGCAAGCCGTTGGCTGAGTAGGCTGCGCGCTGAGCAACAAGGTCCCTGAGCAGGCCGTGTGAAAACTACTGCGCTCGACAATCCTGCGTTAAAAACAGGCTCGGAATGCTCATTTACAACCCGTAAACTCCGCTTCCTCGCCTGTTTTTGCCTTGTCTTGCCTTCGCTCGCTACGTTTTCACACGGCCTGTGAAAGGCCCTTTTTGCGTTAAGGGATTAGCTCAACCACAGGCCTTTATGTCAGCGACTTTTTTCGTCCGTTGCGCGCTATTGCTAGCCGCTGTGCTGCTCAACGGTTGCCAGCAGCAGGACGCGCCGCCGCTCGATCAACAGCTTTACGTCTGGCAGCGGCAATGGACCGACGCCCATGACGACGCCCTGGCTCAATCGCGCGGGGACTTTTCAACATTGCGGGTGCTGGCCTTGCAGACTTATCCACAGGCCGGCTGGCGTCGTGCGCGAATCAACCCGGCGCTATTGAAAAACGATGGTCGCCCACTGATCGCGGTGATTCGACTCGATGGCCAGCTCAAGACCCTGGATCAAACCGAAACCACGGTGCAGATCCAGCGTGTAGTGGCCGATTGGCAGGCTCAGGGCCTGATGCTGGCCGGCGTCGAGATTGACCACGATGCCGGCACGGCGCGCTTGCCGGCCTACCGTGAGTTTCTCGCCGGGTTGCGCAACGTGTTGCCTGCCACACTGAAACTGAGCATCACCGCGCTGCCCGCCTGGCTCGACAGTCCAGAGTTACCCGCGTTGCTGACCGTGGTCGACAGCAGCGTGTTGCAGGTGCATGCGGTGAGCAGTCCGGAACGCGGGTTGTTTGATCCGGCGCAGGCGAAGCAATGGGCCGGGCGCTGGAGCCGGATCACTGCGAAACCCTTCTATCTGGCGTTGCCGGCCTACGGCATTGCTTTGTTGCCGGGGGATAGCGGGGCACCGATGGTTGAAAGCGAAGTGCCCATCGAGCACGTTGGGCAGCGCCGTGAGTTACTGGCCGACCCGCTGCAGTTATCGAAACTCGCCAGCCAATTGCGCGCCGAGCCACCGCCTCATCTGGCCGGGTTGATCTGGTTCCGTCTGCCGCTCAAGGGCGACCGACGTGCCTGGAGCCTGGCAACGTTGCGTGCGGTGGCGCGGGGGGATCGGCTGGCGAGTCAGCTCAAGTTGAACCTTTCCAGCAACGACGGTCTGTACGACATCCGCGTGAGCAATCGCGGCAACCTCGACGGTGGTCTGCCCGAACGCGTGACGCTGGCGGTCACGCAATGCGATGCGGTTGACGCGGTCAACGGTTATGCCGTGCATCAAACGCCCGGACAACTCAGCTTTACCCGCCTCCAAGACGGCCGTTTACTGGCGGATGCCGAACGCACCCTTGGTTGGGCGCGCTGTACAAAAATCGATCAAGGAAGCTCACATGTCTATCCGTAACTGGCCGTGTCAATTGCTCGCTTTAAGTCTCTGTCTGCCGCTGGGCTGCGCGATGGCCTGTGGGCCTGATTTTCCGCTGCGCTTGCTCGGCGACCGGGCACAGACCCTGGGCGAATTGCCGGAAGGCAGCTTCCGGTTCGAAGTGAATCGACTGGGCAAAGCCATCACCGGTCTGAAGCAGGCCGAGAGGATGACGGTCGACTACGTTTATGGCGCTGACAATGATCTTTATGTGCAGGCGCGAAACACCGCTGAACAGATGGGTTTGAGCGACGCCCAGCGCATTCAGGTGGCGCAGCTTCGAACGCTTCAGGATGCGCAGCACGTGCAAGCCGAGGGCGCCAGCCTGCCGCCTGAACTCAGCCTGTACACCGCCGGCGCCGTGGCCTTCAAGGCGGGCGAACATGCCGCAGCGGCGGAGTATTTCCGCAACGTGCTGGCGCTGCCGGCCGATCAGCGTGCGTTGCGTAGCACCTGGGCGGCTTACTCGCTGGGGCGGGCCTTGTTCGCCATCAGCCAGGAGGCCAATGACCTCGACGAAGCTGGGCGCCGCGAGAGTCTGCAGCAGGCCCGTCAGGCCTTTGTGCAGGCTCGCCAATTGAGTGTCGAAGGCTTTAGCGATCCTCTGGAGCTGGGCATCGCGAGCCTCGGCGAGGAAGCGCGGCTGGTGCGTCAGACGGGCGATTGGAACACCGCCATCGAGCTTTACGCGACTCAAAGCCTGCAAGGCTCGCAGGTCGGCTACAGCTCGCTCAAGCAATTGATAGGTGAATTGAGCGCGATACCAGACGCGCAGCTCAGCGAGTTGCTCAAGGGCAAAGCGGTGCAGCAATTGATCACGGCGGCGTTGATCAGCCATGTCGGTTGGTCATACGGTGAACAACCCCCCAGTGAACAAAAACTGATCAAGGCGCTGACGGGGAGCACCGTCGGCAGCCTGGATAACGCTGACCGCCTGGCGGCGCTGAATTATCAGATCGGTGATTACGGCACTACCAAAACCTTGCTCGAACATGCCGGTGACGGCGGCCTGGCCTGGTGGCTGCGAGCCAAAATGGCGTTGCGTGAGGGTGACAAAGCGGCGGCTGCCAGCGCCTATGCCAAGGCGGCCAAAGCCTTCCCGCAGGATGAAAACTGGGGTGAGCGCAGCACCTTCAGCGGCGACTATGAAACGCTCAAGCCCGGCTGCCGGGTCGACGGTGAAAGTGCGCTGCTGGCACTGGACCGTGGCGATTATCTGCAAGCTTTCGAGCAGCTGTATCGGAGCCAGGATCTGTATTGGCAGGACGCGGCTGTCGTGGCGGAACGGGTGCTGACTGTCGATGAACTCAAGCAGTTTGTCGACCGCCAGGTCCCGGCGCCCGCGCCGTTGACCCAGCAGGAGCGCGAGCGCTATGTACCCCTGTCGGTCGCAGCACGTCTGCGTGATTTGCTCGGGCGTCGGTTACTGCGGGAGGAGCGCTATGACGAAGCGCCGGGGTACTTCGATAATCCTGAGTTGCAAGCCAAGGCCAAGCACTACGCAGAACAGCGTCAGCTGGCTGAATCAGCCTGGTGGCCCTCTCGTCGTGCAGCGGCTTATTTCAACGCAGGCATGGCTGCTCGCGAGTGGGGGATGGAGCTGCTCGGTTACGAAATGGGCCCGGATTACGCCACATTCGATGGCAACTACAGCCTTGAGAGGACTGAGCTAAAAGTCGGTCCGCTGATCACCGAAGGTGAGGTGCAACGCCAGCGGGCCAGCGCCGCCAAACCGGATGAACGCTTCCACTACCGGTATGTCGCCACGGGGTTGGCCAGCAAAGCCGCCGACCTGCTGCCCCATAGCAGCCAGGCCTTTGCCGCGGTGCTGTGTTCCGCGGCGGGCTGGGGAACCAGTCTTGAGGAAGAGAGTGCGTTCTATCAGCGCTACGTCAAAGAAGGTCCGTATGTGGATTGGGCGGTGAACTTTGGGCATCAATGCCCCTCTCCCGACTTTCAGAGCGCCGATAAACGTTATGTGACCCAAGCGCTGGAGCCCGTGCGCTCAACCTTGCGGCCGTATAAAAAGTGGCTGCAGATGGGAGGCGTGGTAGTCGTCACGGCAGCCGCCTTGCTGCTGATCAATCGCCGTCGGCGCAAGGCGTCGTAGGTTTCAGGCCTGCTGAACAAACGTCAGGCGCAGCGCAAAACCGATCAGCAGGCTGCCAAACAGCCATTGCTGCACGCGCTGCGCCGATGGGCTGCGTTCCAGCCAGCGCCCGAGCCAGGCGCCGATCAGCGCGTAGCAACTGTCGAACAGCAAACCGGCCACCACCAACAACACGCCCAGGGTCGCGAACTGCGTCAACACCGGCCCTGCTTGCGGGTCGATGAATTGCGGCAACAGCACCGAGCAAAACAGCAGCGCCTTGGGGTTGAGCAGATTGGTCAGCAAGCCGCGCTGGATCGCCTCGCGCCACGCCAGTTTAGCGGCGGCCGGGCCATTGGCGTTCAGGTTCGGCAGCATGTTCGAACGCAAGCATTGAATCCCCAGCCACAGCAGATAGGCCGCACCCGCGAGGCGCACCACTTCAAAGGTCCAGGGCGCAGCCTTGAACAGCGTCGCCAAGCCCAGTGCGGCCAGTGCAACGTGGCAACCCCGGGCAATCGCCAGGCCGATGGCGGTGGCCAGCGCGGCGGCTTTGCCCTGCCGGGCGCCGGTTTGCAGCAGCAGAATCATGTCCGGCCCGGGCAACAGGTAAACCACTGCCAAGGCTAAAAGGAACATCCAGAGTTCTGCCATGTTGCGCCCCATTCGTTAGCGATTCGGTGATCAAAGTCTAGGGCCGAAGGGCAGGGCAGGTGCTTGCGTAGTCGCGCTCGGAAACGGCTAGACTTGGCAGCTTCTACCAATCCATGAACGAAAACAGTCGGGAACTGCCAAACCATGAAACTGGACGCCTACGACCGCCGAATTCTCGCCGCGCTGCAACGCGACGGTCGCTTGAGCAACGTGCAGCTGGCGGATGAGATCGGCCTGTCGGCTTCGCCGTGCTTGCGCCGGGTGCGGATGCTGGAGGAGGCCGGGGTGATTCGCGGGTATCAAGCCAACCTGGACCGCGACGAAGTGGGGCTGGGGTTGACCGTGTTTGTCGGGGTCAAGGTGGAGCGCCACAACGATGAAGAGGCCGAAGCGTTTCGTCTGGCAGTAACGGCATTGCCCGAGGTGATTTCGGCGTTTCTGGTGTCAGGCGAGTCGGATTTTCTGCTGCAAGTGGTGGTCCCGGATTTGCGCGGTTATGAGCGCTTTCTGACCGGCAGCCTGCTCAAGTTGCCAGGCGTGAGTGATATTCGCAGCAACTTTGCAATTCACACCGTGAAAACCCCAGGGCCGCTGCCGCTGGGGCATTTGCCGAGCTGATGCCCTTGCTCAGCCCGGCTACGCTTTCATCTTTCTGATTCATCATTTGTGCGAGTTTGGTGATGGGCGGAGCACAGTAAATTCACTACCATCGTTATATCGTAACGATTTGCAATAAATGCAACGGTCTGATGACTTATCCACAGGCCTGGTTCACGTAACAGCAAGTACTGAGGTGGTATGCAAGTCGATCTGGAGGCTGAGGGGGCGAACGTGGAAGGACTGCCGCGCTTTCAGCAGGCGGTGTTTCACGGACGTCGGTTGAAGCGGGTGGGCATCGGCCTGGCGAGTCTCGCGGTGGCAGGATTGTTGTTGGCGTTTTTTGTCGGGCTGTTTGCACCGCAATCGCTCTGGGCGCCGCTATTGGTCAGTCAGTCCTCGGCGTTGATCGTGGGGGTGGCGGGTCTGCAATCGGCCTGGTGGATTACCCAATGGCGAGCGCGGGCGCTGGTTGAACCGGTGGTTGTGCTGGCTGCGGAAACCGTCGAGCCTCTTGAGGCGCAGGGCTGGTATGAACGCCTGCTGACACGCATCAGCGAGCGATGGGCCGGGTTGCTGGCGCAGATCGGCGCGCCGACGTTGTGGCTGGCTGGTTGGTCATTGCTGGCGTTGTTCAGCCTCGAACAGTTCTGGAACCTGACGTTACCCGCTGCTGCGCTGGGCCTTTCGGCCAGTGTCGGGGCAGCGCTATCGTTGCTCCTGGCGTTCGGTTTGCTGGTGTGCGAGCGCCAACTGGCCCAGGAAAATCCCGCCGAGTGGCCCGAAGCCGGGCAGTTGGCGCAGCTCACCCGCGTGGCGATCATCTGTCTGGTGAC
This sequence comes from Pseudomonas frederiksbergensis, assembly GCF_001874645.1. Classification (NCBI taxonomy): domain Bacteria; kingdom Pseudomonadati; phylum Pseudomonadota; class Gammaproteobacteria; order Pseudomonadales; family Pseudomonadaceae; genus Pseudomonas; species Pseudomonas frederiksbergensis. The sequence goes on from NZ_CP017886.1 coordinate 2,976,757, forward strand.
CAGCGCATTCTGCCTGTTGTTCAGCAGCGAAACTGCCGTCTGGCCGGTGCGCCTGGCGGTGTTGATTGGTTTACTGCCGGGGCTGGTCGCCGCAGAATTGTTGCTGCGTGCGGTGTTGTCGTTGTTCAGTCCGCGTCGCGATCTGCTCGAACCGACGTTGCTGGCGCGAAGTTTTGTCGCGGATATGTTGCGTTGGCCGCCACAACCCTTGCTGGCGTTGCAGCACGAGCTGCATAACCGTTTTGGCATCGACCTGCGGCAGATCTGGGCTTTCACTTATATGCGTCGGGCATTCTTGCCTGTGCTGACCGTGGTGCTGGTCGTGGGTTGGCTGCTCACCGGGATTCACGAAATACCGCTGCAAGCGCGGGGGATCTACGAGCGCTTCGGCAAACCGGTGCAGGTGTTTGGTCCGGGTTTGCATGCGGGTTTGCCTTGGCCGCTGGGTCGGGTGCTAAGCGTCGAAAATGGCGTGGTTCACGAATTGGCGACCAGCGTCGGTGACGCGCCAGCGGTGACGGTGGCCGATCCTGCGGAGGGGCCTGCGCCGGCCATTGCCAATCGGTTGTGGGACGCCAGCCACGTGAATGACAAGTCTCAGGTGATTGCCAGTAGCAGCAACGATAAACAGAGCTTCCAGATCGTCAACATGGACGTGCGTTTCGTTTATCGCATCGGTCTGAGCGATCAGGCGGCGTTGGCCGCGACTTACAACAGCGCCGATGTCCCGACGCTGATTCGCAGCACCGCCAGCCGGATTCTGGTGCACGACTTCGCCTCACGGACCCTCGACGGTTTACTAGGCGCAGATCGGATAGGACTCGCCGAAGACATTGGTCGTGCGGTGCAGGCTGATTTGCAGAAACTCGACAGCGGCGTGGAAATCCTCGCCACAGTCGTCGAAGCCATTCATCCGCCGGCCGGTGCGGCCAACGCCTATCACGGTGTGCAAGCCGCGCAAATTGGCGCGCAAGCCTTGATCTCGCGCGAGCGCGGTGCGGCTGCCGAGCAGACCAATCAGGCGCAATTTCAGGCCAGTGTCGCCCATGACCAGGCGCTGGCCACGGCCCGCGAAGTCAACGCCACGGCCCAGGCCGCCGACTTGCGTTTTGCAGCCGAGCGCAAGGCTTACGCGGCAGCCGGTCGGGCCTTCGTGCTGGAGCAATACTTCGCCCAGCTGTCGCAAGGCCTGGCCAACGCCAAAGTGCTGGTTCTTGATCATCGTCTGGGCGGCAACAGCACGCCGACCATCGACTTACGCAGCTACGCGTTACCCGCCACTTTACCGACTGACACTGCGCCGTCACGTCAACCCGTTCAGTCAGGAGCCGTCAATTGAGCCCGTCACATACCCACGAGCCGCATGATCATCACGACCACGTCGGCCATGACCATGGCGGACATCATCACGGCCACCATCATCATCACCATGGTGATCCGCAAGAGGCGGGTCCGTTCCCGTGGCGGCGTATGGGCTGGGCGGCGCTGCTGGTACTGTTTGCCATTGCCGCGGCCAGTCTGGTGCAAGTGCGCTCGGGCGAGGCGACGGTGATTACCCGTTTTGGCAATCCTTCGCGAGTACTGCTGGAGCCAGGCCTCGGCTGGCGCTGGCCGGCACCGTTCGAGGCGGCGATTCCGGTAGACCTGCGACTGCGTACCACCTCCAGCGGTTTGCAGGACGTGGGCACACGCGATGGTTTGCGGATCATCGTTCAGGCCTACGTCGCGTGGCAGGTGCAGGGTGATCCGGACAATGTGCAGCGCTTCATGCGAGCGGTGCAGAACCAACCGGACGAGGCGGCGCGGCAGATTCGTACGTTTGTGGGCTCCGCGCTCGAAACTACCGCCAGCAGTTTCGACCTGGCCAATCTGGTGAACACCGACGCCAACCAGGTGCATATCGCTGATTTTGAGGCGCAACTGCGTAAGCAGATCGATCAGCAACTGCTGACCACTTACGGCGTGCGTGTGCTGCAAGTGGGCATCGAACGGCTGACATTGCCGTCCGTAACCCTGACCGCAACCGTCGACCGTATGCGCGCCGAGCGTGAAACCATTGCCACTGAACGCACGGCTATCGGTAAGCGCGAAGCGGCGCAAATCCGTTCTGCCGCCGAGCGCGATGCGCGTATCGTCCAGGCCGACGCCACGGTGAAAGCTGCAGACATTGAGGCTCAATCGCGGGTTGAAGCCGCGCAAATCTACGGCAAGGCTTACGCTGGTTCGCCGCAGTTGTACAACTTGCTGCGTTCGCTGGACACCTTGGGCACGATGGTAACGCCGGGCACCAAGCTGATCCTGCGTACCGATGCCGCGCCATTCCGGGTGTTGGTGGATGGGCCACCGACACTGGATAACAAATCCGGGTCGCAGCCATGAGTGTGGTTCCACGTGGAACAAATGAACTTGGCAGCCCGTGGATTCAGGCGGGGCGCCTGACATTTCTCGCGCTTTATGCGATTACGGTGCTGGCTGCGTTGGCTTGGGCTTTCTCCAATGTGCGGCAAATTGATCCGCAGAATCGCGCCGTGGTGTTGCACTTCGGAGCACTGGATCGTATTCAGAACGCCGGTTTGCTGTTGGCGTGGCCGCGTCCGTTCGAACAGGTGATTTTGTTGCCGGCGGCGGATCGGGTGATCGAGCGGCGGGTAGAGAATCTGCTGCGCTCTGATGCCGCACTGCAAGGTGAGCGAGTGGCGAGTTTCGCCACACCGCTCAGCGATGCGCTGGCCGGCTCGGGGTATTTGCTCACCGGCGATTCGGGCGTGGTTCAACTGGACGTTCGGGTGTTTTACAAAGTGACCGAACCTTACGCCTTCGTCCGGCAGGGTGAACATGTACTGCCGGCGCTGGATCGTTTGGTGACTCGCAGTGCGGTGGCGCTGACGGCTGCGCGAGACCTCGACACTATTCTGGTCGCTCGGCCGGAGTTGATCGGTGCTGACAATCAGGCCGCCGAACGTCGCGAACGCCTGCGCGGTGATCTGGTGCAAGGGATCAATCAACGCTTGGCCGAGTTAGCCGCGACGGGGCAGGGACTGGGCATCGAGGTCGCCCGGGTCGACGTGCAATCGAGTCTGCCCGGACCTGCGGTCAATGCTTTCAACGCGGTACTGACCGCCAGTCAGCAGGCAGATAAAGCCGTCGCCAACGCACGTACTGATGCCGAAAAACTCACTCAGACCGCTACCCAGCAAGCTGACCGCGCACTGCAAGTGGCTCACGCTCAAGCCAGCGAACGCCTGGCCAAAGCGTCGGCCGACACCGCTGCGGTGCTCAGCTTGGCGCAGGCGCAACAGAAGGGGACCGACCCGGAAATGCTTCTGCGGATCTACCGCGAGCGTATGCCGAAAATTCTCGGCCAAGCCGGCTCGGTCACGACGGTCAACCCTAAAGACGATTCCCGCCTGATCATTCAGGGAGCCGAACAATGACAGCTCAAACCGCCGCCGCGCCAAGCATGCTCAGCACGGCCGAACAACGCAGCGCTGCACGCCAATTGACCTTGGCGATGCTCGCTTTGGGCTTGCTCGGTCTGGGGCTGGTCTGGCGCTGGTTGTCGCCGGAGCAAACCGGTGTCAGCCAGTTGTTGCTCGGGCTGGCTTCGTTGCTGGTAGCCGTTCCGGTCATGCGTTCGGCCTGGTACAGCCTGCGTTACCCGAGCCTGCACGGGATCACCGATCAACTGATCGCTCTGGCGATGATGGGGGCCTGGGCTACGGGCGATCTGCTGACCGCGGCCTTGTTGCCGATCATCATGATCTTTGGCCACGTGCTGGAAGAGCGCAGTGTGATTGGCTCGCAGGAAGCGATCCACGCGCTGGGTCGTCTGACGCGTAGCCACGCCCGCAAGGTTCAGGCCGATGGCTCGATAATCGAAATCGACAACGCTGCGTTGAAGGCTGGAGACATCGTCGAAGTGCGCGCAGGCGATCGAGTACCGGCCGATGGATTGGTGCTGTCTGGCCAGGCGAGCCTGGACACCGCGCCGATTACCGGTGAGTCGGTGCCGCTTGAGGCCACTGTCGGCATGCAGGTATTCGGCGGGGCGATCAACCTTGATGGTTTGCTGCGGCTGGAAGTGACCCGCACCGGTAACGAATCGACCCTCGGCAAAGTCATTGCGCTGATGCAAAGTGCCGAGCGCTCCAAACCACCGATCACCCGTTTGCTGGAACGCTATGCCGGCAGCTACATGGTGTTGGTGTTGCTGTTGGCCGCTGTGACCTGGTTTGTCACCAATGATGCGCAAGCGATGCTCGCGGTACTGGTTGCCGCGTGCCCGTGCGCGTTGGTGCTGTCGGCCCCGGCCACCGCGATTGCCGGGATCGCGGTGGCGGCGCGCCACGGGATCCTGATTCGCAGCTCGGCATTCCTCGAAGAGTTGGCGGACCTGACATCACTGGTGGTCGACAAGACCGGCACCCTGACGTTCGGCACGTTGCGTTTACAGTCAATCGACAGCCCGATCGAGGACCGCGGCCCCTTGCTGAAGCTGGCCGCCAGCCTCGGCTCGGCCAGCAGTCACCCGGTCAGTCGGGCGTTGGCCGGGTTGGTCGCTCAGGAGCATTTCCTGCTGCTGTCGGACATTCGCGAACGCCAGGGCCTGGGTGTGGTGGCGATGACCGAGCAGGGCGAAGCGGCGCTCGGCCGACCGGAGTTGTTTGCGCAATTGGGCATCGCCACCTCGACCGTGCCGGAGCACGACGGGCCTATTGCCGGTCTGGCGTTGAATGGGCGTTTCCTTGCGTGGTTGTTGCTGGCGGACAGCGTCAAACCGGAAGCGCGTTTTGCCATGAGAGAACTGCGCGAGCTGGGCCTTGGCCGGCAGTTGTTGTTGACGGGTGATCGGCAGAGCGTCGCCCACAGCCTGGCCCAGGAAGTCGGGATCAGCGATGTCGAGGCTCAAGCCTTACCGGAAGACAAACTCAATCGGGTTCTGACCGAAATCGACAATGGTTTCCGGCCGATGGTGGTGGGCGATGGCATCAACGATTCGTTGGCGCTCAAGGCCGGTGTGGTTGGTGTGGCCATGGGTGCGGGCGGGGCGGACATTGCTCTGGCCTCGGCCGACATCGTGTTGATCGGCAGCGATTTGCGTCGGCTCGGCACCTGTGTACGCCTGAGTCGCCAGTGCCGGCAGACCCTGCAGGTCAATGTGATCATTGGTCTGGGCTGGACGCTGGCGATTGTTGCGTTCGCCGCGTTTGGCTGGCTGGGGGCCGCGGGGGCGATGATTGCTGCGGTCCTGCATAACCTGAGCACTTTGCTGGTGCTGGGCAATGCCGGGCGTTTGCTGCGGTTCCAGGAGCCGCTGCTCAAGCTGAAAGAAGAGGGTTGAGGGCCTGGCCTTACCAGGTCAGCCTGCCGCCTGATAAGGCACAGGCGCTGAACGTGGAGCTTTGCCGAACTGTGCGCACAATTGACAGTCAACTGTGAAGAGGGCGCACCTCTTCAGGCCGTCACGTGGCTGAAGCAATGGGTTTACGACAGTTTGTTGCTCCGTCGTGACTTATAGGAAAAGGCTATTAAATCGATAGCCAGCTAATTTTCCATGATGGTCTACCCTCAATTCAGACGTCTGAAACAAGGGGGGCTATTCATGCTCGCGCAACTTCCGCCGGCCTTACAGAATCTGCAATTACCGCTTCGCTTGCGACTCTGGGATGGTCATGAATTTAATCTGGGGCCCGCGCCCAGCGTCACGATTGTGGTCAAGGACCCGCAACTGGTGTCTCAATTCACCCGCCCAAGCCTCGACTTGCTGGGGGCTGCCTTCGTCGAGGGCAAGCTCGAACTCGAAGGCTCGATCAGCGATGTGATCCGGGTGTGTGATGAGTGGAGCCAGGCTTTGCTGAATGAAGCTGACGACAATCAACCGGTGCGCTCTGTCCATGACAAAGCCACTGACGCGGCGGCAATTTCCTATCACTACGATCTTTCGAATGCCTTCTATCAGCTCTGGCTCGACAGTGACATGGCGTACTCCTGCGCCTACTTCGAGACCGGCAGCGAAACCCTGGAACAGGCCCAACAAGCAAAGTTTCGCCACCTGTGTCGCAAACTACGCCTGCAACCCGGCGAGTATCTGTTGGATGTCGGCTGCGGCTGGGGAGGGTTGGCGCGTTATGCTGCGCGGGAGTTTGGGGTGAAAGTATTTGGCATCACCTTGAGTAAAGAGCAACTGGCGTTGGCCCGGGAACGGGTGATCGCTGAAGGTTTGCAGGATCAGGTCGAGCTACAGCTGCTCGATTACCGCGACCTGCCGCAGGACGGGCGGTTTGATAAGGTCGTGAGTGTCGGCATGTTCGAACACGTCGGGCATGCCAACCTGGCGGAGTACTGCAAGACATTGTTCGGTGTCGTGCGCGAAGGTGGCCTGGTGATGAACCACGGCATTACCGCCAAACACATCGATGGCCGGCCAGTGGGGCGCGGTGCCGGTGAGTTCATCGAGCGTTACGTTTTCCCCAACGGGGAATTGCCGCACCTGTCGATGATCTCGGCCGAGATCAGTGACGCGGGATTGGAGATCGTCGATGTCGAAAGCCTGCGCTTGCATTACGCACGCACGCTGGACCACTGGAGCGAGCGGCTAGAGGACAACCTGGAAGCCGCTTCTAAAGAGGTTCCAGTGCAGGCGTTGCGGATCTGGCGACTGTATCTGGCAGGCTGCGCCTACGCGTTTGCGCGGGGCTGGATCAACTTGCACCAGATCCTCGCGGTCAAGACCCACGCCGACGGCAGCCATGAGCTACCGTGGACGCGTGACGACATCTACAACCCTTAAAGGATCGGCGAGATAAGCCGGGCGATCCGCATGCCAAGCTGTTGCAGGCGGTGGGTCTTGCGGCTTTCGCCTTTGGCAATTTCGTGGGCCTGAGCAAAGTCGTCGTTGAGCATGTGTTCCACCTCATTAGCGAATGTGCTGTCGACGGTCAGTAGCATCACTTCGAAGTTGAGTCGGAACGAACGGTTGTCCAGATTCGCACTGCCGATGGCGCTGATTTCGCTGTCGATCAACACGACCTTCTGATGCAGGAAACCCGGCTGGTAACGGAACACCCGAACCCCGGCGCGTACCGCTTCGAAGGCGTACAGGCTGGAGGCGGCGTAGACGATCCGGTGATCCGGGCGAGATGGCAGCAGAATTCGCACATCGACCCCGCGCAGCACCGCCAGGCGCAGCGCGGCAAACACTGCCTCATCAGGAATGAAATACGGGCTGGTGATCCACACGCGCTCGGTCGCGGACTGGATGGCTTCAACGAAAAACAGTGAGCAGGTTTCGTAAGGGTCCGCCGGGCCACTGGCCAGCAGTTGGCAGAGCACGCCGTCATCGGGGTAGCTCTGCGGCAGTATCAGCGGTGGCAGTTTGCGGGAGGCCCAGAACCAGTCTTCCGCGAATGACTCCTGCATGCACGCAACCACGGGGCCGCTGACGGCAACGTGGGTATCGCGCCACGGTGCCAGCGGTGGTTTCTCGCCCATGTATTCGTCGCCGACGTTATGCCCGCCGACAAATCCCTGCAGACCGTCGACCACGACAATCTTGCGGTGGTTACGGAAGTTCACCTGGAACCGATTGAGCCAGCCACTGCGTGTGGCGAATGCTTCGACCTGCACCCCGGCATCGCGCAAAGGTTCAACGTAGCTGTAAGGCAGGGAGTGGCTACCGATTCGATCGTAGAGCAGGTAAATGGCGACACCTTCCGCGGATTTTTCCATCAGCAGTGTTTGCAGGCGTCGGCCGAGCTGGTCGTCATGGATGATGAAGAACTGAATCAGCACAGCTTCGCGGGCGGTGCGTATCGCTTCGAAAATCGCATCAAAGGTCGAATGGCCGTTGATCAACAGGCGCACCTGATTGTTCGCCAGGCACGGCATCCGCCCCAGCTTCGGCATCGCCCGCAACGACGCGTAGGCATTAGAGGCGCGCGCGGTTAACGCTTCCTCGACCCACGGGCGCCAGTCCAGATCGGCGATGGCCTTGCGCATTTCTTCGTTGGCCTGTCGACGCGCCTTGATATAAGCGTCGAAGCTGCTGCGACCAAAGACCAGATAAGGGATGAGCGTCAGATAGGGTATGAACACCAGTGACAAGGCCCAGGCAATCGAGCCTTGAGCAGTCCTGACGGTCAATACGGCATGAATGGCCGCGATCGTGCCCAGCGAGTGGATGAGTGCGATCAGATAAGCGAAAAGATGGGGTCCAAAAAAATCCATGGGGCAATCGTGCTCCTGACAATTCAATGCTTAACAGACCATGTTCCACGGTGAATGTCGCTATTTAATTAGACATGCAACCGAAGTAGATTGGCGACGTCTAACGGCCACTAATGTCTAGGAGTTACTCGATGAACGTACGTCTGCTGGGTTTGGCCATGGCTGTTGGCTTGTCACTTCCTGTGGTCGCTCAAGCACAGATGCTGCAACCGGGTTTGTGGGAATTGACCTCAAGTAACATGAAGGTTGATGACCAGAATCTGCCGGATCTGCAGTTGATCCTTAACCAGTTGGGCAGCCAGATGACGCCGGCACAAAAGGCTGCACTGGAGAAACAGGGCATCACTATGGGCGGTAAAGGGATTCGCGTGTGCCTGACTCAGGCACAGGTTCAATCCGATACCATTCCCCTGCAAGATCCGCAGTCGGGTTGCACTCAGCAGGTCACCGACCGCACCGGCAACCAATGGAAGTTCCGCTTCAGTTGTCCGAAAGCGCAGGGCGCCGGTGTTGCTACGTTCCTTAGCGACCGTGAGTTCAACACCACGGTCAACGGCACGTTCAACGCCACCGGCGTCCAGCAAAACGGCAGCATGGATACTCGCGCCGTGTGGCTCGGGCAGGATTGCGGGGCGGTCAAACCTCGCGCCTGATATCTATCGCTGGCAAGGCCCTGGCCTTGCCAGCGATAGCGTCCTCTTCGATCCGCAACCGTTCACACATCGCCTCAACACTCATCCGCCCCAGATCCCGCTGCTTGCAGATCATGGCGTGCTCAAGGCGTCGTAAAGCGTGTTGAGGTTGTATTCGAACAGCCCCGCAAAGGTGCTGGCCGGACCTTCGGCGGCGAGCGCGTCCGAGTACAGGGTGCCACCAATTTGCGCGCCGCTTTCATCGGCGATTTGCTTGAGCAGCCGGGCGTCCCTGATGTTTTCCATGAACACCGCTTTGACCTTGGCCTGACGGATCTGCGTGATCAATGCGGCGACTTCGGCGGCGGACGGCTCACGTTCGGTGGACAAGCCTTGAGGTGCCATGAAGTCGATGCCGTACGCCTGACCCAGATAGCCGAAGGCGTCATGAGAGGTAACGATCTTGCGGTTACCCGGCGGTAATGCGCCGAGCTTGGCTTTGGCTTCTGCCAGCAAATGGTAGATCTGTTTCAGGTAGGTCTGGCTGTTGTGTTCGTAGTCGGCTTTGTTCACCGGGTCTGCGGCAATCAGCGCCTTGGTGATGTTGTTCACATAGAGTTCGGTATTCGCCAGATTGTGCCAGGCGTGTGGGTCGGGCATGGTCTCACCGCCCTCATTCATGGTCCTTGGAATGACTCCGCGGCTGACAGTGATTACCGGGGTTTTGGTGGAGGTACTGGCAACCATGCGGTCCAGCCATGGCTCGAAACCGAGGCCGTTCTTGAAGATCAGCTTGGCCTTGAGCAGGGCCTTGGCGTCGTCCGGAGTGGGCTCGTAGGTGTGAGCGTCAGCATCCGGACCGACCATGTTGGTGATCTGAATATGCTCACCGCCTACCTGATGAACCATGTCGGCAAGGATGCTGAAGCTGGTGACCACCGGGAGCTTTTCTGCTGCCGATGCCGTTGATAGCGACATCGACAACCACACACTGAACAGCACAAGTAGAGCGCGCATCGGGAAACACCTCATTGGGATGTGAGCGAAGGCGGGCGGCGCAGTAAACCGTGCACCGGACCGAACACCACGGACAGCAGGTACAACGCGCCGGCCACCAGCACGATGGCCGGGCCACTGGGCAGCGAGTAGTAGAACGACAGCAACAGACCGAGCCATACCGAGAGGCAGCCGAGCAGCCCGGCGATGGCCATCAGCATCGGCAAGTGGCGGCTCCAGAAGCGTGAAGCGGCGGCCGGTAACATCATTAAACCGACCACCATCAGTGCACCGATGGCCTGGAAACCGATCACCAGATTCAGCACCACCAGGGTCAAAAACACACCGTGGGCCAACGGGCCAAGACGGCTGACGGTTTGAAGAAATAACGGGTCAAGGGTGTCCAGCAGCAGTGGCCGATAGATCAGCGCCATGGCGATCAGGCTGATCCCCGAGACCCACAGCATGCCGGTCAACGTCGGGCCGTCGACGGCCAACGCCGAGCCGAACAGCAGGTGGAGCAAGTCGAGGCGTTTTCCGGCGATCCCCAGAATCAACACGCCGCTGGCCAACGAGATGGGGTAGATCGCCGCGAGGCTTGCATCCTCCCGAAGACCGGTGCGGCGGGTGATCCATGCCGCCAATCCGGCCATACTCAGGCCGGCGCCGAGGCCTCCGATGGTCAGCGCTGGCAAGCTCAAACCGGCGAACCAGAACCCTAACGCGGCACCGGGCAAGATGCCGTGAGCCACGGCGTCGCCGATCAGACTCATACGCCGCAGGATCAAAAACACCCCAAGCGGTGCAGTGCTGCAAGCCAATACCAGACCGCCGATGAGGGCTCGGCGCATGAACACGAATTCGTGGAAGGGTTGCCAAAGTTGCGCAGCGACGAGCATTACGCCACCTGCGTGTGTGGTTGCTGGAGAATCAGTTCACGGCTCGGCGCCAGGGCGCAGCCAGTGTTTTTGATCAGCAATGCTTGAGGCATGTGCTGTCGAACCGCAGCCAGGTCATGACACACCACGACCAGCGTTCGGCCTTCGTTGTGCCAGGTGTGGATGTGTTTCCACAGCAGCGCCTGGCCGAGGTCATCCAGCGCTGCGTGAGGCTCGTCGAGCAACAACAGCGGCGTCTCGGCGAGGCTCAAACGGGCGAGCAGGGCGCGTTGCAATTCGCCGCCCGACAACGCCATCAATGGGCGTTGCTCCAAACCGTTCAAACACCAGTCATTCAGCACGCTGTCGAGGCGTTGGCGGCGAACGTCTGGCGCTTGTTTGCTGCCCCAGAATCCGGCGCTCACCAACGCTTGGAGGCTGATGGGGAACTGTCGGTCAAGGTGCTGTTGTTGTGGCAAAAAAGACAAACCACCCCGTGGTGAAACATCGAGGACGACTTTGCCCGCTAACGGTTTTTGCAGGCCTGCGATGACTTTCAGCAAGCTGCTTTTACCCGAGCCGTTGGCGCCGATTACTGCCGTCAGGCTACCAGTGGGCAACTCGACATCGACGGGGGGCGTCAGTGGTTGGCCGGGTGCACCCCAGCGGAGTCCTTGGCAACGAATCATGCGGCCTCCCAGTTCCAACGACTTTCGGCGACCGCATCGTGGGCGTGCAGACTTTCGGCGTGAACCACGCGCAATTGAAATGCCTTGATGCCGGACGAGCGTTTCAACGCCAGATTCAAACGTCGTGCAGCGTCTTCGCAGAACATCAGGTTTTGACCGTTAGCGAGAGCGAAGGCTTGTTCGTCGGCGCGTTTGACTGCGGTTTGAACGGCGGTGCCGAGCGCGGCTTCGGCGTCGTTGATCGCCGCGATCAAGGGCAGATCGTCCAGATAGTCATCCAGTCGTAGCCGCAATTGCGCACTGCTGCGTTGACTGTGCGGCGTCGCGACGATGCCTTTCGAAGAGCCGAGCCAAGCCAGAATGTCAGCGTGCTGCAATGGTTTGTTGGCGAAGTCGTCGATGAACTGCTGCTGAATAAGTTGTCTCGAAAGTGCAGCTGAACAGGGGCACGTGGACGAGTAAGACACCTCAATTTTTAGTTCCACGTGGAACACTGCGTTTTCAAAACGTGCTTCGACGGTGATCGGATAGCTTTTCCAACCGGCCAAAGGGCTGATCAAGGCTGGGCGTTTGAGCAGTAAATCGGCGTGAATGCGCAGGTAAGCGGCATTGGATAAACCCTTGTGGCTGTCGAGGAAGCGTTGCAGAACGTGCCGCAACAGCGCCGGGGTTAGGTTTTCCTGTTCAAGCATTTCCAGCGCCAGATACAGCCGCGACATATGGATGCCGCGCGCTTCGCCATCATTGAGACTGACGCCTGCGTCGGCTCTCGCGCTTAATCGCTGGCCGTCGAACACAACAGGAAGAGCAATGCCGCACATGCCCACCCATTCGAGTGGCAAGGCTTGGCGTGAGGCCTGCGCGGCGATATCCGGCAGAGTCAGCGCATTCATGAGCAGGTCCATCGTTGGAAATGTTTTGCCATGTTATATTATAACAATAAAATCGACGATGCCTTTTTCTCGAGCGGTCTTTCACTATGCACAGGCGACAATTGCTCAAACTGTTGTTGGCCAGCGCTGCGCTGGTTTTACCTTTCGGCGCGTCGGCGACGCAGATCCGCAATGCGCGGCTCTGGCGTTCGGATGACAAGCTTCGCCTGGTACTCGATCTGAGCGGACCGGTGCAGTACAAAACCTTCTCGTTGAGCGCGCCCGAGCGACTGATCATCGACTTGAGCGGTGCGCAACTCAGCGGTGACTTCAGCCAATTAGCGCTCACCAACACGGTGATTCGTTCGATTCGTTCAGGGCACTTCGGGCAAGGCATTACGCGGATCGTGCTCGACCTGACTGGCCCGGTGCGACTCAATAGTTTTCAACTGCCGCCACAGGACGGGCAGGGCCATCGCCTGGTGCTCGACCTGCTCAGCGCGGCGCCTGCGCAGATCGCTGCGGCTGCGCCTTTTGTTCAGCGTGAAACACCGCTCGGCAAGGCTCATCCCAAGCGCGACATCATCGTCGTGGTTGACCCCGGCCACGGTGGTAAGGACCCCGGCGCGATTGGCGCCAAAGGCGAGCGCGAGAAAGACGTGGTGCTGTCCATCGCACAATTGCTGGCCAAGCGTTTGAAGCGCGAGAAAGGTTTTGATGTGAAATTGGTGCGCAACGACGACTTCTTCGTGCCGCTACGCAAGCGCGTGGAGATCGCCCGTACGCACAAGGCCGACATGTTCATCTCGGTGCACGCTGACGCGGCGCCACGGCTCACGGCGTCTGGCGCTTCGGTTTACGCATTGTCCGAAGGGGGTGCGACTTCGGCCACGGCGCGCTTCATGGCGCAACGGGAAAACGGTGCCGACTTGCTGGGTGCGACCAGTCTGCTCAACTTGAAGGACAAGGATCCGATGCTCGCCGGAGTGATCCTCGACATGTCGATGAGCGCCACCATCGCCGCCAGTTTGCAGCTCGGCAACTCGGTGCTCGGCAGCCTGGCGGGCATTACTACGCTGCATCAGAAACGCGTGGAGCAGGCCGGTTTTGCAGTGCTGAAGTCACCGGATGTGCCATCGATTCTGGTCGAGACCGGCTTCATGTCCAACGCCCGCGACAGTCGGCGGCTGGTAACGGCGCGGCACCAAAAGGCGGTAGCCGACGGTCTTTTTGAAGGTTTACAGCGCTATTTTCAGAAGAATCCGCCCGTGAACAGCTACATGGCCTGGCAGCAGTCGCAGCAAAAATCGCAGGTCTAGCAGCCAGTCAGTCGGCTACAGGTGAATTTGCCGCTGGAACCGCCGGAGCTGGAAAACCGATTAAGGGTGGTCCAGCCAACGCGGCGGCTGTAACCGACCCAGGCTTCGCCGTCGGACGCCAAACCGGTGAAGAACGTCAGTTGGCCGTAACGGCTGCTGGTCTGCGCCCAGTAGCGTTTACCGCTCACTTCAAACCCGCGCATGTAGGTCGTACTGCCCGCCGTGGCGACGCTGTAAGCATTGCCGTCGGGGTCCACGCAGGCCAGCAGATTGGCGCTGCGCGTGCACTTCGCCAGGCTCGGTGCCTGCGCGCAAGCGTTTGCCGCGGCCAACAGCGAAAGGCTTAACAGCGTGCATTTCAAGGCGTTATGCATAGGTTTTCTCGTGGTGCGAACGGGCTCAAGCATTGCGCCCTTCGTCGTTGGGAGCAAGAGGGGATTGGCTTATTTGTGTTGTTATACTATAACATAAAACGGTTGCCTGACCTGTGATCCGCCCCTGACGGAACAAGAACTCCTCGCCCACCGCCACCCTGTGTATCGAAGCCAAAGAACGTGAAGAGCTGCGCGAACGCCATCAACGGGCGATTTGACCGGCTACTCCTGATGAGGAATACCTGATGCCCAATCGTCTCCCCGTTACCGTGTTGTCCGGCTTTCTCGGCGCCGGCAAAAGCACGCTGCTCAACTACGTACTGCGCAACCGCGAGAACCTCCGGGTTGCGGTGATCGTCAATGACATGAGCGAAATCAATATTGACGGCAGCGAAGTTCAGCGCGATGTCACCTTGAACCGCGCCGAAGAAAAACTCGTCGAGATGAGCAACGGCTGCATCTGCTGCACCTTGCGCGAAGACTTGCTGGAAGAGGTCAGCAAACTGGCCAGGGACGGTCGCTTCGATTACCTGCTGATCGAGTCCACCGGCATTTCCGAACCTCTTCCCGTGGCGGAAACGTTCACCTTTCGCGACGAGGAAGGCCAAAGCCTGGCCGACATCGCGCGGCTCGACACCATGGTCACGGTGGTCGACGGGATGAATTTTCTGCTCGATTATCAGGCCGCCGAAAGCCTCGCTTCACGAGGTGAAACCCTGGGCGAAGAAGACGAGCGCTCGATCACCGACCTGCTGATCGAGCAGATTGAATTCGCTGACGTATTACTGATCAGCAAGATCGATCTGATCAGCAGCTCGGAGCGCGAAGAGTTGATCGCAATCCTCAAACGGCTCAACGCTCAGGCGCACATTATCCCGATGGTCATGGGCGAAGTACCGCTGAAACAGATCCTCAACACCGGCCGCTTCGATTTTGAAAAAGCCTCCCAAGCGCCGGGTTGGTTGCAGGAGTTGCGCGGCGAACATGTGCCGGAAACTGCTGAATACGGTATCGCTTCAATGGCTTATCGGGCACGTCGGCCCTTTCATCCGCAGCGCTTCTTCAGCTTCATCAATCGTCCATGGGTGAATGGCAAGTTGTTGCGCTCCAAGGGTTTTTTCTGGTTGGCCAGCAAGCACCAGGACGCCGGTAGTTGGTCCCAGGCCGGTGGTTTGATGCGTCACGGGTTCGCCGGTCGCTGGTGGCGTTTTGTGCCGAAAGCGCAGTGGCCGCAGGATCAGGAAAGTACTACAGCGATCATGGAGAACTGGACATCCGTCACGGGTGATTGCCGTCAGGAACTGGTGTTCATCGGTCAGAACATTGACTTTGCCCAACTGACTGCACGCCTCGACAACTGCCTGCTCAACGATGACGAAATGTCCTTGGGTGTCGAAGGTTGGCGTCTGATGGCAGACCCGTTTGGTCCATGGCTCGAAGAGGAGGCGGCCTGATGTTAGCGCCGAGCCTGAAAGCGCACCCGGTGGTTCGTCAGGTACAGGGCCAAACCCCTGACGTCTTCACGCAGATACTTGAAGACGGCACCAACCTGGCGCTCTGGCAGCGCTGTTTGCCGGCACACATCGCCGACTTCGGCACCTTGTTGTTATCGCTGAACGAACCGCTGGCCGAGTCGTTGGTGGTGGAGTTGGCGACTGACGACGCTGATCCCGATCTGCGCGGCCTGGCCGAAAGCTTCAGTGACTTGGAGGGCTATGAAGGCTTTATAGCCGATGTTTCATGGTTGGTCAGCGCGTTTGCCTGCTTGCTCGGCGCGACGCGTATCGGCTTGCGTTTGCGGGTGCTGGATAACGCCATGTGCCCGCGTTTTCATGTTGATCATGTGCCGGTGCGGCTGATCACCACCTACGCCGGCATCGGCAGTCAGTGGCTCAGAGAGGGCGCCATGGATCGTAAGAACCTGGCCAGCGTGGAGGGCGAGCCGCAGGACTGTGAGCAAATGGCTTGTGGTGAAGTGGCGTTGCTCAAGGGCGAAAAATGGTACGGCAACGAGGGCTTCGGGTTGATTCATCGTTCGCCGCAACCGGCACCGGGTGAGCGCCGGCTGATTCTGACCCTCGACTGGCTCGCGTGACTCAAGGCGTGAGCCAAGCGCCCTGGCTTTGGCTTTCGCAATACGGTTTCAGGTACGCCGCGTCTGTGGCCACGCCGTAATAGTGAATATCCTGCCGGTAAGGCATATTGGCGACTTGAGCGTTGTTGCACACACCGAAGGCGCCGCTGGGGCATTGCTCGAGGAATGCGACTTCGACCTTCTGCCCCGCGAGGTTTGGCTGACAGAAGCCGTCATGGAACATCTTTTCCGGGATGTTGCGGTTCTGTTGGCAGACTTTGACGTCGAGCCGCTCCGCCTGACTATGAACCACGCAGGCCTGGGCCAGCGCCTCGCCCGAAGCGAAGGCTAACAGCAACGGCAAGCCGATCAGTCGCATCCTTTTTCTCCCAAGAAGCCGTCGAACATGTTGCAGAACATTCCCACTCACGTCATTGCCGGACCGTTAGGCGCCGGCAAGACCAGCCTGATCCAGCATCTGCTGACGCAGCGGCCGGCGAACGAGCGCTGGGCGGTGCTGATCAACGAGTTCGGCCAGATCGGTCTCGACGCCGCGCTGTTGACCACCGGCGCCGATGGTATCGCACTGGGTGAAGTGGCTGGCGGCTGTTTGTGTTGCGTTAATGGTGCGCCGTTTCAGATCGGCCTCGGGCGGTTGCTGCGCAAATCACGGCCGGATCGCTTGTTTATCGAACCCTCGGGGCTGGGGCATCCGGCGCAACTACTCAAGCAATTAAGCGAAGCGCCGTGGCAGGGGGTGCTGGCGATTCAGCCAAGCGTTCTAGTGCTCGACGCGCAAGCACTCGCTGCCGGAAAACCACTGCCAGAAGCGCAACAGCAAGCGCTACCGAGCGCCGGTCTGTTGCTGTTGAACAAGGCCGAGCAACTGAACGACGAACAGCGCCAGCGCATCACTGCGCAATTGCCAGAATGCCCGCTGTATTGGACGCAGCAGGGCACTCTGGCGTTGAGTGACTTGCCGGGCGTGCACAGTCGATCGGTTGAGGGTGTGGATAACTTCAGTGTGCCAAAAGGTCTGGCGCAAATGCCGGCAGTCTGGACTGATCCGACGCAGCCGATTTGCCTGAGCCAGCAGCAGGAAGGTGGCTGGAGCATCGGTTGGCGTTGGTATCCGGGACAGTCGTTCGACCTTTCACTGATCCAGGCCTACCTGGAGGCG
Source organism: Pseudomonas frederiksbergensis (assembly GCF_001874645.1). Classification (NCBI taxonomy): domain Bacteria; kingdom Pseudomonadati; phylum Pseudomonadota; class Gammaproteobacteria; order Pseudomonadales; family Pseudomonadaceae; genus Pseudomonas; species Pseudomonas frederiksbergensis. The sequence continues at coordinate 2,993,997 of NZ_CP017886.1, forward strand.
CTGGAGTGGCGCCGGGCCAAGCTGGTTATCCACAGCGCCGAGGGGTGGGTTTCGGCCAATTCGCTGGATAACGCTGCGCTGCACTGGCAACCCAGTGAATGGCGCCAGGATTCGCGCATCGAGCTTATTTTCGATAAGCCACAGGATGCCGAATCACTACAGAGGAAACTCGCGAGTTGCCGGGTGAACCTGATTTAACGCGGTTCAGGGCTCAGTTACGCGACTTGTTGTGGTCCTGGCGCCATTGACTCAGCTCAATCACTTCAGCGCTGGGCAGCACAGGTTTTTCCTCGAATGGAAACGGGTAGGGCGCCAGTTCGATCTGCGCGCTGTGGGCGCCGAACTGGGTGATGGTGCCTGTATGACGCGTTTCGCCAGTCACGGTGAACTCAAAGTTATACACACGGGCCAGACGTCGTCGCCCGTTGGCGTCCTTCACGAAGCCGATTTTTTTCAGCGCCACATTGCCGTCGAGCAATTCGATGTCGAGTTTGGCGCAATGCCGCTTGACCCGTTCCAGGGCCCTCTCACGCAAGCCATGGTTGTGCCACAGCCAGGCGGCACCGGTCGCCAGCAGCATCAGCACGAAGATATTTCCAAGGGTCAGCATGAACAGTGCTCCAACAAATTAGTGTCAGCTTAACTGTGTCTCTGGTCTGTCGTACAGGCTCCGTTTAGTCGCATACTGCGCGGCTCGAATTTCAATCGTTTTACGGAAATCCCGCATGAAACGTACTCCCCATCTGCTCGCCATCCAGTCCCACGTGGTTTTCGGTCACGCCGGCAACAGCGCCGCGGTTTTCCCGATGCAGCGGGTCGGGGTGAACGTCTGGCCGCTCAATACCGTGCAGTTTTCCAACCACACTCAATACGGTCAGTGGGCCGGTGAAGTGCTGGCGCCGCAGCAGATTCCCGAGCTGGTGGAAGGCATCGCGGCCATTGGTGAGCTGGGCAACTGCGACGCCGTGCTGTCCGGTTACCTGGGCAGTGCAGCTCAAGGACGGGCGATCCTCAGCGGCGTTGCACGCATCAAGGCGATCAACCCCAGCGCCTTGTACTTGTGCGATCCGGTGATGGGGCATGCGGAGAAAGGCTGCATCGTGCCGGCTGAAGTCAGCGACTTCCTGCTGGATGAAGCGGCAGCGGTGGCGGATTTCATGTGCCCGAATCAGCTGGAGCTGGACAGTTTCTCCGGTCGTAAGCCGCAGTCATTGTTCGATTGCCTGGCGATGGCCCGCGCGCTGCTGACGCGTGGCCCGAAGGCGGTGCTGGTCAAGCATCTGGACTATCCCGGCAAATTGCCGGACAGCTTCGAGATGTTGCTGGTGACGGCCGAAGGCAGTTGGCATCTGCGTCGTCCATTGCTGGCGTTTCCACGTCAGCCGGTGGGCGTGGGCGACCTGACGTCGGGCCTTTTCCTGGCTCGGGTGTTGTTGGGCGACAGTTTGGTCGCGGCCTTCGAATTTACGGCGTCCGCAGTGCATGAAGTACTGCTGGAAACCCAGGCCTGCGCAAGCTATGAGCTGGAACTGGTGCGCGCCCAGGACCGTATTGCCCATCCTCGGGTGAGGTTCGAGGCGACGGCGATCAGCTTGTAGTCCGGTCGCGGCGCAAAGATCGCAGGCTGCGCCAGTTCCTACATAGGAATACGTATCCCTGTAGAAGCTGCCGCAGGCTGCGATCTTGTGCTTTAAGCGTCAGCCTTTATTTCGCGATAACGCTGATCCAGTTCCTGACGAATCTGTCGGCGCTGTTTGGCTTGGGCAAATCGGCGTTTATCTTCGCTGTTCTGCGGTTGCAACGGTGGGACGGCCGCTGGTTTGCGCTGATCGTCGACCGCAACCATGGTGAAGAAGCAGCTATTGGTGTGACGCACCGAGCGCTCGCGGATGTTCTCGGTCACTACCTTGATACCCACTTCCATCGAGGTGTTGCCGGTGTAGTTGACCGACGCCAGAAAGGTCACCAGCTCACCGACATGGATCGGTTCGCGAAAGATCACCTGATCCACCGACAGGGTTACCACGTAGCGCCCGGCATAACGGCTGGCGCAGGCGTAGGCGACTTCGTCGAGGTATTTGAGCAGGGTGCCACCGTGGACATTGCCAGAGAAGTTGGCCATGTCGGGGGTCATCAATACCGTCATCGACAGCTGGGCGTTTCCGGGTTCCATAGCACACTACTCACGGTTCAAGGCTGGGATTTCGGGAGCACCTCTGTGGGTGCCTGGCGGGCTTTTCAAAACCACCGTTAACGGGACGCCGCACCGATGGCGGCCGTCACGCCCGGATCGATCTGTTTCCATATATTGCACCGCCTTTGCGCCCGAAGTCGCGGTGTTACCCTTCAAAAGCCCGCCTCAAGGGCCCTTTCATCCGATCTGGTAACCACCCAACGACTTAACGCCTTCGGCACACCCGCTTAGGAGCCTTCGCCATGCATGCCATCAGTTTTATTCAGGATCTGGCAGTGATCATGCTGGTTGCAGGTGTGGTGACCATTGTTTTTCATCGGCTCAAACAGCCGGTCGTCCTGGGCTATATCGTTGCTGGTTTCATCATTGGCCCGCACACCCCGCCGTTCGGGCTGATCCACGACGAGCAAACCATCAAGACCCTCGCCGAACTCGGGGTGATTTTCCTGATGTTCTGCCTGGGCCTGGAGTTCAGTTTGCGCAAGCTGTTCAAGGTCGGCGCCACGGCGTTCATTGCGGCGTTCCTGGAAATTGTGCTGATGATCTGGATCGGTTACGAAATCGGCCGCTGGTTCGACTGGAGCACCATGGATTCGCTGTTCCTCGGCGCGATCCTGGCGATTTCCTCGACCACCATCATCGTCAAGGCGCTCAACGACTTGAAGATGAAGAATCAGCGCTTTGCCCAGTTGATCTTCGGCGTGTTGATCGTCGAAGACATCCTCGGAATCGGCATCATTGCCTTGCTCTCGAGTATCGCCGTCAGCGGCACCGTGAGCTCCGGCGAAGTGTTTTCCACCGTCGGCAAACTCTCGCTGTTCATGATCGTCGCGCTGGTGGTCGGCATCCTGTTGGTGCCGCGTTTGCTGGCCTATGTGGCGAAGTTCGAAAGCAATGAAATGTTGCTGATTACCGTGCTTGGCCTGTGTTTTGGCTTTTGCCTGCTGGTGGTCAAGCTTGAGTACAGCATGGTGCTCGGCGCGTTTCTGATCGGCGCGATCATGGCCGAATCCCGGCAACGGGTGAAAATCGAGCGCCTGATCGAGCCGGTTCGCGACATGTTCAGCGCCATCTTTTTTGTCGCCATTGGTCTGATGATCGATCCGCAGATTCTTCTTCAGTACGCCTGGCCGATTGCGGTGATTACCGTCGCGGTGGTGCTCGGCAAGATGCTCTCTTGCGGCCTTGGGGCGTTTATCGCCGGTAATGACGGACGCACCTCACTGCGAGTCGGTATGGGCCTCTCACAGATTGGCGAATTCTCTTTCATCATCGCGGCGTTGGGCATGACCCTGCAGGTCACCAGTGATTTCCTCTACCCGGTGGCGGTCGCCGTCTCGGCCATCACCACCTTGCTGACGCCCTACCTGATCCGGGCTGCCGACCCGCTTTCATTGAAGCTGGCTGCGGTCATCCCACAGCGCCTTGGCCGTGTGCTGGGGATGTATGGGGAATGGCTACGCAGCATTCAGCCGCAGGGCGAAGGTGCGCTGCTGGCGTCGATGATTCGGCGGATTTTGCTGCAGGTCGGGGTCAATCTGGCGCTGGTGGTGGCGATTTTCTTTTCAGGCAGTTTTTTTGCCGAGCGGATTTCCAGCTACCTGCACACCTGGATCAGTGATCCGAGCTGGCAGAAGGCGTTGATCTGGGGCGGGGCATTGCTGCTGTCGCTGCCGTTCCTGATTGCCGCCTACCGCAAGCTCAAGGCGCTTTCGATGCTGCTGGCAGAAATGGGCGTGAAACCGGAAATGGCCGGCCGCCACACGCAGCGAGTGCGTCGGGTGATCGCCGAAGTGATCCCGATTCTCTCGCTGCTGGTGATTTTTCTGCTGCTGGCAGCCTTGTCGGCCAGTATCTTGCCGACCAACAAGCTGCTGGTACTGATCGTCGTCGTAACCGCTGCGGTGGCGGCCCTGCTTTGGCGATGGTTTATCCGCGTGCACACGCGGATGCAGGTCGCCCTGCTGGAAACCCTGGATAACCACAAGGATTCGTCCGGGCATTGACCCAGCGGGGCGTCAAGCAGATCAGCTTTCCAGCCAGACGTCCCGCGCCCAGTGCCACACTGATTCCCAGGTCTCTTCGGCCAGCAGCTCTTCCTCGGCCAGCCACAGCACCACGGTGCCGTCTTCTTCGACCAGGTAATAGTTGTCACCGTCCTGGCAGATCGGAATCATGCTGCGATCAACGCCTGCGTCCCAGGCATTGGCGGCAACGTCCGGCAGGTAGGTGTGCGATTGCGGGTCGGTGACGGTCACCGGCTCCAGGCTGCCGTAAACGACGTCGCTGACGGTCAGCAGGAATTCTCTGAAGACGAACGGGATATCGATGAACAGTTGTTCTTCGATTTCCACCAGTTGGTCTTCGTCAGGCAGCTCCAAGGGCACCGGTACCGGTTCGTTGGCTTCTCGCAGTTGTTCGATGATTTCTTCCACGTCCGGGATCCTCTTGCTCAATGGCGCGGTTTAGTTGGGGCGGTTTATACAGTAGCTTGCTATAGATGCAACCGCGAAATAGAAAACCCCGGACAAGTCCGGGGTTTTTATTACAGCATGCGAAACGAGAACGGTATTAGCCGTTCTGACGGATACCGGCTACCAGCCAAGGCTGGTTTTCGCCCTGCGGACGCTCCATGTTCCAGCTCTCGCTGAACACTTCGCCCTGGTCGAAACGCGAGTTTTTCGACACACCGCTGAAGGTCAGGGTGGCGATGGTCTTGTCTGCGCGATCATCCACGCCGTCCAGCTGAACGGTAAGGTTGTCGATGTAGGTGGACTGGAAGCCGTCACCCAGATCGGCACGTTCGCGCTTGAGGAACTCCAGCATTTGCGGGGTCACGAACTCGGCGATCTTGTCCATTTCGTTAGCGTCCCAGTGCTGTTGCAGGGACTGGAAGTGGCTGCGTGCGGCTTCAATGAAGCGCTCCTCGTTGAACCAGGCCGGAGCGTTGATCACCGGGCGAGCGGCAGCAGGAGCAGCCGAACCGCCGAAGATCGAACCCATGGCCGGCTTCTGTTCGTACACTTCACGCTGCATTGGCGCGCCCGCAGGAGCCATGTGCTCTTGCTGCTTGCGGCGACGAGCGGCGATGAAGCGGAAGATCACGAACGCGATGACCGCCATGATCAGGATGTCGAAAAACTGCATGCCCTGAAAGCCGCCGCCCATGAACATGGAGGCCAGCAGGCCGCCGGCAGCGATACCGGCCAGAGGGCCGAGCCAGCGCGAAGCACCGCCGGCTTTGGCGGCAGCGCCTGCGGCACCCGCAGCACCAGCGGTCGCGGCAGCAGAACCCATGCCGGAAGAAGCCGGCGCCATTTGGCTGGTCTGGTGGGTAGGCGCAGCGCCTACGCTTTTGCCGCCACCGAAGCGCTTGGCGTTGGCGTCGAGGCTCATCGTCAGGCCGATGCACAACGCCAGGGCGATGCTAAGAAAACGTTTCATAAAGGGAATTCCCATTTGTGGATGGCACGCGCGCCATGTTGCACAGGTGAAGTGACACTGGCTAGCGGCAGAGTGTTTCGGGCTTTTGCCTGACAGGCTGCGTTCAGCTCCGTCGGTACAAGGCGGCGCGTGTACTTTTGTCTGTAGGACAAGTGGATTGGTTTTGCGGGAAGCCGCTTAACGCCGCAACGCCAACATCACCACGCCCGCCGTGATCAGACCGATTCCGCCCCATTGGCGCAGGTCGAGCCGCTCACCCAGCAACACTACGCCCAGCACGGCCACCAGCACCACACTGAGTTTGTCGACGGGTGCTACCAACGAGGCTGGCCCAAGTTTCAGCGCACGGAAGTAGCAAATCCACGAGGCCCCGGTTGCCAGGCCAGACAGCAGCAGGAACAGGTAGCTCTTGGCGGATATCGATCCTAATGACTGATATTGGCCCGTTGCGTACAAAATCAAGGCCAAGCTGACCAATACCACGATCGTGCGCAGCAGCGTGGCGAAGTCGGAATTGACGTTTTCGATGCCGACCTTGGCGAAAATCGCGGTCAGCGCCGCGAATGCCGCCGACAACAGGGCCCAGAATGTCCAGGAAGAAAAGAAGCCTGAGCCCATGTGTAATCCTCTAAGTTGATCGTTCCCACGCCGGGTTCGGGAATAAATCAAAAGATCGCAGGCTTCGCCAGCTCCTACATTAGCTTGCGTGGACCTGTAGGAGCTGCCGCAGGCTGCGATCTTTTAAGCCGTTAGATGGCTTCTAGCTTGGCGTAGCCGAGCATCAGCCACTTGCTGCCTTCGCTGAAGTTCACTTGCACCCGGGCCTGCGCGCCGGCGCCTTCGAAGTTGAGGATCACCCCTTCGCCGAAGACCGCGTGTTGCACTTGCTGGCCGAGGCTGAACGCGGTTTCCGGGATTTCCGTACCGGCGAACAGGCTGCTCGAACTTTGTTTCTGGCCGCCACCGAACGGACGGCTGACGCTGTTGGACAGCCGCACTTCCTGGATAAGGCCTTTAGGCACTTCGCGTACGAAGCGTGAAACCTTGTTGTAGGTCTCGCTGCCGTACAGGCGTCGGGTTTCGGCGTAGGTCATTACCAGGTTTTGCATGGCCCGGGTGATGCCGACGTAGGCCAGGCGGCGTTCTTCTTCAAGGCGGCCGGGCTCTTCCAGGCTCATCTTGTGCGGGAACAGACCTTCTTCCATGCCCACCAGGAACACGTAAGGGAATTCCAGGCCTTTGGCGCTGTGCAAGGTCATCAGCTGAATGCTGTCTTCGTGCTCGTCGGCTTGAGTGTCACCGGCCTCCAGCGAGGCGTGGCCGAGGAACGCGGCCAGCGGCGTCAGGTCTTCGTCTTCTTCGGCACTTTCAAAGTTGCGCGCCGCGCTGACCAATTCCTCGAGGTTTTCTACCCGCGCCTGACCTTTCTCGCCTTTTTCCGCTTCGTGATAGGCGATCAGGCCGGACTGCTCGATGACTGTCTGAGTCATCAGGTGCAGCGGCATTTCGGCGGTTTTGGCTGCCAGGTTCTCGATCAACTCGATGAACGCACCCAGAGCGCCGGCTGCGCGCCCGGTGAGACCTTTATTGGCCACCAGCTGACGCATGGCTTCCCACATCGACACATCGCTGTGACGAGCGTGATCGCGGATCGCTTCGACAGTTTTTTCGCCGATGCCACGGGCCGGAACGTTGATCACCCGTTCCAGCGCCGCATCGTTGCCACGACCTTCGAGCAAGCGCAGGTAGGCCATGGCGTTCTTGATTTCAGCCCGTTCGAAGAAGCGCTGGCCGCCATAGATGCGGTACGGAATGCGCTCACGCAGCAAAGCTTCTTCCAAAACTCGCGATTGGGCGTTCGAGCGGTACAAAATCGCGATATCGCTGCGGGCCATGCCGGTTTTCAGCGCACTTTCGATGGTTTCCACCACGTAGCGTGCTTCGTCATGTTCGTTGAACGCGGCATACAGGTTGATCGCTTCGCCTTCGCCGCCGTCGGTCCACAGCTCTTTGCCCAGACGCCCGGTGTTGTTGGCGATCAAGGCGTTGGCGGCCTTGAGGATCCCGGCAGTGGAGCGGTAGTTCTGTTCCAGTCGAATGACTTCCGCGTCCGGGAAGTCGGCCGAATACTGGTGAATGTTCTCGATTTTCGCGCCGCGCCAGCCGTAGATCGACTGATCGTCGTCGCCCACCACCATCAGGCTGTCGCCGCCCTTGGCCAGCAGTCGCAACCAGGCGTACTGCACGGCGTTGGTGTCCTGGAATTCGTCCACCAGCACATGGCGGAAACGCTTCTGATAATGCGCCAGCAGGCCCGGATGGTCGCGCCACAGGTCGAGGGCGCGCAGCAGCAGTTCGGAGAAGTCGATAACGCCCGCGCGCAGGCACGCGGCCTCATAGGCTTCATAAATGCTGCGCATGGTGGCCAGGAACAGATCGCCGCTGGCTTGAATATGTTGTGGGCGCAGGCCTTCGTCTTTCTGCCCGTTGATGAACCACTGAGCCTGTCGCGCCGGCCAGCGCTGTTCGTCGAGGCCCAGTTCACGGATCACCCGCTTGACCAGACGCTGCTGGTCATCGCTGTCAAGGATCTGGAAGGTCTGGCTCAGGCCGGCTTCCTGCCAGTGCGCCCGCAGCAAGCGGTGCGCCAGGCCGTGGAAGGTGCCGACCCACATGCCGGCCGGGTTGATACCCATCAGCTGCTCGATGCGATGGCGCATCTCGGCGGCGGCCTTGTTGGTGAAAGTCACCGACAGGATTGAGTGTGGCGAGGCGTTCTCGACCTGGATCAACCAGGCGATACGGTGCACCAGCACACGGGTTTTACCGGAACCAGCACCGGCCAGGACCAACTGACGACCCACGGAGGCCGCTACGGCCTGACGTTGGGCATCGTTGAGGGAGTTCAGCAGAAGGGAGAGATCATCGCGCATCGGGGCATTCTAGGGCGCCGCGCCACACCGGGCAAACCGAGCTTTGCATTAACCGATGAAAGAAACGCGGGGGACGACCGGTCGGTCATCCGCTGCAAGCCTTGATGGGCCGCGCTTTTGTGGTTTTGAACAGTGGCAACGGGCCATTTGCTTTGTCGATTTTCTGATCTGGAGCAGTTTGGTCCGGGCCATTGCTTGTGTATGCTCCGTCGACGTTTCGGGCTCACCACGCTCATTAATATAAGAACAAGAATATCGCCTATGACCCTCAGTCCCAGCCTGTCGGGCCCTTCTGTGGAGCCGCGGGTTATCCGCAAACAGTACGCCATGGAGATGGCGGTCGAACGCACGCGACTGCTGTATCAGGGCTCGTTGCTGCCCACGTTGTTCATGTTGATCAATGGTCTGGTCTGCGCCGGGCTGCTCTGGAGCCCGCAGCGCTACTTCCTGGTGAGCGTCTGGCTGGTCTGGCTGCTGTCGCTGGTGGCGTTGCGGGTGATTCAGGTCGCGGCCTTCGATTCGGCGATGCCCAGCCGTCAGGCGCAGCCAGTCTGGCGCCGAATGTTTTTGCTGGGCTCGGCCATGAGCGGCCTGACCCTGGCTGCCGCCGGCATTGCCCTGGTGCCCACCGACAGCTTTCTGCAACAAGCCTGGGTGTTCGGCCTGATCGGCGCGGCGACCCTCTCGGCGAGTGTCGCCTATGCGGTGAGCTTGCCGGCCTTCCTGTCGTTTACCTTGCCGTGTCTGTTACCGGCGATCGGTTATTTATTCTGGGGCGGCGATGAACAGCAGCAGGGATGGGGCTGGCTCGGGCTGATTCTGTTGGGTTCTCTGAGTGTGGTCGCGTGGCAGGTCAACCGGCTGATCCAGCACGGTTTGATGCGGCGCTTTCAGAATCAGGCGCTGATCGAGCACTTGCAGCAGGCGCAAAGTCGCAGCGAGCTGCTTAATCAGGAACTGGCGCGTGAAATCGAACAGCGCCGCCATGCCGAAGAAGAGCTGCGTGAGGCCCAGGTCGGTCTCGAAAGCCGGGTGGCCCAGCGTAGCCGCGAACTGGATGCCGCCAACCAGGCCCTGAGCAAGAGCGAAGCACGGCTGGCGCTGGCGTTGAAGGCCAGTGAACTGGGGCTCTGGGACTGGAACCTGCAAACCGATGAGGTGCATCACACCCAACTCAAGGAGTTGTTCGGTATTGAGCCGGAATTCGTCACGGCGATGCTGAGTCACTTGAAGCCGCGGTTGCACCCGCAGGACTTGCCGCCGCTGCGGCGGGCGCTGGTGGAGCATTTGAAGGGTCGCACCGAGGATTATCAGATCGAGTACCGCGTGCGCCACGGCGATGGCCACTGGGTCTGGATCGAAGACCGCGGCCGGGCAGTGGAGCGGGGTGCCAACGGGCGGGTGATCCGGATGGTTGGCACCCGGCGTGACATCAGCGTCAGCAAAGGGCTTGAAGAACAGCGGCAACTGGCGGCGACGGTGTTTGAAGCGGCCAGCGAAGGCATTGTGATTTTCGACCCGAATTACGCCTTGATTGCGGTCAATCAGGCGTTCAGCCGGGTTACCGGGTATCAGATTGAAGATTTGTTGGGGCGCAATGTGGTCGAGTTGCCGTGCAGTCGCGACGCGCGGCGGCACTACTCGGCAATCCATCAGGCACTGGATCAACACGGTAGCTGGCAGGGCGAGTTGGTGGAGGCGCGCAAAAACGGCGAGCTCTATCCGCAGTGGCAGCAACTGAATGTGGTGCGTGATGTTCGAGGAAATGTCAGCCACATCGTCGGCTTCTTCGCTGATCTATCCGCGCGTCGCGAATCCGAAGAGCGCATGCGCTACCTGACCCATTACGATGAACTGACCGGGCTGGCCAATCGCTCGTTGTTTCGCGAGCGCCTGCATGAAGCCCATCAACGGGTGCGCCAGGGCGGCCGGAGTCTGGCGCTGCTGCACATCAACCTGGACCGTTTCAAATTGCTCAACGACAGCCTCGGCCATGAAGTCGCCGATCAGATGCTGCAGAAAATGGCTCGGCGTCTGGTCAACGCATTACCGGAGGCGGACACCATTGCACGTTTGTCCGGCGACGAGTTCGCGGTACTGTTCGACGCTTATGGCAACCTGTCGAGTCTGGCGCGGGTCGCCACCCGACTGTCGACCAAGCTGCGCTTGCCGCTGACCGTTGAAGGCCATGAGCTGGTGGTCAGTGCATCAATGGGCATCAGCATGTTGCCGGACAACGCGCGGGAAATTTCCGCGCTGGTCAGCCAGTCAAACATGGCCATGCAACACGCCAAGCACCTGGGCGGGAACAATTTCCAGTTCTACACCGACAGCCTGCAAGCCAGCACCCTTGAGCGCTTGCAGCTGGAGAACCACCTGCGCAAGGCCATCGAAGAAAAGCAGCTGAAGGTGTTTTACCAACCGAAACTCTGCCTCGCGACTGGCCGCTTGAACGCCGCTGAAGCGCTGGTGCGCTGGGATCATCCGACCATGGGTCGGGTGCCGCCGGGAGACTTCATCGGTCTGGCGGAAGAGACAGGGCTGATCGGGCCGATCGGTGAATTCGTGCTGCGCCAGGCTTGCTGGCAAGCGTGCGAGTGGCAACGTCAGGGGCTGGAGCCGATTCGGGTTTCGGTCAATCTGTCGGTCCACCAGTTGCGTCAGGGCAAGCTGGTCAGTCTGGTGCGCCAGGTGCTTGAAGAAACTGGCCTGGCGCCGCACTACCTCGAACTGGAGCTGACCGAAAGCCAGTTGCTGGACAGCGTCGAGCACATCATCGCGACCTTCCAGCAGTTGCGCGACCTCGGCGTGAAACTGGCGATTGACGATTTTGGCACGGGGTATTCTTCGCTGAGCTACCTCAAGCGCATCCCTGTGGATTACGTGAAGATCGATCAGGCGTTTATCCGTGGGTTGGGTGAGGGTGGTGAAGACGCGGCGATCACCCGGGCGATCATTGCCATGGCGCATGGGCTTTCGCTAAAAGTGGTGGCAGAAGGTGTGGAGCGTTCGGAGCAGCTTGAATTCCTCAAGGCCGAGTTGTGCGATGAGGTGCAGGGTTACCTGATTAGTCGCCCGGTCGAGGCGCAGGCACTGGCGGTTTTGCTGCAAACGCAAGGCATACACTGAAAGCTGGTCGCAAAGTCGCGCCTTCCCGTCACATGCGTGACGGGAAGGCGTTCAGGCTTTTAGTCCGTAATCATCACGTCTGTAATATGGTGAATTAGTTCGCCTTTAAAAAATGCTCACGCCGGTGACATGGGAGTCACCCGGTGCTTTATATTAAACAAGTTTATCTGACTCGACTTGCAGAGAAACTTCATTGGAAGTTTAAAGTTTCAACTCCAGTCGCAGATCAAAGGATTTATCTTGAATATCAGTCATTACCAGTTTTGGCGTAATGCCTGGGTGTGCAACGGTTACGGTGCCGAAGGTGCGGAAAGATGCGGCGCCTGGCATCCGGTCAATCTGTGCGGTCCAGTCTTTGGTTTTAATGCTCATAGCGTGTAACTCCTGTAATTAGGTTTATTGCGTCCTGCACTAGCAATATATACAGCTTTGTTGTGGTGCAAGAGGAAAATTAACTTGAGTTTGTAAGATAATATTGTTCGGGTGCTGGCCTATGAAAATTCTGATATCCCTCATGTGATATAAGCTTCAAGGTGGTTATTTGACCATGATATGTATTTCAGCCCCTGATAGTTTATTAGATGTCTACGGTTATCGCTTCCGATTTTTTCTGGATATAGCTTGAGCACGGACTCCGATGTCTTGGGGATGTAGGTTATTGAAGATAAGCGCCCATTGATGAATCGAAATTGGGCAGCTCCAATACTTGTTTCGCCATGAACGCTATAGTTTCTTATTTCAAATTTCTGTCGATCAAATTTTTCTTTAAATAGGCCTCTGCTTTTAGGTCATAGCGTTTTACGTATTACATTTTGTGTGCAGGTGAGTCACCACCAAGATGGTGGATGTAGTGATGCATTGAAGCCAAGAGATTTTAAATTACTAAGTAGAGTAGTATCTTTAACCAAGATCATTCCTTCGTGACCTATTATGCATGCTTGCCACTCAGGACTTTTAAGGCTGTAGACACATAGGCTGTCGCAGTTTTTCGCTATGAAGTTTTTTTCTTGCGTGATTTTATTTATTAATGTGCCGGTTAGTCGGAGTCTTTGAGTGCACCTCGTGATGCCACCACTCTTGTAAGTTGTAACTGGAATTGCATTGACAGTGGTTGATGCAAAAATACTTTCGCCAATTATGCTATCAATGCTCGACTCTGGATACAGCCAGATCACTAGCTCGATGGATTCCTGATTCGCAAGCTCAGAGATCAAGTGTGTTCGTCTCTCGAAGCTACTTTCTTCAATATAAATCATTTTACTTTCCTTTAGTAATTCAGGCCTGACCTGAGTTTTAACACTCTCTAGGCACGCCCTCCATTGGATCAGGGAGGCGTTGTGGATTTATCCTTTCCAACGTTTCAGGAGAAAGTGGGATTAGTATTAAAGGAATTTTTAGATTCCAGTTGAACTTGTCGTTTATCTTGTCTTTTATTTGTTGGGGCGGTTCCTTTCCGTGTCGTATAGATCCGTCCTTATTTACCGCATTCTTCCGCGGGTCGGATTTATCTCCCCAATGAACATGTTCCTTGCCACCATTGTGTGATTCCACTCCACTACCAAGATTGGGTTTGGTGAGGCCGTATGGGTCAAAGAAGCTAATTGGATTTCCCTCAACATACCCATAGGTGTTAAGGCCGCCATTCAGCCCAATCGGATCACTTTGGACATAGCGCCCCGCTTCCGGATCGTAATCCCGGAAATAGTTATAGTACAGCCCGCTCTCAGCATCGTAATACTGGCCAGGAAAGCGGAGGTTCAAGGTCAGGCTGCCGCTGGTTTCTCCGGCGCCAAAGGCGTCGGATTTCCATTGCCATATGGTGTGCTGACTGGCGTTGGTGGCGATACGCGGTGTGTTGAGGTGATCGCTATGGATATAAAACGAGGTGCTGTTTGCGAGTGCGCCTGTCGCGTCGTAGTTAACGCTGACTCCACCTAATGGCAGACCCTCGAGCCAGACATAGTATTGACTCGTTAGCTTGTTGCCTTGGCTGTCGAACAGGGTTTCGCCCAACAGTTGCCCATCAGGTCCGTAGAGGAATGTGGTCACACTTTGCGGCGTGATTTTCTGGGTGCGCTGACCCAAAACGTTGTAGCGAAACTCGGCCAGGGTCAGGTCGCCGTTTTTCACGCTGCTCAGGCGATTTTGTTCGTCGTAGGTCAATTGACGATCAGCGCGGTCTTGGGTCAGATTGCCCGCTGCATCAGCGATGACCACTTGGTCGTCGATTTGAGTCAAACGGTTATTGCTGGCGTCATACTGGTAAGTAGTGACGGCACTCTCTTGCACCTGACCTTCGATTAGCGGCGCGAGGGTTTTGTCGGTTCGATTGCCCACCGCGTCATAGGTGAAGGTCTGCTGTCGGCTGGCATCTGTCTCTTCTGTCAGGCGGTCCAACGCGTCGTAGCTGTAGTTCAGTTCGCCGAACAGGTTGCTTTGTATTTGGGTGATGTTGCCGTTGGCATCGTAGTCATACAGGTTGCTCCAGCCGGCGACGATTTGTGCTGTCAACCGATAGTCCTGGTCATAGCTACGTTCAAGCGTGGCGCCGTTGGTCCAGGTCAGGCTTTTAAGCGGGCCGAAGGGGAGATAAGCAAGGTTGCTGGCGAAGCTGATCGGTTCATCTGCGCCAAGCCGCATTTGCACCTGGCTGACCTGCCCGGCGGAGTTGCGCAGGTAGTCGATGCTGAAGCCCGTCGGATAGTCGATACGGATCAGTCGATTGGCTCCGTCGTACCCATAGCCGAGGTTATCGGACCGAGCGACTTCGTTCGTTGTCAGGAGATGCCGTTGCCCTGTGAGGTTGCCTTGCTCATCGTAGGTGTAACTCAGCACACCATTGCTGTCTTCTACCCCAGTTAATCGGCCGCTGCCTTTGTTGCCCTCGGCCATCGCGTCGTAGTGGAACTGGGTATCCAGTTGTGGTTTGGCCGGATAACGGCGAGCAGTCAAACGATTGAGGGCGTCGTAGGTGAAAAGCGTAACGACGCCGCGGGCATCAGTCTTCTGTGTGATGTTGCCAGCGGCGTCATGCTTGTAGATGTGGGTGCCGCTGTCGGGGCTGACCAGATGGGTCAGATTGCCGAGGCCGTCGTATTGATATCGAGTGATCACTCCGCGCGGGTCGTGTACGTGTGTGAGGTTGTCTTGGGCGTCGTATTCAAAACGAGTGGTGCCGTTTAGCGGGTCGGTGTTCTTCACTAACCGGTCGAGCGGGTCATAGGCTCTGCTATTGCTGTCATTGCGAGGGTTGGTAGCGACGGTGGGATTATCGTTCAGGTCGTACTGCAGGCGACGGGTCTGACCAGCAGCACCCACTGAGTGCAGCAAGCGACCCAGTTCGTCATATACCCATCGATGCTGTTTCGTCAGATTGCCCGCACTGTCTTTCAGGCGTGTTGCGGTGCGATTGCCCATTGGATCAACATCGAATTCGACTCGCTCTTCCAGGCTATTGGTTATACGAGTGAGCCGCCTGGCGTCGTCCCAGGTGTAGGCCAACCAGCTACCGTCACCACGAATCAGCTTGGTGATATCACCGACAGCGTTGTATTCGAATTGTATTGTGCTGTTTTCGATACTGACTGACGTTAACCATCCTTGGGGCGCATAGGTCAGGGTTGTGGCGACTCCATTTGGATCAATGATGGTCTGGGGATTTCCCATATAGTCGAAATTTGACAGCTCAGTGATGTGCCCAAGGGTGTTGGTAACGCGCGTCAGATTGCCTTCTGTGTCGTATTCGTAGTGAGTTATATCGTTAACATCGGTTCGCGGTCCATCCGAGTACTCGAGCAAGCCTTTAGCATTGTAGGTGAATGACCAGCCGCGCTCCGGTGCTTGCCAAAAGGGCACGGTAACAAGAGTGCCCCCCACCGCTAGCGCTAACAACCCTACCCTAAATATACGTGTGTTCATGATCAGATCCTTCTGAATCAACGTGAGATAACAGTTTTACTAAGTTGTCGTCCTTGGGCGTCATAGGTGTACTGGATTAGCCGGTTCGGTTCGGTGATGCGCACGGGAGAAAACAAAGTCGGGTGCCACTCGGTGGCAATAGTTTTGGCGTCGGGTGTCCCGCTGGCTTCTGTTCTGGAAGTTTCCAGTCTCCGGTCGTTATAGGAGTAAGTTGTAATATTGCCGTTGTTGTTTGTTTTCGTTTTTAGATTGCCACGATCATCGTATGTGAAGGACGAATTACTATCAGGGCAGTTCGCGGAGGGTAAACCTTTAATTGAAATGATATGTTTGACGTTTTGAATAAGGTCAAACTTATAATGAGTGGATTTTCCTAGCGCATTGATGATGGTGGTTGACCCGTCGTTGTTGTAGTTGACCAGCATTCTATCCGCAGCTGCTCCGTGCTCACTTGAAATGGCTCGTCCTTGACCATCATAACTCCAGCTGGCGTAACGAATGCCGCGCTCATCAATTATGCCTGTCAGTAGCGTGGGGTTTCTCTCATCTTCGTATAGATAATCTTTTTTATCGCCGCCGTCTTCATATAAACGAGTAACGCGTTTTAATTGTTTGTATTCGTTGTAGGAGTAATCAATTGTGACATTCTGGGATTCAAGCTTTACAGGTTGCCCGCGGGGATCTTCAGTTATTTTGATGTGGGTGCCGTATTCATCAGTAACAGTTATATAATTTTTGTCCTGCTTTATGTGTTGCAGCGCCCCTAGATACTCGATGGCGAGTAGTTTTCCTCTATCATCGAAGTCATAAAAATGGTTGTCTTTCGACTGATAGCGCCAGCGATTTCCCTTGCGAGCTAAAAATCCCTGTTCGGGGTGTTGGACGGATAGATTTGGTTCTGATCTGTCAAACGTTGAGGTTGTCCCGTCTGCATTAAAAAGCGCTATGATCTCAGAATTTATATCAAGTCGATAATTATAACTGTGTGTCCACAGGCCATTTGCACTTGTATAGGTTCTAGAGAATCTGACTGAATTAGGCTTGTGTTTGTTTTTAGGGGGCGCGAAATCTGTTTCTATTTGAATTTTTTGCCCGGTTGAAAAGTTTATAGGGTTTCCAGCGATGCTAGAGGGGCAGCTTCCGCCAAAGGTTTTAATTTCGCACTGTCCGGTTAGTGAGTTGTATTTTTTGCCTTGCTCACAGTTTTCCCCTGAGCGTACAAGTCCTATCGCACCCATGTAATCTCCATCGGAGAAAAACATAGGGCACACCCAGGTATTCTTTTCTTTTCCGGATTGTGCTGGCGTGTAAACCCATGTAGCGTCATATTCTTTATATAGCCATCTACAAACTGAATCTGGGGAGGAATGCTCTGGCTGCTGATTATGTGGAATATCTTGTTCATTTACCTTCCAGTGATACCCCTGCGCTTGTAATTCACGGGTTGTTGCGAACGTTAAAAATAAAAAAAGGCCATTGTATATTTTGGTTGCCATATAGACCTTCCTTGGTCGTATTTTAGATTGCTAGATGTATGCTGTCGTTATAACAAGTTTGGAATTTTTTGTATTGGCCTGAAATAAAATGTATATAACAAATTTGGTAGCATATATGCCGTCATACATTTCTTGTTGTTTCTATATGCAACACAAGGCGGAGCTTCTATAGGGCGGTTGATTACGATGGACATTTTGATACTTGTCTCTGTTTTGCCAAGATCAGCGTGGGCTGAAGCCCTTATGAGATTACCAGCACCCGTTTCGCCCATGGGTGAGGATCGCTACATGGAGCGCCTATGGCCAAAACAAAGGGCAGAAGGACCATTCAGTTACGCATTGAGCAGGCAAAAAGCCGATTCATGTAGTATAACTACAAGCTTGCTACATCCCCGGCGCCAGCCCATAACAATGAGTCCTGCCCTTTGAACCTGTTGCAACATATCGCCCAGTCTCGCCACCTGTTACGCAAATCGGAACTCAAGGTTGCCGATCACGTGCTGCTTGACCCTGCGGCTGTGATGCACAGTTCCATGGCCGATCTTGCCCACAGTGTCGGCATCAGCGAGCCGACCATCGTGCGTTTCTGTCGTGCTATCGGTTGTTCGGGTTTTCAGGACTTGAAACTGAAACTGGCGCAAAGCCTGGCAGCGGGGGCGAGCTTCGGGCAGTTCGCGATTCACGAAGACGATTCGGTCGCCGACTACAGCCTGAAAATCTTTGACACCACCCTGCACACCCTGATGGAGGTTCGCGAGAAGCTCGATCCGGTGGAGTTACAGAGGGCTGTGTCGCTCATGTCCCAGGCCCAGCGTGTCGAGTTCTACGGCTTCGGCGCGTCCGGCGCCGTTGCAGCGGATGCCCAGCACAAATTTTTCCGTTTGCTGCTGACCGCAGCAGCTTATTCCGACCCGCACATGCAGGCGATGTCGGCGGTCACGCTGAAACCGACGGACGTGGCGATCTGCATTTCCCAGTCTGGCCGCTCCAAAGATCTGTTGATCACCGCCAACCTGGTGCGTGAAAGTGGCGCTTCGCTGATCACGTTGTGCCCGAGCCAGACCCCGTTGGCCGAGCTGTCGACCGTCAACCTGGCGATCGATGTGCACGAAGACACCGAGATCTACACGCCGCTGACTTCGCGCATCGCTCACCTGGTGGTGATCGACGTATTGGCCATGGGCGTGGCCATGGCGCGCGGGCCGAGCCTGGTCAACCACCTCAAGAGCGTCAAACGCAGCCTTCGCAGCCTGCGCCTGTCGCCCAAGTCGGTGAAAGCGCTGGACGATTGATTCAAACGATCGCAGCCTGCGGCAGCTCCTACGGGAGTACACATTGCCCGTGTAGGAGCTGCCGCAGGCTGCGATCTTTGCTTTTAACTGCGTTGATAACTTTCACATCCCTGTAACCCACCCGCCGCCAAACCGTCATCCCCCGCGCCTATCTTGAAACTCCCGTACTCGCCTTGGGAGACTCGAAATGGCCCAGCACTACGAAGAACGCAACAGCGCAGTCAAAACCCGCCGTCAGCAAGAAGACCAGCGCCGCATGGCGTTTCGCCGCGCGATTGAAGATCGATGCGAGCACCGCCAGCTTCTGGCCGAGATTGGCGACTTTCCCGACGCAGCCGAACTCAACTACTGGCAGGCAACACCGGCAGCTTCGCGTCGAAACGCTCAACCAGCGCGCTGATCTGCACCCGTTCACTGCGGATAAATCCCAGGAACGCATGCGCTACCGGTGACAGGCGTTTGGCTTTGGCCTGCACCAGGCACCAACTGCGGTACAACGGCAGTTCTTCGACCGGCAGCTCCTTGAGCGCGCCGGTCGCCAACTCCAGGTTCAGGGCGTGGCGCGTCAACAAGGCCAGGCCCAGACCCGCCACCACGCATTCACGCTGGGCTTCGGCCGATGCCACTTCCACGGTCTGGGTGAAGTGCACGCGCTTTTCTTTGAAATATTCTTCGCAGGCCAGTCGTGTCCCGGAGCCCGGTTCGCGCAAGAGCAGCGTGTAGGGTTCCAGATCCTGCAAGCGCAGTGGTCCCATGTGGCACAGAGGATGATCCGGTGGTGCGACGGCAACGATCGGGTTGTTGAGGAAGGGCAAGAACTCCAGGCCCATGTCCTGCGGCACCATGGACATGATCACCAGGTCGTCGCGGTTGTCGGACAGGCGTCGAATCGCCTGGGCGCGGTTGACCACCGTCAGGTGCAGGTTCACTTCCGGGTGCTGACGCTTGAAGGCGGCAAACAAGTGCGGTACGAAGTACTTGGCGCTGGATTCCACCGCCAGTTTCAGCTGACCTTGCAGCGAGCCTTGCATGTCCGAAAGCTGCATATCGAGGTTTTCCAGGCGCCCGAAAATATCCCGGCTGGCGCGCTGTAACGCTTCAGCCGCTTCGGTCATGTAGAGTTTTTTGCCGACGTAATCGAATAAAGGCTGGCCAATCAGCTCTTCAAGCTGACGAATCTGTAGGCTGACGGCCGGTTGTGTGAGCGACATTTCGTCGGCTGCGCGGCTATAGGAGCGTAAATCGCAGACTTCATTGAAGATCTGAAGCTGGCGCAATGTCATACGCATCAAAGACTTACGCATTATCTAGAGACTCTGGTCATAGGCGGGTCGTTCAACTATAAGTCTTTGCTTATACCTAACCCAATAATTATTGATTTTTGTTAATCCCTTGAGCGGGCTAGTGTGACTACGCGACTGGCTTGAAACATTTAGTCACGCGCCGACCCAGTCCAAGGTCGTGGGTAGCAACCGGCTCAAGGGAACCTCCAAGTGATAAAAAAGATCCTGATTGCCAACCGTGGTGAGATTGCCGTACGAATCGTACGTGCCTGCGCCGAGATGGGCATTCGTTCGGTCGCGATCTATTCCGACGCTGATCGCCATGCGTTGCATGTCAAACGCGCCGATGAAGCCCACAGCATTGGTGCCGAGCCACTGGCAGGCTACCTGAACCCGCGCAAGCTGGTGAACCTGGCGGTGGAAACCGGTTGCGACGCGTTGCACCCAGGTTATGGCTTTCTTTCGGAAAACGCCGAGCTGGCGGATATCTGCGCCGAGCGCGGTATCAAATTCATTGGCCCATCGGCGGAAGTCATTCGCCGCATGGGCGACAAGACCGAAGCCCGCCGCAGCATGATCAAGGCCGGTGTGCCGGTCACGCCGGGCACTGAAGGCAACGTTGCCGACATCGCCGAAGCCCTGACCGAAGGCGATCGCATCGGTTACCCGGTGATGCTCAAGGCCACCTCCGGTGGTGGCGGTCGCGGGATTCGTCGCTGCAACAGCCGCGAAGAATTGGAACAAGCCTTCCCGCGAGTGATTTCCGAAGCGACCAAGGCCTTTGGTTCGGCGGAAGTCTTTCTCGAAAAATGCATCGTCAATCCCAAGCACATCGAAGCGCAGATCCTCGGCGACAGCTTCGGCAACGTGGTGCACCTGTTCGAGCGTGATTGCTCGATCCAGCGTCGTAACCAGAAACTGATCGAGATCGCCCCAAGCCCGCAACTGACGCCAGAGCAACGCGCCTACATCGGCGACCTGTCGGTGCGTGCAGCCAAGGCGGTGGGTTACGAGAACGCTGGCACTGTGGAGTTCCTGCTCGCCGAGGGCGAGGTGTACTTCATGGAGATGAACACTCGGGTGCAGGTGGAACACACCATCACCGAAGAAATCACTGGCATCGACATCGTCCGTGAGCAGATCCGCATTGCGTCCGGTCTGCCTCTGTCGGTGAAACAGGAAGACATCCAGTACCGCGGTTTCGCGCTGCAATTCCGGATCAATGCCGAAGACCCGAAAAACAACTTCCTGCCGAGCTTTGGCAAGATCACCCGTTACTACGCACCCGGCGGTCCCGGCGTCCGTACCGACACGGCGATCTACACCGGTTACACCATTCCACCGTTCTACGACTCCATGTGCCTGAAACTGGTGGTCTGGGCATTGACCTGGGAAGAGGCAATGGACCGTGGCTTGCGCGCCCTCGACGACATGCGTCTGCAAGGGGTCAAGACCACCGCCGCCTATTACCAGGAAATTCTGCGTAACCCGGAATTTCGTAGCGGTCAGTTCAATACCAGCTTCGTTGAAAGCCACCCAGAACTGACCAACTACTCGATCAAGCGCAAACCCGAAGAGCTGGCCCTGGCCATCGCCGCCGCCATCGCCGCCCACGCAGGCCTGTGAGGAACAAAACAATGTCCAAGACCCCTTCTTCTAAAAAAATACATGTCACTGACACAATCCTGCGCGACGCTCACCAATCGCTGCTCGCGACCCGCATGCGCACTGACGACATGCTGCCGATCTGCGACAAGCTCGACAAAGTCGGCTACTGGTCGCTGGAAGTCTGGGGCGGCGCGACCTTCGATGCCTGCGTACGCTTCCTCAAAGAAGACCCGTGGGAGCGTCTGCGCAAATTGCGTGCGGCGCTGCCTAACACCCGTTTGCAAATGCTCCTGCGCGGACAGAACCTGCTGGGCTACCGTCACTACAGCGACGACGTGGTCAAGGCCTTTGTCGCCAAGGCCGCCGTGAACGGCATCGACGTCTTCCGCATCTTCGACGCGATGAACGACGTGCGTAACCTGCGGGTGGCCATCGAAGCGGTAAAAGCTGCCGGCAAACACGCCCAGGGCACTATCGCCTACACCACCAGCCCGGTGCACACCATCGAGGCGTTCGTGGCGCAAGCCAAGCAAATGGAAGCCATGGGTTGCGACTCCGTGGCGATCAAGGACATGGCCGGCTTGCTGACCCCGTACGCCACTGGCGAACTGGTCAAAGCGTTGAAATCCGAGCAGTCGTTGCCGATATTCATCCATTCCCACGACACTGCGGGCCTGGCCGCGATGTGCCAACTGAAGGCCATCGAAAATGGTGCCGACCATATCGACACCGCAATCTCCAGCTTCGCTTGGGGCACCAGTCACCCAGGCACCGAGTCGATGGTTGCCGCCCTTAAAGGCAGCGAGTTCGACACCGGCCTGAGTCTGGAGCTGCTGCAGGAAATCGGTTTGTACTTCTACGCCGTGCGCAAAAAGTACCACCAGTTCGAAAGCGAATTCACCGCCGTCGACACCCGCGTGCAAGTCAACCAGGTGCCGGGCGGGATGATTTCCAACCTCGCCAACCAGTTGAAAGAGCAGGGCGCGCTGAACCGCATGAGCGAAGTGCTGGCCGAAATCCCGCGGGTTCGCGAAGACCTCGGTTTCCCGCCGCTGGTGACCCCGACTTCGCAGATCGTCGGTACTCAGGCGTTCTTCAACGTGTTGGCCGGTGAGCGCTACAAGACCATCACCAACGAAGTGAAGCTCTACTTGCAGGGTGGCTATGGCAAGGCACCGGGCACCGTCGACGAGAAACTGCGTCGTCAGGCGATCGGCAGCGAAGAGGTGATCGATGTTCGTCCTGCTGACTTGATCAAGCCGGAAATGACCAGGCTGCGCGGCGAAATTGGGGCGCTGGCCAAGTCCGAAGAAGACGTGCTGACCTATGCGATGTTCCCGGACATCGGGCGCAAGTTCCTTGAAGAGCGCGAGGCCGGCACCCTGACTCCAGAAGTGCTGTTGCCGATTCCAGAAGCCGGTGGCGTGACCTCGGCGGGCGGCGAAGGTGTACCGACCGAGTTCGTCATCGACGTTCACGGTGAAACCTACCGCGTCGACATCACTGGTGTGGGCGTCAAGGCTGAAGGCAAGCGTCACTTTTACCTGTCCATCGACGGCATGCCGGAAGAAGTGGTGTTCGAGCCACTCAATGAATTCGTCAGCGGCGGCAGCAGCAAGCGCAAGCAAGCCAGCGCGCCAGGCCACGTCAGCACCACCATGCCAGGCAACATCGTCGATGTGCTGGTCAAGGAAGGCGATAGCGTGAAAGCCGGCCAGGCGGTGCTGATCACCGAAGCGATGAAGATGGAAACCGAAGTGCAATCGGCCATCGCCGGCAAAGTGACTGCCATCCACGTGGCCAAGGGCGACCGGGTCAACCCGGGCGAAATCCTGATCGAGATCGAAGGCTGATTTAACAGCCTCGACTGCAACACTTTTACCTCGGGGGAGCATGTGCTCCCCTTTTTTTTGTCCGCTGTTGTCAGTGTTTTAGAAACTCACCCGCCACTGACCCATCACGCCATTTTCGTGGCTGTTGCTGCTCATCTCACCGTTGGGGTTTCGAATGGGGGTTGTGAAGGTTCGTCGTTTTATCAACCGAGACTAGAGGTGACCTTCCGGCTGGTTGATTTGGGTGCGCGCCGATCTACTACGAGAGTTAGCCCGCGATGGCCATCGGTATCTACACATCTCTGATGACCGCCAAATCTCCCGTAGGAGCTGCCGCAGGCTGCGATCTTTTGCTGTCAGGGGCTGTTATCCCCGGCACTCCACCAACGTTTTCACCTGCCCCGAATCCGTCTGGTTCTCATCAGACAGCCACTGCTCAAACCCCGCGCCAATCGCCGGCCACTCCGAATCCAGAATCGAATACCACGCGGTGTCGCGGTTCTGGCCCTTGACCACCATGTGCTGGCGGAACACGCCTTCGAAGCTGAAGCCCAGGCGTTCGGCCGCGTACTTGGAGCGGGCGTTGCCGTTGTTGCATTTCCATTCCAGGCGACGGTAGCCCAGGGCGAACGATTCTTTGGCCAGCAGGTACACCGCTTCAGTGCTTTTCGGTGAGCGCTGCATTGGGGCGCCGAAGGTGACGTGGCCGATTTCGATGCGGCCCTGGGCCGGGACGATCGACATCAGGCTGAGCATGCCCTGCACGTCGCCGCTGGTGCGGTCGATCACGCAGAAGAAATACGGATCGCTGTTGGCGGCATGGTTGTTCAGCCAATCATTGAATACGCTGCGCTCCGGGAAGGGGCCGTAAGGCAGGTAATCCCAAAGCTTCGGGTCGGCGCCCGGGCCTTGCAGGGCTTTGAACAGACCGTCGGCGTGACGCGCCGGGTCGAGTTTTTCCAGGCGAATGAAGCGCCCTTCGATCAGTTGAACCGAGGGCGCCGGAACGCCTTTCCAGTCTGCGAGTGAAGTCGACATGCTGTTCTCCTTGAACCTTAAAGGCCTTTGCGAAACTGAATGAAGCCGGGGCGTTCGGCGATGCGCTCGTAGAGCTGGATCGCGGTGGCGTTGGTTTCATGGGTCAGCCAATGAACCTTGCAGCAACCGTCGGCCTTGGCCGTGGCGTAGACGAATTCGATCAGCTTGCGGCCGACACCGGTGCCGCGGGTTTCGGGCGTCACCAGCAGGTCTTGCAGGTAGCAGGAGTTTTCGATGCTCCAGTTCGAGCGGTGATAGATGAAATGCACCATGCCCACCGCTTTGCCATCGGCCCAGGCGAGGGCGGCGTGGGTCGGCTCGCTCGGGTCGAGGAAACGTTGCCAGGTGCTGTGGCTGACGGCCTCTGGCAGCTCGGTGTTGTAGAAGCGCAGGTAGGCTTGCCACAACGGCAGCCACGCTGCGTGGTCGTCGGCGGTAACGCGGCGAATCTCGATCTGACTCATGATCATTCCTTTGGCATCAAGTGGGCGAGGGCCTGGTCGCGCAGGTCGGGGCTGGCAGTCAGCCCTTCGCGCACGCCGGCGATATCTGCGGTACTGCGGTTCTGACTGAGCTTGCGCTTGCCTTCCAGGCGCTGGATGGGCAGGGCGAAGCCGACGATGGCCTTGAGCATGCCATCGATGTAATGGGCTGGCGCATCGTCGACTTTCCACGGCTTGGCGCGGCTGGCTTCATGGCGATCGGTCAGGGCGCTGACCAGGTTGCGCAGGCGATGAGCGTCGCTGAACACTTCGGCGCTGCCATAGACGTGCACCGCCACGTAGTTCCAGGTCGGCACGACTTTGCCGTGGTCAGCTTTGCTGGGGTAGAACGACGGGCTGACGTAAGCATCGGCGCCGGCAAAAATCACCAACGCTTCGGCACCGGCTTCCAGTTCCTGCCATTGTGGATTGGCCCGGGCCAAGTGCCCATAAAGGGTCCCGTTAGGGCCTTGTTCCGGGCTTAGCAGCAGCGGCACATGGCTGGCCTGCAAGCCTTGTTCGCCATGGGTGACCAGCACGGCCAGGCGAGTGTCGAGGATCTGCTGATGCAGGGCGGGAAGGTCTTCGATGGCAAATGCGCTGGGGGTATACATGGAAATTTTCCTTGGCGAATGTCTGCATCCTAGGCAGGCTATTGGTCTGTTGTAAGAGCCATTAATGACCAATTTCATGGGTCCATTCTGATGAGCAATCCGTCGCTGTCCTTGTCATTCAACCCGGCCGGTATCGAACTCGATCGTCGTCAGGGCTTGAGCCGTCAGCTCTACCAGGCATTGCGTGTGCGCGTACTCGACGGTCGTCTGGCCAGCGGCACGCGCTTGCCAGCCAGTCGCGATCTGGCAGCAGCGTTGTCGATTTCCCGCAATAGCGTGGTCCGTGCCTACGACCAACTCTACGCCGAAGGTTTCATCGAAGGGCGGGTCGGTGATGGCACTTACGTGGCGCAATTGCCACCCACCGTGCTGCCCACGAAAAAACTATCCACAAAAGTATCCACAGGGTTTTCAACAGGCTTACCCACAGGGTTATCCACAAATTGGCTGGATTTACCTGTGGTTACATCCAGTAAAGTTATCCACAGAGGTGCTCTGGAGCGGGTCGAGAAGCATCATTTGGCCAGGCCGCCGAGTGGTCCGCCGAGGGCTTTTCGGGTGGGTGTGCCGGCCTTCGATCTGTTCCCGTTCGAGGTTTGGGCCAAGCTGAATGCGGCTTTCTGGCGAAAACCGGATTTACAGCAGCTGTGTTACGGCGCGCCCGAAGGTGACGAGCGTTTGCGCGGGTTGATCGCGGCCTATTTGCGCAGTTCACGCGGCATGCAGTGCAGCGCTGAGCAAATTGTGATCACCAGTGGCGCACAGCAGGGGATTAGCCTTTGTGCACAGCTGCTGGTGGAGCCCGGCGATGGGGTGGCTGTGGAAAACCCCGGCTATCGCGCGGCCGGGCATGCCTTCGCCGTGGCCGGGGCGCGTTTGCATGGGGTTTCGGTGGACAGCGACGGCATCGACTGCGCCGAACTGGCGGAATTGAGCGACTGCCGATTGGCTTATGTCACGCCGTCTCATCAGTATCCGACCGGAGTCATCATGAGCCTGGCCCGGCGTCTGGAGTTGCTCGCCTGGGCCGAGCGCACTGACGGCTGGATCATCGAGGACGACTACGACGGCGAGTACCGCTACAGCGGCGCACCGTTGGCGCCCTTGGCGGCGTTGGATCGACAGGGTCGGGTGCTTTACGTCGGCACCTTCGGTAAAGTCGCGTTTCCGGCGTTGCGTCTGGGCTATCTGGTGTTGCCGATGGGCCTGGTAGAGGCGTTTGCCCAGCGTCGCGCGGTGGACGTGCGCCATTCCGAGGTAGGCACTCAGGCGGTGATGGCCGAGTTCATGGCCGCCGGGCACTTTCAGCGGCATATCCGCCGTATGCGGCGTGCGGCGTTGAGTCGCCGCAACACCTTGTTGGCCGGCTGGCCTGTGGATATCCCCGGCGTTGGCAGCCTGCCGAATGTCGCGGCGGGGCTGCACTTGACGGTGGCGGTCGACACACAGGCCCGAGAACGTGAATTGATCGAAGCCGCCGCCAGCGTTGATGTCGAGATCAATGGCCTGAGCAGTTATTGGCTGCCGGAATCGAGCATCCCGCTGGATCAGCGCGCCGGCCTGGTGCTGGGGTTCGCGGCGGTGCCCGAGGAGGCGATCCGCGCAGCGCTCGGGCGGTTGAAAAAGGTCTGGTGATGCTCATGTCTGGAGGACTGAGTCGCCGTCATTGCTTTAAGACACAACCCGGCGCGGTGTGGGAACTAATTGAGAACGCCCCCTAACTACCAATAGGCAAAAAAAGACCCGCACACGTGCGGGTCTTCGGTTTGAGTGGCGTGAGTGTTTCAGGTCCCGGACTTGATCTTGGTCCAGGCCCGGGTCCGCGCCCGTTCGGCATCACGCGGCAGCGGTTGCAGGGTGTAAAGCGTGTTCATGGCCGCTTCGGTCGGGTACAGGTTCGGGTTGCTGCGGATCGCCGGGTCGACCAGCTCGGTGGCGTCCTTGTTCGGGTTTGGGTAGCCAACAAAATCGCTGACCGGCGCGATGGTTTTCGGTTGCAGCAAGTAGTTGATAAAGGTGTAGGCATCTTCCGGGTCTTTCGCTCCTTTCGGGATCGCGAGCATGTCGAACCAGATCGGCGCGCCTTCCTTCGGCAGACGCATGTCGACGATCACCCCGTTCTTGGCTTCCTTGGCGCGGTTGGCGGCCTGGGAGAAGCTGCCGGAGTAACCGACGGCCACACAGATATCACCGTTGGCGATGTCGGCCATGTACTTGGATGAGTGGAAGTAGGTGATGTACGGACGAATCTTCATCAGCAACGCTTCAGCCTTGTCGTAGTCCGCAGGCTTTTTGCTGTTCGGGTCCAGGCCCAGGTGTTGCAGGGCCAGCGGCAATATCTCCGACGGCGAGTCGAGCAGGGCCACGCCGCACTGTTTGAGCTTGCTGATGTTCTCTTCCTTGAAGATCAGGTCCCAGCTGTCCACGGGTGCGTTGGTGCCCAGCGCCGCCTTGACCTTGTCCGGGTTGAAGCCGATCAGGATGGTGCCGTACATGTACGGCACGGCGAATTTGTTGCCCGGATCGTTGGCCTCGATCAGCTTCATCAGCTTGGGATCGAGGTGATTCCAGTTCGGCAGTTTGCTGCGGTCCAGCGGTTGGAATACCCCGGCTTCAATCTGCTTGGCGAGAAACACGTTGGACGGCACCACCACGTCGTAACCGGAGTTGCCGGTGAGCAGCTTGGCTTCCAGCGCTTCGTTGGTGTCGAAAATGTCGTAGACCAGCTTGACCTTGGTGTTCTCGGCCTTGAAGTCTTCAAGAGCTTTGGGGGTGATGTAGTCGAACCAGTTGTAGACCCGCAAGGTGCGCTCTTCAGCGTGCACGGCGCCGCTGAGGACTGTGGCGCAGAGAGCTGGGGCGATAAAACGCTTGAGTTGATTCATTGTTCTAATTCCTCATTGGGCGCTTTTGAAACCTTCGAGAACGTTCACGGCATTGATGCCGATTTCTTCTACCGCGTAGCCGCCTTCCATCACGAACAGGGTCGGCTTGCCGAGGGCGCCGATGCGCTCGCCCATCGCCAGGTAGTCCGGGCTGTCGAGTTTGAACTGGGAGATCGGGTCGTCCTTGAACGTGTCGACGCCCAGAGACACGACGACGATATCGGCGCCGTAGCGTTCGATCTCTTTGCAGGCCTGTTCCAGCGCGGCGCTCCAGCTGTCCCAGCCTGAACCTGCGGGCAGAGGGTAGTTGAAGTTGAAACCTTCACCCGCGCCTTCGCCGCGCTCATCTTCGTAACCGAGGAAGAACGGAAATTCGGCTTCCGGGTGGCCGTGGATCGAGGCGAACAGCACGTCGCTGCGCTGATAGAAGATCGATTGGGTGCCGTTGCCGTGGTGGTAGTCGACGTCGAGGATCGCAACTTTCTGGTGACCTTGATCGAGGAAGGCCTGGGCGGCGATGGCGGCGTTGTTGAGGTAGCAATAACCGCCCATCAAGTCGCTGGCAGCGTGATGTCCCGGTGGCCGGCACAGGGCAAACGCGCTGCGGGCGCCGCGCTGGATCGCGGCCTGGGCGGTCAGCGCGACTTGCGCCGCGCTATACGCCGCTTGCCAGGTGCCTGCGGTAATCGGTGCGCCGCCGTCGAAGCTGTAATAGCCGAGCTGGCCATGCAGGCTTTTCGGGATGACCGTGCGCAGGGTGCGCGCCGGCCAGGTGTACGGCAGCAAATCGCCGTCGCGTTCGAACTCGGTCCAGCGCTGCCAGGCGCCTTTGAAGAAGGTCAGGTAATCGTCGCTGTGAATGCGTTGAATCGGTCCAGGACCAAAGTCCTGCGGCGCTTCGACTGGACCCAAATCGCGATGCTGCACACGTTCCAGTACGTGGTCGGCCCGCGAGGGCATTTCGAAGCAGGGCATCAATTGCCCGTCCATCAATTCGCAGCGTCCGTGGTGCAGGTGGTGATCGTCCGAGTAGATCGTCAGCATTTTCTTGTTCTCCGCAGGCTGATTCGGTTGAACACAGTCTTGCGGCGCGCGGAGTTTCAGAGAACGGCAGGAAAGGCCAAAAGGGGATAGATATGGCCAGAGTGTTTGACCGAAATTCGCCCCTGAATGGCGTAATCCGAAAAGATCGCAGCCTGCGGCAGCTTCTACAGAGAATGCATACCTATGTAGGAGCTGCCGCAGGCTGCGATCTTTTGATCTTCAAGGCCGGAACTGACTCGGCGCCACTCCACTCCAGCGCACGAAGGCATGGCGGAAACTCGCGGTCTCGCTGAACCCCAGCGCCTCGGCAATGCGGTAGATCGGTAGCTGATCCTCATAGAGCATTTGTTTGGCCTGCTCGAATCGTAATTCGTCGAGCAATTCCTGATAGCTGCAACCCAGGTCCTTGAGGTGCCGGCGCAA
This sequence comes from Pseudomonas frederiksbergensis, assembly GCF_001874645.1. NCBI lineage: Bacteria > Pseudomonadati > Pseudomonadota > Gammaproteobacteria > Pseudomonadales > Pseudomonadaceae > Pseudomonas > Pseudomonas frederiksbergensis. The sequence continues at coordinate 3,023,612 of NZ_CP017886.1, forward strand.
GGTCCGCGCCGAGCAGTTCATCTGTGCGGCCAGACCTTCAAGGCCTGGCGCGGCGTCGAGTTGGGCGGTGAGCAGTTGGCGAATCCGTCCCAGCCACGCCTGGCGGCCGGTGAACTCAGTGTTCTGCTTGCGACAGCGTTCGGTCATGGCCTGATGAGTGATGATGTCGGCCAGCGGCAAGGGCTGGTCCAGCCACTGTTTGTCGAAGGCGAAGGCGTTATCGGTGCAGTCGAAGTGCAGTGGGCAATCAAAGTGCGTTGCATAGCTGGCCTGATAATCCGGTGCCGAATGTTCGAAGCGAGCACCGAGTAGCGGCAGTGGATGGCCGAGCAGGTCGTCGCAAATGACTTTCAGCGAGACCAGGCAGAACTCGGCGTTGAACACCGCCAGCGCCGGGTTCTCCCGGTAATCGGCGGCCACGAACCAGATGCGCTCGCCATCGTTTTCAAGGCTCAACTCGAAAAGTGTTCCCAACAGCGCCGGATAACGAATCGCCAGACGCAAAGCGTCACCGAAGGTGGCACTGGTGAGCAACGCATAACCGAGCATGCCGTAGGACGAAACGTGCATCCTCCGGCCCAGCTCCAGGCCGACATCACGCTTGAGTGCGACCGCGTTGGCGCAGACCTGCATCTCTTGGTTGGTGGTGATTCGCGTGTCCGCCCGGCTCAAATCCGCCGCGCTGATGCCACTGCCGGCCAGCAGCGCCTCACTTGAAAGCCCATCGGCCTTGAAGGCGTCGAGCACCAGGGATACGGCGTTGAGGGTCGTGAGGTGGGAGTGGAGCATGGGCGATTCCAGCCTTTGGGTGGCTGGAAAGGAGCAAGTTGTGTGCCGCTGGGTACAGATCGTTCCCACGCAGTGGGGTCAGTTCACAGAGCGTGGGAACGATCAGCAGTATGGAGTGCTGTCAGCTGAGTTCGCCGCAAAGGTCGAGTTCTACAAGCCGCCGAACCTCTGCCGTATCCAGTTCTGCACCCAACAGCGCATGCAATTTGCCAAACGCTGCTTCACGGGTCATTCCGCCGCCGGACAATACGCCCACGCCACGCAAGCGGCTGCCCGCCTCGTAGACGTCCAGCTCGACACCACCTTCATGGCACTGAGTGATCGCGACCACCACCACGCCTTTGTCCCGCGCCCGCGCAAGGCTGGCGAGAAAATCGGGGTTATCACTCGGCCCGGTGCCGCTGCCGAAGCATTCCAGCACCAGACCCTGGACGCCGCTGTTCAGCATGCCATCGAGTTGTTCCGCACCGATGCCGGGGAACAGTGGCAGCACGCCGACCTTGGCCAATTGCTTGCTCTGACGATACTCAAGCGCCGCCGGCAGAGCAGGCGCTTTGACGCCGCCGCCCTGGCGTTGCAGGCGAGCAAACGGGTGCCGACCGAAGCTGCGAATCTTCGCGCAACGGGTCGGGTCCAGCCGCTCGCCGTGGAAGTACAACTGCACGCCCGGTGCCAGGCCTTGGCCGAGGGCAACCAGCGCACCGCTGAGGTTTTCCCAGGCATCGCTGTCAGGCACGCCGGCCGGCAGCATGGAGCCGGTGAACAGCACCCGTGCGTGCAGGCCGAGCAATTGAAAACTCATGGCGGCGGCGCTGTAGGCCAGGGTGTCGGTGCCGTGCAGGATCAGCACGCTGTCGCAGCCGTCGACCTCGACCGCTTCGACGACTGCGTCGCGCAGGCGCTGCCAATAGGCCGGGGTCATGTTGGCGCTGTCGATCAGCGGAGTCATCTCGCGAAAGCGCCAATTCGGCACGATCAGCTCGGGTTGGCTGTGCAGGTAGTCGCGCATCCGGGCTTCGAAACCGGACGCCGGGGCCAGACCGTTGGCGCTGGCTTGCATGCCAATGGTGCCACCGGTGTAGAGCACCATGACGTGCTGCGCAGCGGGATAAGTTGCGGGATTCATGTGGGGTCTCCTGAACGATGACAGCGTACGGCCGAGCATGACGCTGGCCGCACGATGTGTCACGTCGGGCGCAAGGGATGCGCCCGGTTTTAACCAATCAGCGTTGCGCTGCGGTCACGCCTTGCGGCTCAGCTTCGGCTTTTGGAGCGGCGGCTGGCGGGTTGGCTGGCCAGGCTTTCAGGTCCAGGTCCAGGTCCGGGAATTTGCTCGAATCGAACACTGGCGTCTTGATGCCCGCCGCACGCTGGTCATCGTAGTCACGCAGGATACGCATACCGACCTTGAACAGCAGGAACAGCGCGATCAGGTTGACGAACGCCAGCATGGTCATGGTGATGTCGGCAAACGCGAACACCGTGCTGAGGTTCTCGATAGCACCCCAGAAGATCAGCACCAATACCAGCGCGCGATAGCCGATCAGCACCTTGCGGTTTTCACCGATCAAGAAGCGCAGGTTGCTTTCGCCGAGGTAGTAGTTGTAGAGGATCGAGGTGAACACGAACAACGCCAGCGCGACGCTGATGAACATCCGGCCCCATTCGCCGACTACCGCTGCCAGGGAGTTCTGGGTCAGGGCGATGCCGTCACCTTCGAAGCCTGGAGTGTAGAAACCCGACAACAGAATCAGCAATGCGGTGCAGGTGCAGATCACGAAGGTGTCGAGGAACACGCTGAACGCCTGAACCACGCCTTGTGCGACCGGGTGCTCGACCGAGGCCACAGCGGCCACGTTCGGTGCACTGCCCAGGCCCGCTTCGTTGGCGAACACGCCACGCTTCACGCCCATGATAATGGCGCTGCCGATCAGGCCGCCGAAGGCCTGGTCCAGACCGAAGGCGCTTTTGACGATGGTCATCAGCATGCCTGGCACGTGATCGAATTGCAGCACGATCACGTACAGGGTCACGGCGATGTAGACCAGCGTCTTGACCGGCACCAGCAGGTCAGCGATCGCCGCGATGCGCTTGATCCCGCCGACGAACACCAGACCCAGCAATACGGCCAGACCGAGACCGGTGTAGGTGGTGTCGAGGCCGAAGGCGTTGTTCAGCGAGTGAGTCACGGCATGGGCTTGCAGGCCGTTGAAGGCGAAGCCGAAGGTGACCAGCAGCAGGAATGCCATGACCATCCCCAGCCAGCGTTTCTGCAGGCCGTGCTGGATGTAATAGGACGGGCCGCCGCGGAACTGGCCTTCGGAGTCGCAGCGCTTGTAGAGCTGGCCGAGGGAGCATTCGAAGAAGCTGCTGGACATGCCGACCAGTGCGGTCACCCACATCCAGAACACCGCGCCCGGACCGCCGAGGGTCACGGCGATGCCGACACCGGCGATGTTGCCTGCGCCGACGCGGCCGGCAAGGCTGAGCATCAGTGCCTGGAAGGAGCTGAGTTGACCGGCGCTGCTGCGCAGGCTGTCGCGGAAGACCGAAAACATGTGGAAAAAGTGACGCAGCTGAACGAAACGCGAGCGGATCGTGAAGTAGCTACCGAGCCCGACAATGAGCACGATCAGTACTTTCCCTGAGAGGAAGTCGTTAATGACTTCGAGCATGGAGTATTCCTCGCTATTTTTTGTGTAGGCAAATGCTGGTCGGTCAGACACATCGCGTTACACCAGTCTGCGCAGGGCACAACAGGTGGGGCGAAGTTCGTCCCGGTTCCATATCGCGGGTTTGTTATTAGTTCGGGTTTCGCATGGGTTTGGGTCTCGTTACCGACGACCGCTCACGCGAAGAGGGGCGGCACTATACCTATCAGTGCGGCGTCCGTCTGCACGGTTGTGGTGCGAACGATGAAACGAAGGCCCTCTGGATCAAAAGATCGCAGCCTTCGGCAGCACCTGCAGGTGTATGTCAGTCCCTGCGTAGGAGCTGCCGAAGGCTGCGATCTTGGCGGCACTGGGCATCGATGGAATCCGGAAAATGCTGAAAAAAAAGGGCCTGGAGAATCATCTCCAGGCCCTCAAAAGGTGAGAGGTGTCTAGTCCCTCAACCTGGTGAGCAGAAACTACAGCGTTAGGCCTTCAGTGGTACCAGACGCGGAGCAATCATGTTTTCCGGGCGCAGGATATCGGCGAGCATGGCGTCGTCGAGCAAACCTTCTTCGCGCACCAGTTCCAGCACGCCGCGGCCGCTTTCGAGGGCGATACGGGCGATGCGGGTGGCGTTCTCATAGCCGATGTACGGGTTCAGCGCGGTCACCAGACCGATCGAGTGCTCGACCAGTTCGCGGCAGCGGGCTTCGTTGGCGGTGATACCGACGATGCAGTGCTCGCGCAGCATGTCCATGGCACGTTGCAGCAGGCGGATCGAGTCGAAGATCTTGAAGGCGATCAACGGCTCCATCACGTTCAGTTGCAGCTGGCCGCCTTCGGCCGCGATGGTCAGTGCCAGGTCGTTACCGATGATCTGGAACGCCACCTGGTTAACGGCTTCCGGAATAACCGGGTTGACCTTGCCTGGCATGATCGAGCTGCCTGGCTGACGCGCTGGCAGGTTGATTTCGTTGATGCCGGTGCGTGGGCCGCTGGACAGCAGACGCAGGTCGTTGCAGATCTTCGACAGCTTGACCGCGGTACGCTTGAGCATGCCGGAGAACAGCACGAAGGCGCCCATGTCGGAAGTGGCTTCGATCAGGTCGGCGGCCGGTACCAGCGGTTGACCGCTGATCAGTGCCAGACGCTCAACGGCCAGGTGCTGGTAGCGCGGGTCGGCGTTGATGCCGGTGCCGATCGCGGTACCGCCCAGGTTCACTTCGGTCAGCAGTTCCGGTGCCAGTGTCTTCAGGCGTGCCAGGTCTTCGCTCAGGGTGGTGGCGAAGGCGCGGAATTCCTGACCAAGGGTCATCGGCACAGCGTCTTGCAGCTGGGTACGACCCATCTTCAGAACGTGGCTGAATTCTTCACCTTTGGCAGCGAACGACTGGATCAGGCTGTCGAGGCTGGCGAGCAGGGCGTCGTGACCCAACAGCAGACCCAAACGGATGGCCGTCGGGTAGGCGTCGTTGGTCGACTGCGCCATGTTCACGTCGTTGTTCGGGTGCAGGTATTGGTATTCGCCCTTGCTGTGGCCCATGGCCTCCAGCGCGATGTTGGCGATGACTTCGTTGGCATTCATGTTGGTTGAAGTGCCAGCGCCGCCTTGAATCATGTCCACCACGAACTCTTCGTGGAAATCGCCGCGGATCAGACGGGCACACGCTTCGCTGATGGCAGCGTGCTTGACTTCGCTCAGGTGACCCAGCTCGCGGTTGGCGTCAGCAGCAGCCTGCTTGACCATTGCCAGGCCCACAACCAGCTTCGGGTAATGCGAAATCGGAACGCCGGAGAGACGGAAGTTATTCACCGCTCGCAGGGTCTGGATGCCGTAATACGCTTGAGCGGGTACTTCGAGTACGCCAAGCAGGTCTTTTTCTGTGCGGAAAGATGCAGCGGAGGACATGATAGAAATCATCTCGATATGGACCCGGTCTGTGCCGGAACGCTGCGAATGCTAGGCTTGTGGAAAATTTTGGGCCAATGCTGTTAAGCACTGCCCTATGCACATTCGGCATAATGCCCGTGTGACGCCGTGTGTACGGCGAGCGTGTGACCTAAATTGGTGCGTGTCCGGGAGGGCGTGATGAATCTGGAAAGCAAATGGCTCGAGGACTTTAGTGCCCTGGCCGCCACCCGCAGCTTTTCGCAGGCCGCCGAACGGCGCTTTGTGACTCAGCCGGCATTCAGTCGGCGGATCCGCAGCCTGGAAGCCGCGCTGGGGCTGACTCTGGTCAATCGCTCGCGCACGCCCATCGAACTGACGGCGGCGGGTCAGCTGTTTCTGGTGACGGCTCGCACGGTGGTCGAGCAACTCGGCGAAGTGCTGCGGCATTTGCATCACCTTGAAGGCGGGCAGGGCGAAGTGATGCAAGTCGCTGCCGCGCACTCCCTGGCCCTGGGCTTCTTTCCGCGCTGGATCGCGCAACTGCGTAATGAAGGCCTGAACATCGCCACGCGGCTGGTGGCGACCAACGTGGGCGATGCCGTGCATGCGCTGCGCGAAGGCGGCTGCGATCTGATGTTGGCGTTTTACGACCCGGATGCGGCCATGCAAATGGACCCGGAGATTTTCCCGTCACTGCACTTGGGCGATACCGAAATGCTCCCGGTCTGCGCGGCGGATGCCGATGGCAAACCGCTGTTTGACCTCGAAGGCGAGGCCAGCGTGCCGCTGTTGGCCTACAGCGCCGGGGCATTTCTCGGGCGTTCGGTGAACATGCTGCTGCGCCAGCGCGCGCTGCGTTTCACCACCATTTATGAAACCGCCATGGCCGACAGCCTGAAAAGCATGGCACTGGAAGGGCTGGGCATCGCCTGGGTGCCGCAACTCAGCGTGCGCGCCGAATTGGCGCGCGGTGAACTGGTGGTCTGCGGTGGCCCGCAATGGCACGTGCCGCTGGAGATTCGCCTGTACCGCTGCGCGCTGGTGCGCAAGGCCAATGTGCGGTTGTTGTGGCGCAAGCTGGAAGGCGGGACAGCGGGAAGTAATTGATGGAGCGTTTATGTCACGGGGTGTCAGCCAGGAAGTTGTTGATGCGTGCACGGTTGGGATCGGTATACACAAAGCAGCTGGAGTAAAGAGGATTCACTTTGGGGATCATGAACGTTTCACACAGCCAGCCGTTGTATCTGATTTCAGAAAGTTCGTGCTGCGCAGTAAGCATGTGCCCTACTTCATGACCGACTATTTGTTGGCTGGCCACAGTGGCGAGCCCGAACTGTTGGCCCTCAGCTGTAATACCTAGTGTATGGCTATTCATCCAGTCGTTGGTGAGCAGCAGGAACTTTGTTGTTCTGCCAAATGGAAGGTTGTTATTGTCGCGGTAATGTTCTCCAAGCGCCTTCCATCCATCATATGAAGTCTGGTTTTCGCCCCTGTACACGTAGGAGGTATAGGGTGGAGTCTTACGGATAAACTTTACGGATACGTCACGGCCTGTTGCAATTTTCAACTCTTTGACCATCGGTAGAAAATGCGCTGGGTAAATCGACTGGAATCTCGATTCGGGAACATCATCGTGTACAAATGCAAAAATGAATATCGGCCGTTTTCCCATGGGAATAGTAACCAGGCTTCTGGGCTGAACGGATGGATCGGAGGGCCAGGGTGTTTCGTCCTTGACGACGGTTGCGTAGGTCGTTTGATTGATCAGCGGCATTAACAGCATCGAAAGTACAAGTTTGAATATTGGCGACATCTAACAATCTCACATTTATTAATATTAATGTTTTGGGTGGGCGTGTGAAAACACTGCGGATATTAATAGCGGTTATTAAATAATTTGTATGGGTGAGTTATGTATCACAAGGTGTGGAATACTGAGTTCACTGGAGAGTGAATAAGAGATGTTTTTTCTCTGACCTTTGAGTCAGTAAATCTGTCGGATTCTGGCCGAAATCAGTCATGTGACAGATGGTCGTCCAGGGGGCTGTTTATCGGTATCTTTACGGTATACTGCGCGGCCTTCGGCCGGTTCGCCCGGCCATAATTCGTACATTCAAGCCACGCATTTCGCGTGGCTTGTTGTTTTTTGACGCGCCTGCGGGCGCCCAGAGAGAAGAGGCACGACGATGAGTGCACTGGTTGGCGTGATCATGGGCTCCAAGTCCGATTGGTCCACCCTTAGCCACACCGCCGATATGCTGGAAAAGCTCGGCATCCCTTACGAGGTGAAAGTGGTCTCTGCCCACCGCACCCCGGACCTGCTGTTCCAGTATGCCGAAGAGGCCGAGGCCCGTGGCATCGAGGTGATCATCGCCGGTGCCGGTGGCGCGGCCCATTTGCCAGGCATGTGTGCAGCCAAGACCCACCTGCCGGTGCTAGGTGTGCCGGTGCAGTCATCGATGCTTTCGGGTGTCGATTCACTGTTGTCGATCGTGCAGATGCCAGCGGGCATCCCGGTTGCTACCCTGGCCATCGGCAAGGCCGGCGCGATCAACGCCGCGCTGCTGTCGGCGAGTATCCTGGGCGCCAAGCACCCGCAATTCCACGCAGTGCTGAAAACCTTCCGTGCTGAGCAGACAGACAGCGTCCTGGACAATCCAGACCCACGCATTGCCTGAGGTTGTTGACGATGAAAATCGGTGTAATCGGTGGCGGCCAGCTGGGTCGCATGTTGGCCTTGGCGGGTACGCCGCTGGGAATGAACTTCGCTTTTCTGGACCCTGCGCCGGATGCCTGCGCAGCCGCGCTGGGTGAACACCTGCGCGCCGATTACGGTGATCAGGACCACCTGCGCCAGTTGGCTGATGAAGTCGACCTGGTGACCTTCGAATTCGAAAGCGTCCCTGCCGAAACCGTGGCCTTCCTGTCGCAATTTGTCCCGGTTTACCCGAGTGCCGAAGCGCTGCGCATTGCCCGTGATCGCTGGTTCGAAAAGAGCCTGTTCAAGGACCTGGGCATTCCGACTCCGGCCTTCGCCGATATCCACTCGCAAGCCGACCTGGAGGCTGCGGTAGCCACCATCGGCCTGCCCGCCGTGCTGAAAACCCGCACCCTGGGTTACGACGGCAAGGGCCAGAAAGTCCTGCGCACGTCGGCTGATGTGGTCGGCACCTTCGCCGAGCTGGGTAGCGTGGCCTGCTTGCTGGAAGGCTTCGTGCCGTTCACCGGTGAAGTGTCGCTGATCGCCGTGCGTGCTCGCGATGGCGAAACGAGGTTCTACCCGCTGGTCCACAATACCCACGACAGCGGCATTCTCAAGTTGTCCGTGGCCAGCACCGACCACCCGTTGCAAGCCCTGGCTGAGGATTACTCCAGCCGCGTGCTCAAGCAACTGGATTACGTCGGCGTGATGGCATTCGAGTTCTTTGAAGTCGACGGTGGCCTCAAGGCCAACGAAATCGCCCCGCGCGTACACAATTCCGGGCACTGGACTACCGAAGGTGCCGAGTGCAGTCAGTTCGAAAACCACCTGCGCGCCGTGGCCGGCCTGCCGCTGGGCTCGACCGCCAAGGTCGGCGAGAGCGCGATGCTTAACTTCATCGGCGTTGTCCCGCCGGTCGAGAAGGTCATCGCCATTGCTGATTGCCATCTGCACCACTACGGCAAGGCGTTCAAGGTCGGCCGCAAGGTCGGTCACGCCAACCTGCGTTGCGCCGACAGGGCCACGCTGGAGCAACAGATCCTCAAGGTCGAAGCGCTGATCGCCGAATAGTTTCATCTGGCGGCGACGGAACCTTCGGTCGCCGCCGTTCTCTGATGGCAGGATGCCAAAGCCTGACTAGGCTTTGGCTTAGTGTCCTGTCTCACTTCACTCAGAGGGAAACGCCATGCATATTATTGGAACCATCTTCATCGGATTGATCGTTGGCCTGCTGGCTCGTTTCCTGAAACCGGGTGACGACAGCATGGGCTGGATCATGACCATCCTGCTCGGCATCGGCGGTTCGCTGGCGGCCACGTACGGCGGCCAGGCGCTGGGTATCTATCAGGCTGGCCAAGGTGCGGGCTTCATCGGTGCACTGGTGGGCGCGATCATCCTGTTGGTGATTTACGGCTTCATCAAAAAGAGCTGATTCAAGCGACAAAGCCCTCTCGGCTCTGCGTGCGGGGAGGGTTAAAATGCTCGACGACTTACTGACCCCCTTTTTGCCGAGCACATTCATGCGCCGTCTTCTGTTGACTCTTCTATTGCTGGGCACTGGCCTGGTCCATGCTGGCGAGCTGCCGGAAACCGACTGGCTCGAACTGATGCCCAAGTCGGACCAGAAAGCCCTTGAGGCCATGCCTGAAATCGACCACAACTCGCCCGAAGCCAATGGCACCTTTACCGACAAGGGTGGCTTGAAGCAGAGCAAGGGCTTGCCGGCGGTGATGTATTCGACCAAAACCGTGGCGTCGATGAACGACAAGAACATCCGTATCGGTGGGTATCCCGTGCCACTGGAAACCGACGCCAAGGGTCGCAGCACGCTGTTCTTCCTGGTGCCGTACCCAGGCGCCTGCATCCACGTGCCGCCACCGCCGCCTAACCAGTTGGTGCTGGTGCGCTATCCGAAGGGCTTGAAGCTGGACGATATCTACACACCGTTGTGGGTCACCGGCACGCTGAAGATCGAGAAGGTCAACAACGACCTGGCCGATGCAGCCTATGCACTGGATGCGGCGAAAGTGCGGGCGGTCAAAGAGTCGGATTTGTAATCGAAAAAGATCGTCCGAACGCGGCCCGATCTTTTGACCTTAAAGCGGTTTGCTGGCGATGCTCACACCCAGCGTATGGCTCGCCCCTGGCGCCAGGGTCACCACGTCATCCATCACATTCGCCGTTTCGATGCACAGCATGCGCTGCCAGCCATCGTCGGCCATGTCGCTGAACTGCGCCGCCCGCGCGATCCACGGGTTCCAGATGACCGCCGAGCGCGAGCCGCTGCTGGTCAGCTCGATGCGCCGTTCCCAGGCCGGATCGACGATGCTCAATTGCGCCGGTGTCTCCAGGTAGATCCGGTCGGTTTCCCCGGCAAAACGCAGATCGTCGGTCTGAGTGACGATTTTCCAGTTATCCAGGGTTTCGATGTAGTTCAGCCCGTCCAGGCCTTCGACGTGCACGTTGCGTACATCGCTGACGGCGTAGTAGCTGTGCAGCGCCTGGCTGATGGTGACGGGGGCGCTGCCCTGGTTTTGGCTGGTCAGGTTGATGTGCAGTTGCTCATCCAGGCGAATGCTCAGTTTCAGATCCACCGAATACGGCCAACCTGGCAAGCCGCCTTCGGGGTAGGGCAGGAAGAATTCGACCTTCAGGCTTTCGCCTTCGGTTTCAATTGCACCCAGCTCCCAGTCCATTGCCCGCACCAGTCCATGGGCGGTAGCCGGTTGATCGCTGACGCGCATCGCCTGAACGCTCGGCGGGTTGCGGTCCAGATTGCCAAACCACGGCCAGCAGATCGGAACACCGGCGCGGATGCTGTTGCCGGTTTTGAACACAGCCTCTTCGTTGAGCCATATCAGCGGCGGTTGCCCGGCCAGTTGATAACTGAGGATGTGCGCGCCTTGCTGGGCCACCAGCAATTCGGCCTGACCGTGGCGGATGCGCCAGCAGTTCAGTTCATTCAGTTTCACGGCTTCAACGTTGGGAGTAGGCATGTTGCACATCTCGTTCAGGATCATTGACGGCAATGGACCGCAGACGGCCGCCGGGTTTAACGAGCTCTAGGCGGAACCGAACGGGTGCGGCCGCTGCCATCGATGGCGACGAACACGAACACCGCTTCAGTGACTTTACGCCATTCGCTGGACAACGGATCGTCGCTCCAGACTTCGACCATCATCTTGATCGAGCTGCGGCCGATTTCCGTTGCCTGGGTATAGAAGGACAGCTGAGCGCCTACCGCGACCGGCACCAGGAACGCCATGCGATCGATCGCCACCGTGGCGACGCGTCCGCCCGCGACCTTGCTGGCCATCGCCGTACCGGCCAAATCCATCTGTGACACCAGCCAGCCGCCGAAAATATCGCCAAAGCCGTTGGTTTCGCGAGGAAGCGCGGTAATTTGCAGGGCCAGATCGCCTTGCGGAATAGGATCTTCTTGTTCGAGCTCTATCATGCCGGGGGTGCCTCTGACCCGTGACTCTCTTTTGTACTTCAGGTGAATAGCCGTCTTGGGAAAAACGATTCAGCCCGAACATACTACGTTCGTCGCGTTTTTCGTAAGGCGTACTAAAGGGAAACTCTGCGAAATCGACTGGTAGAGCCAGCGGCGTCTTCGCACAGCAACCCTTTCAGCGTGTTGCAGGTTGCGAGTATATCGAGCGGTAGACCGCGCGACGACCACCCGGTTCTCATTTTGACGGCCAAATACGCGCTTCCCTGTGCTTTTTCGAACAATTTGCTATCGTGCCGAACCTGCCCAAGCCCCTGCCAGCGTTGTTGGGGTTGCGGATCTGACTATAAGAGAAGCCCTTGCCATGACCACAGCGCCATCGAGCATAGCGACACCCGCGCAATCTGCACGCCCCTTGACCCGCAACGATTACAAGACACTGTCGCTTTCAGCGTTGGGCGGCGCGCTGGAGTTTTACGACTTCATCATTTTCGTGTTCTTTGCCACGGTCGTCGGCAAGTTGTTCTTCCCGGCGGACATGCCCGAGTGGCTGCGGCTGATGCAGACCTTCGGCATCTTTGCCGCCGGTTACCTGGCGCGGCCCTTGGGCGGCATCGTCATGGCGCACTTCGGCGACCTGCTGGGGCGCAAGAAAATGTTCACCCTGAGCATTTTCATGATGGCCGTGCCGACGCTGATCATGGGCTTGCTGCCGACGTACGCACAGATCGGCCTGTGGGCGCCGATCCTGTTGCTGCTGATGCGGGTGATCCAGGGCGCGGCGATTGGCGGTGAAGTGCCAGGGGCCTGGGTATTCGTTTCCGAACACGTGCCACAGCGGCACATTGGCTACGCCTGCGGCACGCTGACGTCCGGCCTGACCGCCGGCATCCTGCTCGGCTCGCTGGTCGCCACCGCGATCAACAGTCTCTACACCCCTGAGCAGGTGGCCGATTACGCCTGGCGGATCCCGTTCCTGCTCGGCGGTGTGTTTGGCCTGTTCTCGGTCTACCTGCGCCGCTGGCTGCACGAAACCCCGGTGTTTGCCGAGTTGCAATTGCGCAAGGCGCTGGCCGAAGAAGTGCCGCTGCGTGCGGTCCTGCGTGACCATCGCGGCGCCATTGCCATCTCGATGCTGCTGACCTGGCTGCTGTCGGCCGGGATTATCGTGGTCATTCTGATGACCCCAACCGTGCTGCAAACCATTTATCACTTCTCGGCCACGACCGCGCTGCAAGCCAATAGCGTGGCTATCGTGTGCCTGAGTCTGGGCTGCGTGGTCTCCGGCGCGCTAGCGGATCGTTTCGGCGCTGGCCGGGTGTTCGTGTTCGGCAGCGCGGCGCTGTTGGCGACTTCCTGGACGTTCTACCACAGCCTGTTCAATCACCCCGACTGGCTGTTCCCGCTGTACGCGCTGACCGGCCTGTTCGTCGGCACCATCGGCGCGGTGCCGTTCGTGATGGTCAAGGCGTTCCCGGCCGTGGTGCGCTTCAGCGGCCTGTCGTTCTCCTACAACCTGGCCTACGCGATCTTTGGTGGCCTGACCCCGATGGTTGTCACCCTGTTGCTCAAGGAAAGCCCAATGGGGCCGGCGTATTACGTGGCGATCATTTGCGGCATCGGCATCCTGGTGGGTAGCTACCTCTGGAAGAACAACCGCTGATTCACTGAATCAAAAGATCGCAGCCTGCGGCAGCTCCTACGCCAGATCGGTGAACGCCCTGTAGGAGCTGCCGCAGGCCGCGATCTTTTCGGGTTTCATTTCAAGGGCCAGCTCTCTCCGAGTGTCGGCCTTTCATCTAATTGTCATATTCAAGTCATAGAGTGTTTGCACGGCCTGCCGATGCTTGGCCCCGACTTAACACACCCTATTTGCTAGGAGCAAGGCATGAAACTGAAGCGTTTGATGGCGGCAATGACTTTTGTCGCTGCTGGCGTTGCGACCGCCAATGCGGTCGCCGCTGGTGTTGACCCGGCTATTAAGCCTTATGTAAAGGCCACCGGTGTGTCGGGCAACCTGTCCAGCGTCGGTTCCGATACCCTGGCCAACCTCATGACCCTGTGGGCTGAGAACTACAAAAAAGAATACCCGAACGTAAACATCCAGATTCAGGCCGCTGGCTCCGCCACTGCGCCACCTGCGTTGACTGAAGGCACCTCCAACCTGGGCCCGATGAGCCGCAAGATGAAGGACACCGAACTGGCTGCCTTCGAGCAGAAGTACGGCTACAAGCCAACCGCTATCCCGGTTGCCGTGGATGCCCTGGCCGTGTTCGTGCACAAGGACAACCCGATCCAGCACCTGACCATGGAACAAGTCGACGCGATCTTCTCCTCGACTCGTCTGTGCGGCGCTAAAGAAGAAGTCAAAACCTGGGGCGACCTGGGCGTGAAAGGCGACCTGGCCAACAAGCCGGTTCAACTGTTCGGCCGTAACTCGGTATCCGGCACGTATGGCTACTTCAAAGAAGAAGCCCTGTGCAAAGGCGACTACAAGCCAAACGTCAACGAACAACCAGGCTCGGCGTCGGTCGTGCAATCGATCAGCTCGTCGCTGAACGGTATCGGTTACTCGGGCATCGGCTACAAGACCGCCAGTGTGAAAACCGTTGCCCTGTCGAAGAAAGGCAGCACCGAGTTCATCGAAGACACCGAAGAAAACGCCCTGAACGGCAAATACCCGCTGTCGCGTTTCCTCTACGTTTACGTCAACAAAGCCCCGAACAAGCCTCTGGCCCCGCTGGAAGCCGAGTTCGTGAAACTGGTTCTGTCCAAACAGGGCCAGGAAGTTGTCGTGAAAGACGGCTACATCCCACTGCCAGCCAAAGTTGCCGCCAAGGCACTGGCTGACCTGGGTCTGCAAGAAGGCGGCGCTGAAGTCGCAAAAAAGTAACACCGTAGGTCCGGGGGACTAACCTCGGACCTGTGTAGGAGCGTGTAGGAGCTGTCGAGTGAAACGAGGCTGCTCCTACATAGTTCCTACCCCCCCAAGAATTTTTACTCCGCTGCCAGTTCACACAGGCGGCGGATTTGTTGCGTCACTGCATTGTCATCTTTCTGTCATACAGGATCGCTAGGGTGTGCGCATGAATGATCTGGCCAATTCCACCATGACTACCAATCCCCCCAAGCGAATTGACTTCAATACGCCTGAGTTACAACGCAAACGTCGCATCCGTGCGCTTAAAGACCGCCTGACCCACTGGTACGTCTTCGTCGGCGGTCTCGCCGTGCTCGGTGCGATCACGCTGATCTTCTTCTTCCTTGGCTACGTCGTTGCGCCACTGTTTCAGGGCGCCAACCTGACCGCCAAAGACGCGATCACCCCGGCCTGGATGCAAGACGCCGGCAAACCGCTGATGATCTCCCTCGAAGAACAGAACCAGGTCGCCATGCGGGTTTCCGACAAGGGCCAGGCGCTGTTTTTCGACGTCGACAGTGGCGCCGAGCTGCGCCGCGTCGACCTGCCAATCCCGGCCGGCACCCGCGTAACCTCCATTGGTAAAGACCAACCCGGCCATCCGTTGGTCGTCGTGGGCCTGTCCAACGGTCAGGCACTGGTATTCAGTCACACTTATAAAGTCAGCTATCCGGAAGGCAAGAAAACCATCTCGCCGGCCATCGAGTTCCCCTACGGCGAAACACCGATCGCGTTGAACGAGCAGGGCGGTGCCCTGGAGCACGTCAGCCTCAATGCGACCGATTCGACCCTGCTGCTCGCCGGCTCTACCGGTTCGCAATTGCAGGTGCTGTCGCTGACCAGCGAAGAAAACATGATGACCGGTGAGGTCACCAACGAGCAGAAGCGTATCGAACTGCCGCAAATGACCGAGACGGTGAAGAACATCTTCGTCGACCCGCGTCAGCAGTGGCTGTACGTGGTCAACGGCCGTGCTCAGGCCGACGTCTTCAGCCTGCGTGACAAAAGTCTCAACGGTCGCTACAAACTGCTGGATGACGGCGAAGCGCAAGTGACTGCCAGTACTCAACTGGTGGGTGGTATCTCGCTGATCATCGGCGACTCCAAGGGTAGTCTGGCCCAGTGGTTCATGGCTCGCGATACCGATGGCGAGCAACGACTGAAACAGATCCGTACTTTCCAGATGGGCACCACGCCGATCGTTGAAATCACCGCTGAAGAACGTCGCAAGGGCTTCCTCGCCCTCGACACTTCCGGCAAGCTCGGCGTGTTCCACAGCACCGCCCACCGCACCTTGCTGGTGGACCAGGTGGTCGATGGCTCGGGCATCTTCGGCCTGTCGCCGCGTGCCAACCGCGTCATCGTGGAACAGGGCGGCAAGTTGCAACCGCTGCTGCTCGACAACCCGCACCCGGAAGTCTCGTGGAGCGCGTTGTGGAGCAAGGTCTGGTACGAAAACTACGACGAGCCTAAATACGTCTGGCAATCGACCGCGGCCAACACCGACTTCGAACCCAAGATGAGCCTTTCGCCACTGACCTTCGGTACGCTGAAAGCCGCGTTCTACGCGATGCTGCTGGCCGCACCGCTCGCGGTAGCGGCGGCGATCTACACCGCTTACTTCATGGCTCCGGGTATGCGCCGCAAGGTCAAGCCGGTCATCGAATTGATGGAAGCGATGCCGACGGTGATCCTCGGCTTCTTTGCCGGCCTGTTCCTCGCACCGTATGTGGAAGGGCATTTGCCGGGCATTTTCAGCCTGTTGATGCTCTTGCCGATCGGCATTCTGGTGGCTGGTTTCATCTTCAGTCGCCTGCCTGAATCCGTGCGCCTGAAAGTGCCGGACGGCTGGGAAAGCGCGATCCTGATCCCGGTGATTCTGTTTGTGGGCTGGTTGTCGCTGTACATGAGCCCGTACATGGAAACCTGGTTCTTCGGCGGCGACATGCGCATGTGGATCTCCCACGACCTGGGCATCACCTACGATCAGCGCAACGCACTGGTGGTTGGTCTGGCCATGGGCTTTGCGGTGATCCCGAACATCTACTCGATCGCCGAAGACGCCGTGTTCAGCGTGCCGCGCGGCCTGACGCTGGGCTCCCTGGCCCTCGGCGCCACGCCATGGCAGACCATGACCCGCGTGGTAATCCTCACCGCCAGCCCGGGCATTTTCTCGGCACTGATGATCGGCATGGGCCGTGCGGTCGGGGAAACCATGATCGTGCTGATGGCCACCGGTAACACCCCGGTCATGGAAATGAACCTGTTCGAAGGCCTGCGTACCCTGGCCGCCAACGTTGCGGTGGAAATGCCCGAATCGGAAGTCGGTGGCAGCCACTACCGCGTGCTGTTCCTTTCGGCGCTGGTGCTGCTGTTGTTCACCTTCATCATGAACACCCTCGCGGAGCTGATCCGTCAGCGTCTGCGCAAGAAATACTCGTCGCTTTAAGAAAGGTAGAAGTCTGTGAAACAGAACTCCCTGAAAGGATGGTTCAAGAGCGGCGCCCCCGGCGTCTGGATCAGCGGTGGCGCGGTGTCCATCGCGGTCATCATGACCATTGGTTTGCTGGCGGTGATTGCCGTGCGCGGTCTGGGCCACTTCTGGCCAGCAGACCTGATGCACGCCAGTTACGACGTGCCGGGCCAGGCCAACCATGTCGTCATCGGCGAAGTGGTACAGAAAGAAGAAGTGCCACGCGAGCGTCTGAAAAGCGCGGGTTTGCCCGTGCCGGATCAAGGTCCGGAATTCATGACCCGCGAGCTGATCAAGGTCGGTAACCGTGACCTGAACGGCAACGACTTTACCTGGATCGTCGGCGAATGGTTGACCAACCAGAGCACGCCGCGGGAGCTGATGACCATCGAGCGCCGCGAGTGGGGTAACTTCTACGGCTACCTGGTCAACGTCAAACAGGACGGCAAGGTCATCGCTGAAGGCGAAGCGGCCTGGCCGGAGCTGCAAGCGCGGGTGGACCGCGTCAACACGCTCGCGGCACAACTCAAAAGCCTCGAAAAAACCGACATCGGTGCGATCAACTCGGGCCTTGAGCGGATTCGTCTGCACGGCCGCAAGCTGGAGCTGGAAGGTAAACTCGATGCGACCGCGCAAGCCGACATGGACACCGAACGCGCTGAGCTGAACGCCCGCTATCAAGACATTGAAGCGCGCTTGAGCGATCTGCACGTGCAGTTCAACCGCGACAGCCTGACCGCTCGCGATGCCAACGGTAAAGAAGTCGAAATCGGCATCGGCAAAGTCGTTCATGCCTACCAGCCGAACGCCATGAACTACCTGACCAAACTGGGTTTCTACTTCAAGAAGGTCTGGGAATTTCTCAGCGACGACCCGCGTGAAGCCAACACCGAAGGCGGGATCTTCCCGGCGATCTTCGGCACCGTGATGATGACCTTGATCATGGCGATGATCGTCACCCCGTTCGGCGTACTGGCAGCGGTCTACCTGCGTGAATATGCACGTCAGGGGCCGATGACCCGTTTGATCCGCATCGCGGTGAACAACCTGGCGGGCGTTCCGGCGATTGTTTACGGGGTGTTCGGTCTGGGCTTCTTCGTTTACGTACTCGGCGGTTCGGTTGACCGTTTGTTCTTCCCTGAAGCCCTGCCGGCGCCGACCTTCGGCACCCCGGGCTTGCTCTGGGCCTCGCTGACCCTGGCGCTGCTGGCGGTGCCGGTGGTGATCGT
Organism: Pseudomonas frederiksbergensis; assembly: GCF_001874645.1. Classification (NCBI taxonomy): domain Bacteria; kingdom Pseudomonadati; phylum Pseudomonadota; class Gammaproteobacteria; order Pseudomonadales; family Pseudomonadaceae; genus Pseudomonas; species Pseudomonas frederiksbergensis. Next base: position 3,041,723 of record NZ_CP017886.1, read on the forward strand.
GGCCACTGAAGAAGGTCTGGCGCGGATTCCTCGCACCGTGCGTGAAGGCTCGTTGGCCCTCGGCGCGACCAAGGCTGAAACCTTGTGGAAGATCGTACTGCCGATGGCCAGCCCGGCGATGATGACCGGGATGATCCTCGCCGTGGCTCGCGCTGCCGGTGAAGTGGCACCGCTGATGCTGGTGGGTGTGGTGAAGCTGGCGCCGTCGCTGCCGGTCGACGGCAACTACCCGTACCTGCACCTTGACCAGAAAATCATGCACTTGGGCTTCCATATTTATGACGTCGGCTTCCAGAGTCCGAACGTCGAAGCCGCGCGGCCACTGGTGTATGCCACGGCGCTGCTGCTGGTGCTGGTGATCGCCACGCTCAACCTGTCGGCCGTGTGGATTCGTAACCACCTGCGCGAGAAATACAAAGCGCTGGACAGCTGATAGCTGTCCCCAAAATTGAATGTGCCGCTGGCCCTGATGCCGGCAGCTCACTGAACCGAATTTGTTAGCACAGGGAGCTTCCCATGCAGCACGAAACACATACCCACGGCATCAACATGTCGGCCCTGGGTCGCGACAAACAGAGCCTGAACCTGGAACAGGAAACCGTGGCCATCGAAGTGCCAAGCCTGAGCCTGTTCTACGGCGACAAACAAGCGCTGTACGATGTCAGCATGAACATTCCCAAGCAGCGCGTGACCGCTTTCATCGGTCCGTCCGGTTGCGGCAAGTCAACGCTGCTGCGCACCTTCAACCGGATGAACGATCTGGTTGATGGCTGCCGTGTCGAAGGCGAGATCAACCTGTACGGCAACAACATCTACCGCAAGGGCGAAGACGTGGCCGAACTGCGTCGTCGCGTCGGCATGGTGTTCCAGAAACCGAACCCGTTCCCGAAAACCATTTATGAAAACGTGGTCTATGGCCTGCGTATTCAAGGCATCAACAAAAAGCGCGTACTCGACGAAGCCGTCGAATGGGCGTTGAAAGGCGCCGCGCTGTGGGATGAAGTGAAAGACCGTTTGCACGAGTCGGCACTGGGCTTGTCCGGTGGTCAGCAGCAACGTCTGGTGATCGCTCGTACCATTGCGGTCGAGCCGGAAGTACTGCTGCTCGACGAACCGTGCTCGGCACTTGACCCGATCTCGACGTTGAAAGTCGAAGAGCTGATCTACGAACTGAAATCCAAGTTCACCATCGTCATCGTGACCCACAACATGCAACAGGCTGCGCGGGTTTCCGACTACACGGCGTTCATGTACATGGGCAAACTGGTGGAGTTCGGCGACACCGATACCCTGTTCACCAATCCGGCGAAGAAGCAGACCGAAGACTACATCACCGGTCGTTACGGCTAGGATGCCGCTAGCGTTGCTCGCTAAACCATCGCTGCGGTAGACCGCACCTTACCGGACGCTCCAAGGACGCCAACATGATTAGTAAAGAAGGCCTTACCCACCACATCTCCCAGCAGTTCAACGCTGAGCTTGAGGAAGTGCGCAGCCACCTCCTGGCCATGGGCGGGCTGGTCGAGAAGCAGGTCAATGACGCGGTCACTGCACTGATAGAAGCGGACACGGGGCTGGCCCAACAAGTGCGCGAGATCGACGACCAGATCAACCAGATGGAACGCAACATCGACGAAGAATGCCTGCGCATTCTGGCCCGTCGTCAGCCGGCCGCGTCGGACTTGCGTTTGATCATCAGCATTTCCAAGTCGGTGATCGACCTGGAACGCATCGGCGATGAAGCGACCAAAATCGCCCGCCGTGCCATCCAGCTGTGTGAAGAAGGCGAGGCTCCGCGGGGTTACGTCGAAGTTCGGCACATCGGCGACCAGGTACGCAACATGGTTCGCGACGCGCTGGACGCCTTCGCTCGCTTCGACGCCGAGCTGGCGTTGTCGGTGGCCCAGTACGACAAGATCATCGACCGTGAATACAAGACCGCGCTGCGCGAGCTGGCGACCTACATGATGGAAGATCCGCGTTCTATCACGCGGGTCTTGAGCATCATTTGGGTGCTGCGTTCGCTGGAGCGGATTGGCGACCACGCACGCAATATTTCCGAACTGGTGATTTATCTGGTGCGCGGTACCGATGTCCGTCACTTGGGCCTCAAGCGCATGAAGGAAGAAGTTGAAGGTACAAGTGCCGAAAGCGCTAATGTTCCGGTCAAAGCTGACGATAAGTAAGATTGCCAAGTAAAGCGCCCGGCCTTTTGGTCGGGCGTTTTTGTTTGTGTGGCTTTCGAATTGAAAAACCGAATGGAAAAGCAGCACCCGCGAACGAAAAGTCCCGGCGTGACTGAAGAGTTTTGGCAAAGTGCCATCAGCCAGCGTTATGCTTGCCGGGATTTTTATAGGGGTGTTGGATGAGCAAGATCAGTGTGTTGGTCGTGGACGATGCGTCGTTCATTCGTGACTTGGTAAAGAAGTGCCTGCGCAACTACTTCCCGGGTATCCGGACCGAAGATGCCGTCAACGGCAAAAAGGCCCAGGCCATGCTGGCCAAGGAAGCGTTCGATCTGGTGCTGTGTGACTGGGAAATGCCGGAAATGTCGGGCCTCGAACTGCTGACCTGGTGCCGCGAGCAGGACAATCTCAAGAGCATGCCGTTTGTCATGGTCACCAGCCGGGGCGACAAGGAAAACGTGGTTCAGGCAATCCAGGCCGGCGTTTCGGGCTATGTCAGCAAGCCTTTCACCAACGAGCAGCTGCTGACCAAGGTCAAGCAGGCGCTGAACAAGGTCGGCAAACTCGACACCTTGATGAGCAGCGCGCCAACCAAGATGAATTCGGCGTTCGGCAACGACTCCCTCAGCGCGCTCACGGGCGGCAAGGCTGCTGTCGTCGCCCCCGCAGCCGCCCCGACCGCAGCCGCCCCCTCTCGCGGTCTGCTCAACAGCCCACCGGTCAAGGCGCCAGCAGCGGCCCCGGCGGGTGGTCGTGGCCAAGGTCAACTGCGTCTGCCCAGTGGTACTGCGCAATGCGTGATCAAAGCGTTGAGCATCAAGGAAGCATTGTTGGTGGTTAAACGCACCGACACCCTGCCGCAAGTGCTCGACAGCGCAGTGCTCGACCTGGAGCAAGGCGACAACGCCGAAGTCGCGCGCCTGAACGGCTACCTGCACGCCATCGTCGCCCACGAGCCGAAACCCGACAGCGACTGGCTGCAACTGACCTTCCGCTTCGTCGACCAGGACGCACAAAAGCTTGACTACATCTCCCGCCTGATTGCCCGCGGTACGGCGCAGAAGCATTTCGTACCGGGCGCGTAAGCGTCGCTTCTAAAAGATCGCAGCCTGCGGCAGCGCCTACAAAACCGGTGTAGGCGCTGCCGCAGGCTGCGATTTTTTGATTTTCCTCTCTGATCGCCCAACACATTCCTCCCCGATTTTGAAACATCTGCCGACTACGCGGATCAGTTCTGGCTGCTAGGCTGTTTTTCAGGCCTTCCTCGACAGAACCTTGCCCATGTTCGCGCGATTGTTGTTTTTCTGTGGTCTTTTCATGGCCTCCACCTCGGCCGTGGCCATCACTATTTATAAGTCCACGAGCGCCACCGGAGCGGTCTCCTACAGTGACCGCCCATCCCAAGGCGCACGGATCTTTGTATTCCGCGACCGCATGGACGAGCACCTTGAGCGCCAGGTGTATCTGGATATCAAGAAGCAGAGGGACACGCACAGTGTGTTTGTGCGCAACGACCTGTATGCGCCGGTAGAGGTCGAGCTGAGTTTCGTCGGGCTGAAGAATGTCAGCGGTGCACCAGAACAACCGATCCGCCGGGTGTTGCCGGCGCGCAGCAATATGCGTCTGGCGTTGCTCACGGCGATTGCGCCCGGCAAGCCGCTGGCCTATACCCCGACGTTCAACTATTCCCTGGGCAACCCCACAGATACCACGCTGGCCTATCGGTATCCGCTACCGTGGCGTGGCGGACCGTTTCACCTGACGCAGGGCGCCAATGGCCAATACAGCCACTTTGGGGTCAAAAACCGTTATGCCATGGACATCGCCATGCCGGAAGGCACACCGATCATCGCGGCGCGCGGCGGGGTGGTGGTGAAGACCGAGAACGGCCAGAGCGGGCGCGGCACCGACCCGTCCGGCAATTTCGTGCGGGTGCTGCACGATGACGGGACCATGGGCGTGTACCTGCACCTTAAGCGCGGCTCGGTGTGTGTTCGGGAGGGTCAGCGGGTAGCAGTCGGTAGTGCGCTGGCGTTGTCGGGCAATACCGGCAACAGCAGCGGGCCGCACCTGCACTTCGTGGTGCAGCGCAATAGCGGGTTGGGCCTGGTGTCGATTCCGTACCAGTTCAATCAACCGGTGGGCAGCTTGCCGAACTTTGCGCTCGGCAAACAATAAAAGATCGCAGCCTTCGGCAGCTCCTACACAGGGATTGTGTTTCACCTGTAGGAGCTGCCGAAGGCTGCGATCTTTGTGCAAGCAATGCGGTTTCCTGCATTGCGATTAGTCGAGCATCAACACCTTGGCCAAAATGATTTTCGGGCCTTTCATCTTTTTGATGATGATCCGCAAACCTTCGACTTCCAGCACTTCTTCCTCTTCCGGCACCCGATTCAGGGTTTCGTAGACCAGCCCGGCGAGGGTTTCTGCTTCGATGTGATCCAGATCGATACCCAGCAGGCGTTCGACCTTGAACAGCGGTGTGTCACCGCGTACCAGCAATTTGCCCGGCTGGTAGGCGAGGATCCCGCGTTCGGCCTTGCGGTGTTCGTCCTGGATGTCGCCGACCAGCACTTCCAGCACGTCTTCCATGGTCAGGTAGCCAATGATGTTGCCATCGGCTTCTTCAACCACGGCGAAGTGCGAACCGCCTTTGCGGAACTGCTCCAGCAACTGCGACAACGGCATGTGCCGCGATACGCGTTCCAGCGGGCGGGTCAGCTCGGCCAGGTTGAACGACTCGGGAATGTGGTCCAGCGCCGCCAGTTCCAGCAGCAGGTCCTTGATGTGCAGCAGGCCGACGAACTCCTGGCGGTCGCTGTCGTACACCGGGTAGCGGCTGAATTTGTGGCGACGGAACAGCGCGAGGATTTCCTTGAGCGGCGCGTTGAACTCCAGCGTCACCAGGTCTTCCCGGGAATTGGCCCAGTCGACCACTTCCAGCTCGCCCATTTCCACGGCCGAGGCGAGTACACGCATGCCTTGATCGCTTGGGTCCTGGCCGCGGCTGGAGTGCAGGATCAGTTTCAGTTCTTCACGGCTGTAATGGTGCTCGTGATGAGGGCCGGGTTCACCTTGGCCGGCGATCCGCAGAATGGTGTTGGCGCTGGCGTTGAGCAGGTAGATCGCCGGGTACATCGCCCAGTAGAACAGGTACAGCGGCACCGCGGTCCACAGCGATAACAGCTCGGGTTTACGGATGGCCCAGGATTTGGGGGCCAGTTCGCCGACCACGATGTGCAGGTAGGAAATGATGAAGAAGGCGGTAAAGAACGATATGCCTTTGATCACTTCCGGGGAGCTGACACCGACCGCGCTGAGCAACGGTTCGAGAATGAGCGCGAACGCCGGTTCACCCACCCAGCCAAGGCCCAGGGAGGCGAGGGTGATACCCAATTGGCACGCCGACAGGTAAGCATCGAGCTGGCTGTGTACGGTGCGCAGGATCTGCCCGCGCCAGCCGTTTTTATGGGCAATGGCCTCGACCTTGGTCGAGCGCAATTTGACCATGGCAAATTCCGCCGCAACGAAGAAGCCGTTGAGCAAAACCAGGATCAGTGCAAAAAGAATCATGCCGAAATCGGCGAAGAGTGCAGCGAGGGTCAAGCCAGGGGAAGGGTCCATGATGGAGTTTTGCGGGTTCCGTATATTCGAAAAGAAAGGGGATTGCCGAGCCTGAAAGGCAGGCCCAAGCCAGCCAATGTAGCGGCTGACAAGGCGATTGCCTAGTGTTCAGTCAACACGTGCGCTAGTCGGTCAGCGAGTTGACTCGCGATTTTGTGACCTGTGCCGGCACGAAATGGCAGGTGAACGTGCTGCCGTGCCCCAGCACGCTGCTGATCTCCATTCGCGCACGATGGCGTAACAAAACGTGTTTGACGATGGCCAGGCCTAGCCCGGTGCCGCCGGTATTGGAGTTGCGGCTGGAGTCGACACGGTAGAAGCGCTCGGTCAGGCGTGGCAGGTGTTTGTTGTCGATACCGATCCCCGAGTCCTGCACGCTGAGGTGCGCACCTTGCTCGTCACCCCACCAGCGGATGCGGATGTTGCCGCCGTCCGGCGTGTATTTGACCGCATTGAACACCAGGTTCGAGAACGCGCTGCGCAACTCGGCTTCACTGCCCTTGAGCATAATCGACGGATCGGCTTCCAGGGTGATGTGCTGGTTGCGCTGCCCGGACAGCGCCTGGGCGTCACTCTTGATCGATTGCAGCAGACTGTCGATCGGCACCGGCTGGTTGTCCGATGGGTAATCGGTGGCTTCGAGCTTGGCCAATAGCAGCAAGTCGTTGAGCAGCGTCTGCATGCGTCCGCCCTGTTGCTGCATTTGTTGCAACGCACGGCTCCAGCGCGGATTCACCTCTTCGACGTTATCGAGCAGGGTTTCCAGGTAGCCGCAGATCACCGTCAACGGCGTGCGCAGTTCGTGGGAGACGTTGGCGATGAAGTCTTTGCGCATCTGCTCAAGTTGATGAATACGCGTGACGTCGCGCACCAGCATCAGGTGTTCGTTGTTGCCATAACGGGTGATGTACAGCTGGATCCGCATCCGGTCGTTGGTCGGCGAAGGAATTTCCAGCGGCTCGGCGTAGCTGTCCTGCTCGAAGTATTCCTTGAAGCGCGGATGACGCACCAGGTTGGTCACTGGCTGACCACTGTCCTGCGGGGTCTTGAGGCCCAGCAGGGTTTCGGCGGCGCGGTTCCACCATTCCAGGTTGCCGTCGCTGTCGAGCATGATCACGGCGTCCTTCAACGCCGCGGTGGACTCCTGAACCCGGTCGATCACCGCTTGCAGGCGTCCGCGCACGCGCTGATCGCGCCGTTGCAGGTGGTAGATGCTGTCGAACACTTCACCCCACAGGCCGTAGCCATCGGGGGGGCTTCGTCGGGTTTTTGCAGGCGCAGCCACTCGTGCAGGCGTAGCAATTGCTTGAGGGTCCAGGCCAGGTAGATTCCCAGACCTGCGGCCAGGCTCCAGCCGTAGTAGCCGGTAATCAGGCCGATCACCAGACAGCCGGTGACCAGTAACAGCATGTGGCGGATCAGAGTGCCATGCCAGTTTTGGTTCACTTAAACACGCGTCCTTGTCAGCTTGTCGAGCCAGTAAGGGCCGGCTCAGGCCTTGGTGGAAAAACGATAGCCCGTGCCGCGCACGGTTTGTACCAGATTCTCGTAGGCATCGCCGAGGGCTTTGCGCAAACGACGAATGTGCACGTCGACGGTGCGCTCTTCGACATACACATTGCCGCCCCAGACCTGATCGAGCAATTGCCCGCGGGTGTAGGCGCGTTCCTGATGGGTCATGAAAAATTGCAGCAAGCGGTATTCGGTCGGGCCCATCTCGGCGGGTTTGCCGTCGATGGTCACGCGATGGCTGATCGGGTCCAGCAGCAAGCCGCCGACTTCGATCGGTGCTTCGCCGTCGGTAGGCCCGGCACGACGCAGCACGGCCTTCAGGCGCGCAACCAGCTCACGTGGCGAAAACGGCTTGGTGATGTAGTCATCGGCACCGACTTCCAGGCCCTGGATCTTGTTGTCCTCTTCACCCTTGGCGGTGAGCATGATGATCGGGATGTCCCCGGTCAGCTCATCGCGCTTGAGGCGCCGGGCCAGCTCGATGCCTGAGGTACCGGGCAGCATCCAGTCGAGCAGGATCAGGTCCGGTTTACGGTCGACGATAATGGCGTGGGCCTGCTGGGAATTTTCGGCCTCCAGGCAGTCATAGCCGGCCATTTCCAACGCAACGGCGATCATTTCGCGAATGGGCGCTTCGTCGTCGACGATCAGAATACTCCTGCCAGCCATGCCTTAATCCTCTTGTCATTTAACTGTCTTGCGCCGCATTAGATAACGGAATTATTGCAGTCGTGTGACAGTATTTTAGCCGTGCGGCAGTCAGCGCAATCCTGAACTACGCTTTAAGTCCGGATCCTGACAACCACAAAAGAAGGTTTCTATGACTCTCTACGCTCAATCTTTTAAAGCCCTGATGTTGGCCGCTACCCTGGCATTACCGACACTCGCGCTCGCTGCCGAGCCGGCAATGATGAAGGACGGCATGATGGTCGATTCCAAGGGCATGACCGTGTACACGTTCGACAAGGACACAGGCGGCAAGTCGATGTGTAACGCTGATTGTGCCAAGACCTGGCCGCCGATGATGGCGCCGAAGGATGCCAAGCCCATGGGCGAATGGACGCCGATCAAGCGTGATGACGGCATGATGCAATGGGCTTACGACGGCAAGCCGCTGTACACCTACAAAATGGACATGAAGCCCGGCGATAAGAACGGTGACGGTTTCAAAGACATGTGGCACATGGCGAAGCACTGATCCATACAACATGATCTGAACCGCTAAAAGATCGCGGCCTGCGCGCGTGCACCTGTAGGAGCTGCCGCAGGCTGCGATCTTTTCCAAACTTCAGCGCAACGCGTAATCCAGCACGATCCCGACGAAAATCGCCAACCCGGCCCAATGGTTATGCAGGAAGGCCCGAAAACACTTCAGTCGGTCCTTGTCGCGGGTGTACCAGAATTCCCAGGCAAAGCACGCGGCTGCTGCCAGCAGGCCGAGGTGAAACCAGCCACCCAGCTCGAATTTCGATCCCGCCAGCAGCAAGCACGCCAGGGCCAGCCCTTGCAGCGTGAGAATGATCACCCGATCGGCATCGCCAAACAGAATCGCCGTGGATTTCACACCAATTTTCAAATCGTCGTCGCGGTCGGTCATGGCGTAGTAGGTGTCATAACCCACTGTCCACAGCAGGTTGGCGATCCACAGCAACCAGGCAATGGCCGGCAGTTCACCGGTTTCGGCGGTGAACGCCATCGGCATGCCCCAGGAGAACGCCGCGCCCAGTACCACTTGCGGGTAATAGGTGTAGCGCTTCATGAACGGGTAAGTGGCAGCCAGCGCCAGGCCACCAAACGACAACCAGACCGTGGCCGCGTTAGTGCACAGCACCAACAGGAAACTCACGCCCATTAACAGCGCGAAGAACACCAACGCTTCTTTCGAGCTGATCTTGCCGCTGACCAAGGGCCGTTGTTCGGTACGTTTCACGTGACCGTCGACCTTGCGATCAGCCCAGTCATTGATCACGCAGCCGCCGGCGCGGGTCAGCACCACGCCAAGGACGAAAATCACACTATTGGCCAGTGACGGCGAACCTTTCCCGGCAATCCACAGCGCCCACAGCGTTGGCCACAGCAGCAGGTAAATGCCGATGGGCTTGTCCATGCGGGTCAGCTGAATGAAGTCCCAGGCGCGTGGGTTCAGGCGATTCAGGGATTTGAGCAGGCTTTGGTACATCAGCAGTTCTCCGCATTCGCGCGGGCAGTGCGCCACAGGGCTGGCAGGAATATTTCCGCGACCAGCACGCTTAAGTTCCCCCGGTCGAAACGCGAGCGTCGGCCCCACCGTTCCGGTGCCCGGGATTCGCTTGGCAACCACTCGGCAGGATAGTGACAAACCTCGATGGCGCCACGCTGGAATGCCTGATCGCAAAACAGCAACTCGCCCAGGGAGCGGCTGCCCAACTCATCCATATTCAACCCGCCGTCCTGCAACGAACTGCGCGCCGCCACACTGCGGGCAAACACCCACGCCTCGCCATGACCGCGCAAATATACTTCACGCACCCAGCCTTCGCTGCCTTCGGGCAACTCCAGCGCGGCGCATTCGTCTGCGCGCAAAGGCTGCCAGCCTTCGAATAATGGCGTCACGCTGAAGCCGTCATCCGACAAACGGGTCAGGCGGCGGGTGAGCGAGCCTTCATCGAATAGCCAGTCGAGGGTTTGCGCGTCAGGAAGGGGCGCCAGCTGGCTTTGTGGCAACCAGAGCGGGGCAGGGGCGAGGGGGTTTGAGTGCGGCACAGTGAGTCAGTATTGGCAGCAAATGAGGCGGCGAGCTTACCATGCTGGTCGGTGATATTGACTGATCAGACGGGGTAATGACCGCGAACAGGCTTGCATCTGTTGAGCCTGATCAGTACAAAACGCCTTGAGCCGGACGGCAGACCTTTATCGGGCGACCGTTCGTGCCAGCAAAAGCCTGAGAATTTGAGGAAACAAGTAATGAAGAAGTGGCAATGCGTGGTCTGTGGGCTGATCTACAACGAAGCCGACGGCTGGCCGGATGACGGCATCGCAGCCGGGACCTTGTGGCAGGACGTACCGGAAGACTGGCTGTGCCCGGACTGTGGCGTCGGCAAAATGGATTTCGAGATGATCGAAATCGCGGCCTGATCACAGATTTACATGAATTGAAGAGGAGTAAGGAATGAACGCACCTGTCGTGATCGTCGGCACTGGGCTGGCTGGCTACAACCTGGCCCGGGAGTTTCGCAAACTCGATGGCGAAACACCGCTGCTGTTGATTACCGCAGATGACGGACGCTCTTACTCCAAGCCGATGCTCTCCACCGGTTTCGGCAAGAACAAGGACGCTGACGGCCTGAGCATGGCCGAACCGGGCGCCATGGCCGAACAGCTAAAGGCTGAGGTGCGTACCCACACGCGCATCAGCGGCATCGACCCGGGCCACAAACGCCTGTGGATCGGCGATGAAGCCGTGGCCTATCGCGACCTGATCCTCGCCTGGGGCGCGGAAACCGTGCGTGTGCCGGTGCAGGGCGATGCGCCCGAAGCGATCTTCCCGATCAACGACCTCGAAGACTACGCGCGCTTTCGGGCGGCGGCTGCGGGCAAGCGTCGGGTGTTGTTGCTCGGCGCCGGCCTGATCGGCTGTGAGTTTGCCAACGACCTGATCCTCGGTGGTTACGACGTACAATTGGTCGCGCCGTGCGAACAAGTCATGCCGACGCTGCTTCACCCCGCGGCGGCCGCAGCCGTGCAGGCCGGGCTGGAAAGCCTGGGCGCGCAGTTCCACCTCGGCCCGGTACTCAACCGTTTGCAACGCACCGATGACGGGCTTGAAGGGCACTTGTCCGATGGCCAGGTGATTCCCTGCGATGTCGTGGTTTCCGCCATCGGCCTGCGTCCGCGCATCGATCTGGCGGCCGCTGCCGGTTTGCAGATCAATCGCGGTGTGGTGGTTGACCGCCACCTGAAGACTTCTCACGCCAATATCTACGCCTTGGGCGACTGTGCCGAGGTCGATGGGCTGAATTTGCTGTACGTGATGCCCCTGATGAGCTGTGCGCGTGCGCTGGCTCAGACCCTGGCCGGCAACCCGACTGCGGTCAGTTATGGTGCGATGCCGATCACCGTGAAAACACCGGTCTGCCCATTGGTGGTTTCCCCGCCACCACGCGGTTTAGAAGGTGTCTGGACCGTCGAAGGGCAGGGTGCCGACATCAAGGCGCTGTGCCGTGATACCAGCGGCAAACTGCTGGGTTATGCGCTGACCGGGGCGGCGGTGATGGAGAAACTGGCTCTAAACAAGGAGCTTCCGGCGCTTCTGGCGTAAATACCGGTCGTTCTGTCGGAATCACCCCGCTTTTGCCCCTACAAAGGTCGCCCCGAGACTGGCGCCGCTCGTAACCGCATGCCATCCTCACTCACGTCTGCCGCAGAGTAGAGCCTGCGGCGCCTTGGGCGCTGTTCTGGAAGAACAGCACGGACATAACAACAAAAAACCGTCAAAGAGGCTTCACTCATGCGTAAACCAGAACTCGCCGCAGCCATCGCTGAAAAGGCTGACCTCACCAAAGAGCAGGCAAACCGCGTCCTCAACGCCGTTCTCGAAGAAATCACCGGCGCTCTGCACCGTAAAGACAGCGTCACCCTGGTGGGTTTCGGTACCTTCCTGCAGCGCCACCGTGGCGCTCGCACCGGCAAGAACCCGCAAACCGGCGAGCCAGTGAAAATCAAGGCCAGCAACACCGTTGCCTTCAAGCCAGGCAAGTCGTTGAAAGACAGCGTCAATCCATAAATGCTGCGAACTCCCAGAGTTGCGGGGGAGAGTTGTATTGAAAATGGGCACATCGAGCAGGTCGAGTGTCCATTTTTTATTGGCGTGGGATAAGGCAGTGCGCATAGAGGCTCGGGTTACTCGGCCAAGCTACTCGAGAGTGGTGTCGGCCACACTGACCTTCAACCGCAATGTTCTGCCTTGGAGCTGTTTCATATGCGGCATGCCAAGTACCTTGCTATTTGTGTCCAGCCCTTTGCACATAAGTTCCTGCTGGAAGACGCTGCTGTGTTCGAGATCTTCATAGCGACAGCTCACTGAGATCACTTGCTCGTCAGGCGTCGGCGCTGGATGATTTCCATCATCAAGGCGGGTATCGACACTCAACTCGGCGCTGGCCACGCCGAGCTTCTTTTGGTTTGTTTCACGCATGTCGAAGATCAAGAACGTAAAGTGGCTAATTCCTATGACGCAACCCTCAACGCTGACGTATAGCGGCACCTCGAATTCAGAAGTGTGCGCAGTGGCGTGGGACCGACTGGAAAACCTTTTTTTATCAGGATTGGGGTCGCCTGCATAATCGTCAGGCAAAAAGCACACGCTGGAAAACACTGGGTGATAGTACGCGGTAGCGTGCACGCTAAACTCTGCAGGCATTTCCGTCTTTAACGTCACGGTGTTGGAAAACACAGCGCATCCGGATCCGAGCATCACAAGGCCAGCCAGTAGTAAGGTACGAACGGAACGAGGCGCAGCGCTTGGGCAGCGGTGCTGTGGTAATGGGCGCATTAATACTTCCTTGTTGATTTGGATAAGGGCTACACAATCGAATCAATATCCAGATGGTAAGGGGCGCCCACGGCGTGCCCTCCCGTGATTGCCGCAATTGCCAAGTCATGGTCTTCGGCCGGTGGCGGAATCTTCGCCAGTTGTTCATTCACGGTGTTTTCCGGGTGGGCATTCCAGCGCAGCAGGTTTTCCTGCACCCACTCGGGCTGGTCGGCGTAGCTGCCGTAAACCTCGGTCTCGGTGACTCGCTGGTCGTGCAGGGCCAGCAGGCGAGTCTGGGTCATCTGAATCTTTCCCTTTTCTTCCTTGAGAGCCTGGGACTTTTGCGCGTCTTGATGGTAATTGGCATGTGCGCGGGGGTTGTTTTCGAGTGTTTGCTGGAGGTCGTCCAGCTGTCTGCTGATGTTTCCCAAGGCGCCGTTGATCCTTTCCAACTCCTGAGCAGTCACCCGTGAGCGCTTGAGTTTCTGCGCCTCCTGCCAACGGCGCAGGCTGGCCCAGCAGCCGGGAATGTAGCTGGCGACCATCGAGTGATCGGCGGCCTCCATCACCTGCCGCAGGAGTGAGCCACGCTTGGGCAGGCCATCGATCTGTCGCAGTGCCTTTGCGCAGCCATGATCATTGATCGTGCTGCAGCCCGGTTCCCAGAGAATCGAGGACTTGTGTCCTTCGTTAAATTCCACCGGCATGAAGTGGCGTAATTTGCCGTGATGCGCGTAGGGCTCGCCCCGGAAGTTGACCATCCCCACGATCAATAGCGCCAAACCAGCGGCTGGGTTGAGGACAAGTACCGTCCCATGTGCGACATACATCGGCTTGGACGGCGTGTTCATCCAGGTGGCGGGTACGCTTGGAACGGGGTCGTTGTGGTTGACGATACGGTGATGGTTCAAGGGGTGGGCGTTTTTGATAAAGGTTGTGTCGCCTGCGCGAGGGGCGCCGTAGGTGTAGAGCACGATATTCAGGTCGAAACGTTTATCGCGGCGCAACATTTCAGCCAGTATCAGCGCCACCGCCCCGCCCAGGCTGTGTCCGGTAATCAGTAGTTTTTGCCCGCTGTAGAATTTATCCAGATAGGTGACGACAAACGTATAGGCGACCTTGGCGGCTCCGTAGAAACCGTTATGAACTTTGCCTTCCCCTTCCTCAAAAGGAACCTGCTGGGCATCCGCATCACGCAGGCCGTCGGCCAGCAGTTCGTTGGTTCCGCGCACGCTGATCAATATCAACTCGTCGTGATGGGTGATAAATGCCTGGGTGTCCGAGCTTTTGACTTGTTTGCGATCATCGAGAAAGTGCAGTTTGGCCGGGTGCTCCTGCTCATCACCCAACTCTGGATTGTTGACGTCGGGGTAGAGCAACGGGTCGAACGGCACCACTTCCAGCCGTTTCGAGTAAGGCACCTCTTCATACAGCGGGTAGTACTTTGTCGTCTGCGTGGCATCGACTTTCCACAGCTCATCAAACTGCGGTAGGGCATGGCCGAACCAGTTGCCGCTGCTGGGCTGCAAGGGAAAGCTCACGCTGTCCGTTTTGACGGGTTGTGTGTCCGGCTCCTGACCAAAATCGGTGTAACTCAGGGTTGCCATCAACGCCAGTTGATAAAGGTTAAGTGCGCAAAACTCGTTGCCGGTCGACAACATCGGGCGCAGCGCCCTCATGGGCCGCACTTCCATCACATGATGCTTGTTCGGCAACAGGGCAATGCCTTTTGGTTTGTGCGGTGGCGGGAAAAATCCCAACTCGACCGTGGCCATGTCCATCTGACTGAAGACCGCGCTTATCCCGCCATCCGGGGCGCTTTTATCAACACTCGTGAAAGCTCTGGATGTGGGAGTGGGTCGCAGTAGTTTGTGCACCACCATATTCGGTGGATCGCGACGAAGGGCCAGTGGCGGTAAGTGCGCCACATGCTTCACCAGTTCGCTGACTTCAACCTGGTAATAGGCAGTGGCATCAGCGAGGTCTTTTGCTGGATTGGCTTGGGTGCGTACGCCTGATGTGTTGAAGAAGCGGGTTTTTTCGGCGCGTACCTGGAGTTCGGTGATGGGGAGTGGGTAGTGCGGTCTTGTTCTTAAATCCTTATAGAGCGCTTCTGCGCCTTTAAAGGGTTGGTTCAGTTTGAGCACTACCGGGCCGCAGTAGTGGTTATCCACCTTCCCGGAGCCTGTAGCATCCAGTTTTCCTGTGTAGACGGTGTCTTCGTAATCGATGATTTCATATGTCAAACCGGCGTAGGGTTTGCCATCACCGAACTCGTCCACTAATTGAAAACTCGTCGAATGACCACGCAATGGACAGGCATGGATGTTACCCGCCATAAAGGCTACGTCACTGGCGGCTAAAGGTTTGAAGTTCATGGGTTTTCGTCCTTGTTTTCCGTGCAACCTGGGTAAATGGTGCAGACTCTTTCATCCACCATTCTGAAAGTGCTGAAATCTTTGTAATTACCATTGCAATAGCCACGCTGATCTTCAAAGCCTTCGCCCATGCAGCGTTTCCAGCCACCCGGAACTTGAACCCAGGTGTCACCCCAGCCGGGTTTTTCTTCATCCGCTAGTTTGATTTTCAGCCTCACGGTTTTCCCCCGTAGCTGAGTCAGCGTGTACGCCGTGAAAGGACGACTTCGGGCGACATTTCCCTGTGCATCCATTTTTTTGCAGGTGAGGATTTTTGTGATGTAGCGCTTGGGGCCAACCGTACGGAATAACCATTGGCATTCGCCGAAGAACTCGCCTACATCGTCAGTGTTGAAAGTGCCCATGTGTCGTTCCAACAACTCCGGGCGCACCGCAAACGAGGCGTAGTCGTAGCCGGAATAGCTGCGTTTTTTGTCTCTGCCAATGATCCCTATGATTTTGACCTCCACATGGTTCAGCGCTAGCGGGCAGTCGCTCACGGTTCTGTAAAGCGGGATCTCGGAAGTGGCTTCGTAATCCATGTAGATTTTATTGAAGCCAAGCTGAGTATCTTTTCCGCCTGGCACGGTGCACGTTTGACCTTTGGCGGGCACGTAGGTGGCCGTCAGGTCGTACTTGAAGTCAGGTGGAAAATCGGGAATGAAGGTGAAGCTGTCTGGCTTGCCGACAGCCGCACAACCCACGGTCAGGGAAAGGCAACTACCGAGGGTCAAGCCTTGAATGACACGTTTGATGTGCGGGACACCTTCCCGGCAATACAGTGCGTTCGGATGCGTCATGGGTTTTCGTCCTTGTTTTCCGTGCAACCTGGGTAAATGGTGCAGATCCGTTCATCCACCATCTTGAAGGTGCTGAAATCCTTGTAATTGCCGTAGCAAAATGCGTATTGATCTTCAAAGTTATCGCCCATGCAGCGTTTCCAACCGCCAGGCACTTGGACCCACGTATCACCAATGGCAGGTTTTTCCTGTTCGGCCAACTTGATCTTCAGTCTTACGGTTTTCCCCGGTAACTGAGCCAGCGTGTACGCCGTGAAAGGACGACTTCGGGCGACAGTTCCCTGTGCATCCATTTTTTTGCAGGTGAGCAGTTTTATCAGGTAGCGCTTGGGGCCGACCGTGCGAAAAGCCCACTGGCATTCGCCGAAGAACTCACCCACGCCGTCATCGCTGAAAGTGCCCATGTGTCGCTCCAACAACTCAGGACGTACGGCAAAGGAGGCGTAGTCATAGCTGCTGTCACTTCGTTCCGGGCCAAAAATTCCCGTGATTTTGATCTCCACATGGTTCAATGCCATCGGGCAGTCGCTCACGGTTCTGTACAGTTCAATCTCGGAAGTAGCTTCGTATTCCATGTTGGGTTTATTGAAGCTGACCTGAAAATTTCGCCCTCCCGGCAAGCTGCACGTTTGTCCTTTGGCGGGCAGGTAGATGGCCTTCAGTTCGTACTTGAAGTCAGGTGGAAAATCGGGAATGAAGGTGAAGCTGTCTGGCTTGCCGACAGCCGCACAACCCACGGTCAGGGAAAGGCAACTGCCGAGGGTCAGGCTTTGAATGACACATTTCATACGGGAGCATTTCCCTGCCAATACAGCGCTTGCTGATACACCCGCTCAAAATGTGCCGCCGAGTCCTCTTCGGGCTTGGGTAGCCAGGACTTTGGCGGAAGGTAACCCGGCGCTTGCAAGCTCTGGGTCAGCAAAAAATGCACCTGCTCGGGTTGTTGCCAGCCCCATGAACGGGCCAATTGAATCTGGCCCCATAACCAGTCATCCACATCCAACTGCGAGGCGAGGGTCGCCAGGGCTTCGGTGTGCTCACGGATCAGGTAGCGACGAGTGTTATCGAACTGCAGGTTCGCGTAGACGATTTCCGGCGTCGGGGTGTTCAGCCAGGGCGGATCGAGCGGCAGCGGGTGTGCGCCGGGGTCTGGGTTGTTAGTGACTGTCCATTGCTCAGCCTGCCAGTAGCAGACGCTGGCGATCGGCCCAAGAAAATCGGCGTACTGCTCTGGTTGCAGATAGGCCAGGGCGCGCCCCAGTACGCGGTTGTCGTGCATGCGATACACCGCCAGGTGCGGGCGTTCACCGGTTACCACACGGTCGCGCCAATGAGCGGCCAAAACATCCAGGTCAACGTTACTGGCACTTGCCAGCCAGCCCCAATGACGCTCGGGCGTGTCGAGCAGCCCCTGGATGACCGGATGTTTGATGGAGCCAATCTGAAAAAGATAAGGGCCAGCTTGTGCCAGTGAATCAGCCGCTGTACCCACATACAGATTGCGATATTGATCGGCTCCCGGTTCGCTGGTCAGCGCAATGCGTTCGTCGAGTTGGCCGACAGTGTCGAGCATCAGATAGAGATCCCGTCCGGACCGGGATTGCTCGTCTAGCCATTGTTCGAGTGTATTCATGCGACTTCTCCAATGCTGCATTGGCCAGCGAGACAAGCCTCGCAAAGCGGGCAGTAGTCCGCCGCCTGCTGTCTGGCGCCGGTCACGATAGACAGTGGGCTGGCGATGATGGGATTGGGATTGCGGGTCAAAGCCTGTAGCGCCTGTAGTGGCTGAATACCCGTCAGTGGCGCACCGCCCTCGACAATGGCCACGCTGCTGAAAATCCCGCTGGTATTGATAACGATGTGGTGACCACCCGCCTTGAGCGTCAGGCTCATGCCGGCATCGATCACCACGTTGGCGGCGGTGAGCTGGGCATGGGGACCGGCCTGAATCACCAGCGACCCCACGGACGTCGTGCTGCTATTGCCGCTGATAGTGATCAGCTCATCACCACCAATCACCGTGCTACGCACGCCTTGGGTGGTATGGAATTCCTCGCCCTTGATCAGGCTGGTGCTGTTGTTGTCCACCTGCTCGAAGCGGTCGTTGCTGATCAGGCGGGTGCTGTCGTTGAGGATCAGTTGCTCAAGGTCGCGTTGGGCGCGCAGGTAGATTCTTTCTTGCCCGGCGCGGTCTTCAATCGACAGTTCGTTGTAGCCGCCACTGCGCGGCGAGCTTTGGCTGCGCAGGACAGTTCTGGTCTTGTTCTCGGGCAGTTGATGAGCGACGGACGTGACTTTGTTGACCACGCAACCGGTGATCAACGGTTGATCCGGGTCGCCCTCCTGAAATGTCACGACCACTTCCATGCCGACGCGCGGGATGGTCACTGCCCCAAAACCCTCACCGGCCCAGCTGGATGCAACCCGTAACCAGCAACTACTTTTTTCGCTATTGAGTTCTGCCCGATCCCAAGGCAGCTCGACACGAACCCTGCCGTACTCATCGCAAAAAATTTCCTCTCCGGGCGGCCCTGTGACACGAGCGGTTTGGCAGACCAGCACAGGTTTTCGGGGAGGCAGAGGCGGTCGGTAGAACACGTCCCACGGAATAGCGCTGAAGCTATTGCGGTAGCCTTGGGTCATGTCGCCTTCGGGTTGGGCGTCGCTGGTGATCGATTCCTCCAGCGATTGAGGTTGTTTCCCAACGTGGTGAACGCTGACCAACAACCATAAATCGTTGCAGGATTTGCGCGAGTGTTCGGTCAGGTCAAAAAAGTGGCCGCTGCGCAGGGTCGGCTGGTCGCTTTCGCCCTCGGCCAATTGGTAATCGATACGGTGCCGCTCCAGGGTCTGCCGGGCGAGCTGTTTGCCGAGCTTTTCAGTCGCCATCAACACCGGGTAGCGATAGTCTTCAAGCGCAGGGCTGAACTCGGCAGTGAAGCGACTTTCCAGCAACAGACTGGGACGCTTCAGGTCATAACCACGGCGTGTGACCTTGCTGGTACGGGTGTTGAAACGCTGGGAGAACTGGCTGACGACGGGATGCTCCGCCACCATGCCGGAGTCTTGCTGATAAGGGGTTGCGTCCAGCCTGGGAAAGAAGGTCTGGTCATCGGTGAACACCAGCACATGGCCTTCCCGGGAATGCTGGTGATGCCATGCGATGCCGTCCTCGGCGCACAGTCGCTGGACGAACTCAAAATCATTTTCCCCGTATTGGGTGCAGTATTCGCGCTCGGGGCTGGTGCTGACATTGAAGGTAAAGGCATCGGCCTGGATGCCATGTCCCTTGAGTACCTGAGCAATGATTTGCGGCACCGTCAGGTGCTGGAAAATCCGATGATCATGGCTGAACTGCAAGTAGTACAGCGCCGGCACCAACGTCAGGAGATAACGGGTCTGGCGTTTGCCGGGCCCACCCGCCGCCACTTCTTCGATACGCCCATGAATACCTTCGCCGTGATGACCGAACTGGAGAAAGGCCGGCTGGCTGAGCAGGCTCTCCAGATCGAAATCCGGGTACTCGCTAACCAGCTCCACCCGAATGGCATACAGGCTGCTGATGGCTTCGGTGCCGTCGAAGGCCAGCACCTTGAAATCGTTGCGAACACCGGGAACCTGCAGTGAAAAGTGCGCCGTATTGGACGATTGGAACATTCGCTTATCCTTTAGCTGGATGGAAACAACGCGCGATATTCAAACCGTCCTTGGTCTTGCTCGCGTGAACTTCTGGGCACGCTAACAAGCTGGCAAGCGAAATAATGTAGGAAGGCTCCCTAACGTCAGTCGGAGCACTCCGTGTTTCAAAGTGTTGCGTTAGTGAACGACAAAGACAGTGCAATTGTGTGGCCAATTCCACGCAATTTCGCTGTATAGGGTCACATTTGAGGAGTTTGTTGAAACATGAGGTGCCATCAATTTGATGTCATTTTTTTTAATTGACTGTTGTCATTTATCGATTTGGAGATTGATGGCAGTAACTTTTTCAGAACAATCCTACATTTATCATTTTTGATTCTTGTCATGCTCTGCGCCTGCCTCAGAGGGCGGATGCTCAATGACGAAGATCAGGTTTGCAGGCCGCTCTGGCTCAACGGTTCCGGGGCGATGGGGCGAAAGCGAGAATATTAAACTGACATCAGGGTATCCCCTGTCACATATAGGGTGATTACCTACACGCTACAGAGAACACTTTGCCTTGTTATTTAATTGGATGCTTGCTAGTGGCCACCATCGTGAGTACGATGCGCACCACTTGAAAGAGCACGGTACTCAATTGGATGAGTCTTACGTGATGCTCTTGATACTGTCCAACGCACCGAAACTCCGGAAAGCGTACAGACCGTAATACTATTAAAGGCCAGGGATGTCCTATTCAAGCAAACTTTCTGCTCATTACCTCGAACTCGCCAAGTGCTCTGTTTCCAAAGAGAATTTTGCGGGCGAGGACGTTCGCTTTTCGAGTGAATATGAGGCATTGGAAAGCGAGTTGGGCAAAGCCCAATCCATGCATGAAAGCGGTCAGATCGACTGGCTGAAAATCCGTGAAAACAGTGAAGCGTTGCTGCGAACCCAATCCAAGGATTTGCGGGTCGGCGCCTGGCTGACCTGGGCGCTGTATCAGCGCGAATCCTTCCAGGGCCTGCTGGCCGGTCTCGGCCTGCTGCACCATCTGTGCGAGCACCACTGGGCCGAGATTCACCCGAACAAAGCCCGCACTCGCTCCGCTGCCATCAGTTGGCTGGTGCCGCGTCTTGAGCAGGTGCTGAACGAAAACGTCGCGATCAAAGAGCAACTGCCGCTGTTCCGCAAATTGGTCGAGCACCTGGAAGGTCTCGATGCCGCCTGCACCGAGCATTTGAGCGATGATGCGCCGCTGCTGCTGCCGATCTCGCGCCGTCTGAAAAACATGGTCCAGCGTGCCGCCGACAACCAGCCGGAGCCCGGCGCTGTTGGCGCGGTGGTGGCTCAGGTCAAACAGGCCGCGACCCAGCTGTTCACCCCCGGCGCGCCGATCGACAACGAAAAAGAAGCCCACAAGGCCCTGCGCGCGCAGCAGGAAAATGCGCGCCCGCTGTGCGCCTGGTGGCTGAAACAGAAAGCCACCGACCTGCGCGCCCTGCGCCTGAACCGAACCTTGCTGTGGTTGCCGATCGACGCCGTCCCCGAGCGCAACGCCGAGCAAATCACCGCATTGCGCGGGCTGCCGGCCGACAAGCTGAAAATCTACCAGGACCGTTTCGACCAAGGGCAATTCGCCGACCTGCTGGTGGAACTGGAAGCAAGCCTGGCCAAGGCACCGTTCTGGTTCGATGGTCAGCGGCTGGTCTGGGAATGTTTGCAAGGGTTGAACGCTGACCTGGCCATGCGCGAAGTGGAAATTCACTTCGCGTTGTTGATTCAGCGCCTGCCGGGCATCGTCGAATTGCGTTACCACGATGGCGCGCCGTTCGCTGATCCGGCCACTCGCGCCTGGATCAGCGCCAACGTGATGCCCCATCTGCAAACCGCCAGCGCGCCGCGCAAGGTCGAAGTCAGCAGCAGCCAACCGGCCTGGGAGCTGGCGCTCGAAGAAGTCTTGCCGGTGCTGCGCAAGGACGGTCTCAAGGCCGCGGTGCAAATTCTCAAGCAAGGCCTGCAAGCCGCCCACGGCGGGCGCGTGCGGTTCTTCTGGCAGTTCAGCCTGGCGCGGCTGTGCTTCCTGGCCAAGAAATACGAACTGGCCAAGACCCAACTCGAAACCCTCGATTCAGAATTACAGAACTCAGGCTTGCACGCCTGGGAGCCTGATCTTGCGCTGGAAGTGCTGCACCTCCTGCATAGCTGCTGTGAGTTGTTGCCGCAGAACCACGCAGTGCGAGAACGCAAGGAAGAGATTTATCGCAGGCTGTGCCACCTCGATCTTGAAGTGGTACTCGAATAGGCCCCAGGGCCACAACCGCAAGGAGAAAAGCCATGGCCAAAGAAGGCTCGGTAGCCCCCAAGGAACGCATCAACGTCACCTTCAAACCCGCCACCGGCGGTGCTCAGGAAGAGATTGAACTGCCGCTGAAACTACTGGCAATCGGTGACTACACCCACCGCGCGGACGAGCGCAAAGTTGAAGATCGCAAGCCGATCAGCATCGACAAGATGACCTTCGACGAAGTCCTCGCCAAGCAAGAGCTGCAGCTGACACTGAGCGTGCCGAACCGTCTTCAGGAAGAGGGCGACACCGAAGAGCTGGCCGTGAAACTGCGCGTCAATTCGATGAAGGACTTCAACCCGGCCAGCCTGGTCGAGCAAGTGCCTGAGCTGAAAAAACTGATGGAACTGCGTGACGCACTGGTGGCCCTCAAAGGCCCACTGGGTAACGCACCTGCCTTCCGCAAAGCCATCGAAGGCGTTCTCGCCGACGACGAATCGCGCGGTCGCGTACTGGGTGAGCTGGGCCTGAACGCCGCAGCCCAGGACGCCTGAGTCCCCATCAGCCAAGGAAGCCAACACTATGAGCACCCGTGCAGCACAGCAAAAGAGTAACGAGAACGGCGAATACAGCATTCTCGACAGCATCATCGCCGAAACCCGTCTGACCCCGGACGACGAAGCCTACGACATCGCCAAGCGTGGCGTGTCGGCGTTCATCGAAGAACTGCTCAAGCCGCAGAACAACGGTGAGCCGGTCAAGAAAGCCATGGTTGACCGCATGATCGCCGAGATCGATGCCAAGCTCAGCCGTCAGATGGACGAAATCCTCCACCACCTGGACTTCCAGTCGCTGGAATCGGCGTGGCGTGGTCTGCAGTTGCTGGTCGACCGCACCAACTTCCGCGAAAACATCAAGATCGAAATCCTCAACGTTTCCAAGCAAGACCTGCTGGACGACTTCGAAGATTCGCCGGAAGTGATGCAGGCTGGCCTGTACAAGCACATCTACACCGCGGAATACGGCCAGTTCGGTGGCCAGCCAGTGGGCGCGATCATCGCCAACTACTTCATGTCGCCAAGCTCCCCTGACGTGAAACTGATGCAGTACGTGTCGAGCGTTGCGTGCATGTCCCACGCGCCGTTCATCGCGGCTGCCGGCCCGAAATTCTTCGGCCTGGAAAGCTTCACCGGCCTGCCGGACCTGAAGGATCTGAAAGATCACTTCGAAGGCCCGCAATTCGCCAAATGGCAGAGCTTCCGTCAGTCCGAAGATTCGCGTTACATCGGCCTGACTGTTCCGCGTTTCCTGCTGCGCAACCCGTACGATCCGGAAGAAAACCCGGTGAAATCGTTTGTGTACAAAGAAACCGTCGCCAACAGCCACGAGCACTACCTGTGGGGCAACACGGCCTACGCGTTCGGCACCAAGCTGACCGACAGCTTCGCCAAATTCCGCTGGTGCCCGAACATCATCGGCCCGCAAAGCGGTGGCGCAGTTGAAGACCTGCCGTTGCACCACTTCGAAAGCATGGGCGAAATCGAAACCAAGATTCCGACCGAAGTGCTGGTGTCCGACCGTCGTGAATACGAACTGGCCGAGGAAGGTTTCATCTCCCTGACCATGCGCAAAGGCAGCGACAACGCCGCGTTCTTCTCCGCCAGCTCGGTGCAAAAGCCGAAGTTCTTCGGCATCAGTGCTGAAGGCAAGGCGGCAGAGCTGAACTACAAGCTCGGCACTCAGCTGCCGTACATGATGATCGTCAACCGCCTGGCTCACTACTTGAAAGTGCTGCAGCGCGAGCAACTCGGTTCGTGGAAAGAACGTACCGACCTCGAGCTGGAACTCAACAAGTGGATCCGCCAGTACGTGGCCGACCAGGAAAACCCGAGCGCCGAAGTCCGTGGCCGTCGTCCGCTGCGTGCCGCCCAGATCATCGTCAGCGATGTTGAAGGCGAGCCTGGCTGGTACCGCGTCAGCCTGAACGTGCGCCCGCACTTCAAGTACATGGGTGCCGATTTCACCTTGTCGCTGGTTGGCAAGCTGGACAAAGAGTAACCAAGGAGCTGGGTCATGACTGGATACGGCAGCCTTTTCGAACGCCTGGGTGGCGACGCGGACAAACGCGTCGGCTGGAGCCGCGAGGTTTCCGCCATGGCGTCGGTGGCTGCCCATCTGGCCAAGATGCTCAGCACCCGTGCGGGCAGCGTGCAAACGCTGTCCGATTACGGGCTACCCGATCTCAACGACATGCGCCTGAGCCTGCACGACTCCCTGAGCCAGGCACGCCTGGCCATCGAACGCTTCATCGAAGCCTACGAGCCGCGCCTCACGAACGTGCGTGTCGTTTCCCTGCCGCGAGACAACGATCAACTCAGGCTGACCTTCAGTATCGAAGGCCTGCTGGAAGTTGAAGGTTTCAAGCGTCAGGTCAGTTTTGCCGCGCGCCTGGATGGCAGCGGTCAAGTCAAGGTCAACTAAGGAGACGACGATGTCCGGTAAACCCGCAGCACGAGTCAGTGACCCTACCGCTTGCCCGCTCCCCGGCCACGGCACCAACCCGATCGCCTCCGGTTCCGGCGACGTGTTCTTTGACGGCCTCGCGGCCGCCCGCCTGGACGATGTCTCGGCCTGTGGCAGCGCGATCTCCGGAGGGGTGGCGAGTACCGTTTTGATCAACGGCAAGCCAGCGGCGACCGTCGACTCCGTAGGCACCCATGGCAATAAAGTTACTGCCGGGTCTTCGACGGTGATTATCGGGAACTCGCATACGCCGGTGCCGTTTGTGGCGCCGTTGCCTTTGATTATTCCGGGGTTTGATGAGCAGTTTGTCCTGACTGACAAGAGCGGAGCGCCTATGGCAAACCGTCGGTATCTGTTGATTCGAGAAAATGGTCTTCAAGAGGAAGGCGTTACCAGTGATACAGGCCTGACTCATCGGGTGGCGCGGCACAATAGTGCGGAAAAAGTTGATATCTACGTTGCGTCAGAGGATTGATGCAAATGACGACCGATGTGTTGGAAACACCAACTGGGATATTTAAAAAGGTTGCGTCGACTAGCAGCACTGCTACTGCGGATAGGGCGCCCAAAAGTATCGTGGTGGAAGAAGGTCTGACCGTTTATCTCGGTGGTGCAGGAATGACCGGCGGATATATTGATGATCAGGTTAAGTCTCTACGTAGGGTCGGTATTAGTGGCGCAGTGGTAGGGCGGAATACTGAAGGTCAATACGTCGATGCGGTTGCCGGGGTCAACAAGCACCGTTATAGACTTAAGACAATAAATGGTATGTCTGACACTGGGCCATACAGTGTCGAAGCAGACTGGAGTTTGAACGCGCTAGGGGTAAACCGCTCTATTCCAATGGGTGGGCAATTCAACCTTATCGGTTATTCTTTCGGATCGCTGGTGGCCGCTCAATCAGCTCTTTATTACGCCGATAAGGGGCAGGCAGTTGATTATTTGGTTTTGATTGGTTCTCCCATTTCTGAAGAAATGTTGGGAGAGATTAAACAGCAATCGCTTATTAAACATGTTGTTGTGCTCGATTTGAAAGAGCATGGCGACCCGATCCATGCGGGCATGTCATTTTTCGACCTGGCTGAACACGCCCCTTTGCTCGGCTCGCAGATGACAGAGTCCAGCCAGCGCAAGGAAGGTGTGGGGCATTTCTACTACGGTATTGATGGACCATCAGGTGAACAGCGTCGGCTTGAGTTGGCCCAATCCCTATATGCCGAGGGATTGCGTTGATGAGCAGTGCAAAAAAGGTCAGGGCAATGATCATCCTGGCGCTTGCTTTGATTGTGCCATTTGTATTGTTTGAAATTTATACGGTTGTCCGGTTCGGATTTGCTGAACCTTATAGCTATCTGTTTTCCGTTCCGTTGGGAATTATCTCGCTCTTACTGTTGCAGTTTGCTGTTGGCTATGGGGTAGTTAAAGGATGGGCGGCCTGCAGAATGCCTGGTAACTATTATTTGTTGGTGCTGTGGGTAATCAGTTTGTTGGTGCTGTTCGTGCTTCCGAAGTTTTTTTCAAATGGGCCGATGTCGTGAGTGGTTTGCGAAAAACGGGACAGTCCCCAATAGAGAATAATTTGGCGAAAGGCTCTGTTACTGAAGATTTTCTTAAATTCTTTGAATTATACCGCTGGAATTTTATGGGGTTTAATAAGGAATGACTATGGAAGGTTACTTTGCCGGCATGGTAGATAATGACTATTTCGGTGTGCTGGCGGTTTTTTGTTTTTTTGTTGGTATTGCCGGACTTATACCAAGTGTTAGGGAGAAAAGGCTTCACAAGATATTGAATTTTATTTGTGTTATGGCCGTTCCAGTTATGTTTGCGATAGGTGTCTATTATTTGACGCACTCCAGTGTCTGATTTTTTATTCAAAATACTCCGTTTCTGCTGGGTGAGTTGAATGTTTCGATTTTCACAACTTTTTGCAAAACCGACAAACAGGTAACCCTCCGTGTCCTTTAACCACTACTACCAAAGCGAACTCACCGCACTTCGCCAGTTGGGTCGTCGTTTCGCCGAGCGCAGTCCGGCGTTGGCACCTTTCCTGGGGCAGGCCGGGCGTGACCCAGACGTGGAGCGGTTGCTGGAGGGCTTTGCGTTCCTGACTGGCCGCCTGCGGCAGAAGCTCGATGACGAGTTGCCGGAGCTCAGCCACTCGCTGATGCATTTGCTGTGGCCGAACTACATGCGGCCGTTGCCGGCGTTCAGTATTTTGCAGTTCGACCCGTTGAAGCGTTCCGGGCCGGCGTTGCGGGTCGAGCGAGATACGCCGGTCGAGAGTAAGCCGATCGATGACGTGCGTTGCCGTTTCCGCACGTGCTACCCGACTGAAGTCCTGCCGCTGGACCTGACCGCGCTGACGTACTCGGTGAAGGGCGACGGTTCGCTGTTGAGTCTGCGTCTGGAGATGAGTTGCGACGGGCATATCGGTGAGCTGGACCTGAGCCGTCTGCGCCTGCACCTGGCCGGTGAGCGTTACATCAGCCAGATGCTTTACCTGAGCCTGTTGCGCAACCTGGACGGCATCGAACTGATTCCGCTGGACGCGGCCGGCAAGCCGCTCAATGGGGTTAATGGCACGCCGATGGCGTTCAAGATGCCTGGCGATCGGGTGCAGCCGGTGGGTTTTGCCGAAGAAGAGGCGTTGATTCCGTATCCGCTGAACACCTTCCGTGGCTATCGCTATTTGCAGGAATATTTCGCCTTCCAGGACAAATTCCTGTTCGTCGATTTGAACGGTCTCGACCTGCTCAAGGCGCTGCCCGAAGACACCCTCAAGCAGATGCACGGTCTGGAGCTGCGCTTCGATATTCGCAAGAGTGGCATCCAGCGTCTGCGCCCGACCCTGGACAATGTGAAGCTCTACTGCACGCCTATCGTCAACCTGTTCAAGCACGACGCCTTGCCGATTCGCCTCGATGGCAAGCAAGACGAATACCTGTTGCTGCCGGCCGAATACGACCTGGAAAACTGCGGCGTGTTTTCGGTTGAAGGCGTTACGGGCTGGAAGCCGGGTGGCCTGGGTTATCAGGCGTACGTGCCGTTCGAATCCTTTGAGCACGACCCGAGTTTCGACGTGCCGCAAAGCCGTCCGCATTACAGCATTCGCCAGCGCACCTCGTTGCTTCACGACGGCCTCGACACTTACCTGAGCTTCGGCATCCGCCACACCGAAGCCCACGAAACCCTGTCGATCGAGCTGATGTGCACCAACCAGAACCTGCCGCGCCGGCTCAAGCTCGGCGACATCTGCATGGCCTGCGAAGAGACCCCGGAGTTCCTCAGTTTCCGCAACATCACCCCGGCCACGTCGAGTTTCGCGCCGCCGCTGAGCCACGACTTCCTGTGGAAGCTGATCAGCAACATGTCGCTCAACTACCTGTCGCTGGCCAACGTCGACGCGCTCAAGGTGATTCTCGAAACCTACGACTTGCCGCGTTACTACGACCAGCACTCAGAGAAGGTTAGCAAACGCCTGCTCGGCGGGCTCAAGTCGATCAAGCACCAACACGTCGACCGGCTGCACCGAGGGTTGCCGCTGCGCGGGCTGCGCACCGAGCTGACCATCGACCCGGAAGGCTATATCGGCGAAGGCGACCTGTTCGTGTTCGCTTCGGTTCTTAACGAGTTTTTCGCGCTTTACGCCAG
Organism: Pseudomonas frederiksbergensis; assembly: GCF_001874645.1. Lineage (NCBI taxonomy): Bacteria > Pseudomonadati > Pseudomonadota > Gammaproteobacteria > Pseudomonadales > Pseudomonadaceae > Pseudomonas > Pseudomonas frederiksbergensis. The sequence continues at coordinate 3,069,856 of NZ_CP017886.1, forward strand.
TCTCAATTCGTACCACGAGCTGCGGGTAAAAAGCACACAGGGAGAGGTGTACCAATGGACACCACGTATGGGCCTTCAGCCTCTGCTTTAAGCGGGCTGACCCGAGGAATACGCGAGTACTCGCTGTTTCAGGCCGTGCTGCTGGTCGTCGATCGGCTGCGCGAGGCTCACCCGTACCTGAGCGAAGAGGACCTCTACGACCAGCTGGAATTCCAGGCCAACCCGAGCCTGGGTTTCCCTGGCAGCGACGTCGATCGCGTGGAGTTTTTCCGCGAGCACGGGCAACTGCGCGCGCGCCTGCGTTTCAACCTGATCGGCCTGGTCGGCTCCGGTTCGCCGCTGCCGGCGTTCTACGGTGAGCAAGCGCTGGGCGACAGCGAAGACGGCAACCCGACACGCCATTTTCTCGACCTGTTCCACCATCGCCTGCAACGGTTGATGCTGCCGATCTGGCGCAAGTACCGCTACCGCGCCAGCTTCAAGAGCGGCGCCCTCGACCCGTTTTCCTCGCAGCTGTTCGCGCTGATCGGCCTGGGTGGCGAAGACATTCGCAAGGCCCAGGAGCTGAACTGGAAACGCCTGTTGCCGTACCTCGGCCTGTTGAGCTTGCGGGCGCACTCGGCGGCGTTGATCGAGGCCGTGCTGCGTTACTACTTCAAGCACGCTGAACTGACCATCGAGCAGTGCATCGAGCGCCGCGTCGAAATCCTCGACGAGCAGCGCAACCGTTTGGGCCGCGCCAACAGCCAGCTCGGCGAAGACCTGGTGCTGGGTGAACACGTGCGCGACCGCAGCGGCAAGTTCCGGATTCACATCCGTGAGCTCGACTGGCAACGCTTCCACGAATTCCTGCCGATCGGTTTCGGCTACCAGCCGCTGTGCGCGCTGGTGCGGTTCACCCTGCGTGACCCGCTTGATTACGACATTCGCCTGGTCCTGCGCCAGGAAGAAATCCGCGAACTGCGCATCGGTGAGCAGAACGCCTGTCGCCTTGGGTGGACCAGTTGGCTGGGCCGCGAACACGCGGACGGCGTGGTGACCCTGGGCAGCAAAATTCATTAAGGACGTGAGACCTATGATCAACGTAGACCTGCAACAACTGATCCAGGCGCTGGACGCCGAAACCCGTCGTGACCTGGAACGTTCGGCCGAACGCTGCGTCGCCCGTGGCGGCAGCAAGATCCTCGTCGAAGACCTGTTGCTGGGCCTGCTGGAGCGCCCGCAAGGCCTGCTCGCACGCGCGCTGCAAGACGCCGAAGTCGACGCTGGCGAACTCAGCGCCGCGCTGCAATCGCGGGTCGAGCACAGCGCCTCGCGCAACCCGGTGTTCGCCCCGGAACTGGTGCAGTGGCTGCAAGATGCGTTGCTGGTGGCCAACCTCGAATTGGGCCAGAGCCAGGTCGAGCAGGCCGCGTTGATTCTCGCGTTGCTGCGCAATCCGATGCGCTATGCCGGCAGCCGTTACCAGCCATTGCTGGCGAAATTGAACATTGATCGCCTGAAAGATTTTGCCCTGTCGCAGAAGGAACAACCGGCCACCGGCAAACCGGCCGTACCGGGCGAATCCCTGTTGCAACGCTTTACCCACAACCTGACCCAGCAAGCCCGCGACGGCAAACTCGACCCGGTGCTGTGCCGCGATGGCGCGATTCGGCAGATGGTCGACATCCTTGCGCGTCGGCGCAAGAACAACCCGATTGTGGTCGGTGAAGCCGGCGTCGGTAAAACCGCGATCGTCGAAGGCCTGGCCTCGCGCATTGCGGCCGGTGAAGTGCCGCAAGTGCTCAAGGGCGTTGAACTGCTGTCGCTGGACATGGGACTGCTGCAAGCCGGCGCCAGCGTCAAAGGCGAATTTGAACGCCGCCTCAAAGGCGTGATCGACGAAGTCAAAGCCTCGCCGAAACCGATCATCCTGTTCATCGACGAAGCCCACACCCTGATCGGCGCGGGCGGCAATGCCGGTGGTTCGGACGCGGCCAACCTGCTCAAGCCAGCCCTGGCGCGTGGTGAGTTACGCACCATCGCCGCCACCACCTGGGCCGAGTACAAAAAATACTTCGAGAAAGACCCGGCCCTGGCCCGTCGTTTCCAGCCGGTGCAGTTGCATGAACCGACCGTCAGTGAAGCAGTGACCATCCTCCGTGGCCTGGCACAGGTCTACGAGAAGAGCCACGGCATCTACCTGCGCGATGACGCGGTGGTCGCGGCGGCGCAATTGTCGGCACGTTATCTGGCCGGCCGACAGCTGCCGGACAAAGCCGTCGACGTGCTCGACACCGCCTGCGCCCGCGTGCGCATCAGCCTCGCCGCCGCGCCGGAAAGCCTTGAGCGTTTGCGTGGCGAACTGGCCGAAGGCGGGCGTCAGCGTCAGGCCCTGCGCCGCGATGCCGAAGCCGGTTTGCTGATCGATCAGGAAGCGCTCGACGCGCTGGAAGATCGCCTGGACGCCGCCGAAGACGAAAGGGTCGCCCTGGAAAGCCTCTGGACCGAGCAAAAGGCACTGGCCGAGCGCTTGCTGGAGCTGCGTCAGCAACTGGCCAAGGCTCGCGAAGCCGCTGCCGTCGAGCCGACCGTTTCGGTTGAAGAGGACGCCGAAGGCACAGTGATTGAAACCCTTGAAGCGAGCGTGGACGAAGCGCACAGCGTCGAAGCGCTGGAAGCCGCGCTGAACGAAACCCACCGTGCGCTGACCGATGCCCAGATCAAAGAGCGGCTGGTGAGTTTTGAAGTGTGCCCGCGTCTGGTGGCTGAAGTGATCAGCGCTTGGACCGGTGTGCCGCTGGCGCAACTGGCCCGTGAACACAACGCCAAGGTCGCGAGCTTCGCCACTGACCTGCGCACCCGCATTCGTGGGCAGGAACAAGCCGTGCATGCGCTGGACCGTTCGATGCGCGCCACTGCGGCCGGCCTGAACAAACCCGATGCACCGGTGGGCGTGTTCCTGCTGGTCGGGCCGAGCGGCGTCGGCAAGACCGAAACCGCATTGGCGCTGGCCGACTTGTTGTATGGCGGTGATCGTTTCATCACCACCATCAACATGTCCGAGTTTCAGGAAAAGCACACCGTCTCGCGCCTGATCGGTGCACCGCCGGGCTACGTCGGTTACGGCGAAGGCGGCATGCTCACCGAAGCCGTGCGGCAGAAACCGTACTCGGTGGTGCTGCTCGATGAGGTCGAGAAAGCCGACCCGGACGTGCTGAACCTGTTCTACCAAATATTCGACAAAGGCGTGGCCAACGATGGGGAAGGGCGTGAAATCGACTTCCGCAACACGCTGATCCTGATGACCTCGAACCTAGGCAGCGAGCGCATCAGCGAACTCTGTGAGAACGGTGCGCGGCCGACGGCTGAAGTCCTCGAAGAAACCATTCGTCCGGTGCTCAGCAAACACTTCAAACCGGCGTTGCTGGCGCGTATGCGCGTGGTTCCGTACTACCCGGTCGGCGGCCCGGTGCTGCGCGAGCTGATCGAAATCAAACTGGGTCGCCTGGGCGAACGCCTGAACCGCCGTCAGCTGGATTTCAGCTATTGCCAGAACCTCGTCGACCACCTGGCCGAGCGTTGCACCCAAAGCGACAGCGGCGCGCGCCTGATCGACCATTTGCTTGACCTGCACGTGCTGCCATTGGTGGCGGATCGTCTGCTCGACGCGATGGCCACTGGCGAAAGTCTCAAGCGCGTTCACGCAACGCTCGATGGCTCTGCTTGCGTGACCTGCGAGTTCGCTTGAGGTGGCTGTGATGTTCACTCGAGTGCCGCAACCGCTGGTCTATGCCGAAGCCTTGCTGGCGAAGTTCGCCAGCTTGTCGCGGGCGGCTGACGGCGCGGCGCTGCTGGGTGACTTCGTGCGCGCGGTGGCCGAACTCAGTGGTTGTGAGTTGAGTCAGCTATACCTGCTCGACGCGACCCACACCAGCCTCGGGCTGACCGCCGAATGTTTGCACGGCATCCTGCAACCCCGGGAAACCGCGAGCCTGCCGGCCGACTACAACGGTGAGCAACTGCTGCAATTCTCGCTGTGCCAGAACCGTGTACTCAGCCTCACCGGGCTCAGTGGCAGCCTGCACGAAACCAGTTTCCTGCCGGATCAGGCCGTTCCGTGGCAGTCACTCCTGTGCGTGCCGCTGGTCAACCCGCAAAAAGCGGTGGTCGGCCTGCTGCTGTGCGCCAGCCGCGAACAGGTCGAATTGCAGGGCTTTGCCGATTCGCTCGGGCAACTGGGCTCGTTCGTGCTCGGGCAATTGCACTTGCTGCAACGTTTGCGCCGGCCGGTAGGTGATGTGTCGCCGATGCGCAGCAGCGTGCCGAGTGCCAGCGGTTATGGATTGATCGGCAAGAGTTCGGCCATGCGCCAGACCTACCAACTGATCAGCAAGGTGCTGCACAGCCCGTACACCGTGCTGCTGCGCGGCGAAACCGGCACCGGCAAGGAAGTGGTGGCGCGGGCCATCCACGATTGCGGGCCACGCCGTTCCCAGGCGTTCATCGTGCAGAACTGCGCAGCGTTCCCCGAAAACCTGCTGGAAAGCGAGCTGTTCGGCTACCGCAAAGGTGCCTTTACCGGCGCCGACCGTGACCGCGCCGGGCTGTTCGATGCGGCCAACGGCGGGACCTTGTTACTGGACGAAATCGGCGACATGCCGCTGTCTCTGCAAGCCAAGCTATTGCGGGTATTGCAGGAAGGCGAGATTCGTCCGCTGGGTTCCAACGACACCCACAAAATCGACGTGCGCATCATCGCCGCGACTCACCGGGACCTGGCGGTGCTGGTCAGCGAAGGCAAGTTCCGCGAAGACCTGTACTACCGCCTCGCGCAGTTCCCGATTGAACTGCCGGCCCTGCGTCAGCGTGAAGGCGACATCCTCGACCTGGCCCGACACTTCGCCGACAAGGCCTGCGCGTTCCTGCAACGCGATACGGTGCGTTGGTCCGAAGCGGCGCTTGATCACCTGTCGAGCTACGCCTTCCCCGGCAACGTCCGTGAGCTCAAAGGTCTGGTCGAACGCGCCGTGTTGCTCTGCGAAGGCGGCGAGTTGCTGGCCGAACATTTCTCGCTGCGTATCGAGGTGGCGCCGGAGGAAAGCAGCCTGAACCTGCGTGAACGCCTGGAGCAGGTCGAGCGCAGCCTGTTGCTCGATTGCCTGCGCAAGAACGACGGCAACCAAACCCTTGCTGCCCGCGAACTCGGCCTGCCACGGCGCACGCTGCTGTACCGCCTCGGGCGCCTGAACATCAATCTCGGCGATTTCGATGGATAGGCCCATGACGCGTCATCTCACCCCTTTTGCTTCTGTCAGCGCCGCCCTCAAGGGGCGGCGCTTTGTGCATTGTTTAGCCCTGGAGACCCTCTGATGTCTGTTCGTCACTGGCAAGCCGTCCTGCTGACCCTCGTCGTTCTATGCGGCCTCGGGGGCTGTAGCGGCAATTACAAATTCAACGACAACACCTATCGCCCACTGGGTGATCCGCAGGCGGTCAATCGCGGCAAGTGACCGCAAGGAGCGACATCATGGAACTGGTTTTCGAAATGCTGAACACCAAGCAGTTCGTGCCCACGGATTTGTGCCAAAAGACCTTCAAACAGGCTGGCGGCGTGATCGGGCGGGGCGAGGATTGCGACTGGATCATTCCAGACCGCAAGCGTCACCTGTCCAACCATCACGCGCTGATCAGCTATCGCGACGGCACGTTTTTCCTGACCGATACCAGCAGCAACGGTATTCAGGCCAGTGAAAGCGGCGCGCGTCTGCGCAAGGGTGAAGCACAGCGCATCGAACACGGCAGCGTCTACGTGCTGGGGGATTTCGAAATCCGTGCGCGGCTGGTACGCGACCCGGCGACTTTCGATACGGAAATCGGCCGCCCGCAAGCCGCCGGCAGCATCATTCCGGACGATGCGTTTCTCGACCTCGATCCGCTCAACGCGCTTGATCAACAGGAACGGGTCTACTCGGAAATCGACGAACTGAGCGCCCTCAATGCGCCGCGTCAGGAGCCGCGCCAGCGTGCCGACTACGCGCGCATCGACATGGAAAGCCTGCTGGTGCCGGAACTGGTGGCTGCGCCTGCCGCGCCGGAACCTGCGCCAGCGCCCAAGGCTGTCGAGCGTCAAAGCGAAGGCTTCTGGGAACATTTCGGTGATGCACTGGGCGTCGACCTCAAAGGCCTCGATCACGAAAGTCGCGAAGCCCTGGCAATCAACGCCGCGCGTTTGCTCAAGCAAAGCATCGGTGGTTTGCAGCAGAGCCTGCGTACCCGTTCGGAGCTGAAAAACGAACTGCGTCTGGCGCAGACCACGGTTCAAGGCACCGGCAAAAACCCGCTGAAATTTGCCGTCGATGCCAGCGAAGCGCTGGGCATTCTGTTGCAGGGCGACAAACCCGGCCAGTTGCCGGCCGGGCAGGCGATCTCGCGGGCTTTCCGTGATTTGCAGGCGCATCAGGTGGCCTTGCTCACCGCCAGTCGCGCGGCGGTACGCGGCACCCTCGAACATTTCTCGCCGCAGCAACTGACCCTGCGTTTCGAGCGTGACGGCAACAAGCCGCTGCTCGCCACCTCGGGCAGCCGCTGGAGGGCCTACGGCCGTTATCACCAGGCGCTGCGTCAGGACGATGACTGGAGCGAACGCCTGCTGGCGCGGGACTTCGCGCAGGCCTACGAAGAACAGATCCGCCTGATTTCCACCCTACACACCGAACACCAAGGATGATCCGCATGTCTCGCTGCAAGGCCGTAATAATCAACCTGCTGACAGCGTTCACCGCCCTGGTGTTGCTGGCCGGCTGCTCATCGATTTCGCCGTATTCCACCGTGACCAAGCTCAACCTCAAGCTGACCGCCAGCGATCAGGTCAACCCGGACCTCAATGGCCGGCCGTCGCCGATTGTCGTGCGGCTGATTGAGCTCAAACACCCGGTGGCCTTCGAAAACGCTGACTTCTTCAGCCTGTACGAGCGCGCCAAGGAATCCCTGTCACCGGACCTGGTGGCCAGCGAAGAGCTGGAACTGCGCCCGGGCGAAACCGCCGAGTTCAAGCTCAGCGTCGAAAGTGGCAGTCGTTACGTCGGCGTGCTTGCGGCGTATCGCGACCTGCGCGAAACCCAATGGCGCTACGTGGTTCAAGTCACCCCGGCCGATCTGACCGTGGCCGAATTGACCCTCGATCAGACCGGCATTCATAACAAAAACGAAAAGCTCGCCAAGGCGGATGACTGAACATGAACGTGCATAAAGTCATTTGGCAGGAAGGCATGTTGCTGCGTCCGCAGCACTTCCAGCACAACGATCGCTACTACGACAACCAGATGAAAACCCGCACCCAGTTGCTGGGCAGTTACACCTGGGGTTTTCTGGGGCTCGAGATCGATTTGCAGTTCCTCAACATGGGCAAACTGGTGATCAGCCAGGCCTCGGGGATTCTCCCGGACGGCAGCCTGTTCGAACTCGGCGGCAACACCGAGCCGCTGGCCCTGGACGTCCCGCCGAACACCGGAAACACGCCGATTTACCTGGCCTTGCCGCTGGTCACCGGTAACCACATCGAGTCCCGTCGCCCGGAGCAATCCGACGTGCTGGCGCGTTACACCGCGTACGAAGCGGAAGTCGCCGACTCCAACGCCGGCGACGATTCCAGCAGTCAGGTCAGCTGCGCACGTCCGGACTTTCGCTTGTTGCTCGGCGAGCAGCAGAGCGACCAGGCCTACGTCAAACTGAAGATCTGTGAAGTTCTCGACACCACGCCCGACGGCGTGATCAGCCTCGACCCGGACTTCGTCCCGACGTTCATCCACGCTCACGCGTCCGGCTACCTGCTGTCGTGCCTCAAAGAAGTCATCAGCATGCTCGGCCACCGTGGCGACACCATTGCCGACCGGATTCGTTCCAACGGCAAGGTCGGCGGTGCGGAAGTCGGCGACTTCATGATGCTGCAACTGATCAACCGCACTGAACTGGTCCTGCGCCATTACCTGGGCCTGGAACAGGTTCACCCGGAAGAGTTGTACCGCACGCTGCTGTCGATGCTCGGCGATCTGTCGACCTTTGCCAGCGACAGCAAACGCCCGCGTCTGGACAGCCGCTATCAGCACAGCGACCAGGGCGCGAGCTTCCGCAAACTGATGGAAGCGATTCGTCAGGTGCTGTCGATGGTGCTTGAACAGCACGCCATCGAGCTGGTGCTGCAAGCGCGTCAATACGGGATCACCGTCTCGCCGCTGCACGACCACAAATTGCTGGGCACGGCGTCGTTCGTGCTGGCGGCCAGTGCCAACTGCGACTCCGAAGAGCTGCGTCATCGCCTGCCGGCACACCTCAAGGTTGGCCCGGTGGAGCGCATCCGTCAGTTGGTCAACCTGCACCTGCCAGGCATCAAGGTCAAACCCTTGCCGGTGGCGCCGCGGCAGATCCCGTTCCACTCGAACAAAACCTATTTCATCCTCGAACTCAGTTCCGAAGACCTGGCACAACTGGAGCGCTCCGGCGGCTTCGCGTTCCACGTGTCCGGCGAATTCGCCGAGCTTGAACTGAAATTCTGGGCCATCAGGAACTGACCGATATGATCAAGGAAGTGGATCACAACCAGGACGACAAAACCGTCCTGCTCGATCGCCAGGGCCACGGCCCGGCACAGAGCCCGCTGACCGATTTCGCGGCACCGCCGCGTTTCGAGCAACTGGAAGAACGGATGATTTACGCTGCGCGCCTGCGTCCGGCGGAAGCGTTCAACATCAGCCTCAACTCGCTGGTGGCCGCGTCGTCCGACTTGCTGTCGGAAGTGGTGCGACTCAAGCACAGCGACTCCCGCGAAGACATGCACGCGCTCAACGAGCGGCTGACGGCTGCGCTGAAACTCTTCGAAGTCCGTGCGCTGCACAACGGCGCCGAGAGCAGCCAGGTCATGGCCGCGCGTTACGTGCTGTGCACCGTGGTCGACGAAGCGGTGGTCACCACCGCGTGGGGCAACGAAAGCGAGTGGTCGCAGATGAGCCTGCTCAGCAGCTTCCACAACGAGACCTTTGGCGGCGAGAAATTCTTTCAGCTGCTCGATCGTCTGTCGAAGAACCCGGTCAAACACCTGCCGATGCTGGAACTGATGTACCTGTGCCTGTCGCTCGGTTTCGAGGGCAAGTACCGGGTGCAGGCGCGCGGCATGCTGGAACTCGACGGCATTCGCGATGCGCTCTACCGGCAGATTCGCCAGCTGCGTGGCGACGTGCCGCGTGAACTGTCGCCGCACTGGGAAGGCCTCAACGACAGGCGTCGCAGCCTGGTGCGCATCGTGCCGTGGTGGATGGTGGCGCTGTTCACGCTGGTGTGCCTGGTGGTGATGTATTCGGGCTTTGCCTGGGTACTCGGCGAACAGCGTGACACCGTTCTGCAACCTTATCAGCCGCTTGATCCGGCCGCGGTTCAGCCGCAGTTGAAGCCGTAAAACAGGGACGTGTGATGAAAAAGTTTTTCAAGAAAGTCGGCGCGTTCTTGCGCAAGACCTGGGTCTGGACCCTGCTGCTGGTGCTGTTCGTCGCACTGCTGGTGTGGTTCGTCGGGCCGCTGCTGGCCGTCAACGATTACAAATTCTGGGAAGGCTCGACCTCGCGCCTGCTGACCATCAGCGTGCTGTTCCTGATCTGGGGCCTGACCATGGTCTTCGTCAGCTGGCGCGCCGGTGTGCGCAAAAAGGCTGTCGAAGAAACCGAAGACGGCCAGGACCATATTCGCCGCGAAGAGCTGATCGACGAGGAACAAAAGGAACTGCGCGCACGTTTCAAAGACGCGCTGCGCACCTTGAAAACTTCCAGCCTGTATCGTGGCCGCAGCGAACGCTGGCGCAACGATCTGCCGTGGTACCTGCTGATCGGTCCGCAGGGCAGCGGTAAAACCAGCCTGCTGGACTTCTCGGGCCTTGAGTTTCCGATCAACAAGACCGAGCGCAAACTCACCCGCGACACCACTGGCACTCGCTATTGCGACTGGTACTTCGCCGACCACGGCGTGCTGATCGACACCGCCGGGCGTTACCTGACCCAACCGAGCGTGGATGTCGACGGCAGCGCCTGGACCACCTTGCTCGAGCTGCTGCGCAAGCGTCGTCGCAACCGTCCGTTGAACGGCGTGCTGGTGACTCTTCCGGTGGAGCTACTGATCGGGAGCAACGAGGATGACCTCAAAACCCTATCGCATCAGGTGCGTGCGCGCCTGCAAGAGGTGCATCAAAAACTGCACGTCGACCTGCCGATTTATCTGGTACTGAGCAAGGCCGACCAGTTGCTGGGCTTCGACGAGTTCTTCGATCAGTTGACCCGCGAAGAAAGCGATCAGGTGCTCGGCACCAGTTTCCGCAAAGAGCAGAGCGGTACTGACGTGACGGTGTTGCGTGCCGAGTTCGAAGAGCTGCTGCGTCGCCTCAACAGCCAGGTGATCATGCGCATGCACCAGGAGCGCGACACCCAGCGCCGTGGTCGCATTCTCGACTTCCCACATCAACTGGGGCAGATCGGCGAGCGTCTGTGCCTGTTCGTCGACATGGCCTTCACCGGCAACCGCTATCAGCGCGCCAGCCAGTTGCGCGGTTTCTACCTGACCAGCGCGCCGCACTTGAAGCAACAGATGGACCCGAGCACCGCCGGTATTGGCGCGAACCTGGGCATCGACAGCGGTGTGTTGCCGACCTTGCGCAGCGGTCGCTCGCGGTTCATTCACCACGTGCTCAGCCGGGTGATTTTCCCCGAGGCCGATCTGGCCGGTCTGGACAAACGCGAACGCAGCCGCATCCATTGGGGCCAGCGTGCGTTGTACGTCGGTGCACTGACGGCGCTGGGGGCGTTCGGTCTGCTCTGGGCGACGGGGTTCTCGGCCAACTACGAACGCCTGGAAAACCTCCGTTCGCTGGCGCAAACCTGGACCCAGCAGCGCTCGGCGCTGACCGCCCGCGATGACGCGATGGGGGTGCTCAAAACCCTCGACACCAGTTATGAAGCGACCAAAGTTTTCCCGCCGAAAGGCGACGTGTCGGTATTCGAGCGTGGTGGTCTGTATCAGGGGAATGAGAGCAACCCGGTGGTCAAGGACGCGTATCAACGTGAACTTGAAACCCAACTGCTGCCGCGAGTGGCGCAACTGCTCGAAGGGCAGATCCGCAACAACATGAAGGACCGCGATCGCCTGCTCAACAGCCTGCGCGCCTACCTGATGCTCAACATGAAGGACCGTCGTGATCCGGCGTGGCTGCAAGATTGGCTGGCGCAGGACTGGTCCGTCCGTTACGCGGGCAACACCGCGGTGCAGAACGGTCTGAACGGGCACTTCGAACGCCTGCTCAAGCAGCCGTTTATCTACCCGCTCAACGATGCATTGGTCGCCCAGGCGCGTCAGGTTCTGCGCAGCGAATCGCTGGCCACCGTGGTCTACCGGATGCTGCGCGAGCAGGCTCGCAACCTGCCGGAATACCGCTTCAGCCAACACCTCGGTCCGCAGGGCGCGCTGTTCGTCGGCACCGACTACGTGATCCCGGGGTTCTACACCCAACAAGGTTATCAGCAGTACTTCTCGGTCCAGGGCTCTGCATTGGTCACCGACATCCTGCGTGACAACTGGGTACTGGGCGAAGGCTCGGGCATGAGCGGCATGGACTTGCGCCGCCTGATGGTCGAACTGGAGCAACTGTACTTCCGCGACTACGCCAACTTCTGGAGTGAAGCGGTCGGCCAGGTGGCGTTGCAGCCGATCAACGATGCCGGTGAAGGCGCCGAACAACTGGCCGGGTTGACGTCCGCCAACTCGCCGATCCTGCAAATGCTGGTTGAAGTGCGCGAGAACACCCGTTTCCCGGTGATCGCCGAGAGCGCTGATGAAGCCGCCGATGTCGCTGACAAACTGGGCGCCAAGGGCGGAAAACTCGGCAAGCTTGCCGCTGCAGCAGCGGGCAAGGCGTCGGAAGCCCTGACCAAGAACCTGCCGGACACCGCGAAAAAATCCCTGCAACGGCGCTTCGAACCGCTGCACCGTTTGCTCGATGACAACAACGGCCCGGCAGCCGACCTGACCCCGGCGCTGCAAGCGCTGAACGACCTGCAACTGCAACTGTCCAGCCTGGCGCGTGCCAGTGCCCCGGACCAGGCTGCGTTTGAAATGGCCAAGACCCGCATGAGCGGCCAGCGCGATGCGCTGAGCAACTTGCGCAACGCATCCAGCCGCCTGCCGCGTCCGGTCAGCGTATGGTTCAACGTACTGGCTGAAGACACCTGGCGTCTGGTGCTCAACGACTCCTACCAGTACCTCAACCAGCGCTACCAGAGCGAGCTGTATAGCTTCTATGGCAAGGCGATCAACAAGCGTTATCCGTTCAACGCCCACAGCACCAGCGACGTTGCCATCAGCGACTTCCGCGAGTTCTTCAAGGCGCAGGGCATCGCCGATCGCTTCTTCGAAAACTACATGCGGCCTTTCGTCAGCGGCGATCCGGGCAACTATCGCCTGCGCAGCATTGACGGTCACAGCCTGCCGATGTCCAAGGTCTACCTCGACCAAATGGCCGCCGCACAAGTGATCCGCCAAAGCTTCTTTGCCGAAAACCCGGCCGAGCCGCAGGTGCAGTTCAAACTGGAGCCGTACACCCTCGACCCGGCCGTCAGCCGTTCCGAGTTCCGCTTTGGCGACAAGACCATGGAATACCGCCATGGCCCGATTGTGCCGGTGGCCTTCAAATGGCCAACCGACGCGGAAGACGGTCGCACCAGCCTGGTCCTCGAAAAAATGGCCGGCCGCCCGATTGGCATCGAGAAAAACTCCGGTCCATGGTCGTTGTTCCGTCTGTTCGATTTGATGCAGACCGAATACCTGACCGGGCGCGACGTGCTGGTGCTCAAGGCCGACGTGGGTGGCCTGCGCGCCAACTACCTGCTGATGAGCCAGCGCACGCCGAACCCGTTCGACATGGGCGTGTTGCGCACCTTCCGTATGCCGGTGCAGCTCTGATGCTGGTTGCCAGCCCCTGGCGCAGCGCGGCGCGCACCGATCCGGGCAAGGTTCGGGCGCGCAACGAAGATGCTTTCCTCGACAGCCCACAGCATGGCCTGTGGGTGGTCGCGGACGGCATGGGCGGTCATCAGGGTGGCGATATCGCCAGCCAGTTGATCGTCGCCAGCCTGGCGGAACTGCCCGTCGAAGACAGCTTCGACGAGCGGCTCAAAGGCGTGCGCCAGTGCCTGCACTGGCTCAACCGCCGCTTGGGCCAGGAATTGACCGTCACCGCCGGGCGCCATGACAGCATCATGGGCAGCACGGTGGTGGCGTTGTTGGTGGACGGCAATCGCGCGGCCTGCATCTGGGCCGGCGACAGCCGTTGTTATCTGTGGCGCGGGCAGCGCTTGTATCAGCTGTCCAGGGACCATTCGCTGATGCAGCAACTGATCGACGAACAACAACTGAGCGTCGAGCAGGCCCGGGCTCATCCGGCCGCCAGCGCCTTGACCCGTGCGGTCGGGGCCAGCGAGCAGTTGACCCTGGACGTGCTCGAACTCGAGGTCTATCCCGGTGACGCGTTTCTGCTGTGCAGCGACGGTTTGTACCAAGGCTTGAGCAGCGACGCGCTGGGCAACGCCTTGAGCCTGACCGCGCCGCACGTAGCGCTGGAGCGGTTGTTCGACGGCGCCTTGCGCGGTTCGGCGCGGGACAACCTGACCGCCGTGGTGATCCGCCAATGAGTGAGCTCAAGCCTGTGCTCGACGAGCTGTTGGTCAGCGACATCGATGCCGCCAACCTGACGTACTTTGCCTTCGCCAAACCCCATGCAGCGCCGCGTACCGTGGCGCCGATGCGGGCCAGCATTGCCGAGTTGCCGGAGGTGCTGGCGGGGCGTTACCGCCTTGAGCGTTTGCTCGGTGCCGGCGGCATGGGCGTGGTGTATCGCGCGCGAGACCTGCTGCACGAACAGTTCGGTGACCCCGACCCGTATATAGCGCTGAAAATCCTCAGCGAAGAATTTGCCGAATCGCCGGACGCCAGTGCCTTGCTCTACAGCGAGTTCGCCCTGACCCGGCGCCTGCGCCACGCCAACGTGCTGCGTTTGCACACCTTTGAAGTGGACACCGAGTGTCAGCGCGCCTTCATCACCATGGAACTGATGCGCGGGCTGACCCTGGACAAACTGCTCTGCGAACGGCCTCTGGGCCTGCCGTGGCAAGAGCTGCGAGACATCGCGCTGCCGCTGCTCGACGCGTTGGCTTATGCCCACGGTCGCGGCGTGCTGCACGGCGATATGAAACCGAGCAACGTGATGCTCAGCGAGGAGGGCGTGCGCGTGTTCGACTTCGGCCTCGGTCAGGCCGAGGAGGGCGTGTTGCCCGGCCTGCCGCACTTGAGCCGTAGCCGTTTCAACGCCTGGACCCCGGGCTACGCCGCACCGGAGTTGCTGGAAGGCGCACCGCTGAGCGCCAGCGCCGACCTCTTCGCGGTGGCCTGCGTGATCTTTGAGCTGGCGGGCGGCAAACACCCGTTCCGCCGCTTGCCGTCGACCCAGGCCCGTGACGAACGCCTGGACCGTGAACTGCAAGCGCCCAGGCACCTACCGAAACACTGCTGGCCGGCGCTGCGCACTGCGCTGGCTTTCGATGCGGCAGATCGCACGATCACTGCCGCACAACTGCGTGACGCCCTAGGCGCCACTTCCTCCTGGCTGCAACGCTGGCTGCATCGGCGCAACGGATGACTACCGAACAGGGAGCAAGCAATGTTCAACCCTTCTAACGAAACCCATTTCAGCCTGACCGTGGCTGACTTTCAGGGTGACCTGCAAGTGCTGTCGTTCACGGGCACCGAAGGCATCAGCCAGACCTTTCGTTTTGACCTGGAGCTGGTCAGCGAAAACCCGGATCTGGACCTGGAAACGTTGCTGCACAAACAGGCATTTCTGGCGTTCGACCCACAAGGCAGTGGCATCCACGGCCAAATCTATCGCGTTGCCCAAGGCGATGCCGGCAAGCGCCTGACCCGCTACAAAGTGTCCTTGGTGCCGCAACTCGAATACCTGCGCCATCGCACCAATCAGCGCATCTATCAGCAGATGTCGGCGCCGAAAATCATCGCGCTGATTCTCGAAGAACACGGCATCAAGGGCAACGCCTACAGCTTCCAGCTCAGCCAGCCGTGCCCGGACCGCGACTACTGCGTGCAGTACGACGAAACCGACCTGCATTTCGTCCAGCGTCTGTGCGAGGAAGAGGGCATCCACTACCACTTCCAGCATTCGGCCTCCGGCCACACACTGGTATTCGGCGATGACCAGACCGTGTTCCCGAAACTCGGTCAGCCCACCGCCTACGTGCAGGGCAGCGGCATGGTCGCCGACGAGCCGGTGATCAAAGGCTTCACGTTGCGCCTGGAAACCCGCACCAACCGCACCACGCGCCGCGACTACGATTTCGAGAAGCCGCGCCTGCAACTGGAGGCGGCCTACAAGCCCGACGGCAAAAGTGAAGAACCGGACCTGGAAGACTACGACTACCCGGGCGGCTTCACCGAGCGTGCCCGTGGCAAATTCCTCAGCCAGCGGGCGCTGGAACGCCACCGCGCCGACTACCGACAAGCCGAAGGCCGTGGCGACCAGACCACCCTGGTCAGCGGTCACTTCCTGGAGATCTCCGACCACCCGCGCACCGAGTGGAACGACCTCTGGCTGCTGACTGAAGTCATCCACGAAGGCAAACAGCCGCAAGTCCTCGAAGAGTCGGTGACCAGCGACACCACCGCCAACAAGGACGACTTCCACCAGGGCTACCGCAACACGTTTCTCGCCACCCCGTGGGACGTGTTCTACCGACCGCCGCTGTTGCACACCAAACCCCGCGTGCTCGGCAGCCAGACCGCACAAGTCACCGGCCCCAAAGGTGAAGAAATCCACTGCGACCAGTACGGCCGCGTGAAGGTGCAATTCCACTGGGACCGCGAAGGCCTGGCCGACGACAAAACCAGCTGCTGGCTGCGCGTCTCCAGCAGCTGGGCCGGCGACCGCTACGGCGCCATCGCCATCCCGCGCATCGGCATGGAAGTGCTCGTCACCTTCCTCGAAGGCGACCCCGACCAACCGCTGGTGACCGGCTGCCTGTACCACAAGGAAAACCAGGTGCCGTACGCCTTGCCGGCGAACAAAACCCGCAGCGTTTTCAAAACCCTCAGCTCCCCCGGTGGCGGCGGCTACAACGAACTGCGCATCGAAGACAAAAAAGGCGCCGAACAAATCTTCATCCACGCCCAACGCGACTGGGATGAAAACATCGAACACGACCAGAAAATCCGCGTCGGCAACGAACGCCACGACACCGTCGAAAAGAACACCTACACCGAACTCAAAGCCGAAGAACACCGCACCACCATTGCCGACCGCAAGATTGAGGTCAAAGCCGACGACCACCTGACCATCGGCCAGAACCAACACATCAAACTCGGCACCGCCCAACTCATCAGCGCCGGAAGAGAAATCCACCTCAAGGCCGGCGACAAAATCGTCATCGAGGCGGACACGGAACTGACCATCAGCGGTGGTGGCAGCTTCATCAAGCTGGATGCCAGTGGCGTGACCGTGGTCGGGCCGGTGGTGAAGATCAATGCCGGTGGCTCGGCGGGGAACGGCACGGGGATCGGGATTAAACCGCCGCTGCTGCCGGGGGCGGCGGATAAGGATAAGGCGGGGAGTTTGATGGAGGAGGCGGTGGGGAATGCGCCGCCGGAGAAGGTTAAACCGAAGGCTTTTTTTGTGTTTTCTGAGTGATGAGTGTCGTGATGACAAAGAACAATCGAGTGCGTCAATTCAAGCTGAAATGTCTGGCGTTGCTGGCATTTGGGGTGTGTTCAGGAGCCTTTGCGGCGCAATCGAGCACCGCGCAATGCCCAAGTGACAACTTTGCAGATTTCGTAAAAGAGTTCTCGACCAAGCCTGAGGTGCAGCAAGCGTTTATCG
The DNA here is from genome assembly GCF_001874645.1 of Pseudomonas frederiksbergensis. Taxonomy (NCBI): domain Bacteria; kingdom Pseudomonadati; phylum Pseudomonadota; class Gammaproteobacteria; order Pseudomonadales; family Pseudomonadaceae; genus Pseudomonas; species Pseudomonas frederiksbergensis. The sequence continues at coordinate 3,086,807 of NZ_CP017886.1, forward strand.
CCTCGCCCGTGATCGAGCAGACGGTAGTCGCCACCGAGTCGAAGCCGCGGGTGGTGCAGCGAAAGTCGAAGGTGTTGGACCTTCAGTCGTTGGTGATGCTTGCTCCTGACAACATCGCGAAGTCCGAGTTGAGCCTGCAAGTTCAGCTACCGAACCAAGTGCTCGTTCGCGACCACAACGGTGAAGTGCTGAAGATCTTCACTTTCAAACATAACGACTGCTGGGTATTGACCCGTGCTGAAGACTGGTCGCTTGAGGCCGTACTTGACGTTCAATACCCGAAGTTGAAGGCCTCGCCGGGTGAGCGCGCACTGAAAAGAGGGGCGTTATATAACCAACTGGGTATTGATACCGAGTCCTCTGCTTCCAGCCAGTTGTACATTTCTGCTCTGAATAGTTACTTGAATGGGGCAGATCAAGGATCTGCAGAGGCGGCCTTCGCAGCTGCGGGAATCAGCCTTTCAGGTCAAGCGCCACGGTTGGAAAATGCAAAGATCCTTCAGCTCCTGGAATCAGCTGCCAAGAGCGTACCTGAAGCAGGGGTCGCCCTTGCTGATTTCTATTGCGACGAAGGCAATTACGAAGAGACGCGAGCGTGTGTCAATCCAGAAAAGTCATTGGGCGCTCTTGTGAGCTCCGCCCGGCTCGGCTCCTCGGATGCACTGATTCAGTTAGGCGGTGCCTATGAAACCGGCGCAATCATCCCTGGTGATTTGCCCCGGGCAATGGCCTGTTATCAAGAGGCCGACAAGAAAGGCAATGAAGCAGGTGCAAGAGGCGTCGAACGACTAAGCACCCAAGGCATTACCGCAAATAACTCAATTCATTGCCTTTAATGAAGGATGCTATCGATGAGCACGGGACTACTCGAGCAGCGGGATAACTACCCCAACAGTGGATACGAATACGGTTACGGTAAGGACGGAACTGCGGACGAAGACGGTGACGGTCGGAAGGAAATCGATTGTTCTCACCTACTGAATCGCATGCTGCGTGATGCGGGTTACAACATCCCCTATCGTTCTACAAGCCAACTGGCGACGGACGCCACGCATTTCGACGTCATTCTCCTGAACAGCGTTCAGCCGGGTGATATTGCGCTTTGGACAGGACTGCACCATACCGGTGTGATCGAGGACATGGACGTCACCCGAACCAAGGGGAACTTCTTCGGCTCACAAACTTCGACCGGACCGAAGTCCGCGAAGTACGGTGCTGGTAGCGGTTACTGGCCTATGCCCAACAAGTATTTGCGGCCAAAGGCAGAGTACAAGAGCGGTGCGCAACCAGCGCCTGCTCCTACCCCCGCAACGACTCCTGCTCCGGCGGGGGCACCAGTCATGAATTTTCAGTACCCCATCAGAAAACATGGTGGGAGTCAGTTTGAAGACGCTGAGGAGCTGTATAAAGCTCTGGAAGTAGAGACGTCAGGAGACTACTTGCTTGGAAGCCATCAGTTTTGGCACGGCGGGATTCATATCACTAATGCGAGTGCTCCTCAGTGCGTTCGTGATGAGCCTGTGCGTTGTATCGGTGACGGTGTAGTCGTAGCTTACAGGTTGAATAAAAATTATCAGTCCTCGGAATATATAGGTGCGACTAGCTGCGCAAATTTGAGGTATTCGACATCATTTTGTCTGGTGCGTCATAAATATGAATCACCGACTAATGAAAAGTCGAATGCGGAAAAAACCAATAGATTAAGTTTTTTTAGTCTTTATATGCACATCCTGCCCTATGAGCTCTATAGCTCAGAAGAAGAGTCTAATAGGGTTGTTAAAGTTGTAAATGGCGGGTGGCCTGCGCGTACTCAGCATAAAGACCTTGATGAAAGCAAGGTTGTTGGCGATATACCTACCGGCGTTGAATTTGAGATTTTGAAAGAGCAGCCTACACTTGACGGTAAATATACGTTTGCGCAAGGGCGTATACTTAAGGGTAAGATTTCCGATTTAAAAAAAGATGATATTGTATGGTTTGCCACTCAGGAAGATGGTGCTCCAATAAAAAACAGCAAAGGCAATGAACGATTGAAGGTTGTTCTTCCTCCTGAACGATCAACACCCGGTTACTGGAAAGGTATGGTCGATGCAAGTGTTACAGCATTACAAGGACTTAAAGTAAGGAGTGCACCCGTTGGTGAAAATGGCGGGGCGCAGGTTGCTCCGGAGCAAGTGCTTTGTACCGGCAGTATGATTCAGTTTGATAGTGGAGAGGTCCAGTGGCTGGTACTTGAAGATGGAAAGAAATATCCGATGGCGGAGTGTACATTCCTTCCGTCGGAAGGAACCGGCCTGAAAGGCACAGGTGTGTTACCCGAGAAATTTTGGTGCTGCGTAGATGACGTCGGTCCGAAACGACTGATAACCAGGAAAAAAATTACACCTACAGCTTTCGATAGTGTGGTTATTACTAATACTGCAATAAAGGCAGGCGAGCCAATAGGTTATATGGGCCTCTATGAGACACCCGCTAATGCGACGGGTGGGGTCCGCAGTAAGCATCAAGTCCATGTCGAGGTTTTCAGTGCGGACGCTGAACTGGAAAAATATTTAAAGAATCCAGCAGAGTTGGTTGACGGAAATAAATATATTATTCTGAGCCCCGGACAGATGCTGGCTGCGAAAACAGGGACCGATGAGGCACCGGTATTCACCGAGCAAGGACCTGCCATGGAGGTCAAGACATTTGCTTCGATGGATCGAGCCACCGTTCTAACGGACGCTGCTGGCAAGGAATGGATAAGAGTTACAGTCCAAAATGACGGGAAGCCTCAAACTGGATTTGTCAGCAAGGAAAAGGGAGAGGTCATCTGTCAGCATGATTGGGAAAAGCTTGGTTTCAGAGTAGTAAAGGAAACCAACACTAGTGCAGACGGATTTTTGGATCCTGAAAACATGCCCGCTTTTTTTCAGGAGCTCTATAAAAAAATCGATGAGAAAGGTACTAAAGACAACGAAGTTACTCCGGATGAGCTTCACGCGGCTCTACGTGATCCAGAAATACGTAGTAGTTGGTCTAAGTTGATTGCGTACCATCCTACCGAATGGCAAGCAAAGTCTTCGGAGCCAAAATGGGCAAAGCTAAAACGCCTACTTGATGACTCGCCTGAGTTACTCAAGCATGAGCAGGACCGCATAGACAAGCTTGTATTTTGGGATGAAATGGCTGGTTCAATGCAGGTTGCATTGACCAATCAGGTTTATCACTTTCACCCTATAGAATTTATTAGTAACCTGAAACCGAAAGGTGGTACAGCTCATGCTGGCCTATTTACGGTCGCAGACGGTAAAGCGGCGATTAAGGTAATTTACGAAAAGTACGGTAAAGAAATGGCGATCATCATCGAGCGGATGTACCGCGACGAGACTGCCCATTTTGAATCGGGGCAATATGCAAATTGCGGAACCGGTGGGATGGAAGCTTTTGGCGGCCCTCCTTACTATGGCTGGGATGGTGCAATCTTCGAAGCACATCCAGAATACACACCAGTTGGTACTTGGTCGGCATTCGAGAACAAGGGGATGAGTGGTCAGGGCGGCAATCAACAGGTCACAGATAAGAAAAAAGTTTTTGTGGTATTGCCTTCGGTATTGGCTGGCATGGAGTATAAGGCTGCATACATCAACAAGTACGACGGTAACTGGGCGCGCTGGCACTCCAAAGAAACTAGTGTGCAAAATGTTTATAAAACTCATATTCAAGCAATTCGCGCTCGATTTGTAGAGGCTCTGGAGAAAGGCGAGTAAATGAAAATTTCAAATTTTGTTCCTAGTGTTGTCTTTAGAACATGCGTGGGGACAGCACTTCTACTAATAACAGGGCTGGCTTTCGCTGGTGGTCAAGACAGCGCTGATGCTCGCTCTGAAGGTGAAGGCTGCTATGGCTATCTAACCGAGATGGTTAGGAGCAGTGATTTTCCATTTCGTTATACAACTAAAGACAAAATTAACCTGCTTATTGATGATGATAATGGTGAGCGTGTATTGGCTCAGCTGTTCTATAAGACGTCTGGTGAGGGTATTGTTGGGTGGGTTAAATATTATATCCAAGATGAAACACTATTTAATGCGTCGGCAGATTTGGATGAGCCCGTTGAGCTGAAATACGATAAAAAGTACGCCGCTCTATATAAGAATTGCATTTCTAAGCTAAATAAATAGTTTTGCTTGAGATGGCGATTGTGTTGGGTGCTCTATGTTAGAGTGTTGTGGCGCGGTCGCCGTCTATTAATTTCGATCTTTTGCTAGGTCGGGGGTGTGGTTTTGGCGGTGATGACGAGAAAAGCTCAAGTCAAGAATGCGATAAGTCGTGCCGTTTCATAGCAGTAGGTATAAGAATGTATATATATTATAGACAGGCAACGATATTGGTTGAAAAGGAGTCGTGGTCTGCCCTAGGCGTCATTACAAGAGTAATTGATGAGTGAAAGTGGTTGCTAAATTGCTGTTGTTGGCTTTTTCGCTACTTTTTGCCAGTTTTTCGACGGCACAAACTAATTTATCGCTATACATCTCTTCATTAGGGAGTGCAGCAATAACACAGTCTGATGGAAAAGTTTCCTTGCTCGTTCTGGCGGGTGGTAATGACCAAGGTGAGGCGACGGCAGGAAGTTGTGTAATTGGGGCGAACTTGACAAAGGTAGAGGGTGGATTCAATGGCACGCTCTCACCTATTAGTACTGGAATTAATAGCTATAACGATGAGCAGGCGCAAGGTAAAAAAATTTCGATTGATCAACGTGTTGGGTCGATAGTCATTAGTGATGTGGACTACATCGGGATATGTAGTTTGGATGCTAGCTTGATAAATATTTATAAAGAGGTTCAGAGGGACGATAAGGGTTATAAGTCTGTGTACGCGGAAATGATCAATCTTGCTCACGAAGATTCGCTGTTTTTGTACAAGAAAGGAATGAGGTCAGAGGCTATGGCTGAACTAGCTCCTTATGCAAGTTACTATCAGAGTAATTGGCTGGCGGATAAAAAATTTGCAGATGCGGTGATTCCGGCGTTAAACGATTATGCCTATTTTTTACAAGAAAATAATCAGGCGGCAGACTCTATACCTATTTTGAATGATATTGTCGGGGCTGCCCCGAAAAGAGCGGTGGCTTGGCTCAATTTAGCGGACTCTAATTGGGCTGTGGGTAAGCAAGAAGAGGCCAAGGTGCAATATAAAATGTATGGGGATCTCATGGCGAAGAGCAATCAAAAGTCCAAAGTCCCCAAGAGAGCCGTAGAGCGAGTTAACTAGCAGCCAAAAGAAAGTGGAGTTGTTTGTAAAAATATCAGGGCAGATCACGATATTTTTTGAAGAAAAATCGTGGTCTGTCCCTAATGAGTCCTGAGGAGCTTGCTCGGAGTAAATGATGGGTATTCTAAAAAATACGCTGGCTATAGTGTCGGTTATTTATTCGGTAGGTGTGTTTGCATGCGATGTTCAGGCGGACAAGGCATTTCCCTCATTGCTCACCGAGAATGGGGTAGTAGTCTTTGATGAGGCTCCAATTGAAAAAGAGCCAGGGGATGCAAGTGCCGATGAGCAAATAGGTATTGAGGTCAGCTTTGTGAGCTGCAGCGATGGCGCAAAGAAGCTCATTGGGAAGCTACCGTTTCTTGCTGATACAGGAAAAGTGCGAGCGGCTTTTTTCGCAAGGGCTGGGCAGGATGCCAAGGAGAGTCTTTTTGTAATTCATAGCGTCAATATTCGCTCTGATACAGGTGTTAAGTATTCTGGTGACTACTACACCGTCCATGTGTATCAAGATTCAGCGAATGGCTATGTCAGGGATGAGAGGCTCTCTACATATTTTGGAAATGGTGGGGATATTCTGTCAGATGACTACAAGGATTTAGTCCATGTGTTTCCATACAAAAGTGAATCGTCAATTATCGAGAAGCTAGTCTCCACAAGCTACAAAAGTTGGTATGTGGGCGCCCCGGTGGATCTTACTATCAACAAAAAAACTTCGATACATAGCTCTCCTGTACTAGCAGACGTTACTCGTATGTATCTAGTCGCGGGAGATAAGGTGAAGCAGGAAGGTGTTGAGGCAGGATGGCTATCAATCATGTTCAAAACCCCCAAAGGGAAGGAGATTCGTGGTTGGATTAAATGTGAGAATGCTGGTGGTTGCTGATTGAGGACGAGGGCAGGTTTATTTGGGAGATTTGTCCTGTTTTATTTTTGATATTTAGGGAAGGATCAGAGTGAAAGGATTTTCAGCGTTATTTGGCAGCTTCCTCGCCATCTCAACATCACTGTGTTTTGCCGCTGGTATGAAGTTCGAGGACTTCAAGGTTGCCGAGGTGTTTTCAGGGCAGAACCATGCATTGTTGCCGGTTGATCACAGCAACCTGTGGATGGATGAAGCACGAGCACAGGCAATCGCAGGCAAAGTCAATTTTGCCGGGCACTACATTCTGCATAAGTTTGGCTGTGGCGGAGGCACTCTCTGTGCTGAGGTGCTGGACGCCCGGACGGGAGAAGTCGTGACCGGGTTGCCGAATGCTTACAACGGCGACTCTCTTGTCTTGTCCTATCAGTCCGATAGCAACTTGATCATCATCTCCGGGGTCGCGGCAGATTCTGAAAAGGATATGAAAGGAAAGGGCCTGAAAAGGGGCGACCGGGTTCGCTATTACGAGTTCGCGAACAACGCGTTTCGGCTGTTGAAGATCAAGGATGAGTAATGGTCTGGCAAACATAATGCGTTCGAGGATGAACAGAGATGAGTGGGAGGGACCGCGTCGTTGCTGGGTGAGCTATTGCGAGGGCTGAGGGTAAGGAAGGAAAGAAGATCCCGGCGCGCGTGTCTGGATGATCTTCACATTAAGGCCAGGGAGGGTGAGCACGTGAAAGCGTTGAAGCGTTTTATGGTGGTACTTGTTTGCACGCTAGCGGGCGGTGCATCTCTGCCCATTTCACTCGCGTTTGCTGGGGCAGATTGCAACGAGATGACTGCAAGTCAGCCGATTGATACGTGTGCAGGCATCGCGAAGAAGGCTGCCGATTCCCGGCTTAATGCCAGTTACCAGAAGCTGATGGCGCGGCTCGACTCTCAGTATCGAGTCCAGCCCGATTTGGGGCAGGCATTCAAGGCGAAGGTAAAGGAATCGCAGCGCATCTGGATCAAGTTACGCGATACGGATTGTCCGCTTGAAGCTTTTGAAAATGAGACGGGCATGCCCGCGTATGTGACGACGGTGAGCAATTGCGTTGCACGAATGAGTCTGGAACGCTCGGACTATCTAGACAAGATTGCGCCTGACCTTTAACTGAAGAAACAAGGGAGCTGTTTTGAAAAAGTTGTTTTTGCTGATGGTGTTCATGTGCCCCTCGATTGCACACAGTGAAGTGGAGTCACAGATTTACTGTTTCCACTCCAGGGAAGGTAAAAGCATCAAGTTTGAGTTTAGAACCTACTATGATCCGGCAGCCAATTGGGTTGGTGCCGGTGTCAAGTATGGGGTGTCCAAGGAGTCAATCTCGTTGGTGCGCAAAGACATTCAGGCGCAAGACATGGCGGAAGGCGGGCCTTCTGAGTTCACAACAACGTGGGTCGAGGTCGCTGAAGGTACGGTGAGCGGAGAGTACGTTATGGCCACCCAAGGTGCACTTGTTAATGCAATGTCATATACAAACTATAAAAGCAAAAAACACTACTCTTTTGATTATTATCCGAATGTCGAGTCCTCTCCAGAAACGGGTTGCCGGTGGTGAAGTTATTAAGGTTTTATAAGTTGAGATGCTTCATTTTTTTGTTGGCTTTTTATCTCTCCGAAGCTGCCGCTACTGAACTGATGTTTCCATCATTACAGTCATGCATGCCCGGCAATCGTGACGCTAGCAGCTGCTCAGTAGTGCTGGATAACAATGGCTATGTTGTGGACTCCATTTCTGGCAAGAAGCTTTCCGACACTGCGGAGTCGATGGGGGCTCTAAATTCATACGAACTATACCGAGACGGTAGTCGATATATCTTAGTCAATGAAAACTACTCTAGAGCTAAAACTCACCGTTGGGTGGTGTTTGGTTACGATGATGGGAAAGTGATTCTGAAGAGGATCTACATCTTTTCATTGGACTTCCCCGAGCAATCAGGGCCGTACTGGCATGGTTACGAGTGTCGGCCGGATTCCAGGGCATTTGACAGTCTATCGGGGCAGTCGTTTAGCGAGTCGGCTATGGGGGCTCTGTGTGGCGATGTTGAGGGCGAAGTGGTACTGATAAAGGACGATGCACCTTCATCCGCTCCCGCAAAATCATTGTCTGTCAGTGTTCCCGTCTATAACGCCAGGCAGCGCAACGATGCGGCCACGTACGTATTTGTCGGAAGTGATGAGCCCGACCTGTCCACGATGGTTTGTCATTCCAATTGCTCGCCACTCGCGCAAGAACAACCTGTGCCCCAAATGCGAAAGACGGCTGGGCCGGCCCTGCTTTGTGATGAACGCTCTACTGCGGTGTTCCAGTGCGAATTAAAAAGCGGGAAGAACCTGGCACTGTGCGCGGCGCGTGACAGCGCTGGTGAAATCAAGGGTTTGCAGTATCGCTTTGGTCGAGAGGGCAAGGTTGAGTTGGTGTACCCATCAGTCATGGATTCATCTTTGGATAAGTTCACGATCAATCACTATGTCCGGTATCACGTTGATTACGTTCGGGTAGCGTTTGACAGTGGCCCCTATAACTACAATATCGCTCGTAATGCTGACGAAGATGACGACCAGAAGCCGAGAGTTGGAGCCGGTGTTACGGTGATTAAAAGGGCTGGTGACGCCAAGGAAATAAATTTGGCCTGCGCGCGGATTATCAAGGATGACCTGCCGGTGCTATTTAATAAGTTGCCTTGTGATTCTGAGGACGCTTTAGGATGTGATGTAAGGTGATTCAGGAGCGGAATTTGTCTTCGTTTTTCAAAGCAGTCTTGATCCCGTTGACGTTGCTATCGAGTTCGCTGCCGGCCATGGCCGGGATGATCGACTTCGGTAACGTTTCGGAAGTTGGCGCCGGTCGTATCGGTGATACAGCCGATCGGCGAGGAGCGTAGGGCTTGTGTGATCCCATTCGGGGGACGCAGATTAAGGGGCTGGAGTGCGGCGCGCCTGAGCGAACGTGAGCCATCGTCAAGAAGCGCACCGATACCGGCGCGCCCTTGGGTTGGATTACACCTTAACCCGATACTCCACCGGATTCGGTGGGTCGAGGTTGTCCATGGCGCGGTCGATCAGCAGTTGGGCGCCTTCGGCCATGCGGTAGATGGCGAGGGCGACGTTGCGGCGGGAGCCTTCGATTTCGAAGGCGAGGTCGCCGGCGATGGCTTTGATGGCGGCGATGTCTTCGGAGGCGTTGGCCAGGAGGCTGTCGGTGTCGACGTCTGGGGCGACGATGAAGAGTTGGCCTTTGCGGGCGTCGGCGAGGTGGATTTTGGGTGGGGGCGTGCCGAGGTGGTGGTCGAGGGCGCGCTCGGCGGCTTCGTGGAGTTTTTTCGAATCGAGGGATTCGTAGGGGGATGTTGCTGGGTCTTCAGGGGGATTCGGTGTTGGCTTGATCATTGGATTAGTACCGATATTAGGAGCTAACACCATTTCGCGTGCACTTCGAATGAGGTGGCAGCTGTGTATAGGTGTGCAAGACCGGAATCGGCAAACCGGCAGACCCGAAGGTCTCCCACACACAGCCGCCATAACGATTCGCGAGCATAAGAAAACACTCGATGAATAGCCATAACCGATTGTGTGCCGATACCGGACTTGCACGTCCGTGTCACCGTTTTTTGGTGACAGGGTGAGACTAGCCCTGGTCTGCCGACCGGGATAGTTACTGAACACCGCTACAACTTGAAGGAAATGTCCGAGGACGGGGTTTTGCGATTGGAGGGGTTCAAGATCAAAAGATCGCAGCCTTCGGCAGCTCCTACGCGGTGGGTGGGTTGAAGATTGTTCTCACGGGGGAGTGGGAACGATCAGTTGGGACTTTGAGAAGTGTGACTTGGTAGTCATCGTGCTTAAAAAGCGCTTCATCTTCTGCTAACGCTGCGCAACGGTGGCGTTCTGGGTTTAAGCCGCTACACTGCGCCAGCGTTCATTTTTTCCTTTGGGGCTTGAGCATGAAATTTCGTTTTCTTCTCTGGATGATGGGCTTGCTGATGCGCAAGGCCAGTCGGACCAATCCGGCGTTTCAGCAGCAGTTGGGTGATAAAGAACTGGTGTTCCAGTTGCAGACGCTGGACGGCAAGGTGGCGCGGCACTTCGTGGTGAAGGATCAGCGCATTAGCAGCAAGGCTGGGGTGTACGCCGAGCCGGCGTTTGCGATTGCCTTTAAAGATGCCGCTTACGGTTTTGCCACGATGCAGGCGAAGAACAAGCAGTTGGCGTTCATGACCGGGATTCAGGACAAGTCGATTCAGATCAAGGGCAACCCGGCGCTGGTGATGTGGTTCCAGGGGCTGACCAAGTATTTGAAGCCGAGGAAGGCCAAGCCTAAGGCTTGAGGTCTTTCAGATAGACCGTAGTGAATTCATCGCGAGCAGGCTCGCTCCCACAAAAGCCTGCTCCCACATTTGATTGAGTGTGGGAGCGGGTTTTTTAGGGCTGGCTGAACTGCGAGGCGAGTTCGCGTAGGAGGACTTCGGCTTCGAGGACTTTGCTGACGACGTCTTCGGCTTTGTCGCGGGAGAGGCCGAGGCGGTCGAGCAGGGCGTCGGGGATTGCTTCGTCGGGGCCGGAGCCGATGCCACGGCTGCGCAGCAGGCGCACGGTCAGGCAGACGAGGTTCGGGTACTCGGCGTAGTCGCCGTCGTAGCTTGGGTCGTGCTGGAAGCGCAGCGCAGTGGCCAGTTCGTCGGGCATGTCCCAGTAGCGCATCAGCCACGCGCCGATCTGTTCACGGCTGATGCCCAGCAGGTGTTGCTCGACAAAGCTGTGGCACAGGTGCGGGTTGACCTCCAGGTGCCGACAGATCAGCGAGAAGTGCGGCGGGAAGACGTGGGCCAGCAGCAAGTAGCCAAAGTTGTGCAGCAGGCCGGCGAGGTAGGTCAGGCCGGCTTCCGGGCGCTGGGCGCGCGGCATGGCGCGGGTCAGGCCTTCGATGACGGCGGCGGTGTAGATCGATTGCTGCCAGTACGGCGTGGTCTGTTGCGGGTGGTCTTTGGGCAGGCTCAGGGTTTTGCCCAGGGCCAGGCCCAGCGCCAGGTTGATCACCAGATCAAAGCCCAGCACGCGGACGATCGCGTCTTCCACTGAACGAATCTTGCCCGGTGACGCGTAGTACGGCGACGCTGCCCAGCTCACCACTTGCGCGGCCAGCGCCGGGTCGGTTTCGACGACGCCGGTGATGTCGTCGATGGTGGCGTTGGGGTCGACCCGCAGCTTGATGATTTTCTGTGCGGTTTCGGCCAGCGGTGGAATCTCGATGGTTGCTTCCAGGCGTTGCTGAATACGTCGCGCCGTGAAGGCCTGCACCGCTTGGGTGATTTCCTCGCGGTCATCGTCGGGGCGGTCGAGGTTGGGGCGGATGAGGCTCAGGGCTTCGCCGAAGTTTGCGGCGCTGGCCTTGGTCAGCATGCTTTTGAAGTCTTCGCGGGTGACTTCCAGCAGCACGCCGGGCTCGCCCGAGTTGATCAGCAGCAAAGGTTCGCGCAGCAAGCTTGCTTCGTACAGGCACGGCGAGCTGGTGAGCGCTGGCAGGCCGGGCAGAAAGCTCAGGTTGTGTTTGCCGAGCATGCGCTCCAGGCGTTCCAGCGGCACGGCGGTGAGCCGGCGGCCGGTGAGTTCGGCGAGGCGGTTGAGGTCCAGCAACTGGCTCTGCGGGAACAGCACCATGAGCGCGCCGACAGCGTCGTCGAGCAACACCGCTTGCACCTTGCGGGCGGGGTTGAGGCTCGGGCGATCGAGCACTTCGGCGTAGCGGATGCCCAGTTTGCCGAGCAGCAGCCGGATAACAGACGGTGCGTGCGGGGCTTCGGGTGCGAGGGCAACTTCGGTCATGGCCTGTATCCGTTTTCAAACAATCGCAGGAGTATACCCAGCTTGTTTAAAACCATGGCCCTGAAACTGAGACACTGCTCACACTTGGCCGTATTGCTGCCCATGTCGTAGCCAGCGGTCGAGCAACGGGCTGACGTGATGGGGCCATCGTTCGAGCAGCGCCTGGGCCGCGTCGCGTACCGCTGGCAGCAGGTCGGCGTCACGCATCAGGTCGGCGACCTTGAATTGCAGCAGGCCGGTTTGTCGGGTGCCGAGCATTTCGCCGGGGCCGCGCAGTTCGAGGTCTTTTTCGGCGATCACGAAGCCGTCGTTGGTCTCGCGCATGATGCCCAGGCGTTGACGGCCGATCTGCGACAGCGGCGGATGGTAGAGCAGCACGCAGTGACTGGCGGCGCTGCCCCGGCCCACTCGTCCACGCAGCTGGTGCAATTGCGCCAGGCCGAGGCGCTCGGGGTTTTCGATGATCATCAGGCTGGCGTTGGGCACGTCGACGCCGACTTCGATCACCGTGGTCGCCACCAGCAGGTGCAGCGCGCCGGCCTTGAATTGCGCCATGACGTCGGCTTTCTCGGCGGGCTTCATGCGGCCGTGGATCAAGCCAACCTTCAGCTCGCCGAGGGCGGCGGTGAGGTCTTCATAGGTGGTTTCGGCGGCCTGGCAGGTGAGCTCTTCCGACTCTTCAATCAGCGTGCACACCCAATACGCCTGACGCCCTTCGGCACAGGCAGCACGCACCCGTTCGATGACTTCAACCCGGCGGGTGTCGGTGACCAGCACGGTGTTCACCGGGGTTCGGCCGGGCGGCAGTTCGTCGAGGATCGAGGTGTCGAGGTCGGCATACGCACTCATGGCCAGGGTGCGCGGAATCGGCGTGGCGGTCATGATCAACTGGTGCGGGCACATCCGCCCGCCAACGCCTTTCTGCCGCAGCGCCAGCCGTTGCTGCACGCCGAAGCGGTGTTGTTCGTCGATGATCACCAGCGCGAGGTTCTTGAACTGCACTTCGTCCTGGAACAAGGCGTGAGTGCCGACCACCATCGGCGCGCCGCTGGCGATGTGTTCCAGTGCGGCAACGCGGTTCTTGCCCTTGAGCTTGCCGGCCAGCCAGGCGACTTCCAGGCCCAGCGGTTCGAGCCAGCGCTTGAAGGTGATGAAGTGCTGTTCGGCGAGGATTTCGGTGGGCGCCATCAGCGCGACTTGATAACCGGCCTCCAGCGCCTGCAAGGCCGCGAGGGCCGCGACCACGGTTTTACCGGCGCCAACGTCGCCCTGAATCAGCCGCAGCATCGGCTCGTGCTGGCTCAAGTCGTAGGCGATTTCATTGCCCACCCGTTGCTGCGCGCCGGTCGGCGGGAAGCCGAGGTTAGCCAGATACTGAGCCGGCAGCCTGGTGGCCTTGGGCATGGCCGGCGCCCGCAGCGCCCGCATGCTTTCACGCAGGCGTTGCTGCGACAGCTGATGGGTCAGCAGTTCTTCGAAGGCCAGACGGTGCTGCGCCCAGTGATGACCGAGGGCGAGTTCGTCGACATCGGCGTCGGCGGGCGGGTGATGCAGGTAGCGGATCGCGTCGGCCAGCGGCGCCAGTTGGTAGTCCCGCGCCAGCTCTTGTGGCAGCCAGTCAGGCAGGCTGCTGGGGCCGAGCAGCGTCAGGGTTTGCATGCACAGTTGGCGCAGACGCTGTTGGGTCAGGCCTTCGGTGAGCGGGTAGACCGGCGTCAGGGTTTCATCCACCGGCGGCGGTTCGTCGCCGGTGATGGCGCGGTATTCCGGGTGGTAGATTTCCAGCCCCGACGCACCGGGCCGGGCCTCGCCGTAGCAGCGCACACGGGTGCCGCGTTTCAGGCCTTCCTTTTGTGCGTTGCTGAAATGGTAGAAGCGCAGGCTGAGCCCGCCGGTGCCATCCTGCAGGCGCACGACCAGGCTGCGGCGGCGGCCCATGACCACGTCGGCGCCGCTGACGGTGCCTTCGATCACCGCATCCTGACCCGGCCGCAAGTGGCCGATCGGCACCACGCGGGTGCGATCCTGGTAGCGCAGCGGCAGGTGGAACAGCACGTCCTGGAGGTTTTCCAGGCCGACCTTGGCCAGTTTTTCGGCCATGGCTTCGCCAACACCCTTGAGTGCCGTGACCGACACCTGCGACAGCTCTGTCATGGCTAACGCTTAACCCGCAACCGCTGGCGGCTTGGCCACCGAGCACAGGCGGATCGAGTCAGCGAGGATTTCAATCGCTTTTGGCCGTGGGAAGCTGGCGCGCCAGGCGATGGCCACGGTGCGGAACGGCACTGGCGGCGTCAGTGGGCGCACTTCGAGCACGCCGGGGGCGTAGTGATGGCTGTCGACGGCCGAGAGCGGCAGGATCGAGATGCCCAGGCCGGAGGCGACCATGTGCCGAATGGTTTCCAGGGAGCTGGATTCGACCGTGGTGTGCTTGGCACCATCGTTGCCTTTGGCCAGGGTCGGGCAAGCTTCGAGCACCTGATCGCGGAAGCAGTGGCCTTCGCCGAGCAGCAGCAGGCTCTTGTCGTTGAGCAGGCTGGCGTCGATGCTTTCTTTCTCGGTCCACGGGTGCTGGGCCGGCATCAGGACGTAGAACGGCTCGTCGTAGAGTGGCAGGGTCAGCACATCGGCTTCGTTGAACGGCAGGGCGATGATGATCGCGTCGAGCTCGCCGTTGCGCAGTTTGTCGCGCAGTACGTGGGTGAAGTTTTCTTCGATGTACAACGGCATCTGCGGGGCGACCCGGTGCAGTTGTGGAATCAGGTGCGGGAACAGGTACGGGCCGACGGTGTAGATCGCGCCGACTTTCAGCGGGGCGGTCAGCTGGTTTTTACCGGCCTGGGCCAGCTCGCGAATGCCTTGGGCCTGTTCGAGGACTTTCTGGGCCTGGGCGACGATGCCTTCGCCGACCGGGGTCAGGCGCACCGCGCTTTTGCTGCGCTCGAAAATCAGCACACCGAGTTCGTCTTCAAGCTTTTTCACGCCCACCGACAGGGTTGGCTGGCTGACGTGGCAACGTTCGGCCGCGTGACCGAAATGCTGCTCTTGGGCGAGGGTAACGATGTAGCGTAATTCTGTGAGGGTCATAGCGGGCGTCCATGAAGATGCGGCCAAGCATACCGGCTGCAATCGATAGACGCACGTTATCAGACTGGGGGAGCAGAGCGACACTGGGCAATGCCTGTTTGGCGCTGGCAGATATGCAAAAGGCACCTTTCGGTGCCTTTCATAAAAGATCGAAGATCGCTTCCGCTTCTGTAGCAGCTGCCGCAGGCTGCGTTCGGCTGCGCAGCAGTCGTAGAATCAGGCACCGCGGTCGTTCAAGTAAATCGCGCGTATAGGATTTACGACTGCTGCGCAGCCGAACGCAGCCTGCGGCAGCTGCTACAAGGCTGGTCTTCAGCGTCGGCGTTTTTCCAGGGAGTAAGCGAACGGTGCGACGATTTCGATCGAGCCGTTGCTCAGCATGTCGGCCGGTGGCTTGGGCAGTGGCTGGGCGCGGCGGATCATTTCCAGGGTGGCCCGGTCCAGATCGGCGTTGCCGGAGCGACCGACCAGCTCGTACGACAATACCTTGCCTTCAGCGTCGACCACGAAGCGCAGACGGTTCAAGCCTTCCTTGCCACGCGATTGGGCGGCCGGCGGGTACTTCTTGTACTTGGCCAGGTGCGCCAGCAGCGTGCTTTGCCAACTTTCCTTGGCCGCATTCTGCGCAGGCGACGGGCCGGGGGCAGGTTGCGCGGATTTCTCCGTCGGAGCGTTGGTCGGCTGTGCGTCGCTGGGTTTTTCCTCAGCCGGTTTTTCCTTCGGCGGCTCAGGCTTTTTCTCCACCGGTTTGGGCGGTTGAGGCTTGGGCTTGGGTTTGACCGGTTTGGGCACCGAGATCGTCGGTTTTGGCGCTTCCGCAAGTTTCGGCAACGGCAGCTCTTCGGCCGGGGCCGGTGGTTGTGGCGGCGTGATGACCTTGGGCGGTGCGGGCGACGGCGGTGCCGGAACCGGCGCCAACTCGACCATCATCGCCATCGGCGGCAGCTCGACTGGCGGTGAGGACTTCCAGTTGAGTGCGAGCATAATCGCGACCGCATGGACGCCCAGCACCACGGCCAGGCTACCACCGTAACGCGTCAGCTTTTGGCGCGTCGTGATCATTTCTTGGCTGCCGTCTCAAGTCCGACCAGACCGACTTTCAGGTAGCCGGCGGCCCGCAGGGCATCCATCACGTGCATCAGGTCGCCGTAGTCCACGCCTTTATCGGCTTGGAAGAAGATGGTCGTGTCCTTCTTGCCCTGGGTCCGTGCGTCGAGGGTCGCGCCGAGGGTTTCGGTTTTGACTTCGTCTTCGCCCAGGTACAGGCGCTGGTCGGCCTTGACGCTGAGGAACACCGGTTTCTCCGGCCGCTGCGCCGGTTTGGCGGTCGAGGCGGGGAGGTCGACCTTGATGTCCACGGTGGCCAGCGGGGCGGCCACCATGAAGATGATCAGCAGCACCAGCATCACGTCGATGAACGGCGTGACGTTGATTTCGTGGTTCTCGGCGAGATCGTCGTCCGCGCCTTCCTTTAAATGCAAGCCCATGACGGATTACCCTACTTTGACCATGTGCGGTTGCGAGGCAGTGCGCTCGGCCGGCAGGTGGTCAAGGTCGCGGCTGACCAGCAGCAGGACTTCAGCCGAGGCGTCGGAAACCTGAGCCTTGTAACCGGCGATGGAGCGGGCGAAGACGTTGTAGATGACGACCGCAGGAATCGCAGCCACCAGGCCCAGCGCGGTGGCCAGCAAGGCTTCGGCGATGCCGGGAGCCACGACCGCGAGGTTGGTGGTCTGGGTTTTGGCGATGCCGATGAAGCTGTTCATGATGCCCCACACGGTGCCGAACAGCCCCACGAACGGTGCGGTGGAGCCGATGGTGGCCAGCACGCCGGTGCCGCTGCTCATGTTGCGGCCACAGGCGGCGACCAGGCGCTCGAGACGGAAGCTGACGCGTTCCTTGATGCCTTCTTTTTCGCGGCTGTTGGCCGACAGGCGCATTTCTTCCAGCGCGTCGTGGACCAGCAGGTTGGCGAGGGTGCCTTCCTTGGCCGCACTGACACTGGCTTCTTTAAGGGTGGTGGCTTTTTTCAGGCTGGCGATTTCACCGCGCAGACGACGCTTGGCGCCCAGCAACTCAAGGCCTTTGGCGATCCAGATAGTCCAGGTGATGATCGAGGCGATCGCCAGACCGATCATCACGATTTTCACGATGATGTCGGCGTTCTGGTACATGCCCCATGGCGACAGGTCGTGGGCCATGCCCAGGGAGTTGTCGGCTTCGAGGACTTCTGGTGCGTCAGCGGCAGCGCCTTCGGCGGCCAGTGCCGGGTCGGCGGCGACGGGCGTCACGACCGGGACGGCGTGGTCAGCGTTTGCGTGAACGGCTGGGGCAGAGGCTGTCGCGGCCGGTGCGGCGGCGGTCGGCTCATCGGCGAACGCGGCACTGGGGGCCAGCAGCAAGCTGAACAGCAGTGCGGCGACCGCGCTCATGGCGCGAGATGGGCGAGTAAGCGTGGTTGGCGAAGCGGAGAGAGGATTACGTGTCATGCTGGCCGGACCTGAGAGAAAAAGAGGGTTTAATGTCCTTCCAGGCCTCGTGGGCCGAGAACAAAAGTGGCAGGCATTATTGCAAGTAATTCTTGTTAACAAAAGTAATAGAGTCTCTTTTTTCTTTGATTGCTAGCCGCGCGTCTAATGCCAAGGCTAGCCTGTACCTTTCTGATGGGAGAATTTTGATGTCCGCGCCTTCTGTTTTAATCGCCGGTTGTGGCGATGTCGGCGGCCGTCTGGCCACTCAATTGCTGGCCTCAGGGTGGGAGGTTCATGGCCTGCGGCGTGACATCTCACGCCTGCCCGAGGGCGTTATTGGCGTTGCCGGCGACTTGTTCAATGAAGACTGTCCGGCGACCTGGCCCGTCGGTGCGGTGGATTACCTGGTGTATTGCGCGGCCGCCACCGATCACGATGAAGCCGGCTACCGCGCCGCTTATGTCCAGGGCTTGCAGCATGTGCTGGGTTGGCTGAACGACTACGGTCAGGCACCGAAGCGCTTGCTGTTTGTCTCCAGCAGCAGCGTTTATGGTCAGCAGAACGGTGAGTGGATCGATGAAACGTCGCCGACTCAAGCGGACGGCTATTCCGGGCGGGTGATGCTGGAAGCTGAGCAGGTTGCTTTAAACGGCGGCATCCCTGCCAGTCTGGTGCGCTTGACCGGGATTTACGGCCCGGGTCGTGAGTGGCTGTTGAGCCAAGTGCGTCAGGGGTATCGCGTCGCGATTGACCCGCCGCTGTATGCCAACCGGATTCATGTGGATGACGCGGCCGGGTTGTTGGCGTTCCTGTTACTGCGTGCCGAACGCGGTGAGTCGCTGGAGGGCTGCTATATCGGCGTCGACGATGCGCCCGCGCCACTGGCGGACGTGGTGGGCTGGTTGCGCGAGTACCTTGGGGTGACCGAGTGGGCCGAGGACGCCAGCGTGCGCCGTACCGGCAGCAAGCGTTGCAGCAACGCCCGCGCCAAGGCCCTGGGCTGGACGCCGCGTTATCCGAGCTTTCGTGAAGGGTATGCAGCGATTCTTGAAGGGCGTTGCTGACAAACAGAAAGATCGTCCGAACGCGGCCCGAGCCTGCGGCAGCTCCTACACCGAATATCTGTAGGAGCTGCCGCAGGCTCGGGCCGCGTTCGGACGATCTTTTAATCTGGAATCACTGTTTTTCCAGTGTCCATTGGCGATTGCCAGGGGCGAACGAAGGCACTTCGTCTGCCTGGGATCCGTTGACCGCCTGGAAGATCTCCATCTGTTTGCCGTTGCGGGTAAAGATCCACGGGTTGCCCTGGCCGCTCAGTTGCAGCCAGACGGTGTCGTGGCCGCCGCTCATGGAGGCGCAGTCGCCTGCCAGGCACAGCGCGTAACGGTCAGCGCCGGGCAGGCCTTGAACGGCGCCATCGGCCTGGAACTGAACGGTGCTGCCAATGCCTGGACCGTCGACGATCTTCCAGCTACCGCCGAGGTACGCCGAGTACAGCGCGCGTTCGAAGCTGGCGCCCAGTGGCGCGCCCTCAGGAGCGGCATCTGTGGCGCGGTCAAACAGTTGCCCTGGCTCGTTGTCGTTGGCCACTTGCTGCAATTGTTTGCCGTCGCGCTTCAATTCGGTGGCAGCGCTGCCATAAATCTCGATTTTCCAGGCGCCGGACTGCTCGCCCAGTACCTTGCCTTCGATTTTCTCGAAGCCATTGCTGTAGCGCGCCTGGCTGGCCTTGGTGTTGACGTCCCACTCCAGGTTCGGGCCATAGGCCTGGAGTGCTTCACGCAGTGGGCCGCCCTTGGCCGCAGCATCGATTGCTGACTGGTTGATCCAGGTGCCACTGATGTCGCGGTCGGCAGGGTTGCTGGCGCAGCCACCGAGAAACACCGCGAGCAACGAGAGAGCTAGCGCTTTGCGCATGAGGAGATCCTTACAGAACGAAGTCGGCGCAGCCCAAGGGACTACGCCGTACGTGTTACTCGATGACCAGAATGGCATCCATTTCAACCTGCGAACCCTTTGGCAGGGCAGCCACGCCGATGGCGGCGCGCGCCGGGTAAGGCTGGTCGAAGTACTTGCCCATGATCTCGTTGACCTTGGCGAAGTGGCTCAGGTCGGTGAGGAAGATGTTCAGTTTGACGATGTCCTTGAATGAACCGCCAGCGGCTTCGGCCACGGCTTTGAGGTTCTCGAACACCTGGACGGTCTGGGCTTCGAAGCCTTCGACCAGTTCCATGGTTTTTGGATCGAGCGGGATCTGACCGGACATGTAGACGGTATTGCCAGCCTTGATCGCCTGGGAATAAGTACCGATGGCGGCCGGGGCCTTGTCGCTGGTGATAACAGTCTTGGTCATTTATGACTCCTTGTAATTGGGGGGGCTATGTGGACGCGCTAAGCACGCATGCGGGTGATGCGAATCACCCCGGTCAGGGCGCGCAGTTTCTTGATCACGCGGGCCAGGTGTACACGGTCGTGCACGCTGACCACCAGTTGGACCACGCTGATACGACCGTCGCGTTCGTCCATGCTGATTTTTTCGATGTTGCCGTCGGCAGCGTTGACGCTGCTGGCCAGCAAGGCAATCAGACCGCGCTGATGTTCCAGCTCGACGCGCAGTTCGACATTGAATTCGCCGGTGACATCCTTGGCCCACGAGAGCTGGATGCATTTTTCCGGGTTGTGGCGGATTTCGCTGATGTTGCGGCAGTTGTCCAGGTGCACGACCATGCCTTTGCCGGCGGACAGGTGGCCGACAATCGGGTCGCCCGGGATCGGCGTGCAGCACTTGGCGTAACTCAGCACCAGGCCTTCGGTCCCGCGAATCGCCAGCGGACCTTCCGGGCTTGGCAGCTGTTCGCCTTCGCCGAGCAGACGACGCGCCACGACGTAAGCCATGCGATTGCCCAGGCCGATGTCTTCCAGCAGGTCTTCGATCAGTTCGAGGCGGTATTCGTTGAGCATCACCTTGATGCGCTCGGCCGGGACTTTTTCCAGCGAGCTGTCGAAACCGTTGAGCACCTTGTTCAGCAGGCGTTCGCCCAGGCTGATGGACTCGGAGCGGCGTTGCAGTTTCAGCGCGTGACGAATGTGCGTGCGGGCCTTGCCGGTGACCACGAAATTGAGCCACGCCGGGTTTGGCCGTGCGCCCGGCGCGCTGACGATCTCGACCGTCGAGCCGCTTTGCAGTGGTTCGGACAGCGGCGCCAGTCGACGATTGATCCGGCAGGCGATGCAGCTGTTGCCGACGTCGGTGTGCACCGCGTAAGCGAAGTCGACCGCCGTGGAGCCTTTTGGCAGCTCCATGATCCGGCCCTTTGGCGTGAACACGTAGACCTCGTCCGGGAACAGGTCGATCTTCACGCTTTCAATGAATTCCAGCGAATTGCCAGCGCGTTGCTGCATTTCCAGCACGCCTTTGACCCACTGGCGGGCGCGGGCGTGAGTGCCTTTTGGCTGCTCGTCGCCGCTGGATTTGTACAGCCAATGGGCGGCGATGCCGTTGTTGGCCATCTCTTCCATTTCACGGGTGCGGATCTGGATTTCGATCGGTACGCCGTGCATGCCGAAGAGCGTGGTGTGCAGCGACTGATAGCCGTTGGCCTTGGGAATCGCGATGTAATCCTTGAAGCGCCCCGGCAGTGGTTTATATAAGTTATGCACAGCACCCAGCACGCGGTAGCAGGTATCGACCTTGTCGACGATGATCCGGAACGCGTAGACGTCCATGATCTCGTTGAAAGCCCGACGCTTGCCGCGCATTTTCGTGTAGATGCCGTAGAGGTGTTTCTGGCGACCGCTGACCTCGCCCTGAATGCCGTCGATGGCCAGGCAGTGGCTGAGGGATTCTTCGATCTTGTTGACGATTTCCTTGCGGTTGCCCCGGGCGCGCTTGACCGCCTGGTAGATCCGCGCGGAACGCATCGGGTGCATGGCCTTGAAGCCCAGGTCTTCGAACTCTATGCGGATGGCGTGCATGCCCAGCCGGTTGGCGATGGGTGCATAGATTTCCAGGGTTTCCTTGGCGATCCGCCGGCGTTTTTCACCGGACAGGACTTCCAGCGTGCGCATGTTGTGCAAGCGGTCGGCCAGTTTCACCAGGATCACGCGAATGTCGCGGGCCATGGCCATGGCCATTTTCTGGAAGTTTTCGGCTTGGGCTTCGGCTTTGGTCTCGAAGTTCATCTGGGTCAGTTTGCTGACCCCGTCGACCAGTTCGGCCACGGTTTCGCCAAACTGCGCAGAGAGCGCTTCCTTGGCAATACCGGTGTCTTCGATCACGTCATGCAGCATCGCGGCCATCAGGCTCTGATGGTCCATGTGCATGTCGGCAAGAATGTTCGCGACCGCTAACGGGTGCGTGACGTACGCCTCGCCGCTGCGGCGGCGTTGGCCGTCGTGGGCTTGTTCGGCGTAGAAGTACGCTCGGCGGACCAGGTTGACCTGGTCAGTGCCGAGGTAGGTCGATAAGCGTTCGGCGAGGGCGTCTATGCTCGGCATGATGACTCCTGCCGATGGCTGTGACCCCGCGCCGTTCTACGTCGACCAGGCATAGGCTTAGACGGCCTCGTTGGACTCGTCCTCGAACGCTGCGAACAGCGGTTCGTCTTCGACGATTTCAGCATTGGCGATGAACTCGTAGCTCATCAGGCCTTCAGCGATTTCACGCAGGGCCACAACGGTGGGCTTGTCGTTTTCCCACTGGACCAAAGGCTCTTTGCCGCCGGTGGCCAGTTGACGGGCACGCTTGGTAGAGAGCATGACCAGCTCAAAGCGGTTTTCCACGTGTTCTAGGCAGTCTTCAACGGTTACGCGGGCCATGGTATTCCTCGGAGCGAATGCAATATGCGCGCTGCCCGGTTGGGCGAGCGGACTCAACAGTTTAAAAAATCACCAGCGATTAGGGAAGCGCTGATTTTTTAACCAAGCCCTTCAACGCGCTGCAAGCACCAATGTAAAGCCCTTGCAGCAGTTTTGGGAAGAGCTGTTTAGCCGAGCAATTCAGCTAAAAGTTTTCCGTTGCGCTGCTGCTGACGCTTCTGATGCAGCTGATTGGCACGAAAAATCGCCTTCAAGTCGTGCAGTGCGTGGGCGAAATCGTCATTGATGATCAGGTAGTCGTAGTCGACGTAGTGGCTCATCTCGCTGACCGCTTCACGCATCCGGCCTTCGATGATTTCGTCGCTGTCCTGGCCGCGATTGGTCAGGCGCTGGTGCAAGGCCTGCAAGGACGGCGGCAGAATGAAGATCGAGCGCGCTTGCGGCATCAACTTGCGCACTTGCTCGGCGCCTTGCCAATCGATTTCCAGAATCAGGTCGTGACCTTCATCCAGGGTCTGCTGCAAGTGGCTTTGCGAGGTGCCGTAGAGATTGCCGAAGACTTCGGCGCGCTCGAGGAAATCCCCGTGTTCGATCATCTTCACGAACTCGCTGCGGTCGACGAAGTGATAGTTCACGCCGTTCACTTCACCGGGGCGCATGGCGCGGGTGGTGTGGGAAACGGAGACGCGGATCGCCTGATCAGCGTCGGTCAGGGCCTTGACCAGGCTGCTCTTGCCCGCGCCCGAAGGGGCGGAAATGATGTAAAGGGTGCCGGTGCTGTGGGTCATGTCGGGGTAGCCTTACTCAATGTTCTGCACTTGTTCGCGCATCTGCTCGATCAACACTTTGAGGTTGACCGCAGCCTGGGTGCTGCGCGGGTCGAAGGCTTTGGAGCCCAGTGTATTGGCTTCGCGATTGAGCTCCTGCATCAGGAAGTCGAGGCGCCGACCGGCAGCGCCGCCGGACTTGAGCACGCGGCGAACTTCGATGATGTGAGTGCTCAGGCGGTCCAGTTCTTCGGCGACGTCGCTCTTTTGCGCGAGCATGACCATTTCCTGTTCCAGGCGCTGCGGGTCGAGCTCGGCCTTCATGTCGGCAAAGCGGTCGAGCACCTTCTGGCGCTGGGTGGCGAGCATCTGCGGAACCAGTTCGCGCAGGGTCACCACGTCTTCTTCAATCGACGTCAGGCGCTCGTTGATCAGTCGGGCCAGCTCCGCACCTTCGCGCTCGCGGCCCGCCTTGAGTTCCTTGAGGCCTTCATTGAACAGGCCCAGCGCCTCGGCATTGAGCGCTTGCGGGTCGCTTGCGTCGGCGACCAGCACGCCAGGCCAGGCCAACACTTCCAGCGGGTTCAGGGCGGCCGGGTTCTTGATCAGGCTGGCGACGGTTTCGGCGGCGGCGACCAGTTGCGCGGCGCGCTCACGATCGACTTGCAGCGGTTTGCCGGTGGTTTCTTCGGTGAAGCGCAGGGTGCATTCGAGTTTGCCACGCGACAGGCCTTGGCGCAGTGCTTCGCGCACGTTGCCTTCGAGGTCGCGAAAGGACTCTGGCAGGCGCAGGTGCGGTTCCAGGTAGCGGCTGTTGACCGAGCGCAGCTCCCAGCTCAGGGTGCCCTGGCTGCCGGCTTTTTCGACGCGGGCGAAGGCGGTCATGCTGTGCACCATGGAGGTACCTCGCGATTCAGGCCGGCGCCGAACCCTGCGGGCTCAACGGACCTGATTAGATGAATTAAAGCCCACAGGCTGTAAAGGCGCAGGATTGTAGCGCAGTGCGGCGGATGCTCCCAAATGGCGCGTGTGACAAAGCGCTGCAGGTCGTCGCAGAGCGCGGTTCAGAGCCCTCGCTCGTCGCCCGGGTTTTTTAGAAGTGCCCAGCCGCGCCTGGTCGCCCTATAATGCTCGGCAGATTTCCGTCCTCCGTACAGGTGTTCCTCTATGAAACGTCCAAGTGGTCGCGCTGCCGATCAGCTCCGCTCGATCCGCATCACCCGCAACTACACCAAACACGCCGAGGGATCTGTACTGGTCGAGTTCGGTGATACCAAAGTGATCTGCACCGTCAGCGTCGAAAACGGTGTGCCGCGCTTCCTCAAGGGTCAGGGCCAAGGCTGGCTGACCGCTGAATACGGCATGCTGCCGCGCGCCACTGGCGAGCGTAACCAGCGTGAAGCGAGCCGTGGCAAGCAAGGCGGCCGTACGCTCGAGATCCAGCGTCTGATTGGTCGCTCTTTGCGCGCTGCGCTGGACATGTCCAAGCTGGGCGACGTGACCCTGTACGTCGACTGCGACGTGATCCAGGCCGATGGCGGGACGCGTACTGCCTCGATCACCGGTGCCATGGTTGCGCTGGTCGACGCCTTGAAAGTGATCAAGAAGCGCGGCGGCCTGAAAGGCGGTGACCCGCTCAAGCAGATGATTGCTGCAGTGTCCGTGGGCATGTACCAGGGCGAACCAGTGCTGGATCTGGACTACCTGGAAGATTCGGCTGCCGAGACTGACCTGAACGTGGTGATGACCAGCACCGGTGGTTTCATCGAAGTGCAGGGCACCGCTGAAGGCGCGCCGTTCCAGCCTGAAGAGCTGAACGCGATGCTGGAGCTGGCGAAAAAAGGCATGACCGAAATTTTCGATCTGCAAAAAGCTGCGTTGGCCGACTGATTGTTTTGATGTCCAGGTTCCGATGTCCAGCAAGGAGAGCGTCATGAGTGATGAGCAACTTCCGCTGCCAGTGCCGAGCCGTGAGGTTCGTCAGTGGGCCATGTTCTGCCATCTCTCGGCCTTGCTGGGGATCTGGGTGCCGTTCGGTTCACTGATCGGGCCGCTGATCCTCTGGCAACTGAAGCGCGAGATGGACCCGTTCATCGATGACCAGGGCAAGGAGGCGCTGAACTTTCAGATTAGCGTGGCCATTGCTTCGGCGATCTGCCTGTTGCTGATGGTGGTGGTGATCGGTTTCTTTCTGTTTGGCCTGGTGGCCATCGGTGCGCTGGTGCTGACGATCATCGCCGGGGTAAAAGCCAATGAAGGGCAGCTGTATCGCTATCCGTTCACTTGGCGGTTGATCAAGTAACGGTCAATGCTGATTTCCCCTGTGGGAGCAACGGTCTTCACCATGCCATTGTCGCCTGACACGGCGCATTCGCGAGCACGCCCGCTCCTACATTGGACGCTTTAAAACAAATGCCCTGACTTGTCAGGGCATTTGTATTTTTACAACTCAATTAAATTTTCTAGCGTGTGATATCCGCGATAACCAAATGCCACATGTCTTTATCAAATATCACGCTTACATCTTTAGTCACAACTGCAATGCCTCAGCATCGGCTATGTCCTTGGCAATGAGACTTTACGGTTGATAGAGTTGCCCCACGTCATATTCCCTAAGAAATATTTCGACATATTCAAGCCATCGAAGGTCCTTGAATTTCAAGCAATCAGTGTTGAGACACTCAGCCGATTCAAGAGGCGTGCGCAGGTAAAAAGTGCGCCTCTGAATATATATAGCCAAGAATAATTCCAATGATTCAGCTCGATTTTTATGGAACGCTTGTGGCCGCTTCCCTGGTGCTTTTGCTGGGGCGCGGACTTGTTACACGTGTTGGTTTTCTACGTAATTACAATATCCCTGAGCCGGTGGCCGGTGGCCTGTTGGTTGCCCTGGTTCTCCTGGTATTGCGAACTTTTGATATTGAAGTCCGCTTCGATACTTCATTGCAGACGCCGTTGATGTTGGCTTTTTTTGCCACCATCGGCTTGAGTGCGGACTTCGCCAGCCTGAAGAAAGGCGGTCGCGTAGTAGGCGTTTTTCTGCTGGCGGTGGCCGGACTACTGATCGTCCAGAATGCCATGGGCATTGGCCTCGCAAAAGTGCTGGGGCTCGATCCTTTGATGGGCCTGCTGACAGGCTCGATTACCTTGTCGGGCGGTCACGGTACAGGTGCTGCATGGGGGGCGGTGTTCAGTGAGCAGTACGGCTTGGCCTCTGCCTCCGAGCTTGCAATTGCCTCTGCGACGTTTGGCCTGGTGTTAGGTGGTTTGATTGGTGGTCCGGTCGCTCGGCTGCTGATCAAGCGTGTTCAAGCACCCGGCTGCCACCCTCAGGAAACGCCACGGTTGCCAAAGGGCTTTGAGCAGCCGAACAAAGAGCGCTCGATTACGCCATTTTCGTTTATCGAAACACTGGCTCTGATCGCAGTCAGCTTATTGGCCGGCAATCTTCTGAATGGCTTGCTGCAAGGAACTGTCCTTGAGTTGCCGACGTTCGTGTGCGTCTTGTTCGTGGGTGTGGTTTTACGCAACGGGCTTTCAGCGTTGGGCTTGTATCAGGTATTCGAGCGTGAAGTCTCGGTGCTGGGCAATGTAAGCCTGTCGCTGTTTCTGGCGATTGCCTTGATGTCGCTCAAGCTGTGGGATCTGGCAGCGCTGGCCTTGCCGATCTTCATCATCCTGGCTGCGCAAGCGTTGGTCATGGCGCTCTTTGCGATTTTCGTGACGTTCAGGGTCATGGGCAGCAACTACGATGCGGCGGTGTTGGCGGCAGGGCATTGCGGTTTTGGGCTGGGTGCCACACCCACGGCCATCGCCAACATGCAGGCGGTGACGCAGCGCTACGGGCCTTCGCAGATAGCGTTTCTCGTGGTGCCCATGGTGGGTGCGTTCTTCATCGACATCATTAATGTCATCGTGATCAAACTGTACCTTGCGCTACCGTTCTTTGCAGTGGCTTGAGGTTCGGGTCATGTTCACTGACGCATGAAAAATGCCCGTATCTTGCGATACGGGCATTTTTTTAACCGGTTGGCAGGCTGCCAGGTTTCACACAGCCAGCGCGATGCCGGTTCTTTGTGTCTGCGAAAAGACGCTTAGATCGTCAGCGTCCAGTCGTAGTCCACGATCAGCGGTGCGTGTTGCGAGAACCGCGGCTGACGTGGCAAGCGTGCGCTGCGTACAAAGCGGCGCAGGCCCGGGGTCAGCAGTTGGTAGTCGAAACGCCAGCCCAGGTTGAGCATCTCCGCCTGTTCGTTGTCTGGCCACCAGCTGTACTGATCGCCTTCGCGGCTGACTTCACGCAGGGCATCGACATAGCCCATGTTGCCGACAATCTCGTCCATCCAGGCACGCTCTGGCGCCAGGAAGCCCGGGGATTGCTGGCTGTCGCGCCAGTTCTTGATATCCAGCTTCTGTTGCGCCACGTACAGCGAGCCACAATAAATGTACTCGCGACGTTTGCGCCGCTGTTTATCCAGATAACGGGCGAAGTCGTCCATTAGCTTGAACTTCTGGTTCAAGTCTTCATCGCCGTTCTGCCCCGAAGGGAGCAGCAAGGTCGCGATGCTGACCTTGTCGAAATCGGCTTGCAGGTAGCGCCCGTAGCGGTCGGCCGTCTCGAAGCCGAGACCGCTGATGACAGCCTTCGGTTGCAACCGCGAGTACAAAGCCACGCCACCTTGGGCGGGAACTTCGGCATCGCAGGCATAAAGGAAGTAGCCATCCAGTTGGAAGGCTGGATCGTCCAGTTCAAAGGCGGAGGCGCGGGTGTCCTGCAGGCAGATGACGTCGGCATTCTGTGCTTGCAGCCAACTGAGCAAACCACGCTCGACTGCAGCCTGAATACCATTGACGTTCACACTGATGATCCGCATAAATGGCCCCAAAAATCGCGTGCGTGTATGATACACGGCGTCTACCTAATTAGCTAAATCCGTGGTATTTGGGGTTTTTTTCATGCAAGCGTATCAGCGCGACTTCATTCGTTTTGCCATCGATCGTGGCGTTTTGCGCTTCGGTGAGTTCACCCTGAAGTCCGGGCGTACCAGTCCTTACTTCTTCAATGCCGGCCTTTTCAACTCAGGTTCTGCGCTGGCGCAGCTGGGTCGTTTCTATGCGGCAGCCATTGTCGAGAGCGGCATTGCGTTCGACGTGCTCTTTGGTCCTGCGTACAAAGGCATTCCTTTGGCGGCGACTACCGCCGTAGCGCTGGCTGAGCACCATGACCGCGATCTGCCATGGTGCTTCAACCGCAAGGAAGCCAAGGCCCACGGCGAAGGCGGCAGCCTGGTCGGCGCGCCGCTGACCGGCGAAGTGCTGATCATCGACGACGTGATCACTGCCGGTACCGCAATCCGTGAAGTGATGCAGATCATCGCTTCCCAGGACGGTGCGAAGGCCGCTGGCGTGCTGATCGCCCTGAACCGTCAGGAGCGTGGCAACGGTGAGCTGTCGGCGATCCAGGAAGTGGAGCGTGACTTCGGTATCCCGGTGATCAGCATTGTTTCGCTGAATCAGGTGCTGGAATACCTCGCCGATGATCCGCAGCTCAAACAACACCTGCCGGCAGTTGAAGCCTACCGAGCACAGTTCGGCGTCTAGATAGAAAAGGCCCTGTGAAAACAGGGCCTTTTTTGATTGGCTGCGATTCACGCTCTGCTTTGGTCAATGACCGGGTCTGCTCGGATACGGATCGCCTATCGCATCGCCTCGTCCCGACAGGATGTTCCAGCCGTTGAGCGTGTGAGTGCTCGGAGTGTAATTGGGGCAGGGTGGAAGCGAAGTCTTCGACTGATTGGAGTATTTGTGTCCGCAGTCTGCGCATGAGTAACTGCCGGCCGAAACATCACTGCCGTAGGGAACGTGTTCTTTTTGCATGGGTAGATCTCCTGTGGGCTCAGGGAGGATCCTATGTAGATTGATTCGTGCGCGATGTCGGACGTTTCGCTAAGTCCGGCCGGGCGTTTCCGACGCGAACAAAAAGAATGCAGACTTCGTCAGCTCCTACGGGTTTTTCGGACATTCGAAAATCCTCTATCGGAGCTGCCGCAGGCTGCGATCTTTTTAAGGTTTTGACTCAGTGACGCTTGCGGTTGCTGATCAGGGTGCCCACTCCGGTGTCGGTGAAGATTTCCAGCAGAATCGCATTCGGCACCCGGCCATCGATGATCAGCGAGCTGCCGACGCCGCCCTGTACGGCTTCCAGCGCGCAACGGATCTTCGGCAGCATGCCGCCGTAGATGGTGCCATCGGCAATCAATTCGTCGACCTGCTGGGTGCTCAGGCCGGTGAGCACCTTGCCTGTTTTATCCATCAGACCGGCGATGTTGGTCAGCAGCATCAGCTTTTCAGCTTTCAGCGCTTCAGCGACCTTGCCGGCTACCAGGTCGGCGTTGATGTTGTACGACTCGCCGTTGGCGCCGACACCGATTGGCGCGATCACCGGGATGAAGTCGCCTTTGACCAACAGGTTCAGCAGGTCAGTGTTGATGCCGACCACTTCGCCCACCTGGCCGATGTCGATGATTTCCGGCTGGGTCATCTCTGGCGTCTGGCGGGTGACGGTGAGTTTTTTCGCGCGAATCAGCTCGGCGTCTTTCCCGGTCAGGCCGATGGCGCTGCCGCCATGGCGGTTGATCAGGTTGACGATGTCCTTGTTCACTTGGCCGCCGAGGACCATTTCCACCACGTCCATGGTCTGGGCGTCAGTGACGCGCATGCCATCGATGAAGTGGCTCTCGATCGACAGGCGCTTGAGCAGGTCGCCGATTTGCGGGCCGCCACCGTGAACCACTACCGGGTTAATGCCCACGGCTTTCATCAGCACGATGTCGCGGGCGAAGCCGGTTTTCAGCTCCTCGCTTTCCATCGCGTTGCCGCCGTATTTGATCACCAGGGTCTTGCCGACATAGCGGCGAATGTAAGGCAGCGCTTCGGACAGGACCTTGGCGGTGTTGGCGGCGGCTTCGCGTTCGAGGGTCATTCGGGGCTCCGGCACTTCAATAAAAGGCGCTTCAAAAAATCAAAATGGTAGTAGGAGGTCAGGTGCAACACGTTTCAGTTGGGCGTGGAACACGTCCTTGATGCGCTGCAGTTCGGCGTCGTTGTCGGCCTCGAAACGCAGGACCAGCACCGGTGTGGTATTGGACGCGCGAACCAGGCCCCAGCCTTTGGCGTAGTCGACTCGCACACCGTCGATGGTGGTCAGTTCGGCGCCTTCGCCCCAGCGGGCATCGTGCAGTGCATCAATGATGCTGAATTTGCTCTCTTCGGTCACATGGATATTGATTTCCGGCGTAGAAATATCATTCGGGAAGGTCTCGAACAGCTCCTGCGCGCTGGATTTTTCCTGGCTGAGGATCTCCAGCAGCCGCGCGGCGCTGTAAATACCGTCATCGAAACCGAACCAGCGCTCCTTGAAAAAGATATGCCCGCTCATTTCGCCTGCGAGCAGGGCACCGGTTTGTTTCATCTTCTTTTTGATCAACGAATGACCGGTTTTCCACATAAGTGGGCGACCGCCGTATTCCTTGATCAGCGGGGTCAGGCGACGCGTGCATTTGACGTCGAAGATGATCTCGGCGTCCGGGTTGCGTGCCAGCACGTCTTTCGCAAAGAGCATCAGCAGGCGGTCCGGGAAGACGATGTCGCCAGTATTGGTCACCACGCCCACGCGGTCGCCATCGCCGTCGAAGGCCAGGCCCAGGTCGGCGTTGGTTTCCTTGACCTTGGCGATCAGGTCCACCAGGTTCTCAGGCTTGCCCGGATCCGGATGGTGGTTCGGGAAGTTACCGTCGACTTCGCAGAACAGCGGGATGACTTCGCAGTTCAGCGCTTCGATCAGCTGAGGCGCGATAACGCCAGCGGCGCCGTTACCGCAATCGACCACCACTTTCAGGCGGCGGGCGAGTGTGATGTTCTGGACGATTTCGGTGGTGTAGCGATCGAGGATCTCGACCTTGGTGATGCTGCCTTTGCCGCTGCTCAGGTTGTTGGTTTTCAGGCGTTCGTGCAGGGCCTGAATCTGTTCGTTGGCCAGGGTGTCGCCAGCAATAACGATTTTAAAACCGTTGTAGTTCGACGGGTTATGGCTGCCGGTGAGCATCACGCCGGACGTGCCGGCCAGCACGTTGGCCGCGTAATAGAGCGCCGGGGTTGGCACCAGGCCGACGTCGCTGACGTGGCAGCCGCTGTCGTGCAGGCCCTGAATCAACGGCTCGACCAATTCCGGGCCAGACAGGCGACCGTCACGCCCCACAGAGATGTTCGGCTCACCCTTGGCAAGCGTTTCGGAACCAATGGCGCGACCGATCCAGTAAGCGGTTTCAGCCGTCAGGGTTTCCGGGACGACGCCACGAATGTCGTAGGCGCGAAAGATGCTGTCGGGGAAGGTCGGTGCGACTCGGGCTGCGTTGCTCATTGCTGGGGCTGCTCCAACTCAACGGTTGCTGGACGGGCCGACGAACTGTTCGCCAGCGGGATCAAACTGAAGGGTATGACGGTGTTTTTGGCAGAGAGTTCGTGGTGCGAAAAGGCTATGACACCTCTGAAAGCCGGCCGATGCCTTGATTTTCACGATGAACCTTGCAGGTGAGTCTGCATAAAATTTGTGGCGAGGGAGCTTGCTCCCGCTTCCCCTGTAGGAGCTGCCGAAGGCTGCGATCTTTTGATTTTCGTTTTTAAGATCAAAAGATCGCAGCCTTCGGCAGCTCCCACGGGGCTTAGCGTTTCTACCGGGTCATTTGGTACCGGAATGGCCGAAACCACCGGCGCCACGCTGGGTTTCGTCGAACTCTTGAACCAGTTCGAAGTGCGCCTGAACCACTGGCACCAACACCAGTTGGGCAAGGCGTTCGCCGACCACAATGTTGAAGTCGGTCTGGCCGCGGTTCCAGCAGGAAACCATCAGCGGCCCTTGGTAATCGGAGTCGATCAGCCCGACCAGGTTGCCCAGCACGATGCCGTGCTTATGGCCCAGGCCCGAGCGCGGCAGGATCAGCGCGGCAAGGCCCGGATCGCCGATGTACACCGACAGACCGGTCGGGATCAGCAGGGTTTCACCCGGCTTGATGACGGTGTCCTGTTCCAGCATCGCCCGCAGGTCGAGGCCAGCGGAGCCTGGCGTGGCGTACTGCGGCAGCGGGAATTCGCGGCCAATGCGTGGGTCGAGGATCTTGGCTTGTAAAGCGTGCATGCGAGTTAAACCTGGTTCAGACGTTCGGCGATAAAAGTGATCAGTTGGCGGGCGATTTTGCCCTTGCTGGTCTGGGCGAAGAGTGTTGCGTGCAACTCACGGTCGATCACGCTGCAGGCGTTTTCCTCACTGTTGAAGCCAATGCTCGGGTTGGCCACGTCGTTGGCGACGATCAGGTCGAGGTTTTTGTCTTTCAGTTTGCGTGCAGCGTAGTCGAGCAAGTGTTCGGTTTCGGCGGCGAAACCGACACTGAACGGACGGTCGGGGCGCGTGGCAATGGTCGCCAGTATGTCTGGGTTACGGACCATTTGCAGCAGCAAGCCGTCGCCGTTCGTAGGGTCTTTCTTGAGTTTTTGTGGGGCAACGACTTCCGGGCGATAGTCCGCGACCGCAGCAGAGGCAATGAACAGGTCGCAAGGGATTGCGGCTTCGCAGGCGGCGAGCATGTCGCGCGCGCTGACCACGTCGATCCGGGTGACGCGATCCGGGGTCGGCAAGTGCACGGGGCCAGTGATCAAGGTCACTCGGGCGCCGGCCTCAACTGCCGCTTCGGCCAGGGCAAAGCCCATTTTCCCGGAGCTGTGGTTGGTGATGTAGCGCACCGGGTCGATGTTTTCCTGGGTCGGGCCGGCGGTGATCAGCACGTGTTTGCCGGTCAGCGCCTGACGCTGAAAGCAATCGGCAGCGCACTGCGCCAGGTCGTTGGCTTCGAGCATGCGGCCCATGCCGACGTCGCCGCAGGCCTGGCTGCCGGACGCCGGGCCGAAGACCTTGAAGCCACGGCTTTCGAGCAATTGGGTGTTGGCCTGGGTGGCCGGGTCGCGCCACATGGCCTGGTTCATCGCCGGTGCCAGCGCCACGGTGGCGTCGGTGGCCAGCACCAGGGTGGTCAGCAGGTCGTTGGCGATGCCCTGGGCCAAGCGCGCGATCAGGTCAGCGGTGGCCGGGGCGATCAGCACCAGGTCGGCCCACTTGGCCAGCTCGATGTGGCCCATCGCAGCTTCGGCCGCCGGGTCCAGCAGGTCCAGGTGGACCGGGTGCCCGGAGAGTGCCTGCATGGTCAGCGGGGTGATGAACTCGCTGCCGCCGCGGGTCATGACCACGCGCACTTCGGCGCCCTGGTCGATGAGTCGGCGAACCAGCTCGGCGCTCTTGTAGGCGGCAATGCCACCGCCGACGCCGAGAACGATGCGTTTCCGATACAGCCGCTGCATAGGCCTGCCTTTCAATTCGTTGATGACTACGTGGCGAACCCCCCTCCCCAAGGTGAATTCGCCCGCAAAAAAGATGGGCTACGATATCACAGCGACCGCTACGGAACAGCGGCGCCCACACACATGGAGGTGCTATGAGCATTCGCGATTGGCCGGCGGCGGAGCGACCGCGGGAGAAGCTTTTGGAGCAAGGTTCGGCGAGTCTTTCGGACGCCGAATTGCTGGCCATCTTTCTACGCACCGGGGTAACCGGCAAAAGTGCGGTCGATCTGGCGCGACACCTGTTGCATCAATTTGGCAGCCTGCGCACGTTGCTGGAGGCAGACCAGCAGACGTTCGGTAGTCAGCTTGGGCTCGGCCCTGCGAAGTTCGCCCAATTACAGGCCGTACTGGAGATGGCGCGGCGGCATTTGGCGGAACGCTTGCGTCGCGACTCGGTGCTCAAGAGCCCGATTGACGTGCGCAATTACCTGAAGGCAATGTTGCGCCATGAGCCTCATGAGGTGTTCGGTTGCCTGTTTCTGGACTCCCGGCATCGTGTGCTGGCATTCGAGATACTGTTTCGCGGCTCGATCGACAGTGCCAGCGTCTACCCGCGTCAGGTGGTCAAGCGTGCACTGGCGCACAACGCCGCTGCGCTGATCCTGTGCCACAACCATCCGTCAGGGAGTGCCGAACCCAGTCAGGCGGATCGAGCGCTGACCAAGCGCCTGCAAGAGGCGCTGGACCTGGTTGATGTGCGGGTACTCGACCATTTCATCGTCGGCGACGGCGATCCGCTGTCGATGGTCGAGTACGGGTGGATGTAGTTTCGGGCTATTTCAGGCTGACCTTCGAGTAATCCTGACGGCCGAACGGGCTGACCTGGTAGCCCTGAACTTCCTTGCGCGTCAGCGCGTAAGCGGTCGGGTGCGCCAGTGGCAGCCACAGCGCCTGTTGCTGGATCTGCGTCTGGGCCTGTTCGTAAAGCTTGCTGCGCACGCCTTGTTCGGTGGTGGTCTTGCCGGCGCTGATGACCTTGTCCAGGCCTTGGTCGCAGTAGCGGGCGAAGTTGGTCCCGGAGTTGACCGCAGCGCAGGAGAACTGCGGCGTGAGGAAGTTATCCGGGTCACCGTTGTCGCCGGCCCAGCCCATGAACAGCAGATCGTGTTCACCGGCCTTGGCGCGACGGATCAGCTCGCCCCATTCAATCACCCGGATTTCAGCCTGAATCCCTATTTCAGCCAGGTCCGCCTGCAACAACTGGGCGCCAAGGCTTGGGTTTGGGTTGAGCAGGCTGCCGGAAGGGCGGGTCCAGATCGTGGTTTTAAAACCCTCCTTGAGCCCGACCTTGGCCAGCAATGCGCGAGCCTTGGCGATGTCTTTTGGATAGCCCGGCAGGTCCTTGGCGTAGCTCCAGGTGTTGGGCGGGTATGGACCGTTGGCGGCTTGCGCGGTGTCTTCGAAAACGGCCTTGAGGTAGTTGGCCTTGTCGAAGGCGAGATTGATCGCCTGGCGGACTT
Organism: Pseudomonas frederiksbergensis; assembly: GCF_001874645.1. Taxonomy (NCBI): domain Bacteria; kingdom Pseudomonadati; phylum Pseudomonadota; class Gammaproteobacteria; order Pseudomonadales; family Pseudomonadaceae; genus Pseudomonas; species Pseudomonas frederiksbergensis. Next base: position 3,121,849 of record NZ_CP017886.1, read on the forward strand.
CGGGCTTGTCCAGCGGCGGATGCTGACTGTTGATGGCCACGAACGCGGTCATGAACGCCGGTGTGCTCTCGATCTTCAGGGTCGGCTCCTGGGCGGCGGCCTGCACGTCCAGTGGTTTGGGCGACAGGGCGATCTGGCACTCGTTGCGCCGCAGTTTTTGCAAGCGCACGTTGGCGTCCGGGGTGATGGCGAACACCAGGCTGTCCACCGCCGGTTTACCGGCAAAGTAGTCGCGGTTGGCCTTGTAGCGAATCGACGCATCTTTCTGGAAGCGCCCGAAGATGAACGGGCCACTGCCGATTGGCTGACTGTTGAGCTTCTCGGGCGTGCCGGCCTTGAGCAACTGGTCGGCATACTCAGCCGAGTAGATCGAGGCAAAACCCATGCTCAGGGTGGCAAGGAAGGTCGAGTCGGGGTGGTCCAGGGTAAAGCGCACGGTCAGCGGGTCCAGCGCGTCGATCTTCTTGATCAGCGCGGGCAACTGCATCGATTGGGCGTGAGGGAAGCCGCTTTGAGCTACCGGGTGCCAAGGGTGGGCCGGGTCGAGCATGCGGTCGAAGCTGAACTTCACGTCTTCGGCGCTCAGGTCGCGAGTGGGGCTGAAGTACTCGGTGTGGTGGAATTTCACTTGGGGGTGCAGCTTGAAGACGTAGGTCAGGCCGTCGGTTGACACTTCCCAGCTGTCGGCCAGGCTGGCGACGACTTTGCCGCTGGCGGTGTCGAAATCGACCAGACGATTCATCAGCACATCGGCCGAGGCGTTGGTGGTGGTCAGCGAGTTGTATTGAACGACATCGAATCCTTCCGGACTGGCCTCGGTGCAGACGCTTAACGCGGCAGCCTGGGCCAATGGGCTCAGCAAAAGTGGGGCGAGCAACAGCGGTAGGGCAGCGAGGCGCATGCGTGAATTCCTGTGCAGATCGAAGGCCCATCTGCAAGTGCAGTCTGGAAAAGGCTTACCCTAGTGGGCTCTTTTACAAATGACTATCCCCTTTTTCACTTTGTGGCGTGCGTCCGGCTGGTTTTTTGGGCAAAATTTGCGCTGTATTACCCCCCGTGCAGGGCTAATCAGAGTAGGTTTGCACCTGAAAATCGTCTGTGCGGACGTGGATGTCGGTACTCTGCGACGAGCGGTCGCGGCCATCGACAGCCTTTGTTCAAGGCGTCTGGCGCCGTAAAACCGGGGATTTTGAAAAGTCTGTTCACACCGATAGTTGTTGCTATGGGGTCTTTCTGGTATAAAGCAGCGCTCTTTTCTAGGGGCCCGGTTCCTTCACTGTAGGTGTAGCCGGTAAGACCCTTAAAGAAACGCGGCGCCTGGCGCCAAATGACTGAGAGATTAAGCGGCCAACCCATGCCGGGTTGGGCATGTGGTTTTAGAGGGCTGAGGCATGTCGAGAGTCTGTCAAGTTACCGGTAAGGGTCCGGTGACTGGGAATAACATTTCCCACGCAAACAACAAAACCCGTCGTCGTTTCCTGCCGAACCTGCAGCATCACCGCTTCTGGGTTGAAGAAGAGAAACGTTTTGTGCGTCTGCGCGTATCCGCCAAAGGCATGCGTATCATCGACAAGCGTGGCATCACTGTCGTGCTGGCCGAAATCCGCAAAGCTGGCAAGATCTAAGGGAGATAATCATGCGTGAATTGATTCGTTTGATCTCGAGCGCCGGTACTGGTCACTTCTACACTACCGACAAGAACAAGCGCACTACTCCGGACAAAATCGAGATCAAGAAATTTGATCCGGTTGTTCGCAAGCACGTGATCTACAAAGAAGGCAAAATCAAGTAATTGATTTTTCCCTCTTGAGAAAAAGGCCCGTATCGCGAGATACGGGCCTTTTTTGTTGTGGTCAGAAAAGCCTCAGGACTTCTGTTCAAACGCCACGTAGATTTTGCGGCATGGCTCCAGCACTTCCCAGGTGCCTTTGAAGCCGGCCGGGATGACAAAGCGATCGCCCGCGCGCAGGGTCTTGGCGTTGCCGTCGCTGTCACGCAGCACCGAAACCCCCTGCATGATTTCGCAGTATTCGTGTTCAGTGAAGTTCACCATCCATTGCCCGACTTCCCCTTCCCACACGCCCGCGTTCAACTGACCGCAAGGGCTGTTGTAGTGGTTGTAGACGGCTTGCTCGGGGTCGCCCTTGAGGACTTTTGCGGCGTCCGGGCGGTAACGCTCGGCGGGTGTGGTGGCCTGGTTGAAGTCGACGATGTCCTGGATGCTCATTCTTGTAATCCCCCCGTGATTGCTGGAAAAGCCAAAGTCTATGTTTATTAAAATGAACATCGCAAGGCCGTTTTCCGGTCTTGTGTCAAATATATTGAAACATGAGGGGCCGCTGGTTTAGGGTGGCAGGTGCCTTGGGCCGATTTGTGTAGGCTGGCGGGGCAGAATTCCTGAAGGTGCCTGCGTAGATCGCGTGGCGCTCGTATTCAATAAGAGGAGGACTCTCGTATGACCACCCTGACTCGTGCCGACTGGGAACAGCGCGCCAGCGATCTGAAAATCGAAGGCCGCGCCTACATCAATGGCGAATACACCGCAGCCGTCTCCGGCGAGACCTTTGAGTGCATTAGCCCTGTCGATGGCCGTCTGCTGGGCAAGATCGCCAGCTGTGACGCCGCCGACGCCCAGCGCGCCGTAGAAAACGCCCGCACCACGTTCAACTCGGGCGTCTGGTCGCGTCTGGCGCCGGCCAAACGCAAAGCCACCATGATTCGTTTCGCCGGCTTGCTCAAGCAGCACGCCGAAGAGCTCGCGCTGCTTGAAACCCTGGACATGGGCAAGCCGATCAGCGACTCCCTGTACATCGACGTTCCGGGCGCGGCGCAAGCGCTGAGCTGGAGCGGTGAAGCCATCGACAAGATCTACGACGAAGTGGCCGCTACCCCACACGACCAACTGGGTCTGGTGACCCGTGAGCCAGTGGGTGTGGTTGGTGCCATCGTGCCGTGGAACTTCCCGCTGATGATGGCCTGCTGGAAACTCGGCCCGGCGCTGTCCACCGGTAACTCGGTGATCCTCAAACCGTCTGAAAAATCCCCGCTGACCGCCATCCGCATCGCGGCGCTGGCCGTTGAAGCCGGTATCCCGAAAGGTGTGCTGAACGTGCTGCCAGGCTACGGTCACACCGTCGGCAAGGCGCTGGCCTTGCACATGGACGTCGACACGCTGGTGTTCACCGGTTCGACCAAGATCGCCAAGCAACTGATGATTTATTCCGGCGAATCGAACATGAAGCGCGTCTGGCTCGAAGCCGGCGGCAAGAGCCCGAACATCGTGTTTGCCGACGCACCGGACCTGCAAGCTGCGGCTGAATCGGCTGCTGGTGCCATCTCGTTCAACCAGGGCGAAGTCTGCACCGCCGGTTCGCGTCTGCTGGTCGAGCGTTCGATCAAGGACACGTTCCTGCCGCTGGTGATCGAGGCCCTGAAAGCCTGGAAACCGGGCAATCCGCTGGATCCGGCCACCAACGTCGGCGCGCTGGTCGACACGCAACAGATGAACACCGTGCTGTCCTACATCGAGTCCGGTCACACCGACGGCGCCAAACTGGTGGCGGGCGGCAAGCGGGTTCTTCAGGAAACCGGTGGCACCTACGTTGAGCCGACGATTTTCGATGGCGTGAGCAACGCCATGAAGATCGCCCAGGAGGAGATTTTTGGCCCGGTGCTATCGGTCATCACCTTCGACAGCGCCGAGGAAGCAATTCAGATCGCCAACGACACGCCGTATGGCCTGGCTGCTGCAGTCTGGACGTCGGATATTTCCAAGGGTCACCTGACCGCGAAGGCCCTGCGTGCCGGCAGCGTGTGGGTCAACCAATACGATGGCGGCGACATGACTGCGCCGTTTGGTGGTTTCAAGCAGTCGGGCAACGGCCGTGACAAGTCGCTGCACGCGTTCGACAAGTACACCGAGCTGAAGGCGACCTGGATCAAACTGTAGGAAGTACAACCGTGGGTGCGGCAAAAAGATCGCAGCCTGCGGCAGCTCCTACGCCGATGTCTGTCTGTAGGAGCTGCCGCAGGCTGCGATCTTGGCAATGTAAGTCGCGCCACCTGACCGGGATGTTTTCTAGAGCATCCGCTCCAGCCCCACTGAATTGCTGAGCCAGGCATTGAAATGCCGCCACCAGCTCCCCGGTTCGCCGGTCAATGTGTGTAACTCGCCATTGTCTTCCGTGACCCACACGACCTGGCCATTCTCCAGCTGTGCCTGATAACTCAGGGCCGGCGACATACCTTGCAGGGCCAGTTCACGCACCCGTTCGGCGAGTTCCGGGCTGTCTACCAGCACCCCGACTTCAGTGTTCCAGAGCACCGAGCGCGGATCGAAATTGAACGAGCCGATAAACGCCTTTTGCCGGTCAAAAATCATCGCTTTGCTGTGCAGGCTTGAATCTGAGCCTCGGGAGGCGGCGCTGTGGAACAAGTTCGGGCCACTGCCGCCATGCTCGCCGGGCTGGCGGCGCAACTCGAACAACTTCACGCCATGTTCCAGCAAAGCCCTGCGGTACGGCGCGTAACCACCGTGTACGGCCGGCACGTCGGTGGCTTCCAGGGAGTTGGTCAGCAAGCTGACTGAAACCCCGACATCCGCGCGTCCCGTCAGGTAGACCAGCCCCGTCTGGCCGGGGACGAAATAGGCCGAGATCATGATCAGTTCTTTGCTGACGCCTTGTAGTTCGGGCGCGAGTTGAGTGGTCAGCAGCAGTTGCGGATCTGGCTCGTCCTTGGCCAGCACCTTGCTCGGTGCGTCCCACAGTGCCTGGTTCCAGGCCCAGATCAATTCGCGCCGCCAGACATTCAGGCGTGGATGGGTCTGGTAAATCTTCAGTTGCTGGTACAGCGCATGGTTCTGTTGGCGGGAGTCTTCCAGCGACTCTTTCAACCGCAGTCGGGTGTTGGCCAGATCCTTTGCCGTGGGTGTGCTCGAGACAAACTCATCGATCGGTTTGCTCAGTGCGCTGTTCCAGTACTGATCGAAACTGTGCCCGAGCTGTTCGGCCACCGGGCCGATGCTGAGCATGTCGATGTCGGTGAAATTCAGGTCGGGCTCGGCGTCGAAGTACTCGTCGCCCAGATTACGGCCACCGACAATGGCTGCGCTGTTGTCCGCCAGCCACAGCTTGTTGTGCATGCGCCGATGCTGAAGTGACAGGCTGAACAGGCGCCCCATCGTGCGGGTCAGTCCGGTGCTGCGGCCCAGGTGCAGTGGGTTGAACAGGCGAACCTGAATCTGCGGATGCGCAGCAAGGGTGGCGATGATCTGGTCCAGGCCATCGCTGGTGGTGTCGTCGAGCAGAATGCGTATGCGCACACCGCGGTCGGCGGCCTTGAGCAGCTCTGCCGCCAGCAACCGTGTGCTGACACCGTCGTGGACGATGTAGTACTGCAAGTCGAGGCTGCTTTGCGCATTGCGCATTGCGAATCAGCTCGGCACGCGCCATGAAGGCTTCACTGCTGTTGGGTAGCAGGCGGAACCCGGAGCGGCCCTGATACGCCGCAGCCTGTGCCTGGATCGAACGACCAAACGCAGAGTCCGTCGCCGGCAATGCCTGGCTCGGCTCGTGATGTACGGCGAGAGAAGTGCAGCCGCTCAGTAGCGAGACGAGCAGCAAAAAGAGCAGGGCTTGTCTGGGGCGCAAATCGGAGTTTCCGCGAATGGGCAAGATTCGGAGTATGGCACGGCATTTGGCAATGCTCCGCGAATGCTCAGGCGTCGGTTGATTACGTCATTTTTCCTCGTGATGCTCGGCCAGTAGCTTGATCGCCGCTGCGCCAACCTTGCGCACCGCCTCTTCAATCTGCGCTGTCGGCTTGGCCGCGTAGTTCATGCGTAGGCAATTGCGGTACTTGCCCGAGGCGGAAAAAATGCTGCCGACGGCAATCTGTACGCCTTGATCGTTCAGTGCACGATTCAGTTTCAAGGTATCGAAACCTTCCGGCAATTCGACCCAAAGCATGAAGCTGCCCTGTGGACGGCTGGCTCGGGTGCCGGCGGGAAAATAGCGACTGACCCAGTCGAGCATCAGGTCGCGATTGCGCTGGTATTGCGTGCGCATCCGTCGCAAATGCGGTTCGAAGTGGCCGCCTTTGAGAAATTCGGCGATGGCGATTTGTGGTTGCGGCGCAGTGGAACCGGTGCTGATGTATTTCATGTGCAGCGCCCGCTCCAGATACCGGCCCGGCGCAACCCAGCCAATGCGCAGCCCCGGCGCCAGGGTCTTGGAGAACGAGCTGCACAGCAGGACGCGGCCGTCTTCATCGAAGGATTTGATCGTGCGGGGCCGCGGGTAGGTGTAGGCCAGTTCGCCATACACATCGTCTTCGATGATCGCCACGTCGAAGCGCTGTGCCAGGGTCAGCAGCGCCCGCTTGCGTGCCTCCGGCATGATGTAGCCCAGTGGATTGTTGCAGTTTGGGGTCAACTGTATGGCTTTGATCGGCCACTGTTCCAGGGCCAGTTCCAGCGCATCGAGACTGATCCCGGTAATCGGGTCGGTGGGAATCTCCAGGGCTTTCATGCCCAACCCTTTGAGGGTCTGCATGGCGCCGTGAAAGCTCGGTGAGTCGACGGCAACGATGTCGCCCGGCTCGCAGATCGCGCGAATGCTGGTGGACAGCGCTTCGTGGCAACCGGTGGTGATCACCAGGTCGTTGGCGCTCAGCTGACAGCCGGAGTCGAGCATCAAGCGGGCAATCTGTTCGCGCAGTTCGAGGGTGCCGTAGATGTTGTCGTAATACAGGCCGGGCATGTCCTGCCGCCGGCTGATCCGCGCCAGCCCGCGCAACAGAGGTTTCATGGTCGGCGTGGTGATGTCCGGCATGCCGCGACCGAGCTGCACGACGTCCTTGCGCGGGACGGCGCGAATCAGTTCCAGCACCTGATCCCACTGAGAAATGTCCACCGGGCGCTGGGCCGGGCGGCCAACGACCGGCAGCTCCGGCAGCTCGCGTCCGGCCGGAACGAAGTAGCCGGATTTCGGCTTTGGCATCGCCAGCCCACTGTCTTCCAGTACCCGATAGGCCTGCTGCACCGTGCTCAGGCTGACCCCGTGCTCGACGCTCAATGCCCGAACCGACGGCAGTCGGTCACCCGGACGGTAGAAGCCCTGTTCGATGCGCGTGCCGAGCAATTCGGCGAGGTTGACGTAAAGGGTCATGGTGCAGCCTCGGTGAGGAGATTCAAGAAACCAGTACAGATTGGGCAAAAATACAGGATTCAGTCGGGGAAGCGGGAAATCTGTATTGATGTAATACGGTTATTTTGAATCTGTAACGGTTTTTCCTGTCCGCGCATCATGGAATCTCTGGCGACCCATGTAAACAGGAGCAATTAAAATGAGCGGCTTGAGCGATGTGCGGCTGACGTTACACAGTCAGGAACTGGTGGCAGGGCAGGAAAAGGGCATGCGTGCGGCAAGAGCCCGCAATGCCCCGTCCTGTCTCGGTCGCTGGGGTCTGTTGTGGCATCGTCTGCACACGCGCAAAGCCTTGCTTGAACTCACGCCCGAGCAGTTGCGCGATGTGGGGTTGAGCCTTGCACAGGCGCGGGAGGAGGGGCTCAAACCCTTTTGGCGGCTGTAAACCGAAATGCGGTTCCCTGTAGGAGCTGCCGAAGGCTGCGATCTTTTTCGCAGCGCCACGCAAGCCCAGATCAAAAGATCGCAGCCTGCGGCAGCTCCTACGGGGGCGGATTCGGGTTCGGGAGCGGGCTCAGACCAGTTCTTTGAACTTGTGCCAAAGCATCCCCAGCGCCAACAACGGCGAACGCAGGTACTTCCCGCCCGGGAAGGTCATGTGCGGCACCTTGGCGAACAGATCGAAACCCCCACCTTGCTGGCCGCTGATGGCTTCGGCCAGCAGTTTGCCGGCCAGGTGGGTGGCGTTCAACCCATGACCGGAATAGGCCTGGGCGTAATACACATTCGGCTGGTCCTTGAGCCGGCCGATCTGCGGCAGGCGGTTGGCGCCGATGCCAATCATCCCGCCCCATTGATAGTCGATCTTCACGCCGGCCAGTTGCGGGAAAACGTCGAGCATCTTCGGTCGCATATACGCGGCGATGTCCGACGGATCGCGACCGGAATAGTGGCAGGCGCCGCCGAACAGCAAGCGCCGATCCGCCGAGAGCCGGTAGTAGTCCAGCGCCACTCGTTGATCGCAGACCGCCATGTTCTGCGGCAGTAATGCGTGGGCCTGCGCTTCGCTCAAGGGTTCGGTGGCGATGATGTAACTGCCGGCGGGCAACACTTTGCCGCTGAGTTCAGGGTTCAGGTTGTTGAGGTAGGCGTTGCAGCCCAGTACCAGGGTCTTGGCACGGACCGAGCCTTGCGCGGTGTGCACCTTGACCTCATTGCCATAGTCGATGCGGGTCACGGTCGATTGTTCGAACAGCTTCACGCCCAGTTGCTGAGCGGCCGTTGCCTCACCCAAGGCCAGATTCAACGGGTGCAGATGCCCGGAACCCATGTCGACCAGGCCGCCGACGTAGCGATCGGAACCGACCACGCTGTGCATCTCATGGGCTTGCAGCAACCGGGTTTCATAGCGATAGCCGAGGTCTCGCAGTTCGGCCGCGTCTTCGGCGAAACCTTCGAGGTCGCGAGGTTTGTTGGCCAGGTCGCAGTAACCCCAGGTCAGGTCGCAGGTGATCTGAAAATGCTCGACCCGTTGCCGGACGATTTCCACTGCTTCCAGCCCCATGAGTTTCATCTGACGGACGCCATCCGTGCCAATCACCTCGGCAAACTGATCAAGGCCATGACCCACCCCGCGAATCAATTGCCCGCCGTTGCGTCCACTGGCGCCCCAGCCAATCTTGTGTGCTTCGAGCAGCACCACGCTGAGGCCGCGTTCGGCCAGCTCGATGGCGGTGTTCAGCCCGGAGAACCCGCCGCCCACCACGCACACGTCAGCCAGCAGTTCACCTGTGAGCTCCGGATAATCGGGCTGCGGCAGGCTGCTGGCAGCGTAGTAAGATGTGGTGTGCCGGTGGTTCGGGGCAGATTGCTGAGCACGGGCGTTCATGTGCGTCATCCGGACTTCGTGTGTTTAGTAAATTTTACGGAGCATAAGCCGGACCTTTCGGCCTGGGCAACGCGGTTCGTCACCAAACGTCAACAGACCCTAGGCTTTTAGGGCAAAATCCCACCCCGTTCACTTTCCCGGTATTTGCTTCGATGAGCTGCAACAGTCAGAAAATCCGCGCTCTTCGCCAGCAAATCCCCTCGTTCGAGTGCGTGCCCGGCTGCCATGACTGCTGTGGCCCGGTGACTACTTCGCCAGAAGAAATGTCACGTCTGCCACGTAAGACCAGGGCCGAGCAGGACGCCGCAATGGACGAACTGAACTGTGTACACCTGGGCCCCAATGGCTGCACCGTGTATGACGAGCGGCCGTTGATCTGTCGGCTGTTTGGCACCACGCAGACCCTGCCATGCCCCAATGGCCGCCGCCCGGTGGAGTTGATTCATCCGCGGGTCGAAAAGCAGATTCATGAATACATGGCCAGCACCCGGCAGGTGTTGGTTTAAACGTCGCCGGGTAAAAGATCGCAGCCTGCGGCAGCTCCTACGGGTGTGCGCGCTCCCATGTAGGAGCTGCCGCAGGCTGCGATCTTTTGATCTTCAGTCCGGAATCGGCAAGCTCAGGCTCTCTTTCACTTCTTCCATCACGATATAGCTCTTGGACTCACGCACGTGAGGCAGCTTGAGCAGGATGTCGCCCAGCAGTTTGCGGTACGAGGCCATCTCGGAAATCCGCGCCTTCACCAGGTAGTCGAAATCTCCTGACACCAGGTGGCATTCCAGTACGTGCGGCAGTTTCAGCACTGCGCGTCGAAACTCTTCAAAGGTATCGCCGGACTTGTAGTCGAGGCTGATCTCGACGAACACCAACAGGCTGCCCTTGAGGTGCTGCGGGTTGAGCCGGGCGTTGTAGCCCATGATGATCCCTTCGCGTTCCAGGCGTCGCACCCGCTCAGTACAGGGCGTGGTCGACAACCCGACTTTCTCCCCAAGCTCGGTGAACGAAATCCGCCCGTCCGCTTGAAGGATGCGCAGGATATTACGGTCGATCTTGTCCAGCTCGCGTTTGGTCTGAGTATTGGTACGCATAGGGGATGCGCCTCCGTGAAAAGGGATTTTGCCGAGAATTGTCGCCAAATATAGGTGCTTATATAGTGAAAAGCACTGGCAAATGTTTTTTACACTGCGCGCATCTGTGCTTTGAACAACAAACGTCAGCGGTAAGCCGCGATGAGGGATATGAAAATGCGCGTTCTGGTCTTGGGTAGCGGCGTCATCGGTACCGCCAGTGCCTACTATCTGGCTCGGGCCGGGTTTGAAGTGGTGGTCGTCGACCGTCAACCCGCTGCTGCCATGGAAACCAGTTTCGCCAACGCAGGGCAAGTCTCGCCGGGTTATGCCTCGCCGTGGGCCGCGCCGGGTGTGCCGCTCAAAGCCATCAAATGGCTGCTGCAACGCCACGCACCGCTGGCAATCAAGGCCACCACCGATATCGACCAATACCTGTGGATGGCGCAGATGCTGCGCAACTGCACCGCCAGCCGTTATGCGGTGAACAAAGAGCGCATGGTCCGCCTGTCCGAGTACAGCCGTGACTGCCTCGATGAACTGCGTGCTGAAACCGGCATTGCCTACGAAGGCCGCAGCCTGGGGACGACTCAACTGTTCCGCACTCAGGCGCAGCTGGATGGCGCGGCAAAAGACATTGCCGTCCTGAAAGAGTCCGGCGTGCCGTTTGAACTGCTCGACCGCGCCGGCATTGCCCGCGTCGAACCGGCGCTGGCCAGCGTCACCGATATCCTCGCCGGTGCCTTGCGCCTGCCGAACGACCAGACCGGCGACTGCCAGATCTTCACCACGCGCCTGGCCGAAATGGCCGTGAAGCTGGGCGTGGAGTTCCGCTTCGGCCAGGACATTCAGCGCCTCGACCATGCCGGTGACCGGATCAACGGCGTGTGGATCGACGGCAAGCTGGAAACCGCTGACCGCTACGTATTGGCGCTCGGCAGCTACTCGCCGAAGTTGCTCAAGCCGTTGGGCATCAAGGCCCCGGTGTACCCGCTCAAGGGCTACTCGCTGACCGTGCCGATCACCAATCCGGCGATGGCCCCGACGTCGACTATTCTCGATGAAACCTACAAGGTTGCGATCACCCGTTTCGACAACCGCATTCGTGTTGGCGGTATGGCTGAGATCGCCGGTTTTGACCTGTCGCTGAATCCACGTCGACGCGAAACGCTGGAGATGATCGTCAACGATCTTTATCCTCAGGGCGGCGACCTGGCCGAGGCGAGTTTCTGGACCGGTCTGCGTCCGACCACGCCGGATGGCACGCCGATTGTTGGTGCCACGCCGTTCAAGAACCTGTTCCTGAACACCGGTCACGGCACGCTCGGCTGGACCATGGCGTGTGGCTCCGGCCGCTTGCTGGCTGACCTGATGGCGAAAAGAACGCCGCAGATCAGTGCCGAAGGCCTCGATATTTCCCGTTACGGCAAGACCAATCAGGAGTCTGAAAAACATGTCAATCCAGCGCCAGCTCACCAATGAGCGCATGAGCCAGATCGTTGTCCACAGCGGTACCGTGTATCTGGCAGGGCAAGTCGGCGACGATATGAGTGCCGGGATTGAACAGCAGACCCGTGAAACCCTCGCCAACATCGAGCGTTTGCTGGATCTGGCCGGGACCGATAAAACCAAACTGCTGTCGGTGACGATTTACCTGAAAGACATCGATGCCCATTTCAAAGGCATGAACAGTGTCTGGGACAGCTGGCTGCCAAAGAACGTCGCGCCAGCCCGTGCGACAGTCGAAGCCAAGCTGTGCGAACCGGAAATCCTGGTTGAGCTGTCGGTAGTGGCTGCTCTGCCTTAAGCAACGATCTTAAGCAACGATCCCTCTCCCGGCGCTGTTGGCGGTTCACGCCGTCAGCCAGCGCCGGTTTTTCTTCCTCATGACCGCCTAGAAGTCTGCCGCCATGCGTCCTGCCCGTGCCCTGATTGATCTTCAAGCCCTGCGTCATAACTATCAACTGGCCCGTGAAGTCTCTGGCGCGCGCGCCCTCGCGGTGATCAAGGCCGATGCCTATGGCCATGGTGCGGTGCGCTGTGCCCAGGCTCTGGAGACCGAGGCGGACGGTTTTGCCGTGGCCTGTATCGAAGAAGCCCTGGAACTGCGCGCCGCCGGTATTCGTGCGCCGGTCCTGCTGCTCGAAGGCTTTTTCGAAGCCGATGAGCTGTCGCTGATTGTTGAGCATGATTTCTGGTGTGTGGTGCATTCGCTGTGGCAACTCGAAGCAATCGAGAAAGCCGCGTTGAGCAAGCCGATCACGGTCTGGCTCAAGCTTGATTCGGGGATGCACCGGGTCGGCCTGCATCCGGCGGATTATCAGGCGGCGTACCAACGTTTGCTGGCCAGCGGCAAGGTCTCGAAGATCGTGCTGATGAGTCACTTCGCCCGTGCCGATGAGCTGCATAGCCGCAGCGCGGCAGAGCAGGTTGCGGTGTTTGAAGCGGCGCGCCAGGGCTTGTCGGCGCAGGTCAGCTTGCGTAACTCGCCGGCGGTGCTGGGCTGGCCGCAGGTGCCGAGCGATTGGGTTCGCCCGGGCATCATGCTCTACGGCGCGACACCTTTCGAAGAAGCCAACCCCGTAGCGGCCCGCTTGCAGCCGGTGATGACTCTGGAGTCGAAAGTCATCAGCGTGCGCGAACTGCCGGCCGGTGAGCCGGTGGGCTATGGCGCCAAGTTCATCACCCAGAAGCCAATGCGCATCGGCGTGGTCGCCATGGGCTATGCCGACGGTTACCCGCGGCAGGCGCCTACGGGCACGCCGGTATTGGTGGCCGGGCAGCGCAGCCAGCTGCTGGGACGGGTGTCGATGGACATGCTCTGCATCGATTTGACCGATGTGCCGCAGGCCGGCCTCGGTTCGACGGTCGAATTGTGGGGCAAGAACATCCTGGCCAGCGACGTAGCCATGGCTGCCGAGACCATTCCCTACCAGATCTTCTGCAACCTGCGCCGCGTCCCACTGCTCTATTCCGGGAGCTGAGGCTCGCTGTCGAGACCAGAAGTCGTTTTGCTGAACAGGATTCAGGCCCAAGTGTTGTAAATACTGAACGCTGTCGCCATGATAACGCTCACTATCCACACAATCTGAATCCTGGGAGGCTAATGCATTGGACGTCGGTGAACGACTGCAATCGATCCGTAAACTGAAAGGTCTATCCCAGCGAGAGCTCGCCAAGCGGGCAGGTGTTACCAATAGCACCATTTCGATGATCGAGAAAAACAGCGTCAGTCCCTCGATCAGTTCGCTGAGGAAGGTACTGGGCGGAATCCCCATGTCCATGGTCGAGTTCTTTTCCGAAGAAATTCTCCAGGAAAAACCGACGCAGATCGTCTACAAAGCCAATGAGCTGATTGATATCTCCGATGGCGCCGTGACGATGAAACTGGTCGGCAAGGCTCATCCGAGCCGTGCCATTGCGTTCCTCAACGAGATCTACCCGCCAGGCGCCGATACCGGTGAAGAGATGCTCACCCATGAGGGCGAGGAAACCGGGATTCTGCTCGAAGGTCGGCTGGAGCTGGTGGTCGGGCTGGAGACATTCGTGCTCGAGGCCGGTGACAGCTACTATTTCGAAAGCACCAAACCGCACCGTTTCCGAAATCCGTTCGACGCGCCTGCGCGACTAATCAGCGCAGCCACACCGGCGAATTTCTGAGAAAAGAGGCGTCCGGCAGGGTTTTGCGAGTCGCCCCATGCTGTATTTCGCCACGACTTAATACCCCTTGGACTTTAGGGTTGTTTCAGTGTGGCGGGCTAACCGTTATACTTACGCCCGCCTGCGAAACCGTGGCCGTGGGCGTGACTAGCCACCATTGAGGGTGTACGCGTGAATCTAATTATGAAAATGCTGGCCGCACCAGCAACCGTATTGGCCCTTTGGGCAGTCAGCGCTCAGGCGTCGACCACTGACGATATCGCCAAGCGCCTTGAGCCCGTCGGCCAGGTCTGTGTACAAGGTCAAGAGTGCAAGGGGATGGAAGTCGCTGCTTCGGTAGGCGGCGGTGCAGCGAAAACCCCCGACGAAATCATTGCCAAACATTGCAATGCTTGCCATGGCACGGGTCTGCTGGGCGCACCGAAAATCGGTGATGCTGCAGACTGGAAGAAACGCGCCGACAAAGAAGGCGGCACTGCTGCTGGCCTGGCGAAAGTAGCGTTGGCAGGTCTCAACGCGATGCCGCCAAAAGGCACGTGCAGCGACTGCGAAGTGAAAGATCTTGAAGGCGCCATCCAGAAGATGTCTGGCCTGAAATAAGCCCCATCTTCAGTGAAAAAGCCGCTTGCGAGCGGCTTTTTTGTACCTGAGATTTGACCTCTGGACTGGTCATAATGATCAGGACCCGGCAAGCTCGGACCCACCTCAATTCATGGACAGGTCGGGAGGGTCTGATGGTGCAGTCGGTATCAATCGAACAGGCAGTCGATGATGTGCTCGCGCGTTTGCCCGCGCATATACACCTCGGCCTGCCGCTGGGGCTGGGCAAGCCCAACCGTTTCGTCAACGCGCTCTATCGGCGCATCGCCCAACTGCCCGAGCGGCAGCTGACGGTGTATACCGCGTTGAGCCTGGGTCGTCCGTCATTGGGCGACGGCTTGCAGCGGCGCTTTCTGGAACCCTTCATCGAACGAGTGTTTGGCGACTATCCCGAGCTGGATTTTCTCGCCGACCTGCACCGTGACAGCCTCCCGGCGAACATTCACATCGAGCAGTTCTTCATGCAGCCTGGCAGCTTGCTGCACAGCACATCGGCGCAGCAGGACTACGTCAGCAGCAACTACAGCCACGCCGCGCGGGACATCAATGCCGCCGGGTTGAACCTGCTGGCGCAACTGGTGGCTCATGACCCGCAACAGCCGGATCGACTGAGCCTGAGCTGCAACCCGGACATCACCCTCGACCTGTTGCCGATGATCGCCAAGCGTCGCGCCGCCGGGGAAACCATTCTGCTGCTCGGCCAGGTTCACCGGGACCTGCCCTACATGCCGGGAGACTCGGAAGTCGGCCGCGAGGCGTTCGATCTGCTGCTCGACGAGGAGGAGGGCAGCACGCTGTTTTCCACGCCGAACATGCCGGTGGGTTTTCAGGATCACTTCATCGGCCTGCATGCCAGCACCTTGGTGCGTGACGGCGGAACCTTGCAAATCGGCATCGGGGCCATGGGCGATGCGCTGACCGCCGCGCTGTTGGCCCGGCAGGCGGATAACGACGGCTACCGTGCGCTATTGACGGACCTTGACGCGCATTACTGGGCACCGCTGATGAGTCGTGAAGGCGGCGTGGAGCCATTCGCCAAGGGGCTTTATGGTTGCAGCGAGATGTTCGTCAATGGTCTGCTGGCGTTATCCGATGCCGGGATCGTGCGGCGTAAGGTTTATCCGAGCGTCGCTCTGCAACAGCAAGCCAATGCCGGCGCCTTGGATGAATCGGCTCAAGTGGGTGGCGTCTCGATACACGGTGGTTTCTTCCTCGGCCCACGCAGTTTCTATCAGCGGTTGAGGGATTTACCCCACAGCAAGCTCGCCGAATTCAACATGACCGCCATCAGCTACATCAATGAACTGTATGGTCATGAAGAACTCAAGCGCTTGCAGCGCCTGGATGCGCGTTTCATAAACAGCGCGTTCACCATGACTTTGCTCGGTGCCGGAGTCGCTGATCAGTTGGAAGACGGGCGGGTGCTCAGCGGTGTCGGCGGGCAATACAACTTCGTCGCCCAGGGCCATGCGCTGGAAGGCGCGCGCTCGATTCTGATCCTGCGCAGCTGGCGCGAGTCGGGCGGTGAGGCGAGTTCGAACATGGTCTGGGTGTACGGCCACTGCACCATCCCACGGCACTTGCGCGACATCGTGGTTACCGAATACGGCATCGCCGATTTGCGTGGCAAGACCGACGCCAAGGTGATCGAAGCATTGCTCAACATCAGCGATTCACGCTTCCAGCCAGGCTTGATCGAACAGGCGCAGAAGGCTGGCAAACTGCCGAAGGATTTTTGCCTCGATCCGCGTTTCACCGACAACAGTCCACAGCGCTTGCAGGCGATTGCTGCGCGGCACCCCCGGTTGTTTCCGGAGTATCCGTTGGGCAGTGATTTCAGCAGCGAGGAGCGGGATTTGTTGCGGGCGCTGAACTGGCTCAAGAGCACGTTCAAACTCACGGAGATTCTGGAGTTGGGCAAGGCCGCCCTGGATGCGCCGGAGCCGTCGGAGTATCCGGTTCATCTGGAACGGATGCAGCTGACGAAGCCTGACGGGTTGAAGGAAGATGTGTATCAGCGATTGCTGCTGGCAGGCCTGAAAGCGACGCGGGTTTGAGAGCGCAAAGATCGTCCGAACGCGGCCCGAACCTGCGGCAGCTCCTACAGGGGAATGTGTCCGGTGTAGGAGCTGCCGCAGGCTGCGATCTTTATTATGCGTACAACCGTTACTCGATAAAGGTCACGACACCGCCGGCCAGGGATTTGACCCGGGCCAGGGATTCGACGCGGTAGCCTTGCGCGTCCAGTTCGGCGCGGCCGCCCTGAAACGACTTCTCGATCACGATACCCAAGCCTGCCACGGTGGCGCCGGCCTGTTTGATGATCGAGATCAGCGCCTGCGAAGCCTTACCGTTGGCCAGGAAGTCGTCGATGATCAGCACGCGGTCGCTGCTGGTCAGGTGACGTGGGGAAATGGCCACAGTGCTTTCGGTTTGCTTGGTGAACGAGTAAACGGTCGCCGATAGCAGATTTTCAGTCAGGGTCAGGGACTGGTGCTTGCGAGCGAAAATCACCGGCACGCCCAGATTCAGACCGGTCATGATCGCCGGAGCAATGCCCGACGCCTCGATGGTGACGATCTTGGTAATCCCCGAATCCTTGAACAGCGTGGCGAATTCGTCGCCGATCAGCTTCATCAATTGCGGGTCGATCTGGTGGTTCAGAAAGGCGTCGACTTTCAGGACCTGGTCGGAAAGCACGATGCCTTCTTCGCGAATTTTCTTGTGCAGTGCTTCCATGAGGCTTCCTCATCAAGCGCGTTGAGCGCCAAAAGTCGGTTAAAAAGTGGTCAATTCTAGCGCTTTAACATCGCGCGGATATCCGCCAATGCGCTATTGCCACGCACGGCTTTGACTTCGGTCGGGGTGTCGTCGTTGCCTTCCCAGGCCAGGTCGTCGGGTGGCAGCTCATCGAGGAAACGGCTCGGCGAGCAGTCGATGATTTCGCCGTACTGTTTGCGCTTGGCGGCAAAGGTGAAGGCCAGGGTCTGACGTGCTCGGGTAATCCCGACGTAGGCCAGACGGCGTTCTTCTTCGATGGTGTCGGCTTCGATGCTGGAGCGGTGCGGGAGGATTTCCTCCTCCATGCCCATGATGAACACGTACGGAAATTCCAGGCCCTTGGAGGCGTGCAAGGTCATCATCTGCACGCCTTCGGCACCGTCTTCCTCTTCCTGCTGCCGTTCGAGCATGTCCCGCAGGACGAGCTTGCCGATCGCGTCTTCGACGGTCATTTCGCCGTCTTCGTCTTTTTCCAGGGTGTTCTTCAGCGCCTCGATCAGGAACCAGACGTTACCCATGCGGTAGTCGGCGGCCTTGTCGCTGGAGCTGTTGGTACGCAGCCAGTTCTCGTAGTCGATGTCCATGACCATGCTGCGCAGGGCGGAGATCGGGTCTTCGCCGGCACACTGCTCGCGTACGCGGTCCATGAAGCGCTTGAAGCGCGCCAGACGATCCGTGAAGCGGCTGTCCAGGTGTTCGCCCAGACCGATTTCGTCGGTGGCGGCGTACATCGAGATCTTGCGTTCGGTCGCGTAGTTACCGAGTTTTTCCAGCGTGGTCGAACCGATTTCCCGGCGTGGGACGTTGATCACCCGCAGGAAGGCGTTGTCGTCATCCGGGTTCACGATCAGGCGGAAGTAGGCCATCAGGTCTTTGACTTCCTGACGTCCGAAGAAGCTGTTGCCACCGGAAAGGCGATAAGGAATCTGGTGGTGTTGCAGCTTCAACTCGATCAGCTTGGCCTGGTAGTTACCGCGGTAGAGGATCGCGAAATCGCTGTACGGGCGGTCGGTGCGCAGGTGCAGGCTGAGGATTTCCACGGCCACGCGCTCGGCTTCGGCGTCTTCGTTGCGGCAACGGATCACACGGATCTCGTCGCCGTGGCCCATCTCGCTCCACAGCTGTTTTTCAAACTCGTGGGGGTTGTTCGAGATCAGCACGTTGGCGCAGCGCAGGATGCGACTGGTGGAGCGGTAGTTTTGCTCCAGCATCACCACTTTCAAGGACGGGTAGTCGTCCTTGAGCAGCATCAGGTTTTCCGGGCGGGCGCCGCGCCAGGCATAGATCGATTGGTCGTCGTCGCCGACCACGGTGAACTGGTTGCGCGTGCCGATCAGCAATTTCACCAGCAGGTACTGGCTGGCGTTGGTGTCCTGGTATTCGTCCACCAGCAGGTAGCGGACTTTGTTCTGCCACTTTTCGAGGATGTCGGCGTGTTCCTGGAACAGCTTCACCGGCAGCAGGATCAGGTCATCGAAGTCCACTGCGTTGAACGCCTTGAGCGTGCGCTGGTAGTGGGTGTAGACGATGGCGGCGGTCTGTTCCTTGGGGTTACGGGCGTTTTCCAGGGCTTCGGGCGGCAGGATCAGGTCGTTCTTCCAGGCGCCGATCATGTTCTTGATCTCGTCGACGCCGTCGTCGCCCGAATACTCCTTCTGCATGATGTCGGTCATCAGGGCTTTGACGTCGGTCTCGTCGAAAATCGAGAAACCCGGTTTGTAGCCCAGCCGCACATGCTCCTTGCGGATGATGTTGAGCCCAAGGTTGTGGAACGTGCACACCGTCAGGCCGCGTCCTTCACCACCTTTGAGCAAGGTGCCGACCCGCTCTTTCATTTCGCGCGCGGCCTTGTTGGTAAAGGTCATGGCGACGATGTACTGGGCACGAATGCCGCAGTTCTGGATCAAGTGGGCAATTTTGCGGGTGATGACACTGGTCTTGCCGGAGCCAGCACCGGCGAGCACCAAAAGAGGGCCGCCGACGTAGCTCACGGCTTCTTGCTGCCGGGGATTGAGTCGGGACATGACGGAAAAGGGAGTCGTTTGCGAAAAGGGCGGGCATTTTAACAGGATGCACAGATTCTGCCGCCTCTCTCCGACTTGTGACGTACCACGCTATCTAAATTTGCCGGTTTTGTTACTTTCCCGCAGGATGCGTGCTGAATTGGCGACTAATGTTCGATTTAAAGCGGTATAACAGAGTTTTTGATAATCAATATCATTGGCCGCTGCTTATCTGCGCGTCATAATGCCCGCCGCCAACATCTTTTGCAGAGTCTAGGGAGCTAGCTTGTCTACGCCTGTCGAACCCTTGCGTTTGCTGCTACTGGCCGAAGAGCCAGCGTGGGCAGCGTTGTTACGCGAGTGTCTGGCTCCTATGGGGAGCTCGGCTGTGCTGATCAGTGCACCGACCTGGGAGTCGGTGAGCAGTCTATTTACTGACAACCGCAGTGCGGTCCTGTTGACCATTTCAGCGCTTCAACCGGAACCGGGCCGTTGCAGCCTGCCGACGGTGCTGCTGCTCGAACATGAACCGTCCATCCCACCGGACGGTGTCAGTGACTGGCTGGTTCGCGATGCACTGGATGTGGATACATTGCGCCGCTGCCTGCGTCATGTGCGTGAGCGCGGTGTGCTGGAAAACACCTTGCAGCGCCTCGCCGAGCAAGATCCGCTGACCGGCATTGCCAACCGCCAGGGTTTTCAGACCCTGCTGGCGGCGCGTTTGGCGGAAAACGACGGCCGTGGCCTGGCGCTGGGGCACCTCGATCTCGATAATTTCCGACACGCCAATGACGCCCTCGGCCACCAGGCCGGTGACCGGCTGATCCTGCAAGTGGTCTCGCGGCTCAAAAGCCAGCTTGAGGCCGGCGATCAACTGGCGCGTCTGGGCAGCGACGAATTCGCCTTGCTCATCGACACCCGCCGTGCGCCGCAACGCGCCGAGTGGATGGCCGAGCGCATCACCGAAGTCATGGCCGAGCCCTACTGGGTCGACGGCGAAAGCCTGTTGATCGGTTGCAGCCTGGGCATCGCCCACGCGCGTGCACAGGCTGGCGCCGACCCGCTGATGTGGCACGCGCATATCGCCATGCAGCAGGCCAAAAGCACCCAAGGCTGCACCTTTCATATCTTCAATGAACGCATCAACCGCAATGCGCGCAGCCTCGCCGATCTTGAAAGCGAACTGCGCCGGGCCTTGCGTCGCGATGAGCTGGAATTGCATTACCAGCCGCGGCTGAACCTGGACGACGGGCAAATCGTTGGCCTCGAGGCGCTGGTGCGTTGGCGCCATGGCGAGCGCGGGCTGTTGCCGCCGAGCGAGTTCGTGCCGCTGGCCGAGCAGAGCGGTTTGATCGTGCCACTGGGGTACTGGGTGATTTCCCGCGCCTTGCGCGACATGCAGGCGTTACGCGAACGCGGTCTGCCGCCGTTGCACATGGCAGTGAACCTGTCGTTCCGGCAGTTCCAGGACAGTCAGTTGCTGTCGACGTTGAGCCGGTTGATCGCCGAGCGTGGCGTTGAAGCGCAGTGGCTGGAATTCGAACTGACGGAAACCGCCGTGATGCGCCGCAGCGATCTGGTCAAGCAGACCATGGACGCTTTGGGGCGTCTGGGTGTGCGTTTCTCTCTGGACGACTTCGGCACTGGTTTCTCGTCGTTCGTGCACCTCAACAGCCTGCCGATTGCCTTGCTGAAGATCGACAAAAGCTTTGTCGGTGGCATGGAGATGCGTGAGGAAAATCGCAAGCTGGTTCACGCGATGATCAACCTGGCCCACAACCTCAACCTGGAAGTGGTTGCCGAGGGCGTTGAAACCCCTGAACAGCTTGAGCTACTGCGCGGCTTTGGTTGTGATCAGGTGCAGGGTTACTTGATCAGCAAGCCGTTGCCGCTGGCCGAGCTGGTTGAATATCTGACCTTTGGCAGCAGCCAGCAGGCGATTGTTGAGGCCATTTAAAAGATCGCAGCCTGCGTAGGAGCTGCCGCAGGCTGCGATCTCTTGATCTTATTCCGGCTGGGCGACCTGAAAATCCGGCTGTGACGACGGCTCACGCCGAATCATCCGCTTCATCTTCCATTCGAACGCCAGCGTCAGACTCACGGCCGAGCAGGCCAGCCCCAGCGCCAGGCCCCACCAGACGCCCGTCGGCCCCCAATGGAGGTGAAAAGCCATCCACCATGCAGCCGGTGCGCCGATCAGCCAATAGCAAGCGAGGCCGACCAGGAAGGTAGTCCTGGCGTCCTTCAGGCCACGAATACAGCCCATGGCGATGGTTTGCGTGCCGTCGAAAAACTCGAACCACGCCGCCACCATCAACAGACTCACGGCCAACTGAATGACCTCGTGAAACGCCGGATCATTTTGGTCCAGGAACAGTCCCACCAGTTGATTCGGCAGCAGCCAGAAGACCATGGCAAACCCGAGCATCGCCGCGCCACCAAAGGCAATCCCGACCCGCCCGGCCAAGCGCGCATCGAGCAATTGTCCGGCGCCGTAATGCTGGCCGATGCGCATGGTGATCGCATACGACAGCCCCGCCGGAATCATGAACGCCACCGAGACAATTTGCAGGGCGATCTGATGCGCCGCCAACTGCGTGCTGCCCATGGTGCCCATACACAATGCCGCGAACGCAAACAGGCCGACCTCCACCGCGTAGGTGCCGCCAATGGGCAGGCCCAGACGCCATAGCTCGCGCAAGTACTGGCGATTGGGCCGTGACAGGCCCTTGCGCAGTGGATAGGCGTCGTAAGCCGGATGCCGGCGGATATGCCAGGCCAGGCCCAGCGCCATGCAGTTGGCGACGATGGCGGTGACCAGACCGATCCCCATCAAACCCATTTTTGGCAGACCGAACATACCGGTGATCAACGCATAGTTGAGCAGGAAGTTGGCCACGGTCCCGGCGAGGCTGATCACCATCACCGGCGTCGTCCGGCCGATGGCGCTGGTAAAGCCGCGCAGGGCCATGAAACTCAGGTAGCCGGGCAGGGCGAACGGCAGAATCAACAGGAATTGGCCGGCCGCGTGCACGTTGCTTTCAGTCTGGCCGAACAGCAGCAACACCGGTTTGAGGTTCCACAGCAGCAGGCCCGCCAGCAGCGCCATCAACCACGCCAGCCAAAGCCCGGCCTGAGTCAGCCGCGTGGCGCCTTCGATGTCACCGGCGCCTTGCCGGATCGCCACCAGCGTGCCGACCGCCGCGATCACGCCGAGGCAGAAAATCGATACGAACGAATAACTCGCCGCGCCCAGGCCGCCACCGGCCAAGGCCTCCGGGCTGAGCCTGGCCATCATCAAGGTGTCGGTGAGGATCATTAGCATGTGCGCCAACTGCGAGGCAATCAACGGCCCCGCCAGCCGCAGGATGGCCCAGAGTTCGGTACGTGCTGGATGCTGCATGATCATCACGCTCGTTTAGTCAGACAAATCGGGAGGGGTTGATTCTCGGCGCTCGCAAGCGTTTGCACAAAGGGATAAAAACGATTGCTCGCATGATTAAAACTCATGCTGGAGAGTTTCTGATAGGGTTTCAGGGTCGCGCTAGAGGAGCGTTCCTGATGTCTCGTCGTCTTCCACCGCTGTATGCCCTTCGCGCTTTCGAAGCCGCGGCGCGGCACAGTTCGTTTACCCGTGCGGCTGAAGAGCTGTCGATTACCCAAAGCGCGGTCAGCCGCCATGTGCGTACGCTGGAGGAGCATTTTGCCTGTCGGCTGTTTCAGCGCAGCGGGCGCAATCTGCAACTGACCGAGGCCGCGCGTTTGCTGTTGCCCGGCGTGCGTGAAGGCTTTGGTGCGCTGGAGCGGGCCTGCAATACCTTGCGCGCCGAAGATGACGTCTTGCGCATGAAAGCCCCTTCGACCCTGACCATGCGCTGGCTGCTGGCGCGACTCAGTCGCTTCCGGCATTTGCAGCCGGGCAACGAGGTGCAACTGACCAGCGCCTGGATGGACGTCGACTCGGTGGACTTCAATCACGAACCTTTCGATTGTGCGGTGCTGCTGAGCAACGGGCATTTTCCACCGGATTGGGAAGCCAGTTTTCTGTTCCCGGAACTGTTGATCCCGGTCGGTGCGCCGAATCTGCTGAATGATCAACCGTGGGATGTCGAGCGGCTGGCCAGCACCGAGCTGCTTCACCCGACTCCCGATCGTCGTGACTGGCGCAGTTGGCTAGAACGTATGGGCCTGTCCGAGCAAGTGTCGCTCAAGGGCGGGCAGGTGTTCGACACGCTGGAGCTGGGGATGATCGCTGCCGCCCGTGGTTACGGGGTGTCAATGGGCGACTTGCTGATGGTGGCCGAGGATGTGGCTCAGGGACGTCTGAGTTTGCCGTGGCCGACCGCCGTCGCCAGCGGCCTGAATTATTACCTGGTCTGGCCGAAAACCCGCCCCGGCGGTGAACGTTTGCGCCGCCTCAGTGACTTCCTTCAAGGCGAAGTTCAGGCCATGGAGTTGCCGGATGTCGAGCGCCTCGACTGAACCGATGTAACCGCCAAATGGCGGCCTTGTCCGCTGCTGATCGAGTGGGCGCGGCCAAGTGATGTTTTGTGGTAGTTATGCCGTTTTTAAGCTTGCTGAATCGTTTCATCAGCGCTATAAAAAAGCACAACTCCAAGAAAGGCTTTTCTCATGACCCCGCTCAAACTGCTCGTCACGCTCGGTGCTATGACCGCTGCCTCCCATGTCATGGCCTGGGATTACGTGCTGCTCGACACCGACAAGGCTGCCCAGAATCAGCAAATCACCAGCCAACAGCTCGGTGTGAAAACCGACAAGCCCTTTTCCGTGACCCTGCGCACTTTGCACGGTGGTCGGCAGGAGGGCGTCAGCATCGTCGACATTGATAACGGCACGTTGAAACTCTCGGTGGTGCCGACCCGTGGGATGAACGTCCTGCAGGCATCGGTAGGTAATGTGCGCATGGGGTGGGATTCTCCGGTCAAGGACGTGGTCAATCCGTCCTTCATCGAACTCAACGGCCGTGGCGGACTGGGCTGGCTCGAAGGCTTCAATGAACTGGTCGCCCGCTGCGGCTACGAATGGGTCGGTCACCCCGGCATGGACAACGGCGAACTGCTGACCCTGCATGGCCGCGCCGCAAACATTCCGGCCAGTAAAGTCACTCTGCACATCGATGAAAAACCGCCCTATGCCATCAGCCTGCGCGGTGAGTTGAAAGAGCAGGCGTTCAAGAAAGTCGACTTCTCGGTGATCACCGAACTGGTCACCGAACCTGGCAGCGTGCGCTTCGCCCTCAACGACACGCTGACCAACAATGGCGACTATCCAAAGGAATACCAGGCGCTCTACCACAGCAACTTCAGCACCCCGTTCCTGGAGCAGGGCGCCCGCTTCGCGGCGCCGGTGAAACAGGTGTCGCCGTTTAACGACAAGGCCAAGGGCGATTTGCCCGACTGGCAAACCTATCGCGCACCGACCAAGGACTACGACGAGACGGTATACAACGTTGTGCCATATGCCGATGCCAAGGGCGACACGCTGACGGTGCTGCATAACAAGGCGGGCAGCCTCGGGGTATCGGTTGGTTTTAATACCCGGCAATTGCCGGTGTTCTCCCTGTGGAAAAATACCGATACCCAAGGGCAGGGCTACGTCACGGGGCTGGAGCCGGGGACGAGTTTTTCCTACAACCGCAGGTATCAGAGACCACTGAACCTGGTGCCGACGATAGCGGCCAAGGAGCAGAAGCAGTTCCAGATCAGCTACAGCCTGTTGGCGGATAAAACAGCTGTGGATAAAGCGTTGGCGCAGGTGAGTGAGATTCAGGGGGGGCGGGAGACTGAGGTGAGGCAAACACCGTTGGTGGATCTCACCAAGGAATAACCTCGACTAGTTTGCGGTCGGTCGATACTGCAGCGCCTCGGCCAGGTGTTCGCGGGTGATGCCATCGACCTGCTCAAGGTCCGCCAGGGTGCGCGCTACCTTGAGCAGTCGGTGCGCGGCCCTCAGCGACAAGGTCAATCGTTCGCACGCGGTTTCCAGCCAGGTTTCGTCGGTTGTGGATAACGTGCAGTGTCGGCGCAGGCCCGGCAAGTCGAGGAAGGCATTGGCGCACCCTTGGCGTTTGTGTTGCCGCTCCCTTGCGTCCGCGACCAGGGCTGCGGCGGTTAGGGTGTCATCGCCGGGTTTTGGCGCTGGATTCAACGCTGTGGCTTCGCGGGCAACCGTCAGGTGCAGATCAATTCGGTCCAGCAGCGGCCCCGACAGTTTGTTGCGATAACGCTGGATCTGGTCTGGAGAACAACAGCAGCGTCCGCTGGGCTCGCCAAGATATCCACAGGGGCACGGGTTCATGGCGGCCACCAGTTGAAAGCGCGCGGGAAAACGTACGCGGTCACGGGCTCGGGATATAACGATACAACCCGACTCCAACGGTTCTCTCAGCACTTCCAGCACCTTGCGATCAAACTCCGGCAGCTCATCGAGGAACAGCACGCCATGGTGGGCGAGGGTGATTTCACCGGGCTGTGGTTTCGAGCCTCCGCCAACCAGTGCCGGGCCGGACGCCGAATGGTGCGGCTGGCGGAACGGTCGTTGAGGCCAATGGCTCAACGGCACACAACTGGTGACCGATTGAATCGCCGCGACTTCCAGCGCCTCGCTCTCGGCCAGTGGCGGCAGCAGCCCGGGTAAACGACTCGCCAGCAGCGTTTTCCCCGTCCCCGGCGGCCCGCTGAACAGCAGGTTATGAGCCCCGGCCGCGGCAATCAGCAATGCGCGCTTGGCCGCAAGTTGGCCCTGTACTTCATTCAAGTCTGGATAAGGTTTGCTGGCGTAGAGCAAACCATTGGAAACAAACGGCTCTACGGGCGTGTGGCCATTGAAGTGCGCGACCGCCTCCAGCAGATGATCCACTGCAATGACCTTTAATCCTGACGCCAGGCATGCTTCCTCGGCATTTGCCCGCGGCACCATTAGCGATCGTCCGGCCTTGCGTGCTGCGAGTGCCGCCGGCAATACACCACGAACCGCCCGCACCGCGCCTGACAGCGCCAACTCTCCCAGGCACTCCACGTCATCCAGCGTCAGCGTCGGTACCTGCACGCTGGCAGCCAGAATTCCAAGAGCAATCGCCAGATCGAATCGCCCACCGTCCTTCGGTAAATCGGCTGGGGCGAGATTCAAGGTGATACGCCGTGCCGGAAATTGCAGCCCGGAATTGATGATCGCACTGCGCACCCGGTCCTTGCTTTCTTTCACCGCTGCCTCCGGCAAACCCACCATCGTCAGCGACGGCAAGCCATTGGCCAGATGGACTTCTACGGTGACGGCGGGCGCTTCCACACCGACCTGGGCGCGACTGTGGACGATGGCCAGAGACATGATCATTCCTTGAGCTGTACGGGGCCGCTTCCTGCGGTTTTGAAAGGCTAGTCGCTGCGTTTGGCTTTAGCACGGCGACTGAGGAGTGAAACCTTCGCAGGATGTTGCGAATGTCGGCGTATAGCGTTCGAGAGCGAAAAAAACCGCCGTTTAGGCGGTTTCTTTGGTGCCGGTGAGCTTAGAAATCGGGGCTGTGCGGTGCAATCGGAAATGCGGTGGTTTTTTTGTAGGAAAGGGCCGGGATGTTCGCAGCAAAGATCAAAAGATCGTAGCCTGCGGCAGCTCCTACGCGGGTGGATTCAGTCTGGCTTCCAGCTCGGCGACTTTCGCTTCAAGACTCTCCAGCCGTGCCCGGGTGCGTGCCAGGACGACCATCTGGCTGTCGAATTCTTCCCGGCTCACCAGATCAAGCTTGCTGAAGCCGCTTTGTAGCAGGGCTTTGAACTGGCTTTCGATTTCGCTTTTTGGCAGTGGGGTTTCGCCACTGAACAGGCGAGAGGCGTGGCCGCTAAGGGCGTCGAGGAGGTCTTTGGGCGCGAGCATGGTGGAAGTCCTTAAAACTGATGGCGGCAGTGTATCACGCAGTGTCTATAGTCAATTGCGCAGAGGCGGATGCACGCTTTTCGCGCATGTTGCCGTGCATTTGCGCACTGTTGTTGTGCGTATTGGTGGTGGCGATTGGGCATTGGCGCCTGCGGCAGCGGTCAAGGGATTGAAATCAGTGGTTTTTCACGAGATGGCAAGCTTTCTGCTTAGTCCCTTGTGACCCATGCACTGATGCAGTCGCTGTGACGAATGCAGTGCGGCAGGCGGAGCGGGGAGTTTCGTCAGGAGCGGTTAACTGGCGTCAGTCGGGCGAGTAGGGTCGACGATGCGTTACAAAGCCAGGCACTGCGCTTAGACTTGAGTCGGGTTTGTTTTCCTGGGGCAAGTCCACCAATTCGGGAGAGAGTTTTCATGAAGCTAGTCACTGCCATCATCAAGCCGTTCAAACTGGACGACGTACGCGAGTCGTTGTCTGAGATCGGCGTGCAGGGCATTACCGTTACTGAGGTCAAAGGCTTCGGTCGGCAGAAGGGTCACACCGAGCTGTATCGCGGCGCGGAGTACGTGGTCGATTTCCTGCCCAAGGTGAAGATTGATGTCGCCATTGACGACAAGGATCTGGACCGGGTTATCGAGGCGATAACCAAGGCAGCCAATACCGGCAAGATTGGTGACGGCAAGATCTTCGTGGTCAATCTGGAACAGGCTATTCGCATCCGTACCGGCGAAACCGATACCGACGCAATCTAAGCCGCCAAACCTAACGCCCCAGGAGAAAACAATATGACTCTGCGTAAATTCGCAGGGCTAGGAGCCCTGTTGTCCATCGTAATGCCCGGTCTGGCCATGGCGGCAGATCCGGTGGCTCCTCCAGTCCTCAATTCCGGCGATACCGCTTGGATGTTGACCTCTACGGCCCTCGTGCTGTTCATGACTATTCCAGGCCTCGCGCTGTTCTACGGCGGCATGGTTCGTTCCAAAAACGTTCTTTCATTGATGATGCAGTGCTTCGCCATTACCGGCCTGGTCACCATCCTGTGGTTCCTTTATGGCTACAGCATGGCGTTTGACACGACGGGTATGGAAGTCAACGTCGTCAACCTCAATTCATTTGTCGGGAGCTTTGCCAAGGCTTTCCTCGCCGGCATCACGCCCGCCAGTATTACCGGCCCTACGGCGCTGTTTCCTGAGGCGGTGTTTGTCACCTATCAGATGACTTTTGCCATCATCACCCCGGCGCTGATCGTCGGTGCGTTCGCCGAGCGGATGAAGTTCTCCGCGATGCTGGTGTTCATGGGCATCTGGTTCACCCTGGTTTACGCGCCGATCGCGCATATGGTCTGGAGCGGCCCGGGTTCGCTGTTGGGCGACTGGGGCGTGCTCGACTTCGCGGGCGGCACCGTGGTCCACATCAACGCCGGTGTCGCAGGTCTGGTGGCGTGCCTGGTACTGGGCAAGCGCAAAGGCTTCCCGAGCACTCCGATGGCTCCGCACAACCTCGGTTACACACTGATGGGCGCTGCGATGTTGTGGGTCGGCTGGTTCGGCTTCAACGCCGGTTCCGCGTCAGCCGCCAACGGCACTGCCGGTATGGCCATGCTGGTGACTCAGATCGCTACCGCCGCAGCAGCCCTGGGCTGGATGTTCGCCGAGTGGCTGACCCACGGCAAGCCTAGCGCACTGGGTATCGCTTCGGGCGTGGTCGCCGGCCTGGTTGCGATCACTCCGGCTGCGGGCACCGTTGGCCCGATGGGCTCGCTGATTATCGGTCTGGCCGCGGGCGTGGTGTGCTTCTTCTGCGCCACGACCCTGAAACGCAAAATGGGTTACGACGACTCCCTCGACGCCTTCGGTGTACACGGTATCGGCGGTATCCTCGGCGCGATCCTCACCGGTGTATTCGCGGCTCCGTCACTGGGTGGCTTCGGCACCGTGACCGACATCGCGGCACAGGTCTGGATTCAGTGCAAAGGCGTAGGCTTCACGGTGATCTACACCGCGATCGTTACCTTCATCATTCTCAAGGTGCTGGACGCCGTCATGGGGCTGCGCATTAGCGAGGAAGAAGAGTCGGTGGGCATCGATCTGGCACTTCACAACGAACGCGGCTACAACATGTAAGCAAGCGCATAAAAATTTGCCCGGCTTGCCGGGCATTTTTTTGTCTGGATTTTGTCTCTGAAAGTACGGCTGAAAGGTTTTTTCGTACACGTTTAGTGGTGTTTGTGGCGAGCGTTTTTCTGCGGCCAATGGCTTACATGACTGAAGGAATATTAGGGCCTTTGTTTTTTCCCAGAGCGCGCTAGAATGCGCCCCGAACGTGCGGAGAACTGTATGTGGCAACAGACTCTGATAACCCTGCGGGCACGGCCCCGGGGCTTTCATCTGGTAACGGACGAGTTACTCGCTGGCCTGCCTGAATTCAAGGCTTGTCGGGTTGGTCTGTTGCATTTGTGGCTGCAGCATACCTCGGCGTCGTTGACCATCAACGAGAACGCCGATCCGGCGGTACGTCGCGACTTCGAACGGTTTTTCAATCGACTGATCCCACAAGGAACAGCCGGTTATGAGCATAACGACGAAGGCCTGGACGACCTCCCGGCGCACTTCAAGGCCAGTTTGCTAGGCTGTCAGTTGAGTTTGCCGATAATGGCGGGCCGACTGGCGTTAGGTAGCTGGCAAGGTGTTTATCTGGGTGAGCACCGCGATCACGGTGGTGCTCGCAAAGTCCTCGCCACCGTGCACGGTGAAGAGGCATAAACCGCTGGTTACCAGTGGATGTTGAATTTTTTCCGGCGGTCGTCGACAGACGACAAAGCTGGGCTATAACTAATCTGCTTTTCGCAAGTCATGAGGTAGAACATGAGCGACGATGATCTGGAAAACGACGACCTCGAAGTAGGCGACGAAGACGAGACCGAAGAAGGCCTGGAAGCAGCGGCGGAAGACGTTGCTGACGACGATGGTGGTGATGACACGCCGGTCCCTACCGCCAAAGGCAAGGCCAAGGCTGCGGTGTCAGTAGACGAGCTGCCGAGTGTCGAAGCCAAGAACAAAGAGCGTGATGCTCTGGCTCGCGCGATGGAAGAGTTCCTTGCCAAAGGTGGCAAGGTTCAGGAAGTCGAGGCCAACGTGGTGGCGGATCCACCAAAGAAGCCTGATAACAAGTACGGCAGCCGGCCTATCTAAGCGCCTGCTACGTGCTTGCTGAAAAAGCCCGCCGTCGCTGCGGGCTTTTTCATGGGTGAAGCAAAGTCAAAAGATCGCAGCCTGCGGCAGCTCCTACGGGTGTACTCCGATCAACGTAGGAGCTGCCGCAGGCTGCGATCTTTTCAGGCACCACTCAAATCTTGGTTGTGTTCCAACCCGCCAACAACGCTGGCAACTCGGTCAAACTGCGGATCTCGGCATCCGGTGCCTTGTCGGCTTCCCAGACTTTACCCGTCGGGTTGAACCAGATTGCCCGCAGCCCCGCCTGCTGAGCACCGGCAATGTCATCGCCCGGATGATCGCCGATATGCACTGCGGTCTCTGCAGTTGCACCGCCGCGTTTCAGGGCTTCGTGGAACAGTCGGGCATCGGGTTTGGCGATGCCGATATCCTCTGCGCACAAGATGAACTTGAAGTAATCCGCCAGCCCTAGCCTTCGCACATCCGCATTGCCGTTGGTCACCACGCCCAAGGCGTACTGATTGGCCAGAATCTCCAGCGTCGGTTGCACCTCGGGGAAGATTTCCAGCTGATGCCGCGCATGCAAAAACACCTCGAAGCCTTGATCCGCCAGCTCGGTGGCGTGCTCATGGGCGTAACCGGCTTCTTCCAGGGCGTGGAACAGCACCCGGCGACGCAGGGCGCTGATGCGGTGCTTGAGGTTGGGTTCGTGGCTCAATACCCGCTCACGAATCGCCCACAAATGATCGACCGGCAAGGCACCGAGGTTCGGCGTGTGCTCGGCCAGCCACTGGCGCAACACCGCTTCAGCGCTGACGATCACCGGGGCGGTGTCCCACAAGGTGTCGTCGAGGTCGAAGGTGATCAGTTGGATAGTCATTGCTCATCGCCTTTGATGCGTTTGGCCCGTGGATGGGCGCTGTCGTAGACCGTGGCCAAATGCTGGAAGTCCAGGTGGGTGTAGATCTGCGTGGTTTTGATGTCTGAATGGCCGAGCAATTCCTGCACCGCGCGCAGGTCTTGCGAGGACTCCAGCAAGTGGCTGGCGAAGGAGTGTCGCAACATGTGCGGGTGCAGGTTTTGCCCTAGCTCGCGCTCGCCGACGGCCTTGACCCGCGCCTGAACGGTCCGTGAGCCAAGGCGCCGGCCTTTCTGGCTGACGAATACCGCAGCGTCCACCGGGTTCGCCATGGCTCGCAACGGCAACCACAATTCCAGGGCTTCGCGGGCTTTCTTGCCGACGGGAAGCACTCGGGTTTTGCTGCCCTTGCCGAGCACTTGCACCAGACCGTCCGCCAGGTCCAGCTGTTCGAGGTTGAGCCCGGTCAGCTCCGACAGGCGCAAACCGGACGAGTAAAACAGCTCAAGAATCGCCTGGTCGCGGCGGGCCATGAAGTCGTCTTCAACGGCGCCATCGAGCAGTTGCAGCGCACGGTCGGTGTCGAGGGTTTTCGGCAGGCGGCGCTCGCCCTTGGGAGGCGCCAGGCCATTGGCCGGGTCGTGGTCGCAGAGGCCTTCACGGTTCAGGTAGTGATAGAGCCCGCGTACCGCCGAAAGCAGCCGCGCCAGGCTGCGCGAAGATTGTCCTTGCGAGTGCAGGCGGGCGATCAAACTGCGCAGGCGCTGGATGTCCAGCGCGGTCCAGCTGTCGATGTTCTGTTTTTTGCAGTGCGCCAGGACCTTATTCAGGTCGCGACGGTAGGCTTCAAGCGTATGGGACGACACCTGACGCTCACTGCGCAGGTGCTCGCAGTAGGCGTCGAGTTGCCGTTCCATGGTCAGCGTACCGAGCGTAGCGAAGTGTTGACCCGTGGCAGCACGCGGCCCATGACTTCAGCGATGTAGCTGAGGAACAACGTGCCCACCGAACTTTTGTAGTGTTGTGGATCGCGACTGGCGATGGCCAGGACGCCATGCAGGCCTTGATGACTGAGGGTGACCACCGCAGTGGAACCGATTTGCTTGCGCTGCTCTTCGCCAAACAGGAAGTCCAGCTCGTGTTCGCGCAGGCTGCCGCTGACGCTTTTGCCTTCCGACAACAAGCCGCCGATTGCCTTTTGCGCTTCGGCACCGGTTACCCAGCGACCGACGGGCAAGGGCTCGTCGCTGAACAGGATCAGGCTGACAAAGGGCACCTGGAAGTCCTGGCGCAGGCTGTCTTCGACGCTGATGACCACGTCGTCGAGGCTGCTGGCGTCCATCAGCGCGAGAATCAGTCGGCGGGTCTTGTCGAACAGCCGGTCATTGTCGCGGGCGACGTCCATCAGTTGCGAGAGGCGATGGCGCATCTCGATGTTGCGTTCGCGCAGGATTTTCATCTGGCGTTCGACCAGCGAGATAGTGTCGCCTCGCTGGTGCGGAATGCGCAGCGTCTGGAGCAGTTCTTCGTGCTCGACGAAAAAATCCGGATGAGCCTCCAGGTACGCGGCAATCGCCGCCGCCTCCAGGCTTTCGGAAGGGCATTCGTCGGGCTGTGGGGCTGGAACCTGAGGCTGATCAGTCATGTATTTCGCTCACTCAAAGACGCACTTGTCCTTCGTATACACGTACTGCCGGGCCGGTCATCATCACCGGTTGGCCAGGACCTGCCCATTCAATGGACAAGCGCCCGCCGGGCAGGTCGATCAATAGCGGCGAATCCATCCACCCCTGGCTGATCGCGGCCACTGCGGCAGCGCAGGCCCCGGTCCCGCAGGCCTGGGTTTCCCCGGCGCCGCGTTCCCAGACGCGCAACTGCGCACGGCTGCGGTCGATGACCTGGAGAAAACCGACATTGACCCGCGCCGGAAAGCGCGGGTGGTTTTCGATCTTCGGTCCCAGCTCATGCACCGGCGCGTTGTTGATGTCACTGACCCGTACAACGGCGTGGGGGTTGCCCATGGATACCGCGGCCAGTTCGACGGTCTGGCCGTCGACCTCGACCTGATAACTCAAGGCCTGAGCGGGAGCCTGAAACGGAATGTCTGCAGGCACCAGGCGCGGTGCGCCCATGTTGACGCCGATCTGGCCGTCGCTGCGGATATCCAGTTCAATAATGCCGCTTTTGGTCTCGACGCGAATCTGCCGCTTGGCGGTCAGGCGCTTGTCCAGAACGAAGCGCGCGAAGCAGCGCGCACCGTTGCCGCATTGCTCTACTTCGGAACCGTCGGCGTTGAAG
Organism: Pseudomonas frederiksbergensis; assembly: GCF_001874645.1. Taxonomy (NCBI): domain Bacteria; kingdom Pseudomonadati; phylum Pseudomonadota; class Gammaproteobacteria; order Pseudomonadales; family Pseudomonadaceae; genus Pseudomonas; species Pseudomonas frederiksbergensis. The sequence continues at coordinate 3,155,217 of NZ_CP017886.1, forward strand.
ATCCGGTAACGGAAATCCACGTCCGGGTTACTCGGTGCTTCGACGATCAGCAATTGGTCGAAACCGACACCGGTGTGCCGGTCGCCCCATTGTTTGGCGTGCTTGGGCAGAATGTGCGCGTGCTGGCTGACCAGGTCGAGGACCATGAAGTCGTTGCCCAAGCCGTGCATCTTGGTAAAACGCAGCAGCATGGGTTTACTCCGGCAGCAGGCTTTCGCCAGCAAACAACTCGGCTACCGTCTCGCGGCGACGCACTTCAAATGCCTGATCACCGTCCACCAGCACTTCAGCGGCGCGGCCGCGAGTGTTGTAGTTGGAGCTCATGACAAACCCGTAGGCACCGGCCGAATGCACGGCCAGCAAGTCGCCTTCTTCCAGTGCCAGTTGACGATCCTTGGCGAGGAAGTCGCCGGTTTCGCAGATCGGCCCGACGATGTCGTAGGCGCGTGCTGGAGTTGCACGCGGGCGCACGGCTGTGACGTCCATCCAGGCCTGATACAGCGCTGGGCGGATCAGGTCGTTCATGGCCGCGTCGACGATGGCGAAGTCCTTGTGTTCGGTGTGCTTGAGGTACTCGACCTCGGTCAACAGCACGCCGGCGTTGGCGACGATGAAGCGACCCGGCTCGAACACCAGCGCCAGATCGCGGCCGTCGAGGCGTTCGCGTACGGCTTTGATGTAGTCGGCAGCCAATGGCGGTTCTTCATCGCGATAACGCACGCCCAAACCACCACCGAGGTCGATGTGGCGCAGGTAGATCCCGCAATCGCTCAGACGGTCGATCAGCGCCAGCAGGCGGTCGAGGGCATCGATGAAGGGCGGCAGGGTGGTCAGTTGCGAACCGATGTGGCAATCGACACCGACCACTTCCAGGTTAGGCAGTTGTGCGGCACGGACGTACACGTCTTCGGCGTCGGCAATGGCGATGCCGAACTTGTTTTCTTTAAGACCGGTAGAAATGTACGGGTGTGTGCCGGCATCGACGTCCGGGTTGACCCGAAGCGAGATCGGCGCGCGGACACCGAGTTCGGCAGCGACGACTTGCAGGCGTTCGAGTTCGTCGGTGGATTCGACGTTGAAGCAGTGCACGCCGACTTCCAGGGCGCGACGCATATCTTCACGGGTCTTGCCGACGCCGGAGAACACGATCTTGTCGGGCTGGCCACCAGCGGCCAGAACTCGTTCCAGCTCACCACGGGAGACGATGTCGAAACCAGCGCCCAAACGCGCCAGGACATTCAGTACACCCAGGTTGGAGTTGGCCTTGACCGCAAAGCAGACCAGGTGCGGCGTGCCGGCCAGAGCGTCGGCGTACGCCAGATACTGGGCTTCGATGTGCGCGCGGGAGTAGACGTAGGTGGGTGTGCCAAAGCGCTCGGCGATGGCGGACAGGGCAACACCTTCCGCGAACAGCTCCCCGTCACGGTAGTTAAAAGCGTCCATGATGTTCCCTTAGTAGGTACTGGTGCTGTGCTGGTGCGCTTTGGACTGCGACGACTTCGCCTGTTCTTCAGGAGATTTGCTGTCATCGGGCAGATACAGCAGACCTTTTTGACCACAGGCAGTGACAAGGCAGGCAACCGCGACGAGCGCAGCAAGGGAAGAGATCAGGCGCTTCATGGCGAAATCCTTGAAAATGCGTTAATTGCGCCGGAGTATACCGGCCACCCGGCGGCTTGCCTATGCGACGGACCGCCCGTCTGGCGGGCCTTTGCCCGGGCAAGCGATCAAACGGCGCAAGGCGTGCGGATATTTTCTACTCTTGCCTGATGCTTGGTCGGTATCCTTTGCATTCGCTGGGGCTCGGCCGTATCTTGCGGCGCTTAAGCGTGAGTAGACACTTTTTGAGGTTCCTGCAATGAGTTTGACTGAAGCCCGTTTCCACGATCTGGTCGATGCTACCCAGCAGATGCTGGAAGATATTTTCGATGAGAGTGGCCTGGATGTTGATCTGGAAAGCTCGGCCGGTGTGCTCACCGTCAAGTTCGAAAGCGGCAGCCAGTTGATCTTCAGTCGTCAGGAGCCGCTACGTCAGCTGTGGCTGGCGGCAGTGTCCGGCGGCTTCCACTTCGACTATGACGAAGAAAGCGAACGCTGGATGTGTGACAAGAGCGAAGAGCAGCTCGGCGAGATGCTTGAGCGCATTGTCGGCCAGCAGGCCGGCGCCAAGCTTGATTTCGAAGGGCTGTGATCTTGTGACCGAGGCAGCGGCCGCCCGCCCGCCAAAGCCGCTGTACAGCAACGTCAGCGCGGCGGTGCCGTCGCCGTGCACCAGTGTCTGTCGACTGGACGAGCAGAAAGTCTGCCTGGGTTGTTTTCGCCACGTCGAAGATATCCGTGAATGGCGCTCGGCCGACGATGATCGGCGCCGGGTGATTTGCGCCCAGGCCCAACAGCGCAAGCCCGCAAGCCATCCGTAGGAGCTGCCGCAGGCTGCGATCTGTTGATCTTGCCTTTTACAGACTTCTGCACCCATCGTGGTGTGCTGAAAAGATCGTCCGAACGCGGCCCGAACCTTCGGCAGCTCCACAGGGATCGTGCAGGTTCTCCGGGCTGGCTTGTATATTTATTGAGCTGTGATAGTGTCCGGATACGCCTCAACTCATCGAGGCCCGTGAAAACCCCGCCTATTTCTGGCGGGGTTTTGCTTTTGTCGTGCAGAAAAAAGGAGTCTGCCTTAATCATGACCGCACCTTCCATCATCCTTACCCGTCTGGACGTGCAACGTCTGGAGCGTTTGATCGACAGCCTGGATGACTCGCTGCCAGGTGTTATCGCGCTGCAAACCGAACTGGATCGCGCCGATACACTGGTCGGTCACGATGAAGTGCCAGCCGATGTCGTGACCATGAACTCGCGTGTGCATTGCCGTGAAGAAAGCAGCGGCAAGGATTATCACCTGACCCTGGTTTATCCACAGGACGCCAATGCCGACGAAGGCAGGATTTCCATTCTTGCGCCGGTAGGCAGTGCATTGCTCGGTTTGAAGGTTGGCCAGCACATCGACTGGCCGGCACCGGGCGGCAAGACCCTGAAGCTGACATTGCTTGAGGTCGAGTCGCAGCCCAAAAATGGCGGCGACTGCAAGTTTTGAGAGGCCTCAGGCCTGTTCGAGCGCCTTGTTCAATGCGCGCTCCAGGTCTGCCTTGTAGCGCAGGTAAAGATTGCTGGAGCTCTGAGCATCACCGAGCAGGCCGGACAGGTCCAGGTCGGTGATGTAGCAGCGATAGTGTTGCGCCTCGCGACGCTGCCCGACAATCTCTTGCGCGACCACGGCAAATAGCTGGTCGCCGTGCTCCAGCTCGGAAAACTCTCGCTGATTGCAATACAGGGTGACCTGTCCTTGCCCCGGTACGGCTTTGCCGACGATCGCCTGGACGTCGTAGAACGGCTTGTTCACGGGTGTCTGCGGTGCGGGCCGTGGCTCGACCCGACGTGCACGATTGATGCCCGATGGCAGCAATCGGTAGTACAGGGTTTCCAGGGCTGTCACCGGTTGGGCGGGGTCTATCGGCAACAGCGCATCACGGCGAAACAGGATTGATTGCAGAAAGCGTTGCAGTGGCACCAGCAGGCTTTGCTCGTCGTGATACGGCTGGCGCTGTTGCCACAGGGCATTGAACTCATCCAGCACGTACAGCTCGGCACAGGCATCGTTGATGCGGTAGAACACCTGAATGCAGTCGGGCTGGCCCATCAGCAGGATCAGCGCCAGGTCGTGATCCGCCAGCGCCATCGGGTCCAGTTGCAGCGGGCTGTAACGGGTCAGGTCTTTGCTCAGGTAATCGAGCAGTGCCGGCAGACTGGCCAGCGCGACATGATTGACCTGGCCGGGCACCAGCTCCAGTACGTGGTAATGCTGTTGGACCTGGATCAGATAGCGATGATTGAGTTGGCTGAGCAGCAGGTTTTGCGCGGTATCGACGACTTCCTCGACACGCTGGGCGATGAACTGCGCACGGTTATGGCAGAAGCAGCGCACTCGCAATCGGGGTTGCCGAGGGCCACCCGGCAGATTGTTGAGGTAATCGCGCAGGCAGGCGAGCAGGGCGTGGGCGCCGTCGTAGCGGCTGACCAACACTTCGTTCCAGCTGTTGAGCGTGACCTGATCGAGGGTCAGCACCAGGTTCTCGCGCACCCCGGCGTAGCTCAGCGAGTCGGTGCGCTCGGTGGTCATCAGGATGTTCAGGTCACGGTGATGCTTGAGCGGGTCGACGCCAACGTTTACCAGAATCAGCACCTCGCTCGGCACGCTGGCGCGCAGCAGTTGTTCTTCGCTGACGCTGGTCAGGGGTAGGGCGATAGTCTGTTGCAGGCTGCCCAGCAGGTTGAACAGCTCGAACTCACTCAAGTCGCTGCTGCCGGGGTGTAAGGCCAGGCGAGTGCTGCTGTCGATCACGCCGTTGCGGTGGCACCAGGTCAGCAGTTCCAGGAGTTCGTGGCTGCGTTTGATCGGCGCGAAATGCTCCCACTCCAGATTGCTCAGGTTGCCGTTGTACAAACCCCAGTGGGTCAGCCCCGGTTCTTTTTTGTTCGATGACTGGACGAGGGTCAGCGTGTCTTCGGCCAGATCCGGCGCGATGCCGGGGTTGATGAACTCGATCTTGTCGGCTTTGCGTTCGAAGGCTGCATACAGCCTGCGACCCAATACGTTGAGGTCGCGCTTGTTGATCAGGCTGACGGTTTGTTCGGTGCGGGCGAACTGGGTCAGGAAGCGGTAGCTGTAGTTCAGTTCGTTGACCAGCGCCCGGCGTTCGGCGCTGACCTGACGGACTTTCCATTGGCTGCGGCTGTCGAGCATCGCCAATTGCCGATGATCCCAGCCCCACTCCTGAGCCAGCCGCTCCAGTAGCAGACGCTGCCAGCTTTTGCTGCGCTGGCCACTGCTGCCGGTCAGCTTGCGATTGACCTTTAGGTACAGCGCGCGCCGAACCAGCTCCAATCGTTCTGGCTCGCCTCGGGCCGTAAGGTATTCCTCGATGCGCCGGTAGACCACGATGTACGGGTCGAGCTCATCCAGATCAAGGCGGTTGGCGAACACCGCGTGCTTGAAGCGCAGGCTCAGGCATTCGACGTTCGGGTGTTCGCTGGCGTAGACCTCGGTCAGCAGCAGTTTGAGCACCGATTTGTAGGGTGACTCGATACCTTTGAACAACTGCCAGAGCCCGGCCCCGATGAATTCGCCGGGCGGAATGTGAGCCAGGTGGCCGAGATCGAGGGTTTCGTCGGCGCGGATAAAGCGCTTGGACAGCAACGTATGGGTGTACCGGTCGTAACCGGACTCTTCGTACACCGGCACCAGCCACCAGATCGGCGTGCGTCCGGCGAGCCAGATGGCTGTGCGATAGAACTCGTCCAGCAGCAAATAGTGCTGCGTAGTGCCGCAGTTGTCGGAGCTCAATTGGGTGTCGCGCTCGCCGCGGATGAAACGTTGCGGGTCGATCAGAAAGAAATGCGCCTCGGCACCCTGACTGGCGGCCCAGACTTCCAGCAACTGGCACTTTTTACGCAGTTCGGCGAGTTCGCTTTCGCTCAAGTCCGAGGCGTGGCAGACCCACATGTCCATGTCGCTCTGATCGGCCTGAGCGAGAGTGCCGAGGCTGCCCATCAGGAACAAACCATGAATCGGCCGCGGCGGATTGCCGTGGCGGGGCTTGTAGGAAAAGGAGCGGGTCAGGCGTTGCGCTTCGGCGAGCGCCATGGCGTCAGGCTCGAAATTCGACAGCCCGGCTGGCGTGCTGCCCGAGACGTAACCTGGCAACAGCGGGTGATTGACGTGGAAGAACAGCGGCAGCAGGGTCAAGACCCCTTGCTGGCGGGGTGACAACCCTTCCATGGCACGGGCCAACCGGCCGTCATTGAGCTTCAGAAAGCGCGCGCGCAACTGGCTGAGAACCTTGCGATCGATTCCTTCGTCCAGATCGGGGCGGATTTCATGGGTGCGGGTCATGTCAGCTCAAACCGGTTCGCAGTGCTCGAACGTGGGAAAGTCTCAGGGCGGTGGGCAGTTTACAGCCTGACGCTCAGGACTTTTAAGCTGATTTTTGGCTTCTGACGTCAAATTTCTATCGATGGGCGACAGTCAGCCCGCGGAAATCCCGTAGCAGGGGTTCCCGTGGGCGATACGGCAGCGGTTATGCGGTTTCTTCGACAGACAAAATGGTCAGAACGGTCTGAACATTCTGTGCGGCGTCACGTCCCAGGCTGGTCAGATAACCGCCATCGGGCTGGGTGATCAACTCTTTGTCGAACAGGCGTTGTGCGGCAGCAATGGCTTTCGGGGCAGCGGTCTGATGGATTTTCAAACCCTCCTGGGAACTGTCCAGGTTGAAGAGTGCAAGGATTTCCAGTTCGGCAACCAGCTCAGGGGTAAGCGACATAAGGACTCCAGACTTTCTAGGAATAGACGATAGCGCCCCTAAGGTGAACGCACTCGGGCGGCGTGTCCAGTGTTGGCTGAGGGCTTTTCGCCGCAGGCAGGGTGTCGGGGGCCAGGGAGGAGCATGATCAATTGAGCGCTGGGAGGAGTCTGAAAGATCGCAGCCTTCGGCAGCTCCTACAAACGAACGGCGTACTCCGTAGGAGCTGCCGGAGGCTGCGATCTTTTGATTTTATTTCTTTTCTGGCGGCAACTCTGGCAGTGCGCGCAGCGCGGTTTCATACCATTGGGTATTGAATGCGCGGTCTTCTTCGAGGATTGCGTCGATTTCAACGGCCAGAACGTGCGCCATCAGTTGCAGGATTTCTTCACGCTCGTAACCGACCAACGTCAGCTTGTTGAACGTCGCCTTGGCCGCTGGCGGGTTGTCGCTTTCGATCTGGTTTTCGATCGCTTCGATCAGGGTGGTTTCGGCGAACTCTTCTTCGTCGTTATCGATATCGGCTGGCTCGCTCATGGCAGGCTCCTCAAGGAAAGGTCGCCAGTTTACCTGCATTCAGCCGTGTGATGCTGCTGGCGAGAGTGCTCCCGACGTTCTATAACAATCGCTGCCAACCCCCTGCACGGCCTGGAGGCTATGTGATGCTCAAGCTTTATGGATTTTCCGTCAGCAACTACTACAACATGGTCAAACATGCGTTGCTGGAGAAGGGCCTGCCCTTCGAGGAAGTAGCGTTTTACCCCGGTCAAAGCCCTGAGGCGCTGGCCATCAGCCCGCGCGGCAAGGTTCCGGTATTGGGTGTCGAACAAGGTTTCGTCAACGAGACCAGCGTGATTCTTCAGTACCTCGAAGACACGCAACCGGGGCCTGCGCTTCTGCCCAAAACTCCATTCGAGCGGGCTCAGGTGCTGGCGCTGGCCAAGGAAATCGAGTTGTACATCGAGCTGCCGGCTCGCGCTTGTTTCGGTGAAGCCTTCTTCGGCATGCCGGTGCCGGAAGCGATCAAGGAAAAAGCCAAGGCCGAACTGCTGCTGGGGATTGCATCACTGGGACGTCATGGCCAGTTCGCACCGTACGTCGCGGGCGCCACCCTGAGCGTGGCGGATTTGTACTTCCTGTACAGCGTCAGCCTGGCCTGCGCAGTCGGCAAAAAGCTCTTCGATCTGGATCTGCTGGCCGAGTTACCCGCCGCCAGGGCATTGCTTGAGCAATTGGAGCAGACACCGCATGCCAAGCGCATCGCGGCAGACAAGGACGCGGCGATGCCGCAGTTTTTGGCGATGATCGCCGCCAGGAAGTAAGTCTTGTAGTGATCTGAAGTCAGTCATCGTCGGATCGCCGCCCGGAGCAGGCTATCCGACGATGCTTTTGGCTGATTAGCGGCTGGCCAGCAGCGCCTGACCGCGAACCACGGCGGCTTTCACCTGCGTCGGTGCGGTGCCGCCGATGTGGTTACGGGCATTCACCGAGCCTTCCAGGGTCAGAACGGCAAACACGTCCTGTTCGATCTGGTCGCTGAACTTGCGCAGTTCTTCCAGGCTCATCTCCGCCAGATCCTTGCCGGTTTCCACGCCGTACTTCACCGCGTGACCGACGATTTCGTGACAGTCACGGAACGGCAGGCCGCGGCGCACCAGATAATCTGCCAGGTCGGTCGCCGTGGAGAAACCGCGCAATGCCGCTTCACGCATGATGGCGTGCTTTGGCTTGATCGCCGGGATCATATCGGCGAAGGCCCGCAGTGAGTCGCGCAAGGTGTCGGCGGCGTCGAACAGCGGTTCCTTGTCTTCCTGGTTGTCCTTGTTGTAGGCCAATGGCTGGCCTTTCATCAAGGTCAGCAGGCCCATCAGCGCGCCGAACACCCGGCCGCTTTTACCGCGCACCAGTTCCGGGACGTCGGGGTTTTTCTTTTGCGGCATGATCGAGCTGCCGGTGCAGAAACGATCAGGCAGATCGATGAACTGGAATTGCGCGCTGGTCCACAGCACCAGCTCTTCGGAGAAGCGCGACAGGTGCATCATCGCGATGCTCGCGGCCGAGCAGAACTCGATGGCGAAGTCGCGATCCGAGACGTTGTCCAGCGAGTTGCCGCCAACAGCGTCGAAACCCAGTAGTTGGGCAGTCAGCTCGCGGTCGATCGGGTAGGTGGTGCCAGCCAGCGCGGCGCTGCCGAGCGGCATGCGGTTGGTGCGCTTGCGGCAATCCACCAGGCGCTCGTAGTCGCGGCTGAGCATTTCGAACCAGGCCAGCATGTGATGACCGAAGGTCACGGGTTGTGCGGTTTGCAGGTGGGTGAAGCCGGGCATGATGGTGCCGGATTCGCGCTCTGCCTGTTCCAGCAGACCTTTTTGCAGGCGGGTGATTTCGCCCAGGATCAGGTCGATCTCATCACGCAGCCACAGGCGGATATCGGTCGCCACCTGGTCGTTACGGCTGCGGCCGGTGTGCAGCTTCTTGCCGGTGACGCCGATGCGGTCGGTCAAACGCGCTTCGATGTTCATGTGCACGTCTTCGAGGTCGATACGCCAGTCGAAGGTGCCGGCCTCGATTTCGCTCTGAATGGTCTTCAGGCCGTCGATGATGCTGTCGCGCTCGGCATCGGTCAGCACGCCGACCTTGGCCAGCATGGTGGCGTGGGCGACGGAACCCATGATGTCGTGACGATAGAGGCGCTGGTCGAAAGTGACGGAGGCGGTGAAGCGGGCGACGAAGGCGTCGACGGGTTCACTGAAGCGGCCGCCCCAGGACTGATTGGTCTTGTCAGTGCTCATGAATTCGCTCGTGATCGGCTGAAGGAAGATGGCGTTAAAACCTGCCGCAGATAATAACAGGGTTGCCAATCCCGTCGGTGACACTGGTCGATACGTTTTTTTCTTGTTTGACCGGCCATACTCAATAGGTCGCTGCCGCGTTTACGCAACGATATTTGTCAAATGAGCACTTTCGTCGCGGCAAGCGTCTACAGTTGGACGTGAGGGGCGGTGCAATTGTTGATCGTGTGCCGAGCCTTATCAAAGCGCGCAACGTCAGCGTCGAAGCCGACTATAAGAGAAGAGGGGTGTTCATATTGTGTATCAGCAATCCCTACGGTGACACCACGCTGCGGCGAGCTTCGAACGGAACTGCGCAGGCACCGATAAATATTGCAACCCGACGTGCGGCACTTTTTGGCGCTCGCGCTAGTCTTAGCGTGGATCGCGGTGACGGACGTCACTTCACCTGTCTACGCTATCCTTGTGCGAGACTCACGCAGGAATCCAGCGCAATATGAATGTCCTGATCGTTGATGACGAACCCCAAGCCCGCGAGCGCCTGAGCCGTATGGTCAGCGAGCTTGAGGGTTACAGTGTCCTGGAGCCCAGCGCCACCAATGGCGATGAGGCATTGGCCCTGATCGACAGCCTGAAGCCCGATATCGTGCTGCTCGACATCCGTATGCCTGGCCTCGACGGTTTGCAAGTTGCTGCCCGGTTGTGTGAGCGCGAGACGCCACCAGCGGTGGTGTTTTGTACGGCCCAGGATGAATTTGCCCTGGACGCCCTGCAAACCAGCGCGGTGGGCTACCTGGCTAAACCGGTGCGTTCGGAGCAGTTGCTCGACGCCCTGAAAAAAGCTGAGCGCCCCAACCGCGTCCAGCTCGCGGCGCTGACTCGGCCGGCGGCAGAAAGCGGCAGTGGCCCACGCAGTCATATCAGTGCGCGGACCCGCAAAGGCATCGAGTTGATCCCGTTGGCTCAGGTGGTCTATTTCATCGCCGACCACAAGTACGTGACCTTGCGCCACGAAAGTGGCGAAGTTCTGCTGGACGAACCGTTGAAAGCCCTCGAAGACGAATTTGGCGACCGTTTTGTGCGTATACACCGCAATGCGCTGGTGGCCCGCGAGCGTATCGAGCGGCTGCAGCGAACACCGCTCGGGCACTTCCAGCTATTTCTCAAGGGGCTTAACGGTGATGCACTGATTGTCAGCCGACGCCATGTCGCTGGAGTGCGCAAGATGATGCAACAGCTTTAATCCGCTGTTCGCAACGGATTTCACTCCCCATTGCCGGGCAGGTGAGGCCAGGGAGGCCGGCTGTTACTGATACAAGTCAAAGCGGATTTGGCTGAGCTGTTATTATCCGCCGTATCTATTCAGTACGGATTGATCCATGTCCCCTCGCGAAATACGCATCGCTACCCGCAAAAGTGCCTTGGCCTTGTGGCAGGCCGAATACGTCAAAGCTCGTCTGGAGCAAGCCCACCCGGGTCTGGTCGTGACGCTGGTGCCTATGGTCAGTCGCGGCGACAAGCTGCTCGATTCGCCGCTGTCGAAAATCGGCGGCAAGGGCCTGTTCGTCAAAGAGCTGGAAACCGCGCTGCTCGAAAACGAAGCCGACATTGCCGTGCACTCGATGAAAGACGTGCCGATGGACTTCCCCGAAGGCCTGGGTCTGTTTTGCATCTGCGAGCGCGAAGACCCGCGTGACGCCTTTGTTTCCAACACCTATGCAAGCCTCGATGAGTTGCCTCAGGGCAGCGTGGTCGGCACCTCCAGCCTGCGTCGCCAGGCACAACTGCTGACTCGTCGCCCGGATCTGCAAATCCGCTTTCTACGTGGCAACGTCAACACCCGGCTGGCCAAGCTTGACGCCGGTGAGTACGACGCGATCATCCTCGCGGCAGCCGGTTTGATTCGACTGGGCTTTGAAGATCGCATCAGCTCAGCGATCAGTGTCGATGACAGTCTTCCAGCAGGTGGTCAGGGTGCAGTCGGTATCGAATGCCGCAGCGCCGACAACGAAATTCATGCCCTGCTTGCCCCTCTGCATCACCAGGACACCGCCACGCGGGTCACTGCCGAACGAGCGCTGAACAAGCATTTGAACGGCGGCTGTCAGGTGCCAATCGCTTGCTATGCGGTACTCGAAGGCGAGCAGATCTGGCTGCGCGGCCTGGTGGGCGATCCGAAGGGCGGGCTGCTGCTCCGTGCCGAGGCTCGTGCGCCACGGAGCAATGCCGCAGCCTTGGGTGTGCAAGTCGCCGAAGACCTTCTTGGCCAGGGCGCCAACGACATTCTGAAGTCGGTCTATAGCGAGGCAGATCACGAGTGACGGATTGGCGCCTGCTGTTGACGCGTCCCGCGGATGATTCGGCGGTGCTGACCCGTATTCTGGCCGAAAAGGGGATTTTCAGCAGTAGCTTGCCGCTTTTGGACATAGAGCCGATTCCTGTCTCTGAGACAATGCGCGAGGTGATTCAGGGTATGGATCGCTATTGCGCGGTCATCGTGGTCAGCAAGCCGGCCGCCCGAATCGGTGTGGATCTGGTCGAACGGCACTGGCCGCAATCACAGCGCTTGAAGTGGTTCAGCGTGGGGTCGGCGACCGCGCAGATCCTCCAGGATCGTGGGTTGGACGTCAGCTTCCCGGTGGATGGCGATGACAGCGAAGCGTTGCTTGGACTGACACCGTTGCGCGAGGCTATCGCACGGCCTGACGCTCGTGTGTTGATCATGCGCGGCGAGGGTGGACGTGAACTGCTCGCAGAGCGTTTACGCGAGCAAGGTGCTAGTGTCGATTATCTGGAGTTGTACCGTCGCGGCTTGCCGCGGTATGCCGAGGGGGCATTGCCTGAGCGGATTCAAGCGGAACGCTTGAACGGCGTGGTGGTCAGCAGTGGGCAGGGATTTGAGCACCTGCGCCAGTTGGCGGGCAGTGCCTGGCCTGAGTTGGCGCGGTTAACATTGTTTGTTCCAAGCCCTCGGGTAGCCGAGATGGCGCTGGCCGCAGGCGTTCAAACAGTTGTGGATTGTCGTGGCGCCAGTGCCACGGCTTTGCTAACGGCGTTGCGGGAAACCCGGCCCGTTTTCTAATGCAAAGGATGGATACGTGAGCGAAACAGCCTTGCCGAAAGATGACGTCCAGCCAGCGCTCGATGCGTCGGATGAAACTGTGAAGAGCCCTGAGCCGCGCCGTGGCAACGGGCTGGTGATCCTGGCGATGTTGCTGGGCGCCGCGGGGGTTGCCGCGGGTGGTTGGGGGATCTGGCAGGTGCGTAGCCTGCAAGCCAACAACCAGCAACAGCTGGGGCAATTGCAGGCCCTGAATGATCAGGCGCAAAGCCTCAAGCTCAATGAGCAGCGCCTGACGGCCCGGCTTGAGCAATTACCGCCTGTCGATGAACTGGAAGACCGGCGACGCCTGGTGATTCAGTTGCAGGGCGACCAGCAGCGCTTGAATCAGCGTCTGGAAACGGTTCTGGGTGCCAGCCGCAAGGATTGGCGTTTGGCCGAGGCCGAGCACTTGCTGCGTCTGGCCAGCTTGCGCCTGTCTGCCTTGCAGGACGTCAGCAGCGCTCAGGCACTCGTGCAAGGTGCCGATGAAATTCTCCGCGAGCAGAATGATCCGGGCTCTTTCGCCGCCCGCGAACAGATTGCGAAAAGTCTTGCTGCGCTGCGCAGTACCGAGCAACCGGATCGCACCGGGTTGTTCCTGCAACTGGGCGCCTTGCGTGATCAGGTGGTCGAGCTCAGTGAACTCGCCCCCGAGTTTCATGAGCGCGATTCGCTGTCGAGCCTGACTGCCGAAGGCGATGGCGCCAGTCGCTGGGCGCAATGGTGGGACCAGATTTCGCGCTACATTCGCATCGATTTCAACGCCGATAAAAACATTCGTCCATTGCTCGCCGGGCAAAGCCTGACTCAGGTCCGCCTGGCGCTGAGCCTGGCGCTTGAGCAAGCGCAATGGGCTGCGCTCAATGGCCAAGCGCCGGTGTATACCCAGGCGCTGACTGAAGCGCGGGATGTGCTCAAGGGCAGCTTCAATCAGGACAACCCGCAAAGCAAAGTGATACTCGAACAGGTTGCCGAGTTGAGTAAGCAACCGGTAACGGTTATCACGCCTGACCTGGCAACCACCCTGAGCACGGTGCAGGCCTACCTGGAGCGGCGTAACGTCAGTGCCCAGGACTCGGTGAAACCTGCCGCGAGCACTACGCCGGGGACCAGCCCATGAAGCGACTTTATGTGATTGTGTTTTTGCTCATCGCCGCCGCCGGGGTATTGGGGCTGGCCATCGCCCAGCATTCGGGTTACGTGCTGATCGCCTACAAGACCTTCCGCTACGAATCGAGCCTGTGGGCGACCCTGGCACTGGTGGCAGTGATCTGGCTGGTGCTGTGGGGGATCAGGATGCTGATCGAGTTGGTGGCCACTTCCAGTGGTGTGGTCAACCCATGGTCGAGCCGCAACCACAGTCGTCGTGTACAAGTGGCGATCGAGCACGGTCAGTTGGATCTGGCTGAAGGTCGTTGGGCCAGCGCTCAGCGTCACTTGTCTCGCGCCGCTGAAGCCGAACACCAGCCGCTGCTCTACTATCTGGGTGCTGCACGAGCGGCGAACGAGCAGGGCCATTATGACGAAAGCGACAGCCTGCTGGAGCGTGCACTGGAGCGTCAGCCTCAGGCCGAGTTGGCGATTGCCTTGAGTCACGCACAGTTGCAGACCGATCGTGGCGATACCGACGGTGCACTGACAACACTGCAGGCTATGCACGAACGTCATCCTCACAGCGTTCAGGTTCTGCGTCAGTTGCAACGTTTGCTTGCGCAGCGCGGCGACTGGTCGGCGGTCATCCGCCTGTTGCCGGAATTGCGCAAGGACAAGGCTCTGCCGGCCAGCGAGCTGGCGGAGTTGGAGCGTCGTGCCTGGGGTGAAAACCTCACCTTGGCCGCTCGCCGGGAGGAAGACGGCGCCGTTGGATTGCAGGCGCTCAATCGCGCCTGGCAACAGCTGACGTCCGCTCAGCGCCAAGAACCACAGCTGGTGCTAGCCTATGCCGAACAGTTGCGACAACTGGGTGCCGAGGTGGAGGCAGAGGAAGTACTACGCGGGGCGCTCAAGCGTAAATATGACAGTCATCTGGCGCGGCTGTATGGCTTGCTGCGTGGCAGCGACCCGACGCGGCAACTGCACACGGCCGAGGGTTGGTTGAAGGACCATCCTGGCGACCCAAGCTTGCTGCTGACACTGGGGCGGCTGTGTTTGCAAGGCAGTCTGTGGGGCAAGGCGCGGGACTATCTGGAAAGCAGCCTGCAGGTGCAGCGTAACCCCGAGGCCTGCGCCGAACTCGCTCGCTTGCTGGCTCAGCTGGGTGACACCGAACGCAGCAATCAGCTCTTCCAGGAAGGCCTGGGCCTGTTGGACAAGCGCCTGCTGGCCTCGCCTTTGCCGGTGCCTGCACGCGCATAAGGTGCAGGATGGCCGGGTCGCCCGAGCAGGCGACCCGGCCGTTTGAAAAACGCGAAGTTCTTCCCCGTCTTGCCGGGTGTAGGCAGCGTCTTACAAGGGACTACATTTGGTCCTGTCTCTTCTGTCGGGAATTCCCTACATCTGTGGCGAAGTCTCTGCACTGCCTTGCCTTGAAAGGCCAGAGGGCTTTCCTCTACCGTAACTGCCTGTCTCTTCTGTTACGGATAAGTCATGTCATTGGCCAGCACACGCTCCTTGTTTTTCATGGCTTTCATCGCGGGTGCCCTGGCCTTGGGCGCTTCGTACTATCTGGAGTTCTCCATCGGGCTCAAACCGTGCGGGCTGTGCCTGTTGCAGCGGTTTTTTCTGGCCCTGTTCACGACGGTCTGCCTGATTGCCGCGCTGCACGGGCCCAAGCGCCTGGGCTGTTTACTTTATTGGCTGCTCGGCCTGTTCAGCAGCCTGGGGGGAATGGTGACGGCGTGGCGCCAGGTGGTATTGCAAAGCGATCCGGGTCAACACATGTCGGAGTGCTCTCCCGGCTTGGAAGGTCTTTTCACCAACATGCCCTGGCTGTGTGTTGTGAAGCGGGTATTCAGCGGAGCCGCTGACTGCGTGGAAATTTCCTGGACGCTGTTCGACCTGAGTATTCCCGAGTGGAGTCTGTTGTTTTTTGTCGGGGTGACGATTCTCGGGGCTTACCAGGTCGTGCGGCTGGTCTGGTACGCCGATCAGCGACCGATCAGCGGCGAGTCGTCGCACCGGAGCAGGGTGGACGATTAAACACTTGTATGAACTTTATCTCCTGCGTACCTTGAAGCTGTTGTCGTGCGGGCATAATCTGGCCCGCACGTATCATTGGAATTGTTGCTCAATGGTGCTCTGCCTGGCCAAATCTTGATCTTCAAGTCTTGCGGCGAGTGCGGGCGGCATTACCCATAAGGGAAGAGAGATCACCATGCTCGAAAGTTGTCAGAATGCTCAGGAACGCTGGGGTGGAGTGCATCTGCTGATCGATCGTTGGTTGCAGGAGCGTCACGAACTGGTTCGAGCCTATGATGCTCTCGGCGCCAAGCCTGAGGCTCTGGGCGAAAACCGAAAGCCGTTGCAGGAGTTCTGTGGTGTCCTGGTCGATTACGTCTCTGCCGGCCACTTCGAAATCTACGAACAGCTGACGGGCGAAGCCAAGGCGTTCGGTGACACGCGCGGGCTTGAATTGGCCGAAACCATTTACCCGCGTATCGACGTGATCACCGAGAAGCTGCTGGCTTTCAACGATCTCTGCGATGAAGGCAAGTGCGTTGCGGAGAAATTCCAGGAGCTCGGTGGCCTGTTGCACGAGCGCTTTGAACTGGAAGATTGCCTGATCGAAGTGCTGCACACGGCCCACAAGGAAGAAACTCCAGAACAAGCCTGAGTTTCTCCTCGATGCAAACGATCCCTGAAACGGTGCGCTCTGCGCGCCGTTTTTCGTTGTGTACGATTGCTCAGCCAGTCGCGCCGAGCAGTTCGATTTCAAACACCAGAGGTGTGAACGGTGCAATCAGGTCCCCTGCGCCATCGGCACCATAGGCTTGCGCGGATGGAATCACCAGGCGCCATTTCGCACCCACCGGCATCTGTTGCAACGCACTGCGCCAGCCACTGATCACGCTGTCGAGGCTGAACCATTGCGCCTGACTGTTCTGATCGAACACCGTGCCGTCGGGCAGCTTGCCAATGTAGCGAACCTGCACCTTGCCATTGGGCCCGGCCTTGGCGCCGTTGCCCGCAACCAGTTCGGTCAGCAGGATGCCATCCGCCAATTCGCGAACCCCGGGTTTTGCCTTCTCGGCCGTCAGGAAGCGTTGCTCCTTGTCCAGGGCAACTTCGCTTTGCGGTATGGCAGGCTGCTCGGCCATTTGCGCTTCGTGCTCGGCCAGAATCTGCTCGATTTGCTGATCCTTCAGCGCCAGTGGCTTGCCTTGATAGGCTTGTTGCAAGCCTTCCACCAATGCTTGAATTTGCAGATCGGGGGCCTCCAGACGCAGACGTTCACCCAGGCTTGCACCGAGGCTGTAGGCAAGATCATGGGCGTCAGTTTCCGTGGTTTTTTCAGCGGCGTGAGCCAACGAAAAAAACACGCACAAAGGTAAAAAAAGGTAACGCGACATGGGCACTCTCCAGCCTGAGATGCGGTGGATTATGCCAGTGAGAATGCCGTGACCGGTGAACTGCTTTTAAGTGCGTGCAGAACATTTTCAATTCGGTGCAACGCACGGCAATCGATACTGTCAACATGCCCTAGCGGCGGTAGCAGCAGAGGTCTAGTATGAGCCGCACTCACGTCAGCCAGGAGGTAAACCATGTCGGCCAATAAGAAGCCTGTAAATACTCCGTTGCATTTACTCCAACAGCTCTCGGGCAGCTTGCTCGAGCATTTGGAAAACGCTTGTTCCCAAGCCTTGGCTGATGCTGAAAAGCTGCTCGCCAAACTGGAAAAACAGCGCGGAAAAGCGCAGGAAAAATTGCACAAATCCCGCACTAAATTGCAGGACGCTGCGGCGGCCGGCAAAGCCAAGGCACAAGCCAAGGCCAAGGATGCGGTACAAGAACTTGAAGGCCTGCTCGATGCGCTCAAGGATCGCCAGTCCGAGACGCGTGGCTACATTCTGCAACTCAAGCGCGATGCCCAGGAAAGCCTGAAACTGGCCCAGGGTATTGGTCGTGTGAAAGAAGCTGTCGGCAAAGCGCTGACCCTGCGTTCGGCCAAGCCAGCCACCGCTGCTTCCACCGCGAAAAAACCCGCTGCCAAATCGGTAGCCGCCAAGGCACCGGCCAAGGCTCCAGCGAAAGCAGCCGCCAAACCTGCAGTAGCGAAAACCACTGCGGCAAAACCAGCAGCAAAAACCGCAGCGGTCAAACCGGCTGCCAAGCCAGCCGCTAAACCGGTTGCTGCAAAACCTGCCGCCAAACCTGCAACTGCCAAAGCGCCGGCCAAGCCTGCCGCTAAACCAGCCGTCGCTGCCAAGCCTGCAACGTCCAGCGCTGCCAAACCTGCTGTTGCCAAGCCGGTTGCTGCGAAACCAGCAGCCAAGCCGGCGGTGAAAAAGCCAGTCGTGGCCAAACCTGCTGCCGCTAAACCAGCAGCTGCAAAACCGGCAACCGCACCAGCGGCTGCCAAGCCTGCGACATCTGCACCGGCGGCTTCACCTGCTCCGGCCGCGAGCACACCATCCGCTTCACCTGTACCGGCGGCTGCAAGCACTACCAAAACCCTGACCAGCGCTTCCTAAGTGCCAGTCACCGCGACGCGCAGTTGATGCAGCGCGTCGCGGTTCAGGTTGGCGGCGCTCGCCGCCAATCCTTCCAGCCACACGGCCAGATCTTTGGCTTGACCCTCCGGCCATGCTTGCGCTGCATTCTCCAGGCGCAACAACAGTTGCCGCTCCGCTTCCAGCTCCAGAGCTTTGACTTGCGCTCGTAGCGCGTTCAGTACCTCGTCGTCGAGGGCCGCGGCCTTCCATTGCGTACGCAGTTGTCGAAGCGGTTGCACGACTTGTGCATGCCACGGCCCGGCCAGGTGCTGGAGGTGTTGCAGGCGTTGCGCATTGCATCTCACGCCGCGCTGTCCGAGCCAGGCCGCGCACAACAGCAGGCAAACGTTGGCCCCGGCTGCTTGCAGTTTCAGGCAGGCGTCTTCAACACCCGGTCGGGTGTAGAGGGTAAGGGAAAAGCTCCACAGGTCAGAGGACATAGTGCTACTCGCGCCAGTTGCGAGCGAAGCTGGTAGACTCCGCCGCCATTATGATTCGACTTCAGAACCTGACTTTACAACGTGGCCCGCAACGTCTGCTAGAAGACGCCGAGCTGACCCTGCACGCCGGTCACAAAGCCGGCCTGATCGGTGCCAACGGCGCCGGCAAATCCAGCCTGTTCGCCTTGTTGCGGGGTGAGCTTCACCCGGACTCGGGCGACTGCTTCCTGCCGGCCGATTGGCGTATCGCCCATATGCGTCAGGAGGTCGACACGCTCGAGCGCCTGGCGGTCGACTACGTGCTCGATGGCGACTTGCGCCTGCGTCAGGTGCAACAAGACCTGGCAGCGGCCGAAGCGGCCCATGACGGTGCCGCTCAGGCGCGCCTGCACGCAGAACTCGACAGCGCCGACGGGTACACCGCCGACGCCCGGGCGCGCAAGCTGCTCGCAGGCCTTGGGTTCACTAACGAACAGATGGATCGTCAGGTCGGGGATTTCTCCGGTGGCTGGCGGATGCGTCTGAACCTGGCACAGGCGCTGATGTGCCCGTCGGACCTGTTGTTGCTTGACGAACCGACCAACCACTTGGACCTCGACGCCATTATCTGGCTGGAGGAGTGGCTCAAGAACTACCCCGGCACCTTGCTGCTGATTTCCCACGACCGCGACTTCCTCGACGCCGTGGTCGATCACGTGGCTCACGTCGATCAGCGCAAGATCACGCTCTATCGCGGTGGCTACTCGGCGTTCGAACGTGCCCGTGCCGAACGTCTGGCCCAGCAACAACAGGCTTACGAGAAGCAACAGGCGCAACGTGCGCACATGGAAAGCTACATCGCCCGCTTCAAGGCCCAGGCCACCAAGGCCCGACAGGCCCAGAGCCGGATCAAGGCGCTGGAGCGGATGGAAGAGTTGTCCGCCGCCCACGTCGATTCGCCGTTCGACTTCGTCTTCCGCGAGTCGGTGAAAATTTCCAGCCCGTTGATTGATCTCTCCGACGCCCGACTGGGTTACGGCGAGCGAGCTGTGCTGGAGAAGGTCAAGCTGCAACTGACCCCCGGCGCGCGGATCGGATTGCTCGGCCCCAACGGTGCCGGTAAATCGACCCTGATCAAAAACCTTGCCGGTGAACTCGAGCCGTTGTCCGGCCGGTTGACCCGTGGCGAGAACACGGTGGTGGGCTACTTTGCCCAGCATCAGCTGGACTCGCTGGACTCTAAGGCCAGCCCGTTGCTGCACTTGCAACGTCTGGCGCCGACCGAACGTGAACAGACCCTGCGCGACTTCCTGGGTGGTTTCGACTTCCGCGGTGCGCGGATCGACGAACCGGTGCTGAACTTCTCCGGTGGTGAAAAGGCCCGTCTGGCGCTGGCGTTGATCGCCTGGGGCCGGCCGAACCTGTTGCTGCTCGACGAACCGACCAACCACCTGGACCTGGAAATGCGCCTGGCGCTGACCATGGCCCTGCAGGAATTCAGTGGTGCAGTACTGGTGGTCTCCCACGATCGTCATCTGCTTAAAAGCACCACGGATAATTTCTTCCTGGTGGCCGATGGCAAGGTCGAGGAGTTCGATGGCGATCTGGAAGACTACGCCCGTTGGCTGGTCGATTATCGCCAGCGCAATGCGCCGGTGAACAACTCGCCGGTCAACCCGGACAAGACCGACAAGAAAGCCCAGCGTCAGGCCGCTGCTGCGTTGCGTCAGCAACTGGCACCGCACAAGCGCGAAGCCGACAAGCTCGAAGCCGAGTTGGGCAAGTTGCACGAGAAGCTGGCGAAGATCGAAACCAGCCTCGGCGACAGCGCCGTCTACGAAGCCGCCCGCAAGGATGAGCTGCGTGATCTACTGGCCGAACAGGCCAGGTTGAAAGTTCGCGAAGCCGAGCTTGAAGAAACCTGGATGGAAGCCCTGGAGCTGCTCGAAAGCATGCAGGCGGAGCTGGAGGCGCTGTCCTGATGGGGCGGCCTTCCAACACTCGGTACGCGGCAGCGATGTGTTGTCGCGTGGCTTCGTCAGTAGCCGGGCTGCCGGTAACGCTGGTCGGCAGGGCCATTTTTCTGCAAAAAATCGATAGTCATTCACAGACCAGCGCATTAGCTTAGACGTCTATAACGAGTCTGAGTCGAGGTGTGCGATGGTGCTTGAGACATGGCTGGCGTTTTTTGCCGCCTGTTGGGTGATCAGTCTTTCCCCGGGTGCCGGCGCCATTGCGTCGATGTCCTGCGGTTTGCAGTACGGTTTTTGGCGCGGCTACTGGAACGCCCTTGGCCTGCAACTGGGTCTGGCCATGCAGATTGCGATTGTCGCCGCCGGTGTGGGCGCAATCCTCGCCACGTCGGCCACGGCTTTCTACGCGATCAAATGGTTTGGCGTGGCTTACCTGGTGTATCTGGCGGTCAAGCAATGGCGCGCACTGCCCAGCAACATGAGCGATGACGCGGCCATTCGGCAGATTGGCAAACCGCTGGCGTTGGTATTTCGCGGTTTCCTGGTGAATGTCAGCAACCCCAAGGCGCTGGTGTTCATGCTTGCGGTGCTGCCGCAGTTCATTGACCCGCATGCGCCGCTGGTGGCGCAGTACCTGATCCTTGGCGTAACCATGATCTGCGTTGACCTGATCGTGATGGCCGGCTACACCGGCCTCGCTTCCAGGGTGCTGCGACTGCTGCGCACACCCAAGCAACAACGACGGATGAACCGTACGTTTGCCGGACTGTTCATGGGGGCTGCCGGGTTGCTGGCGACCATTCGTAGAGCCGCGGTGTAAAACCCGCAAGGCACAAAAAAGGCGACCTCAAGCGGTCGCCTTTTTCGTTCCCGCACGGATGACTCAGCGCAGAATAACTGGCGCCGTATCCTGCGGCAGGTTATTGCGCAGTGGCGCTTGCCCCGGCTGTTGCTGAGCGCCCCGACCGAGTTGTTCGCCCAGCTGACGAGCCACGTCCTCACCCAGCGACTTGGACACATCACGTACCACTCGTGGGCGGTTCAGCGAAACTTTGACGTCTTCGCTGTTGACCAGCTTGGTGTCCTGGCCGTCACCCATGGCGGTGAACGCCGAAGTGATTTCAAACGTCCGGGTGTTGATCAGACTGAAGTCCGCCACCAGGCTCAGCCCGAGAATCGCCGAATAGCTGTCGGTGTTGGCCAGCGAGGTGATGTCGCGGGTGAAGTCGATATCCGACAAGGTGCCGAACAACACATAGTCGGCGCCCTTGTAGTTACCGGCCTTAATCCGCTTGATCACGTCGTAGACGTCTTCCTTGGACTTGGCAGTGTATGGCGAGCCCTGTACCAGCTGGAACATCCCGGACTTGAGAATCTCGCCCTTGATGTCGCCGCTGAACTTGCGAAGCTCGCCTTGCTCGATGTAGCTGCTGCTGGCCTCGATCTCGTTGTAGCTCGACGAACCACTGGCGTGGTACATGCCCGCCTGCATGTTGCTCTGCGCGGAGACGATGTGGATGTACTGCTCCACCCGCTCTTGGTAAGCGAGGTCGGTGACCGCGATTTTCGGGGCCGCCTGCGCGCCAAGCGCACAGGCCAGGGCCATGATGCCAATCCATGCACGCATTGCTTAACGCTCCGTGGTTTTGCGGATCTCTTTTTCGTCCATCCACTCGGCCAGACCGCTTTCAACGTCGATCAGTTGCAGGCTGAATTTGTAGAAAACGTCCTTGTAATCGCTGCTGCGCTTGACGATCGAGCTGATCGAACCTTCAAGACGGTATTTGGCAGCGACCATGTTGCCGGTCTTGGCCACGGTGCCTTTCTTGTACAGGCCGCTCTGGTTTTGCAGCTTGAGCTGGTCGACCTGGCTCTGCATCGCGGTGTTGTCGCTGGCGAAACGGGCGGTGCCGGACTTCATCAGCTGAGTCTTGATGCTGGTGGTGATTTCACGGGTATCGATGTATTCGCTGGTCTTGTTCTTCACGTCGTAGACCTGCACGACCGGGCGGCCCTGCAAGATGCCGGACTGGGCCAGGGAGCGGGTCATGGACTCCGCGATCATTTGCAGGTCAGTGGAGCCGAACTCGTTGGTCACCAGCTCAACAGCTTTGCTATCGCCGTAGCCGATGTTTTTCCCGCCCAGAACCGGCGAGTTGTTGGCGCAGCCGCTGGCCAGAAGGGCGACCACGGCGAGGAATGAAAAGCGTACAAACATGGGAGTGTCTCTCTGTCACGAAATAGGGGGCTTAAGGGGTTTTGACTTCAAGGCGGAAGTCGGTGGCCTTGGGCACGGGCGCAATGGCTGGCAGGAACGTGGCCTGCGCGGCATACAGGTTCAGGGTTTTCCAGCTTTCTTCATCGGCCACCGGGAAGCCGTCGTCGCCCAGCCAGACGAAGCGGTAGTACATCGTCATGTTGGTGTGGCTGGTATTGTTCAGCGCGACCTTGACGGTCAGGAAGCCGTTTTCACGGGCGACCCGCATCGCGCCGATGGCGACGTTGTTGAACTTGTTCATCACCACGACTTTGCTCGCGGCACTGCCAGGCGCAGGAGGCGGCGGGGTGGCGCAACCGGCCAGCAGAGCCAGGGCGGCGGCAGCAATCAGTTTGAAACGCATGGAGAAGCTCCGCTTAAGGTTGTTTGATGCTGGCCACGACTTGCGGGGTAGCACTTGGGATCACGTGGGCGGCGACGCCACTGGCGAACACCTGATTGCCCACCGTACGCAGGCTGATCACCTGGTAGCGCTGATCGACCTTGACCGTGATTCGCGAACCGCCCAGAGCGTTCGGCAGGCTCAGTTGGTGCTCGCCTTTGGCCAGGCGCAGGCGCACAACCTGAGTGTTGTCGGGCAGGGTGCGCCAGGTGCGGGTATCCGCCCCTTCCATCACCGCCGACGTAATGCCTACGGCCAGACCGGCCAGAGGGTTGGTCTCGTTGATCTTCTTTTGCGCCACGGCGCGAGTCACGGCCCGTACGGTGGTGCGCAGGATGATCCCGGGCATATCGTCACGCAGGGCGCGGCGGGACATGGCAGTGGTGCTGTTGAGCTGGGTCAGGTTCTGTTGCTGGCCGTCGACACCGATCTGCGCATACGTCACGGTCGAGGTGTCAGGCTTGATCACCGGGAACGACAGTGGGGTGATCACCACGTTGTTGCTGATCGGCAATGGCAAGGGAATGCGAATGGAGTCACGGCTCGGCGCCAGGCCGCTTTGCACGACGATAAGAATGTCGCTTTCTTCGCTTTTGCCGGCTGGCTTGTCCAGGTTCAGCAGTGCTTGTTCGAGCAATGGAGTGTTGGGGCGCAGTTCGGCGGCTTTGCGATAGCCCGGCGCGGCCAGGTCTTTTTCACCCAGGGCTTCGTAGACGAAACCGGCCAGGTAATGACTGAACGCACTCTGATAGCTGTTCTTCAAACCGACCACTTCAGGCGCGTCGAGACTCGCCACCGGGTAACCTTGCAGATCCTTGTACTGGGTCTTGACGCCTTGCTTCTCGGCCTCGTCCTCGCGCTTGAGGTATTCCTTGTCCCGCAGCTCGGCGATCACTGCTTCACGTTCGTGGGTCTTCTTGATTTCGGTACGGGCACCGTCGAAATCGTTCACTGCCAGCAGGTTCAAGGCCATTTGCGTGGTCAGCATGACTTTTTCGTAGTCATACCCTTCGTAGCGGCGGACCTTGTCATTGACCAGAAAGCTGCCGAACTGGGTCAGGTACTTGTCGGTGTCCAGCTTGACCGACTCTTCCCAGGTACCGACGACCTGGTCCGCGCTTCTCCAGGCGGTCTGGCTGCCGGTCAGGTCGCCCTTGGCGCGCAGCAGTTCACCTTTTTCGAAGTAATAGAGCAGGTCTTTGTTTTCACCTGTGTTGTTCTTTTCCAGCAGGGTCAGTGCAGCGTCGACATTACCGCTGGCCAACTGTTGGTTGGTTTGTTGCAGTTCTGTGTCGTAGCTGCGAAAGGCCGAACAACCGGCAAGCAAAGTGATTGCGCTGAGCGCGATCGAGGTGAGGGCGCGGGATGCCATGGGGTACTTCTTCCCTGAATTTAAACAGCCGAGCGTGCTGGTCGGGCTGGGTGAACCAATCGACAGGGAAGATGGCTTTCCATGCCAATTCCTCATAAAAAGAGGAGCTTAAATACCCGATCGCAATAACGAGGGCGCGGCATTATAGACGTGCGTGCTGGCCATGTAATGGCTTTTTAATTTCATTTTTTCTATAAATGCCACTATGCAAGGAGGGTCTGAATCCACAAGCAATGGACGACAAAGCTTGAGCGGAACGCATTGAGAGTGAACAATGTGTTACTTCGTATTATCAATTGAGATTCATTCATGACTGCCCCGTCCCGTTTTCTGGCCTGGCTGGTCTTCCCTTTGTTTGCCCTGTGCAGTTTCAACCTGCTGGCCGACACGGTGGAAGGCGCTCCACAAGCACTGCATTTACTCGATTACATTGGTGCCGATTATCCGGCAACCGTGGAGGCGGGCCAGGTCATCGATGACGGCGAATACCGCGAACAGCTGGAGTTTCTTGGCGTGTTGCAGGGGCTGATCGTTGCGCTGCCAGCCAAACCCGAGCGTGCGGAGCTTGAGCAGGGCGTGAGCAATCTGCGTAACGCGGTGACCCAGCGTCAGGACGGTACGGAGGTGGCCCGACAGGCGCGGCAACTGGGCGCGAAGCTGGCGGTGGCCTATGAAGTCAGTCAGGCGCCAATCATTACCCCGGACCCCACGCGGGGTGCGCCGTTGTACGCGCAGTACTGCTCGGTGTGCCATGGCGACGCCGGCGCCGGTGATGGTCCTGCAGGTGTCGGCCTGACGCCGCCACCCGCCAACCTGCGCGATGCCGCGCGGCTAGACCGCTTGAGCCTGTACGCGATCTACAGCACGCTGGGGCAGGGCATCGAAGGCACGGACATGCCGGCCTTCGCCGATCAACTCGATGAGCGTCAGCGCTGGGATCTGGCGACCTATATCGCCGCGTTCAGCGCCGATCCGGCCGCGGCGAAAAGCGAAAAGAACTTCAACCTCGCCGACCTGGCCCGGCAGACCCCGGCGGAAGTGCTGACAGCCGAAGGTCCTCAGGCAGCCGCTACTTTTCGCGCCCAGCGCGCCCAGCCACCGCAGGTCAAACGCGGTCCGGCGCAGTTGCTCGATTACACCGCCGCGACCCTCGACAAGAGCCTGGCCGCGTACCGTGCCGGCGAACGCGAGCAGGCTTATGACCTCTCGGTAGCGGCGTACCTGGAGGGCTTTGAACTGGTCGAAAGCTCGCTGGACAACGTCAACACGGTGGTGCGCAAAGACACTGAGAAATCCCTGATGGCTTACCGTCAGTCGTTGCAGGACGGGCTGCCGATCGAGCAAGTCGAGCAACGTCTGGCGTTTGCCAAGGCCAAGTTGAAAGAGTCCGCGGACCTGCTGGGCAGCGATGGCCTGAGTTGGTCGCTGAGCTATATCTCTGGTCTGCTGATTTTGCTGCGTGAAGGGCTGGAAGCGATTCTGGTGCTGGCTGCAGTGCTGGCGTTCTTGCGCAACACTGGCCAGCAGTCGGCGATTCGCAGCGTCAACATCGGTTGGGGTTTGGCGCTGGTAGCGGGGTTGGCGACCTGGGCGTTGGCGGCGTATGTGATCGATGTCAGCGGTGCCCAGCGCGAGCTGCTTGAAGGCTGCACCGCACTGTTTGCCAGTGTCATGGTGCTCTGGCTCGGGGTGTGGATGCACGACCGTCGTCACGCGGCGGCCTGGCAGGATTACATCAAGAGCAGCCTGGTCAGCGGCGGCGGGCGTTTCGGTTTTGCGGCACTGGCGTTTTTCTCGGTCTACCGGGAGCTGTTCGAAGTGGTGCTGTTTTACGAGACCTTGTGGCTGCAAGCAGGCCCGGCCGGGCATAACGCGGTACTGGCGGGTGGCGCCACGGCGCTGGTGCTGCTGATCGGTCTGGCCTGGGTAATCCTGCGCGGCTCGGCGAAACTGCCGCTGGCGCTGTTCTTCGGGATCAACGCCGGTTTGCTTTGCGCGTTGTCGGTGGTGTTCGCCGGGCATGGCGTCAAGGCCTTGCAGGAAGCCGGGATCTTCGGCACTCGTCCGGTGCCATTCTTTGACTTCGACTGGCTGGGGATTCACGCTGATGCCTATTCGCTGGGTGCGCAGGCGGTGGCGATTCTGGCGATTGTCGTGCTCTACAGCCGTAGTCGGATGGCGGAGAAGCGGCGGGTTCGGGTTTCCTGACCAAGAGCCCCCCAAAAGATCGCAGCCTCCGGCAGCTCCTACGCGGATAATCCGTAGGAGCTGGCGAAGGCTCGGGCCGCGTTCGGACGATCTTTTGCTTTCAAGAGGAAATACACAATGCGTGTCTGGATCGATGCCGACGCCTGCCCTCGGGCAGCCAAGGATCTGGTGGTGAAGTTCGCCCTCAAGCGCCAATTCGAAGTGGTGATGGTGGCGGGGCAGCCGCAGATCAAGCCGGGCCTGGCCCTGGTGAAGTTGATCGTGGTGCCGAGCGGACCGGATGCGGCCGATGATTACCTGGTGGAGCATGCGCTGCCGGGTGAGCTCGTGATTTGCAGCGATGTACCGCTGGCCGACCGTTTGGTGAAGAAAGGCGTCGCGGCGCTGGATCCGCGGGGGAAGGAGTTCGATGCGCAGAACATGGGTGATCGGTTGGCGGTGCGTAACCTGTTCACCGACCTGCGCGAGCAGGGCCAGATGGGCGGCGGGCCAGCGCCGTTTGGTGAACGGGAGAAGCAGGCGTTCGCCAATGCGCTGGACCGGATTCTGACCCGGTTGGCCCGAAAACCCTGAAAAGATCGTCCGAACGCGGCCCGAACCTGCGGCAGCTTCTACAAGGACCGTGCCCGGCACAAAATCCCGGGTAGACGCATAACTCCCTGTAGGGGCTGGCGAAGCCTGCGATTGTTTGATCTTGCTTCCTTACGCATCATTCTCATGGGTCAGCTCTAAAACCCGATCCACTAATTTATTGATGCCCGAGGCGGCTTCGCTGATCGACTGTGCAAGCATATAAGCCGGGGTGCTCACCAGTTTGCGTGCCTTGTCTTCAATGATATCGCTGACGGCGCAATCGACATGCGTCGCACCCATTCGGGTCATGGCGGCAGCGGTGTCGGCGTCGTTACCGACAGTGCAGGTCACGCCCGGGCCATAGATCTTCGCCGCCAGCGCCGGCGAGATGCAGATCAGGCCAACCGGTTTACCGGCTTCGGCAAAGGCTTCGGCCAGCGCCAGGACTTCAGCCTGAATGACGCAACCGGCGCCTTCGATGGCGAAGTTGGACAGGTTCTTGGCGGCACCAAAGCCGCCGGGCACGATCAACGCGTCGAAGTCTTCGGCGTTGGCCTCACGCAGGTCCTTCACTTGCCCGCGGGCGATGCGCGCCGACTCCACCAGCACGTTGCGCGACTCGGGCATTTTTTCGCCCGTCAGGTGGTTGATCACATGCAGTTGCGCGATATCAGGGGCGAAGCACTGGACCTGTGCACCGCATTGGTCGAGGCGCAGCAGGGTAATCACGCTTTCATGGATCTCGGCGCCGTCATACACGCCACAGCCGGAAAGTATCACTGCCACTTTTTTGCTCATGGGTTCTTCTCCAGATTCGTGGCGTTAAATGTCCACTAATTTGTCACTCGTTGCCATAGGGTTAATTCACGGCTACACCTAGGATCAGTCATCACAATTGCGCTCAGGTCGCGTCATGGACTTCATTCTGTATGCGGTGCCGTTTTTCTTTGTGTTGATTGCCGTCGAGCTGCTGGCGGACCGCTGGCGCGGGGTGAGTCATTATCGTCTGGCCGACGCGATCAACAGCCTCAGCACCGGTGTGTTGTCGACCACTACCGGCCTGTTGACCAAAGGTGTGGGGCTGGTGACATACGCGTTCGCGCTGAAGCATCTGGCGTTGTTCGAGCTGTCGGCCGAGAGCGTTTGGGTCTGGGTGTTCGCCTTTGTCTTCTACGACTTCTGCTACTACTGGCTGCACCGTATGGGCCATGAGCGCAACATCCTCTGGGCGGCGCATTCGGTGCACCATCAAAGCGAGGACTACAACCTTTCCACGGCGTTGCGTCAGACCAGCACCGGTTTCCTGCTGAGCTGGATTTTCTACCTGCCGATGGCGGTGCTCGGGGTGCCGCTGCTGGTGTTTGTCAGCGTCGCGGCGCTGAACCTGCTGTATCAATTCTGGGTTCACACCAAACACATTCCCAAGCTCGGCTGGTTCGAATGGTTCTTCGTCACGCCGTCCAACCATCGGGCTCACCACGCGCAGAACGCGCTCTACATGGATCGCAACTACGGTGGGGTGTTCATTATCTGGGATCGGCTGTTTGGTTCGTTCCAGGAAGAGGACGACAACGAACCGGTGATTTTTGGCGTGACCACGCCACTGGCGAGCTGGAACCCGTTGTGGGCGAACGTGCAGTTCTATGCACAGCTATGGGCGGATGCGCGACGCGCCGAGCGCTTGTGGGACAAGCTGCGAATCTGGTTCATGCGCACCGGCTGGCGCCCAGCAGACGTGGCGGCGAAGTACCCGATGAACAAGCCGGACCTGAGTCAGTTCCGCAAATTCGAGGTGCCGCTGGACGGACGACAGCAGGTGTATATCGCGCTGCAGTTTTGCCTGTACATCGCATTGGGCAGCTACCTGATGAACGTTGCGCAAAGTTTGTCGACCGCGGCCCTGGTGTTGGGCTGGGGGGCGGTGGCGCTGGGTTTGTTTGTGCTGGGCGTGGCCCTGGAGAATCGCCCGCAGGCGTTGAAGCTGGAGTTGTTGCGGCTGGTACTGAACCTGCCGCTGGTGTGGCTGGCGCCGCTGGTCGGGCTGTGGCCGGCCAGCGCGGTGGGCTGGGTCGGCCTGCTCAGTTACAGCCTGCTCAGCGGCATCGGCCTCTACTGTTGCAGAAACCGCATCACTCGACTGGCGTCGTAGGCTCGCTGGTCTTGGTCTTTTCGGCCTGCAGCAGTTGTTCGTCCTGGTAGATCTGCTTGGCGAGGCGCGCATTCTTGAAGCGCCGACGCAGCCATAGGCACAAACCCAGCACCAACAGGGCGCCGAGTACCCACAGCTCGTACTTCTTGACGCTGCCGAGCAGGCCTTCGAGCACCGCACCGAAGTGGTAGGCCGCCGCCGCCAGGGCCGTGGCCCAGATCGCCGCGCCGATGCCGTTGAGCACCAGGTAGCGTCCCGGAGGATAGCCCGACAGGCCGATGGCCACGGGCATCACCGTGCGCAGGCCATAGACGAAGCGAAAGCTCAGGACCCAGATGTCCGGGTGCTTGCGGATATGCTCCAGCGCCCGATCACCCATCAGTTGCCAGCGTGGTTTGCGCGCCAGCAGTTTGCGGCCGTGCTTGCGCCCCAGGAAGTACCACAGCTGATCGCCGGCATAGCTGCCGAAGAATGCCACGACCACCACCAGGTTGATGTCCATGTATCCACGGAACGCGAGGAAGCCTGCGAGTACCAGAATGGTTTCGCCTTCGAAGAACGTGCCGAGGAAAAGGGCAAAGTAGCCGAAGTCATGCAGAAATTGTTGGAGCATTGTCTGGGTGCTGGCGAAATGAACGCGCAGCCTAACCCTTCACGCACATTCAGGAAAGTCTCGAAATGTGTCTCGACGTGAACATTTCCTACAAGGACAATAGTTGCGACTACAGGTCGCAGGGGTGCACACAACTGTCATGTGTTGGTCATAATGGCCGCTTATAACTGTCACGCTCGCCCGCCAGCGCGGGCTCAGGAGTCTGTCGTGAGCTTTACCCCCGCCAACCGTTTGTTTCCTGCAACCCGCCTGCGTCGCAATCGTCGTGATGAATTTTCGCGCCGTCTGGTCCGTGAAAACATCCTGACCACCCATGACCTGATTCTTCCGGTATTTGTGCTGGACGGTGAAAACCGTCGCGAAGCGGTCGCCTCGATGCCAGGCGTCGAACGTCTGACCATCGACCTGTTGCTCGAAGAAGCGGCCCAGTGGGTCGAGCTGGGCATTCCAGCCGTGGCGCTGTTCCCGGTGACCCCGGCTGAACTCAAATCCCTTGATGCCGCGCAAGCGTGGAACCCGGAGGGTATTGCCCAACGCGCCACTCGCGCCCTGCGTGCACGCTTCCCGGAGTTGGGGGTGATTACGGACGTAGCGCTGGACCCGTTCACCACCCACGGCCAGGACGGTATTCTGGATGAAGAAGGCTATGTGCAGAACGACATCACCGTCGATGCGCTGGTCAAACAGGCGTTGTCCCATGCCGCTGCCGGTGCGCAGGTGGTGGCTCCGTCGGACATGATGGACGGCCGCATTCAGGCGATCCGTGAAGCGCTGGAGCTGGCCGGTCACGTCAACGTGCGGATCATGGCTTACTCGGCCAAGTACGCCAGCGCCTATTACGGCCCGTTCCGCGATGCGGTCGGTTCGGCGCTGAACCTCGGCAAGGCGAACAAGGCGTCCTATCAAATGGACCCGGCCAACGGCAACGAAGCCCTGCACGAAGTGGCGGCAGACTTGTCAGAAGGTGCGGACATGGTCATGGTCAAGCCAGGTATGCCGTACCTGGACATCCTTTACCGGGTCAAAGAAGAATTTAAAGTGCCGACCTTTGTCTATCAGGTCAGCGGTGAATACGCGATGCACATGGCAGCGATCCAGAATGGCTGGTTGAGCGAAGGGGTTATTCTTGAATCCCTGACCGCTTTTAAACGTGCTGGCGCTGATGGCATCCTGACTTACTTTGCCGTACGTGCTGCTCAATTGTTACGAGAGCAACAATAGCCCTCCCAGGAACATTCGATGAATACCGAAGGACTCACTGAAGTTGCCGTAAAAGAAGCTCAACCCATCGTTGAGCCCGTCGTCGAAACCGAGCCTGCGCTTGCGCCTGCTCCACCCGTGGTGGTGGTCGAAGCTGCACCGGCGGCACCGGCGATCGCGATTCCAGGTCTGGATGACAGCAGCCTGTACATCCACCGCGAGCTGTCGCAACTGCAGTTCAACATCCGCGTGCTGGAGCAGGCGCTGGATGAGTCCTACCCCTTGCTGGAACGGCTGAAATTTTTGCTGATCTTCTCCAGCAACCTGGACGAGTTCTTCGAGATTCGCGTCGCCGGGCTTAAAAAGCAGATCACCTTCGCCCGTGAGCAGGCCGGTGCCGATGGTCTGCAACCGCACCAGGCGCTGGCGCGCATCAGCGATCTGGTGCACGGACATGTCGATCGCCAGTACGCGATTCTCAACGACATCCTGTTGCCGGAACTGGAAAAGCATCAGGTCCGCTTCATCCGTCGCCGCCACTGGACCACCAAGATCAAAACCTGGGTGCGCCGCTATTTCCGCGACGAGATCGCGCCGATCATCACCCCGATCGGTCTCGACCCGACGCACCCGTTCCCGTTGCTGGTGAACAAGAGCCTGAACTTCATTGTCGAGCTCGAAGGTATCGATGCGTTCGGTCGCGATTCCGGTCTGGCGATCATCCCGGCACCGCGTTTGCTGCCGCGCGTCATCAAGGTGCCGGAAGAGGTGGGTGGCACGGGTGACAACTATGTGTTCCTGTCGTCGATGATCCACGCTCACGCTGATGACCTGTTCCAGGGCATGAAGGTCAAGGGCTGCTACCAGTTCCGTCTGACCCGAAACGCAGACCTGGCGGTCGACACCGAAGACGTCGAAGACCTGGCCCGCGCCCTGCGCGGTGAGCTGTTCTCCCGTCGTTATGGTGATGCGGTGCGTCTGGAAGTGGCGGACACCTGCCCGAAACACCTGTCCGACTACCTGCTCAAGCAGTTCAACCTGAGCGAGACCGAGCTGTATCAGGTCAACGGTCCGGTCAACCTGACGCGGCTGTTCAGCATCACCGGTCTGGACAGTCACCCGGAGCTGCAATACACGCCGTTCACCCCGCAGATCCCGAAACTGCTGCAGAACAGCGAGAACATTTTCAGCGTGATCAGCAAACAGGACATCCTGTTGCTGCACCCGTTCGAGTCGTTCACTCCGGTGGTCGACCTGCTGCGCCAGGCGGCCAAGGACCCGCACGTGTTGGCGGTCCGTCAGACCCTGTACCGCAGCGGCGCCAACTCGGAAATCGTCGATGCGTTGGTCGATGCGGCGCGTAACGGCAAGGAAGTCACCGCGGTGATCGAATTGCGTGCGCGGTTCGACGAAGAGTCCAACCTGCAACTGGCCAGCCGTCTGCAAGCGGCCGGCGCGGTGGTGATCTACGGCGTGGTGGGCTTCAAGACCCACGCCAAGATGATGCTGATCCTGCGCCGCGAGGCCGGCGAGATTGTCCGTTACGCCCACTTGGGTACCGGCAACTACCACGCTGCCAACGCCCGCTTGTACACCGACTACAGTTTGCTGACTTCCGACGACGCCTTGTGCGAAGACGTCGGCAAACTGTTCAGCCAGTTGATCGGCATGGGTAAAACCCTGCGCATGAAGAAACTGCTGCACGCGCCGTTCACCCTGAAAAAGGGCATGCTCGACATGATTGCCCGGGAGACCCAGTTCGCCCTCGACGGCAAGCCGGCGCACATCATTGCCAAGTTCAACTCGCTGACCGATCCGAAGGTCATCCGTGCGTTGTACAAGGCCAGTCAATCCGGGGTGCGGATTGATCTGGTGGTGCGCGGCATGTGCTGCCTGCGACCGGGTATCGCCGGGGTTTCGCACAACATCCACGTGCGCTCGATCATCGGTCGCTTCCTGGAGCACACGCGGGTCTTCTACTTCCTCAACGGCGGTGAAGAGCAGATGTTCCTGTCGAGTGCCGACTGGATGGAGCGCAACCTCGATAAACGCGTCGAGACCTGCTTCCCGGTCGAGGGCAAGAAGCTGATTTTGCGGGTCAAGAAAGAGCTGGAAAGTTATCTCACCGATAACACCCACAGCTGGGTCCTGCAGTCGGACGGTCGTTACATCCGCAACTCGCCGACCGGCAACCAGAACCCGCGCAGTGCCCAGGCCACCTTGCTGGAGCGTTTGGGCAGCCCGATTCTGAGTGTCAATTAACGCGAACCTCCCTGTGTAGGAGCTGCCGCAGGCTGCGATCTTTTGATCTTTCCAACAGACGATTCGTTGTCTGGACGGACGCCAGGATCAAAAGATCGCAGCCTGCGGCAGCTCCTACGGGATTGTCGGCAAGCGTTAGTGAACGTTAAGCACGAAGTTGACGCGGGTCAGCCATTCCGCTTCCAGCGCGAAGTCGGCCTGGGTCAGCTGGTTTTCGTCCAGCCAGTTCTTCGGGAACGACACATCCAGGCTGTCGCCGTTGGCCTGCAACGTGACCTGCGGCATCTTTTGGGTCCCGCGGATGTGATGGAACAGAATCGCGAAGCGCAGCAACACGCAGAGGCGGATCAGCTTGATGCCGTCATCGCCGAACTCGGCAAACCTGTCCTTGGGAATGTTGCGGCGGTGGCCGCGTACCAGTAGCGCCAGCATCAGCTGGTCTTCACGGGAAAAGCCGGCCAGATCGGAGTGTTCGATCAGGTAGGCACCGTGCTTGTGGAATTGATAGTGGGCGATATCCAGCCCGACTTCGTGGACCTTGGCCGCCCAGCCCAGCAATTCGCGCCAGACGCCGTCATTCAGATCCCAGTCCTCGGCCACCTGGTCGAACGCGTGAAGTGCCTTGCGTTCAACTCGGTCGGCCTGTCCCACGTCGACGTGGTAACGCTCCATGAGCGAGCTGAGGGTGCGTTCGCGGACGTCTTCGTGGTGATGACGGCCCAGCAGGTCATAGAGCACGCCTTCGCGCAGAGCGCCTTCACAGTGATCCATGCGTTGCAGTTCGAGCGCGTCGAAGATGGCTTCGAGAATCGCCAGGCCGGCCGGGAAAATCGCCCGGCGATCCGGTTTTATACCTTCGAAATCGATTTTTTCGACGTCGCCAAGTTTGATCAGCTTGCGCTTGAGCCAGGACAGGCCTTCGGCGTTGACCTCGCCAGCCCCGTGGCCGCCAGCCTTCAGCGCCAGGCCGATGGCACGGATGGTGCCCGAGGAGCCAATCGCTTCATCCCAGGTCAGGCGGTGCAGGGCGTGTTCAATGCTCATGATCTCCAGCCGCGCCGCAGTGTAGGCCTGGGCGTAACGGGCCGGGGTGATCTTGCCGTCGCGGAAATAGCGCTGGGTGTAGCTCACGCAGCCCATTTGCAGGCTTTCGCGCAGCAGCGGCTCGAAGCGCTGGCCGATGATGAATTCGGTACTGCCACCGCCGATGTCGGCCACCAGCCGCTTGCCCGGTGTGTCGGCGAGGGTGTGGGAGACGCCAAGGTAGATCAAACGGGCTTCTTCACGACCGGAGATGACTTCTACCGGGTGCCCGAGGATTTCTTCGGCGCGGCGGATAAATTCGCCACGGTTACGGGCCTCGCGCAGGGCGTTGGTGCCAACGATCCGCACGGCGCCCAGTGGCATGCCGTTGATCAGTTGGGCAAAGCGCTTCAGGCAATCGAGCCCGCGCTGCATGGATTCTTCGGTGAGTTGGCGCTCTTCGTCGATCCCCGCGGCCAACTGAACCTTCTCGCCGAGCCGCTCGAGAATACGGATTTCATTGTGGAGGGCCTTGGCCACGACCATATGAAAGCTGTTCGAGCCCAGGTCGATAGCGGCGATCAGGGACAGATTCTTGGCTTGGGATTGGGGCATGGTCAGGGGGTCTCGGTCGATAACCTCGACATCCTGCCACGATCAACCGCTGCCGCCAACGGACACGAACCAAAGCATTGATATGACTCAGTGCGTAGGAGCTGGCGCAGCCTGCGATCTTCGTGGCTGTGTGCACAATGTGTCGGATGCCGAAAAGATCGCAGCCTTCGGCAGCTCCTACATAAGCGGCAGCTGGCCTTCGGTGGTGCCAATGAAATTCGCCAGCTCCGCCGTCTGCGGATTGGCAAACAACACTTTCGGATCGCCCACTTCATGCACCTTGCCCTGATGCATGAACACCAGTTTGTCGCCGACTTCGCGGGCGAAACGCATTTCATGGGTGACCATGATCAGCGTCATCCCGTCCCTGGCCAGTTGCCGGACCACGCTCAGCACCTCGTTGACCAGTTCCGGGTCGAGCGCCGAGGTGATTTCGTCGCACAGCAGCACTTTCGGTGACATCGCCAAGGCTCGGGCGATCGCGACACGCTGTTGCTGGCCGCCGGACAGTCGATCCGGGAACGCCTCGAACTTCTCGGCGAGCCCGACTCGCTCCAGCATCTGCCGCGCCAGCTCGGCGGCCTTGGCCTTGGGCACTTTCTGCACCACCTGCGGCGCGAGCATGACGTTCTCACCCACAGTCAGGTGTGGGAACAGGTTGAACTGCTGAAACACCATGCCGACCTTTTGTCGCAGGCTGCGCAGGTCGGCGCGGGCGGCGTCGAGGTATTCGCCGTCGACTTCGATCACCCCGTCGTTGATCGACTCCAGGCCGTTCAAGGTGCGCAACAGGGTCGATTTTCCCGAGCCACTGCGACCGATGATCGCCACCACCTGGCCTTCGTCGATGCTCAGGTCGATGCCTTTGAGCACATGGTGATCGCCGTAATATTTATGCAAGGCGGAAATTCTAAGCAGAGGCATGCAGTCTCCTTTCCAGGTAGCGAGCACTGAGGGACAAGGGGTAGCAGAGCAGAAAGTAACCGAGCGCCACCAGGCCATAGACCGTGAAGGGTTCGAAGGTTGCGTTGGCGAGCATGCCGCCGGTTTTGGTGAGTTCGGTAAA
Organism: Pseudomonas frederiksbergensis; assembly: GCF_001874645.1. NCBI lineage: Bacteria > Pseudomonadati > Pseudomonadota > Gammaproteobacteria > Pseudomonadales > Pseudomonadaceae > Pseudomonas > Pseudomonas frederiksbergensis. The sequence goes on from NZ_CP017886.1 coordinate 3,191,255, forward strand.
GCCGATGATCGAGGTCACCGCCGTGCCTTTGACCACCTGCACCGAGAAGCCCACGGTCGGTGCCACGGCAATACGCAGGGCTTGCGGCAGGATCACGTAACGCAGCTGTTCAAAGGGATTGAGCGCCAGGCTCGCCGACGCTTCCCACTGACCATTGGCAATCGAGTCGACGCAACCGCGCCAGATCTCCGCCAGGTAAGCGCTGGTAAACAGCGTCAGGGCAATCGCCGCTGCCAGCCACGGCGAAATCTCGATCCCCAGCAGCGCCACGCCGAAGAACACCAGAAACAGCTGCATCAACAGCGGCGTGCCTTGGAACAGCTCGATCCAGGTGCGGGCGAAACCCTGGGGCAGAGCGTTTTTCGAGAGGCGCAGGGTCATGATCAGCAAGCCGATCAGCCCGCCACCGATAAACGCCACCAGCGACAGCGCCAGGGTCCATTGCAGGCCGGTGAGCAGGTTGCGCACGATGTCCCAGAACGTGAAGTCGCTCATTGGCCATTCCTCGCGCTGCTTCTTGCTAGATACCGCCGCCCCATCCAGTTCAGCAGTTGGCGGATCAACAAGGCCATGCACAGGTAGACCAGTGTGGTCAGGGCGTAGGTTTCGAAGGCGCGAAAGTTGCGCGACTGAATGAAATTGGCGGCAAAACTCAGTTCTTCCGTGGCGATCTGCGAGCACACCGCCGAACCGAGCATGACAATGATGATCTGGCTGCTCAGGGCCGGCCAGACCTTGCCCAGCGCCGGCAGCAGTACCACATGGCGGAACGCTTCGAAGCGGCTCATCGCCAACGCCGCCGCGGCTTCCAGCTGGCCGCGCGGGATCGCTTGAATGCCCGCGCGAATGATTTCCGTCGAATAGGCACCGAGGTTGATCACCATCGCCAGCACGGCGGCCTGCCATTCGGTAATTTGCAGGCCCAGCGACGGCATGCCGAAGAAGATGAAAAACAGTTGCACCAGAAACGGTGTGTTGCGGATTAACTCGACGTAAACCCCGAAAATCCCGGCAAACGGACGGATGTTCCACGCCCGCACCACCGCGCCCACAATCCCCAGACTAACCCCGAGCAGCGCGCCGATGGCTGTCAGTTCAAGGGTGAACAGCGCACCGCGCAGTAACAGGTCGGTGTTGTGCACCACCGGTAAAAAGTCGAACTGATAAGCCATGATCAGGCTCCTTGTCTAAACGGCGTCCAGCGGCAATCAGAGATCGGCCGGTAGCGGCTGCTTGAGCCAGGTCCGGGAGTTTTTCTCGAGGCTGCCATCGGTCCTGGCGGCGGCGAGGATCTGGTTGACCTTGTCCAGCAGCGCCGGCTCGTTCTTGTTCACGCCGACGTAGACTGGCGAGTCCTTGAGCTTCACTTTCAGCGCTGGAATGCGTTTCGGGTTGCGCTCACTGATGGTCGCCATCACCACGTTGCCGCTGGCGATCAGGTCGACCTGGCCTGTGAGGTAAGCGGCGACGGTCGAGTTGTTGTCTTCGAAGCGCTTGATGGTCACGCCTTGCGGAGCCACGGCAGTCAACTCGATGTCTTCGATGGCGCCACGGGTAACGCTGATGGTTTTGCCCTTGAGGTCATCCAGGCCGTTGATGGCGACGTCTGGCGGGCCGAACACCGCGAGATAGAAAGGCGCATAGGCGCGGGAGAAGTCGATGACCTTCTCGCGTTCAGGGTTTTTGCCGAGGCTGGAGATCACCAGGTCGACCTTGCCGGTGGTCAGGAACGGAATGCGGTTGGTGCTGTTGACCGGCGTCAGTTCGAGTTTGACCTTGAGCTGGTCGGCCAGAAGTGCAGCGGTGTCGATGTCCAGGCCACGAGGTTTCATGTCCGGACCCACCGAGCCAAACGGCGGGAAGTCTTGAGGTACGGCGACCTTGAGCGTGCCGCGCTTGACCACATCTTCCAGGCCGTCGGCGTGGGCGGGGAGCTGACTGAACATCAGGCTGGCAAACAGGGCAGTGAGCAGGGCGCTACAACGCGGGGTCATGGCAAATCTCCGGATTCGACAAGTGATGTCTGCGAATCGACAGAGCACAGCCCATGCCAACCCCCGGCGAAATGGCCGTCAGGCCGCGGATTTACTGGCGTGAGTCTATTTTGCTGGTCCGAACAGTCAGTGGTTTGTCGCACCTCGATCGGGCATCTGCGGCGCAGGCCGACCCCCTGCGGCGCAAGCGCCTACTGGAGAGCCAGAAACTACCGTTCATCCGGGCCGAACGGGCCATGGAAACCTGGCAAGAACACCGCAAGATCCTTCGAGCGCTAGCCCGCCGGGCTTCGGGGGCCGCGCAGAAGGCCATGCAGGAGCACGTGCGCAACGCGGCCCTGCGTACTGGCGTGTCCTTCGTGACCCCCGCCGCGGCGTGACTTGAGCTATACCCAAAGTCATGCACCACCATAGCGAGACTCAATCATCTGCGGCTTCCTGAACGAGGGAAGGGCGGCTATGATGGGCCACGTTTTTTTGCTTACAACCTGGAGACTTCCATGAGCAGCGATCTTATCAAACACGTTAGCGACGCTAGCTTCGAAGCTGACGTACTCAAGGCCGAAGGTGCTGTACTGGTCGACTACTGGGCTGAGTGGTGTGGTCCATGCAAGATGATCGCTCCGGTTCTGGACGAAATCGCTGAAACCTACAAAGGCAAACTGACCGTTGCCAAGCTGAACATCGACGAAAACCAGGAAACCCCGGCCAAGCACGGTGTGCGTGGTATCCCGACCCTGATGCTGTTCAAGAACGGCAACGTCGAAGCGACCAAGGTCGGCGCGCTGTCGAAGTCGCAACTGGCGGCTTTCCTCGACGCCAACATCTAAGCGTCGTTGCAAGAGTCCTCCAAAAGGCCCCGTAAATAGCGGGGCTTTTTCGTTATTCAGGGCTAGACGCTCCGAAACTCAGGTGTTACATTCGGCCCCGCACTGGTTTCTCCAGCGCCCCCTGCAAGCCGTCGCCGACGCTCTCCTTTTCGAATAAGTACGCGATCCTGTCGCCTTCTCTGCGGCGCGGCCTCATTAAGCCAAAAGCTTAATTTCCCCCCTCCATAAATGATTACGTCATTCCTATATGAATCTGACTGAACTCAAGCAAAAGCCGATTACCGAACTGCTCGAATTGGCCGAACAGATGGGCATAGAAAATATGGCCCGTTCGCGCAAGCAGGACGTGATTTTCTCCTTGCTGAAAAAGCACGCGAAAAGCGGCGAGGAAATCTCCGGTGATGGCGTGCTGGAGATTCTCCAGGACGGCTTCGGCTTTCTCCGCTCTGCAGACGCCTCCTATCTCGCCGGCCCAGACGATATCTACGTCTCGCCGAGCCAGATCCGTCGCTTCAACTTGCGCACCGGTGACACCATCGTTGGCAAGATCCGCCCTCCAAAGGAAGGCGAGCGTTATTTCGCACTGCTCAAGGTCGACACGATCAACTACGATCGTCCCGAGAACGCGAAAAACAAGATTCTCTTCGAGAACCTGACCCCGCTGTTCCCGACCGTGCGCATGAAGATGGAAGCCGGTAACGGTTCCACCGAAGACCTGACCGGTCGTGTCATCGACCTGTGCGCCCCGATCGGTAAAGGCCAGCGCGGTCTGATCGTTGCCCCGCCAAAAGCGGGCAAGACGATCATGCTGCAGAACATTGCTGCCAACATCGCTCGTAACAACCCTGAAGTTCATCTGATCGTGCTGCTGATCGACGAGCGTCCGGAAGAAGTCACCGAAATGCAGCGCACCGTGCGCGGCGAAGTGGTTGCCTCGACGTTCGACGAGCCGCCAACCCGCCACGTGCAGGTTGCCGAAATGGTGATCGAAAAGGCCAAGCGCCTGGTTGAGCACAAGAAAGACGTGGTCATCCTGCTCGACTCCATCACCCGTCTGGCACGTGCCTACAACACCGTGATCCCAAGCTCCGGCAAGGTTCTCACCGGTGGTGTCGATGCCCACGCCCTGGAGAAACCAAAGCGTTTCTTCGGTGCTGCACGGAACATCGAAGAAGGCGGCTCGCTGACCATCATCGCTACCGCGCTGGTTGAAACCGGCTCGAAGATGGACGAAGTGATCTACGAAGAGTTCAAAGGCACCGGCAACATGGAACTGCCTCTGGATCGCAAGATCGCTGAAAAGCGCGTCTTCCCGGCGATCAACATCAACCGCTCCGGCACCCGCCGCGAAGAGTTGCTGACCGCCGACGACGAGTTGCAGCGCATGTGGATCCTGCGCAAGTTGCTGCATCCTATGGATGAAGTCGCTGCCATCGAGTTCCTGGTCGACAAGCTGAAACAGACCAAGACCAACGATGAGTTCTTCCTGTCGATGAAACGCAAGTAAATCGATCAGGCTCAACAAAAAGCCGGGGAAACCCGGCTTTTTGCTATCTGACCTTTGATGATTTGCCAGGTCACTCTTCTGAACGGGTGGGTTCGAGGCTAAACTCATGCCCCCCGAACGCCACGGCCAAACGAGGCTTACGCATGCAGTATCGCGACTTGCGCGACTTTATCAGCGGCCTGGAACAGCGCGGCGAACTCAAGCGCATCCAGGTTCCAGTGTCACCAGTGCTGGAAATGACCGAGGTCTGCGATCGCACCTTGCGGGCCAAAGGCCCGGCACTGCTGTTCGAAAACCCTACCGGTTACGACATTCCAGTGCTCGGCAACCTGTTCGGTACACCTGAGCGCGTGGCCTTGGGCATGGGTGCGGAAGCCGTCAGCGAGTTGCGCGAGATTGGCAAGCTGCTGGCTTTCCTCAAAGAGCCTGAGCCGCCAAAGGGTCTGAAAGACGCCTGGTCCAAGCTGCCGATCTTCCGCAAAATCATTGCCATGGCGCCGAAAGTCGTCAAGGACGCCGTCTGCCAGGAAGTGGTCATCGAAGGCGACGACGTCGACCTGGCGATGTTGCCAGTGCAGACCTGCTGGCCCGGCGACGTCGGCCCGCTGATCACCTGGGGCCTGACGGTCACCAAAGGCCCGAACAAGGATCGCCAGAACCTCGGCATCTATCGCCAGCAGGTGATTGGCCGCAACAAAGTCATCATGCGTTGGTTGAGTCATCGTGGCGGCGCGCTGGACTATCGCGAGTGGTGCGAAAAGCATCCGGGCCAGCCATTCCCGGTGTCCGTGGCGTTGGGCGCCGACCCGGCAACTATTCTTGGTGCGGTGACGCCGGTGCCGGACAGCCTGTCCGAGTACGCGTTCGCCGGCCTCTTGCGCGGCAACCGCACTGAGCTGGTGAAGTGCCGTGGCAACGACCTGCAAGTGCCGGCCACCGCCGAGATCATCCTTGAAGGTGTGATTCATCCAGGCGAAATGGCCGATGAAGGCCCGTACGGCGACCACACCGGTTATTACAACGAAGTCGACAGCTTCCCGGTGTTCACCGTCGAGCGCATCACGCACCGCATCAAGCCGATCTACCACAGCACCTACACCGGCCGTCCACCGGATGAGCCGGCGATTCTGGGGGTGGCGTTGAATGAAGTGTTCGTGCCGATCCTGCAAAAGCAGTTCCCGGAGATCACCGACTTCTACTTGCCGCCCGAAGGCTGCTCGTACCGCATGGCCATTGTGACCATGAAAAAGCAGTACCCCGGCCATGCCAAGCGGGTAATGCTCGGTGTCTGGTCGTTTTTGCGACAGTTCATGTACACCAAGTTCGTTATCGTCACTGACGACGATATCAACGCCCGCGACTGGAACGACGTGATCTGGGCCATTACCACGCGCATGGACCCCAAGCGCGATACGGTGATGATCGATAACACGCCGATCGACTACCTCGACTTCGCTTCGCCGATTTCCGGCCTGGGTTCGAAGATGGGGCTCGATGCCACGCATAAATGGCCCGGTGAAACCACCCGCGAGTGGGGCCGGGTAATCGTCAAGGATGAGGCGGTGACACGCCGGATCGATGCCATCTGGAATCAGTTAGGAATAGATTGATGCGTGTAACCTTGCAGCCGTCCGGAGCAGTGCTTGAGATACTGCCCGGCGAGCGGATTCTTGATGGGGCGCGGCGCCTGGGCTACGAGTGCCCGCAAAGCTGCCGTAATGGCAACTGCCACGTTTGCGCGGCGTTGCTGGTCGAAGGTCGAGTCGAACAGACCGGCGATGTGCGCGACCACGGCGAGTTCTACACTTGCATAGCAGAGCCGCTGGAAGACTGCATCGTATTGTGGGATGGCGTCCTTGCGCTGGGAGAGCTGCCGGTGAGCAGTGTGTCGTGTCAGGTCACTGAATGCTTGGACGTCGGCGGCGATACCTGGCGGGTTCGACTGCGCACGCCGGCCGGCAAGCCGCCGCGCTATCACGCTGGGCAGTACCTGATGATCGAGCGCGAAAATGGCGAAAAATCTGCCTTCTCGTTGGCCTCGGCACCCCACTCGGGGCGAGATCTTGAAATTCATGTGCTGGCGCGCGAAACCAGTGCACTGAGCCTGATCGAGCAGTTGCAGCGCAATCGCATGGTGCGGATCGAAATGCCCTTCGGCGATACGCATTTGGCCGAGTTACCTGACTGTCCGCTGGTGTTGATGGCCGCGGGGACCGGCATGGGGCAGATCCACAGCCTGATCGAGCATTGCCGGGCCAAGGGCTTCAAGCATCCAGTGCACCTGTACTGGGGCGTGCGGCGACCGGAAGACTTCTATCAGATCGAACATTGGGATGAATGGCTGAAGCTGCCCAACCTGTTCCTGCATAAAGTCGTCAGCGATCTGTGCGGTTGGGAAGGACGCTGTGGCATGTTGCACGAGGCGGTTTGCGAGGATTTCCCCGATCTGAAATCCCTGCACGTGTACGCCAGCGGTTCGCCGGCGATGGTTTACGGGACTCTGGACGCCTTGGTCAACGCCGGGATGGACGCGCACCAGATGCGCGCCGACGTCTTCGCCTACGCGCCCCGGCCGCAAGCAAACTAGAAACGTACGCCGGTGGTGATCATGGCCGCGTTGAAACCGAGCAGAACCAGTTCGGCGGCCACCGGGCCGTAATGGGCGCCCAGTGATGGAATGATCACGGGCGCTACGCCGAAGTGGTTCAGCGGAATCTTGTCCTTGTACTCGCCGCTGTAACCCTGGAGTAACCCACCGGTCAGCTTTATATACACCGGATAGTTGGCACTTTCGTAGCGCTTGCCCGCGTAGGCGTAGTACGAACGCTGACTGAACGAGTTGCGAAAAGTCGCTGCGCCAAACAACCAGCCGGATGCTTCATCGCGTTCAAGTCCGATCAAGTCCTGGTTGTTATTGTGATCAGGGTCTGGCGAATAGTGTTTGGTAAAGACGCTGGTTTGCAGGTACCAGGAACCCTGGTCTTTTTGAGTCGGGTTTTCTACTGCCAGCGCCGAGGTGGCCAGCGCCAGTAACAGCAGACCGTAAATTCTCAGATTTTTCATCTTGCGACCTCTATTGAGCCATTCGGCTTACGCCTGTGGAGGCTGCTATACGCCTGCATTCAAAGAAGGGGCGGCAGGGTATCAGACGAAGACGTCAGAAAGAGCTGTTAAGTGACCATTGGTTCTGAACGGACGCAAGGCTTATGCATATTTCATTCGGGTATTTAAGGTGTTTCCCAAAGAGTATTAAGCTATATGTCAGGCTCTTTCATGGGTGCAGTCCTTGATATAGAAGGGTCATACGTCCTTTAGCACTTTTCGTTTTACGTTTACTGCTATATGTTCTATTACGTTAATCTTGCTTACATCCTGTAATACTTGTGGGACTGAACACCCTTTGCCATGACCGCCATTGAATCCACTTGTTTGAATCTGGCTTACCCTCCGCGGCTCGATCTGGGCGCGCAGCTGACTCACGAACAATTGCTCAGCTCGATGCAGGCCACCATGGCCCGGCACAAGGGTGGGCCCGTCTGGTTGTTCGCTTACGGTTCATTGATCTGGCGCCCCGAATGCACGGCAGTCGAGCGGGTGCGCGGACGCGTGCACGGTTACCATCGCGGTTTGTACCTGTGGTCCCACGAGCACCGCGGTACGCCGGAAATGCCGGGGCTGGTGTTTGGCCTGGATCGCGGCGGCTCTTGCAGCGGCTTTGCCTATCGGTTGCCCGAGGAGCAATTGGAAGCATCGCTATACGCGCTTTGGCAACGCGAAATGCCGGTGCCGTCTTATCGCCCACACTGGCTCAATTGCCGCCTCGAAGACGGTAGCCAGGTTCAGGCATTGGGGTTTGTTTTGGAGCGGCACCTGCCCAGCTATGCCGGCAACTTGCCGGACCATGTGCTGAGCCAGGTGTTCGAATGCGCTTGCGGGCGTTACGGCACCACTCGCGATTATGTCGAGCAGACCGTCCACGCCCTGCGTAGCCACGCCATGCCAGACCGGAATCTGGAGGCGCGGCTCAAGCGTTGTAAATCAGCCGCGCATTAAACGAGTGCTTCACGACCCTGACTGGCGACTTGCTTGTGCCACAAGGTCGGTGCGAGGCAAGCCATCGCCAACAGACACGCACCGACCAGCAACACGAAACCGCCATCCCAGCCGAAATGGTCGACGGTGTAGCCCATCGCTGCGCTGGCCGCGACCGAACCGCCCAGATAACCGAACAGGCCGGTGAAACCCGCAGCCGTACCGGCGGCTTTCTTCGGCGCCAGTTCCAGTGCTTGCAGACCGATCAGCATCACCGGGCCATAGATCAGGAAGCCGATGGAGAACAGCGCGATCATGTCGACGGTCGGGTTGCCGGCCGGGTTCAGCCAATAAACCAGCGTCGCCACGGTCACCAACGCCATGAACACCATGCCGGTCAGGCCACGGTTGCCTCGGAAGATCTTGTCTGACATCCAGCCGCACAGCAGCGTGCCCGGGATGCCGGCCCACTCGTAGAAGAAATACGCCCACGAGGTTTTATCTACGTCGAAGTGTTTGGCTTCCTTCAGGTAGGTCGGCGCCCAGTCCAGCACGCCGTAGCGCAGCAGGTAGACGAAGACGTTGGCCATGGCGATGTACCAGAGCATTTTGTTGCGCAGCACGTATTTGACGAAGATTTCCTTGGCGCTGAATTCGTCTTCGTGGCTGGCATCGTAACCTTCCGGGTAATCGTTCTTGTACTTCTCGATGGGCGGCAGACCTACCGATTGCGGGGTATCACGCATCACCATGAAGGCGAACACCGCCACCAGCAAAGCGACGGCGGCCGGGACGTAGAACGCCGCGTGCCAGTCGTTGAACAGGCCCATACCGAGCAGGAACAACGGGCCGATCAGGCCACCGCCGACGTTATGCGCGACGTTCCAGACCGAAACTACACCACCGCGTTCCTTCTGCGACCACCAGTGCACCATGGTCCGGCCGCTCGGCGGCCAACCCATGCCCTGGGCCCAGCCGTTGATGAACAGCAGGATGAACATCATGGTCACGCTGGACGTGGCCCACGGTGCGAAACCGAAAATGAACATGACCCCGGCCGACACCAGCAAGCCGAAGGGCAGGAAGTAGCGCGGGTTGGAACGGTCGGACACCAGGCCCATCAAAAATTTCGACAAGCCGTAGGCAATCGCAATCGCCGACATTGCCAGGCCCAGTTGGCCACGGGTGTAGCCTTCGTCGATCAGGTACGGCATGGCCAGAGAGAAGTTTTTGCGCAGCAGGTAATAACCGGCGTAGCCAAAGAAAATCCCGGCGAAGATTTGCCAGCGCAAGCGCCGGTAAGTGCTGTCTACGTGTTCTTCAGGCAATGGAGCCTGATGGGCGGCAGGACGAAAGAAAGCAAACATTCAAGAGCTCCAAATTTCTTGTTTTGACTGCGGATGCGAATGTTACAGTTTCGTTACCGAAAATAGCACCGCTTGTCGCTCAGGAAATTGAGAGAAGTGAACGCAAACGCATGTTCTCTTATGAACATGTCGCTCAGGTGGAAGAGAAGGGAGGGGCAGAGCATAGGGCGTTCTGCGCACCAGATCGGGATGGATCTGGTGCAAGGGAGGGGGGGCGATCAGGATAATCAGCTGCCATCTCCGGGTAACAGATGTTCCTGGATCTTCTGGCTGTGGGATTCGACCAATTGCCCCTGGTCATCGAAGCGCAATACGATCAGCCAGTCATAGACGTCCTCTGGCCAGGATTTCTGCCCGGTCAACGCTTGGCCATCGCCACCGAACGCTTCGATCAAATTGTCGATATGCCCGTGATGCCAGGCGATCAATACGACCGGGGCCTGGTTCTTCTTGCCCAGCGATTTGACCAGTTTGTCGACTTCTTCATCGGCATAGGGTTGCTCGATCGGAATGTGCAGACGCTGCGACAGCGGTGTCAGGGTCAGCCGTGGTCGTGCGCTGGATTGACTGTCGCTGGTGGCAATCAGTCGTTGCGGCACCAGGCTCTTGCCGCCCAACTGCAGCGGGTCGAAATAGTGCGCATAAGCTTCGGCACGCTGTTCACCACGAGGGCTCAGTCCCATGCCCTGATCGGGTTTTTCTGCGTGCCGGACGATCAGCACGGTGACATTTCTCAGGCCCTGGGCCGCCTTGTCACTCTGATTTGCCGGTGCCTGCGTTGAAATCACCAATGTCGGTAAAACGGCCAGCCCCAATAACAATGTGCGCAGCATCATGCTCATTCTCCGTCCTGTGATGGGTAAACAGACTCGAAGCGTAGCAGGGAGTCTTGTTCACCGTACTTGCACCACCACCTTTCCAACGGCCTTGCGCTGGCTCAGATCATTGATGGCGTGGGCGGCCTGAGCCAGCGGGTAAACCTGCGACACCAGAGGCCTGAGCTTGCCTTCGGCGAACCAGCCAAACAGTTGCTGGAAGTTCGCGGCGTTGTCTTGTGGCTGGCGTTGGGCGAAGGAGCCCCAGAACACGCCGAGCACGGCTGCCCCCTTGAGCAGGGCGAGGTTGACCGGCAGTTCCGGGATGCGTCCGCTGGCGAAACCGACCACCAGCAGGCGGCCGTTCCAGGCAATGGCGCGGATCGCCTGGTCGAACAGATCGCCCCCCACCGGATCGTAGATCACGTCAGCACCGTTGCCGTCGGTCAGGCGCTTGATTTCGTCCTTGAGGTTGGCTTCGCTGTAGTTGATCAGTTCATCGGCGCCGGCAGCCTTGGCCACTGCGAGTTTCTCGGCGCTGCTGGCGGCAGCGATGACCCGGGCGCCCATGGCTTTACCAATTTCCACGGCGGCCAGGCCAACACCACCCGCAGCGCCGAGCACCAGCAGGGTTTCCCCCGGTTGCAGGTTGCCGCGTTGTTTCAGGGCGTGCATCGAGGTGCCGTAGGTCATGCTGAACGCGGCGGCGGTGTTGAAGTCCATGGCCGGGGGATGGGCAGTACGTTGTAGCCCGGCACCGCGACTTGCTCGGCAAAGCTGCCCCATCCGGTCAGTGCCATGACCCGATCACCGACCTTGAGGTGGCTGACCTTTTCGCCTACCGCGCCCACGACTCCCGCGGCTTCACCGCCCGGCGAAAACGGGAAGGGTGGCTTGAACTGGTACTTGCCCTCGATGATCAGCGTGTCCGGGAAGTTCACCCCGGCTGCGTGCACGTCCAGCAGGATTTCGTTCTTCTTGGCGACAGGACCGGCGACTTCTTCCAGCACCAGCGATTCGGCGGGGCCGAAGGCTTTGCACAGCACGGCTTTCATCAGGGCTATTCCTTTGGGAGTGATGGCCGATAAGTGTAGGTGTGTGAGTCAACGGGTCAACGAGCATGCCCGACCCTGATAGTCAGCCATAAGCTTTGTGCTTGGGCTGCGGGTCGTTATGCTAGGCCGCAAACCGGATAAGGAGCGAAGTGTGAAAGCGTGGATCATGTTGATGCTGGCCCTGTCTCTGCCTGTGGCAGCGATGGCCGAAGAAGCCAAAGAAGCCAAAGAAGGTGAGGCGCCGAAAGTCAGTTATATCAGCCTGACCCCGCCGTTCGTGGGTAACTACGGGCTGGATGGCACCCCGAAACTCAAGGTCTACAAGGCCGACGTGGCGTTGCGGGTAACCGGTGAAGAAGCGGTCAAGGCTGTGAAGGCCAACGAGCCGTTGATCCGTAATCAGCTGGTGGCGTTGTTTTCTCAGCAGACCACTGAAGCCATGAACAACGTCGAAGCGAAAGAGAAATTGCGTCAGGAAGCCTTGAAGCAGACCCAGCAAGTGATGAATGACGAAACCGGAAAACCGGTGGTTGAAGATCTGTTGTTCAACAACCTGATCATTCAATAAGTCGCGTGTTGCCTGGTTGATTGCCAAAAGATCGCAGCCTGCGGCTCCTACGATGCACGTATTCCCCCGTAGGAGCTGCCGAAGGCTGCGATCTTTTGGCTTCTTTCAGCCCAGCGCCAACACCGCCGCCCACTGCTCAGCCGTCACCGGCATCACCGACAGTCGTGAGCCTTTCTGCACCAGTGGCATCTGCGCCAGTGCCGTTTGCTGCTTCAGATAGTCGAGCTTCAGCACTTTAGGAAATGTCTCGACGTGACCGACGTTGATCGCGCTCCAGGCATTTTTCTCAGGCGTGGCCTTTGGGTCGAAATAAACACTTTCGGGTTCCAGCGCCGTCGGGTCCGGATACGCCGCTTCGATGATTCGCCCGATCCCGGCGATGCCCGGTTCGGGGCAGCTGGAGTGATAAAAGAAAAACTCGTCGCCGACCGCCATGGCCCGCAAGAAATTGCGTGCCTGATAGTTGCGAACGCCGTCCCAGCGGGCTTCGCCGAGCTTCTCCAGGCCTTTGATCGAGAGCTCGTCGGGCTCGGATTTCATCAGCCAGTAGGCCATTTTTTTGCTCCGAAAGCGGTGGTCGGGAATGTCGCCCGGCAATTTTATGACAAACCGACGGTCGGTTGACGCCAGCGTTTGCGTGTCGCTTCACGTTACCGCAAAATGCCGGACTTTTAAGCGAGACGCGGCAAGCACGGCCTATTTCGGTACGTTGCTGTCATCGTGTGCGACATGCCTTGAGGGGGGCAATCGATGAAACGCAAACCGGATTTACTGTGGATTTTAGTTATTGTGTTCGGCCTGGGTGTCGTAACCACGGGTTATGCGCAAAGCCTGTGGGCGAACAAAACTGAAGCATCGATCGTCGTCGCGCAACAACAGCCACAACCTCTAAAGCCGCACAAACGCTAAAACCGCAGCAAGCGACGCCGCTGATGGCAGTGGCGTCTGAGTCTAGTCCGCGAAATACCACTTTCTGTCAGTCACCGTTCCTTGCAACGGTACATCCCAGCTCGCTTGATCCAGTTTTTCGACTTTCTGACATTCATGGGCCAGGCCCAGCAGCGTCGGCTTGCGCCAGTTTTTTCGGCGTGCCAGATAGGCCAGGCTGCGATCGTAGAAACCGCCCCCCATCCCCAGACGTCCACCGTGTTCGTCAAAACCGACCAACGGCAACAACACCAGATCCAGTGCCCAGACCTTGCGTTGCTGTGCCTGTTTGACGCGTGGTTCGAGAATGCGAAAGCGGTTAGGTCGCAGCTTTTCACCGGGGTGAATGCGCTGAAAGACCATTTTGGTTCGCGGCCAGGCGCTGAGTACTGGCAGGTAAGTCGCCTTGCCTCGACGTTGGGCGGCGCGCAACAGCAGGCGCGGGTCGATTTCACCGTCGGTGGGCAGGTACAGGGAAATGTGTTTGGCGCGGCGAAACAGTGGATGTTGCGCCAATTGCCGATACAGCCCGCGAGCGGCCTGGCGTTGCTCACTGTTGCTCAGAGTGCGACGGGCCTTGCGTAGCATGCGTCGAAGTTGCGGGCGGGAAAGCGGCGCAGGTTCGGTCATCGTCATGGGCTGTTCGAGTGTCGAGGGCACCCGATTGGCGCCTTCGTAAAAAGCCGATGCCAGCAAAAACTGGCATCGGCTTGAATCAGGCTCCCCGGATGAACCGCTGTCGACTTAGCCCTTGAACCCGAAAGTTCAAGGTGGAAGATGCAGTAGGCTTTCAGGCTTTCCGTCTAGCGGACATGCACACCAGCCCAACGTGCAACTTCCAGGGTAGTGCGAATCGGCTCAGGGACATCGCCAACTGGCAAGCACCCCAGGGAGTGGCGCGAGTATACCGCAACCACCCTCGGGAATCAGCCCTTGCTGACATCCGGATCGGTGGCGAGCACCAGATCCACTCGATCAAGCAGATCACGCACCTGCTCGCGGGTCGAGCCACTGGCCTGTACGTCAGGACGTTCTCGGGTGTGCAACAGATCGTGGGTGATGTTCAGCGCGGCCATCACGGCGATGCGATCGGCGCCGATGACTTTGCCGCTGCTGCGGATTTCGCGCATTTTGCCGTCCAGATAACGGGCGGCGCTCACCAGATTACTGCGCTCTTCCTGGGGGCAAATGATCGAGTACTCTTTATCGAGGATCTGCACGGTAACGCTATTGCTTGAACTCATGAGTCTTGCTCCAGGGCCTTGAGGCGCGAAATCATCGATTCGACCTTACGCCGGGCGATTTCGTTTTTTTCAATGAGGTGCGCGCGTTCCTCGCGCCAGGTCTTTTCCTGAGCTATTAAGAGTCCGTTTTGGCTCTTAAGTTGCTCGACCCGGGTAATCAGCAGCTCGAGTCTGGCCATCAGCGCTTGCAAGTCGGTGTCTTCCATAGGTGTTCCACGGGATTTGTCTGATGGGCGGTAACTGGCGGACAGCCTTTAATAGTCTTGGCGAGTCTGTCGATGTAGGATACAAGGCCTTCATTCTAGACATAGCGCCGTCTGGCGCCTAGCTGCCCATGCCCATTCAGAATTCTCCGTATCAAGCCTTCGCCACCCTGCTGAGCACCAGCGGCCATCCTGTCTCGCCTGCCGAACTGCACGGCCTGTTGCTCGGTCGCAGCTGCGCCGGTGCCGGTTTTGAAGTCGACGGCTGGTTGGTCGACGCTGCGGAACTGCTCGAAGGCGAGCCGCAAGACAACGTCCGCAACGCCCTGATCGGCCTGCAAGAGATGGTCAAGGGCGAGCTGACCAGCGACGACATGACCGTCGTTCTGCTGTTGCCGACCGACGACGCGCCGCTGACCGAACGTGCCGCTGCACTGGGCCAGTGGTGCCATGGCTTCCTCAGCGGGTTCGGCCTGAACTGCCGTGACAGCAGCATGCTGAGCACCGAGGCCACTGAAGTCCTGCAAGACCTGGCGGCCATCGCGCAGGTTCAGGATGCACTGGAAGAGTCCGACGACGGCGAGAGCGACTACATGGAAGTCATGGAGTACCTGCGAGTCGCGCCATTGCTGCTGTTCACCGAGAACAACAAAGCAGCCGCATCGGCTGCCAAGCCTTCTCTGCACTGATTGTTTGTAAGGGACTTCCATCTGCCCATGATTCATATCCCTAAATCGGAATACACCCGCCGCCGCAAGGCGTTGATGGCGCAGATGGAACCCAACAGCATCGCAATCCTGCCGGCCGCTGCCGTGGCGATCCGCAATCGCGACGTCGAGCACGTTTACCGACAGGACAGCGACTTCCAGTACCTCAGCGGTTTCCCCGAGCCTCAGGCGGTCATCGTACTGATACCGGGTCGTGAGCATGGCGAATACATTCTGTTCTGCCGTGAACGCAACGCCGAACGCGAACTGTGGGACGGCCTGCGTGCCGGGCAGGAAGGGGCGATCCGGGATTTCGGCGCCGACGACGCCTTTCCGATCACCGACATCGACGACATCCTGCCGGGCTTGATCGAAGGCCGTGACCGGGTGTATTCGGCCATGGGCAGCAACCCTGAGTTCGATCGTCACTTGATGGACTGGATCAATGTGATCCGCTCCAAGGCACACCTGGGCGCCCAACCGCCGAACGAATTCGTTGCGCTGGATCATCTGCTGCACGACATGCGCCTGTATAAATCGGCGGCAGAAGTGAAGGTGATGCGCGAAGCCGCACGGATCTCCGCGCAGGCCCACATTCGCGCGATGCAGGCCAGTCGTGTCGGCTTGCATGAGTTCAGCCTGGAAGCCGAGCTCGATTACGAGTTCCGCAAGGGGGGGGCGAAAATGCCGGCCTATGGTTCGATCGTCGCCGCCGGGCGCAACAGCTGCATCCTGCATTACCAGCAGAATGACGCGTTGCTCAAGGACGGCGATCTGGTGCTGATCGACGCCGGTTGCGAGATCGACTGTTACGCCAGCGACATCACCCGTACCTGGCCGGTCAACGGCAAGTATTCGCCAGAACAGAAGGCGATCTACGAGTTGGTGCTGGCCTCGCAAGAAGCTGCATTTGCCCAGATCGCACCCAACAAGCACTGGAACCAAGCGCACGAGGCGACGGTTCAAGTGATCACCGCCGGTCTGGTGAAGCTCGGTTTGTTGCAGGGCGACGTCGATGAGTTGATCGCCAGCGAAGCCTACAAGGCGTTTTACATGCACCGCGCCGGCCACTGGCTGGGCATGGATGTGCATGATGTCGGCGAGTACAAGGTCGGCGGTGAATGGCGGGTGCTGGAAGTCGGCATGGCGTTGACCGTCGAACCGGGCATCTACATTGCCCCGGACAATCTGAACGTGGCGAAGAAATGGCGCGGCATTGGCGTGCGCATCGAGGATGACGTGGTGGTAACCAGACTGGGCTGTGAAATCCTGACCAACGGCGTGCCGAGAACGGTCGCCGAGATCGAGGCCTTGATGGCCGCTGCACGGACCCAGGCGGCATGAACCGGGTCAACCTGGCAATCATCGGTGGCGGCCTGGTTGGCGCCAGTCTGGCGTTGGCCTTGCAAGCCGGTGCCCGTGCCCGTGGTTGGAAGATCGTGCTGATCGAACCGTTCGCGCCCGGCCATACCTACCAGCCGAGCTACGACGCGCGCTCTTCGGCGCTGTCTTTCGGCGCTCGGCAAATTTATCAGCGATTGGGCCTGTGGCAGGAAATTTCCCGCCGCGCCGAGCCGATCAAACAGATCCATGTTTCCGACCGTGGACGCTTCTCGACCGCGCGACTGTCGGCCATGGAAGAGGGCGTTCCAGCACTGGGTTACGTGGTGGAAAACGCCTGGCTGGGCCAATGCCTCTGGCAAGGTCTGGACAAGGACGTGATCAGTTGGCGCTGCCCGGCCGAAGTCACGCGCATGGAGCCGCTGGAAGACGGTTACCGCTTGACCCTCAACGATGAAACCAGCCTTGAATGCGACCTCGCGGTGCTGGCGGATGGCGGCCGTTCGGGCTTGCGCGAGCAGCTAGGGATCGGTGTCAAAAAGCGTCCGTACAATCAAAGTGCGTTGATCGCCAACATCACTCCGAGCGAAGCCCACAATGGCATGGCGTTCGAGCGTTTCACCGATGACGGCCCGATGGCCCTGCTGCCGCTGCCGGAAAACCGCTGCGCGCTGGTCTGGACTCGCTTGGGCATGGACGCGCAGCGTCTGGCTGCTCTGGATGAGCGCAGCTTCCTCAGCGAGTTGCAGGGCGTGTTTGGCTATCGCTTGGGCACTCTCAAACAGGTCGGTGCACGGCATCTTTACCCGTTGTCGTTGATCGAGGCCGAAGAGCAGGTGCGTCCGCATCTGGCTGTGCTGGGCAATGCTGCCCACAGCCTGCACCCGATTGCCGGTCAGGGCTTCAACCTGTCGCTGCGCGATGCCCAGGCCTTGGCCGAAGCGCTGCTCGCCAGCCCGACTGCACCGGGCGACTTCACTACCTTGCAGGCTTACCGCGAACGCCAGCGCCTGGACCAGAACCTCACCGTGGGCTTCTCCGATCAGGTCACCCGGTTGTTCGGCAGTACCCAGCCGCTGGTTTCACTGGGCCGCAACATCGGTCTGTTGGGCCTCGATCTGTTGCCACCGGCCAAACGCTGGTTCGCCCGGCAAGCGATGGGGTTGGGAACACGCTCCGATGGTTGAGTGGTTGCCCCAGCGATTCGAGATTCACAACGGCGCCGGCACCTTGGTCGATAAAACCCTTTACGTGCGGCTCACGCCGCAAGCGAGACAGGCTTAAAGCATGGAAATGCGCGCAGATCTGCTGATTGTCGGGGCCGGAATGGTCGGGAGCGCGTTGGCGCTGGCGTTACAGAACAGTGGGCTGGAAGTCCTGCTGCTCGACGGCAGCCCCATGAGCGTCAAACCCTTCGACGCGCAGTCGGCGTTCGAGCCTCGGGTGAGCGCCTTGTCGGCCGCCAGTCAGCGGATCCTCGAACGTCTGGGTGTGTGGGACGGCGTTGTCAGCCGGCGCAGCAGCCCTTATACCGACATGCAAGTCTGGGATGGCAGCGGCACCGGGCAGATTCATTTCTCGGCCGCCAGCGTCCACGCCGAGGCACTCGGGCATATCGTTGAAAACCGGGTGGTGCAGGATGCACTGCTCGATCGCCTGCACGACTGCGACCTGGGCCTGCTGGCCAATGCGCGTCTGGAGCAGATGCGTCGTTCCGGCGACGACTGGCTGCTGACCCTGGCCGATGGCCGCACGTTGCGCGCACCGCTGGTGATCGCGGCGGACGGTGCCAACTCGGCGGTGCGCCGCCTCACCGGTGTCGCGACACGCGAATGGGATTATCTGCATCACGCCATCGTCACCAGCGTTCGCAGCTCACTGGCGCATCAAATGACCGCCTGGCAGCGTTTTACCGACCACGGTCCGCTGGCATTCCTGCCATTGGAGCGTGACGGTCAGCAAGACTGGTGCTCGATCGTCTGGTCGACCACTCCGACTGAAGCCGAACGCCTGATGGCGCTGAACGACGAAGGTTTCTGCCGTGAGCTGGAGCGTGCCTTCGAAGGGCGTTTGGGGCGCGTTCTGAGCGCCGATCCGCGACTCTGCGTGCCGTTGCGTCAACGCCACGCCAAGCGCTATGTGGCCGAAGGTCTGGCGCTGATCGGCGATGCTGCTCACACCATTCACCCGTTGGCCGGGCAGGGGGTCAACCTCGGTTTTCTCGATGCGGCGGTTCTGGCCGAAGTGCTGTTGCACGCGGCCGGCCGTGGCGAGCGTCTGGCGGATGTGAAAGTGCTCAGCCGCTACGAACGTCGACGCATGCCGCACAACCTGGCGTTGATGGCGGCGATGGAAGGTTTTGAGCGCTTGTTCCAGGCCGATCCATTGCCACTGCGCTGGTTGCGTAATACCGGGTTGAAAATGGTCGATCAGATGCCCGAAGCCAAGGCGCTGTTCGTGCGCCAGGCGCTCGGGTTGACCGGGGATCTGCCAACCCTCGCCAAGGCCTGACTCCCCCACTCCTGCACATCGCACACTCTGTAGGAGCTGCCGCAGGCTGCGATCTTTTGATCTTCCGGAATCAGCGGAGCATTTGAAAAGATCGCAGCCTTCGGCAGCTCCTGCGGCAACATCTGGTAACTCCTTCACGGCGGGATCGGTTGAGAAGCTAAATGTGAGTCATTATCATTTCGGCTCATTTTTGAGATCGAGAGACCGCTCCCATGTTGGCACCGAAGCGTCTACTGACAGCCCTCGCCCTGACCCTGATAGGTACCACCGTTCAGGCCGCTGACGAGGTGGTGGTCTACTCCTCGCGTATCGACGAGCTGATCAAACCGGTCTTCGATGCCTATACCCAAAAAACCGGCGTAAAGGTGAAGTTCATCACTGACAAGGAAGCGCCGCTGATGCAGCGCATCAAGGCCGAAGGCGAGAACGCCACCGCCGACCTGCTGCTCACCGTCGATGCCGGCAACCTCTGGCAGGCCGAGCAAATGGGCATCCTGCAGCCGTTCACCTCCCAGGTGATCGACACCAACATCCCGCTGCAATACCGCGCTGCGTCTCACGCCTGGACCGGTTTGAGCCTGCGGGCGCGGACCATCGCTTATTCCACCGACCGGGTAAAACCCTCGGACCTGACCACTTACGAAGCGTTGGCCGACAAGCAGTGGGAAGGCCGTCTGTGCCTGCGTACCGCGAAGAAGGTCTACAACCAGTCGTTGACCGCGACCCTGATTGAAACCCACGGTGCGGAAAAAACCGAAGAGATCCTCAAGGGTTGGGTTCGCAACCTGTCCACTGACGTGTTCTCTGACGACATCGCCGTACTGCAAGCGATCAGCGCCGGGCAATGCGACGTCGGTATCGTCAACACCTACTACTACGGCCGTCTGCACCAGCAGAAGCCGGATCTGCCGGTCAAACTGTTCTGGCCGAACCAGGCTGACCGCGGCGTACACGTGAACCTGTCGGGCATTGGCCTGACCAAACACGCCCCGCACCCGGAAGCCGCCAAGGCTCTGGTGGAATGGATGACCACACCGCAAGCGCAAAAGATCTTCGCCGACGTCAACCAGGAATTCCCGGCCAACCCAACGGTGAAACCGTCTGCTGAAGTCGAGGCCTGGGGCACGTTCATCCCTGACACCCTGCCGGTCGAAGTCGCTGGCCAGCGTCAGGCAGAAGCCATTCGCCTGATGGACCGCGCTGGCTGGAACTGAGTCCGGGGCACTAAAGATCAAAAGATCGCAGCCTGCGGCAGCTCCTACAAGGACCTCGTTTCACCCGTTATAGGTGGGTGTATGCGTTCGGTGTAGGAGCTGCCGCAGGCTGCGATCTTTTTGCGTGATTCATCTCCAGAGAGCTTTTCCTTGGCCCATCCCGCCCAACGCCGTTGGTATCCGCTGGTTTTCGTTGTTGCTGCCCTGGTACTGCTGCCGCTGAGCGTGTTGCTGCTGTCGTGGCAAACTGTCGACCTGCAGATCTGGTCGCACCTGTGGGACACCCAGATGCCGCGTCTGCTGGGCAACACCCTGACGCTGATCCTCGGCGTCGGGGTTGGCGTCACGCTGTTGGGCGTCAGCCTGGCGTGGCTGACCAGCCTTTGCGAGTTCCCCGGGCGACGTTGGCTGGATTGGGCGCTGATGTTGCCGTTTGCGATCCCGGCCTATGTGCTGGCGTTCGTTTTCGTCGGCTTGCTGGATTTCGCAGGTCCCGTGCAAACCCTGCTGCGCGAAGGGTTCGGCAGCGACCTGCGGCTGCCGCGCGTGCGTTCCACGGGCGGGGTGATACTGGTATTGGTGCTGGTGTTCTATCCCTACGTCTATTTGCTGGCGCGTACGGCCTTTCTGGCTCAGGGCAAAGGTTTGATGGAGGCTGCGCGAGTGCTCGGCCAATCACCGTGGCAAGCATTCTGGCGCGTGGCTTTACCGATGGCCCGGCCGGCGATTGGTGCCGGTGTGGCCTTGGCACTGATGGAGACGCTGGCGGACTTCGGGGCGGTGTCGGTGTTCAACTTCGACACCTTCACCACGGCGATTTACAAGACCTGGTACGGCTTTTTCAGCCTGTCGAGCGCCGCACAACTGGCCAGCTTGTTGCTGCTGGTGGTGATGTTGCTGCTGTACGGTGAGCGCCGTGCTCGTGGCGCCAGCCGGGCGAGTAACGAGCGGCCACGGGGCAAGGCGCTTTATCACCTGCGCGGGTTCAAGGCTGTGGCCGCCAGCAGTTGGTGCGGGCTGGTGTTTGCCTGCGCGTTTGTCATTCCATTGCTGCAACTGGTGGCGTGGTTCTGGCAGCGCGGGCGCTTCGACCTGGATGAGCGTTACGCCGGGCTGATCGTGCATACGCTGTACCTGGGCACCATGGCCGCGTTGATCACCGTCAGCGTCGCGCTGCTGCTGGCCTTTGCCCGGCGCCTGGCACCGACCCGGGCGATTCGTTCCGGGGTCAGCCTGGCCAATATCGGCTATGCCTTGCCCGGGTCGGTGCTGGCGGTATCGATCATGCTGGCGTTCAGTTATCTGGACCGCGAACTGGTGGTGCCGCTGTCGGGATGGCTTGGCGGTGCAGGCAAGCCGTTGCTGCTGGGCAGCCTGTCGGCGCTGTTGCTGGCGTATCTGGTGCGTTTTATCGCGGTGGCCTACGGGCCATTGGAAAATAGCCTGGCACAGATCCGTCCGTCGTTGCCGGAAGCAGCACGCAGTTTGGGTGTTGGTGGGCCACGACTGTTTTTCAAGGTGTATCTGCCGCTGTTGCTGCCTGGCACGTTGAGCGCGGCGTTGCTGGTATTCGTCGATGTGCTCAAGGAAATGCCCGCGACCTTGCTGATGCGCCCGTTTGGCTGGGACACGCTGGCGGTGCGGATCTTCGAAATGACCAGCGAAGGCGAGTGGGCGCGGGCGTCATTGCCCGCGCTGACACTGATTCTGGTGGGCCTGTTGCCTGTCATCGGGTTGATTCGACGTTCGGCGCATCGAAACGGCTAGGTGTCAGTCCTACACCTTGCGGCTACAATGCGCGGCATTCGGTGCGGATCGTCCTTCAGACCGGGTCGCTGAAATTGGCTGAAAGCCTTCTATTTAAAGGCTTTCAATCATTCAGCACCTGTCCGTACCTTCGCCACGCCCGGAAGGAGAAACCCATGGGACAGCGTACGCCTCTGTATGACCTTCATCTCGCACTCGGCGCGAAGATGGTCGATTTTGGCGGTTGGGATATGCCACTGCATTACGGCTCGCAAGTCGAGGAACACCATCAGGTGCGCCGCGACTGTGGGGTTTTCGATGTATCCCATATGACCGTAATAGACGTCAGCGGCCCTCAGGCCAAGGCCTGGCTCCAGCATTTGCTGGCCAATGATGTCGAACGTCTGCACAGCGACGGCCGTGCCTTGTACAGCGCCATGCTCAATGAACATGGCGGGGTGGTCGACGACATGATCGTCTATCGCCTGGACGACGCTTATCGTTTGGTGGTGAACGCTGCCACCCGTGATCAGGACATGGCCTGGATGCAGGCCCAACTCGGCAATTATCAGGCGCAACTGCACGAGCGCAGCGAGTTGGCGATGCTGGCGATTCAAGGTCCGCAGGCGCGGCAAAAGATCGCCGAATTGGTGACCCAGTCCCGTGGCACGCTGATCCAGCAACTCAAACCGTTCGAAGGTCAGTGTGACGGTGACTGGTTCATCGCCCGTACCGGTTACACAGGCGAGGATGGTCTGGAGATTGCCTTGCCGGCCGATCAGGCGCCGGGATTCTTCAACGATCTGGTCGGTGCGGGCATATCGCCCATTGGCCTCGGCGCCCGCGACACGCTGCGCCTTGAGGCCGGAATGAACCTCTACGGTCAGGACATTCATCAGGATGTCTCACCGCTGGCTTCCAATATGGCCTGGAGCATTGCCTGGGAACCGGCTACTCGTCAGTTCATCGGTCGGGCGGCGCTTGAGGCTGAACGGGCAGCAGGGGTGAAGCATAAACTGGTCGGTCTGGTGCTCGAAGAGCGTGGGGTTTTACGCGCCCATCAGGTGGTTCGCATCGCTGATGTTGGCGAAGGGGAGATCACCAGTGGTAGTTTCTCTCCTACGCTTAGCAAATCGATTGCCCTGGCGCGGGTGCCGATGGCAACCGCTGACCGGGCAGAAGTGGAAATTCGTGGCAAGTGGTACCCGGTTCGGGTGGTCAAACCGACCTTCGTGCGTCATGGCAAAACCTTGATCTAACTTTTTCTGGCGGGTCAACACCGCTGACATTTCTTCTTGAGGACACAGAACATGAGCGATATCCCTGCCGACCTGCGTTTTGCCGAAAGTCACGAATGGGCCCGCCTGGAAGCTGATGGCACCGTCACTGTGGGCATCAGTGACCACGCTCAGGAGGCCTTGGGTGATGTGGTTTTCGTTGAGCTGACCGAAGTGGGCAATGTATTCGGTGCAGGCGATCAGGCGGGTGTGGTCGAATCGGTCAAGGCCGCCTCCGACATCTACTCCCCGGTTGCCGGTGAAGTGATCGCGATCAATGAAGACCTGAGCGCCAGCCCTGAGCTGCTCAACACCGACCCGTACGGCGCGTGGATCTTCAAGCTCAAGCCAAGTAACACCGCTGATGTTGAGAAGCTGCTCGACGCGGCAGGCTACAAGGCTGCTATCGGCGAGTAATCACCGCCAGAAGCGAATCCGCTGCAAGAACGCCGCGTTTCCCTTATCGGGGGGAGCGTGGCGTTTTATGTTTGATGCTTAGTGGCTGGTTCGACGGGCCGCTAATGTGGCCTGCATCACCGCTTGGTCTACCCTGACGTGAAGGGCTATTACTTCTTCTGTCGTCAGGCGCGTTGCCGGTGCGCCAGAAACCCAGGTACCACTGTTCGTGTAAGTGATCGTTTGGGTTTCTCCGTTGTTTACTGTGACGACATCAACGTTGGATACAGTACTGGGGATTAATGAACCCGCCACCTGGGCTGGACCGAACCACAACTGAAAGTCGTTTTTGGGTGTCATGGTCGTTGGACCGATATCCATGCCACTTGAACTCACCCAGAGACTGCGTCCCGTGGAATCCAGTAATATCGCACGAGGATAGGCGGGTAGTTGGTTGTTGATTAAAACGTCTCCCGGGACACCGCCATTTTGTGCAGTGCTGAATACCCCGTATTGATTCAGTGTCGTTTTTTGGCCGGTGTTGATCAGTAGGCTTTTTCCTCCTGAGGTGAAGCTGATATCTCCGTCCTGCAATGGAGTATTGGTAAAATTCACCCGGTAGGTGTCACTGCTAATATCAAAGGTATTCTTATATTGATAGGTCGGTTGGCCTGGGGTTGGAAGTGGGGCTTTTGCAAGCCAGATGACCGTGAAGGTGCTATTTACTTTTTTGGCCAGGTAGAGGCTGTAGTTGTTGGTTTTTTGTGCAATCAATTGATCCTCTTCAATATAAACAATAATAGTTTGACTGCTCATGGCTGATCTCCCATTCATCCTGTGGGTGATTTCAGGGTGGATTCCGAATCCACCTGACTCGATTCGACTACGGCCTTGATGCATTCAATAAAAAACCCTGTAGATCCTCGATATACAGGGTTTTTATTGGCCTAAGAAACGTCGGCGTGCTGAAGGTTGTCAACGGCATGCATACGGTTCACACTTCATCTCGCCGCCGATGCTTGATCAGCCCGGGTGGTTATGCAACCTCTTCGATTCCGAGCCTGGAGTGAAGCGCCTCGACTTGTTTGGCGCTCAGCTTGTTGGCGGGTTCGCCAGTTATCCAGGTGCCGCTGTTGGTATAGGTGAGGGTGACGCTGCCGCCATCCTTGACAGTAACCGCGTATGTGTTGGACACATTAACGGCAATCAATGAGCCTGTTGCTTGAGTGTTGCCGAACCAAAGTTGGTAATTATTTAATGGCGTCAGCGTCGCGGTGCCAATGTTCATGCCACTCTGGCGGTTTACCCAGATATTATTGCCATTGGAATCCAGCAGTATCTCGCGTGGGTTGCCTTGCAGTTGATTGGTAATGAGAATGTCGGATGACACGCCGCCGTTTTGGGCGGGTGAGAA
Source organism: Pseudomonas frederiksbergensis (assembly GCF_001874645.1). Taxonomy (NCBI): domain Bacteria; kingdom Pseudomonadati; phylum Pseudomonadota; class Gammaproteobacteria; order Pseudomonadales; family Pseudomonadaceae; genus Pseudomonas; species Pseudomonas frederiksbergensis. The sequence continues at coordinate 3,216,403 of NZ_CP017886.1, forward strand.
TATACCGTTGGGATTGAGTATTGTCTTTTGGCCGGTACTGATTGGCAGGTTTTTCCCGCCGGAGGTGAAGGTGACATCGCCGCTTGTTACGGGGTCGTTTGTATAGTTGACATTGAACGACGGAGTCGCAATATCAAAGGTGTTTCTGTATTGATAACTAGGGGTATTGACGGTGGCTACGGGGCCTTTCGATTTCCAGATAACGGTGAAGCTGCCGTTGACTTGTTTGGCGAGATAAAGGCTGTAATTGTTGTTTTTTTGTGCTGCCAGCTGATCTTCTTCGATGTACAAAATTATTTGATTGCTGCTCATTTTTTGAACTCCATTTCGAATAGGGTGAGGCATAAGTTGTGTGTAACTGGGCAGTGGCGTTTTGTCGCCGCTGCCCAGTCCTCAACAAACATAGCATGCAGGATTTTGGCCTATAGATTGATTGGCTATTGTTTGATTCTATCTATTGCGATTGTTTTTTTTCAGAAATGGAGTGGGTTGATTAATGCTGGTTAATCACCTGTTTGCGGAGGCGGCTGGAATAAACATCCGTTGGGTGTCTGGTTTTTGGCGCAAAGAGATGATCGATTGACTGTCTATATATAGCTATTTGTAAGTGTATCTATAGCAGGAATAAAAAACGCCCAATGCAGTGCATTGGGCGTTTTGAATGTTGCCTATGTCAGCCTGTTCAAAGGCTGGCCAGGTGACTCAGGCGTTTTGCAAGACAGCCTTTACCGCCGCCACTGAACGCTCGACATCGCTTTTGCTCATGGCCGAGAACATTGGCAGCGAGACGATCAGGCGACCGACGCGCTCGGACACGGGGAACATGCCTTCCTTGAAACCGCGTTCGCGGTAAAGGCTCAGCAGGTGGATCGGCGGGTAGTGGTAGCCGATGCCGACGCCCAGTTCCTGCATTTGCTCCATGAAGGTTGCGCGGGCCGGTTTGCCGTCCTTGCGCTCTGGCAGTACCAGCTGGAACAAGTGCCAGTTGCTGTTGGTGAAGTCTGCCGGTGGCAGCTGCGCACCGTATTTGGCCTCGAAATCACTGCCGAAACAGGCGAAGTAATGCTTGGCCAGTTCGCGACGATGAGCGGTGATGGCATCAATGTGGGCGAATTGGCCCAGGCCAATGGCGGCGGCGACGTCGGTCATGTTGAACTTGCCACCTAGCACATCAACGTCCAGACCATCGAAGCCAGTGCGGGTCACGCCTTGCAGGCGATACTTCTCGGCCAGTCGCACTTCTTCAGCATTGTTCAACACCAGGCAGCCACCTTCCGAGGAGGTGACGTTCTTGTTCGCCTGGAAGCTGAACGACACGAAGTCGCCCGTGGCGCCGATGCGCTGACCATTCCAGCTCGAACCCAGTGCCTGGGCGGCGTCTTCGACAATGCGCAGGCCATGTTTTTTCGCGATCGCATACAGGCGGCTCATGTCCACCGGCAAACCAGCGAGGTACACCGGGATGATTGCCTTGGTGCGCGGGGTAATGGCCGCTTCGAGCTGGTCCAGGTCGATGTTGCGGGTGATCGGGTCGATGTCGGCAAACACCGGGGTGGCGCCCACTTCGAGAATCACGTTGGCCGTGGCGACCCAGGAAATCGGCGTGGTGATGACTTCGTCACCGGCACCGATCCCGGCGATGCGCAGGGCGATCTCCATGGTGCAGGTCCCGGAGTTGAACGTGCGCACCGGACGGCCGCCAAAAAACTCCGAGAGCTGGGCTTCGAACGCCTGAACCTTGGGCCCGCTGGTAATCCAGCCGGAGCGCAAGACATCGCCGACAGCGGCAATCGTGGTTTCATCGATAGTAGGTTTGGAAAACGGCAGAAAAGGCAGTTGGCTCATGACGATCAGTGCACCCGATTGGCTGACGGTAGTTATATGCGCCGCACATGATGAGCCCGATTGAGCAAAGACGCCATGCCGAGTGTGCAGGGGAGCTATGCTGCTTTGATCGAGTTGCATCGACGTTGAGCGCCATTCAAGAGAGAGCCCGTCATGTCCCAGTTGCCATCCTTGAGTCAGTTACGAGACCCGAATGCCTTTCTGCGGCGCCACTTGGGGCCGGATACCGCCGAGCAGCAGGCGATGCTCGACAGCCTCGGGCTCGGCAGCCGCGTCGAACTGATCGAACAGACAGTGCCGCCGGGCATTCGTCTCAATCGCGAACTGGACTTGCCGCCAGCGCTCGATGAAGAAGCCGCACTGGCAAAGCTACGCGGCTATGCCGAACAGAATCAGGTCTGGACCAGCCTGATCGGCATGGGTTACCACGGCACCCTGACGCCTGCGGTGATCTTGCGCAACGTGCTGGAAAATCCCGGTTGGTACACCGCTTACACACCCTATCAGCCAGAAATCGCTCAGGGGCGACTCGAAGCACTGCTCAATTTCCAGCAATTGACCATCGACCTGACAGGCCTGGAATTGGCCAACGCCTCGTTGCTCGACGAAGCCACGGCTGCGGCCGAAGCCATGGCGCTGGCCAAGCGTGTCGCGAAGTCGAAAAGCAATCTGTTCTTCGTCGACGAAAACTGCCATCCACAGACCATTTCCGTGGTGCAGACCCGGGCTGAAGGCTTTGGCTTCGAACTGATCATCGACGCTGTGGATAACTTGAAACAGCATCAGGTGTTTGGTGCGCTGCTGCAGTATCCCGATACTCACGGTGAGATCCGCGACCTGCGCCCGCTGATCGATCACTTGCATGCGCAGCAGGCGCTGGCCTGCGTTTGCGCCGATCTGCTGAGCCTGTTGTTGCTGACACCGCCGGGTGAGCAGGGCGCCGATGTGGTGTTTGGTTCATCCCAGCGCTTTGGTGTACCGATGGGCTACGGCGGTCCTCACGCAGCGTTTTTCGCCAGCCGCGATGAATACAAACGAGCGATTCCCGGGCGGATCATCGGTGTTTCGAAAGATGCTCGCGGCAACGTCGCGCTGCGCATGGCCCTGCAAACCCGCGAGCAACACATCCGTCGCGAGAAGGCCAATTCGAACATCTGCACGGCCCAAGTGTTACTGGCCAACATCGCCAGTTTTTACGCGGTCTACCATGGCCCGCAGGGGCTCAAGCGTATCGCGCAACGGGTACACCGGCTGACCTCCATTCTCGCTGCCGGGCTTGAGCGCAACGGTATTACCCGGCTCAACAAGCAGTTTTTTGACACCTTGACCCTGGAAGTTGGCGGCAGTCAGACGGCCATCCTCGACAGTGCCAGAGCGGCGCAGATCAACCTGCGGATTCTCGGGCGTGGGCAGGTCGGTTTGAGTCTCGACGAGAGCTGTGATGAACGCACCGTGACAAAGCTGTTTGATGTGTTCCTGGGTGCCGATCATGGGCTTGATGTGGCTGAACTGGATCGCGAGGCGCTGATCTCCGGCATTCCCGACGGCTTGTTGCGGGCCACGCCGTATTTACGCCACCCGGTGTTCAACGCCCACCACAGCGAAACCGAGATGTTGCGCTACCTCAAGCAACTGGAGAACAAGGACCTGGCCCTCAACCAGTCGATGATCCCGCTGGGTTCCTGCACCATGAAACTCAACGCCAGCAGCGAGATGATCCCGATCACCTGGCCAGCATTCGCCAACCTGCACCCCTTTGCGCCGAAAGAGCAGGCGGTGGGCTATTCACTGATGATCAGCGAACTGGAGAGCTGGCTCTGCGCGATTACCGGTTTTGATGCGATCTGCATGCAGCCCAACTCCGGCGCCCAAGGTGAATACGCCGGGTTACTGGCGATCCGCAAATACCATGAAAGCCGTCAGCAAGGCGCACGTGACATCTGCCTGATTCCTGCGTCAGCCCACGGCACCAACCCGGCCTCGGCGCAGATGGCCGGGATGCAGGTGGTGATCGTCGACTGCGACGATGCCGGTAACGTCGACCTCGATGACCTGAAAGCCAAGGCGACGGCTGCTGGTGACAAGCTTTCCTGCCTGATGGCCACTTACCCTTCAACCCATGGGGTGTACGAAGAAGGCATCAGCGAAATCTGCGAAGTTATCCACAAGCATGGCGGTCAGGTGTACATGGACGGCGCCAACCTCAATGCGCAGGTCGGGCTGGCCCGCCCGGCGGATATCGGCGCCGATGTCTCGCACATGAACCTGCACAAGACCTTCTGCATTCCCCATGGCGGAGGCGGGCCGGGAATGGGGCCGATTGGCGTGCGGGCGCATTTGGCGCCGTTTGTTGCCAATCACCCGGTGGTGCCGATCGACGGGCCCGATCCGCAGAATGGCGCAGTCAGCGCGGCGCCCTGGGGCAGTGCGAGCATTTTGCCGATCAGTTGGATGTACATCGCGATGATGGGGCCGCAGCTGGCCGATGCCAGCGAAGTGGCGATTCTTTCGGCCAATTACCTGGCAAAACATTTGTCCGGTGCTTTCCCGGTGCTCTACACCGGGCGCAACGAGCGGGTGGCGCACGAATGCATCCTCGACTTGCGACCACTCAAGGCGCTGACCGGGATCAGCGAAGAAGACGTCGCCAAGCGGCTGATGGATTACGGTTTCCATGCGCCGACCATGTCTTTCCCGGTGCCGGGCACGTTGATGGTTGAGCCTACCGAAAGCGAGTCCAAGGCTGAGCTGGATCGCTTTATCAGCGCGATGCTGAGTATTCGTGCGGAAATTGCCGAGGTGCAGAATGGCAATTGGTCTGCGGAGGACAATCCGCTGAAACGCTCGCCCCATACGTTGGCGGACATTATTGGTGTCTGGGATCGGCCCTACAGCATTGAGCAAGCGGTGACCCCGGACGCGCACACCAGGCTGCATAAATACTGGCCGACGGTGAACCGCGTGGACAACGTTTACGGCGATCGCAACCTGTTCTGTGCCTGCGTGCCGGTGGATGAATACCGCTGAACAAAGTCAAAAGATCGCAGGCTGCGCCAGCTCCTACAGGAGATATGCGGTCGGCGTAGGAGCTGCCGCAGGCTGCGATCTTTGCTGTTCAATGGGTATTTTTGTTGCACTGACGGATCACTGTTCGGCGACCGCGTTCTTGGCCAGGATTGCGTTGGCCAGTTCCATGTCGGTGGCCTTCAAGCCTGGGTTGTCGGCGCGGACTTTCTGCATCGCAGATTCCAGGTACGGACCACGGATATTGCCGTCACTGGCCACGAAACTGCTGGCGTCGTCCTGAGCGGCAACGATCAGCTTGTGATCCCTGGAGGTCAGGTAGGTGGACGCGGTGGTCGCACCTGAGGAAATAACTCCTCGCCAGAAGCCATCATCATGGGCCATTGCTGAACCAACAGAGAGGGAAAGCAAGGCAAGCGTAGCGGCAGCAAGTTTGAAGCGCATTGCGGGTGACTCCGGTTCGGGTTTTCTGGCCGGTTGGATTGCCAATACCCCAAACGAGTTCCGTAGCCTTCAATCGGCGTGTTCGAGCAGGATATCCCCCTATTTCTGCTCACTCTGCGGCGTCACTCGCAGCACCTCTTCGATAGTCGTCAGCCCCGCCGCCACTTTTTGTGCGCCCGACAGCCGCAGACTGCGCATGCCTTCCTTGAACGCCTGACGACGTACGGCGAGCAGGTCGGTGTCGGGGTTGATCAGGGCTTTGACACTGTCGGTCATTTGCATGATTTCGTAGACCCCGGCGCGTCCGCGATAGCCGGTGTCGCGGCATTCCAGGCAGCCAATCGCGCGCTGGGCGTTGCTTGGCAGCGGTGCTTGCCAGGGACGGGTCAAGGTTTGCCAGTCGTCTTCGCCCAGCGTCAGCGGTGCCTTGCAATGCGGGCACAGCGTGCGGACCAGACGTTGCGCCATGACTCCCAGCACGGTGGCTTTGATCAGGTAATGCGGCACGCCGAGTTCCAGTAAGCGGCTAATGGCGCTCGGTGCGTCGTTGGTGTGCAGGGTCGACAACACCAGGTGACCGGTGAGTGCCGCTTGAATGGCCATTTCGGCGGTTTCGAGGTCGCGGATCTCGCCGATCATGATGATGTCCGGATCTTGTCGCATCAGTGCGCGCACGCCGCTGGCAAAGGTCAGGTCGATGTTGTGCTGGACCTGCATCTGATTGAACGCCGGCTCGACCATTTCGATCGGGTCTTCGATGGTGCAGAGGTTGATCTCTGGTGTCGCGAGTTTTTTCAGCGTGGTGTAGAGCGTGCTGGTCTTGCCCGAACCGGTCGGTCCGGTGACCAGAATGATGCCGTTGGGTTGGCGGGTCATGTCCTGCCAGCGACGCAGATCATCGGCAGAAAAACCCAACTGGTCGAAGTCCTTGAGCAGCACTTCCGGATCGAAGATCCGCATGACCATTTTTTCCCCGAATGCAGTGGGTAGCGTCGACAGCCGCAACTCCACTTCGCCGCCATCCGGAGTCTTGGTCTTGACCCGGCCGTCCTGGGGTTTGCGCTTTTCTGCAACATTCATCCGTCCCAGGCTTTTCAGGCGACTGACAATCGCCATGGTCACCTGCGGTGGAAATTGATAGACGTTGTGCAACACCCCGTCGATACGAAAGCGCACAGTGCCTTGCTCGCGCCGTGGTTCGATGTGGATATCACTGGCGCGCTGCTGGAAGGCGTACTGGAACAGCCAGTCGACGATGTTGACGATGTGCGCGTCGTTGGCGTCCGGCTCCTGATCGCTGGCGCCGAGGTTGAGCAGTTGTTCGAAGTTGCTCAGGGTGTTCATCTGCTGATCGGCGTTGGTCGCACCGCTGACCGATTTGGCCAGGCGAAAGAACTCCACACTGAAGCGCTGGATGTCCGCCGGGTTGGCCACCACGCGTTTGATCGGCAGCTGTAGAACGTGGGTCAGGTCAGCTTCCCAGCTGCGCACGTAAGGCTGCGCGCTGGCGACGGTGACGGCGTCGCGGTCAATCGATACCGCGAGAATCTTGTGGCGCTGGGCAAAGGCGTAAGACATCAGCGGAGTAACTTGCACGACGTTTATTTTCAGCGGATCGATGCGCAAGTAAGGCTGGCCGGCCTGCTGAGAAAGCCACAGGGTCAGGCTTTCCAGATCCAGGCGTTTGCCGGGGCGGCTGAGGTCATCGAGGTGTTGGCTGGCGAGGAACTCCAGCGGGTGCAATTGACTGTTGCTGGCATTGCGGCGAGTGGTCAGCGCATGTTCGGCCGAGTCCTGGCTGATGAAGCCTTGAGCGACCAGTTCACGCAGCAGGTCATTGAGATCCAGCCAGCGATCCTGAGTGGTGAGTTGAACGGACATCCGGGCTCCTTATGGAAACGATCCTGCACGAGCGGTGTAGACAGGTGCGTCTCTGACCACTGATGCCAAGAGTAGTCCCCACAACGGCTGACCGTTTGGCCATTGGCCGATTCATCGTTGCGAGTTTTTACAGGGGGCTTCAACCGGCTGCCTGCGCAGGCTGACCCCATTGCGAATCAGCCGCTTGCAGTTCCACCGAGCACACACTGATCAGGTTACGTAATTTTTCCGCGATCACCTGGGCGCGGTGCCAGCTCAGGCCATCCATGACGATACCGATCGACAGCAGGTCGTCGTCGCGCAACACATTGACCCGCCGCGGCACCAGGAACTGTAACGCGAACAGATTCAGCGCCCGGCACAACACGTCCGGTTCGGCCTCGGCCAGCAGTTGGTAGTGCACGCGACAATGGGCATTGCTGACGTTCCACACATCGGCGCGGGTAGGGGGGGTGCTGACGGTTTCGAGCGGGGGCATGGTCGGTCTCCAAATCACTGGAGAAATTTTTACATTCGGTTCGGGGTATTTCTTATCTATGATTGGGCTAATTGGCTTTAAATCGAATTAATTAATTCTCAAATAATATCTTTACGGGTTTTTCTATGCATGGCGAGCTTGACGCGTATGACCGACGGATTCTGGCGCTGCTGCAAGAGGACGCCTCGCTTTCCAGTGCGCAGATTGCCGAGCAGGTCGGGTTATCGCAGTCGCCGTGCTGGCGGCGTATTCAGCGGATGAAGGAGGAGGGCGTTATTCGCGGGCAGGTGACCTTGCTCGATCGCAAGAAAATCGGCCTCAACACGCAGATCTTCGCCGAGATCAAACTCAACGCCCACGGGCGTTCGAACTTCACGGAATTCACCGAGGCGATTCGCGGTTTTCCGGAGGTGCTGGAGTGTTATGTGCTGATGGGCGCGGTGGATTTTTTGTTGCGGATCGTCACGGCTGACATCGAAGCCTATGAGCGCTTCTTCTTCGAGAAGCTGTCGATGGTGCCGGGGATTCAGGAGGTCAACTCAATCGTGGCCTTGTCGGAAATCAAGTCCACGACGAGTTTGCCGGTGTTGCGTTGAAGCACAAGATCGCAGCCTGTGTAGGCGCTGCCGAAGGCTGCGATCTTTTTTCGGTGTTACATACGCAGCAACATCTTCCACGCGCGGTTCTGATACACCGCAATCGCCTGCTGCTTGCGTGCATCCAGCACTTCGTCGGTGATCGGCTCGTTGGCCAGTTGCGCCAGTTTGTTCAGTTCACCGTACAGGCGATCCATTTCCGGGATGTCCAGTACGTTGCGGGCATGGTGCAGCCAGGCCTGGATGCGTTCGATACGCGGCAGTTGCTCGGCCAGGTCTTCCGGTTGTTGCTGATAACGCTGCAATTGCAGGGACGTAGCCTCCTCGCCCAGCAGGCGCGGCAACCAGTTGCCCAGTTGTGCAGCCCCCTGGCGATTGCCGCGAACGTTGCGATCGGCAGTCCAGGTACGGGCCAGCAACCAGCGCGAGGTGTTCAGCGAGAACAGGCCCCAGCGCGGATCTTCGAGCTCTTCGAGGAACTGCTCCGGCGCGGCTTTGCGCACGTCTTCGTCGTCCAGACCGGCTTGTACCAGCGGGCGCCAGTCTTCGAGCAAGGCATCCAGTGCGAGCCGCAGATCGTGAGTCGACTGACGTGGTGCGGCTTGACCCAGGCTGCTGAGCAGTGCGCGCAATTCAGCCAGGTTTTCGACCCAGTCTTGCAGCAGGCGCCAATGACCGTTGAAGCGATATTGCTCGGCCAGACGCTGGCTGCTGCCCAGCAAGTGCCAGCTCAACGCAGCGAAAGCGTCGTCCAGCGGCAGTTCGAAGGTCAACTCCGGCGCCGGCAGGCTCAATGAATAGCTGTTGGCGTCGAACAGACGGTAGCCGCGCTCGGCCTTGCTGATGTCGCACGGCATGAGTGCCAGGGTCGCGGCCAGTTCAGCGGCCAGTTCCAGCAATGCCGCCGGCTCGCCTTCGCGCAGTTCCAGTTCCAGCTCGCAGATCTCTTCTTTCTGCTTGCCGACAATCACGTGGCCCAGGTCCAGCGCGGCTTCAATGACCACTTTGGTCTTGCCACGGCCCCAGGCGATTTCTGCACGTTCACGCACGAAATCGGTGGTGAAGATCGGCTTGAGGGTCTTTTTGTCCAGATCGGCCAGCGCTTCGGGCCAGCATTCGCCGTCGAGTTTCTTTACGTCGAGCTTGGCTTTGGGCAGGTTCCAGTCGTATTCGTTACGCTCGGACAGGCCGGCGATACTGTGGCCGCGGGTCTTGAGCGTTTGAATCACTTCTTCGCCATCGCGGCGCAGGCGCAGGGCGACCTTGGCGCGGGCCAGGTCACGCTCTGGCGTGTCGAAGTACTGGTTCATCAACTCACGGCGTTCCCAGCCACTTTTGTTGCGTTTTTTCAGTAACGGGTGCTCGCGCAGGGCAGCGAGGGTTTCGCGGCTGACGCGGAGTTTGATTTCGGTTTCTTTCTGCATGGCCGGAAAATCCAGGATCGGGAGCGCAGCCGGGGGAATGTGTGGCTGCCAAGGCCGTGCAGTGTACAGCACTCACTAAACCTACGCGCCGCGACGGTTTATTCCTGCCGCAGGATGGCTCTATGATGAGGGTTAATCTTGGGAGTTGGGAGTCAGCGATGCCTTTACCGTCCATGAAAGACCAGTTCGCTGCGCTGATCGCCGCACCGTCCGTCAGCTGTACCCAACCCAATCTGGATCAATCCAATCGCGCGGTCATTGATCTGCTGGCGACCTGGCTCGGCGATCTGGGGTTCTCCTGTGATATCCAGCAGGTCAGCCCTGGCAAATTCAACCTGCTCGCCAGTTTTGGCAGCGGACCCGGCGGGTTGGTACTGGCCGGGCACAGCGACACGGTGCCGTTCGACGGCGCGCTGTGGCAGACCGATCCGCTGAAATTGACCGAAGTCGACGGCCGCTGGGTCGGCCTCGGCAGTTGCGACATGAAGGGTTTTTTCGCGCTGGCTATCGAAGCCGTGCTGCCGCTGTTGGATAAACCGTTCAAGCAACCGCTGATGATCCTCGCCACCTGTGACGAAGAAAGCTCGATGTCCGGTGCCCGTGCGTTGGCGGCGGCTGGCCGGCCATTGGGCCGGGCGGCGGTGATTGGCGAGCCGACGGGCCTCAAGCCCATCCGTCTGCACAAAGGCGTGATGATGGAGCGCATCGATATTCTCGGTCAGAGCGGCCATTCGTCCGATCCGAGCCTGGGCCACAGCGCTCTGGAAGCCATGCACGATGCGATGGGCGAGTTACGTGGCTTGCGCCTGCAATGGCAGCGCGAGTTTCGCAATCCGCAGTTCAGCGTGCCGCAACCGACACTGAATTTCGGCTGCATCCACGGTGGCGACAACCCGAACCGGATCTGCGGCCAGTGCTCGCTGGAATTCGACTTGCGACCCTTGCCGGGGATGGACCCGAACGCGCTGCGCGCGGCGATCCGGCAGAAACTCGAACCGGTTGCCGAGCTCCATCACGTGAAGATCGACTACGCTCCCTTGTTCCCGGAAGTGCCGCCGTTCGAGCAGGCGGCGGACTCGGAACTGGTGCGGGTCGCCGAAAGACTCACCGGCCACCTCGCCGAAGCAGTAGCGTTCGGCACTGAAGCGCCTTATCTTCAGCGTCTTGGCTGCGAGACGTTGGTGCTTGGCCCAGGCGATATCGCCTGCGCCCACCAACCGGGGGAATACCTTGAAATGTCACGTTTGCAGCCTACCGTGCATCTATTACGTCAACTGATCGAACACTACTGCCTGACCCCGGCTTAATTAAATCCCGGGGCACCCAACCCCTATTCATGAGGAGAACGCGCGTGTCGCCAAGCCTGTTCCGACGATAACCATCAGCCCGCTGTGCGTTTTGCTTCGTCCTTTTTATCGGCTGCTATTTGTTACAGGCGCAGGTGTTATGCCCGAATACGTTAACTGGCTTCGTCACGCTTCCCCTTACATCAACGCTCACCGCGATTGCACCTTCGTCGTCATGCTGCCCGGTGACGGCGTCGAGCACCCGAACTTCGGCAATATCGTCCATGACCTGGTGCTGCTGCACAGCCTGGGTGTGCGGCTGGTATTGGTGCACGGTTCGCGCCCGCAAATTGAAACCCGTCTCGCCGCACGTGGCCTGACTCCGCATTACCACCACGGAATGCGCATCACCGATGCGGCGACCCTGGAGTGCGTGATCGATGCGGTGGGTCAACTGCGCATTGCCATCGAAGCGCGCTTGTCGATGGACATGGCGTCTTCGCCGATGCAGGGCTCGCGTCTGCGGGTGGCCGGCGGCAACCTGGTGACCGCACGGCCGATCGGTGTGCTCGAAGGTATCGACTATCACCACACCGGCGAAGTGCGTCGGGTCGACCGCAAGGGCATCAACCGTTTGCTGGACGAGCGCTCTATCGTATTGCTGTCACCGCTGGGCTACTCGCCGACCGGGGAGATCTTCAACCTGGCGTGCGAAGACGTCGCCACCCGCGCGGCCATCGATCTGGGGGCCGACAAGCTGTTGCTGTTCGGCGCGGATCTTGGGCTGATCGACGAGAACGGCCGTCTGGTCCGCGAGCTGCGTCCGCAACAGGTGCCCGCGCACTTGCAGCGTCTGGGTGCGAACTATCAGGCCGAGTTGCTGGATGCGGCGGCGCAAGCGTGCCGAGGCGGCGTGGGCCGTAGCCATATTGTCAGTTATGCCGAAGACGGCGCGCTGCTGACCGAGCTCTTCACCCGTGACGGTGGCGGTACGCTGGTCGCTCAGGAGCAATTCGAAGTGGTGCGCGAAGCGGCTATCGAAGACGTCGGTGGTTTGCTGGATCTGATCAGCCCGCTGGAAGAGCAGGGGATTCTGGTGCGTCGTTCGCGCGAAGTGCTGGAGCGCGAAATCGAGCAGTTCAGCGTGGTTGAGCGTGAAGGCATGATCATCGCCTGTGCCGCGCTGTATCAGATTGCCGATTCGGATGCCGGGGAACTGGCCTGTCTGGCGGTGAACCCGGAGTACCGTCATGGCGGCCGTGGTGACGAGTTGCTGGAGCGGATCGAAACGCGGGCGCGTGCTCAAGGGCTCAACACCCTGTTCGTCCTCACCACCCGCACGGCGCACTGGTTTCGTGAGCGCGGCTTTGTGCCCAGCAGTGTCGAGCGCCTGCCGTCGGCCCGGGCCTCGCTGTACAACTATCAGCGTAATTCGAAGATCTTCGAAAAGACTCTGTAATGTGATGAGCTTAGACTTCGCCTTCGGCTCAGGCAGATCGTAGGCTACGCTGGTGTTTGCAGGGGACCGCGTCGATCAGTTCTGCCGTTTTTGCCGTCCGTTACGGTACTCACCGGACGGGCGGTAAAAAAATTATAACGGTATACAAACTGTAACAATTTGACGGGAAGATGCACGTTTGGCCATGATGGCGTCGCTTATTTGATCGTGATTGACGTATGAAGAATACGTGAGCACGAATGGGACTAAAGAAGCGTCTGTAAATACTATTTAGGAATTAGCTCATGGGCCGATACCTCTGCATCCGGTTCGGTCGAGGCGTGTTGAGCTATATTCCAGAATCGTATGAAAAACGAATAAATAATTCTTTTTGGGTTTATGAGAAATTCACTAACCTGAACGGACCAAACACTGCGATTAGACGAAGGTCGTAGGCGCGACTACTGACGATTGACTTATCAGTCACGGTCTTGCGCTAATCGCGCATCTGCGGGAACCGGGGCGCTAGACCCTGGACCAAGATGCACAAAAAATTAGAAACGAGAGGAGCGAAACATGAATAAGTCCACCTTGGCCCTGGCTGTGGCCGTAGGGGTTTTGGCGCAGCAGGCAAGCGCCGCCGGTTTCATCGAAGACAGTAAAGCGACCCTGAGTACGCGTACTTTCTACATCAACACCGATAACCGCGATGCGGACACCAAAGCCGCAAAAGCCCCTAGCAAGATTGAAGAGACTGGTCAGGGCTTCCAGCTCAACTTCGCCTCGGGCTTCACCCAAGGTACTGTCGGCTTCGGTATTGATGCCATTGGCCAGTACGGCGTGAAACTGGATTCCAGCCCTGAAAAGCACGGTAACCCTACCGGTACCGCTTCCGGTGGCACCGTGTTCCCAAGCCAGGGTAACGAAGCCGTCAACGATTTCGCCAGCCTGGGCCTGACCGGCAAGGTCAAGGTTTCGCAGACCGTGCTGAAAATCGGCACCCTGCAGCCTAATAACCCGGTCATCAAGTACAACGATGGTCGTATGCTGGCGCAAACCTTCACCGGCGGCGAGCTGGTCTCGAACGAGATCAAGGACCTGACCCTGACTGCTGGCCAGATCAATGAGGCCAAAGGCCGTAACTCCAGCAACGACGAAGGTCTGTCGATTGCCGGTGCCAACGCAGGCTCCAACTACGACGCAGGCAAGTTCAGCAACAAGTTCTACTACGGTGGTGCTGACTACAAAATCACCAAGGACCTGACCGCTTCGTACTACTACGGTGAGCTGAAGGACTTCTACTCGCAGAACTTCCTGGGCCTGGTGCACAACTGGTCTATCGGTCCTGGCGTGCTGAAAAGTGACCTGCGCTACTACCGTAGCCGCGACAACGGTTCCAACGGCAGCGACAAGAGCTACTTCACCACCGGCTACTACCCGGACAACGCTCCTCTATCTGCCACTACCAAGGGCAAGGTCGACAACAACCTGTACAGCTACCTGGCTCTGTACTCGGTTGAAGGTCACACCTTCGGTGCTGGTTACCAGTACAGCAACGGCGAAAGCGATTTCCCTTGGCTGAACCAGGGTGACGGTTCGTCCAACAGCACCATCACCGACATGCAGATCCAGAAGTTCGCCCGTGCCGGCGAACGTACCTGGCAAGCACGCTATGCCTACGACTTTGCTAAAGTCGGTGTTCCAGGCCTGACCGCTGGCATCATCTACCTGCGTGGCAGCAACATCGACACCGCTGGCAAAGTCGGCAGCGCTCAGACACTGACTGGCGGCTACGGCAGCAGCGAGTGGGAACGTGACCTGACTCTGGCTTACGTGGTTCCACAAGGCCCGCTGAAGAACCTGGGCGTGGCGTGGAAAAACGCTATGTGGCGCAACGACATCCCAGGTCAGCGCGACCAGGATGAAAACCGTGTGATCGTCAGCTACTCGATCCCGCTGTTGTAATACCCAGGCGTTTGTAAGCCTGTCTAAAAAGCCCCGCCCGGCGTAAGCCTGGCGGGGCTTTTGTGTTTCAAGTCGGGCCCACCCCCGCAGGCCCGCCTTCACTTCCCTCTTTGCAGCAACTCAAGGCCTTCTCGAACCTTGGTTCCAAGACTGGTCTTCGTTGACGTATGCGTCCAGTGAACAGATGTTTAATATTCATTTATGATCTAAATAAATCGATATTTATTCTTTTTAATAAGCCGCAACACTAGGCACAGTAGGCTCATCACGCACTCACCAGGAGCAGCACCATGAGCCTCAGACTGGGCGACATTGCCCCCGATTTCGAACAGGATTCCAGCGCCGGCACCCTCCGTTTTCACGAATGGCTGGGCGATAGCTGGGGCGTGCTGTTTTCCCATCCGGCGGACTTCACGCCGGTGTGCACCACGGAGCTGGGGTTTACCGCCAGGCTCAAGGATGAATTCGCCCAGCGTGGCGTCAAGGCCATTGCACTCTCGGTCGACCCGGTGGACTCCCATCACAAGTGGATCGAAGACATCAACGAAACCCAGAATACCCTCGTCAACTTCCCGATCCTCGCCGACGCCGACCGCAAGGTCTCTGACCTCTATGATCTGATCCACCCGAATGCCAACGACACCCTGACCGTGCGTTCGCTGTTCGTGATCGATCCGACCAAGAAGGTGCGCCTGACCATCACATACCCGGCCAGCACCGGACGCAACTTCCACGAGATCTTGCGGGTAATCGACTCGCTGCAACTCACCGACAACTACAAGGTGGCCACCCCGGCTAACTGGCAGGACGGTGATGAAGTGGTGATCGTGCCGTCGCTCAAGGATGAAGACGAAATCAAGAAGCGCTTTCCTAAAGGCTACCGCGCGGTGAAACCGTACCTGCGCCTGACACCACAGCCCAATCGTTAAAGATCAAAGGATCGCAGCCTGCGGCAGCTCCTACGCCGATCTTTTCAGGTATCCACAAAGCAGGGGATTTCAGGCCGTTTCGACGGCCTTTTTTTTCGCGTGGGAAGCGCCTTTTTTGTATATTCATTTAAAGAATAAACAAATGAATAAATATGATTTATAGATATATAAATCAGCTGGTAAGGTCTGTCCATCGTCGCGAGATCGCACACTGCGAATCGCCAGAAATGCTTAAGGAATAGCCGCATGCTGGTTGTCTCACTCGGAGGAAGTCCCAGCCAACGCTCCCGCTCCGGGGTGCTGCTGGATCGCTCCCAACGCTGGTTACAGCAACAAGGCGTAGAAGTGGTGAGTTACCAGGTACGGGACTTCCCGGCCGAAGACTTGCTGCACGCGCGCTTCGACAGCCCGAAGGTGATTGATCTGCTGCAACAGATTGAAAACGCCGATGGCTTGTTGATTGCCACGCCGGTCTACAAGGCGTCGTTTTCCGGTGCACTGAAAACCGTGTTGGACCTGCTGCCCGAACGTGCCCTGAGTCACAAGGTGGTATTGCCCATGGCCACTGGCGGCAGCATCGCCCACATGCTGGCCGTGGATTACGCACTCAAGCCGGTGCTGTCAGCGTTGAAAGCTCAGGAAATGCTCCATGGGATTTTCGCTGAAGACAGCCAGATCGCTTACGGCGAAGGCAGTGCCCAGGCGCAGTTGGCGCCGCAGCTGGAACAACGTTTGTTTGAGGCACTGGAGCAGTTCTTCAGCGCCATGGCCCGCCGGCCCAAACCGCTGGACCCGAATCTGTTGAATGATCGTTTGCTGAGTGCTCGCTGGAGCATTTAATCAAGTAGTTCCCACCTTACTGGTCCGCTAACGGGCGAGCAGGTGCAGCCAAAACCCAACTGCAAAAAGGAGAGCGCTATGCGCACTGTCATTTTGCGTCGTGGTCTGGTCGCTCTGTTTGCTGCGGCTGTGTCCTTCGGCGTTATTACTCAAGCTCAAGCGGCCGAGACCTTGCGAATCGGCTATCAAAAGTACGGCACCCTGGTGCTGCTCAAAGCCCGCGGCTCGCTGGAAAAACGCCTCGCCGCCCAAGGCATCGACGTGCAATGGACCGAGTTTTCCGGTGGCCCGCAGCTGCTCGAAGGGCTGAACGTCGGCTCGATCGATTTCGGCGTGACTGGCGAAACTCCACCGGTATTCGCTCAGGCGGCCGGTGCCGATCTGCTCTACGTCGCTTACGAGCCACCTGCGCCAACCAGCGAAGCGATCCTGGTGCCGAAAGACTCGGCGATCAAATCGGTGCAGGACCTCAAGGGCAAGAAAGTCGTCCTCAACAAAGGCTCCAACGTGCACTACCTGCTGGTGCGTGCACTGGAAGACGCCGGCCTCAAGTACACCGACATTCAAACCGTATTCCTGCCGCCGGCCGATGCCCGCGCCGCGTTCGAGCGTGGCAGCGTTGATGCCTGGGTGATCTGGGACCCGTACCAGGCCGCCGCCGAACAGCAACTGCACGCACGCACCCTGCGTGATGGCAGCGGCATCGTCGACAACCATCAGTTCTATCTGGCGACCAAGCCTTACGCCGAAAAACATCCGGCTGTGATCAAGGCCCTGGTGGAAGAAGTCCGCACCATCGGCGAATGGTCCAAAGCCAATCCTGAAGAGGTCACCCAACAAGTCTCGCCGCTGCTCGGCTTGCCGGCAGACATCACCCTGACCGCGGTGAAACGCCAGGGCTACGGCGCGAATTTCCTCACGCCGCAAGTGATCGCGGCTCAACAGAAAATCGCCGACAGCTTCTACCAGCTCAAATTGATTCCGAAACCCTTGAGCATCAAAGACGTGATCTGGACGCCACCGGCAGCCGTTGCCACTGCGCCGTAATTCGATTTCCTTAGGAGACCACTCCATGAGCCTCAACATTTTCTGGTTCCTGCCTACCCATGGCGACGGCCATTACCTTGGCACCGCCGAAGGCGCTCGCGCCGTGGATCACGGTTATTTGCAGCAAGTCGCGCAAGCGGCGGATCGCCTGGGGTTCGGCGGGGTGCTGATTCCCACCGGGCGCTCCTGCGAAGACTCGTGGCTGGTGGCGGCGTCACTGATCCCGGTGACCCAGCGCTTGAAGTTTCTGGTCGCGTTGCGCCCCGGGATCATTTCCCCGACCGTGGCCGCGCGTCAGGCGGCGACCCTGGATCGGTTGTCCGGTGGGCGTGCGCTGTTCAACCTGGTAACCGGTGGCGATCCTGAAGAACTGGCCGGCGATGGATTGTTCCTCAGTCACGAAGAGCGCTATCAGGCCTCGGTGGAGTTCACCCGGATCTGGCGGCGGGTGCTCGAAGGCGAGACGGTCGATTACGACGGTCAGCACATCAGCGTGAAGGGTGCGAAATTGCTTTATCCGCCGATTCAGCAACCGCGTCCGCCGCTGTACTTCGGTGGCTCCTCGGAAGCCGCTCAGGATCTGGCCGCCGAACAGGTCGAAATGGTCCTGACCTGGGGCGAGCCACCGGCCGCCGTCGCCGAGAAAATCGAACAAGTGCGAGCCAAGGCCGCGAAGCTTGGGCGCACTGTGCGCTTTGGCATTCGTCTGCATGTGATTGTGCGAGAAACCAACGCTGAAGCCTGGCAAGCGGCGGATCGATTGATCTCCCATCTGGACGACGACACCATTGCCCGCGCTCAGGCCTCGTTGGCGCGCTTCGACTCGGTCGGCCAGCAGCGCATGGCCGCGCTGCACGGCGGTAGCCGCGACAACCTCGAAGTCAGCCCGAACCTCTGGGCCGGCGTCGGTCTGGTGCGTGGCGGTGCCGGTACGGCGCTGGTTGGCGACGGTCCGACCGTGGCAGCGCGGGTCAAAGAATACGCCGACCTGGGCATCGACACGTTTATCTTCTCGGGCTACCCGCACCTGGAAGAGTCGTATCGGGTCGCGGAGCTGCTGTTCCCGCACCTCGACGTCGAGCGTCCCGAGTTGCCTAAAAGCGCCGGTTACGTCAGCCCGTTCGGCGAAATGGTCGCCAACGATATTCTTCCCAAAGCCGCGTCCCAGAGCTGAGGCGCGCCATGAAGAGCGAAAAGGTTATCCACAGCCTTGCGCCGTGGGCATTGCCGGTGCTGCTACTGACGGTGTGGCAGTTGTCGGTGTCGGCGGGCTGGTTGTCGACGCGGATTCTGCCGGCACCGAGCGCGGTGATCGAGGCGGGCGTGAGCCTGGTGCGCAGTGGCGAAATCTGGAAACACCTGGCCATCAGCGGCTGGCGCGCCGGCATCGGTTTTGTGATTGGCGGCGGTATCGGTCTGGCGCTGGGCTTCATCACCGGTCTGTCGAAATGGGGCGAACGCCTGCTCGACAGTTCGGTGCAGATGATCCGCAATGTGCCGCATCTGGCGCTGATTCCGCTGGTGATCCTGTGGTTCGGTATCGATGAGTCGGCGAAGATTTTTCTGGTGGCGCTGGGCACATTGTTCCCGATCTACCTCAACACCTACCACGGCATTCGCAACGTCGACCCAGCCTTGGTGGAAATGGCGCGCAGTTACGGGTTGTCCGGTTTCAGCCTGTTCCGTCAGGTGATTCTGCCGGGCGCGCTGCCTTCGATTCTGGTGGGCGTGCGCTTCGCTCTGGGCTTCATGTGGCTGACTCTGATCGTCGCTGAAACCATCTCCGCAAGCTCCGGCATCGGCTATCTGGCGATGAATGCCCGGGAGTTCTTGCAGACCGACGTGGTGGTGCTGGCGATTGTTTTGTACGCGGTGCTCGGCAAATTGGCCGACCTCGCAGCCCGTGGTCTGGAGCGGGTCTGGTTGCGCTGGCATCCGGCCTATCAAGTGGCCAAGGGCGGTGCAGCATGACAGCGCAACAACCTCCACGCCTGCTGCGCGGGATCCCGCTGGTGGTGCGCAAACTGCAAAAAACCTTTGGCGCGCGGCAGGTGCTGCGCGAGATCGACCTGCACATTCCGGCCGGTCAGTTCGTGGCCGTGGTCGGTCGCAGCGGCTGCGGCAAAAGTACCTTGCTGCGCTTGCTGGCGGGCCTTGATCAACCCACGGGCGGTGAACTGTTGGCGGGTTCCGCGCCGCTTCACGAGGCGCGTGAAGACACCCGGCTGATGTTTCAGGAAGCGCGTCTGCTGCCATGGAAAAAGGTCATCGACAACGTCGGCCTCGGGCTCAAGGGCCATTGGCGCCAGCAGGCTTTGGATGCACTGGACGCCGTGGGCCTGGCGGATCGCGCCGATGAGTGGCCGGCGGCGTTGTCCGGCGGGCAGAAGCAGCGGGTGGCATTGGCGCGGGCGCTGATCCACCAGCCGCGCTTGCTGTTACTCGACGAGCCGCTGGGCGCGCTGGATGCACTGACTCGAATTGAAATGCAGCAACTGATCGAACGCCTATGGCAACAGCACGGTTTTACCGTGTTGCTGGTGACCCACGACGTCAGCGAAGCGGTGGCGATTGCCGACCGGGTGCTGCTGATCGAAGAGGGCGAAATCGGCCTCGACCTGCACGTCGAACTGCCGCGACCTCGGGTCCGTGGTTCGCATCGTCTGGCGGCGCTGGAAACCGAAGTGCTCAACCGCGTGCTGTCACTGCCGGGCTCGCCGCCGGAACCGGAACCTGTTTCACCCTTGCCCACGCAATTGCGCTGGGCTCACTGACTCAACGCTCTCCCAACGACAGGAATCAACATCATGACAATCAAAGCCATCAACGTTCGCAACCAGTTCAAAGGCACCATCAAGGAAATCGTCGAAGGTGACGTGCTCTCGGAAATCGATGTTCAGACAGCGTCCGGCATCGTCACCTCGGTCATCACCACGCGCTCGGTCAAAGAGCTGGAACTGGTGATCGGCAGCGAAGTGATCGCCTTCGTGAAATCCACCGAGGTGTCGATCGCCAAGTTGTAAGTCGTGTGCAGCGTACAACCCAGAAGGGTGTGAAAGATCGCAGCCTTCGGCAGCTCCTACAGGAGTACGCGATCCTCTGTAGGAGCTGCCGGAGGCTGCGATCTTTTGGGCAAGTATGGCGGCAGATACAGTCCCAGATAAGCGTCGAATACCCGCATGCCTTCCTCGGCCATGCGCGGGGTGATCTGCCCGTGCTGTTGCACTGAGCGGGCATAGACGCGATCGCCCAGTTCCATGGCCAAGGCAAACACATCGACGTCTTTGGGCAGCGCCGGCAATTCGAAATGTTGATCGAAGAGTTTGTGCATCAGGTCGCCGAGTTCGATGTCGTGCTGGCGGTCGGCCTGGGTGACTTCGGTCAGGCCGTGCTGAGCGAGGATCAGTTGCCGAGCGGCGGCGTCTTCGCTGTAGATGGCGAGCATGCGTTGCTCGACCAGTCGTGACAGATCACGCCAGCCATTCAGCGAGTCGACTTCGATCGGCTCTTGCAGGCACGCGCGGAAGGCGCTGTGGACGTCGGCGGTCAGGGCTTCGAGCAACGCCGGGACGCTGGCGAAGAAGTGGTAGACCGATGACGGCGGGATCTCGGCGCGTTCGGCCACGCTATAGATCGACAGACTGGCCACGCCCTCGGCGGCCAGCAGCGTGCGGGCGGCATCGAGTATCGAGTCGATCCGGGCCTGGCTGCGTGCGCGGGGTTTGCGAAGGGGGGCGGGGCGCGTCATTGAAGTCTCCTGCAGGGCAGCGGGCATTGTACGCAGAGCGTGAAGATGATCCATCCCCCGAACTGATTGTTGGACTGATCGTTCCCACGCTCTGCGTGGTAACGCCTCTAGGGACGCGGAACGTCACGGGCTGCATTCCTTTGCGGCGCGTGGGAACGATCGATAATCCATAAAAAAACGCCGCGGGCTGAGGGCCCACGGCGTTGTTTTTTACTACAGCCGCTTACACGGTGTGCAGGTACCAGTTGTACTCAAGGTCGGAGATGGAGTGTTCGAACTCTTCCAGCTCGCTCTCTTTACAGGCGACAAAAATGTCGATGTATTTCGGATCGATGTACTTGGCCATGACTTCGCTGTCGTCCAGCTCGCGCAGTGCATCACGCAGGTTGTTCGGCAGGCTCTGCTCGTTCTGCTCATAGCTGTTGCCTTCGACCGGCGCGCCAGGTTCGATCTTGTTGACCAGACCGTGGTGCACGCCCGCCAGTACCGAAGCCATCAGCAGATACGGGTTGGCGTCGGCGCCGGCTACACGATGCTCGATGCGCACGGCATCGGAGGAACCGGTGGGTACGCGGATCGCTACGGTACGGTTGTCCAGGCCCCAGCACGGCGAGTTCGGCACATAGAACTGTGCGCCGAAACGACGGTACGAGTTGACGTTCGGGCAGAGGAAGGCCATCTGCGCCGGTAGGGTCTCGAGCACACCGCCGATCGCGTGACGCAGTGCGGCGTTCTGCTCGGGATCCTCACTGGCAAAAATGTTTTTGCCGTCTTTATCAAGGATCGAGATGTGGACGTGCAGACCGTTACCCGCCTGGCCTGGGTAAGGCTTGGCCATGAAGGTGGTGTCCATCTCATGGTCGTAGGCAATGTTTTTGATCAGACGCTTGAGCAGTACCGCGTAATCGCAGGCCTTGATCGGGTCGGCAACGTGGTGCAGGTTCACTTCGAACTGCGCCGGAGCACTTTCCTTGACGATCGCATCGGCAGGAATGCCTTGCTCTTTCGCACCTTCCAGAATGTCCTGGAGGCAGTCGACGTATTCGTCGAGGTCGTCGATCAGGTACACCTGTGTCGAGTGCGGGCGTTTGCCGGAAATCGGCGAGCGTGGAGGTTGTGGCCGGCCATTCACGTTCTCCTGGTCGATCAGGTAGAACTCAAGCTCGAATGCGGCGCAGATGGTCAGACCCAGTTCATCGAACTTGGTCACGACTTGACGCAGGACTTCGCGGGGGTCGGCGAAGAAGGGTTCACCTTCAAGTTCATGCATGGTCATCAACAGTTGCGCGGTTGGGCGCTTCTGCCAGGGTTCATTGCACAGGGTATCGGGGATTGGATAGCAGATTCGGTCAGCATCACCGATGTCCAGACCCAGACCGGTGCTTTCCACCGTCGAGCCATTGATATCCAGAGCAAATAAAGAGGCTGGCAGGTTGATGCCTTTCTCGTAAACCTTGTGGAGGCTGGTGCGTTCGATGCGCTTGCCGCGCACCACACCATTCATATCCGCAATCAGAAGGTCAACGTACAGAACCTCAGGATGTTCCTTAAGGAACGCGTTCGCTTCGTTAAGCTGAACGGCACGCGGGGGTACCGACATGATGCAACACCTTTGTTGTTAAAAATATCAATCATTGATCTTTTCAGATTCCAGTCAACCCGAACGGCTTGCCGAAGTCAAGCGAGGCCTTTTTTGCCCTAAAAAAGCGCTCAAAGGGCATTTTTGAGGCGCTTTGGGGCGTTTTTTTGCCTTCGGGGTCCTTGGCGGCCGCAGGCTTGAGCGGGGCGTGTTGTATTTTTTACGGGGGTGTTGTGTAAAAAAATGAACAACGCTAAGCTCAAATCAAACCCATAACAGCAATAATACCGGGGTGCTTCATGTCTCGCCTGCCGTTAATCGGCATCACCGACTGCTCAAGGCAGATCGGTTTGCATGCTTATCACATCACCGGCGATAAGTGCGTCCACGCAGTGGCCACCGCTGCCAAGGGCCTGCCGTTGATACTTCCGTCCCTGGCGGAACGGCTCGGTCCGACCGATATTATTGACGGTCTGGATGGCATTCTGTTTACCGGCTCTCCTTCCACTGTAGAACCTTTTCACTATAGCGGTCCTGCCTGCGCGCCGGGAACTGCTCATGATCCTGCACGTGACGCCACCACGCTTTCGTTGATTCGCGCCGGCAAGCGTGCTGCACAACGCGACGCGGATGCGTCAAACAACGCCTGACTTTTAAAGGCGTCAGGACACTCAGCCCAGAGGCATTTATGAGTAACAACCTCGACCAGCTCACCGATTGGTTGAAAGACCACAAGATCACAGAAGTCGAATGCATGATTGGCGACCTGACCGGGATCACCCGCGGCAAGATCTCGCCAACCAACAAGTTCATTGCCGAAAAAGGCATGCGCCTGCCCGAGAGTGTGCTGTTGCAGACAGTGACGGGCGACTACGTCGAAGACGACATCTATTACGAACTGCTCGACCCGGCCGACATCGACATGATCTGCCGCCCGGACTCGAACGCTGTGTTCCTGGTGCCGTGGGCCATCGAGCCCACCGCGCAGGTGATTCACGACACCTACGACAAGCAGGGCAACCCGATCGAGCTGTCGCCGCGCAACGTGCTCAAGAAGGTTCTGAAACTCTATTCCGACAAGGGCTGGCAGCCGATCGTGGCGCCGGAGATGGAGTTCTACCTGACCAAGCGTTGCGAAGACCCGGACTTCCCGTTGCAGCCGCCGATTGGCCGCTCCGGTCGCCCGGAAACCGGCCGTCAGTCGTTCTCTATTGAAGCGGCCAACGAATTCGACCCGCTGTTTGAAGACGTCTACGACTGGTGCGAACTGCAAGAGCTGGATCTGGACACGCTGATCCACGAAGACGGCACGGCGCAGATGGAAATCAACTTCCGTCACGGCGACGCGCTGTCCCTGGCCGACCAGATTCTGGTGTTCAAACGCACCATGCGCGAAGCGGCGCTCAAGCACAATGTGGCCGCAACCTTCATGGCCAAGCCGATGACCGGCGAGCCGGGCAGTGCGATGCACTTGCACCAGAGCATCATCGACATCGAAACAGGCAAGAACGTCTTCTCTAATGAAGACGGGACCATGAGCGAGCTGTTTCTGCACCACATCGGTGGCTTGCAGAAGTTCATCCCCGAGCTGTTGCCGCTGTTCGCACCCAACGTCAACTCGTTCCGCCGCTTCCTGCCGGATACCTCGGCGCCGGTGAACGTGGAGTGGGGCGAAGAGAACCGCACTGTCGGCCTGCGAGTACCCGACGCAGGCCCGCAAAACCGTCGGGTGGAAAACCGCCTGCCGGGCGCCGATGCCAACCCCTACCTGGCGATTGCCGCGAGCCTGCTCTGCGGTTACATCGGCATGGTGGAAGGCATCACCCCAAGCGCACCCGTGGTTGGACGGGGTTACGAGCGACGCAACCTGCGTCTGCCGCTGACCATCGAAGACGCACTGGAACGCATGGAACACAGCGCGACCATCGAGAAGTATCTGGGCAAAAAATTCATCACTGGCTACGTCGCGGTCAAGCGGGCCGAGCATGAAAACTTCAAGCGCGTGATCAGTTCGTGGGAGCGGGAGTTCCTGTTGTTCGCCGTCTGATGCGCCGGGTGCGGCCCTGAAAAACCGCACTCTCACCCAACCAGGAGAGCTTTATGACCAGCAAGAACCCGCAAACCCGTGAATGGCAAACATTGAGCAGCGAACACCACCTGGCGCCTTTCAGCGACTTCAAACAGCTGAAAGAGAAGGGCCCGCGGATCATCACCAATGCCAAGGGCGTTTACCTCTGGGACAGCGAAGGCAACAAGATCCTCGACGGCATGGCCGGTCTGTGGTGCGTGGCCATCGGTTACGGTCGCGATGAACTGGCCGATGCCGCCAGCAAACAGATGCGCGAACTGCCTTATTACAACCTGTTCTTCCAGACCGCCCACCCGCCGGTACTGGAGCTGGCCAAGGCCATCTCCGATATCGCGCCTGAAGGCATGAACCATGTGTTCTTCACCGGTTCCGGCTCCGAAGGCAACGACACCATGCTGCGTATGGTTCGTCACTACTGGGCGATCAAGGGCCAGCCGAAGAAGAAAGTCATCATCAGCCGCAAAAACGGCTACCACGGCTCGACCGTGGCTGGCGCCAGCCTGGGCGGCATGACCTACATGCACGAACAGGGCGACTTGCCGATTCCAGGCATCGTTCACATCCCGCAACCGTACTGGTTCGGTGAAGGTGGCGACATGAGCCCTGAAGAGTTTGGTATCTGGGCCGCCAACCAGTTGGAAGAAAAGATTCTCGAACTCGGCGTCGACACGGTCGGTGCCTTTATTGCCGAGCCGATCCAGGGCGCCGGCGGCGTGATCATTCCGCCAGACAGCTACTGGCCGCGGATCAAGGAAATCCTCGCCAAGTACGACATCCTGTTCGTCGCGGACGAGGTGATCTGTGGTTTCGGCCGAACCGGCGAGTGGTTCGGCAGTGATTTCTACGGCCTCAAGCCCGACATGATGACTATCGCCAAAGGCCTGACGTCCGGCTACATCCCGATGGGTGGCCTGATCGTGCGTGACGAAGTGGTCGACGTGCTGAACGAAGGTGGCGATTTCAACCACGGTTTCACGTATTCCGGACACCCGGTTGCCGCTGCGGTGGCACTGGAAAACATCCGCATTCTGCGCGACGAAAAAATTGTCGAGCGCGTTCGTGCAGAAACGGCACCTTATTTGCAAAAGCGTCTACGGGAACTGAACGATCACCCGCTGGTGGGTGAAGTTCGTGGGGTAGGTCTATTGGGAGCCATCGAGCTGGTTCAGGATAAGGCGACCCGGGCGCGGTACGTCGGCAAGGGTGTTGGCATGATCTGCCGGCAGTTTTGCTTCGACAATGGGCTGATCATGCGCGCCGTCGGCGACACCATGATCATTGCTCCGCCACTGGTGATCACCGAGGCCGAGATCGACGAACTGGTCACCAAGGCGCGCAAGTGCCTGGACCTGACCCTGAGTGCGCTGCAAAGCTAAGTGCTAGGCTCTGAGCGAGGTCCGTGGCTGGCACTTCGCTCAGGGCGCACCAAGGATGGGTCTTTCCTTGAAAGCCTGCCTTGTAACTTGCCAGACTGTCCGCTGTTTGAGTTGCCAAGGAATCGGCCGCAGGATCTTGGTTAACAAAAAAATGTGGTTAAAAAGAATAATTGGAGCATTACGCATGAAGGCATTAGGTTTGAAGAACACTGGCAAGACCCTGCTCGCCTTGTCCCTGATGGGCGTGATGGCTGGGGCAGCCCAGGCCGACGATAAAGTCCTGCACGTTTACAACTGGTCCGACTACATTGCACCGGACACCATCGCGAACTTTGAAAAAGAGTCCGGGATCAAGGTCGTCTACGACGTGTTCGACAGTAACGAAACCCTTGAGGCCAAGTTGCTGGCTGGCAAGTCCGGTTATGACGTGGTTGTGCCGTCCAACAACTTCCTGGCCAAGCAGATCAAGGCGGGCGTTTACCAGGAGCTGGACAAGTCCAAGCTGTCCAACTACGGCAACCTGAACAAGTCGCTGCTCAAAGCGGTTTCTGTCAGCGACCCGGACAACAAGCATGCCTTCCCTTACATGTGGGGCTCGATCGGTATCGGTTACAACGCCGAGAAGGTCAAGGCCGCGCTGGGCATCGACAAGATCGACTCCTGGGATGTCGTGCTCAAGCCAGAGAACATCGCCAAGCTCAAGAGCTGCGGCGTGAGCTTCCTCGATTCGCCGACCGAAATGCTGCCGGTCGCCCTGCATTACCTGGGTCTGCCATCCGATAGCCAGAAAAAGGAAGATCTGAAGAAAGCTGAAGAGCTGTTCCTGAAGATTCGTCCTTCGGTCACGTACTTCCATTCGTCCAAGTACATCTCGGACCTGGCCAACGGCAACATCTGCGTAGCTGTCGGCTACTCGGGTGACGTCCAGCAGGCCAAAACCCGTGCCGCCGAAGCCGGTGACAAGGTGAAAGTCAGCTACGCGATTCCAAAAGAAGGCGCCGGCAGCTTCTACGACATGGTCGCTATCCCTAAAGATGCGGAAAACGTCGAGGGTGCCTACAAGTTCATGAACTACCTGTTGCAGCCGAAAGTGATGGCTGAAATCACCGACGCCGTGCGCTTCCCTAACGGGAATGCCGAAGCCACTCAGTACGTGAACAAGGACATCACCTCGGATCCGGGTATCTATCCGCCAGCCGATGTGCAGGCCAAGCTCTACGCAATCGCCGACTTGCCGGCCGCCACTCAGCGTGAGCTGACCCGCAGCTGGACCAAGATCAAATCCGGTAAATAAGCCGGTTTGAGGCAATAACCTGTAGCCGTCGCCGCTCTGGCGGCGGTTGCAGGAATAATTAAATGACAGAAAGTTTTGCTGGAAAGGTTTATCGAGGGTAAGTTGCGCGCCGGTTTTGTTGCCAGGCAGCCATGGCTGTCACGTAACGCTGGGCAACTTGGGCCCAACTATTTTAGAGGACCTTCACTTGCCTGTTTCTTTGTTTCGCAACGCCATGTTGGTCGGCGCCGGCCTGACGCTTGCCGTCAGTGTTCAAGCCGCGTCCACCGTGCATATTTATAACTGGTCGGATTACATCGGGCAGACCACCCTCGCAGATTTCGAAAAAGCCACTGGCGTCAAGCCGGTGTATGACGTGTTCGACTCCAATGAAACCCTGGAAGGCAAGTTGCTGGCCGGGCGCACCGGCTATGACGTGGTCGTGCCGTCCAACCACTTCCTGGGCAAGCAGATCAAGGCCGGGGCGTTCCAGAAGCTCGACAAGTCGCAACTGCCGAACTATTCCAACCTCGATCCGGTGCTGCTCAAGCGCCTTGAAATGAACGACCCTGGCAACCAATATGCCGTGCCTTACCTGTGGGGCACTAACGGCATCGGTTACAACGTCGACAAGGTCAAGGCTGTGCTCGGCGTCGACAAGATCGATTCCTGGGCCGTGCTGTTCGAGCCCGAAAACATCAAGAAGCTCAACAGCTGTGGCGTGGCCTTCCTCGACTCGGCCGACGAAATGCTGCCGACCGTCCTCAACTACATGGGCCTGAACGCCAACAGCACCAACCCGGACGACTACAAAAAAGCTGAAGCCAAGTTGCTGGCGGTACGGCCTTACGTGACCTACTTCCACTCATCCAAGTACATCTCGGATCTGGCCAACGGCAATATCTGCGTCGCGGTCGGGTTCTCCGGGGACATCTTCCAGGCCAAGGCCCGTGCTGTCGAAGCCGGCAAAGGCGTGAAGGTTGCCTACGCGATTCCCAAAGAGGGCGGCGCGTTGTGGTTCGACATGTTGGCGATCCCCAAGGACTCCACCAACGTCAAGGAAGCCCACGCCTTCATCAATTACGTGCTCAAACCTGAAGTGATTGCTCAGGTCAGTGACGTCGTCGGCTACGCCAACCCGAACCCGGGCTCGGACAAGCTGATGGAGCAGTCGATTCGCACCGACGAATCGGTGTATCCACCGCAAGCGGTCCTGGACAAGACTTACGTGTCGGTCGAGTTGCCGCCGAAGATTCAACGTTTGATGACCCGCAGCTGGACCAAGGTCAAGTCGGGTAAATAGTGACAAAGGCTCAGACTATCCAAGGTTCGCCTGTATTGGGTGAACTGCAAATTTTGTTGGGAGTTTCGTAAATGGCAGTTGCCTCCGGCGCCTATAAGAAAGCCCTCGAGGGCGACCAGACACCTAAACAGGTGCTGGTCAAAATCGACCGGGTCACGAAGAAGTTCGACGAGACGATTGCCGTGGACGATGTGTCCCTGGAAATCAAGAAAGGCGAGATCTTCGCCTTGCTCGGCGGTTCGGGATCGGGCAAATCGACCTTGCTGCGCATGCTCGCAGGTTTCGAACGGCCCACGGAGGGGCGCATTTTCCTCGACGGCGTGGACATCACCGAGATGCCGCCGTACGAGCGGCCGATCAACATGATGTTCCAGTCCTACGCCTTGTTCCCGCACATGACCGTGGCGCAAAACATTGCCTTTGGCCTGAAGCAGGACAAGATCCCGTCGGCTGAAGTCGACGCCCGTGTGACCGAAATGCTCAAGCTGGTACAGATGAGCCAGTACGCCAAGCGCAAGCCGCACCAGCTCTCTGGCGGTCAGCGTCAGCGTGTTGCGCTGGCCCGTTCGCTGGCCAAGCGACCGAAGCTGCTGCTGCTCGACGAACCGATGGGCGCGCTGGATAAAAAACTGCGTTCGCAGATGCAACTCGAACTGGTCGAGATCATCGAGCGTGTCGGTGTGACGTGCGTCATGGTGACTCACGACCAGGAAGAGGCCATGACCATGGCCGAGCGTATCGCGATCATGCACCTGGGCTGGATCGCCCAGATCGGCAGCCCGATCGACATCTACGAAACCCCGACCAGTCGCCTGGTGTGCGAGTTCATCGGCAACGTCAACATCTTCGACGGTGAAGTGGTGGACGACGCCGAGGGCCATGCGCTGATCACTTGCAAGGACCTGGACCGTAACATCTACGTTGGCCACGGCATCAGCACCTCGGTGCAAGACAAGTCGGTGACCTACGCGATTCGTCCGGAAAAACTGCTGGTGACGGCAGACATGCCGACCTGTGAACACAACTGGTCGAGCGGCAAGGTGCACGACATCGCCTACTTGGGCGGGCATTCGGTGTTCTACGTGGAGTTGCCGAGCGGCAAGATCGTGCAGTCGTTTGTGGCCAACGCCGAGCGTCGTGGCCAGCGCCCGACATGGGGTGATCAGGTCTACGTCTGGTGGGAAAACGACAGCGGCGTGGTCCTGCGCTCATGAACCTGCAAAAGCTCAAGCGCCAACTCAGTCGAATAATTCCCGGTGGCCGTCATCTGGTCATCGGGGTTCCGTTCATCTGGCTGTTCATGTTCTTCATGCTGCCGTTCTTCATCGTCCTGAAGATCAGCTTCGCTGAAGCCGACGTGGCCATTCCGCCGTACACCCAGATCTACAGCTTCGTCGATCAGAAGATCCAGTTGCTGCTGAATCTGGGCAACTACACGATGCTGGGCGACGACGAGTTGTACATCGCCGCCTACCTCGGCTCGTTGAAAATGGCGTTCTTCAGCACCCTTCTCTGTTTGCTGATCGGCTACCCGATGGCCTACGCCATCGCCAGTGCGCGCAAAGAGATGCAGACCGTGCTGGTGCTGCTGATCATGATGCCGACCTGGACCGCAATCCTGATCCGCGTGTATGCGTGGATGGGCATTCTCAGCAACAACGGTCTGCTCAACGGCTTTCTGATGTCGATGGGCTGGATCAACGAGCCGCTGCAGATCCTCAACACCAACCTGGCGGTCTATATCGGTGTGGTCTACTCGTACCTGCCGTTCATGATCCTGCCGCTCTATGCCAACCTCGTGAAGCACGACACCAGCCTGCTGGAAGCCGCATCGGACTTGGGTTCGAGTACCTTCAACAGCTTCTGGAAGATCACCGTTCCATTGTCGAAAAACGGCATCATCGCAGGCTGCATGCTGGTGTTCATCCCTGTAGTGGGTGAGTTCGTGATCCCGGAACTGCTGGGTGGTCCGGAAACCTTGATGATCGGTAAAGTGCTCTGGCAAGAGTTCTTCAACAACCGTGACTGGCCGGTGGCGTCTGCCCTGGCGGTGGTGATGCTGGCGATCCTGATTGTGCCGATCATTCTGTTCAACCGCAGTCAGGCCAAGGAAATGGAGGGTAAAGAATGAAGCGCGTCCGTTTCTCCAGCCTGATGCTGGTGCTTGGCCTGTTGTTCATCTACCTGCCGATGCTGATCCTGGTGATCTACTCGTTCAACGCCTCGAAACTGGTGACGGTCTGGGGCGGCTGGTCGATTAAGTGGTACGTCGGTCTGCTGGACAACAGCCAACTGATGGGCTCGGTGGTGCGTTCGCTGGAAATCGCCTGCTACACCGCGATTGCGGCGGTAGCGCTGGGCACCCTGGCCGCCTTCGTGCTGACCCGCGTCACCCGCTTCAAGGGCCGTACACTGTTCGGTGGCCTGGTCACCGCGCCGCTGGTGATGCCGGAAGTGATCACCGGTCTGTCGCTGTTGCTGCTGTTCGTGGCGATGGCGCAGATGATCGGCTGGCCGCAGGAACGGGGCATCGTCACCATCTGGATCGCCCACACCACGTTCTGCGCGGCCTATGTGGCGGTGGTGGTGTCGGCGCGCTTGCGTGAGCTGGACCTGTCCATCGAAGAGGCGGCCATGGACCTCGGTGCACGGCCGTGGAAGGTGTTCTTCCTGATCACCATCCCGATGATCGCGCCCTCGCTGGCGGCGGGCGGCATGATGTCGTTCGCCCTGTCGCTGGACGATCTGGTGCTGGCGAGCTTCGTCTCCGGACCGGGTTCCACGACGTTGCCGATGGAAGTGTTCTCGGCCGTGCGTCTGGGCGTGAAACCTGAGATCAACGCCGTGGCGAGCCTGATTCTGCTGGCGGTGTCGATCGTGACCTTCATGGTCTGGTTCTTCAGCCGCCGTGCTGAAGAAAGTCGCAAACGTGCGATCCAGCAAGCCATCGAAGAGGGCGCTGCGGACTCCTGGAAGCAACCGGACGTACGCCGCGCACAGGCGCCGGAAGCGGTTTAAGCCCGGTAGCCAAAAAAGATCGCAGCCTGCGGCAGCTCCTACGGAATCGGGTTAACACTCGGTCATTGTAGGAGCCGCCGTAGGCTGCGGTCTTTTGATCTTTATTGCGCCACCCGCGCCGGCAACAGCTTCAAGGTGCTGCGGGTGTTGGCCGTTACCTCTTCCTCGTTGAAATGCGCCTCTTGGTAGACGCCTTCGATATAGGCTTCGGCCTGGTCATCGTAGTGTGAATCGAACGGTACGCCGCTTTGGCCGACCGGGTTGATGGTCAGGCCGTGCGCCGGGTCGGCGAAGTCGATGATCCGTCGGGTCGATGGGCCGTAGGTCACTGGCCACGGCGCGGGGCCGATTTTGGCCGAGAGGTTGTTCGGCACTTCGTGGCTGCCGGGGGCCTCGAACGGGCCGACGTTGAAGATTCGGTCCAGCGGCTTTTGCATGCCCAGCGGATGGCCATGGGTCAGGGTGTGGGCCTCGCCCCATAGCCATTGCGACGGGTCAGGGCCGAGGGTGGTTTTCAGGTGGGCGATAGCTGCCTGCCACGCGGCTTTGACGATGTCGGCGCGGGTTTCCTTGCCGAGCGTATGGTGGTTGTCCCACCACGGAGAATCCGGTGAGGCGGCCAACCGCGGTAACGCGGCATCGATCACGCGGGTCAAGAGCAGTGTCTCGAAAAAGCTGTCGCCGAGCTTGTCGTGAAACGCCCCATCAGTGAGGTTGAACACGAACTGGTTGAACAGTGTGGCGCTGGTGGAGTTCAGCGGGTAATCGCCTTTCCACTTGGCCAGTTGCTCCACCAGCATCAACTCTTGCGGGTCGCCGACCACTTCACGCAGTACCGGTAACAGGGGGGCCAGCAGGCGAGGGCCGTAGCCGGTGGTGGTGCCCAGTTGCAGTTTTTGGCTGGCGTCGATGTCCCACTTCACGCTCTTGTCGCTGAGCTGGCGGTTGAGCTGCTGACCGCGATCCGGCAGGTTGTAGTAGCCAGGGATCTCCATGCCTGTTGGCGAAACCGGCTGGAAGTTCGCCGAGACGATGTAGCCGCGTGCCGGATTTTCTTCCTGCGGGTTGGCGCTGAACGGATAAAAACCTTCCTTGTCAGCCTGATTGGTGCTGCCGTCGAGTATGAACTCCGGTTTGACCCCGGCCGGACGCTTGGGCAGTTGTGCCGCCGCCCACCAGCCAATGTCACCCTTGGCATTCGCCCAGACGATGTTCAGCCCCGGTGCATGAACCTTGGCCGCCGCCGCGCGGGCCTTGGCCAGAGTGTCGGCACGATTGAGCTGGTAGAAGCCTTCGAGGATCGGGTTCTGGGTTTCGAGAAACGCCCACCACATGGCGATCGGCGTCTTGCCGACACTGGCACCGAGTACATCGTTGATGATCGGACCGTGGGGCGATTGACGCAGCATCAACGTGACCGACGCCTGGCCCTTCACGGCAATCTGCTGTTCGGTATTGACCAGGTCGACCCACTTGCCGTGATACCAGACCTGGTTGGCGTTGTCCGGGTTGACCTTCTCGGCGATCAGGTCGAGGTCGTCGTTCTGGAACATGGTCAGGCTCCAGCCGAAGTCCAGGTTGTGGCCGAGGAAGGCAAAAGGCACCAAGGCCTGATGGTGCCCGTAGAGCTCGAAACCCGGCGCCGACAGTTGCGCTTCGTACCACACTGACGGCGTCGAAAAACGAATGTGCGGATCACCGGCCAGCAGCGGTTTGCCACTTTGGGTGCGCGTACCGGAAATCACCCAGGCATTACTGCCCTCGAACTGTGGCAGGCCGTTGTCGGCCAACGCTTGCTCACTCAGGCGAGCAATGGCGTTGAGGTCTTTCCAGTCAGTGGCGGAGAGCACTGGGGCTTTGCTGGACTGACGCTTGGCCAGCACGCCTTTGGGCTGCCAATCGAGGTCGAAGATATTCAGGTAGTCGCTGCCCAGTTGGTCGCGCACATAGGTCAGCAACGGTTCGGTGCGAAACGCCGCGGCAAAGCTGTAGGCCATGTAGCCGGCGACGCTGACGCTGTCTTCAGCGGTGAACGCCCGCTTATGGATGCCCAGTACGTCGAACTCCATCGGCGCGGCGTGGCTGTCCTGATACTGGTTGATCCCGTCCAGATAGGCTTGCAGTGCCTTCCACGCTGGGGACTGGCGGTCGAGTGCGGCCACGTAGCTTTCGGCGCGCTCGCGGATGCGCAGGCTGCGGAACAGTTTGTCGGTGTCGATCAGTTTTGGCCCGAGGACTTCGGCTAGCTCACCACGGGACAGGCGTCGCATCATTTCCATCTGGAACAGCCGGTCCTGGGCGTGCACATAACCGAGGGCGCGATAGAGGTCGGTTTCGTTCTCGGCGCGAATATGCGGCACACCGCGTTCGTCGTAGCGCACCGTCACCGAGCCTTGCAGGCGTTGCAGTTCCACCTGGCCCTGACGCGTCGGTTGCTTGCTGTAGACGTACCAGCCAGCGCCTGCCGCGAGGACGACAAGTAGCAGGGCCAATAGGGTCAGGACGCGTTTCATGGTGACTCCTTGAGATGCTACTGATTTTTTGTTTTGTGAGTCTATTGGCTAATACATAGGGGATAAAGTGCTTTGTGCATGGCGTTATTGGTATTAATTCATGGTTTGTAGGATCAATCCTTCGCTTATATGGTCCTGGTACTACGAATAAGTGTGTTGATCAATTGTGTTGGTGGGGTTATAACTAGTTATGTCGGTGTGTGCTGATTATATATAAGGCTGAGTGTTAAACTTAATAAGTTGCTTGCTCCAGTATGGGGTTAATCGCTGTTTTCGGTGGTCGGCCTATATAAGAGGTGCGTGGATTATTAATAAATTTCTGCGATTTAAAGCTCGGCTGTAGTTGTATCGGATATACGCCAAACCTTGTCGGCATCAGTTTAAGGAGCGAACTTTGTGAAAATACCTTCAAAAGAACAGCTATGCCTTATCGGAAATGCAATCGCAGAACGCGCCATGGCTAATGATAGGGACGCTACGCTAGATAGTGAAGCTTGGCGGGCGCTCGCAGGTTTAAACATCTGGCGTATACCGGTAAACGCCGAATATGGTGGCTTTGGCGGAAACTGGAGGGAATGCATCGAATGCATAGATGCCGTAGCGAAAACATGCCAAGACGCTGGTTTTTTGATAACCATGCTGGGACACGTTGGCTCAATAAAATTACTGGCTGACCACGGATCTGCTGCACAAAAGGATAAATGGCTTCCTCGTTTATTGGCCGGTGAAATCGCAGTGACAGCAATGACTGAAAAGTCAGGTGGGTCCGACCTTTCGAAGATGAAAGTAACCGCCAGCAAGACTTTAAAAGGGCTCAGTTTGAATGGTACTAAGACTCATATTACCAACGCGCCAGTTGCCGCTATGGGAATGATTGCTGGGCGTTTCGCTGGGTTAAATCCTAAAAAGGACATAACACTATTTTTTGTTGATTTTGATGAGGAAGGATTGGCGATAGGCGAAACAGAGAATAACTTAGGTATTCGGACAAGTCCAACTGCCGATATCGATTTTAAAGAAGTACTAATTGGCGATATAAATATTATTGGAGAGCCTGGCGATGGAATGTCTATACTTTATCAGATCATTTCATTTGAACGTGCGCTGTATGGCATTATTGCCGCCGGACTAACCGATGGAATGCTTTCGCTTACTCTGGGGCGCGCAATGTCGAGGCAAGCGTTTGGCAAGAATTTGGCAGATTATCAATATATACAGCGGCGCATCACGGACATGAAGATGTCCTCGGTAGTTTGCCGAAGCCTGACCTATCAAGCGCTATCTTTACTTGAGGATAACTCTCCAGACGCTTCTATCGCATGCTCAGTGACAAAGTATCACGCTGGAGAATTGTTTTTTCGGGCCGCTGAAGATATGGTTCAGATATATGGGCATGTAGGATTTATGAATAATTTGATAAGTAAGTACCTCCGTGATGCGGCTGGGTTGCGTATAGCAGGAGGTACGAGCGATATTCAGAGGGTAAATATATTCAACCAACTTGCTAGGCAGTACGCGCAACGCTAACTGCTCGGCTGCAG
This sequence comes from Pseudomonas frederiksbergensis, assembly GCF_001874645.1. Classification (NCBI taxonomy): domain Bacteria; kingdom Pseudomonadati; phylum Pseudomonadota; class Gammaproteobacteria; order Pseudomonadales; family Pseudomonadaceae; genus Pseudomonas; species Pseudomonas frederiksbergensis. The sequence continues at coordinate 3,252,040 of NZ_CP017886.1, forward strand.
AGGAATTCGTCGTTCAATTGGAGCATCTTTGCCGCCTATGCATAGGCAATTTTTCCTGCTGAAGTTAGCTCGACACGCGTAGGGTGTCGGAGTAGTAGTTACTGGCCAATGAGCTCTTCCAGTTTCTTGGTCTTTAGACTTATAGCAGGTTGGCTCTAAGTATTCGCCTTAGTAAGGCTGCCAGTTTCGTACGCAAATACAAACGTACGAAGGAGATCCATATCAGCATTGACTAACGTCATTTTGCGAAAAATCGCTTTATGTTGATAATCAAAAAAATTCAATATTTTGACTAAAGTAGAGGCTCCGTATGTCTATGCTCTACCCTCACCATTTATTGAAAATGAAAGAAGCGTCGGAAGCGAAAGGCAGCACTATCTGGACGACTGATGGGCACAAAATCCTGGACGGCTGCTCTGGTGCAATCGCATGCTCAATCGGCCATGGGAATGAGTATGTTGCATCCGAAATGGCCAAACAAACCGCTGCACTGAGCTTCTCCTACCGGACACAATTCAGAAATTCGCCCTGTGAAAAATTGGCGGCTAGGCTGACTATGCGACTTGGATATGCATCCGCGTTTTTTGTTAATAGCGGTTCGGAAGCAGTGGAGGCCGCTGTTCGTACAGCACAACAGTATTGGCAAGCTAAAGGGGAGTCCGCAAAACTCCTAATCTTAAGCCGGAAATTGAGTTATCACGGTAGTACTGGTGCGTCACTCGCGCTTTCTGGCCATTGGACCAGAAGGAGGTCGGTCATTGGGTTGCCCACGCGCCCGACGCTGCCAACGCCTTACTGCTACCGTTCTGCGTTTCCAGAGTCGCCACAGGACTACGGTTACCGCTGTGCGAAAGCACTTGAGACTGAGATAGGAGAACTAGGCGCCTCAAATGTTGCTGCTTTCCTCTTGGAGCCCATCACTGGCGCATCGGGTGCCGCCATAGTCCCTCCGCCCGGGTATCTGGAAGAAGTGGCAGCCATATGTAATAGAAACGATGTATTGCTGATAGTTGATGAGGTGCTGACGGGCTTAGGTCGGGCCGGGTATTGGCTGGCTCAGGAATTAGGAAATGTCAAAGCTGATATTGTTTGCGTCGGCAAAGGCCTCAATGCCGGCTACTGGCCTATTTCAGGAATTTTACTGAACGCAGAGATTACCTCGGTAATCTCTGATGTGCCTGGGGGCTATAACTATGGTCATACTCATTCGGGCCACCCAGTAGGCGCGGCTGTGGCCAATGCGGTTCTAGATCTATTAGAAGGCGAATGTCTAGTTGAGCGGACACTTCAAAGCGGAAAGATAATTCGAGACCAACTTACCGACCTGACTAAAGACAATCCTTTCATAGGTGAGGTGCGAGGCTCAGGCCATTTTTGGGGCTTGGAGTTGGTAAGGGATAGAGACACTCGAGAAACATTTACGCCGACCGTGAACGCTAGTGGTCGCTTCGTAAATGATGCCCTAGAAAAGGGTTTACTGCTTTACCCCTCAGCCGGATTCGCAGCACAACATCATGGTGACGCTATTATTTTTGCACCACCTCTGAATATATCCCCTAGCGACTTTGCACAGATGATTGAAATACTTTCAAAAACAATAAAAGACTATAGGCCGGAAAACAATGACACTCCAAGATAAAATAGGAACATGCGGAACCATAGAGCATATTGTTTGCGCAAAGGATCTCGCTACCGCCTGGAAGAATAATGTCCCTGTTTTAGCTACGCCGACTCTACTGTGGCTGGCGGAGCTCGCGGCAATGAAGGCGATAGAAGGTACTGTCCCTGACGGAGCTATGACGGTGGGTGTGTCTCATACTATGAAACACCTCGCGCCAACACCAATGGAATTCAAGGTGATGATCGAGGCAAAAGTAACAGTAATAACAGGGCGGCTGGTTACTTTCAATATAACAGCGCATGACGGCAATGAACTAGTTTTAGTAGGTACTCATGAGCGCGCCGTCATTGACCGTGATCGTTTCTTGGCTAGGGTAGAGAAAAAGGCAATTACGAATAAACAACCTATTTGAAGGAGGTAACATGGTCGGTAGCACTACAGATGTCGCTGGTGGTGTCATTCCAGTCAAAAATTACGAAGTGCTGCAATAGGAAGGTGTATTGGCAGTGTATGTCCATGGGGAAGAGTTATGCTTTGCCGCTGACGACCTGTTGTCGCAACTTATTGATGTTGTAAATGCTGCATCCGTTGATCAGTCTCGAAAAGTACTAAAATAATAACGTCTACTAACATTTCAGGTGATTTATGCCCAGCAAGATAATAATATGCAATGTCGATAACGAGTGTATGCTGGGCGACATTGGGTCTGTCCCGCGGGCGGTATTCGAATCTACGGCCATTATCTCATTTAGACTGCTTTGGCTTGCTAAAGTAGGTGATGTAGTGATTTTGCCGCGTGCGCCATCTCCTGAGTTTATCGAATACATAAAAAAATTATCCGGCATTGACTTCTCAGCGGTTAGGTTTGTAGTTCCGGAGCAAATTTCAAACTCAAGAGCCTCGATAACTGGGGAGATTCTTTTATCGTCTGCTGTATTGGCACAAGTTAGGGAGGCATTGGCGACTACTGATGCCACTAAGTGGCATTTACTTCCCTATTACTTTACGCCCGCTGTAGGTCGATTTGGGCGTGAAATTGCGCAAGATTTTTCTCTCACACAACCGCCATTCAACTCAGAGGGTGGCGCGGAGCTTTTAAATCAAAAGACAGTGTTTCGTAAAATTGCGGCAGGAATTGGCGTGCCGTTTGCGGTGGGCATAGTTGTGAACGGTTTTGATGAGCTTTTGTCCGCTGTCGAACTCCTTTTGGGTTATACCGGGACGGTTATAATTAAGCAGGATAAAAGTGGTGGTGGTGAGGGTAACTACGCAATTACTTCAACTGAATATTGTCAGTTCAAAGGGGTGAGCAAAGTTCTACAGATTTTAAATTTTAGCACTGCTGAAGCCTCAAGAGTGGTCATCAATGAATTGGCTACAAAAGGTAATGAAGCACTCACTGTTGAGGTCTATTACGGTACACAAGCTGTGGTCTATAGTGAATATCACCTCGACGAGAACCGATCTGTTGATTATCTAAATCATGGTGTCATGAGGATGTGGCCGTTATGGTCAGGCTTTGAGATACCTGGCAGCATACCTGCCAAAGCCCAATCGGACTTTATCCATCAATCTACCAAGCTGGCTATGCTTGCGAATGAGCTTGGGTATTGTGGTCATTTGAATATTGACGCTATTGTGACGGACTCTGGAGAGGTTGTTTTTACTGAAATAAACGGCAGGACTGGCGGGTGTACTCATGTCCATGTTGTGGCTCAGCATCTAATAGGTTGCAATTATCTTAATACGCATCAGATTTCTACGTTTAATAAAGCCTTCGTGCGCTCATTGCCGGATTATCTGGATCTTTTAACCGAGCACGCGTTACATTTTTCAAGGCAAACAGGACGAGGCGTCGTAGTTCTCTCATCTGACCAGCGCGGAGAGATAGTAGCGTTAGAGTTGATGTTCGTTGGAGTCGACTTGGACGATGTCTCAAAAATTGAGAGTATAGCTCGAATGTTGGCTGAGTCTATCAGAGTGCCATATTAATGACCGCTTCAATCGGTAGGCGTTCGGGGCTTCTATACTTTGTGTTGGCAGTTCAAGCGTTAGTTAATGCAGCTTCATTTATTTCCATCCCGTTGCTTGCGCTTTACCTGCTAAAGGATCTTGGGTATAGCGCATACGTTATGGGAGCTGTTTTAACTACGTTGCTCGTGTTCACACGGTTATCTCCGCTGTTCACCGGCGCTTTAGCGGATCGTTGGGGTTATAAGCGCTTTGTTCTGGCTGGGCTTTGTGTGAGATTTATCGGGTTTGCTTTAGTAGGTGTCCAGTCCGAAGCAGTGATTTTTGTCGGCGTTGCGCTTATCGGTCTCGGCGGAAGTTTATATGAGTCTGGGACTTATGGTTATCTGGCGCATGTCAATAAGTTCCGCTCCAACGTTTTTTATCTAAACAACCAGGCCCTTAATCTAGGTGTCATAGCAGGGCCCATATTAGCGTTTTTTGTACCTCACGACGGATATGGGATGTTCTTTATCGCGAGCGCTTTCGCATTCCTGGGCTTGGCGATAGTCTCTATATTCGTGTTTCCTAATGATGATCAGGTTGGAAGGTCGAATTTGCGGCCGTCGTTCAAAGACTTGGCAACTGACTTTTACAAAGATAAAATTTTCTTGTTGTTTAATATTATCAGCATTCCATGGTGGTTTTTATTTAGTCAGCTATATGTTCTGTTGCCTCTTGCATTTAGTAAGAAAATAACTTCTGGCGGGAATGAGCTTATAATCTACGTCATTAATGGCGTTGTAGGAATTTCATTGACACTGCTTCTGCTTAGAAGGATGAGCTTCGCTTCGCCGCTAAAGCTCATGATTGTAGGTCATTCAATTCTCGCATGCGCTTATTTGATTCCACTAATAAACAATTCGGCAAGCATTTTCCTGTTAATGGTAGTGGTGTTTTCAATTGGGGAGACACTCATTATGCCAGCGATGGATAGTTTCGTTGCAAAGATTGCTCCTGTTGGCCGAGAAGCGAATTATTTTGGTATCGCTAATATTCCGTGGATTGTCGGGGCGTCCGCGGGAAATATGATAGGTGGAAAACTGTTCGAAGTTGTAGATGGAATGATACCTTGGATATTCATGAGTGCGCTGGCTGTTAGTGGTGCCTTGATGTCACTATTCTTTTTGGCATGGTTGAAAACCAATCAGGCAATTGACGTAGCTGGCCGACGATTGGCTTAGTCATTACATCGATATGCCGGGCAGTGGTGTTTCTGGCGAGCAGAAAGATATCGGGAGCACAGCTTCGGGTATCAATTTTCGGCTTTGGAGGTAGGGATTGAGATGCACGACCATACCAAGAAGAGCAACAGTTTGATCATTAGTTTATAGCTGTGGCTCTGCTACGGTTGGTGCGAAGTCCATGAACAGTAGCAGCCCACCGCGAGGGTATGCGTGGCATTCACCGCTCGCCCTTCGCTCAGGGCTTGCAGGATCGGTTCGATAAAGCTGTTGCTGGAGTTGCAGGTCAGCCCTTCGCTGTACGGCCCGAAATACGCCAGTTTGCCGCTACGGTCCCAGATCGCGACCGCCGGGCTTACGGGGATTTGCTCAGAACCTGGCAGGGTGTCGAGGATTTTCAGGCCGCTCAAGGTGCTGGGTAACTGACCCTGACTGCCGGGCTTCTGGACCGCGTAAAACTCAACGCCTTGTGGCGCAAAGTGCTCAAGCAGTTCGGCCAGGTGCTGTTGATTGCCGACGTTGCACGGGCAGGCCGGGTCCCAGAAATGCACGACCCGAATCGCGCCGGGGCCGGCCAGATTGGCGGGAAGGCTAAGCGGATCTCCGGAAAACACCGCCGTGTGTGAGCTGAACGCCCGCAGGTAGCGTCCCTGAAACCAGTCATAGGCGGCCCACAGCACGCCGGCGCACACAAGGGCGAGCAGGCTGGCAAGCAGTGTCGTGCGGTAGTGCGGGCGCATACGGAACCATCCTCGAAGGTCGCGTAGCTTGCCATGCTTGCCGCGACAGATGAATATCGCAGGCCCATAAAGTCTGTTTTGCGCTCCGCGCTTTGCCTGGAAACCCGTCATGCCTGCCACCTTCAACCCCGATCATCTGCGTGCCAGCCTGCGGCCCTTGGCCGAGGCGCAGCCGTTGTCGGAGGAAGCGCAGGCCTATCAGCACTTTTATGGGCTGGATTTCCCGCAGCGCAGTGTGCCGGTCAAACGCGGGCTTGGCAGTTTCAAGGTCGGTGGCTATCAGTTGGTCAGCCAGGTCTGGTGGCCGCAGCGGGCGGTGGCAACGATGTTCGTGTTCCACGGTTTCTACGATCACATGGGCCTTTATCGGCATGTGATCGAATGGGCGCTGGATCAGGGGTTCGTGGTGATTGCCTGTGATTTGCCGGGGCACGGGTTGTCCAGCGGCGAGCGCGCGAGCATCGAGGATTTCGCCGAGTATCAGGCGGCGCTGCAAGGCTTGTTCGATGAGGCGCACTCTCTGGACCTGCCGCAGCCGTGGCACCTGTGCGGGCAGAGTACGGGCGGCGCGATTGTCATCGACCATGTGCTGAACGCAGGCGCAGACAGCCCGGCGCAAGGGCAGGTGGTGCTGCTTTCGCCGCTGGTTCGGCCGCGCTCCTGGGGCTGGTCGCACTTCAGCTACTGCCTGATGAAGCCTTTCGTCAAAGGCATTGCCCGGCGATTCAGCGAGAACACCAACGACCCGGCGTTCTTGCCATTCCTGCAAGCCGATCCGCTACAGCCGCTGCGTTTGCCAACCGCCTGGGTCGGGGCACTGGCTCGGTGGATCAAGCGTATCGAAGCGGCTCCGCGCAGCAGTCGTCGGCCACTGATCGTCCAGGGGCAAGCGGACATGACGGTGGATTGGGAGCACAACCTTGAAGTCCTGGGGGGCAAGTTCGATCGGCCGCAGGTGTTGAAGCTGCCCGAGGCCCGCCATCATCTGGCGAATGAAACCCCGGCGTTGCGCCAGGAGTATTTCGGGTTTTTGACCAAGCGGATGAGTCGTCAGAACAGGTAAAGCAAGATCAAAAGATCGCAGCCTGCGGCAGCTCCTACGGGGGTACGCGATCTTTTCCGACGCAACGCTATGTCATTGAGCCAGGCTCGACGTACTTTGCCCCACCGCCAAGCCCGCCCGAATCGCCGCCAACGCCGCCTGATAGTAAGCCTTGCCTTCAGTCGACTCGGCAAACGTGGCGAACTCTTCCAATTCGTTATCCGACAAGTCGCGATACACGTAGAGCAACGTGTTGTTCAGGTCGGAGCCGATCTGTTCCATCAAGCGCTGACGCTGGCCGTTCAGCATGCCTTGGGCCTGACCGCCGCCGAGCAGGCCGGGGATCATCTGGCTCAGGCTGTCGGCCGCCACGCCGGCAATCGCCAGGCTGACTTCAGCCCCGGCTTCGCGCGCCGGCAGTGCCTGGGCCAAATGACCAATGATCAACTGGCGGGTATCGCTGGCGTCGACTTTCGGCAGGCCTTTGGCGTTCTTCGCCAACTGGTCGCGGCGGGTCGCCAGCAGTTCGGCGGCGATGATCTTGCGGCCCAATGGCGACTGGAAAAACGCCAGCGCAGGCGCAGGGTTGGCGAGGTTTTTACGCAGTTGCGCTTCGGCCCGACGGTCCATGGCCTGCGGGGCAAAGCGCTGATTGCTGTTATTGACCAGAGCCTGAAACACCGCGGGCGGCAGGCTGCTTTGGTAGCGTTGCTGGGCGGCAGTGAGGGCATCGTTAAAATGCGCGCGTTGGTCTGGCCAACCGGCGACCTTGTACAACTGGTCGTGGCCGTCTGCCCAAGCGGGCAAAGTGCAGAGCATCAACAGTGAAAAAAGCAAACGGCGCATAAGGACTCCTGTCAGCAGGCGACTATTCTCCGGGGCCGGACACAGGTTGTCGAGAATTCGTATCAGGTTCGTCACCTTATTCGACGATCCTCCGCTACACGGCTCTGTCGGATTTTCTGGCGCAGGAATACTATGCGCGCCATGCAAATACCCTCTGATCATCCGCTGCTGTTACGTATCGTCGACGACCTGGCTACACACGGCTGGTCGCAGCAGAATATTTTCCTGCCCCTGAGTCTGACCCGGGAGCTGGCGGCTGAGTGCCGTAAACGTGCAGCCGAGGGCGAGCTGGCGCCAGCGGCAGTCGGGCGCGGGCCTTTCTCGGAGATTCGCGAAGGCATTCGTGGTGACCATATTCAGTGGCTTGAGCCCGGGCAAGACGCCGCCTGCGACAGCTATCTGGGATTGATGGACAGCCTGCGCGAGGCGATGAACCGTGGTTTGTTTCTCGGTCTTGAGGATTTCGAAAGCCATTTCGCGCTATACCCGCCGGGCGCTTTCTACCTCAAGCACGTCGACCGCTTTCGCGATGACGACCGGCGGATGGTTTCGGCAGTAATCTACCTCAATGACGCCTGGCTGCCGGAGCATGGCGGCCAGTTGCGGATGTATCTGGAGGAGGGCATTGAGCACGATGTGGTGCCTACCGGCGGTTGTCTGGTGGTGTTCCTGTCGGGCGAAGTGCCCCATGAAGTCCTGCCCGCGACCCGCGAGCGCCTGTCCTTGACGGGCTGGTTTCGCCGGCGCGGCAACGAGCCGTTCTGATCATGCAGAAAATTCTGGTGAGTCGTTGTCTGTTGGGCCACCGTGTGCGTTACGACGGCGGGGCCAGTGGGCCGTTCAATCAGCTGGAACAGTGGATCGCCGAAGGTCGGGTGATCCCTTTGTGTCCGGAAGTCGCGGGCGGTTTGCCAACGCCACGGGCGGCGGCCGAGATTCCTGGCGGGCAAGGGGTTCAGGTGCTCGACGGTACAGCGCGGGTGATCACGGCCGAGGGCGAGGATGTCAGCGCCGAGTTTCTTTCGGGCGCCCATCAGGCACTGGAACGGGTGCAAAAACACGCGATCCGTATCGCCGTGCTCAAGGCCAACAGCCCGTCCTGCGGCAACCTGCTGACCTATGACGGGACCTTCAGCGGGGTCAAAGTCAGCGGCGAGGGCGTCACCGCTGCCTTGCTGATCCGCAATGGGGTGCAGGTGTTCAGCGAGTTGGAGTTGGCTGAGGCTGCTATCGCACTGGCTGCGTTAAACGTCAGTCCGTAGGAGCTGCCGAAGGCTGCGATCTTTTGATCTTTGCCATGCGTTGTCGGCAGGAAAGATCGCGGCCTGCGGCAGCTCCTACGGTACGGCAGGCCTTAAGGTATCGGCGGCTGACTCGCGTCCATGCCAAACCATTTCTCCGACAGCGCCATCAATCGGCCGTCTGCCTTGATCCGTTGCAGGGCTCGGTCGAGGCTGGCCTGGAATGCCGGGTTACCCTTCTGAAACGGAATCGCCAGGCTCAGGGTCGGACCGACCTTGGCACCTTCTTTCACCGGTAGACGACTGTCGCGGATGGCGTAGGGGATCAGCAAGCGATCGCTGATGGCTGCGTCGATCTGTTTGTCTGCCACGTCTTTGAGCGGCTGCTGCGCGTCGGGATAGCTGCGCAGGTCAATGCCTTCAACGCCTCGCGCCTGTTCGACGAACTGGCTGCCTTGCGCCACCCCCAGGGACTGGCCCTTGAGCTCCAGCAAAGTGCCGAGCGGGCGTTGTTCTTCCTGGCGCACGATCAATTGTGCGCTTGAATAACTATAAGGCTCGCTGAAGTCGAAACGATCCTTGAGTTCCGGAGTCAGTGCTATGTGGTTGATGGCGACGTCGTACTTGCCGCTCTCGACCCCCGGCAGCAGATCGCTTGAATCGGTGACAACGAAGTCGGCGCGCACATCCAGTTCGTTGGCCAGCAGTTGGCCCAGTTCGACTTCGAAGCCGCTGAGCTTGCCGTCTTCCTTGAAATTGAACGGTGGTGTGTTGGCTTCAAGCGCAATGCGCAACTCGCCACGGTCGTTTATATCGTCGATCAGTTCAGCATGAGCAAAAGGGCTCACAAGGGGCAGCAACAGTATCAGGCCAGGCAGAAAGCGCATGGTCACTCCTTGAATTCATTATGTGCGACGCGCTGTTTCGGTGCGCTTTGCTATGGTGTTGAGGTGCTTCGACAACGAATTGCTACGAAGTTGTCACAACCGTAGAGATTAAGTTCAAAACTGGAGAAAAGAATGAAAACCTTTATGTCACGTGCAGTTCTCGCCGGTCTGATGCTCAGCGCTTCGATGCTGGCGAGCGCCGCGGATGTCCCCCGCACCAAGGCCCCTGAGGGTGCGAAGGTGTATATCGTTTCCCCGGCGGACGGTGCGACCGTGGATAAAACCTTCAAGGTCAGATTCGCGGTTGAAAACATTGCCCTGGCGCCGGCCGGCGATCAGACCGCACATACCGGCCACCACCACCTGCTGATCGACGTCGCCCAATTGCCGGCCGAGAACATGCCGATCCCGGCGGACGCCAACCACCTGCATTTCGGCAAAGCCCAGACCGAAACCGACGTGACCCTGACGCCGGGCAAACACACCTTGCAACTGGAACTGGGCGACAAAAATCACGTGCCGTTCGATCCGCCGATCATCTCGAAAAAGATCACCGTGACCGTGAAGTAAGTTTTTCCAGGCATGAAAAAGGGAGACCCGAGGGTCTCCCTTTTCATTGACGCTTGAGCGTTAGAACAGCACGCGGCAACGAATGGTGCCGTTGATGTGCTGCAGCTTCTCTTGCGCCAGGTCCGAGTATTCGGCGTCGACGTCGATCACGACGTAGCCGACTTTCTCGTTGGTCTGCAGGAACTGACCGGAAATGTTGATACCGTTTTCGGCGAAAACCTTGTTGATCTCGCTCATCACACCCGGGATGTTCTGGTGGATGTGCAGCAAACGGTGCTTGCCAGGGTGAGCCGGCAGGGCCACTTCCGGGAAGTTGACCGAGGACACCGACGTACCGTTGTCGCTGTACTTGACCAGCTTTTCAGCCACTTCCAGGCCGATGTTGGCTTGCGCTTCAGCGGTGGAGCCGCCGATGTGCGGGGTCAGGATCACGTTGTCCAGGCCACGCAGCGGGCTTTCGAACTCTTCGTCGTTGGAGCGTGGCTCCACCGGGAATACGTCGATGGCCGCGCCGATCAGGTGCTTGTCCTTGATCGCGTCCGCCAGGGCGTCCAGCTCGACCACGGTGCCGCGAGCGGCGTTGATCAGGATCCCGCCCTTCTTGATGGCGCGGATTTCTTTCTCGCCCATCATCCACTGGGTGGCAGCGGTTTCCGGTACGTGCAGGGTCACGATGTCGGACATGCCCAGCAGCTCGTGCAGGTTGCCGACCTGGGTGGCGTTACCCAGTGGCAGCTTGGTCACGGTGTCGTAGAAGTAAACCTGCATGCCGAGGCCTTCAGCCAGGACCGACAGTTGTGTGCCGATCGAGCCGTAACCGACGATACCCAGCTTCTTGCCGCGGATTTCAAAGGAGTTGGCCGCGCTTTTGATCCAGCCACCACGGTGGCAGGAAGCGTTTTTCTCAGGGATGCCGCGCAGCAACAGGATCGCTTCAGCCAGCACCAGTTCGGCCACCGAACGGGTGTTGGAGTACGGTGCGTTGAAGACAGCGATGCCGCGTTCGCGAGCAGCGTTGAGGTCGACCTGGTTGGTGCCGATGCAGAAACAGCCAACAGCCACCAGTTTCTTCGCGTGATCGAAGATCTCTTCGGTCAGTTGAGTGCGGGAGCGAATGCCGATGAAGTGAGCATCAGCGATCTTTTCCTTCAGCTGGGCTTCCGGCAGAGAACCCGTCAGGTACTCGATGCTGGTGTAGCCCGCCGCCTTGAGGACGTCGACAGCCGATTGGTGGACGCCTTCGAGAAGAAGGAACTTGATCTTGCTCTTATCGAGAGAAGTCTTGCTCATCTGCGTAAACCTGTGTCCCGGAGAAAAATGGCAGGAAATGGTCAACAGAGGCTGACCCGAACGGCAAGAATGCCGTTACCGCAGAATAGCCTTTGGGCACTACCCTGCGGGGTCGGTATGCTAGCATATGCACCCCGTAAACACTCATTCCTACGACGTGAAGCGTACTCAGGATGACCATGAAATGTTCGAGAGTTCTGTCGATGACCAATCCCGCCCTGATTGAAGAGCTGAAGACCCTGGTTGAGCCTGGCAAGGTACTGACCGATGCCGACTCCCTGAATGCTTACGGTAAGGATTGGACCAAGCATTTCGCCCCGGCCCCGACGGCTATCGTGTTCCCCAAGACCACCGAGCAGGTCCAGGCCATCGTCCGCTGGGCGAATGAGCACAAGATTGCGCTGGTGCCGTCTGGCGGACGCACCGGACTGTCGGCTGCTGCCGTGGCGGCCAATGGCGAAGTGGTCGTGTCCTTCGACTATATGAACCAGATTCTCGACGTGAACCTGACCGACCGCACTGTGGTCTGCCAGCCGGGCGTGGTCACCGAGCACTTGCAGAACGTGGCCGAAGAAAAAGGCCTGTACTACCCGGTGGACTTCGCTTCCGCCGGTTCCAGCCAGATTGGCGGCAATATCGGCACCAATGCCGGCGGGATCAAGGTTATTCGCTACGGCATGACCCGTAACTGGGTCGCTGGCATGAAAGTCGTGACCGGCAAGGGTGACCTGCTGGAACTGAACCGCGACCTGATCAAGAACGCCACCGGCTACGACATGCGTCAGCTGTTCATTGGCGCTGAAGGCACCCTGGGTTTCGTGGTTGAAGCGACCATGCGCCTTGATCGCGCTCCGAAAAACCTTACCGCGATGGTTCTCGGCACTGCCGACTTCGACTCGATCATGCCGGTGTTGCACGCGTTCCAGAGCAAGCTCGACTTGACCGCGTTCGAGTTCTTCTCCGATAAGGCGCTGGCCAAAGTCCTCGCGCGCGGCGACGTGCCGGCGCCGTTCGAATCCGATTGCCCGTTCTACGCGCTGCTGGAATTCGAAGCGACCACTGAAGAAGTGGCCAACCATGCGCTGGAAACTTTCGAGCACTGCGTTGAAGAAGGCTGGGTGCTCGATGGCGTGATGAGCCAGAGCGAATCGCAGCTGCAAAACCTCTGGAAGCTGCGCGAATACATCTCCGAGACCATTTCCCACTGGACGCCGTACAAGAACGACATTTCGGTCACAGTCTCGAAAGTCCCGGCATTCCTGAAGGAAATCGACGCGATCGTCGGTGAGCACTACCCGGATTTCGAAATCGTCTGGTTCGGCCACATCGGCGACGGCAACCTGCACTTGAACATCCTCAAACCGGAAAACCTCAGTAAGGATGAGTTCTTCGCCAAGTGCGCGACCGTCAACAAGTGGGTGTTCGAAACCGTCGAGAAGTACAACGGCTCGATCTCCGCCGAGCACGGCGTGGGCATGACCAAGCGTGACTACCTGACGTACAGTCGCTCGCCGGTTGAAATCGAATACATGAAAGCCGTCAAAGCGGTGTTCGACCCGAACGGCATCATGAACCCGGGCAAAATTTTCGCTGTTTGAACCCGCTGTACCTGATGAATCAATGAGGGAGTCGGTAATGAGCTATCAGCACCAGTATGTCGACGGTACGCGTATCCATTTTCCGATCGGGAAAGTGGTGTGCATCGGGCGTAACTACGCCGAACACGCCAAGGAACTGGATAACCCGGTGCCGACCGAGCCGCTGTTGTTCATCAAGCCGGGCAGTTGCGTGGTGCCGCTGGACGGTGGTTTTGCGATTCCGACCGAGCGTGGCTCGGTGCACTACGAGGCAGAAATCGCCGTGTTGATCGGCAAGCCCTTGTCGACCAAACCGAGCCGCGAAGAAGTGCTGGATGCGATCTCCGGATTTGCCCCGGGGCTGGACCTGACCTTGCGCGACAAGCAGGCCGAGTTGAAATCCAAAGGTCTGCCGTGGGAAATCGCCAAGTCATTCGACGGCGCCTGCGTACTGGCACCGTTCGTGGTCAGCAGCACCTTCCCGGACCTGACCGACATTGGTATCCGCCTGACCATCAATGGTGAAGTTCGTCAGGACGGCAGCAGCAGCGCGATGCTCAACCCGATTGTGCCGATGATCCAGCACATGGCCGGCTGTTTCTCGCTGCAGGCCGGTGACGTGATCATGACCGGCACCCCGGTCGGCGTGGGTCCGTTGAACGTTGGCGATGAGCTGGTGCTGGAACTGCCGGGCGCCGGCAGCTTCAGCAGTAGTGTTCGCTAGGGATCTGGGGAGACACCCGTAGCCGCAGGCGTAATGTCCTGCGGCTTTTTGCGTTTATGCGCGCAGGGTTTTCACGCCTTCGCTCGTGCCCAGCAGCAGCACGTCTGCCGGACGGGCGGCGAACAGGCCGTTGGTGACCACGCCGACGATGGCGTTGATCTGCGTCTCAAGTTCAACCGGGTTGGTGATCTGCATATTGAAGACGTCGAGGATGATGTTGCCGTTGTCGGTCAACACGCCTTCGCGGTAAACCGGGTCGCCGCCCAGTTTCACCAGCTCGCGGGCCACGTGGCTGCGGGCCATCGGGATCACTTCGACTGGCAGTGGGAAAGCCCCCAGGACCGGCACCAGTTTGCTGGCGTCGGCGATGCAGATGAAGGTCTTGGCCACGGCCGCAACGATTTTCTCGCGGGTCAGGGCTGCGCCGCCGCCCTTGATCAGGTTCAGGTGCTCGTCGCTTTCATCGGCGCCGTCGACGTAGAACTCCAGGTCGCTGACAGTGTTGAGCTCATACACCGGAATCCCGTGGCCCTTGAGGCGCGCGGCGGTGGCTTCGGAGCTGGCAACCGCGCCGTCGAACGCGCCCTTGTGCAGGGCCAGCGCATCGATGAAGCAGTTGGCGGTGGAGCCGGTGCCCACGCCAACGATGCTTTTATCGTCAAGTTTGGGAAGGATAAAGTCGACGGCGGCCTGGGCTACTGCCTGTTTGAGTTGATCCTGGGTCATGCGGGCTCCGAAAGCGGGCAAGGGAGAACGGAAAGGCCGGCATTATAAGCGCCGGGGCAGGGAAGGTCATTGTCCGATTGGCGGGTCAAAAGATCGCAGCCTGTAGGAGCTGCCGAAGGCTGCGATCTTTTCCGGCGTCCTTAACACCATCTGTTTAGTGTGGTCGCCTGGCCGAAAGCCGGGTTAGACTCCTTGGCCCTGCCCAACCCGCTCAGTGATGCTTTCCGATGCTCGAACAGTACGTCAAGAAGATCCTCACCTCGCGCGTTTATGACGTTGCCGTAGAAACCCCATTGCAGACTGCTCGCCAGCTCTCCGAGCGGCTGGGCAATACTATTTGGCTCAAGCGCGAAGACTTGCAGCCGGTGTTCTCGTTCAAGATTCGCGGCGCTTACAACAAGCTGACCCAATTGAGCGATGAAGAGCGCGCCCGTGGAGTGGTCACCGCCTCGGCGGGTAACCACGCACAGGGCCTGGCGCTGGCGGCCAAGGTGTTGGGCGTGAAAGCGACCATCGTCATGCCCAAGACCACCCCGGAGATCAAGGTCGAAGGCGTGCGTTCACGCGGCGGCAAAGTGGTGCTGCACGGGGATTCCTTCCCGGAAGCCTTGGCCTACTCGCTGAAACTGGTCGACGAAAAGGGTTACGTCTACATCCACCCTTATGATGATCCGCACACCATTGCCGGGCAGGGCACCGTGGCGATGGAGATTCTGCGCCAGCACCCGGGTCCGCTTGATGCGATTTTCGTTCCGGTGGGCGGAGGCGGCCTGATTGCCGGGATCGCGGCGTACGTGAAGTACCTGCGGCCCGAGATCAAGATCATTGGCGTCGAGCCGGACGACTCCAACTGCCTGCAAGCGGCCATGGCGGCGGGCGAGCGTGTGGTGCTGCCGACCGTGGGGATCTTTGCCGATGGCGTGGCGGTGGCGCAGATCGGCCAGCACACCTTTGAAATCTGCAAAGACTACGTTGATGAAGTCATCACCGTCAGCACTGACGAGATCTGTGCGGCGATCAAGGATATTTACGACGATACCCGCTCGATCACTGAGCCTGCCGGCGCCTTGGGCGTGGCCGGGATCAAGAAGTATGTCGAACTGTATGGCGTGACCGGGCAGACCCTGGTGGCCATCGACTCCGGCGCCAACGTCAACTTCGACCGCTTGCGCCATGTCGCCGAACGCGCCGAGCTGGGTGAAGGCCGTGAAGCGATCATCGCCGTGACCATCCCGGAGAAACCGGGCAGCTTCAAGGCGTTCTGCGAAGCCATCGGCAAACGCCAGATCACCGAGTTCAACTACCGCTACAACACCGGCAGCGAAGCGCACATCTTTGTTGGCGTGCAAACGCACCCGGAAAACGATCCACGCAGCGCGCTGGTCGCCAGTCTGACCGAGCAGGGCTTCCCGGTGCTCGACCTGACCGACAACGAACTGGCCAAGTTGCACATTCGCCACATGGTGGGTGGCCGTGCGGCGCATGTTGTCGATGAAGTGGTGCTGCGCTTCGAATTCCCGGAGCGTCCGGGGGCGTTGTTCAACTTCCTCAACAAGCTTGGCGGGCGCTGGAACATCTCGATGTTCCACTACCGCAACCACGGCGCGGCCGATGGTCGGGTGGTCGCGGGCCTGCAAGTGCCGCACGAAGAGCGTCATCTGGTGCCGGCGGCGCTGGCAGAAATCGGTTACCCGTATTGGGATGAGAGCGACAACCCGGCGTATCAGCTGTTCCTTGGCTGAGCGTCTACGCTGATGGGCAGTCCATAAGGAAATTGAACCATGGAAACGTTAACCGCCCTGAAAGTGGCCCATGTCCTGGCAACGGTGCTGTTGCTGGCCGGTGCACTGGGTCTGGCGATCTGGGTCTGGCGCACTCGCCGCAATGGTGACGCGACGGCGCCCGCGCGCACCTTGCAACGGCCGTGGGTGTTTGTCTGGCTGGTGATGGGCCTGGCGTTGCTGAGCATGCCATTCACGGGATGGTGGATGGTGCATCTGGTGGGCTGGCCGCTGGGGCAGACCTGGATTCTGGTTTCCAGCATGATCTACACCGTCGGCGCGCTGGCGGTGTTCTGGCTGCTGGTGCGGCTTAACACGCTACGCACTGCACCGGGGGGCAGCGGCAAGTTTACGTTTGCCTTGGCGTTGTTCAGCTTTGTCTGTTTTATCGCGATTGCCGGGTTGATGGGCGCCAAGCCGGTTTAACCGGTAAAAGATCACAGCCTGCGGCAGCTCCTGCGTGGCATGTCTGTAGGAGCTGCCGCAGGCTGCGATCTTTTGATGTTCAGTCGCGCAACGACATCACCGGCCAGCCACGCTTTTCAGCTTCAGCGCGCAGATTCGGGTCCGGGTCCACGGCCACCGGGTTTGTCACTTCCTCCAGCAGCGCCAGATCGTTCATCGAATCGCTATAGAAATAGCTGTCTTCGAGTGACAAGCCGGTCTCTTCCAGCCAGCGATTCAAGCGCGTCACCTTGCCTTCACGAAAGCACGGTACGTCGGTGCTGCGTCCGGTGTAGCGGCCGTCGATCATTTCGCATTCGGTGGCAATCAGCGTTTCGACACCCAGACGCTGGGCAATGGGACCTGTGACGAAGCGGTTGGTGGCGGTGATGATCACCAGTTTGTCGCCAGCCGCCCGGTGTTTGGCCAGCAACTCGAGGCCCTTGGGCAGCACGATCGGTTCGATGCAGTCGCGCATGTAGTCGCGGTGCCACTCGTCCAGCACGGCCGTCTCGGTACGCCCGAGTACTTCCAGGCAAAAGTTCAGGTACGCGGCGTTGTCCAGCTTGCCGGCCAGGTAGTCCTGATAGAACTCATCGTTGCGCGTTTTGTAGGCGACGGCGTCGAGAAATCCCCGTTCACAGAGGTAGTCGCCCCACGCGTGATCGCTGTCGCCGCCCAAAAGTGTGTTGTCCAAGTCGAATAAAGCCAGACGCATTGCAGTTACTCGCTGAAAAGTCTGTAAAAAGGTGTCCAGAATACGGTCTTTTCACAAGAGTGCACATAACGTAGGAAGCTTCGTTGCCGCCTTCACGACCTTTGTGGAACAATGCGACGACATGCGTTTGCGAGGTTGTTGCCGTGATCGACCCCGATGGTTTCCGCCCCAATGTCGGGATCATTCTCACGAATGATGCTGGCCAGGTGCTATGGGCTCGCCGTATCAATCAAGATGCCTGGCAGTTTCCTCAAGGTGGTATCAATCCTCAGGAGACGCCGGAAGACGCCTTGTACCGCGAGTTGAACGAAGAAGTGGGTCTGGAGCGCGAAGATGTTGAAATTCTCGCCTGCACCCGGGGCTGGTTGCGCTATCGTTTGCCGCAACGCTTGGTCAGAACGCATAGCCAACCGCTGTGCATCGGCCAGAAACAGAAATGGTTTCTCCTGCGCCTGGTCTCCAACGAGCAGCGGGTGCGGATGGATTTGACCGGTAAACCGGAATTCGATGGCTGGCGCTGGGTCAGTTATTGGTATCCGTTGGGCCAGGTGGTGACATTCAAGCGCGAGGTTTATCGCCGCGCTCTCAAAGAGCTTGCCCCGCGCCTTTTAGCGCGCGACTGACGACGGAGTTCGACCCCGAGCCATGCTCAATACGCTGCGCAAGATCGTCCAGGAAGTTAACTCCGCCAAGGATCTCAAGGCGGCGTTGGGGATTATTGTGTTGCGCGTCAAAGAGGCCATGGGCAGCCAGGTCTGCTCGGTCTACCTGCTCGACCCCGAAACCAACCGCTTCGTGCTGATGGCCACCGAGGGCTTGAACAAGCGCTCGATCGGCAAAGTCAGCATGGCACCCAACGAAGGTCTGGTTGGCCTGGTCGGCACGCGTGAAGAACCCCTTAACCTCGAAAACGCCGCGGATCACCCGCGCTATCGCTACTTCGCCGAAACCGGTGAAGAGCGGTATGCCTCGTTCCTCGGTGCTCCGATCATTCACCACCGCCGCGTCGTCGGCGTGCTGGTCATCCAGCAAAAAGAACGTCGTCAGTTCGACGAAGGTGAAGAAGCCTTCCTGGTGACCATGAGCGCCCAGCTCGCGGGCGTTATCGCCCATGCCGAGGCCACCGGTTCGATCCGGGGTCTGGGGCGTCAGGGCAAAGGCATTCAGGAAGCAAAGTTTGTCGGCGTGCCCGGTTCGCCCGGTGCGGCGGTCGGTACTGCGGTGGTCATGCTGCCGCCGGCCGATCTGGATGTGGTGCCTGACAAAACCATCGTTGACATCGACGCTGAGCTTGGGCTGTTCAAGACCGCCATCGAAGGCGTGCGCGCCGACATGCGTGCGCTGTCCGCCAAGTTGGCTACGCAATTGCGGCCGGAAGAGCGGGCGCTGTTCGACGTTTACCTGATGATGCTCGACGACGCTTCGCTGGGTAGCGAAGTGACCGCCGTGATCAAGACCGGCCAATGGGCCCAGGGCGCATTGCGTCAGGTGGTCACCGATCACGTCAACCGTTTCGAATTGATGGACGACGCCTACCTGCGCGAGCGCGCCTCGGACGTCAAAGACCTTGGTCGCCGCCTGCTCGCCTATTTACAGGAAGAGCGTCAGCAGACGCTGGTCTACCCCGACAACACCATTCTGATCAGCGAAGAACTGACGCCGGCAATGCTCGGCGAGGTGCCGGAAGGCAAGCTGGTGGGTCTGGTGTCGGTACTCGGTTCCGGTAACTCCCACGTCGCCATCCTGGCACGAGCCATGGGCATTCCGACGGTGATGGGCCTGGTCGACCTGCCGTATTCCAAGGTCGACGGCATTCAGATGATCGTCGACGGCTACCACGGCGAGGTCTACACCAACCCGAGTGACGTACTGCGCAAGCAGTTCGCCGAGGTGGTCGAAGAAGAGAAGCAGCTGGCGCTGGGGCTGGACGCACTGCGCGATCTGCCATGCGTGACGATCGATGGTCACCGTATGCCGCTGTGGGTCAACACCGGCCTGCTGGCGGATGTGGCGCGGGCGCAGAAGCGCGGTGCCGAAGGCGTGGGTCTGTACCGCACCGAAGTGCCGTTCATGATCAACCAGCGCTTTCCGAGCGAAAAGGAGCAGCTGGCGATTTATCGCGAGCAACTGGCGGCCTTCCATCCGCAACCGGTGACCATGCGCAGCCTGGACATCGGTGGCGACAAGTCACTGTCGTACTTCCCGATCAAGGAAGACAACCCGTTCCTCGGCTGGCGCGGGATTCGCGTGACCCTCGATCACCCGGAAATCTTCCTGGTACAGACCCGCGCCATGCTCAAGGCCAGCGAAGGCCTGAACAACCTGCGGATTCTGTTGCCGATGATCTCCGGCACTCATGAAGTGGAAGAAGCACAGCATCTTATTCACCGCGCCTGGGGTGAAGTTCGCGATGAAGGCTGCGACGTGCCGATGCCGCCGGTTGGCGTGATGATCGAGGTTCCGGCGGCGGTGTACCAGACCAAGGAGCTGGCGCGGCAGGTGGACTTCCTGTCGGTTGGCTCCAACGACCTGACCCAATATCTGCTGGCCGTCGACCGTAACAACCCGCGGGTGGCCGACCTTTACGATTACCTGCACCCGGCGGTGCTGCAAGCCCTGCAAAACGTGGTGCGCGATGCCCATGCCGAAGGCAAGCCCGTGAGTATCTGCGGCGAGATGGCCGGTGATCCGGCGGCGGCGGTGCTGTTGATGGCGATGGGTTTCGACAGCTTGTCGATGAACGCCACCAACTTGCCGAAAGTGAAGTGGATGCTGCGCCAGGTCAACCTGAGCTGGGCCAAGGATCTGCTCGCCGAGCTGATGACCATCGACAACCCGCAGGTGATCCACAGCTCGCTGCAACTGGCGCTGAAGAACCTTGGGTTGGCACGGATGATTAACCCGGCGGCGATCAAGCCCCTCTGATCAAAGATCGCAGCCTTCGGCAGCTCCTACAGGATTTGCGTCCGCACGTAGGAGCTGCCGCAGGCAGCGATCTTTAAACATTCACCTCAACCTCCCCTAAATGTCCGCCATACGGCCCGAAACTCCTTTCGACCATATGCCGTGTCCCGTCCGCCTGTACTATCAACGCGGTACTCGCTCGCGTGCCATACATGGGGCTGGCAATAAACACGCTCGACAACAAACTCTCGGTCGCCAGCCCAACCCCGGTATCCGGCAAATCGGCGAACGCCGCCGTTTGCGAGTCGCCTAACAGGGCCAGCAAGGCCTGTGGCTGCGGGTCGGCCAGTACTTCACTCAACGCCGCCTTGGCCTTGAGCACCTTCGGCCACGGCGTATCAAGTCCGGCATTCGATAACCCATAGATCCCGGATTGCAGTGCTACTGGCCCAGGCTCGCGCGCGTTGTAATGCCACAGCTCATGAGGGTTGCCGATCAGCAGATTAAACCCGGCATATTCCGGTAATCTGTCGACAACGTCGGCCAAATACTCTGAAATCGGCCATTCACCCGTGAGAAACCGCGCCACCAGCTCGCCTCGTGATTTACGCGCCGGCGGCTGGTGCGGGTTGCGGATGTTGGTCAATGCAGCGAAGCGCCCATCGGCGCCAATGCCCAGCCAAGTGCCACCCGCCTCCAGGTCGCGCCCGGCGTACACCTGCGGCGCTTCGGGCCATTGCGCCAGCGGCAGGCTGGGGCGCGCATAGAACTCGTCGCGGTTAGCCGCAACGATCAGCGGCGTTGCGTGACCCGGCCGCCAAGCGAAGACAATCAAGCACATGGGATGATCCCTCGTTGCTTTTTTTGCCCACTCTACGCACAGAACCGGCGGGTATCCATCGCCATCCAGTGGAGCTTGAGGCCATGCATCCGTTACCATGCGGCACTTATTTTGGGATGCAGTCATGGAATTTCTGCTCTATCTGCTGCTGGGCGCCTGCGCAGGCGTGCTGGCCGGGTTGTTTGGGGTGGGTGGCGGGATCATCATCGTTCCGGTGCTGGTGTTCAGTTTCACCTTGCAGGGGTTTGATGCGTCGGTGCTGACTCATCTGGCAGTCGGCACGTCGTTGGCGACAATCATCTTCACGTCGGTCAATGCAGTGCGCGAACATCAGCGCAAAGGCGCGGTGCGCTGGCCGATCTTTGTCTGGATGGCTCTCGGGATTCTGATCGGCGCGGGTTTTGGCGCGCTGACGGCTGAAGCCATTTCGGGACCGAACTTGCAGAAGATCATCGGCGTGTTCGCGTTGATCATTGCCGTGCAGCTGGCGCTGGAGGTCAAACCCAAGGCCAGCCGAACGGTTCCCGGCAAACTCGGTCTGACCCTGGCCGGCAGTGTAATCGGTTGGGCCTCGGCGATTTTCGGGATTGGCGGCGGTTCGTTGACCGTGCCGTTCCTGACCTGGCGCAGTGTGCCGATGCCGCAAGCGGTGGCTACCTCATCGGCCTGCGGCCTGCCGATCGCCTTGGCAAGTGCATTAAGTTTCATGATTCTGGGCTGGCACGATCCACGCCTGCCAGCCCATAGTCTCGGGTTTATTTATTTACCGGCGCTGTTGGGCATTGCCCTGACCAGCATGGTCTTTGCCCGCATCGGTGCGCGACTGGCCCACAGGCTGTCACCGCGTTTGCTGAAAAGACTGTTTGCCGCGTTGCTGTTTTGCGTGGGTTTGAGCTTTTTGCTTTGAGCTCTTTTTGCCTGGAACGGCGACGCAATCCTGGCTTAATCCCGGCGTGGCACGGTCGCGCCAGGAATATTACGTTTCAACTCTAACGAGGAGTCGCAATGCTGCCTTACCCGCAGATTGACCCGGTGGCCCTGGCCATCGGCCCGCTGAAAATCCACTGGTACGGTCTGATGTACCTGATTGGTATTGGCGGCGCCTGGATGCTGGCGTCGCGTCGGTTGAACCGCTTCGACCCGACCTGGACCAAAGAGAAACTCTCCGACATGATCTTCTGGATGTCGATGGGCGTGATTGTCGGCGGCAGGCTCGGGTATGTGCTGTTTTACGATCTGAGCGCTTACCTGGCCAACCCGACGCTGATTTTTGAAGTGTGGAAAGGTGGCATGTCGTTCCACGGCGGGTTTATCGGCGTGATGCTGGCGGCTCTGTGGTTTGGTAAAAAGAATGGCAAGTCGTTCTTCCAGCTGATGGACTTCGTCGCGCCAATGGTGCCGATCGGCCTGGGTGCCGGGCGTATCGGTAACTTCATCAACGCCGAGTTGTGGGGCAAGCCGACTGACCTGCCGTGGGCAATGATCTTTCCGCCGTTCAGCGACCCGGCGCAGCTGCCGCGTCACCCGTCGCAGCTGTATCAATTCGCCCTGGAAGGCGTGGCACTGTTCGTCATTCTTTGGCTGTTCTCGCGCAAGCCGCGGCCGACCATGGCGGTCTCCGGGATGTTTGCGCTGTTCTACGGGATCTTCCGGTTTGTCGTCGAGCTGGTGCGAGTGCCAGATGCGCAACTCGGCTACCTGGCGTTCGGCTGGGTGACCATGGGGCAGATTCTGTGCATCCCGATGATCATCGGCGGGCTGTTCCTGATCTGGTTGGCGTACAACCGCGCCCCGGCAGCTCCCGCTACTCCGGCGTCTTAAGGCGCCGCGCTCTACATTCGGATCGCAGGGCTCAGGCCCTGCGTTCAAGGACACAGGTAATTCATGAAGCAATATCTCGATCTGGTCGCCCACGTCATCAAGAACGGCACCAAGCAAGCCAACCGTACCGGCGTGAACACCATCAGCTTTCCTGGCGCGATGCTGCGTTATGACCTGAAAGAAGGTTTCCCGGCGATCACCACCCGCAAGATGGCCTTCAAATCGGCGATCGGCGAGATGTGCGGCTTCCTGCGCGGCGTGAACAATGCGGCTGAGTTCCGTGCGTTGGGCTGCAAGGTCTGGGACCAGAATGCCAATGAAAACGCTCAGTGGTTGGCCAACCCGTTCCGTCAGGGCGAAGACGACCTGGGCGAGATCTACGGCGTGCAATGGCGTAAATGGCCGGCGTACAAGCAGATCCCGGTCAGCAATCAGGCCGCTATCGAGCAGACGCTGAGCCAGGGTTATCGGCAGATCGCTGAAGGTGAAGAAGACGGCCAGGCCTATGTGGTGCTGTACAAGGCGATCGACCAGATTCGCCAGTGTGTCGACACCATCATCAAGGACCCGGGCAGCCGCCGTATCCTGTTCCACGGCTGGAACTGCGCCCAGCTTGATGAAATGGCGTTGCCACCATGCCATCTGCTGTATCAGTTCCACCCGAATGTCGAGACCAAGGAGATTTCCCTGACGCTTTACATTCGCTCCAACGACCTGGGTCTGGGCACGCCGTTCAACCTCACCGAAGGCGCCGCGCTGCTGAGCCTGATCGGTCGTCTGACCGGTTACACGCCGCGCTGGTTCACCTATTTCATCGGTGACGCCCACGTCTACGAAAACCACCTGGACATGCTCAACGAACAGCTCAAACGCGAGCCGTTCCCGATGCCAAAACTGATGATTTCCGAGCGCGTGCCGGAATTTGCGAAGACGGGTGTGTATCAGCCGGAGTGGCTGGAACAGATCGAACCTGGCGACTTCTCGCTGGAAGGTTACGAACACCACGCCCCCATGACCGCGCCAATGGCAGTCTAAATCCCCCGCTGCCCTCGTAGGAGCTGCCGCAGGCTGCGATCTTTTAAACGGCATCCGCCAAATCAAAAGATCGCAGCCTGCGGCAGCTCCTACGCGAGTGGGGCGAATCTGAAAACCTACCTGTCAGAAAATTCATCTCCCGGGGAAAGGGCCGATAAATAGCGCCCTATAGGATGAGCTCCAGTCAGCCAATAAACGGTCTGGCAGAGCCCAACTACTGGAGAGTTCCCGATGAAATCCCTGAAAGCATTTTTGGTCGTTTCCCTGATGTGCGCTTCTGTGGCTGCGATGGCTGAAGGCGGCGGCGACAAGGTTCAGGCCCGAATGGACGCCGCACGCGATGTGGCGATGGTTCACTATCAGCAGTCTGAACATGCGCAGGCTGTAGCGAGCAGTCAGAAAGCGCAGTCCGACACTGTCGAACGCTCGAATTGACGACGAGTTTTACCCGGTCGCTGACTTGCCGTATGGCAGCAGGACGTGTGGCACAACAGGCGTCAAACGCCTGAAGCCCGGATGGCGGAGTGCTCCGACTGTCCGGGCGATTGCAACTACTATGATAAGTACCGCTCACCGCGTTATCGCGGCGCGGGGTTTTCTGATGATCTGAATGGCGTCTATTTGTGGAAGAACTCAATCGCAGCCTGTTTATGGCGATCAACGCCAGCGCGGATGCCTCGGCGCCCATGCGGTCTTTGGCAATGTTTCTGGCGCAGTGGCTGATCTTCTGCGTACCGCTTTTGCTGATCGGATTGTGGTTGCGCGGGACACGCCAGCAGCGGGCGGTGGCGGTCACTGCGACGCTGAGTATTGTCGTCGCACTGGGCTGCAATCTGCTGATCAGCAGCTTTTGGTTCCACCCGCGTCCCTTCATGCTGGGGCTGGGGCAAAACTTCCTGGCGCATGCCGCTGAGTCATCCTTCCCCAGCGACCACGCTACAGTGATGTTCACGCTAGCCTTTGCATTGATGCTGGCAGCGCTGCGCAAGTTGGGCCTGCTGGTCCTGCTGCTGGGTGCGTTGGTTGGCTGGGCGCGTGTCTACCTGGGCGTGCACTTTCCATTCGATATTGCCGGGTCGTTGCTGGTTTCGCTGGCAAGCGCCTGGCTGGTGCGGGAAGTGTTGGGCTTCAGGCAACTTGGCGAGCATCTGCTCGACGTTCTTGAACGCGTGTACCAGCGAGTCTTTCCAAAACCCAGCCGTAGGGTCTAGGGCTCTGGTATCTGTTTCATAGCCGCCGATAAGGCCTTGGAGCACGACAGGGTGAACAGGTGAATCAGGCCAGACCGCACCCTCTGCGTATTCCGCGGACGATTTGGGCCTTGGGCTTTGTCAGCCTGTTCATGGATGTTTCGTCCGAGCTGGTGCACAGCCTTCTGCCGGTATTTCTGGTCACGACCCTGGGCGCGAGCGCGCTGACGGTCGGGGTGATCGAAGGCATCGCCGAGGCGACGGCGATGCTGGTCAAAGTCTTCTCGGGTGCGATCAGCGACTTTATCGGTCGGCGCAAAGGCTTGTTGTTATTAGGGTACGGTATGGCTGCGCTGTCCAAGCCGTTATTCCCGCTGGCTCACTCGGTGGAAGTGGTGTTCACCGCGCGCTTTCTCGATCGTATCGGCAAAGGCATTCGTGGCGCGCCGCGCGATGCTCTGGTGGCGGACATCTCGCCCGTGGAAATTCGCGGTGCGTGTTTCGGCTTGCGCCAATCGATGGACACCGTTGGCGCCCTTGTCGGCCCTGCGCTGGCCATCGCGCTGATGCTTTGGTTCGCCGATATCCAGGCAGTGCTCTGGTTCGCCGTCATCCCGGCGATCATCGCGGTGGCGCTGATTTTCACCGGCGTAAAAGAGCCCGGGCACGCTGCCGGCAAACACACCTTCCGATCACCCATTCATTGGCGAGTCCTTCACGACTTCTCGTCCGGGTATTGGTGGGTGGTTGTCGTCGGAGGGGTGTTTACGCTGGCGCGTTTCAGCGAAGCGTTTCTGGTGTTGCGGGCGCAGCAGACCGGTTTGTCAGCCACCTGGGTGCCGCTGGTGATGGTGGTCATGTCGGGGTTCTACGCGGTGTCCGCCTACCCGGCCGGCTGGTTGTCCGATCGCATCAGCCGCACGAAATTGCTTGGCCTCGGTATGGGGCTGTTGGTGCTGGCGGATCTGGTGCTCGCTCAAAGCCATTCGACCCTGACGATGATGCTGGGCGTAGCCCTGTGGGGGCTGCACATGGGTTTCAGCCAAGGCATCCTTGCCACACTGATCGCCGACACCGCCCCCAACGAGCTGAAGGGCACGGCGTTCGGCATATTCAATCTGATCAGCGGCGTCTTCCTGTTGCTCGCCAGCGTTCTTGCAGGCTGGCTGTGGCAAACCGTAGGCGCGCACAGTACGTTCATCACAGGCGCGGTGCTGGCCGCTTTAGCCATGCTTCTGCTGCTGCTACGCCGGACGGCTTAATGCCCGTGGCTTCGGCCGACATGGGAATGCTCGGTTTCGCTCGCCACCACGCCGCCGCTGACTTCCAATTGCTGCAAAATTCCGCACTGTTCGATATCCGGCCGTTCGCTGCAGCTTTGGCGCAGTTCCAATAGCTGTGTCTGCAACGCCAGCAAGCCGTCGATCCGCGCCTTGACGTGGTGGATGTGCTCGTCGATCAGCGCGTTGACGTTTTCGCATTGATCCTGTGGGCTGTCACGCAGGCTGAGCAGGCTGCGGATTTCTTCAAGGGTCATGTCGAGGGTGCGGCAGTTGCGGATGAAGGTCAGGCGCTCGGTGTGGGCCTGGGTGTACAAGCGGTAATTGCCCTCACTGCGGGCCGGTTCCGGCAACAAGCCTTCGCGCTCGTAATAACGGATGGTTTCGACCTGGCAGTCGGTCAGTTTCGCCAATTCACCGATCTTCATTTCAATCCTCTCCGATTGGCTGCTTGACCCTATAGTGGCTACAGGGTGTTCACTTGGCAACAGGCACCTTTTTGGACGCGACCTTATGAGCGATTCCCAGCACACCCTCAAACCCCACGCTGATCACGATCACAGCCACGGGCCAAAGCTTCAGCCGGTTCAGAAACACGATCACGCCAGTCACGGCGGTTCTTGCTGCTCCAGCACGGCGGCGCCTTCATTGATCAAACTCAGTGAAACACCGACCGATGGCGCACGCCTGAGCCGTTTTCGCATCGACGCCATGGACTGCCCGACCGAGCAGACGCTGATTCAGAACAAGCTCGGCAAGCTGGCGGGTGTGCAGCAACTGGAATTCAACCTGATCAATCGCGTGCTGGGCGTGACCCACGACCTACCGAGCACTGCGCCGATCATCGACGCCATCAAGTCCATCGGCATGCTGGCCGAGCCGATCGGGGAGGGCACCGAGGCGGATGACAGTCGTCCGGCTCCGGTGAAAAAGCCCTGGTGGCCGTTGGCGGTGTCGGGCGTCGGGGCTTTGGCTGCCGAGGTGATTCACTTCACCAGCGCCGCGCCGACCTGGGTGGTGGCCATCGTTGCGCTGATTTCGATCCTCAGCGGTGGTTTGGGCACCTACAAAAAGGGCTGGATCGCCCTGAAGAACCTCAACCTGAACATCAACGCGCTGATGAGCATCGCGGTGACCGGTGCGGTGTTGATCGGCCAATGGCCGGAAGCGGCGATGGTGATGTTCCTGTTCACCGTGGCCGAGCTGATCGAAGCCAAATCCCTGGACCGCGCGCGCAATGCAATCAGCGGGCTGATGCAGATGACCCCGGAAAAGGTCACCGTGCAGCAGGGAGACGGTAGCTGGATCGAACGTGAAGCGAAAAGTATCGATCTCGGTGCGCGAGTGCGGGTTCGTCCCGGCGAGCGTATTGGTCTGGATGGCGAAGTGCTGTCCGGCAGCTCGACCATCGACCAGGCACCAATCACCGGTGAAAGCCTGCCGGTCGAGAAAGCCGTCGGCGACAAAGTCTTCGCCGGGACCATCAACCAGGCCGGTTCGCTGGAATTCAAAGTGACCGCCGCCGCCAACAACTCGACCCTGGCGCGGATCATTCATGCCGTGGAAGCTGCCCAAGGCGCGCGGGCGCCGACCCAGCGGTTCGTCGATCGCTTCTCGACAATCTACACGCCGGTGGTGTTCATCTTTGCCTTGGCCGTGGCGCTCATTCCGCCGCTGTTCATGGGCGCGGCGTGGTTCGACTGGATCTACCGCGCACTGGTGCTGCTGGTGGTCGCGTGCCCTTGCGCACTGGTGATTTCCACCCCGGTGACCATCGTCAGCGGTCTCGCGGCGGCGGCGCGCAAAGGCATCCTGATCAAGGGCGGCGTGTACCTGGAGGGCGGTCACAAGCTCGATTACCTGGCGTTGGACAAGACCGGCACGATCACCCACGGCAAACCGGTGCAGACCGATTACCTGTCCCTGGCCCCCACGGTCGAACACACCGCGCAGGTTCTGGCCGCCAGCCTCGCCGGGCGTTCGGATCACCCGGTATCGCTGGCCATCGCCAACGCGGCTGTGGATAAACAGCTGACGCTGCTCGCTGTGGATAACTTCGAAGCGCTGACCGGCCGTGGCGTGCGCGGTGAGATCAATGGTCAGGTTTACCACTTGGGCAATCACCGCTTGGTGGAAGAACTGGGCCTGTGCTCGCCAGCGCTGGAAGAGAAACTGTTTGCCCTCGAAGAACAGGGCAAGACCGTGGTGCTGTTGCTCGATACCTCTGGCCCGATGGCGCTGTTCGCCGTGGCCGATACGGTCAAGGCATCCAGCCGCGAAGCTATCCGGCAGCTGCATGAACTGGGTATCAAGACCTTGATGCTGACCGGCGACAACCCGCACACCGCTCGGGCGATTGCCGCCCAGGTGGGTATCGATCAGGCCCGGGGCGACCTGCTGCCGACCGACAAACTCAAGGCCATCGAAACCTTGTACGCTCAAGGGCATCGGGTCGGGATGGTCGGCGACGGCATCAACGATGCCCCGGCGCTGGCTCGTGCACAGATCGGTTTTGCCATGGCCGCTGCTGGCACCGACACAGCGATTGAAACCGCCGATGTCGCCCTGATGGACGATGATCTGCGAAAAATACCGGCGTTTATTCGGTTGTCGCGGCAGACATCGAATATCCTCACGCAAAATATCGCCTTGGCGTTGGTCATCAAAGCGGTCTTTCTTGGGGTAACCTTCGTGGGTCTCGCCACCATGTGGATGGCGGTGTTCG
This sequence comes from Pseudomonas frederiksbergensis, assembly GCF_001874645.1. Classification (NCBI taxonomy): domain Bacteria; kingdom Pseudomonadati; phylum Pseudomonadota; class Gammaproteobacteria; order Pseudomonadales; family Pseudomonadaceae; genus Pseudomonas; species Pseudomonas frederiksbergensis. The sequence goes on from NZ_CP017886.1 coordinate 3,281,237, forward strand.
CCGACATGGGCGTGGCCCTGCTGGTGGTGTTCAACGGTCTGCGCCTGTTGCGCAAATAATCGATGCGAGGGTTAAGTGCTGAGTGCCGAGCTGAAGGCTTTTTACAGGGTCGCGCGTTTGGGGAGCATTACCCTCGCGGCGAAAAAGCTCGGCCTGAGCCAACCCACGGTGACCACCCAGATTCGTCATCTGGAAAGCCAGTACTCGGTTGAACTGTTCTATCGCGGCGGTCGTCGGCTGACGGTCAGCGAGGACGGTGCGCGGTTGCTGCCGATGGTCAAAGCGCTGTTGCAACAGGAAGCCGATATCGAGTTTTTCCTGCGTAACAGCGGCCAGGTCCAGGGCGCGTTGCGTATTGCCGCCACTGCGCCGTATTACATCCTCGACCTGGTGAAAACCTTCCGCGAGCGCCTGCCGCAGGTGGAAGTCTCGGTGGAAATCGGCAACTCCCAGCAGGTGCTCGAAGCCCTTGAGGAATACCGGGTCGACATCGCCGCTTCCTCGCAATTACTCGAAGACCCACGGTTGATCCGCCGCGTGCTGGGCAGCGATCCGCTGGTGTTGGCGGTGCACCGCAACCATCCGCTGGCGGTGCATGATCATGTGCCGCTGAGTGCGTTGGTCGGGCATACCTTGCTGATGCGTGAAACTGGCTCAACCACCCGTCGCCTGACTGAAGAGTTGCTGGCGACTGCCGGAGTGAGTTTTGGCCCGTTGCTGGAGATCGGCAGCCGTGAGTCGATTCGTGAAGCGGTGCTGCGCAACATCGGCATCAGCATCATCGCCCGCCAGGAAGTGCCCCATGATCCGCAACTGCGGGTGCTGACCCTCGAAAACGCCCCGCAGATCCCCGAATACCTGTACTGCCTCAAAGAGCGCAAAGGCGCCCGCCTGCCGGCAGCGTTTCTCGGCTTGGCGCAGGAAATGGCCCCGGCCTAGATCAAAAGATCGTCCGAACGCGGCCCGAACCTGCGGCAGCTCCTTGGGAAATGCGTCCGTCGTAGGAGCTGCCGCAGGCTGCGATCTTTTAAGGCCCAACCAAAATCCCCGAATACCACTATCGGCCGTTTTTGCCTCACTGCCACATGACCGACGCATTACAAACCTAGGATGGCCTTCATCTGCTTGATGAGGTCCGTCCATGAACCACCCGAACGCAACTGCCCAGGTCTTCCCCGGTGCGCCGATGAAGGTGCGCGGTATCGAGAAACGCTTTGGCGCCTTCACTGCGCTGGATAACGTTTCGCTGGAGGTCGCCGCGGGTGAACTGGTGTGCCTGCTCGGGCCTTCCGGTTGCGGCAAAACCACGTTGCTGCGCTGCATCGCGGGTCTGGAACGCCAGGATCGTGGCGAGTTGTACCTTGGTGATCGGAACGTATCCCTGCTGGCACCGCAGGCTCGGGACTACGGCATTCTGTTCCAGTCCTACGCACTGTTCCCCAACCTCACCGTCGAAGCCAACATTGCCTACGGCCTGGCCGGCGGTGGCCGCGAGGAAGTGCGTAAGCGCGTGGCGCAGATGCTCGAACTGGTGGGTCTGATCGGTAGCGAAAAGAAATACCCCGGCCAATTGTCCGGCGGTCAGCAACAGCGCGTCGCGTTGGCCCGTGCCTTGGCGCCGGCACCGTCGTTGCTGCTGCTGGACGAGCCGATGTCGGCCCTCGACGCCCGGGTTCGCGAGCATCTGTGCACCGAGCTGCGCCAATTGCAGCGCAACCTCGGCATCACCACGTTGATGGTCACCCACAACCAGGACGAGGCCATGCTGATGGCCGACCGTATCGCCGTGATGAACAACGGCAAGGTCGAGCAGTACGCCACGCCGCAGGAAATCTATAACCGTCCAGCCACGCCGTTTGTCGCCGAGTTCGTCGGGCAGGGCAACTGGCTGCCGTTCCAGCGCAACAGTGACAGCCACGCGCAGGTCGGCGGAATGAATGTGCGCCTGGCCGACAACTGCGGCAAAGCCGCGTCGGGTCGACTGTTCTGCCGCCCGGAAGCGATCAGCATCAACCCGCCGGTGCATGAGGAAAACCTGTTTGCGGCCAAGGTCCGCGAAATCACCTTCCTCGGCAATCGCTGCCGGATGAGCTTTGAACTCAACCAGCTCCCTGGGCATGCATTGCTCGCCGAACTGGCGCCAGAAGCCATGCCGCGCCTCGGTGCTCAGGACATCATGGTTGCCTTGCCGCCGCGCAGCTTGCAGGTGTTTGCCTGATGAGCGCGCAAATCGCGCTGCCGATACCGCACAAGCAGGTTCGGCAGACTTCCCGCGCCGAAATCGGCGACCGGGTGTTCGTGGTCGGCGGCAAAGTGCTGCTGCTGTGCCTGCTCAGCGTCGCGGTATTGATGCCGCTGCTGGCGATCTTCTGGCGCGGCTTCAGCAGCGACGCCGGGCAGGGCGGTGGTCTGGTCGCGGCTCGCGAACTGCTGACCAGCGACAACTTCCACTGGTTGCTGGGCAATAGCCTGAAAGTCTCCCTCAGTGTGGCGGCCATTGTTGTGCCGCTGGCCTACCTGTTTGCCTACGCGCTGCAACGCACTCTGATTCCCGGCAAGGCGATCTGGCGCGGCATGTCGTTGCTGCCATTGATGGCACCGTCGATGCTGCCGGGCATTGCGCTCGTGTACCTGTTCGGTAACCAGGGCCTGTTGCGCGGGCTGCTGCCTGAGAACATCTACGGCTTCTGGGGCATCGTCCTCGGTGAAGTGATTTACACCTTCCCCCACGCCTTGATGATCCTGCTGTCGGCGTTGTCGCTGGCCGATGCGCGCTTGTTCGATGCGGCGTCGAGCATGGGCGCCAGTCCCGCCAAGGCCTTTCGCAGCATCACCTGGCCGGCGACCCGGCAAGCGGTGTTCGCCGCGTTCTGCCTGGTGTTCACCCTGACCATCACCGATTTTGGTGTGCCGGTGGTGGTCGGTGGCGACTATCAAGTGCTGGCGCTGGAAGCCTACAAAGCGGTGGTCGGCCAGCAGCAATTCGGTCGCGGTGCACTGATCGGCATGGTGCTGCTGCTGCCGGCACTGTTCAGTTTCGGCGTCGACGCCTGGTTGCGCCGTCGTCATGGCGATTCCATGAGCGGTCGGGCGCAAGTCTTTCAACCGGCACCGTCGCGGCTGCGGGACGGTTGCTATCTGGTCATCGTGTTGCTGATCTGCGCCGCGCTGCTGTTGGTGTTCGGCATGGCGGTGTATTCGTCGCTGGTGAAATTCTGGCCGTACAACCTGTCGCTGTCGCTCAATCACTACCAGTTCGGCGACACTGCTGGTGGCGGCTGGCTGGCTTATGGCAACAGCGTGAAGATGGCCTTGTGCACGGCGTTGATCGGCAGCGGTTTGATTTTTACCGGTGCCTATCTGATGGAGAAAACCCGTGGTCAGCGCGGCTTGAACCTGGTGCTGCGGATGCTCAGCTTCGTGCCGATGGCGGTACCGGGTCTGGTTCTGGGCCTGGGCTACGTGTTTTTCTTCAACCTGAGCGGCAACCCGCTGCATGTGTTCTACGGGACCATGACCCTGCTGGTGGTCTGCACCATTGCGCACTATCTGACCACCGCGCAAATGACCGCCACGACCGCGCTGCGTCAACTTGACGCCGAGTTCGAAGCCGCCGCGCTGTCGCTCAAGGCGCCGCTGTACCGCCACTACCTGCGCGTCACCGTGCCGATCTGCCTGCCGGCGTTGCTGGACATTGTGCGCTACCTGTTCGTCTCGGCGATGACCACGGTGTCGGCGGCGATCTTCCTCTACAGCCCCGACACGATCCTCGCCGCAGTGGCGGTGCTGAACATGGACGACGCCGGCAACGTTGGCGGCGCGGCAGCCATGTCGACCCTGATTCTGTTCACCTCGGCGGGCGTTTCCCTGCTCCTGGCCTGGACTTCGCGCGGCTTGCTGCGCCGCTCCCAGGCCTGGCGGCAAACCGCGCCCGGCAACTGATCCCGCTCACCCATTTACCCCCGCACTCTGATCCGCACTTAAAAGGAGCCGCACCATGTTCAAGCCCCTGGCTCTTGCCGCTGCTGTCCTCTCTGCTTTCAGCCTGAATGCGTTTGCCGCGAAAACCGAGTTGACGGTTTACACCGCTCTGGAAGCCGAGCAACTGAAGTCCTACAAAGAGGCTTTCGAAAAGGCCAATCCAGACGTCGAGATCAAGTGGGTGCGCGATTCCACCGGGATCATCACCGCCAAACTGCTGGCCGAAAAAGCCCGCCCGCAGGCTGACGCAGTCTGGGGCCTGGCCGCGTCCAGCCTGGCGATTCTCGATCAGCAAGGCATGCTGCAAAGCTACGCGCCGAAAGACCTGGGCAAGATCGGCGGCAACTACCGCGACGCCGCCAACCCGCCAGCCTGGGTCGGCATGGACGTGTGGGCGGCAACCATTTGCTTCAACACGGTCGAAGCCGAGAAACAAGGCCTGACCAAACCGGTGAGCTGGCAGGACCTGACCAAGCCTGAATACAAAGGCAAGATCGTCATGCCGAACCCGGCGTCGTCCGGCACCGGTTTCCTCGACGTCAGCGCCTGGCTGCAAACCTTCGGCGAGAAGCAGGGCTGGCAGTACATGGACGCGCTGCACCAGAACATCGGCCAGTACGTTCACTCCGGTTCCAAACCGTGCAAGCTGGCCGCTTCCGGCGAATTCCCGATCGGCATCTCCTTCGAATACCCGGCCGTGCAGTTGAAGCGCCAGGGCGCACCGCTGGACATCATCCTGCCGAAAGAAGGCCTGGGCTGGGAAATCGAAGCCACCGCCGTGATCAAGGGCACACCGCATGAAGACGCCGCGAAGAAACTCGCCGACTTCTCCGCAAGTCCCGCGGCGATGGAGCTGTACAAGGAAAACTTCGCGGTCCTCGCCCAGCCTGGTATCGCCAAGCCGCAGACCGAATTGCCGGCCGACTACGAGCAACGCCTGATCAAGAACGACTTCGCCTGGGCCTCGAAAAACCGCGACGAGATCCTCACCGAATGGCGCAAGCGTTATGACGGCAAGTCCGAGAAAGTGGTTGCCAAGTAATTTCTTCGTAGGCTGATAGGGCCACATCGCGAGCAAGCTCGCTCCCACATTGACCGCGCAAAACCTGTGGGAGCGAGCTTGCTCGCGATAGCGGTTCTGAATTCAGGACAAACTTCATGACACACCACAGCGACATGCTAATCGTCGGCGCCGGCATTCTCGGCCTTTCCCACGCTTACGCCGCGGCCAGGCGCGGGCTCAAGGTCAAGGTCTTCGAGCGCAGCGCCACGCCGTTGGGGGCCTCGGTGCGCAACTTTGGTCAAGCGCTGGTCACCGGCCAACCGCCGGGGCAGATGCTCGAACTGGCCAAGGCCAGCCGCGAAATCTGGGGCCAATGGGCGCAACGGGCAGGCTTGCAGATCAAGCGCAACGGCTCGTATTTATTTGCTCGTACCGAAGCGGAAGAGCAACTGCTGGAAGCCTTCTGTGCTGGCCGCGCTATCGAACACGGTTACCGCGTCGAGCTGTTGCGCGGCGCCGCATTGGGCGATGTGTACGGCGGCCAGTTCCGTCATCACCGTGCGGCATTGCATGGCCTGGATGACCAGCAACTGTATTCGCGCGAAGCGATTCCAGCGTTGATCGACTACCTGCGCCGCGACCTCGGCGTGGAGTTTCACTTCTCCACTCTGGTACGCGACATCGAACCCGGCCGCGTGCACAGCACCGCCGGCAGCTTCACCGGCGAGCAGATCATCGTCTGTTCCGGCCACGATTATCAGACCCTGCTGGCCGAGCCGATCGCTGCGCTCAAACCGCAGGTCTGCCGTTTGCAAATGCTCCGCGCGCGGCCGCCGATCAACCTCAATCTGCAACATGCGCTGCTCACCGGTTTGAGCTGCGTGCACTACGGCGCCTTCGCCGATTTGCCGGAAGCTGCGGCAGTGCAAACGCATATTCTGCGCGAGGCGCCCCATCTGCATGAACACGGCATTCACCTGCTGATCAGCCCGACGCCGCAGGGTGAACTGATCATTGGCGATTCCCACGACTACGGCAGCGACCCTTCACCCTTCAACGCGGAACAGGTCGACAACTGGTTGATCGAACTGGCCGAGCAGACCCTTGGCTGCAAGGTGCAGGTGGTCGAGCGCTGGCAGGGTGTTTATGGGGCGCGTGGACCCGCACCGTTTTCGTTCCTGCAGGCCGCGCCGGGCGTGCATGCCGCGTTGATGCACACGGGCGTCGGCATGAGCGTCGGGCCGGCGATGGCTGAACGTAACGTCAGGACCTTGCTGGGAGAACACTGATGGGTCGCAACGAACAGGTGATCGCCGACGTGTTCGGCTGGTACGAGCGCTTCGGCGACAGCGACTACATCGGTGAACCGGTGTCGCAGATCGAGCACATGTCCCAGGCCGCCGAACTGGCCATTGCCGAAGGCTTCGACGATGAAGTGGTGCTGGCTGCGTTCTTCCATGACATCGGGCATCTCTGCGCCGAGAATGCCGAAAACATGGGCGGCTTTGGCGTGGTCAGCCATGAACGCCTCGGCGCCGATTACTTGCGCCGGTTGGGCTTTGGCGAACGCATGGCGCGGTTGGTGGAATACCACGTTCAGGCCAAGCGCTACCTGACGTTCAACGAACCGGGCTACTACGAGCGCTTGAGCGAGGCCAGTCGGCGCACGCTGGAGTATCAGGGGGGAGTGATGACGGCTGAAGAGGCGCAGGCGTTTGAACGCGATCCGTTGTGTGCGATCAGCCTGCGGATGCGCCAGTGGGATGAGCAGGCGAAGGAGATCTGGGTGCCGGTTCTGGATCTCGACGTCTTGAAGGGGAAGGCGTTGCGGTTGTTGTGTTCGTAGCAGCTGCCGAGCCCGCGAGGCGGCGTTCGAGGCGGGCCGCGTTCGGACGAAGTCCTCGCAAATCCTGAGTACACAGTCTGCTTGAAAGAGCGCGTTGCCTGATTTTACGGCCGCTTCGCAGCCGGACGCAGCCTCGCGGGCTCGGCAGCTGCTACAGGAGTCGGGCTCGGTGCAGGCGTTCGAGATTCAGGCCTCGATCACCTTCTGAGCCAACACCTCAATCTGTTCCTGGCGTTCCGCCTGGCTCAACCTGGCATGAGGATTGAGCGAAGACCATTGTGGATGTGCACGCGCCTTGCTCAGCGCCTCGGGTAGTTTGCCTTCACGCCAGCTCTTGTCTTGTGGCGTGGCGACCTGAATGCTGTCCATCGCCGCGTGTCCGCGCAGGTTCATGGCCTGTACCAGTTGCCGCTGACGCAGTGCCAACAAACGCAGCACGCTGTCGTCGACGGTCAGCTCGCGCTGGCCTTTGATCTTGCCCAGCAAGCGGTTGCCGTAACTGCGTGCCGTTTGCAGGGCGCCGCCGGCAATCGCCCCGGCCAGTGCCGCCGCGCCGAGGGTCAGGCCGCCCACCAGCAAGTCCACGCCGGCACCGGCCGCCGCGCCAGCGGCGATCCCGCTCCCGACCCGCACGCCTAATTGCTTGAGGGTTTCGGGGTTGAACAAATCATCGCCCCAGCGGCCATCCAGCAGCGGCAAGTCGCTGGCGGCGGCGTCCTGTGGGCGGAAGGCGTACAGCTTGAGCAGCGCCTCGACGCAACGTTGCTCTCGCTGGCGAACGGCTTTGCGCAGTTCGCTGATGGCCTGCTGTTCCTGTGCGGCGTCACTGACCACGCTGCGTCGACAGGCGGCGCAATCGATCAGCAGTTCGGCGATCAAACGCGCTGCGCTTTGCTGGCGCGCTTCGCGTTGGGCCTGTTGGTCGATGATCAATCGTTCGAGCTGACCGCGTGCGCTTTCCATCAACAGCGCGAGACTTTCATAGAGCCGCCGCTCGCCATCTTCGGGCGGCGCCACGCTGTCGAAACGCACCAGCGCGTGCAGCCCCAAACGGGCCAGAGCTTCGCGCCAATCCGGCTCGCGATGATTGGCGCTGCTGACGAAATTGAGCACCGGCAGCAGCGGTTTGCCGCAGCTGGCCAGTACTTCGAGTTCATCGCGGTACTTGGCCAGCACCGGCTCGCGGGCGTCGATCACATACAGGCCGGCGTCGGACGCCAGCAGTTGACGCAGCACCTTGGCCTCCTGCTCGAAACGCTGACGCGCCTCGCTGCCGTCGAGGAAGCGTACCAATCGTGCCGGGCCGTCGAGGCGTTCGCCGGGGCGTTCCAGACGCTCCAGGTAATCCAGCAGGGCGATGGCGTCTTCCAGCCCCGGCGTGTCGTAGAGCTCAAGCAGCGCTTCGCCATCGACAGACAGCCGGGCGCCCTCGACGTGCCGGGTGGTGCTGGGTCGATGGGAGACTTCGCCGAAACCGACGTCGCGGGTCAGGGTGCGCAGCAATGAGGTTTTGCCGACGTTGGTGTGGCCGACCACGGCGAGTTTCAGCGGCTTCCTTGCAGAATCAGTCATGACCGGACTCCAGCCAGTTCATCGGCGCGCAGTCAGCGAACGGCAACTCCAACTGTTGCAGCGCGGTGTGCCAGTCGCCGAGGCGTTCGGCGTCGAGTGCCTGACCGGGCGGCGCTTGCAGCAGCCAGATCCGTGTCGCGCTGGCGCTGCGGGCGAGTTCGGCGATCAGCGCCAGGCTGCCGCGATCCGGCGAGCGCCGAGGGTCGCAGGCAATGGCCAGGCGTTCCGGCGGGAAACGGGTCAGTTGTTCCAGCAACTTTTGGCGGGACTCACGGCTGTCGAGGATGCCGGCGTCTTTGACGTTCTTCGGCAGTTGCGGCGGCCATGGACGCTGGTCATCCAGTTCGATGGCCACCAGCAACGCACCGTCGCTGTCCAGCGCGTTGGCGCCGCCTTCGGCCTGATGCAGGCGCTCGGGCGCGGCATCGCTGACGCCGAGGCGTTCGCTGCTCGGCATCAGCTGTTCGCGCAACGGCGCGTAGCCAGGCAGGTTCAGGTCCAAGTGCAATGCTGCGCGCCCGACTTTCCAGCGCCACAGGCAGAACAGCGCGAGCAGCAGGCGCGGCAACACGCCGTACACCAGCAATACCCCCACCAGCCATGCGGCCCAGGCTTGCCGGGCGCTTTCGATGTTCAGCGCGGTGTCGCCGCTGGCGCGGATCATCTCCACGGTCGGCACGCTGAAGCCGAGCAGTGCGGGCAGAGCGCCGAGAGTCTGGGTCATGACCACGAACGTGTTGCCGCTGAGAATCGTGGTTTCCCAGACGAAGCCGTAGCGCCGGGTTGCCATCAGCGTCAGCAGAATCGCCAGGGCGCTGAGCATCGCCAGCAGCCACAAGCCGTTGACCAGCACGCCGAGCGCCCAGCGATTGAGTTTCTGCCGTTGCAATAACAGCAGTAGGGCCGGCGCCAGTTGCGCGGCTTTGGCGTCGCGGGCGAGTTTCTCGCTGAGCCACAACCACAAACGCCCGAGCGTGGCGCCGTAATCACCCGCGAATATCAGGCCCGAGGTCCAGCTCAGTAGCAGAATCAGGTTCAATCCGAGCAAGCTGCCCAGTGCCCAGAACACGTTGACCGGTGCCTGGCCGTCGCTCAACGCGGCGAATGCCAGGCCGGCGCCGCTGACAGTCGCCAGCACGGCCAGTACGATCAGCGCCAGTCGCGCACCTTGCAGCCAATGGCGCAGCGCGCCGGTCAGCCCATCACGTTCGGCCAGCCACAGGGCGCGTGCCTCAATGCGGGTCGGCAAGTCGCCGCCCGCGCTACGGGCCAGACGGTTGGCTTCCTGGTCTTCCAAAGCGCCTGCGTGTTCCTCGCGCAGGCGGATGGTTTCAGTCAGCCAGAGTGTTTTCAGTTCAGTCACGCGTCGTCCCGTCGCTCAAATGAACGCTGAGCATAACCGCTGTGGCGCTTATCGGGGTAAGCGAGGCTCTGGTATCCTCGGCGACATGAAAAAAACTCTCCCCCTCAGCCTGATCGCAGCCCTCGGTGAAAACCGTGTGATCGGCGTCGACAACAGCATGCCCTGGCACTTGCCGGGGGATTTCAAATACTTCAAGGCCACCACGCTGGGCAAGCCGATCATCATGGGTCGCAAGACCTGGGATTCCCTGGGGCGTCCGCTGCCTGGCCGGCTGAACATCGTTGTCAGCCGTCAGGCCGGCCTGCAACTTGAAGGTGCGCAAGTCTATCCGTCGCTGGAAGCCGCGGTGGTTCGGGCGCAGGAATGGGCGCTGGAGCAGGGCGTCGATGAGTTGATGCTGATTGGCGGCGCGCAGTTGTATGCGCAAGGCCTGGCACAGGCCGATCGGCTGTACCTGACCCGCGTGGCGCTGAGCCCCGAGGGTGATGCGTGGTTTCCGGAGTTTGATTTGAACCAGTGGAAGCTGGTGTCGAATGTTCCGAATCCGGCTGAAGGTGATAAGCCGGCGTACAGCTTCGAAGTCTGGGAAAAAGCTTAAAGATCGCAGCCTGCGGCAGCTCCTACGGAATCTACGTCGAACCGTGTAGGCGCTGGCGAAGCCTGCGATCTTTTGATCTTTGTAGTCGCTAAAAGATCGCAGCCTACGCCTGCGCCAACTCCTCATGCTCATCCGCATCCAGCAGCTCTTTGTCGGTCTGTTGCATGATCTGGCTGGTGATTGCACTGGCGGTCATTGAGCCACTGACGTTCAATGCGGTGCGGCCCATGTCGATCAGCGGTTCAACCGAGATCAGCAGAGCCACCAGTGACACTGGCAAGCCCATGGCCGGCAGCACGATCAGCGCGGCGAACGTGGCGCCACCTCCGACACCGGCAACCCCGGCCGAACTCAAGGTCACAATCGCTACCAAGGTTGCGATCCACAGCGGGTCCAGCGGATTGATGCCCACGGTCGGTGCAACCATGACCGCCAACATCGCAGGGTAAAGACCGGCACAACCGTTCTGGCCAATGGTCGCGCCAAACGAGGCGGCGAAGCTGGCGATCGACTGCGGAATGCCCAGACGACGGGTTTGCGCTTCGATGCTCAGCGGAATGCTCGCGGCGCTGGAGCGGCTGGTGAAGGCGAAGGTCAACACCGGCCAGACTTTACGGAAGAAACGCAGCGGGTTGATCCCGGCCAGCGACACCAGCAGGCCGTGAACCACGAACATCAGGCCCAGGCCGATGTACGAGACCACCACAAAACTGCCGAGTTTGATGATGTCTTGCAGGTTGGAACCGGCAACCACTTTGGTCATCAGCGCCAATACGCCGTAAGGGGTCAGTTTCATCACCAGACGTACCAGACGCATCACCCAGGCTTGCAGGGTGTCGATGGCGTTGATCACTTTCTGACCTTTTTCGACGTCATCCTTGAGCAGTTGCAGCGCCGCGACCCCGAGGAATGCGGCGAAGATCACCACGCTGATGATCGAGGTCGGCTTGGCCCGGGCCAGATCGGCGAACGGGTTCTGCGGGATGAACGACAACAGCAACTGCGGGACATTCAGGTCAGCGACCTTGCCCGCGTAGTCGGTTTGAATGGTTTGCAGGCGAGCCATTTCCTGGGTGCCGGCCACCAGACCTTCGGCAGTCAGGCCGAACAGGTTGGTCAGGCCGATGCCGATCAGCGCCGCAATGGCGGTGGTGAACAACAGGGTGCCGATGGTCAGGAAGCTGATCTTGCCCAGCGAAGACGCATTGTGCAAACGGGCGACGGCGCTGAGGATCGAGGCGAACACCAGCGGGATCACGATCATTTGCAGCAATTGCACATAACCGTTGCCGACCAGATCGAACCAGCCGATCGAGGTCTTCAGCACTGGGCTGCCGGCACCGTAAATAGCGTGCAGGGCAACACCGAACACCACGCCCAGCACCAGCGCGACCAGGACTTTTTTGGCCAGGCTCCAGGTGGTGTGACGGGTTTGTGCCAGGCCGAACAACAAGGCGAGGAACACCAGCAGATTGAGGATCAGCGGCAGATTCATTGAGGCTCCAAAAAGACGTGTGCCAATCGCGTTCCGGGGCGATTGCGAACCGGCAAGCCTAACAGCTTGATATCTAATGAATTAATATCAAAAGCGCATGGCAACTGTGATTTTTGGAATAAGGCCGTGACGTTCCGCGTCACTTGAGGTATTCCCACGCGGGAGCGCGGAAACGAAAATGCCCCGCACTTGGCGGGGCATTTTTGTGTTCAACGGGTAAGTATTACAGCCCGTCGAGCATCGCCTTATTGCGTACAGCGCCCTTGTCGGCACTGGTGGCCAGCAAGGCATAGGCTTTCAGTGCGGTGGTCACTTTACGTGGACGCACTTCAACCGGCTTCCAGCCTTTCTTGTCTTGTTCGACGCGGCGCGCAGCCAGTTCTTCATCGCTGACCAACAAGTTGATCGAGCGGTTCGGAATGTCGATCAGCACCTTGTCGCCGTCCTGCACCAGACCGATTGCGCCGCCGGCAGCGGCTTCTGGCGAAGCGTGGCCGATGGACAGGCCCGAGGTGCCGCCGGAGAAACGACCGTCGGTGAGCAAGGCGCAGGCTTTGCCCAGACCTTTGGATTTCAGGTAGGACGTCGGGTAGAGCATTTCCTGCATGCCCGGACCGCCTTTCGGACCTTCGTAGCGAATGATGACGATATCGCCTTCTTTCACTTCATCGGCAAGGATGCCGCGTACGGCGCTGTCCTGGCTCTCGAAGATTTTTGCGTTACCTTCGAAGACGTGAATCGACTCGTCGACACCTGCGGTTTTCACCACGCAGCCGTCCAGGGCGATGTTGCCGTACAGCACGGCCAGGCCACCTTCTTGCGAGTAAGCGTGTTCGACACTGCGGATGCAGCCGTTTTCACGGTCGTCGTCCAGAGTTTCCCAGCGGGTTGACTGGCTGAACGCAGTTTGGGTCGGGATGCCCGCCGGACCGGCCTTGAAGAAGTGGTGAACCGCTTCGTCGGTGGTCTGGGTGATGTCCCACTTGGCAATGCCTTCGGCCATGGTTTTGCTGTGCACGGTCGGCAGGTCGGTGTGGAGCAGGCCGCCACGGGCCAGGGAACCAAGGATGCTGAAGATCCCGCCGGCGCGGTGCACGTCTTCCATGTGGTACTTCTGGATGTTCGGCGCGACTTTGCACAGTTGCGGAACGTGGCGCGAAAGACGGTCGATGTCGCGCAGGTCGAAATCGATCTCGGCTTCCTGGGCGGCAGCCAGCAAGTGCAGGATGGTGTTGGTCGAACCGCCCATGGCGATGTCCAGCGTCATGGCGTTTTCGAACGCCTTGAAGTTGGCGATGTTGCGTGGCAACACCGACTCATCGTTCTCGCCGTAGTAGCGTTTGCACAGTTCGACGATGGTGCGGCCGGCCTGCAGGAACAACTGCTCGCGGTCGCTGTGGGTGGCCAGTGTCGAACCGTTGCCTGGCAGTGCCAGACCGAGGGCTTCGGTCAGGCAGTTCATCGAGTTGGCGGTGAACATGCCGGAGCACGAACCGCAGGTCGGGCAGGCGCTGCGCTCGTACTCGGCGACTTTCTCGTCAGATGCGCTGGAGTCGGCGGCGATTACCATGGCGTCGACCAGGTCGAGGCCATGGCTGGCGAGTTTGGTCTTGCCGGCTTCCATCGGGCCACCAGAGACGAAGATCACCGGGATGTTCAGGCGCAGGGCGGCCATCAGCATGCCAGGGGTGATCTTGTCGCAGTTGGAGATGCACACGATGGCGTCGGCGCAGTGGGCGTTGACCATGTACTCGACGGAGTCGGCGATGATCTCGCGGCTTGGCAGCGAATAGAGCATGCCGTCATGGCCCATGGCGATGCCGTCATCGACTGCAATGGTGTTGAATTCTTTAGCGACGCCGCCAGCGCGTTCGATCTCGCGGGCAACCAGTTGGCCGAGGTCCTTGAGGTGGACGTGGCCCGGTACGAATTGGGTGAACGAGTTCGCAATGGCGATGATCGGCTTTTTGAAGTCGTCATCTTTCATCCCCGTGGCGCGCCACAGTGCGCGGGCGCCGGCCATGTTGCGGCCGTGGGTGGATGTTTTCGAGCGGTAATCAGGCATGGAGCACTCCGGGCGGAAAATCAGGTATCAAAAGGGGAGTGAGCTTCTATTGACCTCGCTGACACACAGCAATAACCGTGTGCCCGGAAGATGCTGATGACTTTGCGGGATCGCCGCGCGCCTCAGCCTGAGCTCATAAACCCGCCGGGGGATGACTGGCGATGAATCGTTCGATTCTACACCGCTGGCGTCAGGAAGGAATGGCGGGAAACGTTGAACCAGGGCTGGCGAGACGTGCGGGATGATAACTGGCAGGTGTCAGCCGCTAGTCAGTGCCTGATGCCGGCGTGTAATCAACGCATTCAAGCCAAGACCCGCGGCACTCAAGGTCAAGAAACACAAGGACAGAGCCGTGGTCAGTCCTTCGGACGCGAAATTGATCACTGCGCTGATCAGGCCCCCACACATAAAAATCAACAGGCTGCCGGCAGAGGTAGCGGTGCCGGCGTGTTGTGGGTAGAGGCTCATCGCCCTGGAATTGGCGATGGGTCGGCAGATGGTGGTGCCGGCGGTGCAGATAAGCATGGGGATCAGGACCGTGGCGACGGACAGGCCGAACAGCCAGACCAACCACAGCATTCCCAGCCCCGACAGCGCGATCACACCCAGGCCGATGATGATCTGCGTGTCGCCTTCCAGCCGGCGGTGCAAGATGCTGGCAATAATCCCGCCGACGACATAGGCCGCGCCATACAGGGACAGCGCCCAGGCGAACTGGTAAGTCGAAAGGTTCAGGTGTTCCATGAAAACGATCGGTGAAATCACGATAAACGAGAAATGGCAGGCGAAGGCCAGCGCGGAAATGAGCCAGTAACCGATAAAATGAATGTCGGAACAGAGCAACCAATAGGCAGCGAAAAATCGCCTGGGCAACGGGCTGCTGCTAGTTTCCTTGAGCAGGAACCAGGATCTGAGCCCTACAATAATCGACAAGGTGATGAATGCATAAAAACTGCCCCGCCCGCCTAGATACAACTGCAGCCAGGTGCCCATCAGTGGCGAACAGGAAATGAAGAACCCGCCGGCAGTCGCCATCCAGATCCGCAGGCGCTCCAGCTCCCGGCCGGCGAACAGGTCCTGGAGCAGCGCCTGAGACAAGGCAAACGCCCCGCAGCCCATTGCCTGAACAACACGAAAGCCCAGGAACCAGACATAGTCGCTGGCCAACAGACAACCCGTTGCACCCACCGCGGCCAGTGCAATTCCACCCAACAGCAGCTTCTTGCGGCCGAACATGTCGGACAATGGCCCAATCAGCAGCAGCGAAAATGCCAGACCGATGGCAAAGATGCTGACGGACAGGGCGATATCGGAGGTCGAGGTACGGAAGTGGTCAGAGAGGGCAGGAAAAGAGGGGAGGAGCACGTCGAGAGGGAAGACCGCCAGCAGCGTCACGGTCATCAGCAGCAGGATGATGGAGGACTTTTCTTGGGAGTGTGTGATGTAAGTCATCAAGCAACGCTCTCGATCCGTGAGGGGGAGACGAGGATTGAATTGATGATGGGGCAAGTCAATGCGGCTGGTGCGGGACTATTCTGAAACTGTTGTAGGAGCGAGCAGGCTCGCTCCTACAAGCAGGGCGCGATCAGCTGTTAGGCAGCAGTCGGCAGGTGATGCTCTTGATGTAGCGGGTTTCAGGGATCGCCGGGTGCACCGGGTGATCCGGACCCTGACTGCCACGTTCCAGCAGCTGGATGTTGCGGTCCAGGTGACGGGCGCTGGTCAGCAGGATGTTCTGCAGATCGTCTTCGGGCAGGTGCATCGAGCACGAAGCGCTGACCAGGATGCCGTCCTTGCTGAGCAGGCGCATGGCTTGCTCGTTCAGGCGACGGTAGGCGCCTTCGCCGTTCTTCATGTCTTTCTTGCGTTTGATGAACGCTGGCGGGTCGGCCACGATCACGTCGAAGCGTTCTTCGCTGGCTTTCAGTTCTTTCAGCGCTTCGAACACATCGCCTTCAATGCAGGTCATTTTGTCGGCGAAACCGTTCAGCGCGGCGTTGCGCTCGACGCCATCGAGGGCGAAGGCCGAAGCGTCGACGCAGAACACTTCACTGGCGCCGAAAGCGGCAGCTTGCACGCCCCAGCCACCGATGTAGCTGTACAGGTCGAGTACGCGTTTGCCCTTGGCATAAGGTGCCAGACGCGCGCGGTTCATGCGGTGGTCGTAGAACCAGCCGGTTTTCTGTCCCTGGATGACTGGCGCTTCGAATTTCACGCCGTTCTCTTCCAGTGCTACCCACTCCGGCACCAGGCCGAATACGGTTTCAACGTAGCGGTTGAGGCCTTCGGCGTCACGGGCCGCGGAGTCATTCTTGAACAGAATGCCGCTTGGCTTGAGCACTTGGGTCAGTGCGGCGATCACGTCTTCTTTATGGGCTTCCATGGTCGCCGAAGCGATCTGCACCACCAGGATGTCACCGAAACGGTCGACTACCAGGCCCGGCAGCAGGTCGGAGTCGCCGTAGACCAGGCGGTAGAATGGCTTGTCGAACAGGCGCTCGCGCAGGGACAGCGCAACATTGAGGCGGTGCACCAGCAGCGACTTGTCGAGCGGCAACTTGACGTCGCGCGACAGCAGACGAGCGCAGATCAGGTTGTTCGGGCTCATGGCGACGATGCCCAGCGGCTTGCCACCGGCAGCTTCGAGAATCGCTTGATCGCCAGCCTTGAAGCCGTGCAGTGGGGTGGCGGCTACGTCGATTTCGTTGCTGTAGACCCACAGGTGACCGTTCCGCAGGCGACGGTCGGCGTTGGCTTTGAGGCGCAGGCTTGGCAGGGACATGACGTCGCTCCAGGTGAAAAAAAGAGCGGGATTATAGCGCTAGATGGGGGCGCGCAGCTCGGTTGTTTCTGGGCGTTGCGTCGGACAGACCGTCCATGCGGCGGATTTTTTCCGCTAGAATCGCTTACTTGCCCAGAGTGAGTACTTATGTCCCAAGAGCTATCTTCCGAACAGATTCAACAGGCCCTGCAAGGCATCAGCGTGCCGCCTCAGCCGCAAATCATGGTGGATTTGCAGATGGAGCAGTACATGCCGGACCCGGACCTGGAAGTGATCGCGAAGTTGATCTCCCAAGACCCGGGCCTCTCTGGCGCCTTGTTAAAGATCGTCAATTCGCCGTATTACGGGCTGAGCAACAAGATCGCCTCGATCCAGCGCGCGGTAAACCTGCTGGGCAGTCGCTCGGTCATCAACCTGATCAACGCACAGTCGATCAAGGGCGAGATGAATGACGAGACCATCGTCACCCTGAACCGATTCTGGGACACCGCCCAGGACGTGGCGATGACCAGCCTGAGTCTGGCCAAGCGCATTGGTTCGCAGGCGGTGGACGAGGCTTATGCATTGGGTCTGTTCCACGATTGTGGCGTGCCGTTGATGCTCAAGCGCTTCCCCAACTATATGTCGGTGCTGGAAGAGGCCTACGCCAGTGCCAGCGCCGAGTGTCGGGTGGTTGATACCGAGAACCGAAAACTCAACACCAACCACGCCGTGGTCGGATACTACACCGCGAAGTCCTGGCGCCTGCCGGAGCATGTGACCAACGCTATCGCCAATCATCACAATGCACTGGCGATTTTCAGCGACGAATCATCGCGCAACAGCCAGTTGAAAAACTTGCTGGCGATCCTGAAGATGGCCGAACACATCTGCGCGTCGTATCGGGTGCTGGGCAATCAGACCGACGATCTCGAGTGGAACAGCGTCGGACACCTGGTGCTCGATTATGTCGGCCTCTCGGACTACGACTTCGAAAACCTCAAACAGACGATCCGCGAGCTCGGCGCTCACCATTGAGTGTCGGGTTTCGCCTGATCCGAGAACACCATGCCTGAACTGCCAGAAGTCGAAACCACCCGCCGCGGCATTGCGCCGTTCCTGGAAGGCCAGCGTGTCAGTCGCGTGATTGTGCGTGATCGGCGTCTGCGCTGGCCGATCCCCGAGGACCTTGATGTGCGGCTGTCCGGGCAGCGCATCGTGTTGGTGGAGCGACGTGCCAAGTATTTGCTGATCAACGCCGAAGTTGGCACTTTGATCAGCCATTTGGGCATGTCGGGGAATTTACGTCTGGTGGAAGTCGGCTTGCCAGCGGCCAAGCATGAGCATGTGGACATCGAACTCGAGTCCGGACTGGCCCTGCGATACACCGATCCGCGACGTTTTGGCGCGATGCTCTGGAGCCTCGATCCGCTGAATCACGAGCTGCTGGCTCGTCTGGGGCCGGAGCCGCTGACTGATCTGTTCGATGGCGAGCGGCTGTTCCAGCTGTCACGCGGGCGTTCGATGGCAGTCAAGCCGTTCATCATGGACAACGCCGTGGTGGTAGGGGTTGGCAACATTTATGCGACCGAAGCGCTGTTTGCGGCCGGGATCGACCCGCGCCGCGAGGCCAAGGGAATTTCCCGGGCGCGCTATCTGAAGCTGGCGATCGAGATCAAACGCATTCTGGCCGCCGCTATCGAGCGCGGCGGCACCACCTTGCGCGACTTTATTGGCGGTGACGGCCAGCCGGGCTACTTCCAGCAAGAGCTGTTCGTGTACGGCCGTGGCGGTGAACCGTGCAAGGTCTGTGGCACTGAGTTGCGGGAAGTTCGCCTTGGGCAGCGTGCCAGCGTCTTTTGCCCACGTTGTCAGAGCTGAGAATTCCTACGGTCTATAGTTAGTGGTCTGACTGCCTAGCCGAAGGACCGTGCCATGACCTTGATTCGAACCCTTGCTGCCGCGCTGCTGTTGAGCATCGGCTTATCTGCCCAGGCGTCTGACGGCGGCAGCGGCGATCCGAATTACAGCATCCACAATCCACCGGCCTACGCGATGATTGGTGATCTGCTGATTGCCCGCCCGTTGCTGGTGGCGGCGACGGTGATCGGTGCGGGGGTGTTTATCGTGTCCTTGCCGTTTACCGCGCTAGGCGGCGGGGTCGGCGATGCGGGGCAGGCGCTGGTGGTCGATCCGGCGAAAGCGGCGTTCGTCCGTTGCCTGGGGTGTATCGGGGAAGGGTTTGAACAGCAGAATTGAGGGGCAAAATCAAAAGATCGCAGCCTGCGGCAGCTCCTACGAGGATCGGTGTAGGAGCTGCCGCAGGTTCGGGCCGCGTTCGGACGATCTTTTTAGGCCTTGCCGGTCAGCTTGCGGTATTTCTCCATCAACTGCTCTTCAGTCTCGGGATGCGCTTCGTCCAGTGGAATGCAATCCACCGGGCAAACCTGCTGGCACTGTGGCTCGTCGTAGTGGCCGACGCACTGGGTGCAGAGATTCGGGTCGATCACATAGATCTCTTCGCCCTGGGAGATGGCGGCGTTCGGGCACTCGGGTTCGCAGACGTCGCAGTTGATGCAATCGTCGGTGATGATCAGGGACATTGGGACTCCTGCCGGGGTGGTCTGCCCAGGCATCTGAAAACTAATGCTTACAATTGTGCCGCATTGGCGCGCGCAGTGCACGCGGGTGCGATGGACTGCAAGTGATCGTCCGAACGCGGCCCGAACCTGCGGCAGCGCCTACTTTTTGAAGCGCAGGGTCAGAGCATCGGCCACGATTGGATGGACGAACTTGGTGATATCGCCGCCCAGGGCTGCAATTTCACGGACCAGTGTCGAAGAAATGAACGAATAACGCTCGGACGGGGTAAGAAACAGGCTTTCCACATCCGGGGCCAACTGGCGGTTCATGTTGGCCAGCTGGAATTCGTATTCGAAGTCCGACACCGCACGCAGGCCACGCAGGAACACGTTGGCATTCTGCTCTTTGGCGAAATGCGCCAGCAGCGTCGAAAAACCGACGACTTCGACGTTCGGCAAATGTTTAGTGACCTCGCGGGCCAGCTCCACACGCTGTTCCAGGGGGAAAAGCGGGTTTTTCTTCGGGCTGGCGGCGACGGCGATGATCACATGATCGAACAGGCGCGAGGCGCGTTCGACCAGATCGCCATGGCCCTTGGTAATAGGGTCGAAGGTACCTGGGTACAACACTCGGTTCATCGCGTCGTCCTGGCGGGAATCCGTTGGGGAATCGGATGGTATCGCAGCCTTCCCGGTCGGCCAAGTCGCCTTTGGGGTAAGAAAGCACTATAGACGGTGCGAATTATGCGTTTTTTCATGCTGTTTTTAAACGCATCGCCAGCGCTGTCGCCAGTTGCGCGGTCAATCCATAGACCGATAATTGCGGGTTGGCACCAATGCTGGTGGGGAACAGCGAACCATCATGGATCGATAGATTACTCAGCTGATGATGACGGCCAAGACTGTCAGTGACGGCGCTTTTCGGGTCTTCACCCATGGCGCATCCGCCCATCACATGAGCGCTGCCCAGTCGCGTGCGGTACAGCTCAAGGCTCAGGCCGTCGATCAAGGCGCGTGCCTCGGCGAGGGTTTTCACGTAGTGCGCATCGGCGTGCATCGGCATGACCGCGTTGGCGCCGCCGGCGAACTGAATCTCGGCCATGCTATGAAACGCCCGGCGTAACCCCTCCCAGGCATAGGCTGAGACCTGATAGTCGAGCACCGGTGAGCCATCGCCGCGCAACTCGACGCTGCCGCCGGGGCTGTCCGGGTGAAAACCGTCACGCAGCAGCGCCAGCATTGCGTGGGTATGCGGCAGTTGCTGCATGTGTTGGGCGCTCTCCTTGCCAACGCCACCGAGCAAGGTCGCTGCCAACGCAGGGTGTAGCGGCGGTACTTCAAGCTTGTAGGACATTTTTCCGGTGGTGCCGTCCTGCCATTGAAAGTGATCGGAGTAAATCGATTGCGGCGCACCGTAGAACGGGTTGATCACTTCGTCGAACAGTCCGGCGGACATGTTCACCAAGTGCAAAAAGGTCCGCTTGCCAAGACGTTCATGGGGGTCCGGGGCTTTGGAGCGCAGCAATAATGCCGGGCTGTTGATGCCACCGCCGGCCAGCACGTAATGCCGCGCCTTGACGGTGATGCTGCGCCCGGTCGGCGCCACGCAGCGCTCATCCATTGCCACGCAGTGCAGGCCAGTGACGGTGTCATCCTTGATCAGCAGTTGTTCGGCGCGGGCCAGATAGAGCAGCTCGCCGCCTTTTTCCAGGGTCGCGGGAATGGTGGTGACCATCATCGATTGCTTGGCGTTGGTCGGGCAGCCCATGCCGCAGTAGCCGAGGTTCCAGCAACCACGCACGTTGCGCGGGATCACATGCCAGCTGTAGCCGAGCTGTTCACAGCCTTTTTTGATGACGTCGTTGTTGGCGTTCGGCGGTACCCTCCACGGGGCGACGCCGAGGCGCTGCTCCATTTTTTCGAACCAGGGCGCCATTTCCGCCGGGCTGTGGCCCTTGACGTCGTGTTCCCTGGCCCAATGTTCGAGGGTCGGTTCGGGGGTGCGAAAACTTGAGGTCCAGTTGACCAGCGTCGTGCCGCCGACTGCGCGGCCCTGCAGGATGGTGATCGCGCCGTCCTTGCTCATGCGGCCGATGCCTTCCTGATAAAGGCTGGAATAGGCCTGGTCTTCAAGCATCTTGAAGTCGCTGCTGGTCTTGAGCGGGCCTTCTTCGATCAGCAGCACCTTGTAGCCGGCAGCGCTGAGAATTTCGGCGGTGGTGCCGCCGCCAGCGCCACTGCCGATGATCGCAATGTCGGCTTCCAGCGTCAGATCATTGGCCAGTTGCGAGCCGTTGTAGGTTTTCCAGCCTCGGGCCAGGCCTTCGCGGAACGGATCGGGTACGGGCATCTTTGGGTTCTCTTTTTATTATGAATAGTGTGGTGAGGCGGATCTCTTCATCGTAGGAGCTGCCGTAGGCTGCGATCTTTTGGCGATTTTTCAGGTATCACAGAATCAAGATCAAAAGATCGCAGCCTGCGGCAGCGCCTACAGGCAGTCGCGACGGTCTCAAACGGTCGGCGGTCCCGGATACCCGCAATGTGCCCATGATTCGGCGCGTTTGTACCAGGCCATCATCACCAGTTGCAGGATCGAGCTGTGGCCCATGCGCAACAGGCTCAGTGAGCTGTTTTGCCAGCGCTGGAGGAATTGGCGGATGTCATCGCCGCTGGCGTTTTCCCAGTTGCCCCAGATGCCCGTCAGTGGCCCGCGAGTGACGGTCATGCCGAGCACGTCGAACAGTTGTTGGGTCAGCTTGAGCATTTCCGGCGACAAGTGATTGAGGTCGTGATCCAGTGATTGCAGGGTGCCTTCGACGGCGGCCGGGAGTTTCTCGACGGCCACGGCACCGTCGAGCATCACCGGGATCAGCGCGCGCAGAAACGGCAGGTCACTGCTGCGCAGAATGGCGAAACCGCTGGCCGGGCTGCTGGCCGAGCATCCGCTGAGGCTGGCACCGAGGCCGACCGTGGTCAGGAAGGCCGTGGCGCAGAGACTGAATTTGAGCAGGCCGCGCCGTGACAGCGCGGGGGATTCGGACAGGCTTGGGTTCATTATTGTTATTACCCAGTCATGAGGTGTCAGCGGATGAACAGCTTCTGGATCAGCTTCTGGATCGACTTGCCGTAAGGCGGATAAATCAGCTTCGCTGCGTTAAAGCGCTGCTTGATCAGCACGCCTTTGGCTTTGCTGAACGTCAGGAAACCTTCATGGCCGTGGTAATGGCCCATGCCTGAAGCGCCGATACCGCCAAAAGGCATGTCGTCTTGCGCGACGTGCAGCAAGGTGTCGTTCAGGCACACGCCGCCGGAATGGGTTTCGTTGAGGACGCGGTTTTGTTCGGCCTTGTTGTAGCCGAAGAAATACAGTGCCAGCGGACGTGGCCGTTGGTTGATGTAGGCAAATGCCTGGTCCAGATTTTTGTAGGGCACGATCGGCAGCACCGGACCGAAGATTTCGTCCTGCATCACGATCATCTCGTCGCTGACATTCAGCAGCAGGCTGTGGCTCATGCGCCGACCCTGATCCTGTTCGAACATCGGGATCAGCAGCGCGCCCTTGCTGGTGGCGTCGCTGAGGTAGCTGTGCAGCCGCGCCAGTTGGCGCTCATTGATGATGGCGGTGTAGTCCGGGTTGTCCGCGAGTGTCGGATAAAACCCGCGAACCGCCTGACGATAGGCTTCGACGAAGGCGCCGATCCGCTCTTCCGGCACCAGGACGTAGTCCGGTGCGACACAGGTTTGTCCGGCGTTCAGGGTTTTACCGAAGGCAATGCGTTCGGCGGCGTCCTTGAGCGGTACATCGTGGGAAACGATTGCCGGAGACTTGCCACCTAACTCCAGTGTCACTGGCGTCAGGTTCTCTGCCGCCGCACGCATTACCTGTTTGCCGATGCTGGTCGCGCCGGTGAACAGCAGGTGATCGAAGGGCAGTTTGGAAAAGGCCATGCCGACCTCGGCTTCGCCCAACACCACGCACACCAGGTCTTCGGGGAACACTTTGGCCAGCAACGTTTTGAGCAGTTGCCCAGTGGCCGGCGTGGATTCGCTGAGCTTGAGCATCACCCGGTTGCCCGCCGACAACGCGCCGACCAACGGGCCGATAGCCAGGTACAGCGGGTAGTTCCACGGCACGATGACCCCGACCACGCCCAGCGGCTGATAAACCACCTTCGCCGCCGCTGGCTGAAAGGCCATGCCTACCTTGCGTGGGGACGCTTTCATCCAGCCTTTGAGGTGTTTGCTGGCGTATTGAATGCCGTGCAGGCTCGGCATCAGCTCGGCGAGCAGGGTTTCATCGGCGCTGCGGTTGCTGAAATCCTGACTGATCGCGTCGATCAAGGCCTGACGCTCGTCACTCAACAGATCACGCAATGCCTTGAGCCATTGCTGGCGTTGCGCAGCCGGCGGCATTGGGTGGGCCGCATAGGCCTGACGCTGGGCGGCAAACAGATCGTGGAGCTCACTCAATGGCTGCTGGGAGTTTTGCAGGTAGGCAATGTCGGCGGGCATGGTAGCTCCGGTTTTTTTTAGAATGAGGAAGTTTTTAGAGTCTATGCTCTAGAAAGTCAAATGACATCCTCGGGAGGCGATGATTTATCCGCCGGCGGATAGGTCGTAAGATGCCCGGCAACGCACTCTGAATTAAAGCTCAAGCCATGGCCCCACGAATAAAAACCAGCGAGCGCATCGTGCAGAACAGCCTGGAGCTGTTCAATCAGCAAGGCGAACGCAGTATCAGCACCAACCATATCGCCGCGCACATGGAAATTTCTCCGGGCAACCTGTACTACCACTTCCCCAACAAGCAGGCGATCATTGCCGTGTTGTTCAGTGAGTACGAAGCCTTGGTAGAGAGCTTCCTGCGGCCACCCCAGGGCCGTGCCGCGACCGTTGAAGACAAGCGCTTCTACTTGAAGGAACTATTGTCTGCCATGTGGCGGTATCGGTTTTTGCACCGTGACCTCGAGCACTTGCTCGACAACGATGTGGAGCTGGCTGCCCGCTACCGGCGTTTTTCCCAACGTTGCCTGATCCAGGGCACGGCGATTTACGCAGGCTTCGTCGACGCCGGCATCCTGTGCATGGACGAGGTCCAGATCGAATCCCTGACGCTCAATGCCTGGATCATCCTCACGTCCTGGGTGCGTTTTCTGTGTACCACACGGGAAAATTCCAACCATCTCAGCGAGCAAGCCATTAAACGTGGCGTGTATCAGGTGCTGGTGCTGGAAGCAGGATTTGTCACGGAGCAAGCCCGCGAGGCGGTCAATGCCTTGTTCGAGGAGTTTTACGTGCCGTTGGCCCAGGCGCTGGAAGAAGTGCAGTAGGATCGAGCAAAGACATAGGGGGTGTTCTCAATTAGTTTCCACAACCCGGCGCGGAGTGGAAACTAATTGAGAACACCCCCTCACCACAGGAGCCCGCTATGCCCATTGCGCAACTGATCAGCCCGAACGCCCTGGACCAGAAAAAGAATCAGGCCGGGTGGGTGATTCTGGATTGTCGTTTTGCCCTTGAAGACCCTGATTACGGCCAGCGCAGCTATGCCGAAGGGCATATCGCCGCGGCCTCGTTTGCTGATCTGGAACGTGACCTCAGCGGGCCAGTGGTCAAGGGTGTCACCGGTCGCCATCCATTGCCGACGCCGCACCACTTGATTCAGCGCTTGCAGGATTGGGGCATCAGCAACGACAGCGAAATCGTTTTGTATGACGACGGTCCCGGCATGTATGCCGCGCGAGCCTGGTGGTTGCTGGCGTGGCTGGGCAAACGCGATGGCGTGTTCATTCTCGACGGTGGCCTCAAGGCCTGGCACGCGGTGGGTTTACCGCTGAGCCTGGATGCACCGGCAATCACCCGTGGGTCCTTCACCGGTGCGCCCGACCACACTTTGTCAGTGAGTGCCGAGGAACTGCAGCAACGCCTCGGCCAACCGGCGATGACCTTGCTCGACGCCCGGGGCCTACCGCGTTTTCGTGGCGAGGTCGAGCCGATTGACCCAGTCGCCGGGCACATTCCTGGCGCGCAATGCGCAGCCTTCACGGACAACCTGGGCGTGGACGGGCGTTTCCTTCCCGCTGATCAGCTCAAGCAGCGCTTTGCCGCGAAACTGGGTGATCGTTCGCCGACCGAGCTGGTGGCGTATTGCGGCTCGGGCGTGACCGCGTGTCATAACCTGTTTGCGTTGTGCCTGGCCGGTTATCCATTGGGCTCGCTGTATGCCGGGTCGTGGAGCGAATGGATTACCGATCCGACGCGCAAGATTGCCACCGGCGATTAACCTTATTCGGGACCTGCGTTGGCCAGCCAATACGGGATGCGCCGTTCCAGGTAGTAGCCGGGGGTGCGGAATGTGCCGTCGACAAAGCCGACATGCCCGCCCTTGGCCTGTAATTCGAACTGCGTGCTGTCTGACAATTCGCTGGTTTGCGGCAAGCTGTGGAGAAACACGAACGGATCGTCTGCCGCGTGAATGATCAGCGTCGGCGTGCGGATTTCACCGAGAAAATAGCGGCTGGAGGCGCGGCGATAGTAATCCTGCGCATCCCTGAATCCGTTCAGCGGTGCGGTCACCCGGCCATCGAAATCCCAGAAAGTGCGCATGTTTTCCAGTGATCCGAGTTTGGCCAGGGTTTCCAGACCCTCGTGGTGGCCGTCGTGCAGAAATTTCTGCTGCTTGTTCTTGATGTAAGCGAGCATCTCGCGCATGAAGTGCGCTTGATAGAGCCTGGAAAAGCCTTGGCCGATGCGGTCGGCGCACTGGTCCAGGCGAAAGGGCACCGAAACCGCCACAGCGCCCTGCAACTGACTGCCGCTGCCGGTTTCCCCCAGGTGTTTGAGCAGCACGTTGCCCCCCAGCGAATAGCCGACCGCGTACAGCGGCGCCGAGGGTCGAGTGGCTCGGAGGTGGTTGATCGCCGCCGCAAGGTCTTCGCTGGCGCCGGAGTGATAGCTGCGCGGCAACAGATTCGGTTCACCCGAACAGCCGCGCCAGTTCAACGCCACACTGGCCCAGCCTTGGCTGGACAGGGCTTTTTGCAGGCCGGCGACATAGGGTGAGTTTGAAGAACCGGTTAAACCGTGCAGCACCAGCACCAAGGGTGCATCGGCGATGTGCGGCCCGTGCCAGTCGAGGTCGAGGAAGTCACCATCGTCGAGCCACAGGCGTTCGCGTTGTCGATCCAGGTGCGTGGTAGTGCGCCACAGTGGCCCCCACAAGGTTTGCAGGTGCGGGTTGCCGAGGCCGAAGGCGGGGGTGAAACGATCTGGCGGTGTAGGCACGGTAATTCTCGATGCAGCGGTGCGTGCCTGGGGCGGGAGACCCCAGGAACACACCTTGTTCAGGCCGGTGGATTAACCGGCGATCTCTGCCGTACGGTGCCACAACGCGTAGTAGACCCGCCCGGATTTTTGCTCCCGGTGCAGGCGCCAGCCCCCTGGCAGACCGAGGGTCGATGGCGCGGTTTCACTTTCAGTGTAGATCCATGCGTCGTCGGCCAGCCATTGGCGCTCTTCAAGCAGTGTACAAACGGCGGGCAACAGGTTCTGGTTGAACGGCGGATCGAGGAATACCAGGTCGTAGGCGATCGCTGGCTGGGTTTCCAGGTAACGCAAGGCGTCGGCGGTCTGCACCTGGCCAACGGTGCAGCGCAGCGTTCCCAAATGCTCTTTCAGGCTGGAAACCGCCAGGCTGCTGGCGTCCAGCGCCTGGCCCATGGCGGCGCCACGGGACAGCGCTTCAAGGAACAGCGCGCCGCTGCCGGCAAACGGGTCGAGCACTTTGGCCCCGGCAACGTACGGCGCGAGCCAATTGAACAGGGTTTCACGCACGCGGTCGGGCGTCGGACGCAGGCCCGGAGCGTCAGGGAAGCTCAGGCGACGGCTACGCCATTCGCCGCCGATGATGCGCAATTGGTTCACACCGTTGTGGACGTTGTGAACGGGTTTTTTAGGACGCGATGGGCTGGCCATTAATGCTCCGGAACCCCGAGCGGCTGCTCGGAAGGTTTGTCAGTTGGGGCCGGTAACGGCTTTTGCGGCACGGTCGGGCCAGCAGAAACGATGACCATTTTGTCCGTGCTCAGGTGTTTGTTCATTGCCGCGGTGACTTGCTCGACGGTCAGGCTCTGGGACTGCTGCATGAAGTCTTCGAGGTAGCTCAGCGGCAAGTCATAGAAACCCATGGCGCCCAGTTGGCCGACGATATCGGCGTTGCTGGCAGTGGACAGCGGGAAGCTGCCGGCCAGTTCACGCTTGGCGTCGTCGAGCTCTTTCTGGGTCGGGCCGGTTTTAAGGTAGTCGGCGAGCACGTCCTGCACCAGTTTGAGCGTGCCTTCGCTCATTTCGGCGCGGGTTTGCAGGTTGATCATGAACGGACCACGGACCTGCATCGGCGTGAAGCCCGAGTAGACGCCATAGGTCAGGCCGCGTTTTTCCCGCACTTCGCTCATCAGTCGGGTGCCGAAGCCACCGCCACCGAGGATCTGGTTGCCCAAGGAGACGGCCGCGTAGTCCGGATCGTCACGGTCGATGCCCAATTGCGCAAGCATCAGGTTGGTTTGCTTGGACGGAAACTCGATGTGACCGGTGCTGGCTTTTGGTTCAACCGGTTGTTCGATTTTCGCCAGCGCCGGGCCTTTTGGCAGTGCGACGGACATCTGTGCGGCAATCGCTTCGGCTTCACTGCGCGACAAGTCACCCACCAGTGCAATCACTACGTTGCCTGCGGCGTAGGCTTTCTCGTGGAAGGCCCGCAATTGCGCCACGGTAATCGGCGGGACACTTTGCGCGTTGCCGTCGCTTGAGTGCGCGTAAGGGTGGTTGCCATACAGGCGGTTTATCAGCTCCAGGCTCGCCAGTTTGCCGGGGTTCTGCTTCTGGTACTCAAAACCGGCGAGCAGCTGGTTCTTGATTCGCGCCAGCGAGTCGGCCGGGAATGTCGGCTTGCCAACGACGTCAGCGAACAGCTTCAGGGCAGGTGTGCGTTTATCCACATCGCTCAGGCTGCGCAACGAGGCGACGGCCATGTCTTTGTAGGCACCGTTGCCGAAGCTTGCGCCCAGGCCTTCGAAACCTTCAGCGATCTTGCCGACATCTTTGCCGGCGATGCCTTCGTTGAGCATGGCGTTGGTCAGCACGGCAAGACCTGGTTTGTCGCCGTCCTGGCTGCTGCCGGCGGCGAAGATCAGGCGCATGTCGAACATCGGCAGCTCGGGGGCGGCGACGAACAGCACCTTGGCGCCTTCAGCGGTTTTCCAGGTTTGCACGTCCAGCGTGCGGTGGCTCGGCGCTTTACCGTCGAGTTCGGTCAGTGATTGCAGCTTTTTGCTGACCTTGGCCTGATCGAGGGCTTCGCTGGCGTTGGTCTCGGTCGAACGGCTGAAGTAAAAACCGAGCGAGCCGACCAGCGCGACGAGTACCAGGCCGATCAGGGCCAGGCGTGGTTTTTTACTCTCACTCATGAGCGGCTTCCTCGGGCAGTGGCAGTACATGCGCAACGCTGAGACGTTCGCGAGTGAAATAGGTGCGGGCAGCTTTCTGGATATCTTCCGGGGTCACGCTTTGCAGCTCGGCGAGTTCGGTGTCCATCAACTTCCACGACAGACCGACGCTTTCCAGCTGACCAATGGCAGAGGCCTGACTGGTGATCGAGTCACGCTCATAGACCAGACCGGCAATCACTTGAGCGCGCACCCGTTCAACTTCGTCAGCCGACGGGGCAGTGGTTTTCAGCTGTTCGAGCAGTTTCCACAGACCGGCTTCGGCCTGGGCCATGGTTTTGTGTTTCTGGGTGTTCGGCGTCGCCGACAAGGTAAACAGGCTGTCACCGCGGCTGTAGGCGTCGTAGCTCGACGCACCGCCGGAGATCAGCTCTTCGCCGCGCTCCAGTTGTGCCGGAATACGCGCGCTGTAACCGCCATCAAGCAACGCCGCAATCAACCGCAGGGCATTGACCGAGCGCTTGTCTTGCGCAGTGGCGATGCTCGGCACGTTGAAGGCCAGCATCAGGCTCGGCAGTTGGGTCTGTACATGCAGGGTGATCTGGCGCTCGCCAGGTTCGGCCAGTTCCAGCGGAATCTTCGCCGGCGGCACGTCGCGCTTCGGGATCGGCCCGAAGTAGCGCTGAGCCAGGGCTTTGACTTCGTCCGGGGTTACGTCACCGACCACCACCAGCGTGGCATTGTTCGGCACATACCAGGACGTGTACCAGTGGCGCAGCTCTTCGACCTTCATGCGGTCCAGGTCAGCCATCCAGCCGATGGTCGGCGTGTGATAACCGCTGGCCGGGTAGGCCATGGCCTTGAAGCGCTCGTAAGCCTTGGCCATCGGCTTGTCGTCGGTGCGCATGCGGCGCTCTTCCTTGATCACTTCGATCTCGCGGCTGAACTCGTCGGCCGGCAGGCGCAGGTTGGCCATGCGGTCGGCTTCAAGCTCAAAGGCCACGCCCAGGCGATCACGGGCCAGCACCTGGTAATACGCGGTGTAGTCGTCGCTGGTGAAGGCGTTCTCTTCGGCGCCGAGGTCGCGCAGGATCAACGACGCTTCACCGGGGCCAACTTTCTCGCTGCCCTTGAACATCATGTGTTCCAGGGCGTGAGACAAACCGGTCTGGCCCGGGGTTTCGTAGCTGGAGCCAACCTTGTACCAGATCTGGGAAACCACCACGGGCGCCCGATGGTCTTCGCGCACGACGACCTTGAGGCCATTGTCGAGGGTGAATTCGTGGGTCGGTTGAGGGTCGGCAGCCAAAGCTGAAAGGGGCAGACAAACTGTGCTGAGCAGCAGGCCAGCAGCGCGGCGGGCTAGAGCATTCATTCGTTTTTAAACCTGTTGGGCTGCCCGCGTGGTCTTAGCGTCGGCGGGCTAGAGGGTGCTAGGATACTGATCCGTTTTACTGGCGGCCACGCCTATCAGGCCTTTGATCGGTCAGCAGGCTGTATGGGTTTGCGGAAGAAGCTTTGGGTTTATCAGCTAAACTCCGCGTTTTCGCCGACGATGCCGTTCCAGTCTTTTGTATTAGTCGACTTTTGAGGTGCTGTTGAGCACTTCGACAAAATGTTGCGCGCGAACAAGCTGGGTGAAACGCAGTCTGTTCTGCATCGAATATTTATTTGCCGAGGCGCCATTGGCGCGTCGCTACCGTGAGATAGCCGTCCTCCATGTTTGGTTCCAACGACGACAAGAAGACCCCAGCTGCGGCTGGCGAGAAGAAAAGCCTGTTCGGATGGCTGCGCAAAAAACCGCAGGAACCCGTCGTCGAACAGCCACAGCCACTTTCCGAGATTGCGCCTGAGCCGGTAATAGAAGCTGCGCCCGTTGCGCCGGCCCCCGTGGTCTCGCCGATAGCCGAGTCCGTGCTGCAACCGGTGGTCGAGCCACAGCCTGCGCCAGTGGCAGAAGTCGCGCACACACCGTGGTTGACGTTGCCGGTGGCAGAAGAGCCGGTGGCTCTGGTTGAAGACGAACTGGCGCCGCATGTCACACCACCGATTCCTGCGCCGACGGTGGTCCAGCAAGCCGTCGAGCTGCTGGTCGTCGAGCCGGTCCCCGTCATCGAACCGGCGGCTGAACAGCTGATCGTTGATGAGCCTGATCTGCCTGAACCGGTGATTGCGGCATTTGTTGTGCCAGAACCTGCGCCACAGCCTGCCCCGGTACCCGTCCCAACGCCGGCACCGGTAGTCGTAGCGGCACCGGTAACGCCACCAGCTCCGGTCGTTCCGGTTACGGCTCCGGTGGAAGCCGAACCGGTTCGCACCGAAGAAACCAAAGCCGGCTTCTTCGCGCGCCTCAAGCAAGGTCTGTCGAAAACCAGCGCCAGCATCGGCGAGGGCATGGCCAGCCTGTTCCTCGGCAAAAAACTGATCGACGACGAACTGCTCGAAGACATCGAAACCCGCCTGTTGACCGCTGACGTCGGCGTTGAAGCCACGTCGGTGATCATCCAGAGCCTGACCCAGAAGGTCGCGCGCAAACAACTGGCCGACGCCGATGCGCTGTACAAATCCTTGCAGGCCGAGCTTGCCAGCATGCTCAAGCCTGTCGAGCAGCCGCTGAAAATCACCTCGCAGAACAAGCCGTTCGTGATTCTGGTGGTCGGCGTCAACGGCGCCGGCAAAACCACCACCATCGGTAAATTGGCGAAGAAGCTGCAACTTGAAGGCAAGAAAGTCATGCTCGCGGCGGGTGACACCTTCCGTGCCGCGGCGGTCGAGCAATTGCAGGTCTGGGGCGAGCGCAACAAGATCCCGGTGATCGCTCAGCACACCGGCGCCGACTCGGCTTCGGTTATCTTCGATGCGGTACAAGCCGCCAAGGCCCGTGGGATTGACGTGCTGATCGCCGACACCGCCGGTCGCCTGCACACCAAAGACAACCTGATGGAAGAGCTGAAAAAGGTTCGCCGGGTGATCAGCAAACTCGACGCCGATGCGCCGCATGAGGTGCTGTTGGTGCTCGACGCCGGTACTGGCCAGAACGCCATCAACCAGGCCAAACAATTCAACCAGACGGTCGAACTGACCGGCCTGGCCCTGACCAAGCTCGATGGCACGGCCAAGGGCGGGGTGATTTTCGCCCTGGCCAAGCAGTTTGGTCTGCCAATTCGCTACATCGGTGTCGGTGAAGGCATTGATGACTTGCGTACCTTTGAAGCAGAACCCTTTGTCCAGGCACTGTTTGCCGAGCGGGAGCGTTCATGATTCGTTTCGAACAGGTCGGTAAGCGCTATCCGAACGGTCACGTCGGCTTGCATGAGCTGAGCTTTCGAGTCCGTCGGGGCGAGTTCTTGTTTGTCACCGGCCACTCTGGCGCCGGTAAAAGTACCTTGCTGCGGCTGTTGCTGGCCATGGAGCGTCCGACCACCGGCAAACTGCTGCTGGCCGGGCAGGACCTGGCCACCATCAGCAACGCACAGATTCCGTACCTGCGTCGGCAGATTGGTGTGGTGTTCCAGAACCACCAGTTGCTGTTCGACCGCACCGTGTTCAACAACGTCGCCTTGCCGTTGCAGATTCTCGGCTTGTCCAAGGCTGAAATTGCCAAGCGAGTGGATTCGGCTCTGGAGCGTGTGGCGCTCTCGGACAAGACCGATCTCTACCCGGGCGACCTGTCCACCGGTCAGCAACAGCGCGTCGGCATTGCCCGCGCCATCGTCCATCGCCCGGCCTTGCTGCTGGCAGACGAACCGACCGGTAACCTCGACCCGCGTCTGGCGGCAGAAATCATGGGCGTCTTTGAAGACATCAACCGTCTGGGCACCAGCGTACTGATCGCCAGTCACGATTTGGCGCTGATCGCCCGCATGCGCCATCGCATGCTGACCTTGCAGC
This sequence comes from Pseudomonas frederiksbergensis, assembly GCF_001874645.1. Taxonomy (NCBI): domain Bacteria; kingdom Pseudomonadati; phylum Pseudomonadota; class Gammaproteobacteria; order Pseudomonadales; family Pseudomonadaceae; genus Pseudomonas; species Pseudomonas frederiksbergensis. The sequence continues at coordinate 3,313,837 of NZ_CP017886.1, forward strand.
GTGGCCGATTGATCGGCGACGGGGAGGCCGGGGTATGAGTGCAACACGCAGTCCGAAGGTTTCCGAGCGCGTAGCCCCGAAGGCTGCCGATCCGCAACCACAGAAGAAAAAACGCGACGAAGACGACGGCCCGGACTTCAGCACCTTGCTGCACGCCTGGATCGAAAGCCATCGCGCCAGTTTGCTGGACAGCCTGCGGCGTCTGGGCAAGCAGCCGATCGGCAGCTTTTTCACCTGCCTGGTGATGGCGGTTGCCCTGAGTTTGCCGATGGGCTTGTCGTTGCTGCTGAACAACGTCGAACGTCTGGGCGGTTCCTGGCAGCGTGCGGCGCAGATATCGCTGTACCTGCAGATCGATGCCAGCGCCAACGAAGGCGAGCAACTGCGCGAGCAGATCAAAGGCCTGCCGGGTGTAGCCGATGCCGAATACATCAGTCGCGAACAGGCGCTGGAAGAGTTCCAGCAGCAGTCCGGTCTGGGTGAGGCGCTCAAGGAGCTTCCGCAGAACCCGTTGCCTGGCGTGGTGCTGGTCACTCCGAACGAAGTCGACAAGGCGACCCTTGAAGCATTAAGACAAAAACTTTCCGAATTGCCGAAGGTACAACAGGCGCAACTTGATCTAGTCTGGGTCGAGCGTTTGGCGGCCATCCTCAAGCTGGGCGAGCGGTTTGTCTTCGGTCTGACGGTGCTTTTGGTGTCTGCATTACTTTTGGTGATAGGCAATACCATTCGTCTTCATATTGAAAACCGCCGCACAGAGATAGAAGTGATTAAACTCGTCGGCGGCACTGACAGCTATGTACGTAGGCCTTTTCTGTACATGGGTGCGCTTTATGGCTTCGGTGCGGGGATTCTTTCCTGGGGTGTCCTGGCGTTCGGCCTGAACTGGCTGAATGACGCAGTGGTTGGGCTGGCCGGCTTGTATGGCAGTAATTTCGCGTTGGCCGGGGTGCCGGTAGCCGATGGTCTGTCACTCTTGCTAGGCGCGGTGCTGTTGGGGTATATCGGTGCCTGGATTGCGGTAGCGCGCCATTTGAGAGAGCTCGCACCGAAGTAGCGTCTTTTTGCTTGTATGACCTTTCAGCGTGTAGGGGAACTTGTTCTTCGGTTTCCGGTCAATTTTCGCAGTGCTGAACTGCACAAGTTATGTGAGTCGGAGGTTTTTTCGTATGACCACTTCTTTGCAACCTGCTTATGCTCTGGTCCCAGGCGCAAACCTGGAGGCTTATGTGCACACGGTGAACAGCATTCCATTGCTGACACCGGAGCAGGAGCGTGAACTGGCCGAGAGTCTCTACTATGAGCAGGATTTGGGGGCGGCTCGGCAGATGGTGCTCGCCCACCTGCGTTTTGTTGTACATATTGCCCGTAGCTATTCCGGCTACGGCCTGGCCCAGGCTGACCTGATTCAGGAAGGCAACGTTGGCCTGATGAAAGCGGTCAAGCGTTTCAACCCGGAAATGGGCGTGCGTCTGGTGTCCTTTGCGGTGCACTGGATCAAGGCTGAAATCCACGAATTCATCCTGCGCAACTGGCGCATCGTCAAGGTCGCCACGACCAAGGCCCAGCGCAAACTGTTCTTCAACCTGCGTAGCCAGAAAAAACGTCTGGCGTGGCTGAACAACGAGGAAGTCCATCGCGTGGCTGAAAGCCTCGGCGTAGAGCCGCGGGAAGTGCGCGAGATGGAAAGCCGCCTGACCGGCCACGACATGGCCTTCGACCCGGCCGCCGAAGCGGACGACGACAGCGCTTTCCAGTCGCCGGCCAACTATCTGGAAGACCACCGGTACGATCCGGCCCGTCAACTGGAAGATGCCGATTGGACAGACAACTCCACCCACAACCTGCACGAAGCGCTGGAAGTGCTGGACGACCGTAGTCGCGATATCCTCTACCAGCGTTGGCTGGCAGAAGAAAAAGCCACGCTGCACGACCTGGCGCAGAAGTACAACGTGTCGGCCGAGCGTATTCGTCAGCTCGAGAAGAGCGCGATGAACAAGCTCAAGCTGTCGATTGCTGCTTAAGCGGCAACGCAATAAAAAAACGCCCCGATCATTGATCGGGGCGTTTTTGTTTGGAGATCAAAAGATCGCAGCCTGCGGCAGCTCCTACACCGGAATATGTGAACCCCTGTAGAGCTGCCGCAGGCTGCGATCTTTTCGCCGTGTTAAATCACTGGGTCCACGGTGCCCGGCGCGAATCATTGAGCCCTGTCAGGTAGCTATCCCCGCCCAACTGACTCATCTGCTGCCGAATCCAGCCCGCCCGTCTTGCAACATAGCTGGTTGGATGACTGGCGCTCCAGACCCGCGGGTTTGGCAGTACTGCGGCCAGCAAACTGGCTTGCTGACGGCTCAGCGACCGGGCACTCACGCCAAAGTGATGCCGGGCAGCCGCTTCGGCGCCAAATACGCCGTCATCCCATTCCACGCTGTTGAGGTATACCTCAAGAATCCGCTGCTTGGGCCAGAACACTTCGATCAGTCCGGTAAACCAGGCTTCCAGCCCTTTGCGCAGCCAGCTGCGACCGGACCACAGGAACAGGTTCTTCGAGACTTGCTGGCTCAGGGTGCTGGCACCACGGATCGAGCCGCCGAGTTCGTTGTGGGCCAGCGCGGCCTGAATCGCGCCGAAGTCAAAACCCCAGTGCTCGGGGAATTTCTGGTCTTCGCCGGCCATCACCGCGACCTTCAGGTCATCGGAGATGTTCTCCCACGGCTGCCAGTCGCGTTGCAGGTCGATAGGCTCGCCATCGACCCAGGATTCGATCTTGCGCTCGACCATCAGCGCCGTCCCCGGAGGCGGAACGACGCGAAACACCAGCACCAGCAACACGCTGCCGCCCGCGAACCAGAGCAGGGCTTTTGTGAAGCAGCGGAACAATAAACGCAGCATAGAGATGGCTTGGCCGAACCCGTCGAGCGGGCCATTATACAGACCTTATTGAATGATTCTGACTGGAGTTCCCCATGCTGCGTGGCTTTCTGATGCTGGCCGCTTTCTTCGGTTTCACCGGTGTGGGCCTGGGCGCGTTTGCCGCTCATGGCCTGAAAGATCGTCTGAGTGCCGAATACCTGGCGATTTTCCACACTGGCGTCACCTACCAGTTGGTGCACACCCTGGCACTGCTGGGCGTAGCACTGCTGGTCGCGCAGATTCCCGGGCGTTTGATCACCTGGGCCGGCGTATCATTTGCCATTGGAATCCTGTTGTTTTCCGGCAGCCTGTACCTGCTGACCCTGACCGGTGTCAGCAAGCTTGGCATCGTTACGCCGTTCGGCGGTCTGGCGTTCCTCGTGGGCTGGCTGTGCCTGGGGATCGCCGCCTGGCGCCTTAGCTGACCTTGTAGGAGCTGCCGAAGGCTGCGATCTTTTGATCTTGCTCTTTGAACATCAACAGATCGCAGCCTTCGGCAGCTCCTACAGAATCTGGTTTCAAGACGAATGGCTTGGGTCGGCCTGACTGATCGGGCTAGAATGCTGGCCCCTAAAAATGATGGCGGCATCCGGCATGCGCATTCAGTTGAACGGCGAATCCCTTGAACTGCCCGACGGTGAAACCGTTGCGGCCCTGCTGACCCGTCTGGAACTGACCGGACGCCGGGTGGCGGTCGAACTCAATCTGGATATCGTCCCGCGCAGCCAGCACGCAGAAACCACGCTCACTGAAGGTGATTCAGTCGAAGTGGTTCACGCCATCGGTGGCGGCTAGTAGCCCGCAGGCGATTCCCGCGCCCACACGCATTCTGCAGAACCTCACCCCAACAGAGGATTTCCGATGAGCAACCTTCGCAGCGATAAGCCTTTCATCCTGGCCGGTCGTACTTACCAGTCGCGTTTGCTGGTAGGTACCGGCAAGTACCGTGACATGGAAGAAACCCGCCTGGCCATCGAAGCCTCGGGCGCCGAGATTGTCACCGTCGCCGTGCGCCGGACCAACATCGGCCAGAATCCGGGTGAGCCGAACCTGCTCGATATCTTGCCGCCGGATCGCTACACCATCCTGCCGAACACCGCCGGTTGCTATGACGCGGTTGAAGCCGTGCGCACCTGCCGCCTGGCCCGTGAGCTGCTCGACGGCCATAACCTGGTGAAGCTGGAAGTGCTGGCGGACCAGAAAACCCTGTTCCCCAACGTGATCGAAACCCTCAAGGCCGCCGAAGTGCTGGTCAAGGAAGGTTTCGACGTGATGGTTTACACCAGTGATGACCCGATCATCGCGCGCCAACTGGCGGAAATGGGTTGCATCGCGGTCATGCCGTTGGCTGGCCTGATCGGCACTGGCCTGGGGATCTGCAACCCGTACAACCTGCAGATCATCCTCGAAGAAGCCAAGGTGCCGGTGCTGGTGGATGCCGGTGTCGGTACGGCTTCCGATGCGACCATCGCCATGGAACTGGGTTGCGAAGCGGTGCTGATGAACTCTGCCATCGCCCACGCCCAGCAGCCGATCATGATGGCTGAAGCCATGAAACACGCCATTGTGGCAGGTCGTCTGGCGTACCTCGCCGGGCGCATGCCGAAAAAACTCTATGCCAGCGCTTCCTCGCCGCTGGATGGTCTGATCAAGTAAGAGCCATTGATGACTGAATCGAACGACACGCCTACCCAGACGGAAGCAGGCGAAGAGCGCCAACACCGCCGTATCAAGAGTTTCGTGATGCGCGCCGGGCGCATGACCGAAGGCCAGCAAAAGGGCCTGGAGCAGGGCACGCCGTTGTTCGTCCTGCCGCTGGCCGACGCGCCGGTGGACTTCGACCAGGTGTTTGGTCGCTCGGCACCACGCTCGCTGGAAATCGGTTTCGGCATGGGCCATTCGCTGCTGGAAATGGCCGCGGCCTCGCCGGATCAGGATTTCATTGGCGTTGAAGTGCACCGCCCAGGTGTCGGCGCGCTGCTTAACGGCGTGCTGACTCAAGGCCTGACTAACCTGCGGGTTTACGATTGCGACGCGATCGAAGTGCTCAACCGTTGCGTGGCCGATAACAGCCTCGATCGTCTGATGCTGTTTTTCCCGGACCCGTGGCACAAGAGCCGTCACCACAAGCGTCGTATCGTCCAGGCGTCGTTCGCTGAACTGGTGCGCAGCAAGTTGAAAGTCGGCGGTGTGCTGCACATGGCCACCGATTGGGAACCGTATGCCGAGTACATGCTGGAAGTGATGAACGTCGCGCCGGGCTACCGCAACCTCGCCGAAGACGGCAAGTGCGTGCCGCGTCCGGCCGAGCGCCCGATCACCAAGTTCGAACGCCGCGGCGAACGTCTTGGGCATGGCGTGTGGGATTTAAAGTTCGAAAAACAGTCCTAAGCCATAACGCTATACCCAATGTGGGAGCGGGCTTGCTCGCGAAGGCGGTGTAACAGTCAACAGATATGTTGAATGTTACGGCCTCTTCGCGAGCAAGCCCGCTCCCACATTTGTTTTGTGTGTGGCTCGGAATCAGCGGCGGTCTGCGACGACCCCAATCAACACCAGCACCACCAGCAACACCGGCGCCAGACTGTAGTTGTTGAACTGGCTCAGGCCGCGAACAATCCACGGCGTGGCGTAGATCAGTGCGGCGCCGCTGCCGATCATGCACAGCAGGGCCATCAACGGGACGCGCAAGGCGCCCGCGATACTGCCCAGGCGTTGATCGACCCAGCCTTTGATATCGGCGCCAAACAGCACCAGCAGGCAGCCCACCAGCGCCAGGGCGATTTCCGACAGGTTGCTACGGCTCCAGCGGGACACGGTGGCAAGCAGATCCAGTACCAAATCCATTCGATTTCCCTTTGATCAGAAAAATTAGCTCAGAAAATTCTGCAGCAAGTCATTGAGGAATAATTGTCCGCGCATCGTTGCCACCAGACGTGACGGTTCGACCTGCAACAAGCCACTTTGTTCGGCCTCGCGACGGCCTTCGGCAAGGCTTTCCAGTGTCAGGCCAGTGCGCTCTGGATACAGGCGCGCCTCGACACCCTCGGTCAAGCGCAGGGCATTCATCAGGAACTCGAACGGCAGCTCTTCGTTGGTCAGGGCTTTTTCACCCGCCTGAAAGCTTTTTGCCGGGTTGAGGTAGTCCTTCGGCAGGCGAGTCTTCCAGGTGCGGACAATGCGTCCGTCCGGATGGCTGAGCTTACCGTGGGCCCCGGCACCGATGCCGATGAAGTCTCCGAAGCTCCAGTAATTGAGGTTGTGCCGCGCCGGACGACCGGGTTGGGCATACGCCGACACTTCGTATTGGGCGTAACCGTGTTCGGCCAACAGCGCCTGACCGGCCTCTTGAATGTCCCACAGGGTGTCGTCTTCCGGCAGCGTCGGCGGTTGATTCCAGAACACTGTGTTCGGCTCCAGCGTCAGCTGATACCAGGACAAGTGAGTCGGCTTCAGTGCGATGGCCTGACGCAGATCGTCCAGCGCATCGTCCAGGGACTGATCGGGCAAGCCGTGCATCAGGTCCAGGTTGAAGTTGTCGAACCCGGCCTGGCGGGCCATGCCAGCGGCGCGAATCGCTTCATCGCCGTTGTGGATCCGGCCCAGGGCCATGAGTTTCTCTTGCTGGAAGCTCTGGATGCCGATCGACAGGCGATTGATGCCCAAGGCGCGGTACGCGACGAATTTCTCCTGCTCGAAGGTCCCGGGGTTGGCTTCCAGGGTGATCTCGATGTCGCTGGCAAACGGGATTCGCTGTTCCACGCCTTTGAGCAGGCGGCCCAACGCTTGCGCGCTGAACAGGCTTGGCGTGCCGCCGCCGAAAAAAATCGAGCTCAGCTCGCGGCCGTAAACCGCGTGCAGGTCTTGATCGAGGTCGGCCAGCAGGGCGTCCACATACTCTTCTTCCGGCAGCACAGGGCTGGCAGTGTGGGAGTTGAAGTCGCAATAAGGGCATTTGCGCACACACCACGGAATGTGGATGTACAAGGCCAGCGGCGGCAACTGAGGCAGGGCCGCGCGGGGCGATTGCGCGCCACCGAAGATCAGCGGCGACGCCGATGAATCGTGGGTCATTTCAGGCTCAAACGTTGGCGCAGCAAATCCATTGCACGGGCGCGGTGGCTGAGAAGGTTTTTCTCGGCCGGGCTCAATTCTGCACTGGAGCAGTTGCGCTCCGGCACCCAGAACAGCGGATCGTAGCCAAAACCGTGCTCACCGCTGGCTTCGGTCAGGATGCGCCCGTGCCACAGACCTTCGCAGAGAATCGGCAGCGGATCATCGGCGTGGCGTACCAGCGCCAGCACGCACACAAACTGCGCACCGCGTTCGGCTTCAGGTACGTCTTTTAGCACCTCGAGCAGCTTGGCGTTGTTCGCCGCGTCGCCCTGGCCGTCGGCATAGCGCGCCGAATAGATGCCTGGCGCACCGCCGAGGAAGTCTACCGCCAGCCCCGAATCATCGGCCAGCGCTGGCAAACCGGAGATACGCGCAGCATTACGGGCTTTGAGGATGGCGTTTTCGACGAACGACAGGCCGGTTTCTTCAGGCTCGACGCTGCTGAACTCGCCAATCGAGCGCAGGTGCACCGATTCGCCGAGCATGGCCTGGAGTTCTTTGAGTTTGCCGGCGTTATGGCTGGCCAATACGAGTTGCGTGAAGTTGATCATTCGCCGGGGAAGAGCTCTTGGTTGAAATTGATGGTGTTGATTTTGTCGCCGGTTTGCACATTGATTTCGAAGGTGCGGACTTCCTGCTGATCCACCGGGAACTGGGCGATGTAGTAGACCGCACCTGTTTCGGTGATTTGTTTGAACTTCAGCGGGACGCTTTTACTGGTCAGGTCTTTTACCGTGCCACTGACCTGGGCTATCACGGGTTTGTCGCCCTTGATGATCGATACATTGATCACGCCCTGATTCTTGCTGCGGACCAGCTCTGCCGCTTTGGCGATGTCCGGTTGCAGGTAGGTGGAATTGAAGGTGTTGTAGTGCACCGTCATGTCACCGAAGGTTTCCTGGCGCTCGCCTTTGATGGCTTCGGCGGCCATGATGCTGACGCTCAGGCAGGCTGTTAATAGAAGCAGGGCTAGACGACCCATGATCGCTCTCCTCGAAAAACCTCGTTAAACCGCTACCTGGTGATCCTGCAGACCAGGACTGCTGACGCGGTAGATGCCAATCTCACCTAATAGATTAGGCCATAGCTTACTGGCCCACCCGTGTCGGTGTTGTTGATCGACGGCAAGCCGATCGATGACCTTGGCTTCACGTTCGCGGCACAGGGCTTCAAAGTCTTCAAACGTGCAGAAGTGGATGTTCGGCGTGTTGTACCAGGTGTATGGCAAAAACTCCGAAACCGGCATCCGGCCCTTGCTCGCCAGGTACCAGCGGCAGCGCCAGTGACCGAAGTTGGGGAAGGTGATGATGCACTGACGACCGACCCGCAGCATTTCGTCGAGGATCTTGTCCGGGTAATGCACGGCCTGCAGGGCCTGGGTCATCACCACGATGTCGAAACTGTTGCTGGCAAAGTTGCCCAGGCCCTTGTCCAGGTCCTGCTCAATGACGTTAATGCCCTTGGCCACGCATTCGGCGATGTTGTCCGCATCGTTTTCCAGACCGTAGCCGGTCACTTGCTTGTTGTCGCGCAGCCAGGTCAGCAGCTCGCCGTCACCGCAACCGAGGTCGAGCACGCGGCTGCCGGCGGGGATCCATTCCTGGATGATTTCCAGATCGGCTCTCATGTCTTCCTCAAAGCGATATACGGTTCATGTAATTACTGAACGCCTGCAAGTAACGCGGGATCGGAATCAGGAAGGCGTCGTGGCCTTGCGGAGCATCGATCTCCAGGTAGCAAACGTCTTTCTTGGCAGCCATCAGTGCGTCCACCAGTTCCCGCGAGCGAGCGGGGGAGAAGCGCCAGTCGGTGGTGAAGGACATCACGCAGAACTTGGCTTTGGCGCCGGCGAAGGTTTTTGCCAGGTTATCGTCGAAGTTCGCCGCCGGATCGAAGTAGTCCAGCGCTTTGGTCATCAGCAGGTAGGTGTTGGCGTCGAAACGCCCGGAAAACTCTTCGCCCTGATAACGCAGGTAGCTCTCGACCTGAAACTCGACACTGTGGAAGTCGTAGTTGAGCTTTTCACTCTTCAGGCCACGGCCGAATTTCTCGCCCATGGAATCGTCCGACAGGTAGGTGATGTGCCCGACCATCCGCGCCAGCATCAGCCCGCGCTTGGGGATCACGCCCTGTTCCTGGAACGAGCCGCCATGGAACTCCGGATCGGTGAGGATCGCCTGACGCGCCACTTCGTTGAAGGCGATGTTCTGCGCCGAGAGTTTCGGCGCCGAAGCAATGGCCAGGCAGTGACGGATGCGGTCAGGGTAAGTGATGCTCCACTGCATCGCTTGCATGCCGCCCAGGCTTCCGCCGATCACGGCGGCCCACTGGTTGATGCCGATCCGGTCCGCCAGACGCGCCTGACTGTGAACCCAATCTTCCACGGTCAGCACCGGGAATTCGGCGCCGAACGGCTTGCCGGTGTCCGGGTTGATGCTGCTCGGGCCGGTGGAGCCGTTACAGCCGCCGAGGTTGTTCAGGCTGACGACGAAGAACCTGTTGGTGTCGATCGGTTTGCCCGGGCCGATGCAGCTGTCCCACCAACCGGGTTTACGGTCTTCGGTACTGTGAAAACCGGCGGCATGATGGTGACCGGACAAGGCATGACAGATCAGCACGGCGTTGCTCGCCGTGGCGTTCAGCGTGCCGTAGGTTTCATAGATCAGGTCATAAGCTGGCAATGAGCGGCCGCAGGCAAGGGCCAGTGGCTCGCTGAAGTGCGCCACTTGCGGCGTCACCAGACCAACAGAATCGGCGGGAAAGGCAGTTGGCATCGACCCTGCTCTCGTTGAAATGAGGCGTAAGTCTAAAGACCGCTGTGGTTAGCAGCAAGCAAAGGGCGGGCCTCATTTCATTCAGCTAGACCAAGGTGCGCCATTCGCGAGCAAGCTCGCTCCCACATTGGAATGCATTCCCCTGTGGGAGCGAGCTTGCTCGCGATGAACGATGACACGGTCAGCCAGGCAGTCGCATTAACTCGGGCAAATCGGGGAGCTTTTTGGGTGCATTGATCCGAACCCGCTTCTGCCGGTTCAGTTCCCCGCTGATCAGGCTCACCTGGCTCTTGGATACGCCAAACGCCTTGGCCAGAAACGCCATCAGGCAGGCGTTGGCCTTGCCTTCGACGGGTGGGGCGGTCAGGCGGATTTTCAAGCGATCACCGTGCAGCCCGGCGAATTCATCGCTGCGGGCCGCAGGTTGCAGGTGACATTCGAGGATCAGGTCATCCCCGTCCCAGCGAAACCAACTCATTCAGAAAGACCGGGATCAGATCAGCAGACGCAGGATTTCCGGCATCATGGTCATGGCGGCGAGGTTGTTGATCACCAGCATGTCCAGCAGCTTGAGCACCATGAACGCGAGGATCGGCGAGATATCCAGGCCGCCCATGCTTGGCAGGATCTTGCGGAACGGCGCCAGGGCCGGCTCGCAGATCTGGTTGACCAGCTCGGCCCCCGGGTTATGGCTGCCCGGGGCGACCCAGGAGAGGATCACGCTGATGATCAGGGCGAAGAAGAAGATCTTCAGGAACAGCGCGGTCACGCCGATGATCGACCAGATCAGCAGTTGCAGCGGGTTACCGGTGGTGCCGTAGGTCAGCAGCAGGGTCAGGGCCATCAACGCCAGTTGCACGAGAATCGCCAGCAGCAGTGACGACATGTCCAGGCCGAACAGGCTCGGAATGATCCGGCGCAGAGGCTTGAGCAGCGGTTGAGTGGCGCGCACGGCGAATTGGCAGAGCGGGTTGTAGAAGTTGGCGCGCACCAGTTGCAGCACAAAGCGCAGCAACACGATCAGCAGGTACAGGCTGCCAAGGGTTTGCAGCACGTACACCGCTGCAGTGTTCAATCCAATCATGTATGGCTCCTTATTGACCCAATTGTTCGGCCATCTCGGCCGAGCGGTGTGCGGCGGCACCCAATGCTTTTTCGACCAGGGCTTCGAAGCCACCGGCCTGGAAGGTTTTGATGGCGGCTTCGGTGGTGCCTGCTGGCGAGGTCACGCGACGGCGTAACTCGGCGGCGTCGACATCACTGGCGACCGCCATGTGTGCGGCGCCCAGCGCGGTTTGCAGAGTCAGCTGGGCTGCAATCTCCCGAGGCAGACCAAGCTTCTCGCCAGCGGCGGTCATGGCTTCGATCAGCAGGAAGAAGTACGCAGGGCCCGAGCCAGACACGGCGGTGACCGCGTCCAGTTGCTGCTCTTCGTTCAGCCACAGGGCAATGCCGACCGCTGACAGCAGCTCTTGGGCCTGCTGACGCTGTTCGGCAGTCACTTGGGCTGTGGCGTACAAACCGCTTACACCCTGACGCACTAGCGCCGGGGTGTTCGGCATGCAACGCACGATCGGCTGAGCGCCGAGCCAGTTGTTCATGCTGGCGCAGGTGATCCCGGCCGCAATCGACACCACCAGTTGATTCGGTGCAAGGCTTGGACGCAGTGCTTCACACACGGCTTTCATCGCCTGGGGTTTGACCGCCAGTACGACCACGTCTGCGCCTTGAACGGCGTCGGCGTTGTCGGCGAATGTTTCGATGCCGTGTTCGGCGGTTATCCGTGCGCGGGCTTCAGCGCCCGGGTCGCTGGCGCGGATCTGCGCAGCGTCCAGACCTTTGGCGCGCAGGCCGCCGATCAGGCTGGCGGCCATGTTGCCGGCACCGATAAAGGCAATACGTGTCTTGCTCATGTCAGGTCCTTATAGAGAGGGGTGTGGGCCATTGTTCAAGGCTGGCCGGCTATTGATGACCAGGGGCGCGGGCGCCGAACAGGGCTGTGCCGATGCGCACCCAAGTGGCGCCCATGGCGATGGCCGACTCAAGGTCATGGCTCATGCCCATGGAAAGTGTGTCGAGTGGCAGGTTCAGGCTGGCTTGTAGCGTTTGCACGGTCGCAAAGGCTGCGTCCTGAGCGGCGCGATCTTCAGTCGGTTCCGGGATTGCCATCAATCCGCGCAGTTTCAACCGCGGCAACGCGCTGATGGCATTGGCCAGCGCGAGTAGATCGGCCGGGGTGCAGCCGGATTTGCTGGCTTCACCGCTGACATTGACCTGAATACAGATGTTCAGGGGGGGCAGTTCGGCTGGACGTTGTTCGGACAGGCGTTGTGCGATTTTCAAGCGATCCACGGAATGCACCCAGGCAAAGTTCTCGGCGATAGCGCGCGTCTTGTTCGATTGAATGGGGCCGATGAAGTGCCAGATCAAGGGCAGGTCGGCCAACTCGAGCTGTTTGCCCAAGGCCTCCTGCAGATAGTTCTCACCAAAGTCGTGCACGCCGGCGGCGTAGGCTTCACGCACGGCATCGCTGGGCTTGGTCTTGCTCACCGCCAGCAGTTGGACGCTGTGTTCGGCACGTTGCGCGGCCAGCTCCGCTGCGCGGATGCGTATCTGAACCAAGGCTATGTTGTCTGCTATCGTGAACATTCAATCCCACCTTAAAAGTGCCTGCGCTCGATCATGCCGCGTTAAAAGTCGACTCAGAATGCTCATTGACTGACGTCAACTCCGCTTCTTCCTCGACTTTTGCCTTGCCTGATCATCGCTCGGCGACTTTTCAGGCCGGGATACTTGCCGCCGGCAGTCTGAGGTTCGCGGCATTCTACTGGAATTGGGGAGTGCTATGGATATCACTGAGCTGCTGGCTTTCAGCGCCAAACAAGGGGCTTCCGACTTGCACCTGTCTGCGGGACTGCCGCCGATGATCCGGGTGGATGGCGATGTGCGGCGAATCAACCTGCCGGCACTGGATGACAAGCAGGTGCGCGAGCTGATCTACGCGATCATGAACGACAGGCAGCGGGTGGAGTTCGAGCAGGCGCTGGAGACCGACTTTTCCTTCGACGCGCCGGGTGTGGCGCGCTTTCGGGTCAATGCGTTCAATCAGTATCGCGGCCCGGGCGCGGTGTTCCGGACCATTCCCTCGAAAATCCTCAGCATGGAAGAGTTGGGCATGGGGGATGTGTTTCGCCGTATTACCGATGTCCCTCGTGGGCTGGTATTGGTCACCGGGCCCACCGGTTCCGGTAAGTCGACCACCCAGGCGGCGATGATCGACTACCTCAACAACCACCGGCATCACCATATCCTCACCATCGAAGACCCCATCGAATTCCTCCATGAATCACGCAAATGCCTGATCAATCAACGTGAAGTACACCGCGATACGCGCAGTTTCGCCACCGCACTGCGTTCGGCATTGCGCGAAGATCCGGACGTGATTCTGGTGGGGGAGATGCGCGATCTGGAGACCATCCGCCTGGCGCTGACGGCGGCCGAGACCGGACACCTGGTATTCGGCACCCTGCACACCAACTCGGCAGCGAAAACCATTGATCGAGTAGTGGACGTATTTCCGGGTGACGAGAAGTCGATTGTGCGTTCGATGCTCTCTGAGTCATTGCAGGCAGTGATATCCCAGAGCCTCATCAAGAAAGTCGGCGGTGGCCGGGTGGCGGCCCATGAAATCATGCTTGGCACCTCGGCGATCCGTAACCTGATTCGCGAAGACAAGATTGCACAGATGTATTCGTCGATTCAGACCGGGGCTTCGCTGGGGATGCAGACGCTGGATATGTGCTTGAAGGATCTGGTGAGCAAAGGCCTGATCAGTCGCGAGCATGCGCGGGAGAAGGCGCGTTCACCGGATAATTTCTGATTTCTGAGGTTTCGGGCCCAAAACAAAAAGATCGTCCGAACGCGGCCCGAACCTCCGGCAGCTCCTACGCGGATTTCATATTCCGTAGGAGCTGCCGGAGGCTGCGATCTTTTGATCTTGTGTCGGATCAGCGCTGAGCGATACGCAGGGTTTTCGATTCTTTCGTTTGAACCCGCTTGGCAACCACGTAGTGGCTTTCCCAGTACGGTTTCTTCAGGGTGTCGATGGTCACCGACTTGCCACGACGCGGTGCGTGGATGAAGCGGTCGTTGCCCAGGTAAATGGCGACGTGGTTGACCTTGCGACTCTTGATATTGAAGAAAATCAGGTCGCCCGGCTTCAAGTCCTTGCGCTCGACTTTCTGTCCGTGACCGGCGGCCATGGCGTTGGAGGTGCGTGGCAGATCAGCGGCACCCACGCCATTGAAAGCGTATTTCACCAGCCCGCTGCAATCGAACCCTTTACTTGGGCTACTGCCGCCCCAACGATAAGGAGTGCCGAGCACGTTTACCGCACGGCTCAGTACATTGCTGCTTTGTTTGGCCCCCATCGGCGGGACCAGTTTGCTGTCGGCCTTGCTCAGGTGAGTCAGACCTTTTACACCATGCTTGTTTTTGCTGGTAACGGCAGAAACATGAGATTTAGGGGTGTAACCATTCACGTTCGGAAGACGTTGCTCACGATTGGTGGCGTGGGCGGCCAGTGGCATTAATAGGCAAATGGTTAGCCATGTCTTGAAAAATGGACGCATTAGGCAAGGCTCTATATGGGGAAGCGCGCAACTTTATAACAGCTTTTTTGTCCTTTCCGAGGCCGTTGGTCGATTCAACCTGGAGGGCAACGGAACTAAAGATGCGGTAAATGGACGCAACTGTCGGACAGAAGTCAGGTGTTACAAGGCTTTGACGGGAGACAAGGTAACATTTGCCACATGTCGGTCGCCTGTAAAAAAGTCACAAAGAATTCAAGAATATTTATCTATCGAGGCAAATGAGGGAACCCATGAACACCTATCGTCAGGATGTTTCACGCCAGGACACTCACAGCAAGGTGATCGGTTACCTGCTGTGGATTTTCGGTTTTACCGGGGCTCACCGCTTCTATTACGGCAAACCGGTCACCGGAACGATCTGGTTTTTCACCTTCGGGTTGTTGGGCATTGGCTGGTTGATCGACGCCTTCCTGATCCCGTCCATGGACCGTGAAGCGGACCTGCGTTTTACCGCCGGCCCTATCGAGTACAACGTTGCCTGGATCCTGCTGACCTTCCTGGGTGTGTTCGGTCTGCACCGCATGTACCAAGGCAAGTGGCTGACGGGCCTGCTGTACCTGGTGACCGGCGGGTTGTTCTTTCTGGGGGTGCTGTATGACTTCTGGACGTTGAATGACCAGATTTCCGTGCGCAACGCGCAGAGCCGTTAAGCAAGGTCAAAAGATCGCAGCCTGCGGCAGCTCCTACAGAGGCTGCGATCTTTTCGTGTTTTACGCCTGGTGACTGATCCGTCCGTCCACCAGGGTGTAGCGCACTACGCCCGGCAGGCTATGGCCGAGGAACGGGCAGTTTTCGCCCTTCGACAGCCAGTGTTCACCGGCCACGGTGGACGCGGCTGGATCGAACACCACCAGATCCGCTGGAGCGCCCACCGCCAGCTTGCCCACTGGCAGGCGCAGGGCGTCGGCCGGGCCGGCACTCAGGCGTGCCAGCAGTGTCGGCAGATCGAGCAAGCCGTCTTCCACCAGCGTCAAGGCCAGCGGCAGTAGCAGTTCAACGCTGCTGATGCCCGGCTCGGTCGCGCCGAACGGTGCCAGCTTGGCGTCGCGCTCGTGAGGCTGATGATGACTGGAGATGGCTTGAACCACCCCGGACTTCACGGCGGCACGCAGGCCATCGCGGTCAGCGCGGGTACGCAGTGGCGGCTGGACGTGATACAGGCTGTTGAAGTCGATCAGCGCCTCGTCGGTGAGGATCAGTTGATACAGCGCCACATCGGCCGTCACCGGCAGGCCACGGGCCTGAGCCTGAGCGATCAATGCCACGCCACGGGCGCTGGTGAGCTGGCTGAAGTGCGCGCGCACGCCGGTCTGCTCGACCAGCAGCAGGTCACGGGCCAGGGCCACGGTTTCAGCCGTTTCGGGAATCCCCGGCAAACCGAGGAAGCTCGCGGTCGGACCTTCGTGAGCCAGGCCACCTTCGGCCAGGTCATGATCCTGCGAATGGAAGATCACTGTCAGGTCGAATGTTGCCGCGTATTCCAGCGCCCGGCACAGGGTACGGGTGTTGCGGAAACTCTCCAGACCGTTGCCGAAAGCAATGCAACCGGCATCGCGCAGGGCGATCAGCTCGGCCAGCTGTTCGCCGTCCAGGCCTTTGCTCAGGGCGCCAATCGGGAAGACCTTGGCATTACCGGCCTCGCGGGCGCGGTCGAGGATCAGCTCGGCCACGGCCGAGGTGTCCAGCACCGGCTTGGTCCGTGGCGGGCAGCACAGGCTGGTGACGCCGCCAGCGGCAGCGGCGCGGGTTTCGCTGGCAATCGTGCCTTTGCGGCTGTAACCCGGTTCGCGCAGGGCGACGTTCAGGTCGACGAGGCCGGGAGCGACCACCAGGCCTTTGGCCTCGATGGTGTCGACGGCGATGAAACCGGCTGGAGCGGCACCAATGGCGACGATCTTGCAGGCTTCGATGTGGATATCGGTGACTTGATCCAGGCCGCTGCTTGGATCGATGACGCGGGCGCCGAGAATGCTGAGCTTCACTGGGCGTTCTCCTGCTCGAATTGGCGCTGGGCAGTCTGCCCGCTCATGGCCATGGACAACACGGCCATACGAATGGCGATCCCGTAGGTCACCTGATTGAGAATCACCGAGTGCGGACCGTCGGCCACCGCCGATTCAATCTCGACGCCCCGGTTGATTGGGCCCGGATGCATGACGATGGCATCCGGTTTGGCGCCGGCCAGGCGTGCGGTGGTCAGGCCGAACAAGCGATAGAACTCGCCTTCGCTCGGCAGCAGGCCGCCAGTCATGCGTTCACGCTGCAGGCGCAGCATGATCACTACGTCGACGTCCTTCAGGCCTTCGGTCATGTCGGTGTAGACCTTCACGCCGTACTGCTCGATTCCGATCGGCAGCAGGGTTTTCGGCGCGATCACGCGGATGTCCGGGCAACCGAGGGTTTTCAGCGCGAGCATGTTCGAGCGTGCAACCCGCGAGTGCAGGATGTCGCCGACGATGGCCACGGAAAGGTTTTCAAAGCTGCCTTTGTGCCGACGGATGGTCAGCATGTCGAGCATGCCCTGGGTCGGGTGGGCGTGACGGCCGTCACCACCGTTGATGATTGCCACCTGCGGGCACACATGTTCGGCGATGAAGTGCGCAGCGCCAGAGTCGCCGTGACGCACGACGAACATGTCGGCGGCCATGGCTTCAAGGTTGCGCAGGGTGTCGAGCAGGGTTTCGCCTTTGCTCGCAGACGACGTGGACACGTTCAGGGTGATCACGTCCGCCGACAGTCGCTGGGCCGCCAGTTCGAAGGTGGTGCGGGTGCGGGTGGAGTTTTCGAAGAATACGTTGCACACGGTCTTGCCGCGCAGCAGCGGGACTTTCTTTACCGCCCGGGCACCGACTTCAAGGAACGAGTCGGCGGTGTCGAGGATTTCCGTTAACAACTCGCGGCGCAGACCGTCGAGTGAGAGGAAGTGGCGCAGCTGGCCCTGATCATTGAGCTGCAGCGGGCGCTTGGTGTCTAGAGGCGTCATCGCAATGGACTCTTTAAAAGGGCGAATTAAAGGGCGAGGTCTTGCAGTTCGAGTTGCAGCGGGTCAGGACCGGTTAACTTGACCCGTTCGTGGGCCGCCAGCGACAGGGTGGCGCCGACCACGTTCGGACGGATTGGCAGTTCGCCGGCATCCAGATCGAGCAGGCACACCAAGGTGACGCTGGCCGGGCGGCCGTAATCGAAGAGTTCGTTCATGGCGGCGCGGATGGTCCGACCGCTCATCAGCACGTCGTCGATAAGCACCAGGTGCTGGCCTTCGATTTCGAACGGCAACGCTGAGGGGCGCACCTGTGGGTGCAGGCCGCTCTGGCTGAAGTCGTCGCGGTAGAAGGAAACATCCAGTGTGCCCAGTGGCGAATTGCTGCCAAGTTCTTCGAGCAAGGCCTGAGCGACCCACACGCCACCGGTACGAATGCCGATGTAGCGCGGTTCGCTGATGCCCCGTTTGGCCAGATAGGCGTCAAGGCGGGTCGCCATCTGGCTGATCAGTTCGGCGGGATTGGGCAGGCTCATGGTTGCTCCTTCATGGGCCCGAGCACGCTGCGTGCACAGTGCGGCTCGGGTTGTAGCTAAGAGAGACGCTGCGGCGCCTCTTCAGGATTCGAACAGTGCAGTGTTTTCATCGAGCCAGCCTTGCAGCAGCAGCGCGGCGGCGATGGCGTCGACCGGGTTGTCGCGGTAACTGCCTTTCTGCCCGCCACGAACCAGGCGTTCGCCTTTGGCTTCAAAGGTGGTCAGGCGTTCATCGTGGGTATAGAAGGGCAGGTTGTAGCGGCCATTCAGGCGGCGGGCGAATTTCTCGGCCCGCAAGCACATATCACTGGGCGTGCCGTCCATGTTCAGCGGCAAACCGACCACTACAGCGTCGGGTTTCCATTCCTTGATCAGGGCTTCGACCTGATTCCAGTCAGGAATGCCGTTTTGCGCCTTCAAGGTGCAGAGCTCGCGAGCCTGGCCGGTAATCACCTGGCCGACCGCCACGCCGATCTGTTTGGTGCCGTAGTCAAAACCCAGAATCAGACGCAGGGCCATCAGGCGTGTCCCGCCTGGCTGGTCAGCAGGCTGAGGTTGATGCCCAGGCGCTTGGCGGCCGCTTCCAGGCGCAATTCGCTGCTGGTGTTGAACAGGATGTCGGCATCGAACGGGCAGGTCAGCCAGGCATTGTCGGCCAGTTCGGCCTCCAGTTGCCCGGCTTCCCAGCCGGCGTAACCGAGGGCGATCAGGCTTTTGGTCGGGCCAACGCCATCCGCGATGGCAAACAGCACGTCCTGGGACGTGGACAGCGCCAGGCCATCCAGTTCGACGGTTGCCTGATACGTCGAGCCGATCGGGTGCAGGACAAAACCGCGATCAGTCTGCACCGGGCCACCGGTAAAAATCGGCACGTGCTGGCACAGCGGCTGCGGTTCGATGTCGGGGCGCAATTGCTCGAGAATGTCCGCCAGGCTCAGGTCTTGCGGGCGGTTGATGACCAACCCCATGGCACCATTGGCCGTGTGCTCGACGATGTAGGTCAAGGTGTGCGCAAAATTCGGGTCGGCCATGTGAGGCATGGCGATCAGGAATTGATGCTTGAGGTAGCTGGGGATGACGTTCTTCATAGGCGCTAGTGTGGCGTTGGAGGGGCAAACTGACAAGCTGGGGATGCGCAGGAAATGGTTGTCGCGACACCCCGTAGCAGCTGGCGAAGCCTGCGTTCGAGGACGGAGTCCTCGCAAAACCGGCCATTGGGGTCATCCTGAATAAATGAGGTATGGCCTTTACGACTGCTTCGCAGCCGAACGCAGGCTTCGCCAGCTGCTACGAAAGCGTGCGCAGCTTCTAATTACTGGAGAGTCTGTCCCCGCGCGCAAACTTCCACGTACGGATGATTTCCAGTCGGTCGATATCCGACAGATCGCCGGTAAACGGTGCAAACGGTGCGGCCAGGCGGACGATGCGCTGCGCCGCCTGATCCAGCAGCGGTTGGCCGGAGGATTCCAGCACCAGCACCTCATACAGCGAACCGTCGCGATTGATCGAGACCATCAGCCGCAAGTTGCCGTAGATCTGCTTGCGCCGGGCTTCTTCCGGGTAATTCAGGTTGCCGATACGCTCGACCTTCTTACGCCAGTCGTCCTTATACCAGGCGCCCTTGTCGCGCATGGTCGAGGCGGCGCTCAGGCGGTGGATGCGCGGGCGCTTGGCATACAGCTGTTGTTCGTTGGCAAGTTCCGCTTCCAGGCTGGCGATGTCGCTGGACAGCTGTGAGCTGTCGAATGTCGGAGTCGCGGCCTTGGGCGTCGGCTCGGCTTTGACCTCTTGTTTCCTGGTCGCGGCTTTCTTTGGCGCGGGTGCGACGGTGGTCACGGCGGCTTTCGGCGCAACGTCCTCTACCTGAGGTTTGACCGAAGGAGGGGGCGAGACTTTTTGAACCTTGTTGTCCTGGAAGGGCGCGACCTCGGTGGTCTTGGGGATCGCTTTTTTATCCAGGGTGCCGCTGCCTTGCTGGTTTTCCTGAGCGAGGAAGTCGGCTTTTGCAGGCTTTTTTTCGCTTTTGAAGGTGGCGAGGGTGATTTCCAGGGTTCTGCTGATCTGCTTGGGTTCGACAAAGGTGAACCCGACGCCCAACAGCAAGGCCAGGTGAATCAGTGCCGCGAGAAACAGGGTAAAGCCGAGGCGATCGGCCGGGCGCACGCCACGGTGGGCGAGTTCGGGAGGCAGATCGGACGGAAGTGTCATGACAAGAAAACCAACATCGCGTTTTTCACAGGCCGCGCATGATAACGCAATGTTGGTACTTGCTTGTTTGTTCTATATCACCTGGCTTTAAGCTTCTGATCGATGGCAGCCATCAGCATTTCGCCGATGTTCGTGCCAAAAGCGTTGTCGATCTCGCGGATGCAGGTCGGGCTGGTGACATTGATTTCGGTCAGGTGTTCACCGATCACGTCGAGGCCGACGAACAGCAAGCCCTTTTCACGCAGGGTCGGGCCGACCTGTGCGGCGATCCAGCGGTCCTTGTCGGTCAGCGGGCGCGCTTCGCCACGGCCGCCGGCCGCCAGGTTGCCACGGGTTTCGCCCGCGGCCGGAATCCGCGCCAGGCAGTAATCCACCGGCTCGCCGTCGATCATCAGGATGCGCTTGTCGCCGTCCTTGATCGCCGGCAGGTAACCCTGGGCCATGATTTGCTGTTTGCCGTGCAGCGTCAGGGTTTCGAGGATGACCGAGAGGTTCGGATGGCCTTTGGTGTGGCGGAAGATCGACGCGCCGCCCATGCCGTCCAGCGGTTTGAGTATCACGTCGCCGTGGTGGTCGGCGAATTCACGCAGTACGTCCGGGCGACGGCTGACGATGGTCGGCGGCGTGCACTGCGGAAACAGCGTGGCGAACAGTTTTTCATTGCAGTCGCGCAGGCTCTGCGGCTTGTTGACCACCAGCACGCCCGCGCGCTCGGCTTGCTCCAGCAGGTAGGTGGAGTAGACGAATTCCATGTCGAACGGTGGATCCTTGCGCATCAGGATCACGTCCAGATCGCTCAGCAGTGCGTCGGTTTCGGCTTCCAGCTCAAACCATTTTTCCGGGTTGGCGAAGACTTTCAAAGGACGCATGCGCGCCCGGGCTTCACCTTCGGCCTGGTACAGATCGCGCTGTTCCATATAGAACAACGTCCAGCCGCGTGCCTGGGCCGCCAGCAGCATGGCCAGCGAGCTATCCTTTTTATAGGAAATGCTGGCAATAGGGTCCATGACAATCCCGACGCGAATGCTCATTGGGGTTTCCTCGAAATTTGGATGGCCCCTTTCCAGGGGTAAAAAATGGCGTGAAAAAGTGGCGTCAGAGTGGCGCTGAGTGTGTTCCCGGTCAAGGAAAAACCACCTCGAAGGTTGCTCGATAGATTGGATTTGGAGACTGTGCTAAAAAGGCTGTTGGCCCTTGAGTATCAAGGGTTTCGAGCCCTCGGTAACCCGCGAACGGACAAAATGATTCGCAAAGGCGACGGTAGAGCAGATATGGAACAGCAATCCAGCGCCTTGAAGGTCATGGTGATCGACGACTCGAAAACGATTCGCCGCACTGCCGAAACGCTGTTGAAGAACGTGGGCTGTGAGGTGATCACCGCCATCGATGGTTTCGATGCCCTGGCCAAGATTGCCGACAATCACCCCGGCATCATCTTTGTCGACATCATGATGCCGCGTCTGGATGGTTATCAGACCTGCGCGTTAATCAAGAACAACAGTGCGTTCAAGTCCACGCCAGTGATTATGCTGTCGTCCAAGGACGGGTTGTTCGACAAGGCCAAGGGGCGCATCGTCGGCTCTGACCAGTTTTTGACCAAACCTTTCAGCAAGGAAGAACTGCTGAACGCGATCCAGGCCCATGTACCGGGCTTTGCCGTTGTTTCGCCGCAGTAGGACACGCACAGTGACGCTCGGCCAACGGGCCCGGCGTCTATAAGAATGGGGAAGACCATGGCACGTATTCTGATCGTCGATGATTCGCCGACCGAAATGTACAAACTGACCGGCATGCTGGAAAAGCACGGTCACGAAGTGTTGAAAGCCGAAAACGGCGCAGACGGCGTGGCACTGGCCCGTCAGGAAAAACCCGACGCGGTGCTGATGGATATCGTCATGCCCGGCCTCAATGGTTTCCAGGCTACCCGCCAACTGACCAAAGACCCGGAAACCGGGCACATCCCGGTGATCATCATCACCACCAAGGATCAGGAAACCGACAAGGTCTGGGGCACCCGCCAAGGCGCCAGGGACTACCTCACCAAGCCGGTCGACGAAGAGACCCTGATCAAGACCCTGAACAACGTGCTGGCGGGTTGACGGCCGACCCATGGCCGAGTCTCTGACTGCCTTCGAACTGTTGCTGCAGATCGATCAGCGCTGCCGTCTGCTGGCGGCGGATCTGCCTTCGCAGCAAACCCGCAACCACGGCTGGAGCGGAATCGGCTTTCGCCTTGGCGAGCGCTGGTACGTGGCGCCGATGGGCGAGGTCAGCGAGGTGTTGCACGAGCCGCGTTTGACTCAGCTGCCGGGGGTCAAGCCGTGGGTCAGGGGCGTGGCCAACCTGCGCGGGCGACTGTTGCCGGTCATGGATCTGTGCGGTTTCCTCGGGGTTGAGTTGTCTGCGCTGCGCAAACAGCGGCGCGTATTGGTCGTTGAGTATAAAGAGGTGTTTGTCGGGTTGATGGTCGATGAGGTGCTGGGCATGCAGCACTTTGATCAGGCCAGTTTCGAGCCGGCGTCACTGGACGCGCAGGACGGCCCGGCGGGTGCTTTCATAAAGGGACAGTTCGAGCGCGAGCAACGCTGGCAGGTCTTCAGCCCGTTTGCCTTGGCGCAGTCACCACGGTTCATGGATGTGGCGGTGTAAACACGACGGACTGGTTGGCACTACCCCTGTAGCAGCTGCCGAAGGCTGCGTTCGAGTGCGCAGCACTCGCAAAACCAGGCACCGTAGTCTGTCAGGTTGATAGGGTCGGCAGGGTTTACGACCGCTTCGCGGCCGGACGCAGGCTTCGCCAGCTGCTACGGATCGCGATCTTTTAGGCGAGGATCGATGATAAAAGCTAATACAGGCAAGGCTACGGAAGGGTCGCGCAGTCGCTCGCAGATCATTGTGCTGTTCATCGCGCTGATCGTGTTCATCGTGTTGCTGTTCGCCAACTTCGCTTACCTCAATACCCAGGCCTCCTACGACAAGCAGTACATTGGTCACGCCGGAGAGCTGCGCGTACTGTCCCAGCGTATCGCCAAAAACGCCACTGAAGCGGCGGCCGGCAAAGCGGCGGCGTTCAAGCTGTTGAGTGATTCGCGCAACGACTTCGCCCAACGTTGGGGTTACTTGAAGAAAGGTGACCCGACCACCGGTCTGCCGCCAGCACCCCATGCGGTACGCCCGGAAATGCAAGCGGTGCAACTGGACTGGGAGCGTTTGTTGAAAAACACCGACGCGATTCTTTCCAGTGAACAGACGGTGCTGTCGCTGCATCAGGTCGCCGCGACCCTGGCCGAGACCGTGCCGCAGTTGCAGGTCGAGTACGAAAAAGTCGTCGAAATCCTGCTTCAGCGCGGCGCGCCTGCTACTCAGGTCGCCATGGCTCAGCGCCAGTCGTTGCTGGCCGAGCGGATCCTCGGCGCGGTCAACACAGTGCTCGCCGGCGACGAAAATGCCCAACAGGCTGCCGATGCCTTTGGCCGTGATGCAGCGCGCTTTGGCCAGGTGCTCAACGGCATGCTCCAGGGCAATCCGTCCCTGAAGATCAGCCAGGTCGAAGACCAGGACGCGCGTGCCCGTCTGACCGAGATTGCCGAGCTGTTCGAATTCGTTTCGGGCTCGGTCGACGAGATTCTCGAAACCTCGCCTGAACTGTTCAAGGTCCGCGAGTCGGCGGGCAACATCTTCAACTTGTCGCAGACCTTGCTCGATGAAGCTTCGCACTTGGCCAACGGTTTCGAAAACATGGTGGGCGGGCGTTCGACCGATACCATCGGCGGTTACGTGCTGGGCTTGCTGGCCCTGACTTCAATCATCCTGATTGGCCTGGTGATGGTCCGTGAAACCAATCGCCAGTTGCGGGAAACTGCCGAGAAGAACGAACGTAACCAGAATGCGATCATGCGGTTGCTCGACGAGATCGAAGACCTCGCCGATGGCGACTTGACGGTCACGGCATCGGTGACCGAAGACTTCACCGGGACCATCGCCGACTCGATCAATTACTCGGTCGATCAACTGCGCGATCTGGTCGCGACCATCAACCTGACCGCCGGCCAGGTCGCTGCCGCGGTGCAGGAAACCCAGGCGACCGCGATGCACCTGGCCCAGGCCTCGGAGCATCAGGCGCAGCAGATTTCCGAAGCCTCGACGGCGATCAACGAAATGGCCCAGTCCATCGATCAGGTCTCGGCCAATGCTGCCGAGTCGTCCGCAGTTGCCGAGCGCTCGGTGGAAATCGCCAACAAGGGCAACGAGGTGGTGCACAACACCATTCACGGCATGGACAACATCCGCGAGCAGATCCAGGACACGGCCAAGCGGATCAAGCGTCTGGGCGAGTCGTCCCAGGAAATTGGCGACATCGTCAGCCTGATCGACGACATTGCCGACCAGACCAATATTCTCGCGCTGAACGCCGCGATCCAGGCCTCCATGGCCGGTGACGCCGGGCGCGGTTTTGCCGTGGTTGCCGATGAAGTCCAGCGGCTGGCGGAGCGTTCGTCGGCGGCCACCCGGCAAATTGAAACCCTGGTGCGGGCGATCCAGACTGACACCAATGAAGCGGTGATTTCCATGGAGCAGACCACCACCGAAGTGGTGCGCGGCGCGCGACTGGCGCAGGATGCGGGAGTGGCCCTGGAAGAAATCGAAGGTGTGTCGAAAACGCTCGCAGCGTTGATCCAGAGTATTTCCAACGCAGCGCAGCAACAGACGTCTTCGGCGGGGCAGATATCCTTGACGATGAACGTGATCCAGCAGATCACCACGCAGACCTCGTCCGGCTCCACGGCCACCGCCGAGAGCATCGGAAACCTGGCGAAGATGGCCAGCCAGCTGCGACGTTCGGTGTCTGGTTTCACCCTGCCGGCCGTGCCTGAACGCAGCGCCGACAAGGCTTGAGCGATGCCAGCTGGAAAAGCATTTTGATGGGAGTGGTTATGGGTGATCGGCACGACTATGTGGCCCTCGAATGGGTCAAGGGCGAAATTGCCGAAACGTTGAAGCAGGCGTTTATTGCCCTTGAAAGCATGGCCCTCGACAACCGGGTCGAAGAGCCGCTGACGGCGCACGCGATCGCGGAGTGCCTGGCCGGGATTCATCAGGTTCACGGCAGTTTGCAGATGGTCGAATTCTACGGCGCGGCGTTGCTCGCCGAAGAGATGGAGCAGCTCGCGACGGCGTTGCAGCAAAACCGCGTCAGCCACCGCGATGAAGCCATTCGCCTGCTGCAACAAGCCCTCGGCCAACTGCCGATTTACCTCGATCGCGTGCACAGCGCCCGCCGTGACTTGCCGTTGGTGGTCTTGCCGCTGATCAACGACCTGCGCAGCGCCCGTGGCGAAAGCCTGTTGTCGGAAACCAGTCTGTTCAGCCCACAGTGGCAGGTGCTGCCCGCGTTGGACGAAGACACCTTGACGATGCTTGAGCCCGCCGAGCTGCCGAATGTGCTGCGCAAATTGCGGCAAATGTTGCAGATGGGGTTGGTAGGGTTGCTTCGCGAACAGGACGACACAACCCATCTCGGCTATCTGGCCAAGGTCTTTGCACACCTCGAAGCGCTGTGCGACGGCGCGCCATTGGGGCCGTTGTGGCAAGTTGCTTCGGCGCTGGTCGAAGGCATGCTCAGTGGCAGTATCGCCAACAGTCCGGCGCTGCGTAGCCTGTTCAAGGACGCTGACAAGGAGCTCAGGCGCCTGCTTGAACACGGCATGTCGCAAATCAATCAGCCGGCACCGCCTGAGCTGCTCAAAAGCCTGCTGTTCTACATTGCCAAGGCACACCATCCCACTGCGCAGATGCAAGCCATGAAAGAGCGTTATGCGCTGGACGACGCGTTGCCCGACAGTGCAATGGTCGATGAAGAGCGCGCCCGTCTGGCCGGCCCGGATCGCGACGCGATGCGTTCGGTGCTGGCCGCGCTCTGCGAAGAACTGGTGCGGGTCAAGGAGCGCCTCGACCTGTTCGTGCGCAGCGACCGTCAACATGTCTCGGACCTCGACAGCCTGCTGGCGCCGCTGCGGCAAATCGCCGACACCCTGGCGGTGCTCGGCTTCGGTCAACCGCGCAAGGTGATCATCGATCAATTGGCGGTGGTCCTGAGCCTTGCCCAAGGCCAACGCGAGCCGAACGACGCGATCCTGATGGATGTCGCCGGTGCCCTGCTTTACGTCGAGGCGACACTGGCTGGAATGGTCGGCACCGTTGAGGAAAACCGCGAAGAGAGCCGGTTGCCGACCACCGACCTGACGCAGATCCACCAGATTGTCATCAAGGAAGCGCGAATCTGCCTGCAACAGGCCAAGGACATGATCGTCGACTACATCGACAGCGATTGGGATCGTCAAGCCTTGCAGCCGCTTCCGGCGGTGCTGACCCAGGTGCGTGGCGCGTTGGCGATGATTCCGTTGAGCCGTGCAGCGAGCTTGCTGGAGGCCTGCAACGGTTTCATTCGCGAGCATCTGCTGATGGACCAGACACGTCCCGATTGGCCGCAACTCGACACGTTGGCCGACGCCATTACCAGCATCGAGTATTACCTGGAGCGTTTGAGCGAAGACCCCGAGGCGCCCGGCGAAAAGATCCTCGATGTGGCCGAGCAAAGCCTGGCAGCACTGGGTTACTTCCCCGGCGATGTGTCTGTACCGGTGCTCGAAGGCGTGCTGAGCCCAGGCTTGGCATTCGTGATGCAGGATTTGCCGGCGCTGGACAACCCGCAGATCGCCCCGTCGCTGGCAGAGGTGTTGGCCAGCCCGACCTGCGCCGTCAACCCGCCCGCGCTGATCACGCCGGGCAGTCTGCTGCCGCCACCGGCCGATGAAGAACCGGTGGATGATGAGTTGCGAGAAGTCTTTCTCGAGGAGACCGAAGAAGTCCTTGAAATCCTCCGTGAATACTTGCCGCGCTGGGCGGCCAGCCCCGACAGCGCCTCTGTCCTGAGCGAGTTGCGCCGCGCTTTCCACACCTTGAAAGGCAGCGGACGAATGGTTCGCGCACTGGTGCTGGGCGAGCTGGCATGGGCGCTGGAGAATCTGCTCAACCGGGTGCTGGAGCGCAGTGTTGAACCGGGTCAAAAGGTTCATCAACTGCTGGATGATGTGCTGCAACTGCTCCCTGAACTGATCGCCGAGTTCGCCGGCAACACCCAACGTCAGCGCGAAGATGTCGACCGCCTGGCCGCTCGCGCCCATGCGCTGGCAAAGGGCGATGAAACCTTGCCGGACGCGGCGCAGCAGGCTATCGCGGCACTCGATCCACAGTTGCTGGAAATCTTCCGCAACGAAGCTGAAACCCACCTCGGCAGCCTCAACCGTTTTCTCGATCAGGCCGCTGAACACCTGCCGTTACAGGCCAGCGATGAATTGCAGCGCGCACTGCATACCCTCAAGGGCAGTGCTTCGATGGCGGGTGTGTTGCCGATTGCCGAACTGGCGGCGCCGCTCGACCACCTGGCCCGCGAGTACAAGGCGCACCAGATTGCGCTGGACCTGGACGAAGTCGAACTGCTGCTCGAAGCCGGCGACCTGTTGCGTCGTGGCTTGAAGCAACTGAACAGTGATCCGCTGACCCCCATCAGCGGCGCCGAAGACTTGATCGAACGCACTCAGGCGCTGCTTGCCGAGCGCCTGGACGCCATCCTCAATACGCCGAACACGGGACTGCGGATCAAGCGTGATCCGCAATTGATCAACAACTTCCTCGAGCAGGGCATGGACATTCTGCTGGACGCCGAAAGCCTGTTGCGGCGCTGGCAGCAGCACCCCGGCGAGCGCCAGGAGCTCAGTGCGCTGCTGGATGAACTGACGACCCTGGGGGAAAACGCGCACCTGGCCGACTTGCACCCGGTGGATGAGTTGTGTGAAGCCTTGCTCGACCTCTATGGTGCGGTGGAGGAAAGCAGTCTGGCGGTCAACGAACGGTTCTTCCACGAAGCACAATGTGCTCACGAAGCGCTGATCAACATGCTCGACGAACTGGCTGCCGGCCAGGAAGTCGGCTCGCAGCCAGCGCGGGTGCGCGCTCTGCGTGACCTGCTCAACGAAGGCCTTGATCCGTCGGCCATGGGCCTGATTCGCAGTGATGGCAGTCGCACCCTAAGCATCACCGAACTGGGCAGCGCCACTACCGAGTTGGCGCAGACACAGGCGCAGGCGTTGACGATTGACGATGAAATCGTTTCGATCTTTCTCGAAGAAGCGGTGGATATCCTCGAAAGCGCCGGACAGGCCTTGCAGCGTTGGCTCAATGACCCAGAGAACGCCGCGCCGCTGCCGTCGTTGCAGCGCGACTTGCATACCCTCAAGGGGGGGCGCGGATGGCCGAGGTTGGACCGGTCGGCGATCTGGGCCACGAACTTGAAAGTCTTTATGAAGGTCTGGTCGACCGGCGCTTCAGTCATTCGCAAGCGCTTGGGATATTGCTGCAACAAAGCCACGACCGCCTCGCGGTAATGCTCGGACAGTTGCAAAACCATCAGCCGCTGAGCGATCCGAGTGTGCTGATCGAGGCAATTCAGCAGTTTCGACAACGCGCTGGCAGCACGGCCGAAGGGGTCGAAGTGGCGACCGAGAATGATTCGGCGAGCAACGATCCAGAACTGCTGGAGATCTTCCTCGAGGAAGGTTTCGACATCATCGACAGCTCGGGTGCGGCGCTGTCGCGCTGGCAGGCGGACCCGCAGAGCCGTCAGGAAATGGAAACCCTGCTGCGCGACCTGCACACCCTCAAGGGTGGTGCGCGGATGGTTGAAATCGCCCCGATTGGCGACTTGGCCCATGAGCTGGAGTTTCTTTACGAAGGGTTGTCGACTGGCGTGCTGCACGCCACGCCGGCGCTGTTCGATCTGTTGCAACGCAGCCATGACCGGTTGGCGCAGATGCTCGATGCGACCCGCGCCGGCCAGCCGGTGCTCCCGGCTGATAGCCTGATCGAAGCGATCAAGGCCTTCACTCACCCAACGGCTGACAAGGCCCCGACGCCGGCTCCGGTGATTGAAGTCGCACCGGTGGGTAAGCCTGAGGCCGCAGCGCTGCAACCTGATGCTGGCGCCGATATGGTCAAGGTGTCGGCCGAGCTGCTTGACGATCTGGTCAACCTGGCCGGCGAAACCTCGATCTTCCGGGGTCGCATCGAGCAGCAAGTCAACGATGCGCAGGTCGCCCTGAGCGAGATGGAAACCACCATCGAGCGCATGCGCGATCAGCTACGCCGGCTCGACACCGAAACCCAGGGGCGGATTCTCAGCCGGCAGCAGGTTGAGGCCGAACGTTTGGGCTACGAAGAGTTCGATCCGCTGGAAATGGATCGTCACTCGCAGTTGCAGCAGTTGTCGCGGGCATTGTTCGAGTCGGCCTCCGACTTGCTCGACCTCAAGGAAACCCTCGATCGACGCAACCACGACGCAGAGAACCTGCTGCAACAACAAGGTCGGATTAACACCGAGCTGCAAGAAGGCCTGATGCGCACACGCATGGTGCCATTCGAGCGGATGCTGCCGCGCTTGAAGCGTATCGTTCGTCAGGTCTCCAGCGAGTTGGGCAAGGACGTCGAGTTCATGGTCGGGAACGCTGAAGGCGAGATGGACCGCAATGTACTGGAGCGCATGGCGGCGCCGCTCGAACACATGCTGCGCAATGCTGTCGACCATGGTCTGGAGTCTGCCGAAGCACGCCGTGCGGCCGGCAAACCCGAGCAGGGCCGAATCACCCTGGACCTGTCCCGTGAGGGCGGCGACATCATTTTCGACATCCGCGACGACGGTGCCGGCGTGCCGCTGGACGCGGTGCGGCGCAAGGCGATCAAGCGCGGCTTGCTCGACCCCAACAGTGACATGAGCGATCGCGACGTGTTGCAGTTCATTCTGCAGCCGGGGTTTTCCACTGCCGAGAAAATCACCCAGATCTCCGGGCGTGGCGTCGGCATGGACGTGGTTCATGAAGAAGTGCGGCAACTCGGTGGCTCGATGGTCATCGACTCGACACGGGGACAGGGCGTGCACTTCCGCATTCGGCTGCCGTTCACCGTGTCGGTCAACCGGGCGTTGATGGTGCAGTGTGCCGAGGATCAATACGCGATCCCGCTGAACACCATCGAAGGTATCGTGTGCGTGCTGCCCTTTGAGCTGGACGGCTATTACCAGCTCGATCCGCCGTTGTACGAATACGCCGGGCAACGTTATGAACTGTGCTACCTCGGCGAACTGCTGAAGACCAGCGTCCGCCCGAAACTGCTGGGCCAGAGCCTGCCGTTGCCAGTGTTGCTGGTGCAGTGCAACGAGCGACGCATCGCGGTACAGGTCGATGCGACGACCGGTACCCGGGAAATCGTGGTGAAAAGTCTCGGCCCGCAGTTCGCGGCGGTGCAGGGATTGTCCGGCGCGACCATTCTTGGCGATGGTCGGGTGGTGCTGATTCTCGACCTGCTGACGCATATCCGCGCCATGCAGACGCATGTGTCGCCGCAGCGCGTTATTCAGGAGCCGGCCACGGAGACCGAGCCGCAGCGTTCGATGCTGGTCCTGGTGGTCGACGACTCGGTCACCGTGCGCAAGGTCACCAGTCGCCTGCTCGAACGCCACGGCATGAACGTGCTGACCGCCAAGGACGGTGTCGACGCCATGCTGTTGCTCGAAGAACACATGCCCGACCTGATGCTGCTGGACATTGAAATGCCACGCATGGATGGTTTTGAAGTGGCCATGCAGGTGCGCAATGATCCACGTTTGCAGCACCTGCCGATCATCATGATCACCTCGCGCACCGGCCAGAAACACCGCGACCGGGCGATGGCTATCGGCGTCAACGACTACCTTGGCAAGCCGTACCAGGAATCGGTGTTGCTCGAAAGCATCGCCTTGTGGAGCAAAACCCATGCTTGAGCACCGTACCAGCAACCTTACCGGGTTGCTGCTGCCCCTGGCCGATCGCAACCTGATCCTGCCCAATGTCGCCGTCGCCGAGTTGATTGACTATCAGCCCGGTGCCTTTGACCTCGATTCGCCGCCCTGGTATCTGGGCCTGGTGACCTGGCGTGACCGGCAAATCCCACTGTTGAGCTTCGAATCGGCCTGCGGAAACAATACCGTGATCGGCGACCGTGCACGTAT
The DNA here is from genome assembly GCF_001874645.1 of Pseudomonas frederiksbergensis. NCBI lineage: Bacteria > Pseudomonadati > Pseudomonadota > Gammaproteobacteria > Pseudomonadales > Pseudomonadaceae > Pseudomonas > Pseudomonas frederiksbergensis. Next base: position 3,345,117 of record NZ_CP017886.1, read on the forward strand.
CGTCGTCCTCAACGCCCTCGGCGGACGCCCGCACCTCAAATTCATCGCCTTGCTGGTGCAAGGGATTCCACGCTCCTACAAACTCGACAGCCAGTTGAGCTACGTCGACGTGCCGCTGTGCTCGCTGGAGCACGCCGCGGTACAGGTCGCCGAACACGTGGCAAAGGTCCCGGATATGCTGGCGCTGGAAGAGTTGTTGGTGGGGGCGGGGTTGGTTCCGCAGTGAGTTGATGATGATCGTTCCCACGCAGCGTGGGAACGATCCAACAATAGCGCTGACATTTGATTTGAAACATTGCGCTTTCACGCTACAAGCCTGAGCCTTGCGCGATGTTGCAGTGATTTTGAGGTTGGAGACACATGTATCACGGAGAGAGATTCAACGCCTGGAGCCATTTGTTCGGGGCGATTGCGGCGTGCGTCGGGGCGGTCTGGTTGCTGGTGATTGCCAGCCTGGACGGCAGCCCCTGGAAGATCGTCAGTGTGGCGATTTACGGGTTTACCTTGTTGGTGCTGTACAGCGTTTCGACGATTTATCACAGCGTGCGCGGGCGGGCGAAGGTGATCATGCAGAAGGTCGATCACCTGTCGATCTACCTGCTGATTGCCGGCAGTTACACGCCGTTTTGTCTGGTGACCCTGCGTGGACCGTGGGGCTGGACGCTGTTTGGGATCGTCTGGGGACTGGCGGTGATCGGCATGCTGCAAGAGATCAAACCGCGCTCCGAGGCGCGGATTTTGTCGATCGTGATCTACGCGGTGATGGGCTGGATCGTGCTGGTGGCGGTCAAGCCGCTGCTGGCGGCGTTGGGCACCGTCGGTTTCGCCTGGCTGGCGGCGGGCGGGGTGTTTTATACCGTCGGGATCATCTTCTTCGCCCTCGACAGTCGACTGCGCCACGCCCACGGCATCTGGCACCTGTTCGTCATCGCCGGCAGTTTGCTGCACTTCGTGGCGATCCTGTTTTACGTCGTGTGAAGCAACAGATCGCCGCCTTCGGCAGCTCCTACGGATTGAGATGATCCCTGTAGGAGCTGCCGAAGGCTGCGATCTTTTCAACGGTCGACGCGCAGCCCGTACGGCGAATGATTGGCGTCAACGCTCTGTCGAATTACTGCCTTTCCCGTTCTCGGTGCCTCTGGAGCTGACCGTTAGTCGGAGTCTGAGGCTTTGGCTCGGTGATGGCGCGATGACACCTACTGCTTTTGCAGATCCCGGTCTAGAGTGAAGTTGCAGTAATTGACCGTTTTTTTTCGACGGTACCGGCCTGACGTCACAACAAGAGAAGCAGCATGGAATGCGCGCAACCCAAGCCAGGTGAAGGCAGCTCAGTTCTTCTAATCGTGGATGATTACCCTGAAAACCTGATCAGCATGCGTGCGTTGTTACAGCGCCAGGACTGGCAGGTGATGACCGCGGCTTCCGGCTTTGAGGCCTTGAGTCTGTTACTCGAACATGAAATCGACCTGGTGCTGCTCGATGTGCAGATGCCAGGGATGGACGGTTTTGAAGTGGCGCGTTTGATGCGCGGTAGCCAGCGTACGTGTTTGACCCCGATCATTTTCCTGACCGCCAATGAACAGTCTCAGGATGCGGTGATCAAGGGCTATGCCAGTGGCGCGGTGGATTACCTGTTCAAACCGTTTGATCCGCAAATCCTCAAACCCAAAGTCCAGGCCCTGCTTGAACACCAGCGCAATCGCCGGGCCTTGCAGCGGTTGAGCCATGATCTGGAAACCGCGCGCGCCTTCAATGCTTCGGTGCTGGATAACGCCGCCGAAGGGATATTGGTGGTGGGCGATGACGGCGTGATCCGCTTCGCCAACCCGGCCATGTCTCGTCTGCTCAATGCGACAGTGAGCGAATTACAAGGTGCGGAGTTTGTGGACTTCCTGCAAAAACCGCATGTGCCGGTGTGGGTCGACTCTGATATTTATGCCGGTTATCAACGGGGTGAGACCTGGCGCGTGCACGATGCAATCCTGCGCACCGCGCCTGGTCAGCAAGTGCCGGTGGCGCTGTCCTGTGCGCCATTGCCGTCCGAACAGCAGGCCATGGTGGTGACCGTACTCGACATGTCAGTGGTGCGCCATCTGCATCAACAGCTGGAGTTCCAGGCCGTCACAGACCCGCTGACCGGGCTGCTCAATCGCCGTGGTTTCTACCAGACTGTCGAAAACCTGCTGCTGCGGGGTGAGCGTTCCGACGGTACGTGGGTCTTGTTGTACCTGGACCTTGATGGCTTCAAACGGGTCAACGATTCCCTGGGCCACGATGCGGGTGACCGGGTGCTGCGTTGGGTGTCCGAGCAGTTGAAAGCCTGCCTGCGGCCGTTCGATATTCTGGCGCGCATGGGCGGTGATGAGTTCACAGCGTTGCTCGATCTGGAGTTTCCCGAGCAAGCAGCGAAGATTGCCGAGAAGCTCATCGAGCGAATCTCGATCTGTCAGCAAATTGAAGGGCTGGATGTGGTGCTCGGTGCGAGCATCGGCATTGCGACCTATCCCGATTGTGGTTCCAACCTTGACGGCTTGTTGCGCGCCTCAGACATCGCGATGTACGAGGCCAAGCGCGCAGGGCGTCAGCAGTATCGCTTCTACGACCATGAAATGAACGGTCGCGCGCGCTCGCGGCTGATGCTTGAAGAAAGCGTGCGCACGGCCATCGAAAACAAGGATTTCAACCTGGTGTATCAACCCCAGGTGGCAATTGCCGACGGTCGCATTCGCGGGTTTGAAGCGTTGCTGCGCTGGCAGCATCCGAGTGTCGGCGATGTGCCGCCGGGGCTGTTTTTGCCGCTGCTGGAAGAGGCGCGGCTGATCAGTCGTCTCGGCAGCTGGATTTACCATCGCGGCGCCCGGCAGCGAAAGGCCTGGGAAATCCTGTTTGCCGAGGATCTGGTGCTCGGTGTGAGCTTGAGCAGCACTCAGTTCGGCATGACGAACCTGGTCACCGAGTTGCGTCAGGTGCTGGAGCGCCATGAGTTGCAGCCTTCGCAGCTGGAAGTTGAAATCACCGAAGACGCCTTGATACAAAATGTTGATGAGTCTCGCAAACAGCTGCGTCTGTTGCGTAACCTCGGGGTGCGGGTGGCGTTGGATGACTTTGGTTCGGGGGTGTGCTCGTTGGCCCATTTACGCGATCTGGAGTTGGACACGCTCAAGCTCGACCGGCACCTGATTGCCCGGATACCGGACTCGCCCCGGGATGCGGCGCTGGCTCGCAGTGTCATCGAGTTGTGCAAGCAATTCGGGATGTTGGTGATCGCCGAAGGTGTGGAGACCGTTGCGCAGTATCAATGGCTTGAGGCCAACGGGTGCCAGTATGTGCAAGGTTTCCTGGTGGCCAGGCCGCTGATGGCCGACGACGCCGGTGGCTTTGCGCAGCCGTTTGACTGGAGCGCGCTGACCGTCTGAATTCGCTACACTGGCGGCCTTTCGTCTCTCTGTTGTTGGCCCATGACCGCGCTCAAGTACCTCCAGGCTTATCCCGCTGCCTTGCAAGAGCAAGTGCGCCAGTTGATCGATCAGGATCGGCTGGGCGACTACCTGAGCCAACGTTACCCGGACAAACACGCGGTGCAGAATGACAAGGCGCTGTACAGCTACACGCTGGAGTTGAAACAGGAATACCTGCGCAATGCGCCGGCCATCGACAAAGTGCTGTTCGACAACCGCCTCGACCTGACCCACCGTGCCCTCGGCCTGCACACCGCAATCTCGCGGGTGCAGGGCGGCAAGCTCAAGGCCAAGAAAGAAATTCGCATTGCGTCGTTGTTCAAGGACGCCGCACCGCAGTTCCTGAAAATGATCGTGGTGCACGAGTTGGCGCATTTCAAAGAGTCCGATCACAACAAGGCTTTCTATAAGCTGTGCGAGCATATGCTGCCGGGGTATCACCAGCTGGAGTTCGACTTGCGGGTGTACCTGACGTGGCGGGATATGCAATAACAGATCAAAAGATCGCAGCCTACGGCAGCTCCTACATAGGCATGCGTGTAGGAGCTGCCGAAGGCTGCGATCTTCTAAAATAATAAAGGAGCGGACGTGAGCAAGACCAAGAGCAGCTTCTACCGTCGGTTGTACGTGGCGTACCTGATCGACAGCGGGCTGGCCAGCAGCGTCCCGGCGCTGACTGAGGTCACCGGTATGCCGCGGCGTACTGCCCAGGACACTATCGCCGCGTTGGCGGATTTGGATATTGTGTGTGAATTCGAGCAGGAAGAGGGCGCGCGCAACCATGCCGGGCGCTATCGGATTCGCGAGTGGGGAGCGATTGATCCACGCTGGATCGAGCAGCATTTGCAGCAGATCAAAGCAGTGCTGGAATACCCCTGAAACCTGATCGTTCCCACGCTCCTGTGTTGATCGTTCCCTCACTCTGCGTGGGAACGATCACTAGGGACGGCGCATCCCGATATGCGGAATGTCATCTTCCAGATATTCCTCGCCCACCACGACAAACCCGTAGCGCCCGTAATACCCCTGCAAATGCGCCTGGGCCGACAGATAGATCGGTAGGTCTGGCCAATACTTCTCGGCCTGTTTGAGTGCGTGCTCCATCAGTTCATGACCCAGGCCCTGGCCCCGTGCATGAGGTGCAATCACCACTCGGCCGATGACCACGTCACCGCCCTGTGAAATCGGGTCGAGCAAACGCAGGTAAGCCACCAGCCGATCACCGTCCCAGGCCATCAAATGGCAGGTGTCGCCGTCCAGGTCCAGCCCATCGACTTCCTGATAGGCGCATTTCTGTTCAACGACGAACACCTCAGTGCGCAACTGCAAAATGGCGTATAGCTGCTCTTTACCCAGATCGCTGTGGTGTTTGCAGACCCAATCAATTGTCATCTTCACATTCCTTGAACAACGTCGCTCCGATACTAAGCGTCCCGTCGCGGGATGTCTTGCGGCATAAATATCTGTGACAAAGGCCGTAATGCCATCATTCATTTCTCGCGGCGTTGTCTTCTTTGTGTAATCTGATTTTTAGCAGTTGGTTCTGGCTTCAATGAACTACTGTTAGGGCCGGGGTTGTGGCTGCGATTCGGCACACCGGCCTTCGAGTTTTTGGCTAAAAACACGCTGGGCTGTCCGCCCGCTAAGGATTTTTTAGCATGCCGCGATTGCATCTAGCCGTTGCTTTGATTGGATTGCTGTTGCTGAGCCAGACCGCCACAGCAGAAAAACTGCGGCTGGTGGCCGATGTCTGGCCACCATTTACCGATGCCACGCTGGTCAATGGCGGGCTGGCGACAGACATCGTCAGTACCGCGCTGGCGCGGGCGGGTTATGCCAGTGATTTCGAGCAGGTGCCTTGGGCCAGGGCCTTGCTGGGGGTGGGCGAAGGGCGTTACGACGTGCTGGTCAATGCCTGGTACAACGAAGAACGCACCCACATCGGGCAGTTTTCCAGCGAGTATCTGCTCAACCGGATACGTTTCATCAAGCGTAAAGACACGCCGATCGAATACAACAATTTGCAGCAACTGCACACTTATCCGATTGCCGTGGTGCGCGGCTATGCCTATTCGCCTGCGTTTGACAGTGACGTGGCCTTGCAGAAAGTCCAAGTGCACAACTTCGCCATGGCGGTGCGCATGCTCGCTGCTGACCGGGTGAAGCTGACCCTGGAAGATGAATACGTCGCCCGCTATTACCTGGCGCGCGAATCATCCAGGGTGCGCAATGCCGTGGAGTTCCTGCCCAATCCTCTGAGCGAAAACAGCCTGCATATTCTGGTCAGCCTGAAGAACCCCGACCATGAAAAGATTGTCGCCGGTTTCGACCGCGAAATTGCAGCGATGAAGGCGGATGGCAGCTATGAGCAACTGCTCAAGCAGCATGGGATGTGAAGACCCGAATTTGATCGTTCCCACGTCGAACCGTCTGCGTGGGAACGATCGCAGACGATCTCACCACAGATCTCACTCCTCGCTCGTATCCTTGATCAAATGCGCCGCCAACGTCCGCAACGGTCCCAATTGCCGGCAGATCAACGCCAGTTGGGTTTGCACCAGACGCTGACCTTCGTCGATCTCGTCGGGCATGTGTTCGAGCCCGGCGGCCAGGGCTTCTTCTTCGTCGCTCTGAATCGCAATCGGCAGTTTGCTCTCCAGCCCCTGGGCGATTTCGTCGATGCTGGCCGCGAGGCTGACCCCGGCCCCGTTGATCAACTGTTCGCGAACGTCAGCGGGCAGCTGGATTTCGCGGTGTGCGCCGAGGCCCGAGAGGTAGCTGAGCAAGGTGTGGGAAAGCACCAGGAAACGGAAGCCGACGTCGGCTTCCTTACGGAAATGCCCTGGCTCCATGAGCATGTTGGCCAAGGTGGTCGACAGCGCTGCATCGGCATTGTGGGCATTGCGTCGAGCCAGCCGATAGGCCAGGTCATCACGTTTGCCGGCGGCGTATTGCTGCATGATCTGCCGCAGGTAAATACTGTTGCAGGTCAGGGTGTTGGCCAGCACTTTGTTCAGCCGTCGACCTTGCCAGTCTGGCAGGAACAGAAGCACCGCCAGCCCTGCAATCAGGCCGCCGAGCAAGGTGTCGAGCAGCCTTGGCAGGAACAGTCCGTAACCGTCGCCGACCTGGTTGAAGCAGAACAAAATCATCAAGGTGATCGCTGCTGTCGCCAGGGTGTAGCGGGTGGTGCGGTTGATAAAGAACACCACCCCGGCGGCAATCGCGAAACACGATTGCACCAGCGGGTTGGGGAACAGATCGAACAACGCCCAGGCCAGGGTCAAACCAATCGCGGTGCCAAGGATCCGCTGACCGAGTTTGCGCCGCGTGGCGCCGTAGTTCGGTTGGCAGACAAACAGCGTGGTGAGGATGATCCAGTAGCCTTGCGATGGGTGGATCAAGTGCACCATGCCGTAGCCGATGGTCAGGGCCAGGGGCAAGCGCAGGGCATGCCGAAACAGCAACGAGGTCGGCGTCAGCTGCGTGCGCAGGCGCGTCCAGACGTCCTTGAGGTTGCGCGGTGAGCGGTCGAGCAGGCTGCTGTCGGTGGCGTCGGCCAGGCTGTCGGGGTTACTCGCGTCGCTGAGCAAGCGGTCAAGGGTGCCGAGGTTGGCTGCCAGTGCGCGCAATGAGCGCAGCAAGCCGCGCCAGGCCGGGTTGCTCTGGATGCGCAGGTGTTCGAGGGAGGCGTGCAGGTCGCTCAAGGCTTCGGCAAAGCTGTGGTCGTAGACGAACGGCTGGCGCATCTGGATCGACTCGGCCAATGCCCGGCAGGCTTTGCCTTGCTGGCGCAGCAGGCGTTGGCAGCGGAACAGCACGTCGCTGTGGAAAAAGGCTTCGGCCAAAGCGTTGTACGGATAGTGCGAAGAGCTGGCGCGTTCGTGGATGTCCTGGGCGAGGAAATACAGCTTCAGGTAGCGGCTGACTTTCGACCCCGGCCGCCCGTTGCCGACACGGTGCAGGATGATTTCCTTGGCGGCGTTGAGCGCCGCGACCACTCGGCCATTTTGCTGCGCCAGTTCCAGCCGCCGGGCTTCGACGTCCATCTGACGGATCGGCTCGAACAGCGATGATTTGAGCTTCAGGTAAAACCCCAGCTCGCGAAACAAACGCGCCAGGCTCTGTTGCACCGGCTGGTTGGAAAACAGCGCCTGCCACAGCACCGAGAGCAAGCCATACCAGGCGGCGCCGGCCACCAGCAACACCGGTTCATGCCAGAAATCGGTGACCGCGCCGCCGCGTTGGTCGACACCGATCATGGTGTACACCGACAGAATCAACGTCGCCGAGGCAATCGCGCCATAGCGTTCGCCCAGGGCGCCAAGCATGGTCAGGCCGAAACTGGCCAGTGCCAGGGCGAACACGAAGATGTACGGGTAGGGGAATAGCAGCTCGACCGAGCACGCGGCAACGCTGAAACACACCAGCGTCACGGCCAACGCATTGAGACGGCCCTGCCAGCTGTCGTCGGTTTCAGCCAGGGCGCTGGCGATAATCCCCAGGAACAGCGGGATCAGCAGGCCCATTTCATTTTGATACCAACACAGCGCCATGGTGCCGGTCAGGGCGATGAACACCCGCACGCTGTAGCTGAATTTATCCAACGCCCAAAGGCGACGCAGAGACTGACGAAACGAGGTCGATGGCATGAAGTGCGGAGGCCTTCCGGGGCAATGCAGCTAAATTGAGCCAGTAATGACGACGACGCAATGGCGCCGATCACATCTGACAGCAAAAACTGTTCCTTCCCTGGATCATGGCCCGTGGGAACACCACGTTACGGTGTTGAAACACGCCCCGTAGGGGTTCTGTGTCAGGCGTACTGCGCCGCCGCGTAACCCGACGCCCAAGCCCATTGGAAGTTGAAGCCGCCCAGGTGCCCGGTGACGTCCAGCACTTCTCCGATGAAGTACAGGCCAGGGCTTTTCAGCGATTCCATGGTTTTGGACGAGACTTCATGGGTGTCGACGCCGCCGAGTGTCACTTCGGCAGTGCGATAGCCTTCGGTGCCGGCCGGGACCAGTGTCCAGCTCGCCAGTTTTGTGGCGATATCGGCCAGCTCGGCGTGGGTGTACTGCTTCATCGGCTTGGAGACGAACCAGTTGTCGGCCAGCAGGTTGGCCATCTTCTTGGTGAAGATTTCGCCCAGCAGGGTTTTCAGCTCGCTGTTCGGCCGTTCGGCTTGCTGCTGTTGCAGCCAGTTCGGCACGTCGTGGTCTGGCATCAGATTGATTTCGACGGCGTCACCGGATTGCCAGAACGACGAAATCTGCAAAATAGCCGGGCCGCTGAGGCCACGGTGGGTGAACAGGATGTTCTCGCGAAAGCTCTGATCGTTGCAGCTCACCAGGCAATCCACCGACGTACCGGAGAGCTCGGTGCACAGTTCTTTGAGTTGGTCGGTGATGGTGAACGGCACCAGACCGGCGCGGGTGGGCAGCAACTGGTGGCCGAACTGCTTGGCCACTTGATAACCGAAACCGGTGGCGCCCAGGGTCGGGATCGACAGGCCGCCGGTGGCGATCACCAGCGATTCGCAGGTCAGCTGGCCCAATGTGGTTTCCAGCAGGTAACCGCTTTCGAGTTTCTCGATCTGCTGGATCGACGTGTCGAGGTGCAGGTTGACGCCGACCTGATCGCACTCGTCGAGGAGCATGCCGAGGATGTCACTGGATTTGTTATCGCAGAACAGCTGGCCAAGTTTTTTCTCGTGGTACGGCACGCCGTGTTTGGCCACCATCCCGATGAAATCCCATTGGGTGTAGCGCGCCAGCGCGGATTTGCAGAAATGCGCATTTTGCGAGAGAAAATTGCTCGGCTCGGTGTACATGTTGGTGAAATTGCAACGTCCACCACCGGACATGAGGATTTTCTTGCCGGCCTTGTTCGCGTGGTCGAGCAGCATCACCTTGCGCCCGCGCCCGGCGGCGGTCAGCGCACACATCAACCCAGCGGCGCCAGCGCCAATGATCACGACTTCGGTAGAGCGCAAAACGGTGTCCTCAAATAAACAGCCCGTACGTTGGATATGTGGTGTTGCTTACAAAATCCGTACGCGCAGCGAGCGGCCTTTGATCTTGCCGTCGTTCAGACGCTGCAAGGCTTGCTTGGCGATCCCGCGTTCCACGGCGACGTAGGCCTGGTAATCGAAGATCGCAATCTTGCCGACCTGGGCGCCAGGAACACCGGCATCGCCGGTCAGTGCGCCAAGGATGTCGCCTGGGCGAACCTTGTCTTTACGGCCGGCGCCGATGCACAAAGTGCTCATGGCCGGCAGCAGTGGGACACCGCCCTGGGAGGTCAGGTTGTCCAGTTGATCCCAGCTCAGCGGCGACTTCTGCAGTTGCTCGATGGCTTGGGCGCGATGGGCTTCGGACGGCGCTACCAGGCTGATGGCGATGCCTTTCTCACCGGCACGACCGGTACGGCCAACGCGGTGGATGTGGATTTCCGAGTCGCGGGCCAGTTCGACGTTGACCACCATGTCCAGCGCATCGATGTCCAGACCGCGGGCGGCGACATCGGTGGCGACCAATACCGAGGTACTGCGGTTGGCGAACATTGCCAGGACCTGGTCGCGATCACGCTGTTCCAGGTCACCGTGCAGGCCAACGGCCGAGATGCCTTTGGCAGTCAGGTGGTCGACGGTTTCCTGCACTTGCTGCTTGGTGAAGCAGAAAGCGACCGTGGATTGCGGACGGAAATGCGCGAGGACTTTGACCACCGCCTCCATGCGCTCTTCCGGCGAAATCTCGTAGAAACGCTGCTCGATCTGCGTGTCGTCGTGGAACGCCTCGGCCTTCACTTGCTGCGGGTTACGCATGAACTTCGACGCCAGCTGCTTGATGCCCACCGGATAAGTGGCGGAGAACAGCAGGGTCTGGCGACGCTCCGGGCACTGGGCGATGATTTCTTCGATGGAGTCGTAGAAACCCATGTCCAGCATGCGGTCGGCTTCGTCGAGGATCAGCGTGTTCAGGCCATGGAGCACCAGCGAACCCTTGCGCAGGTGTTGCTGGATGCGTCCCGGGGTGCCGACGATGATGTGTGCACCGTGTTCCAGCGAGCCAATCTGCGGACCGAACGAGACGCCGCCACACAGGGTCAGCACCTTGATGTTGTCTTCGGCGCGGGCCAGACGACGGATTTCCTTGGCGACCTGGTCAGCCAGCTCACGGGTCGGGCAAATGACCAACGCCTGGCAGCCGAAGAAACGCGGATTGATCGGGTTCAGCAGGCCGATACCGAAGGCGGCGGTTTTGCCGCTGCCGGTCTTGGCCTGGGCGATCAGGTCCATCCCCTTGAGGATCACCGGCAAGCTTTGCGCCTGGATCGGCGTCATCTGGGCATAACCGAGGGAGTCGAGGTTAGCCAGCATGGCGGCGGACAGCGGCAAAGTATTAAAAGCGGTGGCGATGGTGGTCACGGGACTGGCCTGCAAAACAAAATGTCGCGCAGTGTACCAGTCCCACGCTCTCCACCTGCAAATTCTGGACGAATAGTCGTAGCAGCCCCCGAAGGCGGTCCTGCGGACACGCAACGCAGCCTCGTGCCTCGACAGCTGCTACAGGTCAGTGCTCTATATCGTGCTCGCGGCTGACCATTCGTCGGCCATCCTTTGGAGAGAGCTGAGAAAAAATCGTCGCGGCGAGCATTGCCATGATTCCGACTGTGACGAAGGTCAGCTGAAACGCGCCCAGTACCGTGTCGACACCGTCATTACCGGCCTCTGCCGTGAAGCCGCCAAGCAGGGCGCCAGCGCAGGCAACGCCCAGACTCAGCGACAACTGCGCGACCACTGACAGCAGGCTGTTGCCGCTGCTGGCGCTGGCGTCGTCGAGGTCGATCAGGGTCACGGTGTTCATCGCCGTGAACTGCAAGGAGTTGATCGCGCCGAGTATCGCCAGTTGCACCAGCAGCAGCCAATAAGGCGTTTGTTCGCTGACCAGGCCCATGCTCGTCAGCATCAACCCCAGTGCCAGAGTGTTGCCGGTGAGCACAATGCGGTAGCCCAGGCGTTCGATCAGTGGTCGGGCGACTGACTTGGCAAACATCGCCGCCGCGGCCAGCGGCAACATGCTCATCCCCGCCTGGGACGGCGAGTAGCCCAATGCAACCTGTAGCAGCAACGGCACCAGAAACGGCAGGGCGCCGCTGCCGAGTCGGGCGAACAGGTTGCCGAGAATCCCCACGGCAAAGGTCCGGGTCTTGAACAGTGCCGGCGCGAACAACGGATTGTCGATGTGTCCGGCCCGCAGCCAATAAGCCGCCAGGCACGCCATGCCGCCGAACAACAGCAACATCACTCGCAAGTGCGGCAGGTGCAGCTCGCCCAGACCTTCCATGGCAATGGTGATCAGCACCATCGCCGCGCCGAACAGCAGGAAACCCAAGCCATCGAAGCGGGTGCGCTCAGCGCCACGCAGGTCCGGGATGAACTTCCAGACGGCGTAGCAACCGACCAGCCCGACCGGCAGGTTGATCAGGAAAATCCAGTGCCAGGTCAGGTATTGCACCATCCAGCCGCCCATGGTCGGGCCGATCAGCGGCCCGAGCAGGCCGGGAATGGTGATGAAACCCATGATTCGCACCAGTTCCGAACGCGGATAAGCGCGCAGCACCACCAATCGCCCGACCGGCAACATCAATGCGCCGCCCAGCCCCTGAATCACCCGGGCGCCGACCAGCATGGTCAAGGTGCTGGAGAGTGCACAGAGCAAGGAGCCGAGGCTGAACAAGAGGATCGCGCCGAAGAAGATTTTCCGGGTGCCGAAGCGGTCGGCGACCCAGCCCGACGCCGGAATCAGCAAGGCGACCGTGAGCATGTAGGCGATGACCACGCCCTGCATGCGCAGTGGGTCTTCTGCCAGATCGAGGGCCATGGCGGGCAGGGCGGTGTTGAGGATGGTCCCGTCGAGGGACTGCATGAAGAACGCAATCGCCACCACCCAGGGGACCCAACGGGCGGTGATTGCGTCAAGAGCCGGACGGTTGGGCATGGGACCTCGTGTGAGAGTGTGTTTGTTGAATTGTGTGTGCCCGAAAAGATCGCAGCCTGCGGCAGCTCCTACGCCGAACGCATACACCTGTAGGAGCTGCCGCAGGCTGCGATCTTTTGCGCCGTCACAAGGTCAGGGTCAATCTGCTGACCAGCGCTCCCGGCAACAACGCCGAAGCCGTCGCCCGTTGGCTGTAGGTGCTGGCCGACAGAATCAGCTCGCGCTCACGGGTCAGCGCTTCCAGCTGCGAACCGAGCAGGCTGTAGGCGCTGTCATCGAAGCGCATGGTGCTGACCGGCGCCTGAATCTCGCCGTTCTCGACCCAGAAGGTCGCGAAGCGGGTCATGCCGGTCAAGCGCGCGGCCGGCTGGTCCGAGTAGTTCAGGTACCACAGATTGCTGATGTACAAACCAGTACCGAGCTGCTTGAGAATCTCGGCTTCAGGCAATGTGCCCGCAGCCATGTTCAAGGCAGTTGGCGCCTCACCACCACTGGCGCCGTTGGCGGTCAGGCCGTATTCGGCAGCGCTGCGTGACCCTACCAGCCGCTCGCCAGCCTTGCCGGCAACGATCAACCCGAGATCGCTGCGCGGATAGCCCTCGCCGGAAAACGCCGGGCTCAGGGAACCACTGACTTTTTCATCCAGTGAGAGCCATGGGCTGAACGTGTTATCGCCAGCGTAGAGTTTTTGCAGCGGGCTGCTTTTGCTGGCAATCGACTGGGCAGAGAAGCCTCCCCAGCAGAGCATGCCGACGATTTCCTCCAGCGCTGCCGGCGCCAGATAGGCGCGGTACTGACCCGGCGCCAACGTGCGCAGTGGCCGCCCCAAGAACTCCAGCTGCTCGCGGGCCTGCTGGAAGCGTTTGGCGAAACCTTCGCTGTTCCAGTCGTGCCCGGCGTAGCTGGCTTTCACCGCTTGGCCGTTGGCGTGGAACAGGCTGAAATCGAAGTTGAAGCTGTTGGCCTGATGCCAGCCAAAGGCGCCGAACGAACTGGCGAATCCCTGGCTGATAGGCCCGGCGGCGTAGAAGCCGACCAGATCGAGCCCTTCGGCGGCGCGGGCGATTTCGGCGACCACCTGCTCGGTGTCCGGCAGCGGATGATCCTGCACATTCTTGCTCTGCCAGCCTGTGTGGTTGAGCAGCAGATACGGATCCTGCGGCAACAACGGCAGAGTTTCGCGCAGCTGTTGCAGACCTTCGGCCAGGCGCTGAAGGTCGACCTCTGGATCACCGGCGAGGGTGATGCTCAGGTCCGCATGCCGACCGTCATTGATCAGTTTGAAACCCAGGCTGGCCTGCTGAACCTGGCCAGCCTGGCGCACCTTGGCGTGGTTGAAGCGCACAAACGCCGACGATTCGGCGGCGTAGCTCAAGGTGAATTGTTCAGGCTCGGGCACCGCACTGCGCAACCATGCCACCAGTCCCTTGAATTGCTCGACCTGACTCAAAGCCGTACTCATCAGGCGTCTCCTCCAAACACATCAATGTTGCTGAACACGCAGGCCGGCGAGGCATGGCCGACGCGGATTACCTGGTTCGGTTCGCCCTTGCCGCAGTTCGGCGTGCCCAGCACCTTGAAGGTGCTGACGTCGCCAACGGCGCTGAGGTTGCGCCAGAACTGTGCGGAGATGCCCCGATAATTCGGGTTCTTCACCACGCCTTTGAGCTCGCCGTTTTCGATCAACTGAGCCCACTCGCAGCCAAACTGGAATTTATTCCGCGCATCGTCAATTGACCATGAGCGGTTAGTCGACATCAGCACACCGTGTTCGATGCCGCTGATCAGTTGTTCGAGCGGCTGGTCGCCAGGTTCGATGTTGAGGTTGGCCATGCGGTCGATGGGTGGACGGTTCCAGCCACAGGCGCGGCTATTGGCGACGCCGTCGAGACCTGCGCGAAATTGCGACAGCGCGCCGCCCAGTGGACGGATCAGCAAGCCTTCGCGGATCAGGAATTGTTTGCTCGCCGCCGTGCCGTCGTCGTCATGGCCGTAGCTGGCGAGCTGCTCGGGAATGTCCGGGTCGAAGGTCACGTTGAGCAGTTTCGAGCCGTATTGCAGGCTGCCGAAATCGCTGGTTTTGACGAAGCTGGTGCCGGCGTAATTGCGCTCGTCGCCGAGGATGCGGTCCAGTTCCAGAGGATGGCCGATGGACTCATGGATCTGCAGCATCATTTGGTCGGGCATCAGCAGCAGGTCGCGTTTGCCTTGCGGGGTGTTCGGTGCCAGTAGCAATTGCAGTGCCTGATCGGCGACTTGCGGGCCGGCGCCGATCAGGCCGCAACGGCTGATCACGTCCGCGCCGCCTTGCTGGCCGAAGTTCTCGCGGCCCAGGCTGCGGGTCTGGCTGTCGTTGCCGTTGTAGGCGGTGACGTCCAGCCCAGGATAAACAAAACGTTGCGCCTGGCGCAGTTCGGCGCCGGCGCTGTTGAGGTAGATCTGTTCGACGTGAGTCATGCCGATACTGACCTGCCAGTTCACCAGCCGCTCGTCCTTCGGCACGGCAGCGGATTCGGCACCGAGCAGTTGGTAGCAATCGCTGAGGGACGGGAAGGGTTGTTCCAGATTCGGAGACAGGTAATCGGCGCGCGCGCTGGAAACAGTTTGCTGACGCAGGTCGAGCAGGGCGTGGGCGGCCATCGAACGGGCCTGTTGTTCGGCGCGGTCGAGGGCGGCTTGCAGGCCCGATTGCGACAGATCATTGGTCGCGGCGTAGGCTTCGACGCCATTGACCCGTGCGGTCAGCATCGCGCCTTCGTCACGGCTCAGGCTTGGAGGCTCGGCAACATTTTTGCGTACCGACAGGTACTGGCCCGACTCGCGCACATAGCGCAGCGAAAAAAATTCAGCGCCGGTGCGCAGGGCAGCGAAACGCTGCTTGAGCTGGGGGTGGAAATCAAACATGCGGGGACCTCCTTGTGAATGGCGGCGACCTTGAGGCTGCTTTCGCTTTTGTAAGGGCCGTTTAGACCGGGCAACCCTTGGCGCGCAGGATGGCGTCGAAACGATCCGGGTCCAGTGTTCCGGCTTCGATAGCCGCAAGCGTAGCCTTTTCCCGCGCGAGCAGGTCGTGGCAACGTACCAGCAGCTCCGGCAGTTCGCTGCGCGATGCAGCCACCACACCGTCACCGTCGCCAATCATCAAGTCACCGGGGGCAACCAGCATGCCGGCGCAGGAAATCGGCACGTTGATTTCGCCGCCACCGTCGGTGCTCGGGCCACGGTGTACGCCGCCGATGGCGTAGGCCGGCAGTTCACCGGTTTGCCACTCGTCGAGGTCGCGCAGGGCGCCGTTGATCACCACGCCGACGATCCCGGCCTTGAGGGCCATGGCGCGCATGATGCCGCCGAACACGGCGCGGGTCAGGTCGGCACTGCCGTCGATCACCAGCACATCGCCCGGGCGGGCCATCTGCATGGCTTTGAGGATCATCAGGTTGTCGCCGGGACGCACGCGAACCGTCAGCGCACTGCCGAGCATCGGCGCATTGCCGTGGAAGGCTTTCAAACCCAGACCACCCACGTTGCGGCCCAGGCAATCGCTGACAGCCGCGGCGGGGATCTTGCTGAATGCCTGAAGCCATTTCGGATCGAGGGGTTCTACGTTTGGATTGATCAGGTAGCCGGTGGGCCATTTGCTCGAAGACACGACATCAAACATGAGTAAGCCTCGTGGCCAGCCAGAGGTGGCGGCTTGTCGATGGGGCGGGGGGTGAAACGTTTGCGCGGTGACTAGATTAGGCCTGCGCGGGGGGTGGGATCAAGGGTGAAACGGTGGGGCATCAGGTGCATGTCGGTTGGACACGGCTTGTAGGAGCTGCCGCAGGCTGCGATCTTGGCGGTGCATGGAGCGCCGACAGGAGTAGATCAAGATCAAAGGATCGCAGGCTGCGCCAGCTCCTATGGGGGCAGGAACAGGCGCAGCACCGCGGTGTAACGGTTACTGCGCGGTAGGAGCCACTTCACGCAGAGGCTTGCCACGTACCGGGGCGTCGCCCGCGACGTAGTACTTGGCCTTGCTGCGAGGCAGTGGCTGACGACCACGGATCTTGTCGGCGATTTTCTCGGCCATCATGATCGTTGGCGCGTTCAGGTTACCGGTGGTGATCAGCGGCATGATCGAGGCATCGACCACGCGCAGACCTTGCATCCCGTGGACGCGACCCTGGCCATCGACCACCGCCATGTCATCGGTGCCCATCTTGCACGAGCAGGACGGGTGGAACGCGGTTTCGGCGTGTTCACGGATGAACGTGTCCAGTTGCTCGTCGGTTTGCACTTCAATGCCCGGGCTCAGCTCGCGACCACGGAACGCGTCGAGTGCCGGCTGTTGCATGATTTCACGGGTCAGGCGGATGCCATCGCGAAATTCCTGCCAGTCTTGCTCGGTGGCCATATAGTTGAACAGGATGCTCGGGTACTGGCGCGGATCCTTGGATTTAACCTGGATGCGGCCACGGCTTGGCGAACGCATGGAACCCATGTGTGCCTGGAAACCGTGCTCTTTCACACCGTTGCTGCCGTTGTAGTTAATCGCCACCGGCAGGAAGTGGTACTGAATGTTCGGCCATTCGAAATCCGGACGCGTACGGATAAAACCGCCGGCTTCGAACTGGTTGCTGGCGCCGATACCGGTGCCGTTGAACATCCATTCGGCGCCAATGGCCGGCTGGTTGTACCAAATCAGCGACGGGTACAGCGAAACCGGCTGGGTGCACGCGTATTGCAGGTACAGTTCCAGGTGGTCCTGCAGGTTTTCGCCGACGCCTGGCAGGTCGTGAACCACGGGAATGTCCAGGCTTTCGAGCAGCTTGGCCGGGCCAACGCCGGAGCGTTGCAGGATTTGCGGCGAAGCGATCGCGCCGCTGCACAACAGCACTTCCTTACGGGCACGGGCTTCAACACGCTCTTCGGCGCTGCCCACCAGGTAACGCACGCCAACCGCACGCTTGCCTTCGAACAGAATCTTGTCGGTCAGGGCGTGGGTGACGATGTTCAGGGTCGAACGCTTTTTGGCGGTGTCCAGGTAACCGCGCGCGGTGCTGGAGCGACGGCCTTTAGGCGTTACGGTACGGTCCATCGGGCCGAAACCTTCCTGCTGGTAGCCGTTCAGGTCCTCGGTACGCGGGTAACCGGCCTGTACGCCTGCTTCAACCATCGCGTGGAACAGCGGGTTGTTGCCGGCTTTAGGCGTGGTCACGCTGACCGGGCCTTCGCCGCCGTGGTAGTCGTTCGCGCCGATGTCACGGGTTTCAGCTTTTCTGAAATAGGGCAAGCAGTCCAGGTAGGTCCAGTCTTCCAGGCCAGGGTTTTTCGCCCAGCCGTCGTAGTCCATGGCGTTACCGCGGATGTAGCACATGCCGTTGATCAGCGAAGAGCCGCCCAGGCCCTTGCCGCGACCGCATTCCATCCGGCGGCCGTCCATGTGTGGCTCTGGATCAGTCTCGTAGGCCCAGTTGTAGCGACGGCCTTGCAGCGGGAACGCCAGTGCAGCAGGCATTTGCGTGCGGAAGTCGAAACGGTAGTCCGGGCCGCCGGCTTCGAGCAGCAGAACGGTGACGCCTTCGTCTTCAGTCAGACGGGTCGCCAGGGTGTTACCGGCAGAGCCGGCCCCGATGATGATGTAGTCGTATTCCTGGGACATTGAATGCACCCTCTTGAAATGTGGTCAGGTCACCCGTAGCAGCTGCCGAGGCACGAGGCTGCGTTGCGGTCCGAAGGGCCGCCCTTGGGGGCCGCTTCGCAGCCCAACGCAGCCTCGTGCCTCGGCAGCTGCTACGGGTTGTGCAGGTGCGCTTTAGAAAACCGAGGCGTAATCGCCCAGCTCGACCTGTACCGATTTGATGCGGGTGAAGTTGTTCAGCGAGCTGATGCCGTTCTCACGACCGACACCCGACTGCTTGTAGCCGCCGACCGGCATCTTGGCGTCGGACTCGCCCCAGGCGTTGATCCAGCAGATACCGGCTTCCAGTTGATGAATCACGCGGTGAGCGCGGTTCAGGTCCTTGGTGACGACGCCAGCGGCCAGGCCGAACTCGGTGTCGTTGGCGCGGCGGATCACTTCTTCTTCGGTTTCATAGGTGAGGATGCTCATCACCGGGCCAAAGATTTCTTCACGAACGATGGTCATGTCGTCGGTGCAGTCGGTGAACACGGTCGGTGCCACGAAGGCGCCTTTAGCGAATTCGCCTTCGGTCAGACGATCACCGCCGCACAGCAGGCGAGCGCCTTCTTCTTTACCCTTGGCGATGTAGCCCAGCACGCTTTCCATGTGTGCGAAGCTGACCAGTGGGCCGAAGTTGGTGTTTTCGTCTTCCGGGTTGCCGACGCGGATACGGGCAACGCGTTCCACGATCTTGGCTTCAAAAGCGGCTTTCAGGTGACTCGGTACGAACACGCGAGTGCCGTTGGTGCAGACCTGACCGGAGCTGTAGAAGTTGGCCATCATGGCGGTGTCGGCGGCGCGATCGAGGTCGGCGTCGTCGAAAATGATCAGCGGGGATTTGCCGCCCAGTTCCATGGTCACGTCTTTCAAGGACGAGCCAGAAGCGCTGGCCATGACCTTCTTGCCGGTGTCGGTGCCGCCGGTGAAGGAGATTTTTTCGATGCGTGGGTGCTCGGTCAGCCAGGTGCCGACTTCACGGCCGCTGCCGGTCAGAACGTTGAACACGCCCGCTGGCAGGCCCGCTTCGGTGTAGATCTCAGCCAGTTTCAGGGTGGTCAGGGAAGTGACTTCGCTTGGCTTGAAGATCATCGCGTTACCGGCCGCCAGGGCGGGAGCGGATTTCCACAGCGCGATCTGGATCGGGTAGTTCCACGCGCCGATACCGGCCACGATGCCCAGTGGCTCGCGACGGGTGTAAACGAACGAAGTGGTGCGCAGCGGGATTTGCTCGCCTTCAATGGCGGGTACCAGGCCTGCGTAGTATTCCAGCACGTCAGCGCCGGTGACGATGTCGACGTAGCGGGTTTCGGAGTACGCCTTGCCGGTGTCCAGGGTTTCCAGCGCGGCCAGTTCATCGTTGCGCTCGCGCAGGATATCAACGGCACGGCGCAGGATGCGCGAACGCTCCATGGCCGTCATTGCAGCCCAGATCTTCTGGCCCTTTTCGGCGCTGACGACAGCGCGTTCGACGTCGGCGAAGGTTGCACGTTGCACTGTGGCGAGAACTTCACCGTTGGCCGGGTTGATGGCTTCGAAGGTGGCGTCGCCGCTGGCGTCGGAGTAACCGCCGTCGATGTAAAGTTTTTGCAGTTCGAAACGGGCCATAGAGTCCTCGCAAGTGCATTGGTTATTGGCGTTAGCCACTGGGCGTGCCGTAAAGCCTGGGCGACGCTGATCAGTAGCCGTTCAGGGGCTGAGCGTTTTATGTGTGCTCTAGCGCTCCTGCTTAGCCAGTTGGAAATCCATATATTCGTAAGCGATCCGTTGCGCCTGCTCGGTGTCGAAAGCGTCTCCCGACAGCGCGCCGCGCAACCACAAACCGTCAATCAGGGCTGCCAGTCCGCGTGCTGCGCTGCGTGCTTGATCAAGCGGCAGCATTCGGCGGAACTCGCAGCACAGGTTGGAATACAGGCGGTGATCGTTGATCCGCTGCAACCTGTGTAACGACGGTTGGTGCATGCTGGTTGCCCAGAAGGCCAACCAGGTTTTCATTGCCGGGCCATTGACCTGGCTGGCGTCGAAGTTGCCTTCGATGATCACCTGAAGATGAGCCCGTGGGCTGTCATCTCCCAGCGCCTGGCGGCGCGCGGTGACGTTCTCGCTGAGGACGTTCATCAGATGCCGCATCGTGGCGGCGATCAGGCCATTCTTGTCCTGAAAATAGTGACTGATGATGCCATTCGAGACACCGGCCAAACGGGCGATCAGCGCAATGCTGGCGTCCCCCATTCCGACCTGATCGACGGCCTGCAATGTGGCTTCGATCAACTGCTGACGGCGGATGGGTTGCATACCGACCTTGGGCATCTTGCACATCTCCTTAGGCCTTCCGGTGGACGAAAAACGGCTACCGGATTGAGGGCCAGTCTATTTTGTTTTGATTGAACGTTCAATCAACAAAGAATAAGATCTGCGACAAATCGTCGCTGCCTACAGGTTTTTCCTACATGTGGTTGGCGGAAAAACGACATCCGAAAATGCTCGAAACCCACGCGGGGCATGCTGCGAACCGATTTCAATGGACGTGTTGAATGGGCAAGACGCTCAGGGTCATGCGCTGCGTCATGTACGCGCGCGATCATCGAGGTCGGTTTTCAACGCTGCTGCTGCGGTTTCGGGCTTTTTTCGGGGTGTCTTTATATCACCCGCTGATCGGCTGCCAACTAACCGATTGGTCGGGTACTGCTTTGCCTTGTGTCTTTCTCTCGCACTGCCTGGAGCATCTGTGCAATGAGTTCTGCCTCTCTTATAAAGACCCCACCCGATAAGGTGACGGTCAACGGTTGGGTGTTCTACACCTCGACCGCATTGATCCTGCTGCTGACCGCCATCCTCATTGCCGCGCCGCAAGAAGCCGGGAGAATGCTGGGGATCGCTCAGGCCTGGTTGTCGCGCAGCTTCGGTTGGTACTACATGGTGGTGATCGCCGCCTATCTGGTCTTCGTCGTCGGCCTGGCGTTTTCGTCCTACGGCAAGCTCAAACTGGGCAGCAAGGACGATACCCCGGACTTCAGCTATGGCGCCTGGGCGGGGATGCTGTTCTCGTCCGGTATCGGCATCTCGCTGCTGTACTTCGGTGCTTCCGAGCCTTTGGATCACTACTTCAATCCGCCGGAAGGCGTGGCCGGCAGTAACCTGGCAGCGCGTCAGGCGGTGCAGCTGACGTTCCTGCATTGGGGCCTGCATGGCTGGGCGATCTACGCTTTGGTCGGTTTGGCCGTGGCGTACTTTGCATACCGTCATAACCAGCCGCTGGCGTTGCGTTCGGCGCTGTATCCGCTGGTGGGCGAGCGTTGGGTCAAAGGCGCGGCCGGTCATGCGGTGGACGGCTTTGGCATGTTCGTGACGCTGCTGGGTCTGGTGACTAACCTGGGGATTGGTTCGCTGCAAGTGTCGTCGGGTCTCGAGAACCTGTTCGGCATGGAGCACAGCAACACCAACCTGCTGATCGTGATCATCGTGATGAGCACCGTGGCAACCATTGCTGCGGTGTCGGGTGTGGAAAACGGCATCCGCCGTCTGTCCAACCTGAACATCGTGTTGTTCAGCGGCCTGCTGATTTTCGTCCTGCTGTTCGGCCCGACCCTGCACCTGCTCAACGGCTTCGTGCAGAACATCGGCGACTACCTGAACGGTGTGGTGCTGAAAACCTTCGACCTTTATGTATACGAAGCCGACAACGCCAAATCCGAGCGCTGGTTGGGCCTGTGGACGTTGTTCTACTGGGCCTGGTGGATTTCCTGGGCCCCATTCGTCGGCATGTTCATCGCGCGTATTTCTCGCGGTCGTACCGTGCGTGAACTGGTGGCCGGCGTGCTGCTGATTCCGCTGGGTTTCACCTTGGCCTGGCTGTCGATCTTCGGTAATTCGGCACTGGATCTGGTGATGAACCATGGGGCGGTGGAGCTCGGGAAGACGGCGCTGGAACAGCCGTCGATGGCGATCTATCAGTTGCTTGAGCATTATCCTGCGTCGAAGATCGTGATCGGCGTGTCGATCTTTGTCGGTTTCGTGTTGTTCCTGACCCCGGCCGACTCTGGCGCGGTGATGATGGCGAACCTGTCCTGCAAGGGCGGCAACGTCGACGAAGACGCCCCGCACTGGCTGCGGATCTTCTGGTCGGCGGTGATCACGCTGGTGACCATTGGCTTGCTGTTCGCCGGTAACTTCGAAGCCATGCAAACCATGGTGGTGCTGGCCGGCCTGCCGTTCTCGGTGGTGCTGGTGTTCTTCATGTTCGGCTTGCACAAGGCCATGCGTCAGGACGTGCAGATCGAGCAGGAACAGGCCGAGCTGGCGGCGCGTGGTCGTCGTGGTTTCAGCGAGCGTTTGACTCAGTTGGACCTGCAACCGAGCCAGTCGATCGTTCAGCGCTTCATGGACAAGCAAGTCAGCCCGGCGCTGGACGATGCGGCGGCGCAATTGCGCACTCAGGGTCTGGACGTGCAGACGTTGCTGGGTAAAGCCAAGCGTTGCATGGGTGTGCGGATCGAGATGGAAGAGGGCAACCCTTTTGTCTACGAAGTGAGCCTGGACGGCTATCTGGCGGCGCCGAGCGAGTCGCCGAGCCCGGATGAAGCGCGCACGCGTTACTACCGCGCCGAGGTGTACCTGCACAACGGCAGTCAGGAGTACGACTTGATGGGTTTCACTCAGGATCAGATCACCCGTGATGTGCTCGATCAGTTTGAAAGCCATCGGCAGCTCCTGGGCCGGGTGTATAGCTAAGACTTAAGTGACGCGGTGCATCAGTTGCACCGCGTCGTGCCTAAAAGATCGCAGCCTGCGGCAGCTCCTACGCCGAACGCATTTCCTGTAGGAGCTGCCGTAGGCTGCGATCTTTTGATCTACTGACCCAACAAAAACGCCGCGATCCTCGCGGCGTTTTTGTGTCTGCTGCCTTACCCCAGGTTCTTGCCAAGCAGCGCGTGGTACAGCTCGCTGTCGCCGAGAATCCCCACCACATGATTGTTGTCATGCAGCACCAGTTTGTTGCCGGTCTGATAACGAATCTGCAACGCGTCGCGCATGCCGATGTTCGAGTCCACCAGCGTGGGTCGACGGCCCAGGCCTTCCACTGCTTGCCCCGGTACCCAGTTCTGCAGGTCCAGGCTCGCGCCGTTCTGGCGTGCGCCTTTGATGGTGTTGCCTTCGGCCAGGTCCAGCCACGAGTCGCCGCCCGGATCCAGGCATACCGAGCCGTTGATGCGTTTGCAGTTGTCCAGCGTGCGCATCAGGCTGCGACCGCAGAGCACGTTCAGCGGGTTGGTGTGTGCCACGAAGGTCCGCACGTAGTCATCGGCCGGGTTGAGGACGATTTCTTCCGGCTTGCTGTACTGGATGATCCGGCCGTCTTTCATGATTGCGATACGGCTGCCGAGTTTCAGCGCTTCATCGAGGTCGTGGCTCACGAACACGATGGTCTTGTGCAGCTTGCGTTGCAGTTCCAGCAGTTCGTCTTGCAGGCCTTGGCGAATCAGCGGATCAAGTGCCGAGAAGGGTTCGTCCATCAGCAGAATGTCGGCGTCCATCGCCAGCGCACGGGCCAGGCCCACACGTTGCTGCATGCCGCCGGAGAGTTCGTCGGGCTTCTTGTTACGCCATTGGGTCAGGCCCACCAGTTCGAGCTTTTCGTCGACCAACTGGCGACGTTCCTTCTCCGGACGACCCTGCATCTCGAGGCCGAAGCTGATGTTTTCGCGCACCGTCAGCCAAGGCATCAGGGCGAACTTCTGGAACACCATGGCGATGCGCTTGGTGCGCATCATTTTCAGTTCGGCCGGGGTGCAGGAAGCAATGTCGATCTGTCGACCTTCATGCTCGACGAACAGCTTGCCACGGCTGACCGTGTTCAAGCCGTTGATGCAGCGCAGCAGGCTGGATTTGCCGGAGCCAGAGAGGCCCATCAGCACACAGATTTCGCCTTTCTCGATGTCCAGGCTGGCTTTTTCAACGCCAACGATTTGCCCGGTTTTTTTCAGGATCTGGTCGCGGGTCATGCCTTGGTCGAGCAATTTCAGGGCTTCACGCGGGTCTTTGGAGAAGATCACGTCGACCTGATCGAAGCGAATGATGCTCATGCGTCACCCCCTACTTTGGCGTCGGGTTGTTTGCAGATACGGTCGAGCATGATCGCCAGCAGTACGATCGCCAACCCGGCTTCGAAGCCCAGGGCGATATCGGCAGTGTTCAGTGCGTTGACCACGGGTTTGCCCAGGCCATCGGCGCCCACCAGTGCCGCGATCACCACCATCGACAACGACAGCATGATGCACTGGGTGATACCGGCCGCGATGCTCGGCATCGCGTGGGGCAGCTCAATGCGAGAGAGCAGCTGACGGCGCGAGCAGCCAAAGGCCTTGCCGGCGTCCATCAGTTCTTGCGGCACATCGCGGATACCCAGGTAGGTCAGGCGGATAGGCGCGGCAATCGCGAACACTACCGTTGAAATCAGACCCGGGACTACACCGAGACCGAACAGGGTCAGGGTAGGAATGAGGTACACGAACGTCGGTACGGTCTGCATCAGATCGAGCACCGGACGCATCAGCGTGTAGAACATCGGTTTGTGCGCGGCGACGATGCCCAACGGCACGCCTATGATCACGCAGACGAAGGTGGCGAACAGCACCTGGGCGAGGGTTTCCATGGTTTCCTGCCAGTAGCCCAGATTGAGGATCAGCAGGAAGGAGGCGATGACGAAAACGGTCAGGCCCCATTTGCGTTGAATGAAGTGAGCCAGCAAGGCGATCAGGCCGATCAATGCCAGCGGGTTGAACCAGGTCAGCGCAAACGTCACGCCGTGGATCATCGTTTCCAGTGTCGTGGCGATCGCATCGAATGTGCTGGCGCCGTGTTGCGTCAACCATTCAACGAAGGCAGCGATGTACTGGCCTAAAGGGATTTTCTGATCAATCAGCATGGTAGTGAACGTCCGCATGCAAGGAAAAAACAGCCCGGGCGAGCGAACTCGCCCGGCGTCAACAATTACTGTGCAAGCTTGGCTTTCACGGCGTCCAGGCCTGGTTTACCGTCAATGGTGGTCACGCCAGCGAGCCAGGTATCGAGTACCTGTGGATTCTTTTTCAGCCAGGCCTTGGCGGCCGCTTCAGGCTTCATCTTGTCGTCCAGGATGTTGCCCATCAGCGAGCTTTCCATGTCCACGGTGAACTCCAGGTTTTTCAGCAATTGGCCAACGTTGCTGCATTCCTGGCTGTAGCCCTTGCGGGTGTTGGTCAGGACGGTGGCCGCACCGAAATCCGGGCCGAAATAGTCGTCGCCACCGGTCAGGTACTCAATCTTGAAGCGCTTGTTCATCGGGTGCGGTGCCCAGCCCAGGAACACCACCGCGGTATCGCGCTTCTGGGCGCGGTCGACTTGCGAGAGCATGCCCGCTTCACTGGACTCGACCACTTTGAAACCAGCGTCTTTGAGGCCGAAGGCGTTCTTGTCGATCATACTCTGGATCAGACGGTTGCCGTCGTTACCCGGCTCGATGCCATAGATCTTGCCGTCCAGCTCTTTCTTGAACTTGGCAATGTCTTTGAAGTCATGCAGCCCTTTGTCGTAAAGCGCTTGTGGCACCGCCAGGGTGTACTTGGCGCCTTTGAGGTTGGTGCGCACGGTTTCCACGGTGCCGGCATCGCGGTAAGCCTTGATGTCGTTTTCCATGGTGGGCATCCAGTTACCGAGAAACACGTCCATGTTCTTGCCGTCGGCCAGGGACTTGTAGGTCACCGGCACGGAAATCATGGTGGTCTTGGTCTTGTAGCCCAAGGCGTCGAGCACGACGCTGGTGGTCGCCGTTGTGGCGGTGATGTCGGTCCAGCCGACATCGGAGAAGTTTACGGTGCTGCACTGTGCCGGTTCTGTGGCATGAGCCACAAGCGGCAGACTCAGCATGGCGGCCAACAACAACGACGGGGAACCTATTTTCATGGGTGGACTCCTGAGTGTTTTTTTTGGCGGTGTTCTGACCGCACTTATGAGTGTTGCGGTTGGTGGGCGTGTGGAGACTGCTCTACCACGGCGCCGTGCAATCGAGTCGAGACTGATCATGGACCAGTGGATTTCTGACGCCTACAGGGTGCGTCGTATCCAGTACAGGGATGGTCGCATCCAGTGTCGGTGAGGTCGTTTACAGCTTTATTCAGCGCTTTTTAGTCCTCTGAGCCGCAAAAAAACGGCCAAAACGTAACGTCTGCGGCCTGCGGCGCTGGTGGGCATGGGTGCGTCGGTGTGAGACGTCGAGCGACATTACAAAAGCCTGATGATGCGGCTATCTCGGCGGATTGCAGCTTGAGCGTAGCAGCTCCGTCACCGGGTGCCTTGACGCCTGGAATCTGCTCATCGAGGAGTCTCGCACGTCATGGCTATCAGTGTTTTCGACCTGTTCAAAATCGGCATTGGCCCCTCCAGCTCGCACACCGTCGGGCCCATGCGCGCCGCGGCGTTGTTCGTCGAGTCGTTGCGCGGGAAGGTGCTGCTGGAACAGGTGCACAGGATCGAAGTCCAGCTGTTCGGCTCCTTGTCGGCCACCGGTATCGGTCACGGCAGTGACAACGCGGTGATCATGGGCTTGATGGGCGAATGGCCGGACGCGATCGACCCGTCGCAAATCGGCATTCGCATCGACACCTTGCGTGAAACCCACACACTGTTGCTCGACGGTCGCTTGCCGGTGCCCTTCATCTGGGCGCGGGACATGCGCCTGATTGATGAGAACCTGCCATTCCATCCCAATGCGATGACCCTGGTGGCTGAAGGTGAACACGGCGAGTTGCATCGCGACACCTACTATTCAGTCGGCGGTGGTTTTGTCGTCGATGAGGCACAGGCTTCAAGCGGCGTGGTCGATCTGGATCGCAGCGTATTGCCTTACGATTTTTCCAGCGCCGCGGAGCTGCTTGCCCTGTGTCAGAAGCACAACCTGCGTGTCGCCGAGTTGATGATGGCGAACGAAAAGGTCTGGCGTTCAGAAGAGGAAATCCGCAGCGGCCTGATGACACTCTGGCGCGCCATGCAGGACTGCGTCGAGCACGGCCTCAAGCACGAAGGCATCCTGCCTGGCGGTCTGAACGTGCGCCGTCGTGCTGCCAGGTTGCATCGCAGCCTGCAAGAGCTGAACAAGCCCAACGTGATCGGTTCGACCTTGAGCGCCATGGAGTGGGTCAACCTGTTCGCCCTCGCGGTCAACGAAGAAAATGCTGCCGGTGGGCGGATGGTCACGGCCCCGACCAACGGCGCGGCGGGGATCATCCCGGCGGTGTTGCACTACTTCATGAAGTTCAGCGAGGTGGTGACGGACGCTAACGTCGTCGACTATTTCCTCGGTGCGGCAGCGGTCGGGATCCTGTGTAAAAAGAACGCCTCGATTTCCGGCGCTGAAGTCGGCTGCCAGGGCGAAGTCGGTTCGGCCTGCGCGATGGCGGCGGCCGGCTTGGCGGAGATTCTGGGTGCCACGCCGGAGCAACTCTGCAACGCGGCGGAAATCGGCCTGGAGCACAACCTTGGTCTGACGTGCGACCCGGTCGGCGGGCTGGTGCAGGTGCCGTGCATCGAGCGCAACGCAATTGCCGCGGTGAAGGCGATCAATGCGGCGCAAATGGCCTTGCGCGGTGACGGTCAGCACTTCATCTCGCTGGACCGGGTGATCCGCACCATGCGCGATACCGGCGCTGACATGCACGACAAATATAAAGAGACATCGCGCGGTGGGTTGGCGGTCAGCGCGGTGGAATGCTAAGACCGCGATGAGGGCGGACCAGTCAAAACTGCGCGCTAAGTGAACACCGGATCGAAAACGCGTCACCTTTTAGCGCGTCGCAATCAGACAACAAAAATCCCCAGCGGTCGGACGTCATCCAGGGCTCCGACCACTCGTCACCTGTGCTTGGGGTGACACTCTTTCCTGGCCCTGTTTAATGTGCTTCCCACAAGTGCTACCGATGTGCTCACACCCTGCGGGGCAGGGCGCCTGCCAGCCTGATACCCCCTTACTCGTCGACTGAGCCCTGTAGACACATATAGACACACCGCGACGTCGTTTTCAGGAGTTATTGAATGCTCATTCAACTTTAGGCATGGCAATTGCTCTGTCATAACAAAGCCCCGTCTCACGACACGAGAACGATGGCCATAACAAGAGCCTCCGCCTGAGGCCATCACCCGCTTTGTGTGAGGAGATACCGCGATGACGTCGTTCAACTCCGGGGCCCAACCCCAGAACCGTGCGCCTCAATCCATCGGCTTTTTGCTGCTGGACAATTTCACGCTGATTTCTCTGGCCTCCGCAGTAGAACCCCTGCGCATGGCCAACCAATTGTCCGGTCGCGAGCTGTATCGCTGGAGCACCCTCACCGTTGACGGCGGCCAGGTCTGGGCCAGTGACGGTCTGCAAATCACCCCCGACGCCTCCATGCACAAAGCCCCGGCCCTGGACACCGTCATTGTCTGCGGTGGTATCGGTATTCAACGCACGGTGACCCGTGAGCACGTGTCGTGGCTGCAAAGCCAGGCCCGCCAGTCGCGTCGTCTTGGCGCCGTCTGCACCGGCAGTTGGGCCCTGGCCTGCGCAGGTCTGCTGGACGGTTTCGATTGCAGCGTGCACTGGGAATGTCTGGCGTCGATGCAGGAAGCTTTCCCGCGTGTGGCCATGAGCACTCGCTTGTTCACCCTCGACCGTAACCGTTTCACCAGCTCCGGCGGCACCGCGCCACTGGACATGATGCTGCACCTGATCAGCCGCGATCACGGCCGTGAACTGTCGGCAGCGATCTCGGAAATGTTTGTCTATGAGCGCATCCGTAACGAACAGGATCACCAACGCGTGCCGCTCAAGCACATGCTGGGCACCAATCAGCCGAAGTTGCAGGAAATCGTCGCGCTGATGGAAGCCAACCTTGAAGAACCGATCGACCTTGATGAACTGGCGGTGTACGTCGCCGTGTCACGTCGTCAGCTGGAGCGGCTGTTCCAGAAATACCTGCACTGCTCGCCGTCGCGTTACTACCTCAAGCTGCGGCTGATCCGCGCTCGGCAATTGCTCAAGCAAACGCCGATGTCGATCATCGAAGTGGCCTCGGTCTGCGGCTTCGTGTCGACCCCGCACTTCTCCAAGTGCTACCGCGAATATTTCGGCATTCCACCGCGTGACGAGCGCGTCGGTTCCAACACCACCCAACAGGTGGCAATGATGCCAATCCCGCAAGCACTGGTGCTGGCGCCGCTGTCCGGACCGATGTCGGCGCTGAGTCAGGCGCGTAACGAATCGACGTTTGCCAGCGTAAGGCTGTAACAGAAAAGATCGCAGCCTGCGGCAGCTCCTACGAAGGTTGCGTATGTTCGTGAATGTCACGGGTATACGCAGATTCTGTAGGAGCTGCCGCAGGCTGCGATCTTTTGTTTTGCTATCAGGCGATGCGGGTCTGCTGGTATTGCGCCAACGCTGGAAGCAGTTGCTTGTCGATCGCCTGGCGCACAGCCGGCAGAATCGTCGCGCTACTGGTGTACATCTGCTTGACCATGGTCCTCAGGGTCATGGCCCGCACATCGTTCAAACCGCGTACCGCGCACTCACAGGCCAGCTCTGCAGTGGCGCCACTCGGGACTTCAAACCCAAGCGCCTTGAGCTGGCCCAGCAGGTCTTCCTGGTCAATCAAATCAGCGTGCATCATGACGCAATCCTTCTTCAGGGAACGGTGTCGTGGCTCGATTCTGGTAGGGGCGATGGGTGGGGGCAAGGACGATTTGTCGCAATGGCCGCAATACCTATGAACAGGTCGTTTTCGACTAACTTGCGGGAGGAAGGAGTGGGCACACTGGGTTCAGCTGGCGTCACGAAGGTTTGGTCACCCTCGCGCAACGGCTCCTCAACAGTACATCCTGCCTCGATCCTGTCACGGCTT
Source organism: Pseudomonas frederiksbergensis (assembly GCF_001874645.1). Lineage (NCBI taxonomy): Bacteria > Pseudomonadati > Pseudomonadota > Gammaproteobacteria > Pseudomonadales > Pseudomonadaceae > Pseudomonas > Pseudomonas frederiksbergensis. The sequence continues at coordinate 3,375,148 of NZ_CP017886.1, forward strand.
GATCGGGGCTTTTTTTGCCTGTTGAAGAGCAAAAGATCGCAGGCTGCGCCAGCTCCTACGGGGGGATGCGTTCGGCGTAGGAGCTGGCGAAGGCTGCGATCTTTTGACTTAGCGTTGCAACACCAAAATGCGCGACAACAACTCATCGCGATCGATGTAGCAGCCCTGGAAATGCCGGGCGCCGCTGGCGGGGTCGAAGGCGTTACGGGCGTGGAGGGTTCGGCGGTTGTCGAAGCACCACATTTCACCGGGGTTGAGCCGGGTCATGTGCCGGAAACACGTTTCGCGGGTCATGGCGATAAACCGTCGATAGGCCCGATACAACTTGGGCATCTGCTCGACCGATGCATCGAACGGCCCCCGCAGGAAGTTCGCCATGCGGATTTCCGACACCTGCCCCAGCGCATCGAGGGCGATGATCGGTGCCAGGCAGCGGTAGTCGCTGTGGCGGTCCTTGTTGCGAAACTCCACGGGGATCTCGCACAGCGCGCGGAAGGCTTCGGGGTCTTCCTGGCGCAAGGCGTCGGCAATGGCAAAACCGTCGACAAAAATGCTTTCGCCACCGTCTGCGTCATTGACCAGGCAATGCAGAAATTGCAGCCCCGGTTGCAACTCGCGTGTGGGTAGATCGCTGTGCAGTGGCAGGTTAAACGCGGTGTAAGCGTTGCTGTCAGCGTCGGCCTTGGATTGCACGTTGAACAACACGCCGAAATTGCTCTCGCGAATAAACGAAATCCGCTTGGCGATGGACGTCAGCGAGCCGGGTTCGGTAGGGATGCCGCGGACCTGGGTCAGGCCGATATCGCGCAGTGCCAGAAGCCATTGCAGCAGGACGTTGGGATCGTCCATTACCGCCTGATACTCGAACACCGGCAGCGTCAGTTGGCTGTTCCACCGCTGGCTTTTCGGTTTGCCGGCGCGGCGTTCGATGCGCGATTCATCGTCATAGGCGTGAGCGCGCAACCAGCCGGGATCGAAGCGGCTGGTATGGCCGTCCAGCCAAGCGATAGACAGACAGCCCAGCGCATCCACTTGGGTTACGGCGGGGCTCAGATCTTCAGCGACATCGACGATTTCCAGCACCTGTTCGCGGGTCACGGTATACACGCAAACCGGGCACGGACAGTTGTCGCGCAGCCATTGATGATGAAAGGGGCTGACCCGGCCATCGGCCCACTTCACCAGCACGCGATCTGCCAAGGATTGCACGGTGGTCAATGCGCTGATCAAGGGGTAACTGCGGAAGTCGGCAACAGCGGCGGCGGTGTTCATGCGGGCTCCTTCTTGATTGTTATTTTTCCGGCGGCAGTGCGATCACTCGGCCGATGTAGGCAGGTGTGGGCAGGTCCGATTGCAGTGCGGTCATGGCCAGCAGTTTGTTCAGTACCGGTTCGCTGAACGGTGCCGAACGCGGTCCCGCAAGGTCGACGTGCAGCAGCATTTGTTCGTTACCCGCCAGTTCCTGTGCGTCGCCGACCCGGTGCAGACTGTGATAGAGGTGCAGGCGTTTACGGTCGTGACCGATGATCTGGGTATGCACCTCGACCTCGGTGCCGAGCTTCACTTCGTGCAGGTAGTTGAGGTGCAGTTCGAGGGTGAACAGCGAGTTGCCACTGGCTTCGCGGTGGTTGCTGTCCATGCCCAGTTGATCCATCAACGAATCGGTGGCGTAGCTGAAGATCAGCAGGTAAAACGCATCGCGCAGATGACCGTTGTAGTCGACCCAGTCGGGGATGATGGCGGTTGTGTACGTGGTTAGTGCGGGCATGATGTCAGTTCCGGCAGTTTGGTGGACGGTGATCCCGTAGCAGCTGGCGTAGCCTGCGTTCGGCCGCGCAGCGGTCGCAGTTCATGCGACTCAATCTTTGCTCGGAATCGCGTTATGGCGGTTTGCGACCGCTGCGCGGCCGAACGTAGCCTTCGGCAACTGCTACGTAGGGCGCGTCAGCCAAAAATTACTCGCTGAAGCTCATGCCATGTTTGGCCTTGGTGGTCTTCACCGCCTCAAGCACTGCCAGCAAGCAATCATCACGATAGCGTTCCAGCGCCGAAATGCTGTGATTGCCCAGTTGATCGCTGGTGCCATCGACCACGTCGTCGATCAGCTTGTCGGTCAGTTCCGGTGCTGGCAGGTAAGTCCATGGCAGTTGCAGTGCCGGACCGAATTGCGCCATGAAGTGCCGCATGCCGGCATCGCCGCCGGCCAGGGTATAGGTCAGGAAAGTGCCCATGAACGACCAGCGCAGCCCGGCGCCAAAACGAATGGCATCGTCGATTTCGCCGGTGGTTGCCACGCCGTCGTTGACCAGGTGCAGTGCCTCGCGCCATAGCGCTTCGAGCAGACGGTCAGCGATAAAACCCGGTACTTCCTTGCGGACATGCAGCGGGCGCATGCCCAGCGATTCGTAAACTTTCATGGCCGCCTGCACCGCTTCTGGCGCTGTGTTCTTGCCGCCGACCACTTCCACCAGTGGCAACAGATAAACCGGGTTGAACGGATGGCCGACCACGCAACGTTCCGGGTGGGTCGAGCCCTCGTAGAACTCGCTCGGCAACAGGCCCGAGGTGCTGGAGCCGATCAGTGCATTGGGCTTGGCCGCCGCGCTGATTTTGCTGTGCAGTTCGAGTTTCAGTTCAAGGCGTTCCGGGGCGCTTTCCTGGATGAAGTCGGCATCACGCACGCATTCTTCGATAGTGGCGACAAAGCGCAGACGATCCTGTGATGCGCCGGGCGCCAGGCCCTGTTTTTCCAGCGCGCCCCAGGCATTGGCGACACGTTTGCGCAGAGCGGCTTCGGCACCGGGCGCCGGGTCCCAGGCCACCACATCAAGGCCATGGGCGAGGGCGCGGGATACCCAACCGCTACCGATGACACCACTGCCCAGCGCGGCGAACGTTTTGATCTCGGTGATAAAGCTCATGGTCACTTCCTAAAGAATTCGGTGATCCCCGTAGGAGCTGCCGCAGGCTGCGATCTTTTTTCTTGTTTTCAAGAGCAACATCAAAAGATCGCAGCCTGCGGCAGCTCCTACGGGGAGGTGGTCAATTAACCGCGCTTGGTCAGACCCATCTTCGCCCGGCCTTCGGCTGGGGTCAGAACGCGGGCGCCGAGGCGGCTGAGGATTTCGCTGGCGCGTTCGACCAGTTGGCCGTTGGTCGCCAATACGCCGCGATCCAGCCAAATGTTGTCTTCCAGTCCGACCCGCACGTTGCCGCCCAGCAACACGGCCTGGGCTGCCATCGGCATTTGCATGCGGCCAATGCCGAAACCGGCCCAGACCGCATTGGCCGGCAGGTTGTCGACCATGGCTTTCATGGTGGTGGTGTCAGCCGGTGCGCCCCAAGGGATGCCCAGGCACAGCTGGAATAGCGGGTCGTCAAGCAGGCCTTCCTTGATCAGCTGTTTGGCGAACCACAGGTGACCGGTGTCGAAGATTTCCAGCTCGGCTTTTACGCCTAACTCCTGAATTCGCTTCGCGCCAGCACGCAGTTGGGCCGGGGTGGAAACGTAAATGGTGTCGCCGTCGCCGAAGTTCAGGGTGCCGCAATCGAGTGTGCAGATTTCCGGCAGCAGCGCTTCGACATGGGCTAGACGGGTCAGTGGGCCGACCAGGTCGGTGTTCGGGCCGAACTCCATCGGGTTCTCGCCGGCGCCGATTTCCAGGTCGCCACCCATGCCGGCGGTCAGGTTGACGATGATGTCGACGTCTGCTTCGCGAATACGCTCCATCACTTCACGGTACAGCGCTACATCGCGGCTGAACTTGCCGGTTTCCGGGTTGCGTACGTGGCAGTGGACCACGGTGGCCCCGGCTTTGGCGGCTTCCACTGCGGCGGCGGCGATCTGTTTTGGGGTGACCGGCACGTGTGGGCTCTTGGCGGTCGTGTCGCCAGCACCGGTGAGTGCGCAGGTGATGATGACGTCGTGATTCATGGTGGGGTTTTCCTTCAGGCCTGATTTTCTGGGCGTAGTATTTTCTGGGCGCGGTTTTGGGGCGTAGCGATCCCGCTCGCAGCCGAAACCGGCTGCGAAGAGGGTGTTCATTTCGGTGTTATTTACCGGTCAGTTGCAGGTTCTCGGCAGCCGGTTTGCCGTCGAACGTGGTCACGCCTTCAAGCCAGCGCTGCTTGTCTTGCGGGTGATCCTTGAGCCATTGCTTGGCCGATTCGAAGGCGTCCTTGTGATCGAGCAACGGTTGCATCATCCGGCTCTCGTCTTCGGCGGTGAAGGTCAGGTTACTGAGCAAGCGACTGACGTTCGGGCACTGGCTGGCGTAGTTCGGGGCGGTCACGGTCCAGACGGTGGCCGAGCCTTCGTTCGGGCCCAGGGCGTCCTGGCTACCGGTGAGGTAGGTCATTTTCACGTTGACGTTCATCGGGTGCGGCGCCCAGCCGAAGAACACCACGGCTTCGTTGCGTCGTACGGCGCGATCCACTGCCGCGAGCATGCCGGCTTCACTGGATTCGACCAGTTGGAATTTGCCTAGGCCGAATTGGTTCTTGGTGATCATTTCCTTGATCTGGGTGTTGGCGCCCGAGCCGGGTTCGATGCCGTAGATCTTGCCGCCCAGTTCTTTTTCAAACTTGGCGATGTCGGCGAAGGTTTTCAGGCCCTTATCGGCCAGGTAAGTCGGCACAGCCAGGGTGGCGCGGGCATCTTTGAGGCTCGGCTCACCGAGGACGGTGACTTGCTTGCCGGCGACGAACGGGGTGATGGTCTGGGTCATCAACGGGTTCCAGTAGCCGAGGAACATGTCCAGGCGCTGGTCGCGGATGCCGGCGAAGATAATTTGCTGGGACGCACTGGTTTGTTTGGTCTTGTAGCCGAGGCCATCGAGCAGAACCTGGGTCATGGCGCTGGTGGCGATCACGTCGGTCCAGTTCACCACACCCATGCGTACGTTCTGGCACGCGGCGGGGTCGGCAGCCATAGCGCCGGAACTCAAGAAAGCGGTACCACTGAGTGCGAGAACGCAGCTGCTGATCAGTCGTTTCATGGTGGGATCCTCGGCAGGTCGTTATTGTGGGGTCCGGCATCTCAGCGTGCCGGTGATGTCACGTTACGCAGCTGAACAGGGGGGGAAACGCACAGTGGCGACCCGCTCTTGCACTGCAGCGACCTGTGCGCTTGTCTGTCGCTTGCAAGTGGCGTATGAACGTCCACACGCTGCCCGCCATCCGAGTGCGTTCCATGTCCCAGGATTTCTACTTTCTGTTGATGCCGGGTTTCTCGGCGATCGGTTTCATCTCGGCGATCGAACCGCTTCGGGTGGCCAATCGCTTTCGCGGCGAGCTATACCGCTGGCATGTGCTGAGCGCCGACGGCGGCCCGGTATTGGCGAGCAACGGCATGTCGCTCAACGCCGATGCGGCGCTGGAACCGCTGAAAAAGGGTGCGACCTTGCTGGTGGTCGCGGGGTTCGAACCGCTGAAGTTCGTCAACCCGCTACTTGCGCACTGGCTGCGCCGTCTCGATCACGACGGCGTGACCCTCGGCGGCATCGACACCGGTAGTTTTGTCCTCGCCGAAGCGGGGCTGCTTGACGGCCACCGCGTGACCTTGCACTGGGAAGCCATCGACGCTTTCAAGGAGTCTTATCCACAGCTCAGCGTGACCCAGGAGCTGTTCGAAATCGACCGTCGCCGCATCACCTCGGCGGGTGGCACAGCGTCCATCGACCTGATGCTCGACCTGATCGCCCAGGCTCACGGCGCCGAGTTGGCGGTTCAGGTCAGCGAACAGTTTGTGCTCGGGCGCATTCGCCCGCGCAAAGACCACCAACGCATGCAGATCGCCACGCGCTATGGCATCAGCAACAAGAAACTGGTGCAGGTGATTGGTGAAATGGAACAGCACAGCGAACCGCCGCTCAGTACTCTGGAGCTGGCGGATTCGATCAAGGTGACGCGACGTCAGCTTGAGCGCCTGTTCCGCTTGTACCTCAGCGACACGCCGAGCAATTTCTACCTGGGGTTAAGGCTGGAGAAAGCCCGGCAGCTGCTGCGCCAGACCGACATGAGCGTGCTGGAAGTGAGCATCGCCTGCGGGTTTGAGTCGCCGTCATATTTCACTCGCAGTTATCGGGCGCGATTTACGCGATGTCCACGGGAGGATCGGCGGCGGTTGGGGGATGGGCGGGAGGTGGTTTGACAGGTATTTATAGTTAATTATACTAGCGACTATAAATTATAGTTGTTTCAATAATTGAGTATAAAGCCATGTCGAAAAGCACCGGTTTTGTGTTCCGTCGCCCCAGCCTGGCTCAAAATATTGCCGATGGTTTGATGGGGGGCGGAATTCAGGATTACACCTCTGGCCTGTTCCTGGCCGCGCCACGGCGTACCGGGAAAAGTACTTTCCTGCGCGAAGACCTGATACCGGAATGTGAGTCCCGAGGTTGGTTGGTTGTCTACGTTGATCTCTGGGCTCACCGGGAAAAAGATCCTGCTGACCTGATCGCCGCCGCCATTGCGGGGGCATTGGTGCCGTATGAGAAGGGTATTCGAAAACTGGCCAAGTCGATGGGCGTCGAGAAACTCAGTTTCCTGCGTACGTTGTCCTGGGACTTCAGCAAGCCACAATTGCCCGAAGGCGCGACGCTGACTCAAGCTCTGGAATTGCTGCACAACGCAGCTGGCAAGACGGTTGTACTGGTGATCGACGAAGCCCAGCATGCGTTGAGCACTGAGGCGGGGGTGAACGCCATGTTCGCTCTCAAGGCGGCTCGGGACCAGCTGAATCAAGGGCGTGAGGGAGATTCCAGTGGTTTGCGTCTGGTGTTCACTGGTTCCAATCGGGACAAACTGGCTCACCTTGTGCTGAGCCGAAACCAGCCTTTCTACGGTTCCAGCATTACGCCATTCCCACTGTTGAGCAAAGCGTTCACCCAAGCCTACACCGTCCATTTGAACGCCCACTTGGCGCAGACCAACCAGTTTGTCGCCGAAGACATCGACGAGGCTTTCGAATTAGTGGGGCGCCGTCCTGAAATGCTCCGGACCATCATTGGTGAGGTGGCCCTGGAGCTGGGCGAAGCAAGCAATCTGAGCCAATTGCTACGAAGCAGCGCCGAGCTGTTGCGTGCCGGTGTGTGGACTGAGTTTGAAAGTGCCTGGAACGCCTTGACCGTTGCACAGCGTGCAGTTCTGCAAGTCATGGTCGAACGCTCGCAGAGCAACGAACCTTTTGCACCCTTCACCGACGCAACGTTGGTGGCGGTGGCAAAAGCGCTGGAAACGATGGGCAGTGACGTGGTGCCGGGCACCCAGACCATTCAGGCGTGCATCGATGCCCTGCGTGAAAAGGAACTGGTCTGGAAATCGAATCGCGGTGCTTACGCGCTTGAGGACAAGTCGTTTGCCGACTGGCTCAAGCACTATCGTGCCCAGAAGGCTCAGTAAGCCTACTGCTTCATCAACCCCGCTTCATCAACCACGAGCATGCTGCTTTGTACGCCTCATGCTGATACTTGTTCAGCGTCGCTGGCAGTGCAAAGTCGTGCTTCTTGTTCTGCGCATTGATGGTCTGCGGTGACAGCAGCGTCACTTCGCAGTTGTCCAGCAACTGGAAAACCCCTTCGATCTTGAAAGTGGTCGGGCCACCCGCGAACTCGCCTTTTTTGCTGCGTTTCTTGATTGCGATGCGCTCGATGCCGTTGTCACGAACAAACGCACTGACTTGCATGGCGAAGGCTTTGACGTTGGCGGCTTCGTCATCGTCGTCGAGGGCGATCTTTTTGGTGTTCAGTGCGACGTGAGTCAACGTCTGATTGTCGAGGGAGGCGACGGCGATGATCGCCTCGCTGCCTTTGATTTCGATGCCGCAGATTTTCATGGATTCGCCTGGGAGGGATGCGTTGAGTGGCGGGCGATGGTCGCGCACCTGACGCAAACGGTCAAAGCTGATGGGCTGATGATGGTTGGATGAGTCCCTTTCGGCTGGAGATCCAGTGAGATCACAGGGATAGAGGGTTATCTGTATAAAAGACAATATATTGTCCGTTAATCAGGTTGATAAGCATTTTTTGGCTATATGTTGTCCATTATTTTTTATCACTCCATCCCACTGCTACACTTGCCAGCATTCACTCTGAGGTCGAATCATGGCGCTTACTCATGTCCTTTACTCGCCTGGCGAGATCGCGTTGCAGATCGCCGAAAACGCCAAGAGGCTAAGGCTGAGCAAGAATTTTTCACGTCGAGCACTCGCCTTGAAATCAGGCGTGCCTGAGTCGAATATCAAACGCTTTGAAACCACCGGGAAGATTTCCCTCGACGGTTTGTTATTGATCGCTATTTGCCTTGGGGTGGAAGAGCCCCTGACCGGTCTGTTCATGTCGCCGCCGTCCCTGAGTCTTCAGGAGCTTAAAAACTACGGCAGATCTCGAGGTCGACCATGAAATCTGTCACCGCACTCAGCGTCAGGCTTCAGGGGGCAAGAGTCGGCGAGCTGGTCGCGATTCCTCGCCAGGGCCTGTTTTTCTCCTATGACCCGGGCTGGTTGGCGAGTGGGTTCAACCTTGCGCCGTTTCACATGGACTTCTCGGTCAATCCCCAGAGGGCGGCCGACCTGCTGTTGTTCAGCGGCTTGCATGGTGCCTTTAGCGATTCGTTGCCGGATGGCTGGGGATTGCTGCTGATGGATCGCTTCTTCCGAAGCGAGTTGAGCGTTGAGCGCAGCGCCATCGGACCGCTGGATCGTCTGGCTTATATGGGTAATCGGAGTATGGGAGCGCTGGAATACGTGCCGATGTTCGAAACGATAGAGAGTACAGAAGACCTCGATCTGGCGGCCCTCTATGAAGCATCGCAGACGATACTGTCCGGCAGCACTGACGAGGTCATCACGTCCTTGCGTCTGGCCGGCGGTTCACCTGGTGGCGCACGACCCAAGGCGGTCATCGGGTTGTCTGCGGACAAGCGTCGTGCAGTGTCGTCATTCGGTCAAATGCCCGAGGGATACGAGCATTGGCTGATCAAGTTCCGCAACGAAGACGAACACCGGGACAGCGGTGCCATCGAACAGGTGTATGCGCTGATGGCGCGCAAAGCAGGCGTCGAGATATCCGAATCGGAGCTGTTTGAAGTCGAAACCGCCAAGGGTATCGAGCGGTTTTTCGCGACCAAACGTTTTGACCGTGAATCAGATGCCAAGCGCCACATGCTGACTGCGTCGGCCATTCTGTACGCAGACTTTCGTGCGCCCAGCCTTGATTACGCGGATTTGCTGCGGGCGACCTGGGCGATGACCAAGGATGCGGTCGAGGTCGAGAAAATGGCCAGATTGATGGTCTTCAACGCGCTGGCCCACAATCGTGACGACCACGCTAAAAACTTCTCGTTCTTTGGTGGGCTGGCCGGGTGGAAAATGGCACCGGCCTACGATCTGACGTTTTCCAGTACGGGCGGGCGAGGCAATGAACACACCACGGCATTTGCAGGTCGAGGCAACCCCTCGCGCAAGGCAATCGTTGAGGTCTGCAAGGCCTTCAGTTTCCTCAAACCTGCGCATTACATCGAGCAGACGCTGGATGCCTTTGCCGCCTGGACTGTCAGTTGCGCCGAGCTGGATGTCGACAAGGCGCAAAGCCGGAAACTGCTGACGGCGCTCGAGTCGGTATGGAGCGCGTTCTAGGGCCTTACTCCTGCCCGATCGACTCCAAAAACTCCGACCGTTCGTCGCTCTTGCTCGCCAGACAATCGTTCAGGTCCATGGTGTAGGTCTTGCTGCCCACCGCTGCGGGGAACGCTGCAATCGCGCAATCGGCATCGCGCGACTTCATCCAGAGCTGCTCGGCGGTCTGGAGTTTGCCGGTGATGTCTGCCAACTGTGCCTTGTTGTTCGCGTATTGGGTTTTCATCCGCTCCAGTAACCCCTGGAAATTGTCCTTGAGCAGTTGTTCGGCGGTGTTCTTGCTATAGGTCGAGCATTCCAGGGTCTGGACGTCGTTTTCGACTGCATCGCACGGGTTGTTGTCGGCTTCTTCAGCCGCCTGTGCGCCGGTCGCTATCAGTGCCAAAGCCAGGAAGATCGATTTCATTGCGTCGCCGCCCTTTTATTCCAGTGAAGCATCCAGTGATGCGGCGAATTCTGGCCCAAGCGCCGGGGAAAGAACAGCTAGGCAAACAGCCTGCAGTGAGGCCCTTTGTCGCGTATTGACGCTTTCGGCAATTCCCCTGTCGTTTTTGCACCCGGCTGCCCCGTCCCTCAAGCATATGCTGACCCCAAAGCGCCGGCAGACGATTCGGCGCATGAATCGCTAATAGGGGACTGCCTGATGAGCCCAGCCGAATTGCACGCCGACAGCATCGTTATCGACGGGTTGATCATTGCCAAGTGGAACCGCGAGCTGTTTGAAGACATGCGCAAGGGCGGTTTGACCGCGGCCAACTGCACCGTTTCGGTGTGGGAGGGGTTCCAGGCAACCATCAACAACATTGCCGCCAGCCAGAAGCTGATCCGTGAGAACAGCGACCTGGTGATTCCGGTCAAGACCACTGCCGACATCCGTCTCGCCAAAGAGCAGGGCAAGACCGGGATCATCTTCGGCTTCCAGAACGCCCATGCTTTTGAGGACCAGCTCGGCTATGTCGAGATCTTCAAGCAGCTCGGGGTTGGCGTGGTACAGATGTGCTACAACACCCAGAACCTGGTAGGCACCGGCTGCTACGAACGTGATGGCGGCCTGTCCGGTTTTGGTCGTGAAATCGTCGCAGAAATGAACCGCGTCGGCATCATGTGCGACCTGTCCCACGTCGGCTCCAAGACCTCCGAAGAAGTCATCCTCGAATCGAAAAAGCCGGTGTGCTACTCCCACTGCCTGCCGTCGGGCCTCAAAGAGCACCCGCGCAACAAGTCCGATGAAGAACTGAAGTTCATTGCCGACCACGGCGGTTTTGTCGGTGTGACCATGTTCGCGCCGTTCCTTGCCAAGGGCATTGATTCGACGATCGACGACTACGCCGAAGCCATCGAATACACCATGAACATTGTCGGTGAAGACGCGATCGGTATTGGCACCGACTTCACCCAGGGGCATGGCCAGGACTTCTTCGAAATGCTGACCCACGACAAGGGCTACGCCCGTCGTCTGACCAGCTTCGGCAAGATCATCAACCCACTGGGTATCCGCACCGTGGGCGAGTTCCCGAACCTGACCGAGACGCTGCTCAAGCGCGGCCATTCCGAGCGCGTAGTGCGCAAGATCATGGGCGAAAACTGGGTCAACGTCCTCAAGGATGTTTGGGGCGAGTAACGCCACTTTCAAACAACTTTCGTTGTAGCAGCTGCCGAGCCTGCGAGGCTGCGTTGCGGTCCGCAGGACCGCCCTAGGGGGCCGCTTCGCAGCCCAACGCAGCCTCGCAGGCTCGGCAGCTGCTACATATCGCCTCAATACATCGAATTCTGGAGTTTTATTCATGGCCAAGATCGCCCCGCAATTGCCAATCGAAGTCGACAGCGAAACCGGTGTCTGGACCTCTGACGCCCTGCCGATGCTGTACGTGCCGCGTCATTTCTTCGTCAACAACCACATGGGCATCGAGGAAGTGCTGGGCGCCGAGGCCTACGCCGAAATTCTCTACAAGGCCGGCTACAAATCCGCCTGGCACTGGTGTGAAAAGGAAGCTGAATGCCATGGCCTGGAAGGCGTTGCGGTGTTCGAGCACTACATGAAGCGCTTGTCGCAACGCGGCTGGGGCCTGTTCAAGATCCAGGACATCGACCTCGACAAAGGCACCGCCAGCGTCAAGCTCGAGCACTCGGCGTTCGTCTACGTCTACGGCAAGGTCGGACGCAAGGTCGACTACATGTTCACCGGTTGGTTTGCCGGTGCCATGGACCAGATTCTGCAAGCGCGCGGCAGCCAGATTCGCACCGTCGCCGAACAGGTTTACGGTGGCTCCGAAGAAGGCCACGACGACGGCTTGTTCACCGTCAAGCCGTTGTAAGTCGAGGATCCTGCCATGGCTTTCGAAGCAATGTTCCAGCCGATTCAAATCGGCAAACTGACCATCCGCAACCGCGTGCTCAGCACCGCGCACGCCGAGGTTTACGCCACCGACGGCGGGATGACCACCGATCGGTACGTGAAGTACTACGAAGAGAAAGCCAAGGGCGGGATCGGCCTGGCGATTTGCGGCGGCTCCTCCAGCGTGGCCATCGACAGCCCGCAAGGCTGGTGGAAGTCGGTCAACCTGGCCGATGACCGGATCATTCCGCACTTCCAGAACCTGGCCGATGCCATGCACAAGCATGGCGCCAAGATCATGATTCAGATTACCCACATGGGCCGTCGTTCGCGTTGGGACGGCGAGCATTGGCCGACCCTGCTGTCGCCGTCGGGCATCCGTGAACCGGTGCACCGCGCGACCTGCAAAACCATCGAGCCGGAAGAAATCTGGCGGGTGATCGGCAACTACGCCAGCGCAGCCGCACGTGCCAAGGCCGGTGGCCTGGACGGCGTTGAGCTGTCGGCCGTGCACCAGCACATGATCGACCAGTTCTGGAGCCCGCGCGTCAACAAGCGTACCGACGAATGGGGCGGCAGCTTCGAGAACCGCATGCGTTTCGGCCTGGAAGTGATCAAGGCTGTGCGCAAGGAAGTCGGTCCGGACTTCTGCGTCGGCATCCGTATCTGCGGTGACGAATTCCACCCTGATGGCCTGAGCCATGAGGACATGAAGCAGATTGCCAAGTACTACGACGACACCGGCATGATCGACTTCATCGGCGTCGTGGGCTCGGGGTGCGATACCCACAACACCCTGGCCAACGTTATCCCCAACATGAGTTATCCACCGGAGCCGTTCCTGCACTTGGCGGCCGGTATCAAGGAAGTGGTCAAGGCCCCGGTGTTGCACGCGCAGAACATCAAGGACCCGAACCAGGCCACGCGTATTCTGGAAGGCGGTTACGTCGACATGGTCGGCATGACCCGCGCCCACATCGCCGACCCGCACCTGATTGCCAAGATCAAAATGGGCCAGGTCGACCAGATCAAACAATGCGTCGGTGCCAACTACTGCATCGACCGTCAGTACCAGGGGCTGGATGTACTGTGCATCCAGAACGCCGCGACCTCCCGTGAATACATGGGCGTGCCGCACATCATCGAAAAATCGACCGGTGTGAAACGCAAAGTCGTGGTGGTCGGTGCCGGCCCTGCCGGGATGGAAGCCGCACGTGTAGCGGCCGAACGTGGCCACGACGTGACCCTGTTCGAGAAGAAAGAATTCATTGGCGGGCAGATCACGACCGCCTCGAAAGCCCCGCAACGGGACCAGATCGCCGGTATCACCCGTTGGTTCCAGCTGGAACTGGCACGTTTGAAAGTCGACCTGCGCCTGGGCGTTGCGGCGGATGCGGCGACCATTCTCGACCTGCGTCCGGATGTGGTGGTACTGGCTGTCGGCGGTCATCCGTTCCTGGAGCAGAACGAACACTGGGGCGCGGCGGAAGGCCTGGTGGTCAGCAGTTGGGACATCCTTGACGGCAAGGTGCTGCCTGGCAAGAACGTGCTGGTCTACGACACCATTTGCGAGTTCACCGGGATGTCGACGGCAGACTTCCTCGCCGACAAGGGCAGCCAGGTCGAGATCGTCACCGACGACATCAAACCGGGTGTGGCCATCGGCGGTACGTCGTTCCCGACTTACTACCGCAGCATGTACCCGAAAGAAGTGATCATGACCGGCGACATGATGCTGGAGAAGGTCTACCGCGAAGGCGACAAGCTGGTTGCCGTTCTGGAGAACGAATACACCGGTGCCAAAGAGGAGCGGGTGGTCGACCAGGTCGTGGTCGAGAACGGCGTGCGGCCGGACGAAGAAATCTACTACGCGCTGAAGGAAGGTTCGCGTAACAAAGGCCAGATGGACATCGAAGCCCTGTTCGCGATCAAGCCTCAGCCATCGTTGAGCCAGCCGGGTGACGGCTACTTGCTGTTCCGCATTGGTGACTGCGTGGCCCAGCGCAACACGCACGCGGCGATCTACGACGCACTGCGGCTGTGCAAGGATTTCTAAACCGGGCTAACCCCCTGTAGGAGCTGCCGCAGGCTGCGATCTTTTGACGTTGCTTTTTAAGATCAAGATCAAAAGATCGCAGCCTGCGGCAGCTCCTACGCCGACCGCGTTCTCCAAGATGTACTGGCGGGAGCTTCACCATGTTAAACACCCTTCTTCCCATCCTGCTGTTTGCTGCCCTGGGCCTGGCTGTCCTGGGCGCGTTGCGGCGGGTGGCTATGTGGCGCCGGGGCCGTGCGTCCAAGGTCGATCTGATCGGCGGCCTGCTGGCCATGCCCAAACGCTACATGGTCGATCTGCACCACGTGGTGGCGCGGGACAAATACATCGCCAATACCCACGTCGCCACGGCGGGTGGTGCGGTGGCGTCCATCGTGCTGGCGATTCTGGTTCACGGGTTTGGCCTGCACAACCGCTTCCTCGGTTATGCACTGTTGTTGATGACGGCAGTGATGTTCGTCGGCGCGATCTTTGTTTACCTGCGTCGGCGCAACCCGCCGGCCCGTTTATCCAAAGGTCCGTGGATGCGCCTGCCGAAAAGCTTGCTGGCCTTCTCGGCGTCGTTCTTCCTGGTGACCTTGCCGGTGGCGGGCATCCTTCCGGAAAACTTCGGCGGTTGGCTGTTGGCGGCGATCCTCGGTGTTGGCGTGCTGTGGGGCGTCTCTGAATTGTTCTTCGGCATGACCTGGGGCGGGCCGATGAAGCACGCCTTCGCCGGTGCCTTGCACCTGGCCTGGCACCGTCGCGCCGAACGTTTTGGTGGTGGTCGTTCTACGGGTCTTAAACCGCTTGACCTGAACGACCCGCAAGCCCCCTTGGGCGTGGAAAAGCCCAAGGATTTTACCTGGAACCAACTGCTGGGCTTTGACGCCTGCGTGCAGTGCGGTAAATGCGAAGCCGCGTGCCCGGCATTCGCCGCGGGTCAGCCGCTGAACCCGAAAAAACTGATTCAGGACATGGTCGTCGGCCTGGCCGGTGGCACCGACGCCAAGTTCGCGGGCAGTCCTTATCCAGGTAAGGCCATCGGTGAACACGCCGGCAATCCGCATCAGCCGATCGTCAACGGTCTGGTCGACGCTGAAACCCTCTGGTCTTGCACCACCTGCCGCGCGTGCGTTGAAGAATGCCCGATGATGATCGAGCACGTTGACGCCATCGTCGACATGCGCCGTCACCTGACCCTGGAGAAAGGCGCGACGCCGAACAAGGGCGCCGAAGTCCTGGAAAACCTGATTGCCACCGACAACCCGGGCGGTTTCGCGCCGGGCGGGCGGATGAACTGGGCGGCGGACCTGAACCTGACGCTGCTCAGCGAGAAGAAATCCACCGACGTGCTGTTCTGGGTGGGCGACGGTGCTTTCGACATGCGCAACCAGCGCACCTTGCGCGCCTTCGTCAAAGTGCTGAAAGCCGCGAAAGTCGACTTTGCCGTGCTCGGCCTTGAAGAGCGTGACAGCGGCGATGTGGCCCGCCGTCTGGGCGACGAAGCGACCTTCCAGCTGTTGGCCAAACGCAACATCCAGACCCTGGCCAAGTACAGCTTCAACCGCATCGTCACCTGCGATCCGCACAGTTTTCACGTGCTGAAGAACGAATACGGTGCCTTCGATGGCAACTACCGGGTGCAGCACCACAGCACCTACATGGCGGAAATCATCGACGCTGGCGCACTCAATCTGGGTCAGCACAAAGGCAACAGCGTGACGTATCACGACCCGTGCTACCTCGGCCGTTACAACGGCGAATACGAGGCGCCGCGTCAGGTGCTGCGTGCGTTGGGGATCGAGGTCAAGGAAATGCAACGTTCCGGTTTCCGCTCGCGCTGCTGCGGCGGTGGCGGCGGTGCGCCGATCACCGACATTCCGGGCAAGCAACGGATCCCCGACATGCGCATGGACGACATCCGCGAAACCGGTGCCGAACTGGTGGCCGTGGGTTGTCCACAGTGCACCGCGATGCTCGAAGGCGTGGTCGAACCACGGCCGCTGATCAAGGACATCGCCGAACTGGTGGCCGATGCGTTGCTCGAAGACGCGGCACCGAACAAGTCGCCGGCACCGACTAAACGTCAACCTGCGGAGGCCCACTGATGAGCGACATTATCCGCCGCGATCCGCGCGCTGAATGGATCGCCCGCAACCGTCTGCATCCGCTGCACGCCGCCATGCAGCCGGTGGAACACAGCTGGATGGGTCCCAACGGGATCATTCGCAAGAATCCCCACGGCATCGGATTCATCGGCCCCAATGGCATCAAGCGGATTGATCGCAGTGGTGCGCAGCAGGGTGGGGCGACCAAGCGTACGGCGGCGGTTGAAGTGCAATTGCCGCTGCATCAGGTGGTACAACCAGCGTTCTACATCAGCGTGGTGCCGGACATGGTCGGCGGTCGTTTGAGCAGTCACGACCGCGACCTGCTGGGCCTGGCTCATCAGCTTGCGGGTAGAGAGGGTGCGGTGCTGGCGGTGGTCTTTGGCGAACACAAGGAAAACGCGTTCGCCACCGCGGGCGTCGACCGCTTGCTGGTGCTCGATGGCGAAGCATTCAACGGTTATGCACCGGAACAACGGGTGCAGGGGCTGCGGGCTGTGGATAACCAGTTCAATCCACGCCACTGGCTGCTGCCGGACAGCCGCAGCGGTGGCGGTGAACTGGGTCGGCGCTTTGCCGCCGCACTCGGTGAGCGCCCGGCCACGCGGGTCTGGCAGGTCAAGGATCAAGAATGCATCGGCCGCGCCGGTGCCGGTCTGCAAGACCTGTCGCGCCCGGTCGCACGCTTGATTCTGGCGGCGGTGGAATGCGCCGAGCCGGTCAGTGAAACCCGTCACGAAGCGTTGCCGGTGGAGTTATCCACAGCGATTGTGCGCAGCCTGTCGCGGATCGAGGACCTCGGCGCGGTGGCGGTCGATCCGGCCGCGATTCCGATGGCCGAGGCCGAGTTCATTTTCTCGGGCGGCAACGGGGTCAAGGACTGGAATCTTTTCCACAGGACGGCGGTGGCTTTGGGCGCTACCGAAGGTGCATCGCGGGTCGCGGTGGACGACGGTTTCATGGCCCGCGACCGTCAGGTCGGCGCCAGCGGCACCTGGGTTACGGCGCGGGTCTACGTGGCGGTGGGGATTTCCGGGGCGATCCAGCACCTGCAAGGCATCGGTGCCTGCGACAAGGTGGTGGCAATCAACCTCGACCCGGGTTGCGACATGATCAAGCGCGCCGACCTGTCGGTGATTGGTGAAAGCGCGGAGATTCTTCAGGCCTTGATCGCGGCGGTAGAGGCTTACCGCAACGACGCCAAGCGCGATGCGGCTTAAGAGAAGGAAAGGGTTATGAGTACGAATGTCATCAGCCTGGTGTCCATCGGCGCCCACCCGACCTCGGGCCGGCCACGCCGCGCCGAACAGGATGCGCGGGCGGTTGAACTCGGTCTGCAACTGGCAGGCGGTAACCTGCAAGTGCTGCACGCCGGTGACGTCGAGGAGCCCGCGCTGCGCGCTTATCTGGGCATGGGCCTGGAACAGCTGCACGTGCTCGAGCAACCCCAAGGCGCCGATGCGCTGCCAGCATTGACCGCTTATTTGCGCGATGCCGGGGCGCAGGTGGTGCTGACCGGCAGTCAGGCGGAAACCGGTGAAGGCTCGGGCATGTTGCCGTTCCTGCTGGCGGAAAGCCTCGGCTGGCCGCTGGTGGTCGGGCTGGCGCAGGTCGAGTCCATCGACGGCCATTCGGCCCTGGTGCTGCAAGCCTTGCCCCGTGGCCAGCGTCGACGCTTGAAAGTGCGCCTGCCGTTTCTCGCCACGGTGGATAACGCGGCGCCCAAGCCTCGGCAAAGCGCTTTCGGTCCGGCCCGTCGCGGAGTGCTGCAGGTGGAAGACGTTGAGATTATCGACGATGAACTGCTCGCGGTTGCGACGTTGCAGCCGGCCAAGCCACGACCAAAACGCCTGAAGGTGATCAAGGCCAAGAGCGGCGCCGACCGGATGAAAGCCGCCACGGCCAAGGCCAGCGGTGGCGGTGGGCAGGTGCTCAAAGGGCTGAGTGCCGAGGCCGGTGCAGAGGTGATTCTCAAGTTGCTGATTGAAGAAGGCGTGGTTCGCTAACCCTTTTTTGTAGGAGCTGCCGCAGCCTGCGGCAGCTCCTACATAAATTTTCGCGAGCAGGTTCGCTCCCGCAAGGAAAAATAATGGCAGTTGAATTTCGTTCGGCCCTGCGCGCGGATGCGCGGGAGATTGCTCGCTTGTTTCAGATTTCATCAGAAGGTGCCGCGGATTACATCTGGAGCCAACTGGCGCAGCCCGGCCAGGACCTGCTGGATGTCGGTGCCAGTCGCTACGCCCGTGAAGATGTGGATTTCTCTTATCAAAACTGCGTGATCGCGCAGACAGAGGGAAAGGTCATCGGCATGCTGCACAGCTACGTGATGCGCTACGATCCGCTGGCAGCTCCCGTCACCGATCCGGTCCTGGCGCCGTATGCCAGGATGGAAATCCCCGACACCCTCTATATTTCGAGCCTGGCGCTGCATGAGGGCTGGCGCAATCAGGGCTTGGGCCAACAATTCCTCGCCTACGCTTACGACCGTGCCAACCAGCTGGGGCTCAACGGCTTGAGCCTGATCGACTATGCGGCGAACACCGGCGCCCGTCGGTTTTATGAGCGACATGGCTTCCGTGTCGTCGATACCTGCCCGATCACACCCCACCCGATGATCCGGGTCACGGGTGAAGCCTATTTGATGTATCGGCCTTAAGGCATCAACCGTTCAAGGGGCGTTCACGCTGCGGTTACCCACAATCCCTGTTAGCGCTTCTGTGGATAACATGTTCACCCCTCGCTACACCCCATGCACATCAAGCCCTGTAAGCCTTTGTACGAAAAACGACCAGCCTAACTCCCCGTTTTTTCGAGCTTTTTCCAGTGGATAAGGGAATCGCTGGTTCACGACTTGCCCCCAATCTCTGTTGGCGCTTCTGTGGATAAGATGTTCGCTCTCCGCTGTAAGCCATACAGATCGTGGCTTTCAAGCTTCTGATCAATAAATAACCAAATACCGGTTTTTACCCTTTTCCGGTCACTCAAACCCGTGAAATATGCAGCCTGGGCGCGGTTTTCCACAAAGCAGGGTAGGTGTTGTGGAGTTGCCCCCAAAGTCTGTTGGCGCTTCTGTGGATAAGGTGTTCGCGATCCGCTACGAGCCATACAAACCATGGCTTACAGGCTTGTGATCAAAAAACGCTCAATCGCTGCCGAAAACCCTTATTCTAGATAAGTCACGGATTTTCTTCAGTTTCTGTGGAAAAGGCTTGTCGAGAATTCACACTTGTCCCCATTTGCTGTGGGTGGAGGTGTGGATAACTTGTTCGCTGAAGGCTGCACGCCACGTTCCTTATAGGCTGGAACGCAATAGATCATATTTCGTACAGTTCTTTAGGGGGCAAAAAAAGATCGCAGCCTGCGGCAGCTCCTACAGGGATCGTGTGATTCCGTAGGAGCTGCCGCAGGCTGCGATCTTTTGATCTTTTGGATCTTAACCGTGAACCGGCACGCCCTTGAGGTAAGGCGCAGGCTCTGCACCGAGGTTGCTCAGCAGACGCTCGCTGTACCAATCCACAAAGTTCACCACGCCGAACTCGTAAGTCTTGGAATACGGGCCTGGCTGGTAGGCGGTGGAGTTGATCCCGCGCTGGTTTTCTTCGGCCAGACGACGGTCCTCGTTGTTGGTGGAATCCCAGACCTCACGCATGCGGTCGACGTCGTAATCCACGCCTTCGACAGCGTCCTTGTGCACCAGCCATTTGGTGGTGACCATGGTTTCCTGCGCGCTGATCGGCCACACGGTGAACACAATGATGTGATCGCCCATGCAGTGGTTCCACGAGTGCGGCAGGTGCAGGATGCGCATCGAGCCCAGGTCCGGGTTCTGGATCCGGCCCATGAGTTTCTTGCACGCTTGCTTGCCGTCCAGGGTCATCGACACAGTGCCTTTGAGCAGCGGCATGCGCACGATGCGGTTGCGCAGGCCGAAGCTGGCGTGAGCGTAAGGAATCTTCTCGGCTTCCCAGGAGGCGGCAGAGTCGGCCACGTGGTCCTTGAACGCCTGGTCGGCGCGCGGGTCGGTAACGTCGTCCCATTCCAGCAGGGTTTTCAGCAGTGCCGGGTGCGACGCGTTGCAGTGGTAGCACTCGCGGTTGTTTTCCATTACCAATTTCCAGTTGGCCTGTTCCACCAGGGTGGTTTGCACCGCCACCTTGGTGTTTTCCATGTCGTACGGTTCCATGTAATGGTTCAGTGTCGACAGGAAGTCATCGATGGCTGGCGGGTTTTCCGCGAGGCTGACGAAAATGTAGCCACCGGCGGTCTTCACGTTCACCGGCTTGAGACCGTACTGCTTCATGTCGAAGTCGTCGCCCATCTCGGTGCCGGCGAACAGCAGGCGACCGTCCAGCTCATAGGTCCACTGGTGGTAGTGGCAGACCAGCTTGGCGACTTTGCCTTTATCGCTGGTGCACAGACGCGAACCACGGTGGCGGCAGACGTTATGGAAGGCATGAACCACGCCTTCGGCGCCGCGAATCACGATGATCGGATTCTTGCCGATCTGCAGGGTCAGGTAGTTGCCCTTGGTCGGGATTTCGCAGGTCATGCCGGCGATCAACCACTCTTTCTGGAAGATCTCCTGCATGTCGATATCAAACAACCGCTCATCGGAGTAGAACGGCTGCGGCAGCGAGAATGTACGCTCGCGCTCTTGCAGCATCTGCGCGGTGGCCTTGCGTGCGGGTTCCAGTGGATCGCCCAAGCTCAGGGTAGTGGTGACGTCCATCGTTTAAGTCCTCATGGCCATCTGTGTGGCCGGCGAAAGTGGCTAATCAGGTCTGCTACGCAAGGTGTAAAAAATCTGTCTTTGTGTGGAGCGAGTGTGGGGCCGGCGCCCGTCAGAACCTTATCCACGAGCGACATGGCCCACTCTGTTCCCGACGCGCAACCCCCGGTGGTTGGGGGCTGGTCGCGATAAGTACGTGAATGTCGTAGATAGGTAAGTGACCACTGCACGCCTTGAGCAGAATCGGCAACATGAGGCCGACAGTCGGCCGTGGAGATCAGCATGTCCAATAGTTTCCTGAATCCGGTAACCACCCAGACCTGGGCCAATGGTCGGCACATTGTCCGTTGCGTCAAAGTCATCCAGGAAACCTGGGACGTGCGGACTTTCTGCTTCATGGCCGACCAGCCGATCATGTTCTTCTTCAAGCCGGGGCAGTTCGTCACCCTGGAGCTGGAAATCGACGGCGTGCCAATCATGCGCTCGTACACCATTTCCAGTTCGCCGTCGGTGCCTTACAGCTTTTCGGTGACCATCAAGCGCGTGCCGGGCGGCAAGGTCTCCAACTGGCTGCACGACACCCTGCACGAAGGTCAGGAGCTGGCGGTACACGGGCCGGTCGGGCTGTTCAACGCGATGGATTTCACGGCGCCGAAAGTGCTCTATCTCAGCGGTGGCGTCGGGATCACGCCGGTGATGTCCATGGCTCGCTGGTTCTACGACACCAACGGCAACGTCGACATGGTGTTTATCCACAGCGCCCGCTCGCCGAAAGACATCATCTATCACCGCGAGCTGGAGCACATGGCGTCGCGGATCGACAACTTCAGCCTGCACCTGATCTGCGAGAAGCATGGTATGGGTGAACCCTGGGCCGGTTATCGCGGTTACCTGAACCACAAAATGCTTGAACTGATGGCGCCGGATTTCCTTGAACGTGAAGTGTTCTGCTGCGGCCCGACGCCGTATATGAACGCGGTCAAGCGGCTGCTGGAAGGCGCTGGCTTCGACATGTCGCGCTACCACGAAGAGTCCTTCGGTGCGACGCCGCCCGAGGCCCGCGCCGACGCCGTGGAACATGCCGAACAAGCGGCCGACGCCCCGCAAATCGACGTGGCGGATCTCCATCAGGTGGAATTCACCGCCTCCGGCAAAAGCATCCGCGTGGCGCCGGGCGAAACCGTCCACGCCGCCGCCGCCAAGCTTGGCCTGTTGATTCCGAAAGCCTGCGGCATGGGAATCTGCGGGACGTGCAAGGTGATGAAGCTGGGTGGCGAGGTCGACATGGAGCACAACGGCGGGATCACCGAAGAAGACGAAGCCGAAGGCTACATCCTGTCGTGCTGCAGCGTGCCGAAGGGGGATGTGCGGATCGAGTTTTGAGTGTGAGAAGCCCGGTTACCAAAGGACCGGGCTTCCTGTAGCCGCCAGCCGCCCCTAGGCCTTGGCTTTAAACCCCGCCTCCATCTGCTCCACCCGCAGCTGAATCACCTCCAGCACCGCGCAACCTTCACGGGTGAGTAAATGCACGCCACGGGTGACGCGGGTCAGGTCGCAATCGGAAATGCCCTTGAGGGACAGACTGGTCAGGGTGTCCATCAGGTCGCGGACCACGGTGAAACGGTGCGCGGCGCAGGCGGCCAGGTCGCTGAGTTCTTTGTGGGTGTTGATGAAAAGCACGGGGTTTGCCGCGTCGTAGGTATCGACGGGGAGGTAGCGAGGCATGACTTGGTCGTTCATGGTTTTTACTCATTGTTGAGCTTCCACCATTCGCGGCCAAACGAGGGAGGTGGCAGCTGTGCGAGGGTTGGCCGACCGGCAACGACCACACCGGCACACCCGAAGGTGTCCCGCACACAGCTGCCATAACACGATGTTGCAGACATAAAAAAAGCGTCTGTAACGGTGTTTTTGACGCTGAAGCGTGATCATTGTTCGACCGGCCAAGGTCGTTCGCGGTATTTGCCGCGAGCTCAAACTATAGGAGCGACGCTGAGACGCGGCAACAGGGTACGTTGTCGGAAAGGTCTTGGAAAGTTGTGGGGTTGGGCCGCAGCGAGGATGGGGAAATTTTTAATTAACCTTGTGCCCGAAAAAAAGGGAGTGTAGGTATATAAAGAATCCAATGCAGAGGCTATACATTATTATTTTCTTGTAGGGTTTTGAGTTGAAGCGCTTGTTGTAATTGGCAGTTACTATAGCTGTTGCCAGCAAGCCTGTTGAGAACAAAAGCAGAACCGATACGGGGATGGTTACTGCCATTCCGTTGAATTCGTACCATGCAACTCGGCCCCGACCAATGTAGGGGAACACGATGTGTTGGTGATAAATTGAATGGGCTGATATCGCGATGAAGGTCAAGGCTGTAGTGCTGAATATCAGAACCAATATTGTTTGTAGTTTGAGTGGTAATGTATCTCGAGATGTATATCGGTCGGGCTTTTGTCTAAGCGGAAAGGGGGTTCTTGTTTGATTTTTGGTGTTTGGGTTTTATTTGATGTGTGATACCTGATGCGTTTCTTTGTTTTTGATTTCGTCATTTAACCATTTACTCCATGACGCCCGTCAATCGTATCTGACGCTATACGAGACCTGGTGTTCGTTTAGATAAGGCCTAGCTTGGTTGCTGCTGCCAGCCCAAACATTACGAATAGGAAACCCCAAGTGGCTCGCTGCAAAATTGTCAGTTTGCGTTTTAAGTGAGCAGGAAAACTCTTCAGATCTTCCGCACTAGCACCTCCGTCGCGGAGGTAGATGCGAGGCGCGGTTACCACACCCATTATTCCGCTCAGTAAAAACAATCTTCCCCAAGGGCCTCCGTTTTTAAAAGGAGCCCGGATCATCACCGCAGGACAGTTTTTTAAGTGATTCAACATTAAATCCATCTTGGTGTAGGCAAGATGTAGCGCGATGGCAAGCACAGTAAACAGTCCACCAAAGTCGATTAAGCCGATACAAAGGAATATTTTGTCAACGGTGCCGAGACTCACTTGGCAACCTCGTAAATCCTTTCACCTATCGCCTTGCCAAGTTCTCCACCACCATCTCCTGCTGCAAAAGAACCTAACCCGACGACGACAAGGCTGCACGCAAGTGCACCTAATCCGGCAGTTGGTGCTCCTAAAGCGGCGCATATAGTGACAGCAGTAGACCCGCCTAAAATCAAACCAGCGGCAGCACCACCAGCAATTCCGCCAACAAAGCTTCCCGCTTCAGTGAATTTCACCTTTTCACAGGCCTCTGCATTACCTTCTGCACATACGCCCTGGACTTTTATAACTGAGGCCCCGCCACCGACAGCCGTGCCGATCCAGCCGCCATATTTGACGTACTGGGCAGCTTTTGTGACCCCTTCAATGTGTGTGGCATAGCCAGGAATCTGGTCAGGTGCTCCGGCCTTTCTCCAGCGATGTACCAAGTTAGGGGTAGCGATTCCAAGCGCGGTTTTCAGGTCTGGATGATCGGGGAAGCCAATGCCTTTTTTTGTCAGTGCGGTGAGTTGGACATTAAGCCGAGCCAGTAGGCGCTTGCGCTCGTTAAAAAATGCCGGTGAGCTCAGACGCCCCTCTGTCTGGAAGGTGCGTGTGTGCAAGGCCTCGATGTCACGCAGAATGATTTTTACATCGTCCAGATTCTTGGCGAACATGGCCAAACCAGTGCTGGCCCCGAGTGACCCATAAGTGAGGAAAGTTGCTATTTCGTCATAGTGCCGCGCCATAAAATCGGCTTCTTCCGGGCTGAGTGGCTCCAGCGCCTTGTTCACCGTGCTCGCCGCTTCCATCAGCAAGGCTTCTTCACGGGTGCATTGCTGATTGTTCGGGTCGCTTAGAACAATCATCGCCCCGGCTTTTACGTGATCCAGGTTCGGGTTCAGGCTCTTGAATTTGGCAATGACGGCGGGGTTGGGTGAGGTGAATAGCTGAGCCTGGACCTTCTCAGCCGTTGTACTCCTGGGTACGACGTAGAACCCGGGTTCCTCTTGTGGCGGGACTTCCGCTGGCCAGCGCTCGCGGGGGAAAAACTTTAAATCATCGACAGGCGAGGGTGGGGGAGCGGCTTTGGTTGTGCCAGGCGTATTCGGGTTAAGCGCTATAAGGTTTTGAGCGTGGACAAAACGCAGTAAACGCTCGGGAGTGGGTTGCATGACCGGTTGGGTGAGCCTTGAAGCCGGGATTCTTTTGACCGCTTCGGTTATTGCACCTTGGCTGTTGCGCGCCAAGGCTTGCGATTGGTTCAAAAGGTCGCGCTGTTCTTGCAGTATTGCCTTTATGCCTTGCTCCGGGGTTTTATGGCCTCGTGCGACATCATCGGCTATTCGCTTGGCGAAATAGGCGACTTCCTGATTGAACTGCACGCGCGTAATACCAAAGGCCAGATGGCGAGCACTGACGGTCTGGGCTTGTCCGATCAGCTTGCCCGCGGCGCTATTGATGTCCCAGAGGTCATAACGGTTGGGGTTCATCCTTCTTCGCCCCACGAACTGTAACCGCAGGTTCCTGCTGTGTGGTGGGTCCAGGTGATGTCACGATAACGGATGGCGAGATGTTCTTGAGGTTCTGCGTCGTTTTGCAAAACAACATGAGGTACCTCAAGTGTTAGATCAGCAATGACCCCACCCCTGATCGAAATGGAATAAAACTTTTCCTGTCGGCCAAAGGAAGACACTCGGTAGAAACTAAGTGTGCAGTTTATTTCTTCCCTGTTTGAGAGCGCTTGGGCCAGTAGTGGTGATGATTTATCAACGCTTTTCGTGATGATAATCGGGCTGTGTGTCGACTTATTGATGTTCCCGATATTGGCCATGTTGTGGTTGTAAGACAGCACCATGATTTCATCCGTGTGCTCGGATTGAAACTTATTGCCAATAGACTCTGGGGTTGAACAACCTGCTGAAATCAGTCCTTGAGCCTTGCCGGTGATGGTCATGTAACCATGATTAGCCATAGAAACCACTCCTTGTAGTCAGGACGCGCAGTCTACGACAAGAATTTCAAGCATTCATGTAGGTCAATTCCGAAAATAGAGTAACGGGATGAGTTCGGTGCAAACCGGCGCCGATGCACCGCAAATCGACGTGGCGAGTTGTCACTCATCCCGAATATCAGCCGCCAGGTCCCCAGGTGAACAGATCGCAAGCGACTACGGCGTGCCCATCAGTGGATCACTGATGCTATGGGTGCCGGTTTCCAGTCGTCCGGCGACTCTGCGTAACCAGCCACTGTCGTCATGCACGGTCAGGTCGTACCAACCGCCGCTGGACTGGCAGGCAAAAACCTGCTGAATCTCCCCTCCGCTGGCCAGGTCAAAATGCCATGGCCCTTGCCGGGTATACGGACAGCGATCAATGCTCACGGACACGGGGTGTTTTGCCAGGTTAATCACGGTCAATTGCAGTTGGGTGCCGCTGGAAGTCACCCGTACCTCGGGTTGCCGGTGTTGTACGTCGCCATTAAAACTACGGTGAAAGCCGTTGGGGCCCAGTAGCCAGAGTTCGTAGCGGTCGTTCATCTGCCAGGTGTCGCTCAGTGTCTTGCCCGCCTCCACCGTATAGCGGCGAGGAATACGGTTCAGATGCTGGCAATCGTATACGTGGAACACCGCGCCCTGCTCACCGCTGTTTTGCAGCGTCAACGTCAGCGAACGTGCCCGGTGGTCGGCTTTGGCGTCCACCTGCAGTTGATAAGGCAGGGCACGCGAGGGACGAGCCAGGCGCTTTTGCTGCGGCAGCTGTTGCCGATGTACGGCGGGCAAGGGCACTTGGGGCAGTTGCTCCTGATGTTGGCGCAATACCTCTGCGGCTTGGCGGGTGGTGGTGTGCAGAGAGGGCAGGGTTTCGGTGTCAGGGGTGCTGAAGTTCAGGGCCGAGGTCAAGTCGCCGCAGACTGCCCGCCGCCAAGCGCTGATATTGGGCTCATGCACCTGAAAGCGCTTTTCCAGAAATTGCAGTACGGAGGTGTGATCGAATACTTGCGAGTTGACCCAGCCGCCACGACTCCACGGCGACACAATCAGCATGGGAACGCGAGGGCCTGGCCCGTAGACGCGACCATCGGGAGGCGGTTGCTGGCTTGAGCCAGGCGGTGGCGAATGGGTAAACAACTCGCTGTCGAAGGCTACGGTGGATTTGCCCGCGAAACTGCCGTCCCTGCGTCGCGACGGCGCAGAGGGCGATGGCATGTGGTCAAAAAAACCGTCGTTTTCATCGTAATTGACCACTAGCACGGTCTTGCTCCAGACCTGTGGATCGTCGGTCAGTGCCTTGAGGATCTCTTGAGTGAACCAGCCTCCCTGCACCGGACTTGAGGGGGCGGGATGTTCGGAGTAGGCCGCGGGTGGGATGATCCAACTGACCTGCGGCAACCGGCCTCGCTGTATGTCGCTGCGAAACCCCGCCACGATGGCTTCAAGGTCACTGCCGCCCGTGGCAGGCAGCGTGTTGCCGTTGCCCTTGTACAACGGGATCCTGGCGTTCAGTTCATCGCTGTAAGGTACAAAATCCGTGAAGTCCTTTGGCGGCCTTGGTGGATTGCCGGCCTGGACACTGGCCGCTCGAAACTGACGAAAGCCTGCCAGCGGGTTATCGCTGAAGTTGTCCGGCAAATACTGGTAGATCTTCCAGCTGATCGCGCTTCGCTCAAGTCGCTCCGGGTAGGTTTGCCAGGTGTAGCCCTGCTCCTCGGGCCCGGGGCTGTCCCACTCGTTTTCCACGCTGGCCACATGGGCGGCGGCAGGACCGTTGGTGCCTGTCCAATGGAACAGGCGATTGGGGTTGGTGCCGGTATGGATCGAGCAGTGATAGGCGTCACAGAGAGTGAAAGTATTGGCCAGGGCAAACTGAAAGGGCAGCTCCTGCTCGCGGTAGTAGCCCATTGAAGTGGGTGTTTTATGTGTCGGCCAAGCGCTCATGCGGCCGCTGTCCCAGGCTGCCTGAGCATCGGCCCATGAGTGAGGCGTGCCCTTGACCCGTTGGGCATTGCCACGGGAACTGTCCAGGTAATAGGGCAGTATCAGCCGGTCTTTACCTTGTTGATCCCAGACCCGTCGGTTGCCGGGTAGCGGGAGGGTGAAACGATCGCTGAAACCCCGTACACCGGGCAAGGTCCCGAAATAGTGATCGAACGAGCGGTTTTCCTGCATCAGGATCACCACGTGTTCAACGTCGCTGATCGTGCCGGTGCGGTTGTTGGCAGGTATGGCCAAGGCTTGGCGAATCGAGTCGGGCAGCAGTGAGAACGCCGAGCCGATGGCGGCAGCCTTCAACAACTTCCTGCGGGATAAGGATGGCATAGGTTCTCTCAATTCCTTGAGTCAAACTCGGTCAGCGGGTTCTGCGGATCAGGAGGCGGCGCGATGCACCCCGGTGAGCTCAATGCAATCGGTGATGCTCGGGCCGTTTTTTGGGGACGCGTTTTTACTCAGTCAACGAACAGGTCCGGCATCAGTGCGTCGTTAGTGTCCGGCGCGAATCGATAGTGCTCAAACGCCGTCACGCCCTGTTCGCGAAGTATTTCCTCATCGATCAGCAAGCGCCCGGTGATGCTGCGGTTGGCGCTGCACAGAATGGCGTAGGCGGCATCCGCCATGATCGCGGGCGTGCGGGCATGCTTGAACGACTCGCGTGACCCTAGCTGGAACTCGATGGCGGCGGTGGCGATCATGGTCTGCGGCCACAACGAGTTGACGCTGATACCGTAGGCCTTGAATTCCTCGCTCATGCCCAGGGTCAGCATGCTCATGCCGTACTTGGTCACGGTGTAGGGGCTGTATTGAGCGAACCATTTGGTTGCCAGATTCAACGGCGGCGACAGGTTGAGAATGTGTCCGCCGGTCTTTTTCAGATAAGGCAGGGCCGCCTGGCTGCACAGCAATACGGCGCGGGTGTTGATCTGGTGCATCAGGTCGAAGCGCTTGAGTTCGAGGTGCGCAACCCCGGTCAACTTGATCGCCCCGGCGTTGTTGATCAGCGCATCAATGCCGCCGAAATGCTCGCTGGCTGTGGCCATTGCCTCTCGCACCGCAACTTCATCGCGCACATCCACCTGCAACGCCAGCGCCTGGCCCCCTGCGGCTTCGACTTCCTGCGCCACGCTGAAGATGGTTCCGGGAAGTTTGGGGTGTGGCTCAGCGCTTTTGGCTGCAATCACGATGTTGGCCCCGTCCTGTGCGGCTCGCAAAGCGATTTCGCGGCCGATCCCGCGGCTGGCGCCAGTAATGAACAGGGTTTTGCCTTGTAATGACATGCGTGCGCTCCTGATTGTTTTTATCTGAGCGGATAGAAACGGCTCGCCAGACAATGTAGACGAAGTCTCCTGGCGCGAGCGCACGCATGTTTGTGAAGAGGTTTCTGAGCGGTTTTTGATCGGTCCCTGTAGGCGCTGCCGCAGGCTGCGATCTTTTACCTTCAGGCGCTCATCACTTCCCGAATATCCGCCGCCAATTCCCGTACCCGCTCTTCCTCGGTGTCCCACGAGCACATGAAGCGTGCGCCGCCCTTGCCGATGAAGGTGTAGAAACGCCAGCTCTTGGCGGTCAGGGCGGTGACGGCTGATTCCGACAGTTGCAGGAATACGCCGTTGGCTTGCACCGGGAACATCAGCTCAACGCCTGGAATGTCGCTGACCAACTCAGCCAGCAACTGTGCGCAGTAGTTGGCGTGGCGGGCGTGTTTGAGCCAGGCGTCGTTTTCCAGCAGACCGACCCACGGCGCCGAGAGAAAACGCATCTTCGAGGCCAGTTGCCCGGCCTGTTTGCAGCGGTAGTCGAAGTCTTCAGCGAGTTTCTGGTTGAAGAACAGAATCGCCTCACCCACCGCCATGCCGTTTTTCGTCCCGCCAAAACACAGCACGTCGACGCCGGCTTTCCAGGTCAGGTCGGCGGGCGAGCAATTGAGGAACGCGCAAGCGTTGGAGAAGCGTGCGCCGTCCATGTGCAGGTTCAGCCCCAGCTCTTTGCAGGTGGCGCTGATGGCGCGGATTTCTTCCGGGGTGTAGACGCTGCCGACTTCGGTCGCCTGGGTCAGGGTCACGACGCGTGGTTTCGGGTAGTGAATGTCCTGGCGCTTGAGGGCGATTTCGCGGATCGATTCCGGGGTTATCTTGCCGTTTTCGGTGCGGGCGATGAGCAGCTTGGAGCCGTTGGAGAAGAACTCCGGCGCACCGCATTCGTCGGTTTCGACGTGGGCGGTTTCCGAGCAGATCACGCTGTGGTAACTCTGGCACAGCGACGACAGCGCCAGCGAGTTGGCCGCGGTGCCGTTGAAGGCGAAGAACACTTCGCAGTCGGTTTCGAACAGTTTGCGGAAATCGTCCGAGGCGCGTGCGGTCCACTCATCGTCGCCATAGGCACGTTGGTGGCCTTGATTGGCCTGTTCCATGGCGGCCCAGGCTTCCGGGCAGATGCCGGAATAGTTGTCGCTGGCGAATTGTTGGCTCTTGTCGGTCATGGCCGGCTCCGTGGTCGATGATGGTGCGCACTGTACCCAAGATTGACGGGGGAGCACACGCAATGTGTCTGTCAGAAAAATACAAAGACGTTAGGCAATTATGCACATGACTACACGCAACGATGTGCTGAACCTGCTGTAGGAGCTGCCGCAGGCTGCGATCTTTTGATCTTGACTCTATGGCGCCGGCAATATCGCCAAAAGATCGCCGCCTGCGGCAGCTCCTACGTTGAGCGTGTCGCGGCTGCCAGTCAGTGGTCGCTATTTGAACGTATGTCGTAAACGCACCTTTGCGTGGCGTCCATAGGCATTTGACCTGTCTGCGCCGGTCATACCATCGCATCCAAAGGGCACTGCCGAAAGGTACGTGCCTCACCGAGACGAAAGGCGCACCGCCGCCGCTGGGAGAGACGCGATGTTCAGCAAGCAAGACCAGATCAAGGGTTACGACGATGCACTGCTGGCGGCGATGAATGCCGAGGAGTTGCGCCAGGAAGATCATATCGAGCTGATCGCGTCAGAGAACTACACCAGCAAGCGTGTCATGGAAGCGCAAGGCAGCGGCCTGACCAACAAATACGCCGAAGGCTACCCGGGCAAGCGCTACTACGGCGGCTGCGAGCACGTCGACAAGGTCGAAGCGTTGGCCATCGAGCGCGCCAAACTGCTGTTCGGCGCCGATTATGCCAACGTCCAGCCGCACTCCGGCAGCCAGGCCAACGCCGCTGTCTATCTGGCGCTGCTGAACGCAGGCGATACCGTGCTCGGCATGAGCCTGGCTCACGGTGGTCACCTGACCCACGGCGCCAAAGTCAGTTTCTCCGGCAAGCTCTATAACGCGGTGCAGTACGGCATCGACACCACCACCGGGCTGATCGATTACGACGAAGTCGAGCGCCTGGCGGTCGAGCACAAGCCGAAAATGATCATTGCCGGGTTCTCGGCCTACTCGAAAACCCTGGATTTCCCACGCTTCCGTCAGATCGCCGACAAGGTCGGTGCTTACCTGTTCGTCGACATGGCGCACGTGGCCGGTCTGGTCGCTGCCGGCCTGTACCCGAACCCGCTGCCGTACGCCGACGTGGTCACCACCACTACCCACAAAACCCTGCGCGGTCCACGTGGCGGTCTGATCCTGGCCAAGGCCAACGAAGAGCTGGAAAAGAAACTCAACGCTGCCGTGTTCCCCGGTGGTCAGGGCGGCCCGCTGATGCACGTGATCGCCGCCAAGGCCGTGTGCTTCAAGGAAGCGCTGGAGCCGGGCTTCAAGGTCTATCAGCAACAAGTGATCGACAACGCCAAGGCGATGGCCGGTGTTTTTATCAAACGTGGCTACGATGTAGTGTCCGGCGGCACTGACAACCACCTGTTCCTGGTGAGCCTGATCCGTCAGGGCCTGACCGGTAAAGAAGCCGACGCCGCTTTGGGTCGTGCCCACATCACCGTGAACAAGAACGCTGTACCGAACGATCCACAATCGCCGTTCGTCACCTCGGGCCTGCGTATCGGCACCCCGGCGGTCACCTCGCGCGGTTTCAAGGTGACCCAGTGCGTCGAACTGGCTGGCTGGATCTGCGACATCCTCGACAACCTCGGTGACGCCGATGTCGAGGCCAACGTTGCCAAGCACGTGGCGGCCCTGTGCGCGGACTTCCCGGTTTATCGCTGAGCGCGGTTTTGGAGTAAATGACTATGCAACGCTACTCAGGCTTCGGCCTCTTCAAACACTCCCTCAGCCACCACGAAAACTGGCAGCGGATGTGGCGTACGCCGACTCCGAAAAAAGTCTACGACGTGGTCATCGTCGGCGGCGGCGGGCATGGTCTGGCGACCGCCTACTACCTGGCCAAGGAACACGGCATCACCAACGTGGCGGTGGTCGAGAAAGGCTGGCTGGGCGGCGGTAACACTGCGCGCAACACCACCATCGTGCGTTCCAACTACCTGTGGGACGAGTCGGCGCACCTGTACGAACACGCGATGAAGCTCTGGGAAGGTCTGTCCCAGGACCTGAACTACAACGTGATGTTCTCCCAGCGTGGCGTTTACAACCTGTGCCACACCCTGCAGGACATTCGTGACTCCGAGCGTCGGGTCAGCGCCAACCGCCTCAATGGCGTCGATGGCGAACTGCTCACCGCTCAGCAAGTGGCTGACGAGATTCCGTACCTCGACTGCTCAAAAAACACGCGCTACCCGGTGATGGGCGCTACCGTCCAGCGTCGCGGCGGCGTGGCCCGTCACGATGCCGTGGCCTGGGGCTTTGCCCGTGCGGCCGATGCCTTGGGCGTGGACCTGATCCAGCAGACCGAAGTGATCGGTTTCCGCAAGGAAAACGGCGTGTGTATCGGTGTTGAAACCAACAAGGGCTTCATCGGCGCCAAGCGCGTCGGTGTGGTGACGGCGGGTAACTCCGGGCACATGGCCAAACTCGCCGGTTTCCGTCTGCCGATCGAATCCCACCCGCTGCAAGCGCTGGTGTCCGAGCCGATCAAGCCGATTATCGACAGCGTGATCATGTCCAACGCCGTGCACGGTTACATCAGCCAGTCCGACAAGGGCGACCTGGTGATTGGTGCCGGTATCGACGGCTACAACGGCTACGGCCAGCGCGGTTCGTACCCGGTGATCGAGCACACCATTCAGGCCATCGTCGAGATGTTCCCGGTGCTGTCCCGCGTACGCATGAACCGTCAGTGGGGCGGCATCGTCGACACCACGCCGGATGCATGCCCGATCATCTCGAAAACGCCGGTACCAAACATGTTCTTCAACTGCGGTTGGGGCACCGGTGGTTTTAAAGCGACGCCGGGCTCGGGCAACGTGTTTGCCGCCAGCCTCGCCAAGGGTGAAATGCACCCGTTGGCTGCACCCTTCTCCATCGACCGTTTCCACAACGGTGCGCTGATCGATGAACATGGCGCTGCGGCCGTCGCCCACTAACAGGAGAAATTTCCTATGTTGCATATCTTCTGTCCTCACTGCGGTGAACTGCGCTCCGAAGAGGAATTCCATGCATCCGGCCAGGCGCACATCCCGCGCCCGCTGGATCCGAACACCTGCACCGACGAGGAGTGGGGTGACTACATGTTCTTCCGTGACAACCCTCGCGGCTTGCACCACGAACTGTGGGATCACGTCGCCGGTTGCCGTCAGTATTTCAACGCCACCCGTGACACCGTGACCTACGAGATTCTTGAAACCTACAAGATCGGCACCAAGCCACAGTTCACCGACAAGACTGAAAGTCCGAAAGCGGCCGCGCAGGCTCTGGGAGCGAAGGTATGAGCCAGATCAATCGCCTGTCCAACGGTGGACGGATCGACCGCAACAAAGTCCTGAGCTTCAGCTTCAACGGCCAGATCTACAAAGGCTTTGAAGGCGACTCCCTGGCCGCTGCATTGCTGGCCAACGGTGTCGACATCATCGGTCGCAGCTTCAAGTATTCGCGTCCTCGCGGAATCTTCGCCGCCGGCAGCGAAGAGCCGAACGCGGTGCTGCAGATCGGTGCGACCGAAGCCACGCAAATTCCTAACGTGCGCGCCACTCAACAGGCGCTGTACCAGGGTCTCGTCGCCACCAGCACCAACGGCTGGCCGAGCGTGAACAACGACATGATGGGGATTCTCGGCAAAGTCGGCGGCAAGCTGATGCCACCGGGCTTCTACTACAAAACCTTCATGTACCCGCAATCGTTCTGGATGACCTACGAGAAGTACATCCGTAAGGCCGCCGGTCTCGGTCGTTCGCCGACCGAAAACGATCCGGACACCTACGACTACATGAACCAGCACTGCGACGTGCTGATCGTCGGCGCTGGCCCGGCGGGCCTGGCGGCGGCCTTGGCGGCTGCGCGCAGCGGTGCCCGAGTGATTCTGGCCGATGAGCAGGAAGAGTTCGGCGGCAGTTTGCTCGATTCCCGTGAAAGCCTCGACGGCAAACCGGCGACCGAATGGGTGGCCAGTGTCATCGCCGAGCTCAAAGACACCCCTGACGTGTTGCTGTTACCTCGTGCGACCGTTAACGGTTACCACGACCACAACTTCCTGACCATTCACGAGCGCCTCACCGATCACCTCGGCGACCGCGCACCGATTGGCCAGGTTCGCCAGCGTATCCACCGGGTTCGCGCCAAGCGCGTGGTACTGGCGACAGGCGCTCACGAACGTCCGCTGGTCTACGGCAACAACGACGTTCCGGGCAACATGCTCGCCGGTGCAGTCTCGACTTACGTGCGTCGTTATGGCGTCGCGCCGGGCAAGAATCTGGTGCTGTCGACCAACAACGATCACGCCTACCGCGTGGCGCTGGACTGGCTCGACGCCGGCCTGAAAGTGGTGGCCATCGCCGATGCGCGGAGCAATCCTCGCGGTGCGCTGGTAGAAGAAGCACGGGCCAAAGGCATCCGTATCCTGACCGGCAGCGCGGTGATCGAAGCCCGCGGCAGCAAGCGTGTAACCGCCGCTCGTGTTGCCGCGATCGACGTCAAGGCGCACACCGTCACCAGCCCGGGCGAATGGCTTGAATGCGATCTGCTTGCCAGCTCCGGCGGCTACAGCCCGGTGGTTCACCTGGCGTCGCACCTGGGCGGCAAACCGATCTGGCGTGAAGACATCCTCGGTTTCATCCCGGGCGAAGCACCGCAAAAACGCGTGTGCGTTGGCGGCATCAATGGGGTCTACAACCTCGGCGATTCTCTGGCCGACGGTTTTGAAGGCGGCGTGCGCGCCGCCAGCGAAGCCGGTTTCAACGCGGTCGAAGGCGTCCTGCCAAAAGCCCTGAGCCGTGTGGAAGAACCGACTCTGGCGCTGTTCCAGGTGCCGCACGAAAAGAACACCGCACGTGCGCCGAAGCAATTCGTCGACCTGCAGAACGACGTCACCGCAGCCGCCATCGAACTGGCGACCCGCGAGGGCTTCGAATCGGTCGAGCACGTCAAACGTTACACCGCACTGGGCTTCGGCACCGATCAGGGCAAGCTTGGCAACGTCAACGGTCTGGCCATTGCTGCCCGTTCACTGAACGTGACCATCCCGCAGATGGGCACCACCATGTTCCGCCCGAACTACACGCCGGTGACTTTCGGCGCGGTAGCCGGTCGTCACTGTGGGCACATCTTCGAGCCGGTGCGTTACACCGCGCTGCACGCCTGGCACGTGAAGAACGGCGCCGAGTTCGAAGACGTCGGTCAGTGGAAACGTCCTTGGTACTTCCCGAAAAACGCTGAAGACCTGCATGCCGCGGTGAAACGCGAATGCCTGGCCGTGCGCGAAAGCGTCGGCCTGCTGGATGCCTCGACGCTCGGCAAGATCGATATTCAAGGCCCGGATGCGCGAGAGTT
Organism: Pseudomonas frederiksbergensis; assembly: GCF_001874645.1. NCBI lineage: Bacteria > Pseudomonadati > Pseudomonadota > Gammaproteobacteria > Pseudomonadales > Pseudomonadaceae > Pseudomonas > Pseudomonas frederiksbergensis. The sequence goes on from NZ_CP017886.1 coordinate 3,410,775, forward strand.
CCTCAACCGCGTCTACACCAACGCCTGGACCAAGCTCGACGTGGGCAAGGCGCGTTACGGCCTGATGTGCAAAGAAGACGGCATGGTTTTCGACGACGGCGTCACCGCTTGCCTCGCCGACAACCACTTCGTGATGACCACTACCACCGGCGGCGCTGCACGCGTGCTGCAATGGCTGGAAATCTATCACCAGACCGAATGGCCAGACCTGAAGGTGTACTTCACTTCGGTTACCGACCACTGGGCGACCATGACCCTGTCCGGGCCGAACAGCCGCAAGCTGCTCAGCGAAGTCACCGACATCGATCTGGACAGGGACGGTTTCCCGTTCATGACCTGGAAAGAAGGTCTGGTGGGCGGCGTGCCGGCGCGGGTGTTCCGGATCTCGTTTACCGGTGAGCTGTCGTACGAAGTCAACGTACAGGCCGACTACGCCATGGGCGTCCTGGAAAAAATCGTCGAAGCCGGCAAGAAGTACAACCTGACGCCGTACGGCACTGAAACCATGCACGTCCTGCGGGCCGAGAAGGGTTTCATCATCGTCGGCCAGGACACTGACAGCTCGATGACCCCGGACGACCTGAACATGGGCTGGTGCGTCGGTCGCACCAAACCGTTCTCGTGGATCGGCTGGCGTGGCATGAACCGTGAAGACTGCGTGCGTGATCAGCGCAAACAGTTGGTCGGCCTCAAGCCGATCGACCCGACCCAATGGCTGCCGGAAGGCGCGCAACTGGTGTTCAACACCAAGCAAGCGATCCCGATGAGCATGGTCGGTCACGTGACCTCCAGCTACGCCCACAACTCCCTCGGCTATTCGTTTGCCATGGGGGTGGTCAAAGGCGGCTTGAAGCGCCTCGGCGAGCGCGTGTTCGCGCCGTTGGCCGACGGCAGCGTGATCGAAGCGGAAATCGTTTCTTCGGTGTTCTTCGATCCGAAAGGCGATCGCCAGAACGTGTGATACCCACGCTCGCCCCCTCGGGGGCGACGTACGAATTCAAGACAGGTGCTTTATGACCACAGCCAACGTTTACCAACAGCGCCCAACCACTGGGGCAAAGGCCGAGTCGTCGCTGCATCACGCAGGCCTGCAAAGCCTGGTGGGCAAGGGCCGTAAAAACGCCGGTGTTACCGTGCGTGAGAAAAAACTCCTGGGCCACCTGACTATTCGTGGCGATGGCCACAACCCGGCATTCGCCGAGGGCGTGCACAAGGCCTTGGGCCTGGAACTGCCGGTCGCCCTGACCGTGGTCGCCAAAGGCGAAACCAGCCTGCAATGGATGGGCCCGGACGAATGGCTGCTGATCGTGCCGAGCGGTGAAGAATTCGCCGCCGAGAAAAAACTGCGTGAAGCGCTGGGCGATCTGCACATTTCCATCGTCAACGTCAGCGGCGGCCAGCAGATTCTTGAACTGAGCGGCCCGAAAGTCCGCGAAGTGCTGATGAAGTCCACCAGCTACGACGTGCACCCCAACAACTTTCCGGTGGGCAAAGCGGTGGGCACGGTGTTCGCCAAGTCGCAACTGGTGATCCGCCACACCGCTGAAGACACCTGGGAACTGCTGATCCGTCGCAGCTTCTCGGATTACTGGTGGCTGTGGTTGCAGGATGCGGCCGCGGAATATGGCCTTAGCGTTCAAGCGTAATTTTTGAGGCTACACGTGTCCCGTAGCAGTTGCCGAAGGCTACGTCCGGCGGCGAAGCCGTCGTAAAACCTGAGTCCCCGATTCTGAATTGAAGTCGGGGGTGCCCGAATTGCGCCGGCTACGCCGCCGAACGCAGCCTGGCGGCAGCTGCTACGAGAGCTGCGTCGTTCACGAACAGGAGTCACCGCACTATGAGCCGCGCCCCAGACACATGGATTTTGACCGCTGATTGCCCAAGCGTATTGGGCACGGTGGATGCGGTGACCCGCTTTCTGTTCGAACAGGGTTGCTACGTCACCGAGCACCACTCGTTCGATGATCGGCTTTCCGGCCGCTTCTTCATTCGTGTGGAATTCCGTCAGCCCGACGCCTTCGACGAACAGGTGTTCCGCGCAGGTCTGGCCGAACGGACCGACGCGTTCGGCATGGTGTTCGAACTGACGCCGCCGCACCACCGGCCCAAAGTGGTGATCATGGTCTCCAAGGCCGATCACTGCCTCAACGACTTGCTTTATCGTCAACGCATCGGCCAATTGTCGATGGAAGTGGTGGCGGTGGTGTCCAACCACCCGGACCTCAAGCCGCTGGCCGACTGGCACGAGATTCCCTATTACCACTTCCCGCTCGACCCAAACGACAAGCCCGCGCAAGAGCGGCAGGTCTGGCAGGTGATCGAAGAGTCCGGCGCCGAGCTGGTGGTGCTTGCGCGTTACATGCAAGTGCTGTCACCGGAGCTGTGCCGCAAGCTCGACGGTAAAGCGATCAATATCCATCACTCATTGCTGCCCGGTTTCAAAGGCGCCAAGCCGTATCACCAGGCCTACAACAAGGGCGTGAAACTGGTGGGCGCCACGGCGCACTACATCAACAACGACCTCGATGAAGGCCCGATTATCGCCCAGGGCGTGGAGGTGGTGGATCACAGCCATTACCCCGAAGACCTGATTGCCAAGGGCCGGGATATCGAAGGCCAGACGTTGGCCCGAGCGGTGGGGTATCACATTGAACGACGGGTGTTTCTGAACGCCAATCGCACCGTCGTTTTGTAGACCGCTAAAAGATCGCAGCCTTCGGCGGCTCCTACAGGGATACGCGGTCAGCGTAGGAGCTGCCGAAGGCTGCGATCTCTTGATTTACCGAGCAATCAACGCGCCGCTGATTCCTGGCGACGCGACCGCTACATAAAAATAACAGCGAGGTGAAAGCATGTCTGGTAATCGTGGTGTGGTGTATCTCGGCAACGGCAAGGTCGAAGTACAGAAAATCGACTATCCCAAAATGCAGGACCCGCGCGGCAGGAAGATCGAACACGGTGTCATCCTGCGTGTGGTCTCCACCAATATCTGTGGTTCGGACCAGCACATGGTGCGGGGTCGCACCACAGCCCAGACCGGTCTGGTGCTGGGCCACGAGATCACCGGTGAAGTGATCGAGAAGGGCAGCGATGTCGAAAACCTGAAAATTGGCGATCTGGTGTCGGTGCCGTTCAACGTGGCGTGCGGCCGTTGCCGTTCCTGCAAAGAGATGCACACCGGTGTCTGCCTCAGCGTTAACCCGGCGCGTCCGGGCGGTGCCTATGGTTATGTCGACATGGGTGACTGGACCGGTGGTCAGGCCGAATACGCGATGGTGCCGTATGCCGACTTCAACCTGCTGAAACTGCCGGATCGCGACCGGGCCATGGAAAAAATCCGTGACCTGACCTGCCTCTCCGACATCCTGCCGACCGGTTACCACGGCGCTGTCACGGCGGGTGTTGGCCCAGGCAGTACCGTTTACATCGCCGGCGCGGGTCCGGTCGGTCTGGCGGCTGCCGCTTCCGCTCGCCTGCTGGGCGCGGCAGTGGTGATCATCGGTGACGTCAACCCGATCCGCCTGGCTCACGCCAAGGCCCAGGGTTTTGAAATCGCCGACCTGTCGACAGACACCCCGCTGCACGAACAGATCGCTGCACTGCTGGGCGAACCGGAAGTGGATTGCGCCGTCGACGCCGTGGGTTTCGAAGCCCGTGGTCACGGCCATGCCGGGGTGAAACACGAAGCACCGGCCACCGTGCTCAACTCGCTGATGGGCGTGGTTCGCGTGGCTGGCAAAATCGGTATCCCCGGCCTCTACGTCACCGAAGATCCGGGCGCAGTCGATGCGGCCGCGAAAATGGGCAGCCTGAGCATCCGCTTCGGTCTCGGCTGGGCCAAATCCCACAGCTTCCACACCGGCCAGACCCCCGTCATGAAGTACAACCGCCAGCTGATGCAGGCGATCATGTGGGACCGCATCAAGATTGCCGACATCGTCGGTGTTGAAGTCATCAGCCTGGATGACGCGCCACGTGGGTATGGCGAATTTGATGCGGGCGTGCCGAAGAAATTTGTGATTGATCCGCATAAGTTGTTTAGTGCGGCGTAAAATTTTTAAGAGTGATGAGGGCGACTTAAGTCGCCCTTTTTAGTGTTCTAGACGTGCAATGGTGAGTGTATAAAGCTTTGTTTGTGATGTGTTATTTTTGTCGATTTAAATGTCATCTATCATTTCCAAGATGTAAGCGTCGTACTTGTTTTTAGCTATTTGTATTTCCATGCGTATGTTTCGTTGTTGGAGAGGGATCCCGTGAGGGTCTAGGTACGTAGGCGTCAAGTTCGAAATTATACCTAATGGGTGCTCGGATTTTGAGACGTGATCGGATACAGGTTTAACCCTCCGCGTGAAAAATCCGGGAGCATTTCCGGAACTCGCTACCTCAAGTCTCTCGCTCCAGGGACCATTGGTCTTACTTAAAAAACTCTTTAAATTTCCATCTCCGAATTTACTCTCCATGCTGTGAAGTAGTCTCGTGTATGAGTTGTCGCGCGCTGCGATAGCCAAGAGCTGTTTTTCTGAAAATTTCTGCGCGCTTAATTCTAATAGTGACGGTTTGCTCGCTTTGCTTACAGGCGATAAAGTTTTCGAGGTCAACCTTGTACTTGCTGTTAGTGATTTAAATTTTTGAGCGGCTTGTACAACCTTCGCTATAACAGAAAAAGAAATATGCCCGGTAGAGTCAGCCCGATTCACCGGATCCCCCCCACAATACGCATACGCATTCCCCCCCCCTTTCCAAACGGACTAAAACGAGCGCTGTCCGGACTGTTAAAACGCATCAACACCGGGTTAAACGCCCGATAGCCATTGCCCAACAAATAACATCCCGTCACCGGATCCGGTCGTTCGCCGTTGAAGCCGAGCTGGCTGAGCAAGCCGTTCCCCACTGGGCGATGGCCGTAGGGTGCGTAGGCGAGGGGATTGGGTCGGGTCGCGTCGAGCACGTTCAACACCGAACGCTGTTGATCCGTGGCGAGCAATCGTGTTTCCACGGCGCCGGTCTGGTGCTGTTGCTGCGCCAGCAGCTGATCCTCGTGCTGCATGATCGAACGCTGCACCGCGCCCTGAATCTCGGTGGTCAGGCGATCTTTCTGGTAGAAGCGCTGGGTGGTGGGTTGCGCCGCGGGGGTGTAGCCAGCCAGTCGATCCAGCGGGTCGTGGTGGTAGCGACACAATAACGTTGTGCGAGGAGAGGCAGGCATTGATAGCGCTCCGTACAAAATCCAAAAGCCGTTCCTTTAGCATCGTTGCTTTTTCAGTCGTTGCCTACTATCAGAACTGCTAGGGTCGGATGCCGGTGAGAGGTCGAGCATCATCAGCTTTGACGATCCGCCACTGGGTTATATCGAGTGTTGATGTAAGTACTACAAATACGTTTTTTTCAGGATACCCGTTTCCGGGACCCGCACAATTTCGACCTTCACCGGATAGGTGTATTTATCTTTGACTTTCTTTTGGGCTTCCTTTGGCGTGTTTGCATCTACAGAACCGTACTGGTTGCTGGGAGTACCTTTAACAGCACGGGCGATGTAGATGTATGTCGTCATGGTTGAGTTCCTTTTGCTGATGAGGCAATGGTGTGCAACGTACCCGTTTGTTGGGGCTGTTGATAAAGTTTTAAGTCTCGGAGGAGGTTTCGTCTACTGTCAGAAATTACAGGTTGCGTTGTCGAGTCAGGTGTTTCGGATGGGCGGTTGGCTGGCCGATACACGTGTTGGGGAATGAGTAGGGCATCACTAAGAAAGACCGATTTATTAGCTGACTCTCAGCCATCGGCTACCATCAACTGATGCTGGCGATCATGTAGGGCCGCATAAAGATTGCCGAAGAAGTTTGTGATTGATCCGCATAAGTTGTTTAGTGCGGTGTAAGGCTTCACGCAAAAAAACGGCGACCTTCGGGTCGCCGTTTTTACATCAAAAGATCTTTTGCGTTCACAACCCCGCCAACGCCCCCTGATACAACACCGGCCCCGTCGGTTGTCCGGTCGGCGAACCGCCTTCAGGTTCCAGGCTGACTGCCAGTGCTATCGGTTTACCCAGCAGCACATGCTGTTCGTCGCTCAATGCGACCCGGCCTTTACCGCCAGCCGGGATCACACCCAGCGAGACCGGCTTGCCATCCGCTGGAATCGCCCACAATTCGAGGCTGTGTCCGGGCGCGACGGCGGCCAAGGTCAACGGTTCGACTTGCAGATAATCGTCGTGAGCCTTGATCCGCAACGCAGGCTGCGCGCTGGCGCTGAGCAACGTGGCGCTGTATTGGGTGCTGTCGCGGTGGTAGAGAATGCCCAGCGTCACTGCCACCAGCAGCGAGCAGACTGCCACCGTCGCGCGCAACCAGTTCCAGAATGGACGTTTGGCCGGCACATGCAGTGCTTGTGGCTCAATCCGCGCGTTGATGGCGGTCCACACCCAGTCGGGCACGGGCACTTCCCTCAAGGGTTCGTTGAGGCGGGTCAGGCTCTCTTGCCACTTGGCCAGTTCAACGCGCAGTTCGGCGTCGTCCAGCAACAGCTGTTCGAAGCGTCGGCGAGCGGCGGTGGGCATCAGGCCAATGGCGTAGTCGGCGGCGAGGGCACGGCGCAGGCGTCTGGTTTGATAGTTCATGATTCAAGGCACCTGCGCAGGCGCTCCATACCGCGGCGAATCCACGACTTGACCGAGCCCAGTGGCGCGGCCAAATGATCGGCCAGTTCAGAGCAGGACAAACCCTGAAAGTAGGCCACAGTGATCGATTGACGCTGCATGCCCTCAAGGGTGTCCAGGCAGCGGATCAGTGCGCTGGCTTCACGGTCGCTGCTGAGTAACTCCTGGGCCGAGGGCGCTTCGTCGACCAGCGCCTGTTCTTCCCATTCGCTGAGGCGGCGGTCGCGGTGTTTGCGTAACTGGTCGATGGCCTGGTTGCGGGTGATGTTGATCATCCAGGTCATCGGCGCTGATAAATGCGCCTGGTAACGCGAGGCGTTGTTCCAGATGCGCACGAAGCTTTCCTGCAGCACTTCTTCGGCCAGGTCGCTGCGCCCCATAAAGCGCAGCGCCACGCCATGCAGGCGCGGTGCAACGCTGTGGTAGAGCGTCTCGAACGCACGGCGGTCGCCCAGTGAGCATTGGGCGAGTAGCTGTCTGAGCGGTTCGGCGTCGGCGGTGGAAATGAGCGTTCTCCAGGTAATCTCAGTGGGCATGCGCTGTCGGTTGCAGGCAGGGTTGCAGGCTGAGGTTAGTTCACGGCGCGTTGTTGTTCCATTCACGGCGACAGACCTCAAGGCAACGCCGGCCCCGATGCACAGGGCCGGCGTCAACGCTTAGCTTTTCGGCATCAGCACTTTGTCGATGACTTGAATCACGCCGTTGGATTGGTACACGTCGTAGGTGGTGATGTCGGCGGTGGCGCCTGTTTCGTCCTTGAGGGTGATGTTGTGCGGGCCGTTCATCGTCACCCACAGCTTGCCGCCGCTGACGGTGGTGAGTTCGGCTTTACCGCCGCCGGCCTTGATCTGCTGGGCCAACGTCGCCATGTCGAGTTTGCCGGCGACCACGTGGTAGGTGAGGATGTGAGCCAGCGTGGCTTTGTTGGCGGGTTTGAGCAGGGAATCGACGGTGCCGGCGGGCAGGGCGGCGAACGCCGAGTTGACGGGTGCGAACACGGTGAACGGACCTTTACCTTTGAGGGTGTCGACTAGGCCAGCGGCTTTCACCGCAGCGACCAGGGTGGTGTGATCTGCCGAGTTCACCGCGTTATCGATGATGTCTTTGCTCGGCATCATGGCCTGGCCGCCGACCATCACAGTGTCGTGGCTCATGTCTGCCGCTTGCACGCTGTTGAGGGTCAAACCGCAGGTCACGGCCAGGCTCAGCAGGCTGGCGATCAATGGGGCTTTAATCGAAGTGCGCTTCATGGTGATTGTCCTTGGTGAGGAATCGGCCAGGAATGTCTGTCCGTGTTTGATATACGCAGTCAGGCGAACAGTGGATGCAGCGCATGAATAATATTTTTTAACTAGATTTCAGACGGGCCGGTGCGGCGCACAATGGACGGGAACAATGAGTGTCGCGGCCAGTCAAACAGCTGGTTTCCACCACCTGATTGCAGGTGGTTTTCAGGGTTAAGGAGTTCGTCTCGATGAAGATTTCACGCGGTTTTGCTTTGGCTTCGCTCATGACCCTGGCGACCAGCCCGGTCTTCGCCGCAGGCTTCAGCCTGAACGATGTGGCCGGTGCCGTGTCCGGCATGCAGGGCGGCGACAAGACGGCTGCCGCAGCACCGACCCCGCAAGCAGCCGGTCTGTTGAGTGCGCTGAGTTCGCTGAACGTGACGCCAGAGCAGGCGATTGGCGGCACCGGCGCCATGTTGGGGTTGGCAAAGAATCAGCTGGGTTCGGCCGATTATTCGCAGTTGACTAATAAAGTGCCTGGCCTGGATCAGCTGTCGGGCAGCAATGCATTGGGCAGCCTGGGTGGCTTGAGCGGCCTGCTCGGTGGTTCGCCGGGTAAGTCGGCAGGCCTGGACAGCGCGCTGGGCAATGTCAAGAACACCAGTGACCTGAACAACGCCTTCACCGCGCTGGGTATGGACAGCGGGATGGTCGGCCAGTTTGCCCCGATCCTTCTGCAATACCTCGGTCAGCAGGGCGTTGGCGGTTCGTTACTCAATAGTCTCGGCGGGATCTGGGGCGCCGGCGGCTGATTCAGCCCGCTCGGCGCGCAAAGCGTCGATGCGTGAGTCCTTCTCGGTCCAGAGCTGGTTGACCCAGTTCTGGACGCTCTGGCGAAACGCCGGATCGTTTTCGTAATCCCCCTGCCACAACGCAGGTTCCAGCTCACGGGTCTTGATGTCGATGATCACCCGCGGCACCGCACCGCTGATCAAGTCCCAGAAACCCGGAATCTTTGCCTGTGGATAAACCACGGTCACATCGAGCACTGCATCCAGCTGTTCACCCAACGCCGCCAGGACAAACGCGACGCCGCCTGCCTTGGGCTTGAGTAAGTGTTTGAAGGGCGATTGCTGTTCGGTGCGTTTGAGCGGGGTGAAACGAGTGCCTTCCAGGTAATTGACCACGCTCACCGGCTGGCGCTTGAACAGCTCGCAGGCAGCTTTGGTGATGTCCAGATCCTTGCCGTGTAACTCCGGATGCCGGGCCAGAAAGGCTTTGCTGTAGCGCTTCATGAACGGGTAATCCAGCGCCCACCAGGCCAGGCCCAGAAACGGCACCCAGATCAGCTCTTTCTTCAGGAAGAACTTGAAAAACGGCGTGCGCCGGTTGAGCGTCTGGATCAGCGCCGGGATGTCGACCCAGGACAGGTGATTGCTGATCACCAGATAAGAGGTGTCGACCCGCAGGCCTTCGCCGCCGCGAATGTCCCATTGTGTGGGGATGCACAGGGCGAAAATCAGCTTGTCGATTTCGGCCCAGGTTTCGGCAATCCACATCACCGCCGCGCTGGCATCATCACGAAAACGCCCTGGCAGGAGCAGTTTAAGCAGGGCAAACACCATCAGCGGACCGAACAGGACCAGGGTGTTGAGTAACAGCAGTAAGGTGACGAAACAGCCGGTGAGCAGGCGGCGCATAAATAACTCTTGGAAGCGTTTGGGCGCGCAATGATAAGCAGCTTTGGCCCAGAGGCCAAATCCGGGTGGCTGACGAATGTTTCACTTGTCTGGGGGTATGTTGGTTCCCTTAAGATTTTGTTAACCCGCAAAAGATCGCAGCCTGCGGCAGCTCCTACAGGAGATCGCGGCGTAGGAGCTGCCGCAGGCTGCGATCTTTTGATCTTCAACGATGCCGAACGAATTCAAAGGCAGCGGTCTAAAATCCCGCTGTCCCTCTTCCGAAGGAAAACCATTACGTGAAATCTGTCCTCGCCTTGTTGTCCCTTCTGGCCCTGCCGGTCATGGCCGCCGAGCCGACCCTGTATGGCCGTTACGAGTACATCAAGCTGCCGGAAATCGGTGGTCAGGTCCTCAAGGCCAAGATGGACACAGGCGCGCTGACGGCTTCCCTGTCGGCCAAGGACATCGAAACCTTCACCCGCGATGGCGAAGACTGGGTGCGCTTCCGTCTGGGCACCAAGGATGCAAGCAGCAAGGTCTTCGAACACAAAGTCTTGCGGATCAGCAAAATCAAAAGCCGCGCCGACGAGGACGATGAAAAGGACGTGGCCGACGTCGCCAAGCGTCCAGTTGTCGAGCTGGAGCTGTGCCTGGGCAGCATCAAGCGCACGGTGGAGGTCAACCTGACCGACCGCAGCAGTTTCAATTACCCGCTGCTGATCGGTGCCAAGGCATTACGTGAGTTTGGCGCGGCGGTGAACCCGGCCAGACGCTTCGTCGCGGATAAGCCTGACTGCTGAGTGCATGGCAGCACTGCGACCAATGAAGTGGTTTCACCTACGGTTGGCGAATATCAGTTATTGCCTGTTCATATGACGGTGGATGTCTGTTAATCGGTGGAAATTCTGCTAAAGATGATTGATTTTGTGCATAGGGTGGTGGAGGTCCGTTACGCGGTAAACTTGTTGGCGGTGATTGAATTAGTTCGTAAGGTGGCGGGGACTCGTAATCCGGTAAAGCCATGCCCCTTCTCGTGTGGGTTGAATGGTTCAGCGTACTTGCGGCCTGTTGCGAGCGTGAGGAGTAACTTCCATCGAAAGAGTTTGTTGATGCGGAAGACATCGATCTTGCGTGCCTTTGAGGCCGGGTTTGAGTGGGTTGCATCGCGTTCCGTGGGGATAATCCGTGATGCAATGAGTTTTGTAGCGCTGTTCTTCTTTGGATTGCGCTTCGCTTCAACAAGCTTAAGGCAGTTGATCCTCCTACCCCTGCGCCTAAAATAAAGAGTGTAAGGCCGCTAACTACCATTGCGGGATCCTTTTCAGACTTGATTATCATTACCATGCCCCCAACGGTCGCGGCTACGGTTGCCAGTCCAACGATAACTGGAACTACCCAACGGCCTGTTGGATCTCTTTGATTCACCGGATTGCCCTGGCAATACGTATACGGATTCACGCCACCTTTCCCAAACGGACTCGAACTATCCGCACTGTTAAACCGCATCATCACTGGATTGAACTGCCGATAGCCGTTCCCCAAATGATAATGCCCGGTCACCGGATCCGGCCGTTCGCCGTTGAAGCCCAGCAAACTGAGCAAGCCGTTTTCCGCTGGGCGATGGCCGTAGGGCGTGTAGGCGAGGGGATGGGGCTGAGTCGTGTTGAGGGTGTTCAACACCGAACGCTGTTGATCAGTCGCCAGCAGGGTGGTATCGCGCCTACCACTCTGAGACTGCTGTTGTCCCAACAACTGATCTTCATGCTGGAAAACACTGGTCTGCATCAGGCCTTGGATTTCAGTTGCCAATCGGCTCTTGCAATAAAAGCGCTGGGTATCAGCTTCAGCGGATGGCGCACACTCCACCAAGCGGTCCAGCGGATCGTAATGGTAGCGACACAGTATGGTTTCGCGAGGTGAGGCAGACATTGGCTGAACTCCGAAAAAGGTCCATAAAGTCGGGCCTTGAGCATCGGAGTTTTTTCAGCTTTTGCCTACTATCAGAACTGCTAGTCTTTCACCCCCGATTCAAACCTTCGGCATCGTCGCCAACATCGAAGCCCGTTGACTCACCTCGAAATACCACGCCGCCAACTGCGGATTCGCCTCACGCCAATCCAGATCCGAATGGCGCAGATCCAGATACCCCAACGCACACGCCACGCTGATCGCCGCGACGTCGAAATGGCTGGTCAGCTCGGCGATGGCCTCGGCTTCCAGCACCGTCAAGGCACGGCGAATCTTGTCGCGCTGGGCGTCGAGCCATTGGTCCCAGTGTTTCTCCGGGGCGCGCAGGGCGACTTCGTAACGGATCATCACCGAAGCGTCCATGATCCCGTCGGCCAGCGCGGCCAGGGTCAGGCGCCGCCAGCGTGCCGGGCCTTCCCGAGGGATCAACGGGTTACCGACATGTTGCTGGTCGAGGTAGTCGAGGATCACCCGGCTGTCGTACAACACGTTACCGTCGGCCAGGCGCAGCGCCGGGATCTTGCCCAGCGGGTTGTCCTGGTTCAGCGCGGCATCGGGGCTGACCGGGCTCAGTTGGCTGTGTTGCAGCGCCACGCGGTCCAGTTGAGCGGTTTCATGCAGCAGCACCATCACTTTGCGCACGTAAGGCGAAGCAGGGTTGTGGAACAAGGTCATGCTGGGGGCGGACATGGACATTCCTCGGCGGTATTCAGGGAACAAGGGCAAGAGGTCTAGCCTAGTAAGTTCCGGTGCGACTGGCGAGGGGTTTGAGGGTGCGATGAGACCAAATCAGACGCTGAACACCTAAAACGAATGGCTTTGCTGTCGGCGTTTCCACTGGCTCAACCGCTGTTGCAAATTCAATGGACTGTGAATCTGCTGCGCTCGTGCGCGGTTGAACAGGATCAACGCTAACTCAGCCGTCGCCATGGCATCGGCGCTGGCGTTATGGCGCTCGAAAACTTGCAGCTTGAACCAGTTGATCCAGTCGTCCAGCCCGGCTTCGCGGATGTTCGCCTGTGGGCACAGCAGCGGGGCCATGTCGGCAACGTCGATAAACGGATGCTGCAAGCGATAACCCAGGCTGTCCTTCAAGGCGCGACCGAGCATGTGCTGGTCGAACGGCGCATGAAACGCCAGCAATGGACTGTCACCGACGAACGCCATGAAATCCAGCAAAGCGTCCCGCGGATCAGTGCCAGCGGCAATCGCGCTCGGGCCCAGGCCGTGAAGCAACACACTAGGCCCCGGTTTATGGTCACTGCGCTGCAAGGTTCGCTCGAACTGCTGACTGAAATCGATCGCGCCGTCTTCGATCACCACGGCACCGATCGACAGCACTACGTCCTTGTTCAGGTTCAACCCGGTGGTTTCCAGATCGACCACCACCCAGCGTTGTTCGCGAAGGCTGCATTCGCCCAGCGTCTGGGCACTCGGCAGTTGTTCCAGGCGCTGTTGCTGCTCAGCCGTTAACGTCGGGCCGGCAGGGCGCAGCCAGGAAAACAGCTTCATAGCTGATACCGCAGGGCCAGGCTGCTTTGCAGGCGTTGGGCCTGACGCAGGGACTCACGCAGGATTCGCCGGTCCAGATGATTCAAGCTGTCCGGATCGACCCGGTTGGAATAGGGCAAATTCTCACGGGTCTGTCGCTGATGCTGCTGCATGCGGGTTTGCTGGATGAAGTGATAGGCCTCCTCATAGGCCGCACCGTCGAGCGGCTCGATGACTTTTTTGGCCACCAGTTGGCGAAAGCGCTCCAAGGTATTGTTGGCCCCGATGTCATGGGCCAGCGCCAATAGCCGGGCACCGTCGACAAAAGGGGTCAGCCCTTGGACTTTCAGATCGAGGGTGGCTTTTTCGCCGTTCTTTTTCGCCAGTACAAACTCGCGGAAACGCCCCACGGGCGGCCGTTGGCGCAGGGCATTTTCGGCCAGCATGCGCTGGAACAGCCGATTGTCCGCCACTTGATCAAGAATCGCGCGGCGCAACTGCTCGCAGCCTTGCTCATCGCCCCAGACCACCCGCAGGTCGAAGTAGATGCTCGACCCGAGCAAATTTTCGGGCGTTGCTTCGCGGATAAACGCCGCAAACCGGCGCGCCCATTCGGCACGGGACAAACACAGCTCCGGGTTGCCGGCCATGATATTGCCCTTGCACAGGGTAAAGCCGCAGAGCGCCAGGCACTGGTTGATTTGCTGGGCGATCGGCAACAGCTTGCTGCGAATCTCGGCCGCCTGCACCGCATCACGCGCTTCGAAGAGAATGCCGTTGTCCTGATCGGTGTGCAGCGTCTGCTCGCGGCGGCCTTCGCTGCCGAAGCACAGCCAGCTGAACGGTACGCCGGGATCGCCTTTATCTGCCAGTGTCAGCTCGATGACCCGGCACACGGTGTGATCGTTGAGCAAGGTGATGATGTGGGTGATTTGGGTCGAGGACGCGCCGTGGGCGAGCATGCGTTCGACCAGTTGGCCAATTTCACCGCGCATCGCCACCAGGTTTTCCACCCGCGGCGCGCTACGAATGGCGCGTGCCAGGTGCACCAGATCGACGCGTTGCAGGGAAAACAGATCGCGTTCCGAGACCACGCCGCACAACCGTTGGTCTTTCACCAGGCAGACGTGGGCGATATGCCGCTCGGTCATGGCGATAGCCGCATCGAATGCGCTGTGGTCCGGCGTTAGGGAAAACGGCGCCTGGATCATGTGCCGCTCGATGGACTGGTTGAAGTCGCAGGTGCCGTCGGCAACCACCTGACGCAAGTCGCGCAAAGTGAAAATCCCCAGTGGGGCTTTTTGCTCATCGACCACCACGATGCTGCCGACCTGTTGCTCGTGCATCAGGGTCACGGCTTCGCGCAGTGGGGTCATCGGGCTACAGGTCACGGGATGACGCATTGCCAATTCGCCGAGGCGGGTATTGAGCGAGTACTGGGTGCCGAGGGTTTCCACGGCTTTTTGCTGGACTTGCTGATTGACCTGATCGAGCAGGCTGCTGACGCCACGCAGGGCAAAGTCGCGAAACGTGCTGGAAAGAGCGAACAACTTGATGAAGGCCAGCTTGTTCAGCTGTAGGCAAAAGGTGTCTTCGGCGGCCAGGTGTTCGGTGCGGGTCGCGCGCTCACCCAGCAGTGCGGCGAGGGGGAAACACTCGCCGGTGGTGATTTCGAAGGTGGTTTCGGTGCCGCCCTTGGCTGTGTGCGGACGTTCGCCGACCACCCGGCCTTGTTTGACGATGTAAAAGTGCTCAACCGGTCCGTCCGCGGGCTTGATGATGCTGTCGCCGGGGCCGTAGAAGCGCAGTTGGCATTGTTCGACCAAGTAGGCCAGGTGCGCGTGTTCCATCTGATTGAACGGCGGGAAACGCTGAAGGAACTGCAAGGTGCCCTGGATGTTCTGCAACACCGCGGTTTTCCCTGCCTGGGTGAAGGCATCCGCTTTACTCATAACCATGACCGCAGTCTTTTTCGATGTGTTGTTGTCGGAGTCACTGCCATGGTCGGCCCCTGCGCGAAGAGTGCCCATTGGACGTAAGTCTAGGTACACAAAGCGAGGTTTCGGAAATGCCCTACGCTATAGGTGCGCAAACCGCTGGTTGGCCCACTTGGAAAACAATCCGGCGCAGCGCACATTTAAGTTCTGCTTAGCGATGTCCGACCATGGTGCTAGGGGATTGATCTGAACATGTAGAGAGATTTATGTCTGACCACGATATTTTGAGCGATGCCGAGCGTGAAGCGTTGAATGCAGTCATGCACGAACCGGATTTGCCGGCACAACGTGTGCTGATCGTCGATGACGACAAGGACGCGCGTGAGCTGCTTTCGGAAATTCTTGCGCTTGATGGCATCCGCAGCATGACGGCAGCCAGTGGCGAAATCGCACTCAAACTGTTGGACTCGAACAAGTCGATCGGTTTGCTCATCACGGATCTGCGGATGCGTCACATCAATGGTCTGGAACTGGTCCGTGAAGTGCGTGAGTCGGAACGGGCGGCATTGCCGATCATCATCGTTTCCGGTGACGCCAAAGCCCGCGATGTCATCGATGCCATGCACTTGAGCGTGGTGGATTTTCTGCTCAAGCCCATCGATAGCAAAGAGCTATTGGCACTGGTCAAGCATCAGTTGGGGATGGCGCCTTAGGGTTTTTTAGAAATCGCCCCACAACTGCTGAGCCACGGCCAACGCCACCACGGGCGCGGTTTCGGTGCGCAGCACTCGCGGGCCGAGACGGGCGGAATGGAAACCGGCGCTTTGGGCCTGATCGACTTCCACGTCCGACAACCCGCCTTCCGGGCCGATCAGGAACGCCAGTGTCGAAGGTTTTGCATGGCTGACCAGTGGCTCAGCCACCGGGTGCAGCACCAGTTTCAGGTCGGCCTCGGATTGTTTGAGCCAGTCGGCCAGCAACAGGGGGGGGTGGATCACCGGTACTCGCGAACGACCGCATTGTTCGCACGCGCTGATAGCGACCTGACGCCAGTGTTGCAGGCGTTTGTCAGCGCGTTCGTCCTTGAGCCGGACTTCGCAGCGTTCACTGAAAATCGGGGTGATTTCAGTCACGCCCAACTCGGTGGCTTTTTGAATCGCCCAGTCCATCCGCTCGCCCCGGGACAAGCCCTGGCCCAGATGAATCTGCAACGGCGACTCGACTTGCCCGACGAAGCTTTCCGTTAACGCCACGCGCACGCGTTTCTTGCCGACTTCCGCCAGCGTGCCGCGAAATTCCTGGCCTGAACCGTCGAACACTTGCAGCGCATCGCCCTCGGCCATGCGCAGCACGCGACTGATGTAGTGCGCCTGGGCCTCTGGCAATTCATGCTCGCCGAGGCTCAAGGGGGCGTCGATAAAGAAGCGGGACAGTCTCATTCGGGTTCTCTGTAAAAAGTCGGATGTAGCTCGGCGCAGGGTTGCTCAGTGGCTGTTAGCCCGGATCACGGAAGCCCGGATGGAAGTCTTTCGGCACCGCTACGCTGACCTTGTTGCTGGTGGCGATATCGATCCCTTCGCTGGCAACGATGGCAAGGAAGTCGATCTGCTCGGGGGTAATCACGTACGGCGGCAGGAAATACACCACGCTGCCCAACGGCCGCAACAGCGCGCCACGTTCCAGCGCGTGCTGGAACACCTTCAGCCCACGGCGTTCCTGCCAGGGATAAGCGGTTTTGCTCGCCTTGTCCTGAACCATCTCGATGGCCAGCACCATGCCAGTCTGGCGTACTTCCGAAACATGGGGGTGGTCAACCAGGTGCGCGGTCGAGCTGGCCATGCGCTGGGCGAGGGCCTTGTTGTTTTCGATGACGTTGTCTTCTTCGAAGATATCCAGTGTCGCCAACGCCGCCGCACAGGCCAGCGGGTTGCCCGTGTAGCTGTGGGAATGCAGGAAGGCGCGCAGGGTTGGATAGTCGTCGTAGAAAGCGCTGTAGACCTCATCCGTGGTGACGCATGCTGCCAGCGGCAGATAACCGCCAGTCAAGGCTTTGGACAGGCACAGGAAATCCGGGCGGATGCCGGCCTGTTCGCAGGCGAACATCGTCCCGGTGCGGCCGAAGCCGACGGCGATTTCATCGTGGATCAGGTGCACGCCGTAACGGTCACAGGCTTCGCGTAGCAATTTCAGGTACACCGGGTGATACATACGCATCCCGCCAGCGCCCTGGATCAGTGGCTCGACGATCACCGCGGCAACGGTTTCGTGATTTTCGGCGAGGGTCTGTTCCATTGCGGCGAACATAGTGCGCGAGTGTTGTTCCCAGCTCATGCCTTCGGGACGCAAGTAGCAGTCCGGGCTTGGCACCTTGATGGTGTCCAGCAGCAGCGCTTTATAGGTTTCGGTGAACAGCGGCACGTCGCCGACCGACATCGCGGCCATGGTTTCGCCGTGGTAGCTGTTGGTCAGCGTGACGAAGCGCTTCTTGTTCGACTGGCCGCGGTTGAGCCAGTAGTGAAAGCTCATTTTCAGCGCAACTTCGATGCAGGACGAACCGTTATCGGCGTAGAAGCACCGCGTCAGGCCTTCCGGCGTCATCTTTACCAGGCGTTCGGACAACTCGATCACCGGCTGATGGCTGAAGCCAGCGAGGATCACGTGTTCCAGTTGATCGACCTGGTCCTTGATCCGCTGATTGATTCGCGGGTTGGCGTGGCCGAACACATTGACCCACCAGGAACTGACCGCGTCGAGGTAGCGTTTGCCTTCGAAGTCTTCGAGCCAGACGCCTTCGCCGCGTTTGATCGGGATCAGCGGCAGCTGTTCGTGGTCTTTCATCTGGGTGCAGGGATGCCACAGAACCGCGAGATCGCGCTGCATCCACTGATTATTCAGGCCCATTTTCACTCTCCTCGAGGCGGTCCGTGACATGCGCGGACATACAATCGCGCAAGCCTATGCAATGCCAGGCGAGCGGACAACCTATTGTGGCGTTTACACATGGAAACAGTGGTGCGCTACGTGGTTGTATTGACGTGCGCATCCCCTGACAGGGCACGCTAGAGCTTCTGGTGATTGTGTCGCACGTTGGGGGGTTAATCTTTCCTTAACCCACCTCTTTCAGACTCTTGATCGTATTTCTCGATATTTCAAAGCGAAATTTTCGGCTTTAATTCGATAGATAACTCGATAGTCTTGGTCGCAGTTCTTACAGGATTTGGGCAATGCAGCTACGTAACTCTTCCTCCCGCTACGGCTGGGTCAGCATCTTTCTGCACTGGGGCGTAGCGCTGGCAGTCTTCGGTCTGTTTGCTCTGGGCTTGTGGATGGTCGGTCTCGACTACTACAGCAGCTGGCGCAAAGAAGCGCCGGACTTGCATAAAAGCATCGGCCTGACGCTGTTCGCGATCATGCTGCTGCGGGTGTTGTGGCGCTTTATCAGCCCAACACCGCCGCCGCTGCAAAGCTATAACCGCATGACGCGCCTCGGCGCCAAGCTCGGTCATTCCTTTCTCTATCTCAGTCTGTTCGCTGTGATGATAGCCGGTTACCTGATTTCCACCGCAGACGGTGTCGGGATTCCGGTGTTTGGTCTGTTTGAGATTCCTGCGCTGATTTCCGGTCTACCGGACCAGGCAGACATAGCCGGTGCGATTCATCTGTATCTGGCCTGGGCGCTGGTAATTCTTTCCGGTCTCCATGCGCTGGCAGCACTGAAACACCACTTTATCGACCGTGATGCGACCCTGGCGCGAATGCTGGGACGCAAAGCCTGATGTTCAACCTAGACTCCCAAGGAATAGAAAGCATGTTGAAAAAGACTCTCGCCGCTCTGGCAATCGGTACTGCTCTGTTGTCGGCAGGGCAAGCGATGGCCGCAGAATACAAGATCGACAAGGAAGGCAATCACGCTTTCGTCGACTTCAAGATCAGCCACCTGGGTTACAGCTTCATCCACGGAACTTTCAAGGATTGGGACGGTAAGTTCAGCTTCGACGCCAAGGCTCCAGAAGCCAGCAAAATCGATGTTGTCCTGAAAACTGCCAGCGTTGATACCAACCACGCTGAACGTGACAAGCACATCCGTACCCCGGACTTCCTGGACGCAGCGAAATTCCCTGAAGCCAAGTTCGTGTCCACCAGTGTTAAATCCACTGGCGAAAAAACCGCTGACGTGACCGGCGACCTGACCCTGCACGGTGTGACCAAGCCAGTCGTGTTCAAGGCAACCTTCAACGGCGAAGGCAAGGATCCATGGGGCGGCTACCGTGCCGGCTTCAACGGCACGACTACCCTGCAGCTGAGCGAGTTCGGCATCAAAGGCCCAGGTCCTACTTCCCAGACCCTGGACCTGGACATCTCGTTTGAAGGTGTTCAAGCGAAATAATTTTCGTTGCTGACACAAAAACGCCCCCGATCTTGCGATCGGGGGCGTTTTTGTTAGCGGGAAAAATCAGCGGTTGCGAGTCAGCAACGCTGGTTTTTCGCCGCGTGGGCGGCTTGGCAATTGATCGAGCTGCTCAGGCGTCGGGAAGCGATCAGCTTTGGACTCCTTGTGCATGATCTTCGGCTGGGTACCGCGTGGGTTTTGCACTGCGGGTTCCTGACGGGGCTCGTCGTCACGGGCCGGGCGACGGTTGCGCGACTCTTCACGACGGGCCTGGCCGTCACGTGGAGCACCGCTGCGTGGACCGTTGCGTTTGGCAGGCGGGGTGCCAGTGCTGGCGCCGCTGCTGTTACGTGGACCGTTCTGGCGACCTTGTGGTTGGCCGGTGCGTGGAGCACCTGCGGCAGCGCCTTGTGCCGGAGCACCTGGACGGCGGCCACGACCCTGAGGAGCCTTTTGCTGCGGAACGTAGTCGACGCGGTTGCCGAAGTTATCGACATCGTCGTCGAGGAACTCGTCCGGTGCACGGTCAGCGGCGGCGCGGGGTGCCGGACGCTGCTGTTCACGGGCCGGAGTGCCCTCGCGAGGTTTTTGGGCCGGGCGTTCGCCACGGCTGGCAGCCGGTTTTTCCTTGCCGCCCTTGTCCTTGCCTTTGTCTTTACGACCGCCGCCACCGCCGCTGCCGTTTGGACCGTCGCCGCGTGGGCCACGTGGGTTGCGCGGGTTACGCACATCCGGACGCTCGCGAACTTCTGGTTTCTCGGCTTCTACAGCGCTGGAATCAAAGCCCATCAGGTCGCCATCGGCGATTTTCTGCTTGGTCATGCGCTCGATGCTTTTCAGCAGTTTTTCTTCGTCCGGGGCAACCAGCGAGATCGCTTCGCCCGAACGACCGGCACGACCAGTACGGCCGATACGGTGCACATAGTCTTCGTCGACGTTTGGCAGCTCGAAGTTGACCACGTGTGGCAGTTGATCGATATCCAGGCCGCGAGCGGCGATATCGGTGGCCACCAGGATGCGCACTTCACCGGCCTTGAAGTCGGCCAGGGCTTTGGTGCGAGCGTTCTGGCTCTTGTTACCGTGGATTGCGACGGCGCTCAGGCCGTGTTTGTCCAGGTACTCGGCCAGACGGTTGGCGCCGTGCTTGGTGCGGGTGAAGACCAGAACCTGTTCCCAGGCGCCGGCAGTAATCAGGTGCGCCAGCAGCGAGCGCTTGTGGCTGGCGGCCAGACGGAACACGCGTTGCTCGATGCGCTCGACCGTGGTGTTCGGCGGCGTGACTTCGATGCGTTCCGGGTTGTGCAGCAACTTGCCGGCAAGGTCGGTGATGTCCTTGGAGAAGGTTGCCGAGAACAGCAGGTTCTGACGTTTGGCCGGCAAGCGAGCGAGGACCTTTTTCACGTCATGGACGAAGCCCATGTCGAGCATCCGGTCCGCTTCGTCGAGTACCAGGATTTCCACGTGGGACAGGTCGACGCTGCCTTGGCCGGCAAGGTCGAGCAGGCGACCCGGGCAGGCCACCAGCACGTCAACACCACGGGACATGGCCTGAACCTGTGGGTTCATGCCAACGCCGCCGAAGATGCAGGCACTGACGAACTTCAGGTCACGGGCGTAGACCTTGAAGCTCTCGTGCACCTGGGCGGCCAGTTCGCGGGTTGGGGTCAGGACCAGGACGCGCGGCTGGCGCGGGCCGTGACGCTGGGATTTGTCCGGGTGACCGTTGGGGAACAAGCGCTCCAGAATCGGCAGGGCGAAGCCGCCGGTCTTGCCAGTACCTGTCTGTGCCGCAACCATCAAGTCGCGACCTTGCAACACGGCGGGAATGGCCCGCTGTTGCACCGGAGTAGGCTGGGTGTAGCCGGCAGCTTCAATGGCGCCGACTAAAGCCTCGGAGAGACCGAGGGAAGCAAAGGACATGAGTAATCCTGTTTTAGTTAGGGCTTGGCCCAATGGGATAGTCTTGCCTGGCGCGAATGGCGTTTGAGAGAAGCGCAATCGCGTCCGGTCCTGCGGGGGCTTGAAGGCTTATCTTCGAGTGCTCGCGCGGGCTGAAAAGCTGCGCTGTAGCGGTGTCGAGATGCCTTAAACAAGACCGAGCGTCCGGGCGTAAGCCTGGCGGGAAGGCCGGAGTATAACAGAGCAATCACGGAGCGCTGCTTTCCTGCTGCTCAACGGTTTTCCCGTTGCTGGCTTGCGGCGTGATCAGCGGGGCGTCAGGTACCGGGCCGGCGCCATAGCGTGCACTGAGCTCAGCGTAGGCCGGCTCGCGCTTGAAGCGCTTGAGCTCGGCGCCGAAACGCTGCACCAGCAGGTCCATGCCGGCATTGCGACGCAGGGCCAGAAACTGGCTTTGGTGACTGATGACTGAGGGGCTTTCGCTGATCTGGTCGCGTAGTTTCAAGGTGTCGAGCAGGGTTTGCCCCACCCGGCGGTCGGTGATCAGCAGGTCGATGCGGCCACGTGCAAGCTTGCCGAAGTTGGCTTCATGGGTCGGCGCAGGCTCGCGGGTGAACAGGATCGAGTCCCTGAATTCCTGGCTGTACAGGTAGCCGGGCGAGGTGCCGATGGTCAGGCCGCGCAGGTCTTCAAGGGTGCGGAAGGGGTGAGGGCGATCATTGGCATAGAACATCACGAACTCGACTTCCGACAGCGGTTCGCCGGGATAGAGCAGGGTGGCGTCGCGTTCGCTGCTGTAGAAGATATCCAGCGCGCCGTCGGCCAGCCCTTGATCAAGCATGGCCAGGCAGCGTTTCCAGGGCAGGAACTGCCACTCCACCTCAATACCCAAACGCTGGAAGACGATCGCCGTAGTTTCGTAATCCAACCCAAGGGCCTGGCCGTTTTCCTCATATACGTAGGGCGCCCAGGGCTCGGTGACAAGGCGCAGCTTCTCGCCCCGAGCGGTAAAGCTCAGGCAAGCGAAAAGCACGGCTGTCAGCAATTGGGCAATGACGGGCATCGCTGGAGATTACGACGAGAGCCGGTAAAATAGCTAGAGGCGGTCTAGGGGGCGTTCTCTATTAGTTTTCCCGGTGTGGAAACTAATAGAGAGCGCCCTCTGGCCCGAGGGTTAGTCGCCTTTTGTCTGCACCAGATGCAGATAGATGGCCTTGCGGCGCTCGCCCAGCACCAGACGAATCATCGGGTGGTTGAACCAGTGTTCGAGCTGATGGTTTTCAAGGGGCCTGTCGAGGCGACGCTCGACGTTATCACGAGCCTTTTCCCACCAGACCGGCGTGCATGCCTGATCGAACGGATTGGTGTGCTGGTAGCAGCCGTAGAGGATTTCACGCATGAACTGGCGCTGATGTCTGGGCAGGGCCAGGGTTACGATTTTATAGGCCAGACGTTGGAGTGTCGGTGGTCGCGGCAATGTCGCGGTCACCAGGCGGGTTTCATCCAGCGCGAAGGTGCTGACCGGGTCGGCGCCATGCTTGTCGAGCCATGCTTTGATCTTGGCGCGAAACAGCTGCTTACGGCTCCAGTAGTGATGGATCAGGTCCGGACACTCGCGCACCTGCGTTGTGCGGTAGGCCGCTACCGACAGGCAGAACTCTTCAAGGGTATAGGCGCCTTGCGCCAGAGGGTACAGCTCATCCATCAAGGCGATCGAATGATCCAGAACGCCGGCATCCGCGCGATCAAGGCCGATGACTCCGGAGTTCAGCAGCGGCATCTGGTCATCTGCCAGGTGTCTTTGCTGCAGCACGCCAGCCAGCGTCTGATACAGCCCCGCCTCTTTATTGGTGCCGTATTGCAATCCAAAGGCATTGCACAGCAGGGTGCCGGGTTCGACGCGACGGAACAGTTCCAGCGGTGAGCAGTGGAAGAACGTGTCGGTGTCGATCAGCAGCGCTCGCTCGGATTCGCGCAGCACCTGCTGCATCACTACGTGCTTGGCGCGGAAGTGATAACCATGAGGCGAAATCCACGCCTGACGGGTGCTTTCATCCAGCTCTCGAACCCGAACCGGCAAGTCGCGGTAAGGCGCAGGGTTGTCGGTGAAGACTTGAATGTCCAACCCTTCGTCTGGAGTTTCGCGCAGGCCTGCCAAGGCACTGGCGATACTGAACACGGCTTCCTGGTGATAGGTGTTGGCACCGTAAACCAGATAAATCAGCTGTGGGTTTGTGACTGGGCGAGTTGTAGACATCTGCTGCGATCATCCCTGGCGAATTGGGAGAGTGAAAAAAAAGGCTCTGGATTTCGCCAGAGCCTCATTCTGATGCTAAGCGTATATCAGCGCGGCAGCTTCAGGTTACTCCATACCGCCAGGCTAGGCTCAGCCTGGTTCAGGGTATAGAAATGCAGCCCTGGTGCACCGCCTTGCAACAAGCGTTCACACATTTCGGTGATCACCTGCTCGCCGAAACCCTGAATGCTCTGGGTGTCGTCACCGTAGGCTTCCAGTTGCTTGCGGATCCAGCGCGGGATTTCCGCACCGCAGGCGTCGGAGAACCGTGCCAGCTTGCTGTAGTTGGTGATCGGCATGATGCCCGGAACAATCGGGATGTTCACGCCCATCGCCCGCACACGCTCGACGAAGTAGAAGTAACTGTCGGCGTTGAAAAAGTACTGGGTGATCGCACTGTTGGCACCGGCGTTGGCCTTGCGCACGAAGTTGGTGAGATCGTCTTCGAAGTTGCGTGCTTGCGGGTGCATTTCCGGGTAAGCGGCGACTTCGATGTGGAAGTGATCGCCGGTCTCTTCACGAATGAAGCTCACCAGGTCATTGGCGTGGCGCATTTCGCCGCTGGCCATGCCCATGCCTGAAGGCAGGTCACCGCGCAAAGCAACGATCCGCTTGATGCCGGCTGCCTTGTATTGAGCCAGCAGGCCGCGCAAGTCAGCCTTGCTGTCGCCCACGCAAGACAAATGCGGAGCGGCAGGGACTTTGACTTCGCTTTCGAGCTGCAACACGGTGTTGAGGGTGCGATCACGGGTCGAACCACCAGCGCCATAGGTGCAGGAGAAGAAATCGGGGTTGTACGTGGCCAACTGACGGGCAGTGGCGATGAGCTTTTCATGCCCGGCGTCGGTCTTCGTAGGGAAGAATTCGAAGCTGTAGCGGCGGTCTTGGGACATTGGAATACCCTTGCAAACGCGTAAGCCTTGTAGGCGCCGCGCTTACTGTAGGAGCAAAGCTTGCTCGCGATGCAAGCGCCGCGGTGTTTCAGGAACACCGTGGTGATGCTATCACTAGCAAGCTTTGCTACTGCCGTAAACAGGGATCCTACATAAGCCCGCTCCCACAGAGGGAGCGGACAGTCTGTGCCTATCAGTAGCGGTAAGCGTGCGGCTTGAACGGGCCTTCGACGGTCACGCCGATGTATTCAGCCTGTTGCTTGGTCAGTTGTGTGACCACGCCACCGAAACCGCGGACCATTTCCAGGGCCACTTCTTCGTCGAGTTTCTTCGGCAGTACTTCAACGGTCAGGCGCTCGGCTTTCTGGGCTGGCGACAGGTCGGCGTACTTCTGGCCGAACAGGAAGATCTGCGCCAGAACCTGGTTGGCGAACGAGCCGTCCATGATGCGGCTTGGGTGGCCAGTGGCGTTGCCCAGGTTAACCAGACGGCCTTCGGCCAGCAGGATCAGGTAGTCGTCGTTCTGTGCGTCGAAATCGCCAGGGCCGGTACGGTGAACTTTGTGAACCTGTGGCTTCACTTCTTCCCATGCCCAGTTTTTACGCATGAAAGCAGTGTCGATTTCGTTGTCGAAGTGACCGATGTTGCAGACAACGGCGCGCTTCTTCAGGGCTTTGAGCATGTTTGCGTCGCAAACATTCACGTTACCGGTCGTGGTCACGATCAGGTCGATCTTGCCCAGCAGGGCTTTGTCGATACTGGCGTCGGTGCCGTTGTTGATACCGTCGATGAACGGCGAAACCAGTTCAAAGCCGTCCATGCAGGCTTGCATGGCGCAGATCGGGTCAACTTCGGAGACTTTAACGATCATGCCTTCCTGACGCAGGGACTGGGCCGAACCCTTGCCCACGTCACCGTAACCGATGACCAGCGCTTGCTTGCCGGACAGCAGGTGGTCGGTGCCGCGCTTGATCGCGTCGTTCAGGCTGTGACGGCAGCCGTACTTGTTGTCGTTCTTGCTCTTGGTCACCGAGTCGTTGACGTTGATGGCCGGGATTTTCAGTTCGCCCTTGGCCAGCATGTCCAGCAAGCGGTGAACGCCGGTGGTGGTTTCTTCGGTCACGCCGTGGACGCGGTCCAGGATGGCGGGGTACTTCTTGTGCAGCAGCTCGGTCAGGTCGCCGCCGTCGTCGAGGATCATGTTGGCATCCCAAGGCGCGCCATCCTTGAGGATGGTTTGCTCAAGGCACCACTCGTACTCTTCTTCGGTTTCGCCTTTCCAGGCGAAAACCGGGATGCCGGCAGCGGCGATAGCGGCAGCGGCCTGGTCCTGAGTCGAGAAAATGTTGCAGGACGACCAGCGTACTTCGGCACCCAGGGCAACCAGGGTCTCGATCAGCACGGCAGTCTGAATGGTCATGTGGATGCAGCCGAGGATCTTCGCGCCCTTGAGCGGTTGCTCGGCGGAGTACTTGCGACGCAGACCCATCAGGGCCGGCATTTCCGATTCGGCGATGATGGTTTCGCGACGGCCCCAGGCAGCCAGGGACATGTCGGCAACTTTGTAGTCGTTAAAATCTGCAGGCGTGTTTACAGCGCTCATGAAGAGCCTCCATTCGTAAGTATGCGAATGGGCGCCGTTGTGCGTTTAGTGTCCAGCCGATCATGGCCAGGCAACGCCCCATCCGAGCCTGACAGGTCGAACCTGCTGCAGCGCCCCTCGGACAGGTGGCGGGAAAACGGTACCAAGTGAAGATGACCGTTTTGAAACGGTGGCGATTATAGCCGTGTGCGCAATACTTCCAAAGGGTTTCTGTCGGCCAAATGAAAGTCATTAATGGCGACC
Source organism: Pseudomonas frederiksbergensis (assembly GCF_001874645.1). Lineage (NCBI taxonomy): Bacteria > Pseudomonadati > Pseudomonadota > Gammaproteobacteria > Pseudomonadales > Pseudomonadaceae > Pseudomonas > Pseudomonas frederiksbergensis. Next base: position 3,437,055 of record NZ_CP017886.1, read on the forward strand.
ATAGTAGAAGCCTCATGGAGCATGACTGCCCGGTCTGCCATGATGGCCGGCATCAATTGGCAAGACGGTCAGGAGTGAGCATGAATTTCCACACCCGCAAATGGGTAAAACCCGAAGACCTCAACCCCAACGGCACGCTGTTCGGTGGCAGCCTGCTGCGCTGGATAGACGAAGAGGCGGCCATTTACGCGATCGTCCAGTTGGGCAACCAGCGCGTGGTCACCAAGTACATTTCCGAAATCAACTTCGTCAGCGCCTCGCGCCAGGGCGACATCATCGAGCTGGGTATCACGGCCACCGAATTCGGTCGTACCTCGATCACCCTGACTTGCGAAGTGCGCAACAAGATCACCCGCAAAAGCATCCTCACGGTCGAGAAGATGGTCTTCGTCAACCTGGGCGAAGACGGCTTGCCCGCGGCCCATGGCAGGACCGAGATCAAGTATGTCAAAGACCAGTTCCAGGATGACGCCTCGGTCGAATGATGCGAGCCTCGTAGGCGCTGCCGAAGGTTCGGGCCGCGTTCGGACGATCCTTTGATCTTGAAAGTCGAAAGATCGCAGCCTTCGGCAGCTCCTACGGGGGGGCACAGTAAGGAGTGTGTAGTGCTTGCGACGGCGTTGGTGTTGGTGGCGGCGTTGTTGCACGCGGCCTGGAATACCCTGATCAAATTCAGTGCCGAACGGTTATTGGTCGTGGCCTGCATGGACAGCATAGCGATGCTGTTTGTCGCGCTGATGCTGGGCTTCGTCGCACTGCCACCGATGGACATCTGGCCATGGATACTCGCTTCGGCGGCCTTCGAGTTGCTCTATCGGTATCTGCTGATCCAGGCCTATCGGGTTGGCGATCTTGGGCTGGTCTATCCACTGATGCGCGGTTTGTCGCCGTTGGTGGTCTTGGCGCTGACACTGATCTTTGCCGGTGAAGTGCTGACGACCCAGCAGATCCTCGGCATCTTATTGATTCCGTTCGGCATGTTGTGCCTGCTCTGGCAGGGTGGTGGCGGGGAGCGTTTGCCGTGGTCGATGTTGCCGGTGGTGGTGCTGATCGGCTTGTGTATCGGCTGCTACACCTTCATCGACGGGCAGGCAATACGGCGTTGGTCGCACCCGCTCGATTACCTGGTCTGGGTCACGTTGCTCAGCGCCTGGCCGTTTCCGCTGTTGGCACTGGTGCGCAAGCGTCCGGCCTTTATGCTGTTCTGGCGTGGACAGTGGCGACTGGGTTTGAGCGTCGGGTTCTGCGTGTTGTTCAGCTACGCTTTGGTGCTCTGGGCCATGCAATTGGGGTCGATTGCCGAAGCGGCAGCGTTGCGCGAGATCAGTGTGATTCTGGTGGTGCTGTTCGGCATGCGTTACCTCAAAGAGCCTTTCGGCAGGCCCAGACTCTTGGCCTGCGGGCTGGTGCTGGTCGGTATGCTCGTCATGAAGTTCTGAATGAACGTTCACAAATCTCTGAAAAGGAATCCGCAATGACGGTTGCCCTGTGGTGTGTATTGATCGCGATTTTCTTGCCGTACCTGTGCACTGTCATCGCCAAGATTGGCGGTAGGTTCGGGCTTCGGGATAATCATGATCCGCGAGATTTTCTTGAAAGCCTCGACGGGTTTGCCAGGCGTGCCCACTGGGCCCAGTTGAACAGTTTTGAAGTAACCCCGGCGTTTGCCGCTGCGGTCATCGTCGCGCATCTGGCCGGCAATGCCGAGCTGGTGACGATCAACGTGCTGTCGGTACTGTTCATCACCAGTCGCCTGCTTTACATCATCTGCTACCTGGCAGACTGGGCGACCCTGCGTTCGCTGGTGTGGTTTGTCGGCATGGGGCTGATTGCCAGTTTCTTTTTTGTATCGATCTGACGAAGCAAGATCAAGAGATCGCAGGCTTCGCCAGCTCCTACGCTGATTTCTGTAGGAGCTGCCGCAGGCTGTGATCTTTTGCTTTTAAGGTTTATCAGCCACCTGCGGGAGCTGCGGCAGCGCCGCGCCTTTTGGCCAGAGCATCCAGATTTGCCCTTGTTGTTTCATGTCGCCGGCCAGTTGCCCGGCGGCTTCGCCCGTGCCCCAGAACAGGTCGGCACGCACTTCACCGGTGATCGCGCCGCCGGTGTCCTGCGCGGCGACAGGGCGTACCAGTGCGCTGCCATCAGGGCGAGTGGTGGATAACCACAGCAGACTGCCCAGCGGAATCACCTTGCGATCCACCGCCACGCTGTAACCCGAGGTCAGCGGCACGTTCAGCGAGCCGCGCGGGCCTTCGTTGCTGTCTGGGTTGCGGTTGAAGAACACGTAGCTCGGGTTGCTGCCAAGCAGTTCAGGGATGCGCGTCGGATGGGCCTTGGCCCAGGCGCTGATAGCGCCCATGGTCACTTCTTCTTTCTTCAACTCGCCCTGATCCACCAGCCAGCGGCCGATAGGTCGGTACGGGTGACCGTTCTGGTCGGCATAACCGATACGCAGTTGGCGGCCATCTTCCAGTTGAATGCGGCCCGAGCCCTGGATTTGCAGGAACTGCAGGTCCATCGGGTCGGTCAGCCACGCCAGCACAGGCGCCTTGACCCCTTTGGTTTCAATGGCGGCGGCATCGTCGTAAGGCTTGAGCACCCGGCCTTCAAGACGACCGCGCAGACGCTTGCCTTTGAGTTCGGGGTAAATGCTCTCCAGGGAGACGATGATCATGTCGTCCGGCACACCATAAACCGGCACATTGGCCACCGGGTTCTGCATCAGGCTGCCCGGATAGACCGGCTCGTAATAGCCGGTGATCAAACCATTGGCATTGCCGCCGGAAGAACGCAGGCCGTAGACCTCCAGATGCTCCTTGAGAAATCCACGAATGGCGTCGGCGGCTTGCGGTACGTTGGTGGCCGCCGAGCAGGTCGCGCCCCAGACCGGGTCGGCCTTCAGGCGAGTACAGGCGCTGCGCCAGGAACCGAAGCCGGCCAGCAAGTCGTTATCGGACACCGCCGGCAAGGCTTCCCAGGTCGCGCTGGAGTAGGTGGCGATGGCGTGGGTTTGTGGTTTTGCGGTGTCGCCACTGTTGCAACCGGCGAGCAGGGCGACCATCGGAGCGGTCCAGAGCAGAGTGTTGCGCCAGGCCTTGAAACGGCTGTTCATGCGGTATTTCCTTTGCAGGTTGCCCGAGCGCTTCCAGCGTTCAAGCAACCCTTGTTGTTAATAGGGCTATTGGTCTTTGCCGACGACGCGAGGATACTGGCCGCCGTTTCCCGTGACCTGAAGCCACCATGACTCTTAAAAGACTTTCTGTTGTATTGCTGGCCTGCCTGACGCTGTCCGCTTGTGGCGGTGTTGATCCGAACTCGCCGCTGGGTCAGCGCAAGGCGATCTTCAAGCAAATGCTCAAGACCGGCGAAGACCTGGGCGGCATGTTGCGTGGACGCATCCCGTTTGACGGCCCGCGCTTTACTGAGGGTGCGGTCAAACTCGACGCCTTGTCCCATGAGCCGTGGAAGCATTTCCCACAGGTTCGCGAGGACGGCAAAACCAGCGCCAAAGACGATGTCTGGCAACAGCAGGCGCGTTTCCAGGACATGGCCCGCACACTTGAAGCCGCCACCGGTGAATTGGTGATTGCCAGCCAGGCTCAGCCGTACAAGGCCAGTAACCTGGGCCCGGCGGTGCAGAAAGTCGAAGACGCCTGTAGTGCGTGCCATAAACAGTTTCGTGATCATTGATTTATAAAAGATCGCAGCCTGCGGCAGCTCCTACAAGGTTATGTGAACACCTGTAGGAGCTGCCGCAGGCTGCGATCTTTTGAGTCCATAACGATTTCTTACTTATCCAGCTCATCCAGCGCCTGCTGCAATTCCTTGCGGGACTCGGCGAGTTTGTCTTTGCGTTTGTTGATCTTCTCGGCATCGCCCTTTTTCATGGCCTTGTCGAGTTCGGCCTGACGGCGGCTGACTTCGTGCTTGGCGTCGAGCACCTTGTTCTCGCGCTCTTTCTTCAAGGAGGCGTCGTTGCAGTGGTCGGTGACTTCGCTCAGGGCTTTCTCCAGGCCAGCCAGCTGCTCGGCATTGCCATGGGGCCGGGCCTGTTCGATCTGGCTGCTGATGGATTGGCGCTTGGCGGCGCAGCCAGTGAGTTCCGGGGTTTCTTCGGCAGCCATCAGCGGTGCCGCCATGACGCTACAAAGGGTCAGCACGGCGAGCGGTGAAAGAAATTTCATAAAGGCTCCGTTTAAAAAATCATCAGATCGGCAGCGGATGGGCTGTTGGAGCGCATCGATACCCGTTGGGTTCAAAACTGCCGGCTCTTTGTATATCTAGAAACCGTCTATCCCGGCAGCGTGTAATTGTTCGCTCAAGGCCAGCACCTGCGGGTCGCGGAAAAATGCGCTCAATTGCGCTGCGCGCCCCGGGCCGATTCCGGCTTCGGTCTGCCATTGCTCAGTGTCTCGTTGCGCCAGTAATTGCCATGAGTCTGCAAGTTTTGCCTCACCCGTGGGCGGCAAGCCCAAAGCCTTCAGCCAGCGTGAAAAGGGCTGTTGCCGGGCGCTTTGCAGGCTGTTCAGCAAGCGGGCACTGCTGCGCTCGCCGATGCCGTCAATGTTAGCAAGCTCTTGGGCATCGAGGGTCAACCAATCGAGCAACCCCTTGAGGCGTCCGGCGCTGATCAGTTTTCCCCAGGTGCCGGGGCCTATATGGCGCAGCGCCAGGCCTTGCTTGCCACTGAGCCAGGTCAGCCGCGCGAGAAACTGGTTTTCGCAACCTGGCGTCGGTTGCCAACAGCTGAGGTGATGAAAGTCTTCTGCACGCGGTGCGCTCACCCCTGACCGTTCAGTGCTGCGTAACACGACACTGTCGAGTCGCGGGATGGTCAGCCCTGCAAGGCTGATGGCGACCTGATCACCGGGACGGATATCCATGGCCTGCCAGCGCTGCAACGAACCGACGCTCACCTGTTTGATCTGCCGGTCATCCAGCATGACCGGAGCAAGCTCTAACACCGGGGTGATGCGCCCGGTGCGCCCGATCTTGAAGTTGACCTTGCGCACTTCAGCCAACACCTGGGCGAAAGGGTACTTCCAGGCCACACTCCAGAACGGTGTTTTCGCCTCCCAGCGCTCTGCCGCCGGACGGTGACTCTGGCGCAAGACAATACCGTCGCTGGCAAACGGCAGGGGCGTGCGATACCAGTGATCGCGCCAACGCTCGGCGTCGGCAAATGCGCTGACGGGGTGGCTGTAGAACTCACTGTCAGAGAAACCCAACGCTTTCAGGGCGGCCAGACGCTCTGGCAAGCTGGCCGGACCTTGCGGCCAGTCCCAGACGAACAGCCCGATCCCGTTGGCATCCTCCGGGCTTAGCGCTTTACGGGCCATCAATCCGGCCACGGCACTACGGGCATTCAGGCTGCCACTTTTGGCTTGCACATGATCCGCCAAGCGCCAATAGAGTTCGCCTTGCAACAGCAGGTCCAACGGCTGCGGCAGTTGCTGGGGGATCGCGGCGATCTTGCGCGCCGAGGCTGTCCAGTCCTGGCCGTTGATACCGTCCCCGCGACTGATCGCCTGCTGAAACTGGCCCGCACGGTAAATCAGCGTGACCGCAACGCCATCGACTTTGGGCTGCGCCCAGATATCGGCGCGTGACGTGAGCCAGGCTTCGACGGCCCGACCGTCGATGAGTTTTTCGAGGCCTGTGTGGGGAATCGGATGGGTAACCGTGCCACGGGTGGCACGCAGTGGATTTTCAGGTGTTGTGGTCGGGTCAAAGCATTCTCGCCAAGCTTTGAGGCGGGCGCGGGATTGGTCATAGAGTTCGTCGGCGACCAGCGAGCGTCCCTGTCGGTGATAGCTGTCGTCCCAATGACCGATTTGCTGTTGCAATGCGGCTATTTCAGTTTGAGCCCGGGTGGGGAGCCAGTCGGGGCAGGTAGTGGCATTAGCGTTCAGACAAGCAACGAGCATCCAGAAACCGATCAACAAGCGTAGCGTGGGCAGCATCATGAGCATCCTTGCTCGAGTGGGATGCCTGAAGGCTAGATCAGTTGTGAAGCACGCCAGCGAGAGTGTTTTGCAGTGTGTTTCGAAACAAGATCGCAGCCTGCGGCAGCTCCTACAGTGGATCTGCGTACTTCTGTAGGCGCTGCCGCAGGCTGCGATCTTTTGATCTTTCCAATACGTATGAAAAAGCCCCGCACGGCGAACCGTGCGGGGCTTTTTGTGTTGCCAGGAAAGTCTTACAGACCAGCAGCAGCGCGCAAGGCGTCGGCGCGGTCGGTTTTTTCCCAGGTGAAGGTGGTGAAGGTATCGTCACCCACCGTCTTGGTTTCCGGCGTACGGCCGAAGTGGCCGTAGGCTGCGGTTTCCTGGTACATCGGGTGCAGCAGGTCGAGCATGGTGGTGATTGCGTATGGACGCAGGTCGAACACTTCGCGGACCAGTTTGATGATCTTGTCATCGCTGATCTTGCCGGTGCCGAAGGTGTTCAACGAGATCGAAGTCGGCTGGGCGACGCCGATGGCGTAGGAAACCTGAATCTCGCAACGCTCGGCCAGGCCGGCAGCCACGATGTTCTTGGCGACATAACGACCGGCGTAGGCCGCGGAACGGTCAACCTTCGATGGATCTTTACCGGAGAACGCGCCGCCACCGTGACGGGCCATGCCGCCGTAGGTGTCAACGATGATCTTGCGACCGGTCAGGCCGCAGTCGCCCACCGGGCCACCGATGATGAAGTTGCCGGTCGGGTTGATGTGGAACTGGGTGTCCTTGTGCAGCAGTTCAGCTGGCAGCACGTGCTTGACGATCAGCTCCATCACGCCTTCGCGCAGGTCTTTGTAAGACACTTCCGGGTTGTGCTGAGTCGACAGAACGATCGCGTCGATACCGACAACCTTGCCGTTTTCATAGCGGCAAGTGACTTGCGACTTGGCGTCCGGACGCAGCCATGGCAGCAGGCCGGATTTGCGGGCTTCAGCCTGACGCTGAACCAGCTGGTGCGAGAAGGTGATCGGTGCAGGCATCAGCACGTCGGTTTCGTTGCTGGCGTAGCCGAACATCAGGCCCTGGTCGCCGGCGCCCTGATCTTCTGGCTTGCTGCGGTCAACGCCCTGGGCGATGTCTACCGACTGCTTGCCGATGATGTTCATCACGCCGCAGGTCGCGCCGTCGAAGCCGACATTCGAGCTGTTGTAGCCGATGTCGAGGATCACGTTACGGACGATGTCTTCCAGATCGACCCAGGCCGAGGTGGTGACTTCGCCGGCGATGATCGCCACGCCCGTTTTCACCAGAGTCTCGCACGCCACACGGGCGAACTTGTCTTCAGCAATGATGGCGTCCAGCACCGCATCAGAAATCTGGTCGGCGATTTTGTCCGGATGCCCTTCAGACACGGACTCGGAGGTGAAAAGGGAGTATTCGCTCATCTCGATGTTTTCCTGAATTTACCGATGGTGAGTGTCGCCAGCCGGTCGCTGAAAGTGGCGGACCTGGATCTGGAAACCATTACGTAAGCCTACATAGAGGCTTTCCCCGGGAACGAGTCCCGCAGCGGTGGCCCAGCGGGCCAAATCGTCCTGTTCAAACCCCAACCAAAGATCACCGCAGGCCTCCCTGGCCCAACTTTGGTTGTGGCTACATAACTCTGTCACTAACAGGCTACCGCCTGGTTGCAGCAAACCGGCCATGTGCTTGAGCGCATCGGCTGGCGCGGCGAAATGGTGCAAGACCATGTTCAGTACAACGCAGTCGGCCTCAAGGCTTACGCCATTCAATGCATCGGCCAATTGCAGGCTGACGTTAGCCAGCTGCTCACGTTCGCAGACCTGACGCGCCAGTTCGAGCATCGCCGGGCTATTGTCGAGCGCCGTCACCTGACTGAAGCGGCGCGCCAGTTCCGGCAGAAAGCTGCCATCGCCGGGGCCGACTTCAATCGCTGTGGCACCTTCGCTGAAACTCAACTTGTCGAGCATCGCCAATACGCTTTCGCGGTACTGCGCCAAGCCGGCGATCAAGTCTTGCTGGGCGCGAAACTTTTCCGCAACCCGTGAGAAAAAGTCCTGGCTGGCAGCGGCTCGTTGTCCGTGGACCTGACTGATTCTTGCCTGTACATCGCTTGGCAAGGTCAGATTGTCCACTTCTTCGAGCAATGCCGCGTGCAGCTTGCCCCCCAGCAGTTCGGTGTGGGGCAGGGCGCGACGGTAAAAAATCGCATTGCCTTCGCGGCGGGTCGCCACCAGGTCGGCCTGGGCCAGCACCTTCAAGTGGTGGCTCATGCCCGATTGGCCGGTGGCGAAGATTTGCGCCAGCTCCAGCACGCCGAACGAATCGTTGGCCAGCGCGCGCAAAACGTTCAGCCGCAACGGATCGCCGCCGGCCTTGCACAAGGCCGCCAGCTCATCGCAGTCGTCATGGCGAATGGAAGGCACGCGTAAATTCATAAGGCCAGCAGTCTAGTGATGCGCCGATATCCCCGCAAGGCCAATATCAAAAAGTTTTGATATTGCTCGATAGATGGCACTTCCCGGGCTGCGCTTCACTCTACAAACGAAGCGCGGAAAGGTTTCACCCGACGAATCCGCATTTATCCACAGGAAAAACGCCTCGGATCGACTATCTGTCATTGCCCCGAGGCGTCCGGGTGAGGGAAAATGCTCGCCTTTTTTCCGTTTCATTTTATTCACTCTCGATTCAGAATCCGCAGGAGAACAGCGATGCCCAGCCGTCGTGAGCGTGCCAACGCCATTCGTGCCCTCAGCATGGATGCCGTGCAAAAAGCCAACAGCGGCCATCCCGGTGCCCCTATGGGTATGGCGGATATCGCCGAAGTGCTTTGGCGTGACTACCTCAAGCACAACCCGAGCAATCCATCGTTTGCCGACCGCGACCGGTTCATCCTGTCCAACGGTCACGGCTCGATGTTGATCTACTCGCTGCTGCACCTGACCGGCTACGACCTGTCGATCGATGACCTGAAAAACTTCCGCCAACTGCACAGTCGCACCCCGGGCCACCCGGAACTCGGCTACACCCCGGGTGTTGAAACCACCACTGGCCCGTTGGGTCAGGGCCTGGCCAACGCCGTGGGTTTTGCCCTGGCAGAAAAAGTCCTGGCGGCGCAGTTCAACCGTCCAGGTCACAACGTTGTCGACCATCACACCTACGTGTTCCTGGGCGATGGCTGCATGATGGAAGGCATTTCCCATGAAGTCGGCTCCCTGGCCGGTACGCTGGGCCTGGGCAAACTGATCGCCTTCTATGATGACAACGGCATCTCCATCGACGGCGAAGTCGAAGGCTGGTTCACCGATGACACCCCGAAGCGTTTCGAAGCCTACAACTGGCAAGTGATCCGCAACGTTGACGGTCACGACCCGGAAGAGATCAAGACCGCGATCGAGACTGCACGCAAAAGCGACAAACCGACGCTGATCTGCTGCAAAACCACCATCGGCTTCGGTTCGCCGAACAAACAAGGCAAGGAAGACTGCCACGGCGCCCCACTGGGTGACGCGGAAATCGCTTTGACCCGTGCCGCGCTGAAGTGGAACCACGGCCCGTTCGAAATCCCGGCCGACATCTACGCCGAATGGGATGCCAAGGAAGCCGGTCGCGCCGTTGAAGCCGAATGGGACCAGCGTTTCGCTGCCTACTCCGCCGAATTCCCTGAGCTGGCCAATGAGTTGGTGCGTCGTCTGAGCGGTGATCTGCCAGCTGACTTCTCTGAAAAAGCTTCGGCCTACATCGCTGAAGTGGCGGCCAAAGGCGAAACTATCGCCAGCCGTAAAGCCAGCCAGAACGCCCTGAACGCGTTCGGCCCGCTGCTGCCGGAAATGCTTGGTGGTTCGGCTGACCTGGCCGGCTCCAACCTGACCCTGTGGAAAGGTTGCAAAGGTGTCAGCGCTGAAGACGCCAGCGGCAACTACATGTACTACGGCGTTCGCGAGTTCGGCATGACTGCCATCATGAACGGCGTTGCCCTGCACGGCGGTCTGGTGCCTTACGGCGCAACCTTCCTGATGTTCATGGAATACGCCCGCAACGCCGTGCGCATGTCCGCCCTGATGAAGCAGCGCGTGATTCATGTTTACACCCACGACTCCATCGGTCTGGGCGAAGACGGTCCGACTCACCAGCCAATCGAGCAACTGGCCAGCCTGCGCTGCACGCCGAACCTCGACACCTGGCGTCCAGCCGATGCCGTTGAATCGGCAGTGGCCTGGAAGAACGCTCTGGAGCGTAAAGATGGTCCTTCGGCACTGATCTTCTCGCGTCAGAACCTGCAGCACCAAACCCGTGACGCGGTGCAGATCGAACTGATCAACCGTGGTGGTTACGTGCTCAAGGATTGCGCAGGCGAGCCTGAGCTGATCCTGATCTCCACCGGTTCGGAAGTCGGTCTGGCCGTTCAGGCCTACGACAAACTGACTGAACAGGGCCGCAAGGTGCGCGTGGTTTCCATGCCATGCACCAGCGTGTTCGATGCTCAGGACGCCGGCTACAAGCAAGCGGTTCTGCCGTTGCAGGTCAGCGCCCGTATTGCCATCGAGGCCGCTCACGCGGACTACTGGTACAAGTACGTGGGCCTGGAAGGTCGTGTTATCGGCATGACCACCTACGGCGAGTCGGCGCCTGCGCCTGCCTTGTTCGAAGAGTTCGGCTTCACCCTGGAAAACATCCTGGGTCAGGCTGAAGAGTTGCTGGAAGACTAAAATACGACGCGGCGGTTCTGTAGCCGCCGCGGTTCCTGTGTAGGAGCTGCCGCAGGCTGCGATCTTTTGATCTTCGGTTGTTAAGATCAAAAGATCGCAGCCTGCGGCAGCTCCTACTGGGGATTGTGTTGTTAGCGAGAATTCGTCTGCCTGCGTCTATCGAGAACCCCATGCCTCAACCGCGTCCTTACAAAGTTGCACTCAACGGCTACGGCCGGATTGGTCGTTGCGTCTTGCGTGCTTTGTTCGAGCGAGGGGCGGCTGCCGGGTTTGAAATTGTGGCAATCAACGATCTGGCTGATATGGCCAGCATCGAATACCTGACACGCTTTGACTCCACCCACGGGCGTTTTCCCGGTGAGGTGAAGGTCGACGGCGATTGTCTGCATATTAATGGCAACTGCGTGAAGGTCCTGCGCAGTGCCACCCCCGAAGGCATCGATTGGGCGTCGTTGGGCGTCGATCTGGTGCTTGAGTGCTCCGGCGCTTACCACACTCGCGCAGACGGCCAGCGTTTCCTAGACGCCGGCGCGCCGCGTGTGCTGTTTTCCCAGCCGATGGCCAGCGAAGCGGATGTCGACGCCACCATCGTCTACGGCGTCAATCAGGATTGCCTGACCGGCGATGAACTGCTGGTGTCCAACGCGTCCTGCACCACCAACTGCGGCGTGCCGTTGTTGCGTCTGCTGGATCAGGCCTTTGGCCTGGACTTCGTGTCGATCACCACGATTCACTCGGCGATGAACGACCAGCCGGTGATCGACGCCTACCACCACGAAGACCTGCGCCGCACCCGTTCGGCGTTCCAGTCGGTGATCCCGGTGTCTACCGGTCTGGCGCGTGGTATCGAGCGCCTGCTGCCGGAACTTGCCGGGCGAATTCAGGCCAAAGCTGTACGCGTGCCGACGGTCAACGTGTCTTGCCTCGACATCACGATGCAAACCGTCACCGACACCGACGCCGCCGAGGTCAACCGGATCCTGCGCGAGGCCGCCACCAGCGGCCCGCTCAAGGGGCTGTTGGCGTACACCGAATTGCCTCACGCCAGTTGTGATTTCAACCATGACCCACATTCGGCGATCGTCGATGCCAGTCAGACCCGCGTTTCCGGCCCAAGGCTGGTGAACGTGCTGGCCTGGTTCGACAATGAATGGGGTTTTGCCAACCGAATGTTGGATGTTGCAGAACACTATCTGCAAACAGCGACTAACAAACCTGCTCTCTAAAACAGCTATCCAGGAAATGCGACCCATGACCGTGTTGAAGATGTCCGACCTCGATCTGCAAGGTAAGCGCGTATTGATCCGCGAAGACCTCAACGTCCCAGTCAAGGACGGTGTTGTCACCAGCGATGCGCGAATCCTGGCCTCGCTGCCGACCATCAAGCTGGCCCTGGAAAAAGGCGCGGCCGTGATGGTCTGCTCGCACCTGGGCCGTCCGACCGAAGGTGAGTTCTCGGCCGAGAACAGCCTCAAGCCAGTCGCGGACTATTTGAGCAAGGCTCTGGGTCGTGAAGTGCCGCTGGTGTCCGACTACCTGGGCGGCGTTGACGTCAAGGCGGGCGACATCGTGCTGTTCGAGAACGTGCGCTTCAACAAAGGCGAGAAAAAGAACGCTGACGAACTGGCCCAGCAATACGCCGCGCTGTGCGACGTGTTCGTGATGGACGCCTTTGGCACCGCTCACCGTGCCGAGGGTTCGACCCACGGCGTGGCCAAGTTCGCCAAAGTCGCCGCTGCTGGCCCGCTGCTGGCTGCCGAGCTGGACGCACTGGGCAAGGCCCTGGGTGCCCCGGCCCAGCCAATGGCAGCTATCGTTGCCGGCTCCAAGGTCTCGACCAAACTCGATGTACTGAACAGCCTGAGCCAGATCTGCGACCAGTTGATCGTCGGTGGCGGCATCGCCAACACTTTCCTGGCCGCTGCCGGTCACCCGGTCGGCAAATCGCTGTACGAGCCAGACCTGCTGGACACCGCCCGCGCCATCGCTGCCAAAGTCAGCGTGCCATTGCCGGTCGACGTGGTGGTTGCCAAGGAGTTCGCTGAAAGCGCTACCGCGACCGTCAAGCTGATCGCCGACGTGGCGGCAGACGACATGATCCTGGACATCGGCCCGCAGACTGCAGCGCACTTCGCTGAGCTGCTGAAGTCGTCGAAAACCATTCTGTGGAACGGCCCGGTCGGTGTATTCGAATTCGACCAGTTCGGTAACGGTACCAAAGTCCTGGCTCAGGCCATCGCAGACAGCTCGGCGTTCTCCATCGCAGGCGGCGGCGACACCTTGGCCGCCATCGATAAGTATGGCGTTGCCGAGAAGATCTCCTACATTTCTACCGGTGGCGGCGCGTTCCTCGAGTTCGTCGAAGGCAAAGTGCTGCCAGCCGTTGAAGTCCTGGAAAGCCGGGCAAAGGCCTAAGGGCCATCCATTGGCCAGGCAAAGGAGTGTTCACGTGGTCAAGACGTTAGCGACATTGATCGCGGCGGGTGTGCTGGCAGGCTGCGGGAGTACCCCGAAAGCCGCGCCGGAACAGGGAACCGGCGCGCCAGACAAGGGCTGTTACCAGGCCGACTGGCAAGCGGAGACCAACCCGGTGCTCAACAAACGCTCCGGGCCGGATGGCCTGGATAAATACGAGACACAGACCCCGGCCAAGGAACATGGTTGCCCTTGACCGGCCTGACTCACTAATACCCAGCGCAGTGGGCGTGTGCCGACTGCCGAGGAAAATGGATGAAAGGCTTGATAGCCGTGGCGTCCCTGGCAGTGCTTGCCGGTTGCGCCAATATGAACCCGTTCGCGTCGTCGCCCGCCGCGTCCGATAACTGGACGAACTGGGTCTGTGACAGCCAGGCGCAAGTGCACTGGCGCTACACCGACACCACGCGCAACACCGTTGATGTACGGCTGAGCGACGATCAGGTGCACCGTTTGAAGCTGGAGCCGGCAGGCTCGGGTTCGTTGTACAGCGATGACAAACTGGCGTTTCACGTAAAAGGTGAGGAAGGCCTGGTGTACTGGGTCGCCACCAACGATTTGATCGGCCGCGGTTGCAAGGCGCAGTAAGCACACGCAATTGAAGCAACACCGAATTCGCAGGCCGGCCTTACCCCCGATCTGCAATAACTTGAATAGCAGCCGCCGCTACGGCAGGCTTGCACGATTAACGACCCTCAACCGGGAGAGACACACACAATGGCACTTATCAGCATGCGCCAGATGCTGGACCACGCAGCCGAGTTCGGCTACGGCGTTCCAGCCTTCAACGTCAACAACCTTGAGCAGATGCGCGCCATCATGGAAGCCGCTGACAAGACTGACTCCCCGGTGATCGTCCAGGCTTCGGCCGGCGCCCGTAAATACGCTGGCGCGCCATTCCTGCGTCACCTGATTCTGGCGGCGATCGAAGAATTCCCGCACATCCCGGTGTGCATGCACCAGGACCACGGCACCAGCCCTGACGTCTGCCAGCGCTCGATCCAACTGGGCTTCAGCTCGGTGATGATGGACGGCTCCCTCGGCGAAGACGGCAAGACCCCGACCGACTACGACTACAACGTCCGTGTGACCCAGCAAACCGTGGCCATGGCTCACGCCTGCGGCGTATCGGTAGAAGGCGAGCTGGGCTGCCTGGGTTCGCTGGAAACCGGCATGGCCGGTGAAGAAGACGGTATCGGCGCCGAAGGCGTGCTCGATCACAGCCAAATGCTGACCGACCCGGAAGAAGCCGCTGATTTTGTCAAACGTACTCAGGTCGACGCCCTGGCCATCGCCATCGGCACCAGCCACGGCGCGTACAAGTTCACCAAGCCGCCTACCGGCGACGTGCTGGCCATCGACCGCATCAAAGAAATCCACAAGCGCATCCCGAACACCCACCTGGTGATGCACGGCTCTTCTTCGGTTCCGCAAGAGTGGCTGGCGATCATCAACCAGTACGGCGGCGACATCAAAGAAACCTACGGCGTACCGGTTGAAGAAATCGTCGAAGGCATCAAGCACGGCGTGCGCAAGGTCAACATCGACACCGACCTGCGCCTGGCCTCCACCGGTGCGATGCGTCGCCTGATGGCCACCAACCCGAGTGAGTTTGATCCACGTAAATTCTTCGGCGCGACTGTGACTGCGATGCGTGATGTGTGTATCGCACGTTATGAAGCGTTTGGTACTGCGGGTAATGCTTCGAAGATCAAGGCTATTTCGCTGGAAGGGATGTATCAGCGGTATTTGAAGGGTGAGTTGAACGCTAAGGTTAACTAAGACCTGAGTGTTAAATAGCACTAACAAAAAACCCGCCGAAAGGCGGGTTTTTTGTGGGGTGAGCGTAATGGGGAAAACAGGTTTTCCTGTGTGTCGCTCTTATTGAATAAGCTTCCAGTTCTTGTAAAAGAAACGGCGGAGTGTAAAGGCGGCTCCCGCAAATGCAGAGATTATCCCGTTTAGAATAAAAGAAGCGTAAGAGGGGCGCATGATGTCGATGAACAGGCAGTAACGTTTGGCGTCATTCTTGTTAAATGACGCATGCAGCAGTGTGTCATCGAAAATGAACAGCGGGTCGTCATGCCAGTAGTGTTTTTCCTTTCTCACCTGGATGTAGACACCGTCATGGTGAGCGGCTGGCATTATGTTGTACAGCACTCGAAGCATCAGGCGTAGCGGCCCGAAGTGAAAAGAGGTTGACTGGTTTTCATTGAAGACCGATACACCGACTGTTTTGATGTAAGGCAGTTTTTTCTGAAGCGCTGGAATGTTGAGTTCAGTGTCGATCGTGCGGCCATACCACTGGAAGAACAACATGCCTCTTTTCTTCTGAGCCATGCGTGCGTCGAGGAATTGAATGATCTCTTCTTTGTGCGCCATGGCGCTATCAATCACGTAGTTGATATCGTGTTGATAAGCATCCGGTAAATCGTTCAACTTATAAGTGAAGCGATTTGGCTTGCACAGCACATCAAAAAAAGAGTTCAACGGTGCCAAAAGCCAAGTGTTGCGGCCGCCACCTAGAAAGTACTTTTTGATGATGTTTTTATCGAAAATCCCATTGCGCAGAAAATCGTACGCTCCGCACACAACCAGCAGGATCAAAAACCACAGCGTGGCTATGGGAAAGCAATAAATGATGGCAGCAATGCCGAGAATGGTGATTGCCGAAACTGCTTTTTTGCGGATGACTCGAGTGTTCATGGAACTCAGTTCCCCTGGGGCGGTGCGGGTATAGATGTGGTATTCGCCATTATAAGAATTATTCCTGCAATGAAGTGTAATAAATATTTCTCATTTGTAAATAATTCTCAGGTGTGGCGAGGTGGATTTTTCCTTCGGCGGCCGTAAAAAAAGGCGCGGCGAGGCGAAGTGAAAAAGGGACCTTCCATGAAAAAGGCCCTGATTTCACAATCAGGGCCTTTCTTTTAACCGCTAACGTTTATTCACAGGCCGTTGGCAGCCTTGAACTCGCGACGGCGACGGTGCAGGACCGGCTCGGTGTAGCCGTTCGGTTGTTGGGTGCCTTCGATCACCAGTTCGACCGCCGCCTGGAAGGCGATGTTGCTGTCGAAGTTCGGTGCTAGCGGACGGTACAACGGGTCGTTGGCATTCTGGCGGTCAACTACCGGCGCCATGCGCTTGAGGGTTTCCAGCACCTGGGCTTCGCTGACGATGCCATGGCGCAGCCAGTTGGCGATGTGCTGGCTGGAAATACGCAGCGTCGCACGGTCCTCCATCAGGCCGACGTCGTTGATGTCCGGCACTTTCGAGCAACCTACGCCCTGGTCGATCCAGCGCACCACATAACCGAGGATGCCCTGAGCGTTGTTGTCCAGTTCGTTCTGGACCTGTTCCGCTGTCCAGTCGGGGTTGCTTGCCAGCGGGATGGTCAGGATGTCGTCCACCGAAGCACGTGCACGCTTGGCCAGTTCGGCCTGGCGGGCGAACACGTCAACCTTGTGGTAATGCAGCGCGTGCAACGCAGCGGCGGTCGGCGAAGGCACCCAGGCGGTGTTGGCACCGGCCAGCGGGTGAGCGATTTTCTGCTCGAGCATGGCGGCCATCAGGTCGGGCATGGCCCACATGCCTTTACCGATTTGCGCGCGACCTTGCAGGCCGGTGCTCAAGCCGATGTCGACGTTCCAGTTTTCGTAGGCGCCGATCCACTTCTCAGCCTTCATGTCGGCCTTGCGCACCATCGCGCCCGCTTCCATGGACGTGTGGATTTCATCGCCGGTACGGTCGAGGAAGCCGGTGTTGATGAATACCACGCGCTCGCTCGCAGCCTTGATGCAGGCCTTGAGGTTGATCGTGGTGCGCCGCTCTTCGTCCATGATGCCAACTTTGAGGGTGTTGCGTGGCAACTCCAGCACGTCTTCGATGCGCCCGAACAACTCGTTGGTGAACGCCGCTTCTTCCGGACCGTGCATTTTAGGTTTGACGATGTAGACCGAACCGGTACGGCTGTTCTTGCGTGTGGTGTTGCCGTTGAGGCTGTGCAGCGCCGCGAGGTTGGTGACCAGGCCGTCGAGGATACCTTCCGGCACTTCGTTGCCGTCTTTGTCGAGGATCGCGTCGATGGTCATCAAGTGGCCAACGTTACGCACGAACAACAGCGAGCGGCCGTGCAGGCTCAGTTCGCTACCGTCTGGGGCGGTATAGGTGCGGTCGGCGTTCATGGTGCGGGTAAAGGTCTTGCCACCCTTGACGACCTCTTCCGACAGATTGCCTTTCATCAGGCCAAGCCAGTTGCGGTAGATCACCACTTTGTCATCGGCATCGACGGCGGCAACGGAGTCTTCGCAGTCCATGATGGTGGTCAGCGCCGCTTCCATCAGCAGGTCTTTGACGCCGGCTGCGTCGGTCTGGCCGACCGGGGTCGTGGCGTCGATCTGGATTTCGAAATGCAGACCGTTGTTTTTCAGCAGGATCGCGGTCGGTGCCGCAGCGTCGCCGTGGAAGCCGATCAGCTGTGCGTCGTTGCGCAGGCCAGAGCTCTTCACATCCGAGCTGCTGCCACCTTTGAGGCTGACAACAAGCTTGCGATCCACAATCGTGTAGGCCGTGGAATCGACGTGAGAACCGGCAGCCAATGGCGCGGCTTCGTCGAGGAAGGCGCGGGCGAACGCGATGACCTTGTCGCCGCGAACCTTGTTGTAGCCTTTGCCTTTTTCCGCGCCGTCGGCCTCGCTGATGGCATCAGTGCCGTACAGCGCGTCGTACAACGAACCCCAGCGGGCGTTCGAGGCGTTGAGGGCGAAACGGGCGTTCATGACCGGGACCACCAGTTGTGGGCCGGCCATACGGGCGATTTCGTCGTCGACGTTTTGCGTCGTTGCCTGGAAATCGGCCGCTTCTGGCAGCAGATAACCGATGTCTTGCAGGAAGGCTTTGTAGGCCACAGCGTCGTGCACTTGACCTGCACGGGACTGGTGCCAGGCATCGATACGTGCCTGGAGGTCGTCGCGTTTGGCGAGTAGGGCTTTGTTCTTCGGCGCCAGGTCGTGAATGACCTTGTCGGCACCGGCCCAGAACTTATCGGCGGTGAGGCCGGTACCGGGAATGGCTTCGTTGTTCACGAAGTCGAACAGGACTTTGGCGACCTGCAGGCCACCGACTTGAACGTGTTCAGTCATTGCTTGCCTCACTCTGCTCAGCTATTTCGCTTTTCAGCTCTTCAATTTGACAATGAAGCCTCTGGCCATTTAAACCACAAACCCCTCTACCAGTACATGCCATTGCGGGCGGCTGGGTGGTTCCAATCAACGGCGTAGCGCCTTGCTGACGGGGTTTTGAGAGGTTGCGATGGTACCTTGGCAGACATCGATCCAACGTTATGTAGTGCGTGCTGCGGCATACTACATGATGAGTTGCGGTTGTGAAAATTAGACTAATTACGTCGTTTAGCGACCCGGCCAGGCTGTTCGGTCACGCCGGGGAATAGGATGTTCTCAAAAAACCAATGGATTGTTCCAGATAAATCTAAAAACTTGTACACATAATATTGAATTCACTGCTATGGGGCTTCGCTTTGTTGGGAGCCGCGCTGAATTGGGCCCCTTGCCTATACTTGCCTTTCTATAACAAAAGTCATCACTAGAGGGCTGCGCCATGGACCACCTCGTACTCACCGTATTTGCCCCGGACAAGCCCGGCCAGGTCGAGCGCATCGCCCAATGCATTGCCGAGCATGGTGGTAATTGGCTAGAGAGCCGCATGTCACGGATGGCCGGACAGTTTGCCGGGATCCTTCGGGTTGGCGTGCCGGCCGAGGGCTATGACGAACTGGTCGATGCACTTCAAGCGTTGTCCGCTCAAGGGATTCGGGTATTGATTGCCGAAAGTGGTATCGAGCAATCCTGCACCTGGAAGCCGATCGCCATGGAGCTGGTCGGTAACGACCGACCGGGGATTGTCCGTGACATCACTCGCTTACTGAGTGAGCAGGGGGTCAACTTGGAGCGCTTGGTGACCGACGTGCGTCCGGCGCCGATGAGCAGTGAGCCGCTGTTCCACGCCGAAGCGATTCTTGCGGTGCCGTTGACCCTTTCCCTGGACGTGTTGCAGTCACGGCTGGAAACCCTGGCCGATGATTTGATGGTGGAATTGGTGCTGCGCAGCGAGCCCTAGGAGAAAGGTTATCCAAGTAAAGCGTGCATCCGCCTGTGGATAACCTGTAGAGACACGTCGCCAGCCCACGCCGGCCGGGGCTTTTCAAGCGTTGTTCAAAAAACCAGCAGTTTCAAGGGCTTGTGCACAAACGGCGGGGATCACACTGTGGATAACCTTGGGAAGGATGCTTGCAGACCACGTCGGCCGTGGTCTGCAAGGGTTTGTGCGTTTTTTGATCAGCGGCGACGGCGCACACTCATCCAGGCGTCGACGCTGTAAACCGCCAGACCTGCCCAGATAAACATGAAGGCCACCAGTGTGCTGGACGACAGGTGCTCGCCGAACAGCAGTACGGCTTGCAGCAGCACCAGCGTCGGCGCCAGGTATTGCAGGAAGCCGATGGTGGTGTAGGGCAAATGCCGAGTAGCGGCGTTGAAGCAGACCAACGGCACCAGCGTTACCGGACCGGCGGCGACCAGCCACCAGGCTTCGGACGTAGTCCAGAATGCCGCTTGTGCGCTGGTAGCGGCTGGATTGAAGAGCAACCAGGCAAGGGCAATCGGCACCAGCATCCAGGTTTCCACCACCAGCCCGGGCAATGCTTTGACCGGGGCCTGTTTGCGGATCAATCCGTAGAAACCGAAGGTCAGCGCCAGCACCAGCGACACCCACGGCAGGCTGCCGACTTGCCAGACCTGCTGCGCGACGCCAACGGTGGCCAACCCGACGGCGAACCACTGCAGGCGTCGCAGCCGTTCGCCAAGGATCAGCATGCCCAGCAGCACGTTCACCAGCGGGTTGATGTAGTAACCGAGGCTGGCCTCGAGCATGCGTCCGTTGTTCACCGACCAGACGTAGGTCAGCCAGTTGGCCGCGATCAATGTACCGCTCAGCGCGAGGACTGCCAGCCGTCGTGGGTTCTCGCGCAGTTCACGCCACCAGCCCGGATGCTTCCAGACTATCAGCAGCAAGGCGCCGAACAGCGCAGACCAGAGTACCCGATGGATGATGATTTCCACGGCAGGTACGTCGGCGATAGCTTTGAAGTAGAGCGGGAACAATCCCCAGATGATGTAGGCGCTCAGGCCCAGGATGTACCCGTGACGGGGGTTGGCGGCTTGCATGCAGAATCCTTGCTTAGGCAGCTAACAAAGGGGGATTGTAAGGAGATTTGTCCAGATGTGTCCCGCATTCAAAAACAAAGATCGCAGCGTGCCGCAGCTCCTACGCGGATAATCTGTAGGAGCTGCCGCAGGCTGCGATCTTTTGATCTTTAAATTAAAAAAGCTTCAGCGGTTCTTCATTGAGCGCCGCCAGTTGCTCGCGCAACGCCAGTACCTGATCGCCCCAGTAACGTTCGGTGCCAAACCAAGGGAAACTGCGGGGGAACGCCGGGTCATCCCACCGACGGGCCAGCCAGGCGCTGTAGTGCATCAGGCGCAAGGCGCGCAGTGGTTCGATCAGCGCCAGTTCGCGCGGGTCGAAGTCGTGGAACTCGCTGTAGCCGTCCATCAGTTCCGACAACTGACCGAGACATTCCTGACGATCGCCGGCAAGCATCATCCACAGATCCTGCACCGCCGGCCCCATGCGACAGTCGTCGAGGTCGACAATATGGAACATCTCGTCACGGCACATCATGTTGCCGGGGTGACAGTCGCCGTGCATGCGGATGTTTTGGTGCGGCGTGTCTTTGTAGACCTCTTCCACACGCTTGAGCAGGTCGCGGGCGACCGACTCGTAGGCTGGCAGCAAGCTGCGCGGTATGAAATTGCCTTCGAGCAGGGTGGTCAGCGAATCATGGCCGAAGTTTTTGACGCCCAGCGCTTCGCGGTGATCGAAGGGCCGGGTGGCGCCAACCGCGTGCAAGCGGCCAAGCAATTGGCCCAGACGGTAGAGCTGGTCAAGATTACCTGGTTCCGGCGCACGGCCGCCACGGCGCGGGAACAGGGTGAAGCGGAAACCGGCGTGTTCGTGCAGGCTTTCACCGTTGTGGATCATCGGCGCAACGACCGGCACCTCGCACTCCGCGAGTTCGAAGGTGAAGCGGTGCTCTTCGAGGATGGCGGCGTTGGTCCAGCGTTGCGGACGGTAGAACTTGGCAATCAGCGGCTCGCCATCTTCGATGCCGACCTGATAGACACGGTTTTCATAGCTGTTGAGCGCAAGGACGCGGGCGTCGCTGAGAAAGCCGATGCTTTCTACGGCATCGAGCACCAGATCGGGGGTAAGTGTTTCAAACGGGTGAGACATGCTGACTCCTGCGCGCAGCAGGCTGCCGCGTCCGGCCAAACATGGTAGCGCAGACGGGGCGACTTTAGTGGGATCGTTCCTCACGCTCTGCGAGGGAATGCCTCACCGGACGCTCTGCGTCCCTGGCTGCATTCTCTCCCCACGCAGAGCGTGGGAACGATCGTCAGGGGATGAGCGATCTTTATGCGCCTGCGATCCCGCCGTCTTCTCGCGAAATGGCTATCACCGAGGAACGCGGCTTGCCGTTGGGCAAATGCTCGGGGAAGGTCGAACCACCGTTTTCACCCGGATGCTGGATACCGACAAACAAAGTCTTCTGGTCCGGCGAAAAACTGATGCCGGTCACTTCGCAGCCCACCGGGCCGACCATGAAACGACGAATTTCACCGGACGCAGGATCGGCGCAGAGCATTTGGTTGTTGCCCATGCCGGCGAAATCCCCGGCGTTGCTGTAGTCCCCGTCACTGAGGATCCAGAGTCGGCCAGCCTTGTCGAAGCCCAAGCCATCCGGGCTGTTGAACATGTTGTGTGGTGTGATGTTCGACGAGCCTGCTTTTGCTGTCCCGGCGTGTACGCTCGGGTTGCCCGCGACCACGAACAGATCCCAGGCGAACGTCAGCGACGCGTGGTCGTCACGATCGGTGTGCCAGCGCAGAATTTGCCCGTAGACATTTTTCTCCCGAGGGTTTGGCCCGTCCACCGGTTGCCCGTCTTCGCCACGCTTGGCGTTGTTGGTCAGGGTGCAATAGACCTGACCGTCTTGCGGGCTGACGACGATCCACTCGGGACGGTCCATACGCGTGGCGCCGACGATGCTGGCAGCCAGACGCACGTGAATCAGCACCTCGGCCTGATCGGCAAAACCGCTGCTGGCGTCGATACCGTTCTTGCCGTGAGTCAGCTCGATCCACTGGCCCTGACCTTTTGGATGGTCAGGGTTGCTGTCACCGGCATCGAAGCGTGCGACGTACAACGTGCCGTGGTCCAGCAGCTCGTGGTTGGCCTTGGGGTGGGTGTGATTGATCTTGTCGCGGCTGACGAATTTGTAGATGAACTCGCCGCGCTCATCGTCGCCCATGTACACCACTGCGCGACCGTCGTGAGTCTCCGCAAGGGCCGCGTTTTCGTGTTTGAAACGGCCAAGGGCGGTGCGTTTGATCGGGGTCGATTGCGGGTCGAACGGGTCGATTTCCACCACCCAGCCGTGTCGGTTGAGCTCGTTGGGGTTTTTCGCCAGGTCAAAACGCGGGTCGTGTTGATGCCAGTTGATTTCTTTGCTGGCGACCGATGCGCCATAGCGCTTTTGCGTGGCGTCGAATTTATGTTCGGGATTGCTGCTGCCGAAGCAGTCAGTGAAGTTCTCTTCACAGGTCAGATAAGTGCCCCACGGCGTCTTGCCATTGGCACAGTTCTGGAAGGTTCCGAGCACGTTCTTGCCGGCCTTGTCGGCGCCGGTTTTCATCAGTTCATGGCCGGCAGCCGGGCCACTCAAGTGCAACGGCGCGTTGCCGTGGATTCGGCGGTTGTAGGGCGAGCCCTGAACGAATTGCCATTGACCGTTTTTACGCTGCACTTCGATCACCGACACGCCTTCGCAGGCCAGCGCCTTGCGCACTTCTTCGGCCGACTGCGGCATGCCGCCATGGGCGTAGAGGTAGCGATAGTTGGTGTACTCGTTGTTGATCGCCATCAACGCGCGATTGTCGTCGCCGGGGAAAGCGAACAGGCTCATGCCGTCGTTGTTGTCACCGAACTGGACTTCCTGAGCCTGGGCGCTGCCATTGCCACTCGGGTCAAAGGCCGGGCCGTTCTTGTGCAGCGGCTGGCCCCAGCTGATCAGCACCGAGGATGTGTAACCCGGCGGCAGGGTGATGGTGTCGCTGGTGGCAGCCGCAATGCTGTCGAAGCCCAGTAATTTGCTCGAAGCAGCATTGACACTGGCGGCCAGCACACTGCGGCTCAGCAGGTTGCCACCGAGGAACATCGCCGCACCGCAAAGGGCGCCAGCGCTGATAAAACCACGACGACTGAGGCCGACGATTGTTTCAAGGTCGGTGGCTTGGTTTTCTTCTAATAGGTTCAAATCAGGCTCCCTGCTGGTTTTTGCAGCCACCTTAAGGAGCGTCGATGACACAAATGTTGCAGTTTTGATCGGGGGAGAGCACAGACCTGTAGCAGCTGGCGCAGCCTGCGTTCGAGCGCGAAGCGGTCGCCATCCGCTCAACTCAAACAAAGAGTCAGAATCGCGGTGTCAGGTTTTACGACCGCTGCGCGGCCGAACGCAGGCTGCGCCAGCTGCTACGAAAAGTGCGGCAGGCTTGAGTCAGAGCGGGGTGCCGAGCAAAACATTGGAGGGCGAGAACTGCACCTGTACGGCTTTTTCGGCGCTCAAACCCAGGGTTCTGAGGTGCAGCGGCTCGGCCAGGGCGCATAGCGTCTGACCATTGGGCAGGGCAATTCGGACTTCACTGGGGCCATCTTCGGCGTCGAGAATCTCCTCGATTGTGCCCTTCAAACAATTGTGTCCAGGTATTGCGGGTTGCTCGGCACCGAGCAAATCGAGCCAGCCAGCCTTGATCAGCGCCACCACTTCAGTGCCCGTTTCCAGTTCCAGTCGCAGAGTGCTGTCGTGGGTGATCTGTGCCTGAATGGTCAACCCGGCGGCCAGTTCCAGGCTGATCAGATCGTTGCGGCCTTGAGTGTCGATGCTTGCAACCTTGCCATGCAGCTGATTGCGCGCGCTGGTCCTGAGCATCAGACGCCCGAGCAAGTCGAGGTCACTGGCGTCCTCGGCGGCTTCCAGCACCTGTGCCTGCAAGGCTTGCAAGCGCTGATAGAGCCGCAGCACCCGTTCACCTTCGCTGGACAGTTTTGCGCCACCACCGCCCTTGCCGCCGACGCTGCGTTCCACCAGCGGTTTCTGCGCCAGATTGTTCAACTCGTCGATTGCGTCCCACGTCGCTTTGTAGCTCAGCCCGGCGCTTTTCGCGGCGCGGGTGATCGAGCCTTGTTCGGCGATGTGTTGCAACAAGGCAATGCGCTGCGGACGGCGGACAATGTGCTGGGATAACAGAGTGGGTAAGGACATGGTAAGAGGCTGCAAACGGGTAGTGAGGAATTTGGACGTTGGCGGCTTGGGACGCGAGAGTCAAGTCAGCTCCCCGGGTTTTGGTGTGCGCGCCAGGCAGTAAACGTCGACCCGCGCTGCGCCAGCCCCGATCAGCAAGCGAGCCAGGCTTTGTGCGGTGGCGCCGGTGGTCAGCACGTCGTCGACCAGCGCCAGGTGGCGTCCCTTGATCTGCGCATTCGGCGTCAGTGCGAAGGCCCTGAGCAAATTCTGTTTGCGCGCCTTGGCGTCCAGATCCTGTTGCGCGGTGGTGTCCTGAGTTCGTAATAACAGGTTTTCATCGCAACTGATCTCCAGGCTGTCGCTGAGCCAGCGGGCGAGCATCGCCGCCTGGTTGTAACCCCGTTCGCGCAGCCGTTTGCGGGCCAGGGGCACCGGCACCAATGCGTCGGGGGGCTTGAGGCCTTCATCGAAGTGATGTTGCAGGGATTGAGCAAGAAGTTCGGCAAGCAAGCGACCATACGGCCACTTTGCCGCGTGCTTGAAACGAGTGATCAGACTGTCGATTGGGAAGCTGTAGGTCCAGGGCGCGATGACCTGCTCGAAGGCCGGTGGGTCCCTCAAACACTGGCCGCAGGTGAGACCGGCTTCGGGCAAGGGCAGGGCGCAGGCCTGGCAATGATCGCCGAGCCAGGGCAACTCGGTTTCACAGGGTGTGCAAATCGATTGAGAGGTGTCAGACGGCTCGTTGCAGAGCAAACAGTGCTGTTTGTTTTTTAACCAGATGTAAACCTGTCCTTTGTATCGTGGTTGACAGCGCATGGCTCTTCCTTAAATATGCCGAACATCCGTGTCGCGTCTGTGGATATTACGTTCCACAGCCGCTTGCCAAGCATAAACAAGGAAACGCCCATGAGCGCCAGCACCACTGCAACCCTGCGTCATGACTGGTCTTTGGCCGAAGTCAAAGCACTCTTCGTTCAGCCATTCAACGACCTGTTGTTCCAGGCGCAGACGGTGCACCGCGCGCACTTCGACGCCAATCGCGTCCAGGTGTCGACCCTGCTGTCGATCAAAACCGGCGCTTGCCCGGAAGATTGCAAATATTGTCCGCAGTCCGGTCACTACAACACCGGCCTGGAAAAAGAAAAACTGATGGAAGTGCAGAAGGTCCTCGAAGAGGCTGCCCGCGCCAAGGCCATCGGTTCGACCCGTTTCTGCATGGGCGCCGCCTGGAAGCATCCGTCGGCCAAAGACATGCCGTACGTGCTGGAGATGGTCAAAGGCGTGAAGGCCATGGGCCTGGAAACCTGCATGACCCTCGGCCGTCTCGATCAGGACCAGACCGTAGCCCTGGCTCAGGCCGGCCTCGATTACTACAATCACAACCTTGATACGTCGCCTGAGTTCTACGGCAGCATCATCACCACCCGTACTTACAGCGAGCGCCTGCAAACGCTGGCGTACGTGCGTGATTCGGGGATGAAGATCTGCTCGGGCGGCATTCTCGGCATGGGCGAGTCCCTCGACGATCGTGCCAACCTGCTGATCCAGCTGGCCAACCTGCCGGAGCATCCGGAGTCGGTGCCGATCAACATGCTGGTGAAAGTCGCCGGTACACCGCTGGAAAATGCCGACGACATCGACCCGTTCGACTTCATCCGCATGCTCGCCGTCGCACGTATCCTGATGCCGCAATCCCACGTGCGCCTGTCCGCCGGCCGCGAAGCGATGAACGAGCAAATGCAGGCCCTGGCGTTCTTCGCCGGTGCCAACTCGATTTTCTACGGTGAGAAACTGCTGACCACTGCCAACCCGCAGGCTGACAAGGACATGCAACTGTTCGGACGCTTAGGGATCCTGCCAGAAGCCCGCGAAGAGCATGCCGATGAAGTGCATCAGGCGGCTATCGAGCAGGCACTGGTCGAACAGAAAAGCAGCGAGCAGTTCTACAACGCCGCTGTTTGACCGTGCCTCCTCGTAGGAGCTGCCGCAGCCTGCGGCAGCTCCTACGGGGGTTCGATGTTCATTTCTCAATCGCGAGGTCTGCATGTCTTTCGATCTCAGCGCGCGTCTTGCTGCCCGTCGTGCCGAAAACCTCTATCGCCAGCGTCCATTGCTGGAGACCCCACAAGGCCCGCAAGTGGTGGTCGATGGTCAGCCCTTGCTGGCGTTCTGCAATAACGATTACCTGGGCCTGGCCAATCATCCGCAAGTGATCGAAGCCTGGCGTGCCGGTGCCGCCCGCTGGGGTGTCGGTGGCGGTGCTTCGCACCTGGTGATCGGTCATAGCAGCCCGCATCACGCGCTCGAAGAAGCCTTGGCCGATCTGACGGGGCGCCCGCGTGCGCTGCTGTTTACCACCGGATACATGGCTAACCTCGGCGCCGTCACGGCGTTGGTCGGGCAGGGCGACACAGTGCTCGAAGACCGGCTCAATCATGCGTCGTTGCTGGATGCGGGGCTTTTGTCGGGGGCGCGTTTCAATCGCTATTTGCACAACGACGCGGTCAGCCTGGCCAAACGCCTGGAGAAGGCCACGGGCAATACGCTGGTGGTGACCGATGGGGTGTTCAGCATGGACGGCGATATTGCCGACCTGCCGGCGCTGGCTCGTGAAACCAAGGCCAAAGGTGCGTGGCTGATGGTCGATGATGCCCATGGCTTTGGTCCCTTGGGCGCCAATGGCGGCGGGATCGTCGAACACTTCGGTTTGAGTCTGGAAGATGTGCCGGTGTTGGTCGGCACTCTGGGCAAGGCGTTTGGCACTGCGGGTGCGTTTGTTGCGGGCAGTGATGACCTGATCGAAAGCCTGATCCAGTTCGCTCGACCGTACATTTACACCACCAGCCAACCACCGGCCCTGGCATGCGCGACCCTGAAAAGTCTTGAATTGCTGCGCAGTGAACATTGGCGACGCGAGCACTTGAACGTGCTGATCCGCCAATTCCGAAAAGGCGCCGAGCAGATTGGTTTGGCGTTGATGGATAGCGCTACGCCGATCCAGCCGATCATGGTGGGTGATGCCGGGCGCGCTGTGCGTTTTTCGCAGATGCTGCGTGAGCGCGGGCTGATGGTGACCGCGATCCGTCCACCGACCGTGCCGGCCGGCAGTGCACGTTTGCGCGTAACGCTGACGGCGGCGCACAGCGAGGCGCAGGTACAGCTATTGTTAGACGGTCTGGCCGATTGTTTTCAGCAGATGGGAGCGGAGCCGAACCATGCGTGATCGTCTGATTCTGTTGCCCGGTTGGGGCTTGGTATTTCACCGCTGGAACCGCTCGCGGCGGCGTTGCAGGGATTGGACGAACACCTGCGCGTCGAGATCGAACCGCTGCCGGAACTGGAGTCGAGCGACCTCGATGAATGGCTCGATGAGCTGGACTCGACCCTGCCAAAAGATGCCTGGCTCGGCGGTTGGTCGCTCGGCGGGATGCTCGCCTCAGCGCTCGCGGCTCGACGTGGCGAGCGCTGCTGCGGTTTGCTGACGCTGGCGAGCAACCCTTCTTTTGTGGCGCATGCCGAGTGGTCGAGCGCCATGCCGGGCGAGACCTTCGATGCGTTTCTGGCCGGGTGCAGCGCGGACCCGCGCATGACCCTCAAGCGCTTTAGTCTGCTCTGCGCCCAAGGTGCCGAAGACCCGCGCGGGTTGTCGCGCCTGCTACTTGCAGGTGCGCCGAATACCCCGCAAGCGCAGTTGATGAGTGGGTTGGAAGTGCTCGCACAACTGGACAACCGGAAAGTCTTGCAGGCCTTTCGAGGTCCGCAGTTGCATCTGTTCGCCGGGCTTGACGGGTTGGTTCCGGCCGAAGCTGCCGGTGAGCTGCTGGCGTTACTCCCCGATGTCGAAATTGGTCTGATTGAACAGGCCAGTCACGCGTTTCTTCTGGAAGACCCCCACGGTGTGGCGGGGGCCATCCAGGCCTTTTTGCATGAGTCCGGTGATGACTGATTTATCCCTTCCCAACCTGCCCGGTGGCTTGCCCGACAAGCGTCAGGTCGCGGCATCCTTTTCCCGTGCAGCGGCCAGCTATGACAGCGTTGCCGAATTGCAGCGGGCCGTCGGCAGTGAATTGCTGGGGCGTTTGCCGACGGATAGGTCGCCCGTTCGCTGGCTGGATCTGGGCTGTGGCACGGGGTATTTCAGTCGTGCGCTGGGTGAGCGATTCAACGCCAGCGAAGGGCTGGCACTGGATATCGCGCAAGGCATGCTCAATCACGCACGGCCCTTGGGCGGCGCGACACATTTCATTGCTGGCGATGCCGAGCGCTTGCCGTTACAGGACGCGAGCTGCGACCTGGTGTTTTCCAGCCTTGCAGTGCAGTGGTGCGCCGATTTCAGGGCGGTGCTCAGCGAGGCCTATCGGGTTCTCACACCTGGCGGTGTGTTGGCGTTTGCCAGTCTCTGCGTGGGGACGCTGTATGAATTGCGCGACAGTTGGCGTCAGGTCGATGGTCTGGTGCACGTCAACCGCTTCCGCGAGTTCAGCACGTATCAACAACTGTGTGCGGCCAGTGGCTTGAACGTGATCAGTCTGCAAAGTTGTCCGCACGTGCTGCATTATCCGGATGTGCGCAGTCTGACTCACGAACTCAAGGCCCTAGGCGCGCATAATCTCAATCCTGGTCGGCCGGGCGGGCTGACAGGCCGGGCGCGGATCATGGGTTTGATCGACGCCTATGAGCCGTTTCGTCAGGCGCAAGGACTGCCCGCGACTTATCAGGTGGTCTACGCCGTGTTGGAGAAACCACTATGAGTGCAGCCTATTTCATTACGGGTACCGATACCGACGTCGGCAAGACCACCATCGCCGCGGGCCTGTTACACGCCGCGCGGCTGGCGGGGTTGAGCACGGCGGCCGGTAAACCCGTGGCGTCTGGCTGCGAGGTGACGCCCAAAGGTTTGCGCAATGCCGACGCGTTGGCGCTGTTGGCGCAATGCTCGTTGCCACTGACCTATGCCGAGGTCAATCCAGTGGCCTTCGAGCCGGCCATTGCGCCACATTTGGCCGCACGTGAGGCGGGTATCGCGCTGACGGTCCAGTCGTTGCTGACGCCGATGCGGCACATACTGGACAAGCAGGCCGACTTCACCCTGATCGAAGGCGCGGGTGGCTGGCGGGTCCCGCTGGCGGATCAGGACAATCTCTCGGATCTGGCAATGGCACTGGATTTGCCGGTGATTCTGGTGGTTGGCGTGCGTCTGGGATGTATCAATCACGCGTTGCTGACAGCCGAGGCGATTGCCCGGGATGGTTTGCAACTGGCGGGTTGGGTCGCCAACATCATTGAGCCAAAGACGTCGCGGCTGGAAGAGAACCTCGCCACGCTGGCAGAACGGCTGCCGGCACCGTGTCTGGGTCGCGTGCCGAAACTCAAACTGGTTACGGCAGAAACGGTGGCGGAGCATCTTCAACTGGATTTGCTCGACTAGATTTTGCCTATGACAAGGCATTGTGCCATTAGTGTTTTTGTCGGGCCTTTTGTCGGTGTCTCTGGTTCAATGAGCGCTGTTTATCCTTTGCAGGGTGGAGTTGTCCCATGGAAATCTCGGGAAGCAGCGCTTTTTATGCCGGTCTGAGCACTATTCAGTCCGGGCAGAACCGTGTTGATCAGGCAGCCAGCCAGATCGCCAACACCACTGTCGAACGCTCCGCCACCAGTCAGTCTTCCGAGGCTCAAGTCGACCGACTGCGCTCGGTTGATCGCAGCCAGCAAACAGACCTGGCCAGTAATATGGTCGATATGTCCCAAGGCAAGATCCAGGCAGAACTGGGTGTCAAAGTCGCCAAGGCTTCTGACGAAATGCTCGGTACGTTGATCAATACTTTCGCTTGATCCCTCGCTGAACCTTTTACCTGAACGCCGCCTTTGGCGCGGTGTTCTGTCGGGCATGTCCTTCTCGTTCAACTAATCTTTCCTACACAGTTTGTTGCCTTGCGCACCGGCTGCGGACTTTTGCGTGCGCGCTATTCACGTGGGTCATGACGAACGGCAAAAGATCGACGCTTGACAAGATTTCAGCGTAAACGTATGTTTCAAACAACTGTTTGACCGTCACAACAAATCATTGCGGTCGCTCATTCCCGGTTACATCAGCAGAGGTTTATCGCTATGCCTGACTACAAGGCCCCCTTGCGTGATATTCGCTTCGTTCGTGACGAACTGCTCGGCTACGAAGCGCACTATCAGAGCCTTCCGGCTTGCCAGGACGCTACCCCGGACATGGTTGACGCCATTCTCGAGGAAGGCGCCAAGTTTTGTGAGCAGGTGCTGGCTCCGCTGAACCGCGTGGGTGACACCGAAGGCTGCACCTGGAGCGAGTCCGGCGTTAAGACCCCGACTGGCTTCAAAGAAGCCTACAAACAATTCGTCGAAGGCGGCTGGCCAAGCCTGGCTCACGACGTAGAGCACGGTGGTCAAGGCCTGCCGGAGTCTCTGGGTCTGGCTGTGAGCGAGATGGTCGGCGAAGCCAACTGGTCGTGGGGCATGTACCCAGGTCTGTCTCATGGCGCGATGAACACCATTTCCGAGCACGGTACGCCTGAGCAGCAAGAGGCTTACCTGACCAAACTGGTGTCCGGCGAATGGACCGGCACCATGTGCCTGACCGAACCGCACTGTGGCACCGACCTCGGCATGCTGCGCACCAAGGCTGAGCCGCAGGCTGATGGTTCCTACAAAGTTTCCGGCACCAAGATCTTCATTTCGGCCGGTGAACACGACATGGCCGACAACATCGTCCACATCGTGTTGGCTCGCCTGCCGGATGCGCCTGCTGGCACCAAAGGCATTTCGTTGTTCATCGTTCCAAAGTTCATGCCGAATGCTGACGGCAGCATCGGTGCACGCAACGCCGTGACCTGTGGTTCCCTGGAACACAAAATGGGCATCCACGGTAACGCCACCTGCGTGATGAACTTCGATGCGGCCACCGGTTTCCTGATCGGCCCGGCGAACAAAGGCCTGAACTGCATGTTCACCTTTATGAACACCGCGCGTCTGGGTACGGCTCTGCAAGGTCTGGCTCACGCCGAAGTCGGCTTCCAGGGCGGTCTGAAATACGCTCGTGATCGTCTGCAAATGCGTTCCCTGACGGGCCCGAAAGCGCCGGACAAAGCCGCCGACCCGATCATCGTTCACCCTGATGTACGTCGCATGCTGTTGACCATGAAGGCGTTCGCCGAAGGCAACCGTGCAATGGTTTACTTCACTGCCAAGCAGGTCGACATCGTCAAGTACGGCGTGGATGAAGAAGAGAAGAAGAAAGCTGACGCACTGCTGGCGTTCATGACGCCGATCGCCAAAGCCTTCATGACTGAAGTCGGTTTTGAGTCCGCCAACCACGGTGTGCAGATCTACGGCGGCCACGGCTTCATCGCCGAGTGGGGCATGGAGCAGAACGTTCGCGACAGCCGGATTTCCATGCTGTACGAAGGCACCACCGGTATCCAGGCTCTCGATTTGCTGGGCCGTAAAGTGTTGATGACTCAAGGCGAGGCTCTGAAAGGCTTCACCAAGATCGTCCACAAGTTCTGCCAGACCAACGAAGGCAACGACGCTGTCAAAGAGTTCGTCGAGCCGTTGGCTGCACTGAACAAAGAATGGGGCGAGCTGACCATGAAGGTCGGCATGGCTGCGATGAAAGATCGCGAAGAAGTCGGCGCTGCGTCGGTGGACTACCTGATGTACTCCGGTTACGCCTGCCTTGCCTATTTCTGGGCTGACATGGCGCGCCTGGCTGCCGAGAAACTGGCTGCCGGCACCACCGAAGAGGCCTTCTACACCGCCAAGCTGCAGACAGCGCGCTTCTACTTCCAGCGCATCCTGCCGCGTACCCGCACTCACGTTGCAACCATGCTGTCGGGCGCTAACAACCTGATGGACATGAAAGAAGAAAACTTCGCACTGGGCTACTAAGTCCCGCGCAGCTCTTCAAACAGCCGCTGCTTCTTCGGGAGCAGCGGCTTTTTTGTACCCGGCGCAAACGATTGCAAATATTCCCGACTAAAACGCTAAGTAGAACGCTTTTGCTGCCGTTAAAGAGTGTGCGGTGTGATCTGCGTCACATTGCATGTGCTTAATTGCCAGGAATGCAGGCACAATGCCATCTATTGATTTGCCGGGCCGGAGCTCTACCCTTGCCGCGTTCTTCCGTTGTACGTCTCAGTCACTTTTTACCCTCATTACTGTTGTTGCTTGCGGGGCTTGCGGCTGCCTACGTCAAGGATCTCAACGTCTTTTTCACCTCCCTGTTCAACGTGCTGCCAACCCTGGTGCTGTTGCTCGGCGGCTCGTACTGCGCGGTTTACCGACGCCAACGTGAACTGTTTCTGATGGTCACGGTGTACATCGCCTACTTCCTGCTCGACACCCAAACCGATTACTACCGTGATTACGGCAAGGTGCGTGACGACGCGGCGGTGGTTTTCCATCTCTGCTGTTTGCTGCTGCCTTTGCTGTACGGGCTGTTTGCCGCCTGGCAGGAACGTACCCACCTGTTTCAGGACATGGTCGCGCGTTTCGCTGTATTGCTGGCATTCGGCAGTGTTGCACTGGGACTTGAGCAAAGTTACCCACAGGCGTTGTTGATGTGGCTGTCGGAAATACGCTGGCCGGCGTTGCATGGTGCCTGGATGAGTTTGATCCAGTTGTCTTATCCGGTGTTCTTCGCGTCCTTTCTGCTGTTGGCGTATCAATACTGGCGCAACCCACGGCCGCTCCATGCAGCGCAACTGGTGGGCCTGCTCGGGTTGTTCTGGATGTTGCCGAAGACCTTCATTCTGCCATTCACCCTGAACATCATGTGCAGCCAGGTGATGTTGATGATTGCGGCGGCAGTCTCCCACGAAGCCTATCAAATGGCTTTTCGTGATGAGCTGACCGGCCTGCCGGGGCGTCGCGCCCTGAACGAACGCATGCAGCGTCTGGGCCGCAACTATGTGTTGGCGATGGGCGACGTCGACCACTTCAAGAAATTCAACGACACCCACGGGCACGATGTCGGCGACCAGGTGTTGCGACTGGTGGCCAGCAAGCTGTCGAAGATCGGCGGCGGTGGCCGGGCGTATCGTTACGGGGGCGAGGAGTTCGCCTTGGTGTTCGCCGCTAAAACTCTCGAAGAGTGCATGCCGCACCTGGAAGTCATCCGTGAGTCGATTGCCACGTACAACATTCAGCTGCGCAATCAGGACAACCGTCCGCAAGACGATCAGCAAGGTCGGCAACGCCGCGCGGGCTCTGGCGCCTCAAGCGTTACGGTCACGGTGAGTATCGGTGTCGCCGAGCGACTGGAGCAGCGGACCCCGGAAGAAGTCCTGAAATCCGCAGATCAGGCGCTCTACAGCGCCAAGGGCGCGGGACGAAACTGCGTGATGGCATTCGGGCAAAACCGCCGTGGCGCGGTGCGTATGGATGGCGCTGCAGGTTGAGTGATGATCGCGTATTCAGCGTCTGGACTGTGTTTGTTCGGGGCGGTACACGGCAGTAGGTCTGGATGATCTGCTGATGGAATTTTTTGCACTCTGACATCAGCGCTGCCTCTGAAAGATCGCAGTCTGTGGTAGCTCCTACAATTCAGGTGAGCCTGTAGGAGTTGCCGCAGGCTGCGATCTTTTTGTTGGTGACTAAAAATTACAAATAGGTCACTAGCTGACCCTATGTGTCGTAAAAGTTGTTCGGGTACACTCAAGACCTTGCTGAAACCCGATCCTACGAATCACTTTTCAAGTTCTCACGAGGTTTGCCATGGCTGACTACAAAGCGCCCCTGCGCGATATGCGCTTCGTCCTCAATGAAGTTTTCGAGGTCGCCAAACTGTGGGCTGAACTGCCCGCCCTGGCCGACACCGTCGATGCCGAGACCGTTGAGGCAATCCTTGAGGAAGCCGGCAAAGTCACCAGCAAAAGCATCGCGCCGCTGAGCCGTGCCGCCGACGAAGAAGGCTGCCACTGGAGCGACGGCGCCGTGACCACACCAGCAGGTTTCCCACAGGCTTATCAGACTTATGCTGAAGGCGGTTGGGTCGGCGTCGGTGGTGATCCGGCCTACGGCGGTATGGGCATGCCGAAAGCGGTTTCGGCTCAGGTCGAAGAAATGGTGAACTCCGCCAGCCTGTCGTTCGGTCTGTATCCGATGCTTACCGCAGGGGCTTGTCTGTCGATCAACGCTCACGCCAGCGAAGAACTGAAAGCCGCCTACCTGCCAAACATGTACGCCGGTGTCTGGGCAGGCTCCATGTGCCTGACCGAACCCCATGCGGGGACTGACTTGGGGATCATCCGCACCAAGGCCGAACCGCGAGCGGACGGTTCCTACAAGGTTAGCGGCACCAAGATCTTCATCACCGGCGGTGAGCACGACCTGACCGAAAACATCATTCACCTGGTACTGGCCAAACTGCCGGACGCACCGGCGGGCCCGAAAGGTATTTCACTGTTCCTGGTACCGAAGTTCATGGTCAACGCCGACGGTAGCCTTGGCGCGCGCAACCCTTTGAGCTGCGGTTCGATCGAACACAAAATGGGTATCCAGGCATCTGCTACCTGCGTGATGAACTTCGACGAAGCCGTGGGTTACCTCGTTGGTGAGCCAAATAAAGGCCTGGCAGCCATGTTCACCATGATGAACTACGAGCGTCTGGGTGTCGGTATCCAGGGTCTGGCCACTGGCGAGCGCTCTTACCAGAACGCGGTTGAGTATGCCCGCGATCGCCTGCAAAGCCGTTCGCCGACAGGCGCACAGAACAAAGACAAGGTCGCCGACCCGATCATCGTTCACCCGGACGTGCGGCGCATGCTGCTGACCATGAAAGCCTCGAACGAAGGCGGTCGTGCGTTCTCCACCTACGTGGCCATGCAGCTGGACACTGCCAAGTTCAGCGAAGACCCGGCTACCCGCAAACGCGCTGAAGACCTGGTGGCTTTGCTGACCCCGGTTGCCAAGGCGTTCCTCACCGATCTGGGCCTGGAAACCACTGTTCACGGTCAGCAGGTGTTTGGCGGCCACGGCTACATCCGCGAGTGGGGCCAGGAGCAACTGGTTCGTGACGTGCGGATCACCCAGATCTACGAAGGCACCAACGGCATTCAGGCGCTTGACCTGGTCGGGCGCAAAATCGTCGGCAGCGGCGGTGTGTACTACAAGCTGTTCGCCGACGAGATTCGTCATTTCACCGCCACCGCGAGCGGTGATCTGGCTGAGTTCACCAAGCCGTTGAACGACGCGGTCGACACGCTGGACGAGCTGACTGCCTGGCTGTTGGACCGTGTGAAAAATAACCCGAACGAAATCGGCGCGGCCTCGGTCGAGTATCTGCAAGCGTTCGGCTATATGTCCTACGCCTACATGTGGGCACTGATGGCCAAAGCGGCCTTCGGTAAAGAGGCGCAGGACGACTTCTACGCCAGCAAACTGGGCACTGCGCGTTTCTACTTCGCTCGCCTGCTACCGCGAATTCATTCGCTGAGCGCTTCGGTCAAGGCCGGTAGCGAGTCTTTGTTCCTGTTGGATGCGGCGCAGTTCTGAGGCGTGTAACGTCATGTAAGCATTTACTTACGTGACGTGCTGCTGTTTTCCCCTGTTCCAGGATTGGATCCAGAGCTAATCTACTTCACATGGACGTCGCGCAGGAAGCGCAAAGCAACAACACGGACACGTAGGATTCTGCCAGGATGGCGGAGTGAAATGGATGTCAGGGAAACAGTCTGCAAAGCCCCGCTTCGGCGGGGTTTTCTTTTGCCTGCGATTTATGTTTTGTCATTCAGCCCTGAACATCCAGTACCGTCGGGCTCGCCATCCATCCGGCCGGGCTGTTCATCACGTCTTCCAGCAAGTTGCGCAGCAACTCCAGCGTTGCTTGCTGACGTTGCACATCGCGACAGACCAATCCTACTTTCAGGGGGACCCGCGGCTCACTCAAGGGTTTCCACAAGAGTGCCTTGTTTCCGTGTTCCTGCTGCGAGCGGCCGGGCAGGACAGTGGCCAGTCTGGTGTGGGGCAAACTGTCGAGGATCCCCGCCATGTTGTTCAGTTCCGCCTGCACGTGCGGACGGCGTCCGAGATTGGCCAACTGTCCCTGCCAAATCTGCCGGACCTGAAACTCTTCCCCCAGCAGCAGCATCGGCAATTCGGCTGCCTGACTCATGGAGACTTTCTTGAATTCACGCAACGGATGATCGGCAGGGATGACCAGGGTCAGTTCATCTTCATACAGCAAAACGCCGTGCAGTCCGGGTTGGCGCGGCGGCAGATAGCTGATGCCGATATCGAGTGAGCCATTGAGCAGTCGACGTTCGATTTCCAGCCCTGTGAGCTCGTAGATCTGTACCACCAGGTGCGGTTGCGCCGTGCGCACACGCTCCAGCATTTTGGGTACCAGGCTGGTGTGAACGGTTTGCAGCACACCGATGGCCAAGGTGCGCAGCGCCTGGCCCTTGAAATTGCCCAAGGCCTCGCGCGCGCGCTGAAGACCGTCAAGCAACGGCAGGGCGTGGTTGTACAAGGTATGCGCGGCCAGGGTGGGTAGCAGGCGTTTACTGCTGCGCTCGAACAGGCTCACGTCGAGGTTTTGTTCCAGTTGGCGGATCTGTTGCGACAGCGCCGGCTGGGAGATCGACAGGCGTTCGGCAGCCCGTCCGACATGGCCTTCTTCATACACCGCGACGAAATAACGCAGTTGCTTAAAATCCATAAGTAATTCTTATCGAAAAAGCTGGAAAATCGAAATGGCTCAGCGCCTGACAGAAGCCTAGTCTAACCGCATTCACAAGGCTTACAGGGCCGGAGAGCGCGATGAATACCGTTTACGTTGATGGTGTTTACATAGGCAAGGCAAAAAACCTCGGGCAGGGTTTGCTCAGTGATACCGACAAACAGCGGATTGCCAATCGACTCTGGTTGTGGCCGCAAGGCTTGGGCAGCGATGAGCACGGCGATCCGCGTTTTCACACCGGCCCCGAACGCGCCCTGCATCATTACCCGGCCGAGCATTACGACTACTGGCGTGAACGTTATCCACAGATCGGCTGGAGCTCGCCGGCATTTGGTGAAAACCTTTCAACCCGTGGCCTGACCGAAGAGCAGGCGTGCCTCGGCGATATGTTTCGCTGGGGCAGTGCGTTGTTGCAGGTCAGCCAGCCGCGCTCGCCGTGTTATCGGTTGAGCCATCGCTGGGGCGTGCCGACCTTGCCGCAACTGGCCCAGGATACGGGACGCTGCGGCTGGTTCTACCGCGTTCTCAAACCCGGTTTTGTCAGTGCCGATCAGCCGTTCGAGCTGATCCAGCGTAGCTATCCAGGCCTGACCGTGGCTTGGGCCCTGCGCTGTTTTTATAGGGAGCCGCTTGAGCATGCCGGTTTGAAAAAACTCGTCGACTGCCCGGCGCTTTCTTCGCGCTGGCGTGATATTGCACTCAAACGCTTGCGCACCGGGCGCGTCGAGGATTGGTCGTCACGTCTGCTGGGTTTGCCGCTTGAGGGATTGCGCGCATGAATCTGTTCAACCTGCGTCGCCATCAGCCGAGCCTGAATGATCTGGTGGTGGAGCACTTTCAGCCTTCAAGGCGTGACAACCATTCCAGCGAGTGCCTGATGCCCAGTGTCGAGCGACCCCAGCAAATTTTTGTTCGCGGCCAGGGTTCCTGGCTCTGGGACAGTGACGACCGTGCGTATCTGGATTTTACCCAAGGCGGCGCGACCAACAGCCTCGGCCACAGCCCGTCGGTGCTGGTCAACGCCATCGCCGCTCAGGCGCAAACGCTGATCAATCCGGGTTCGAGTCTGCTGAACCGTGACCAACTCAATCTGGCCGAGCGGCTGTGCATCAGTACCGGCAGCGACCAGGCTTACTTGCTCAACAGTGGCAGTGAAGCTTGCGAAGCGGCGATCAAGCTGGCGCGTAAATGGGGGCAACTGCATCGCGGTGGCGCTTCGCGGATCATTACGGCCAGCGGTAGCTGCCATGGTCACGGCTTTGCGGCCATGTCCGCGTCGGACTGTCAGAACAATCGCTTTGAGCCGCAGCTTCCGGGTTTCAGCCACGTTCCGTTCAATGATTTGCCAGCGTTACATGCGGCGGTGGATGCACAGACCGTCGCCATCATGCTCGAGCCGATCCAAAGCGCCGCCGGGGTGGTTCCGGCGACCGAGCATTACCTCAAAGGTGTCGAGCGCCTGTGTCGTGAGTTGGGGATTTTGCTGATCTTCGACGAAGTGCAAACCGGGATTGGCCGTTGCGGCAGTCTGCTCGCCGAACAGTTTTACGGCGTGCGTGCCGACATTGTTGTCCTGGGCAAAGGGCTGGGCGGCGGGGTGCCAGTGGCGGCGTTGCTGGCTCGCGGCAAAGCCTGCTGCTTTGAGTTGGGCGAACTGGATGGCACTCATCATGGCAACGCATTGATGGCCTCGGCGGCGCTGGCGGTTCTGGACAGCGTGCTGGATCACGGTTTCCTCGAGCATGTTCGGGAAAGCGCTCAACACCTGCACGACGGCTTGAGCCGATTGGCCAACCGTTACGGGCACGGTGAACTGCGTGGCCAAGGGCTGCTCTGGGGCCTGGCCCTGAGTGACGATTCGGCTGACGCAGTGGTGAAAGCGGCGCTGTACGAAGGTTTGCTGTTGAGCGCCCCGAAACCCGATTGCCTACGGTTCACGCCCGCGCTGACGGTCAGCAAGGCCAATATCGACGAAATGCTGCTGCGCCTGGCCCGAGCTTTCTCCCGGGTGCGCACGGCCCAACTTCAATGCCGCAGAGGCATCGCGGTCTGAACAGACCGCCACTTATCCTATTCCCTAACCGTCTTGCGGTATTACGCAGCGCCCCATGCCTGATCCTTTTGGCATGGGGCGTTTTTTTTGTCTCACACGTTCTTCTGATCCATCACCCCGCGATAAAACAACCATTCCTGCTCCAGCGCATGGGCCTGATTGCTGGCCTTGCGAAAGCCGTGGCGTTCGTCCGGGTAGTAATGGGCCTGTGCAGGGATGCCGCTGTCTTGCAGAGCCTTGAGCATGTCGCGGGTTTGTTGCGGCACCACCACAGCGTCGAGTTCGCCCTGAAAGAAAATCACCGGCACATGGATTTCGCTCGCGTGCAGCATCGGCGTGCGGGCGGCGTAGCGTTCGGCATCCTGCTGCGGATTGCCGATCAGCCAGTCCAGATAGTCACCTTCGAATTTATGGGTGGTGCGGCCCAGGGCAGCCGGGTCGCTGACGCCGTACAAACTGGCGCCCGCGCTGAAGACGTCCCGAAATGCCAGCGCGCAGAGTGTGGTGTAACCGCCGGCACTGCCACCGCGAATGAACGCGTGACTACCGTCGATCAAACCTTGCCCCGCGAGGTAGGCGACCACGGCGCAGGCGTCTTCAACATCCACTTTTCCCCAGCTCAGGTATAGCGCCTGCCGATAGGCGCGCCCGTAACCGCTGCTGCCGCGATAGTTAAGGTCGGCGACCGCGAAGCCGCGTTGCGCCCAGTACTGGATACGCGGATCGAGTATCGGGTAGCACGCCGATGTTGGCCCGCCATGAATAAACACCAACAACGGTGGTTTGGCGACATCGGTCATGGCCGGATAAAAGAAACCATGGGCTTCGCCGGCACCGCTTGGGTAGCGCAGTGTCTGCGGCTGGCTGATGTGTTCGGCGGGCAGCAGTGCCACCCCGCCAGCCAACACCTGGACTTGATGGCTTTTGCGCTTGATGGCAATCACCGCAGAAGGGCTGACCGGCGAAGCCGCGATGCAGTAAACAAATTCTTGATCCAGCGCCAGATTGCGGAAGCGACTGTAGTCGCCGGTGAAATCCTCGCTGGAATCGCCAGAGCACATCCCCAAGCGTCCGAAACCTTCCACGGTCCAGCTCGCCCAGTAATTTTTTTCGCCAAGCGGCAACCAGGTGCAACCGCCAAGCTGCCACGGCGCTGGCGCATGATCGGCGTCGCTGCTGGGCACCGGCTGTAAACCTGATCCGGTTTCGACCCACGGCTGCCAGAAGCCGGCGCGATCGGTCAGGCAATACAAACGGCCGGCTTCATCGAAGCGAGGCTGTTGCAAGGATTCCTCAGAGGCGTCACCGGCCACACAATGCGGCTCGCCGAAAG
Organism: Pseudomonas frederiksbergensis; assembly: GCF_001874645.1. Classification (NCBI taxonomy): domain Bacteria; kingdom Pseudomonadati; phylum Pseudomonadota; class Gammaproteobacteria; order Pseudomonadales; family Pseudomonadaceae; genus Pseudomonas; species Pseudomonas frederiksbergensis. The sequence continues at coordinate 3,477,743 of NZ_CP017886.1, forward strand.
TGCCGTTGGTGTCGCGTTCGGCGACCATCAAGCGTGTCGCGGTCCAGGGTTGATGCGGCCGGCTCCATTCGATCCAGGCCAATCGCCCGGCATCTGGACTCAAGGTTGGCGCCGAGTAAAAGTCTGCACCTTCGGCCAACAGCTGACGTTTGCCGTCTGCCGGATCGATGGCAACCAGGCGATGCTGATGGCCTTGCTCTTCGACGGCGAGCACCTGCCCATCGGCAAATTGCAGATCGCCGTAACGGCATTCACCAACGGTCAGCGCCTGCGGTATTTCACCTGCCAACGATTGCCGATACAACTGTTGGTCCGTCTCGTTGACGAAGACCACGCCGTCATCGCTCAGGCAAAAAGACCCGCCACCGTATTCATAGACCCGACTGCGCGCACTGAACCCCGGCGGAGTCAGGCAATGGGCGGTGTTGTCGTGCCAGTGCCAGATTCGGCAGGCGGGATCTTCGGGGCGGTACTCATTCCAGAACACGCCATGAGCGCCGACGCGCAAGTCAGTGAAATCGACACCGGCCGCTACCGCTTTGATGGCGCTCAAGGGTTCAGCATTTAACGATGAGGCGTGAGTTTCGTTCATTGCGAAAGGCCAACTGTTCGATGGTCTGGGTAGCGTGCTCGGCTTCTTCGCGGGCCTTGAGGATCACGCCGTGATGTTCCGACTTGCTGCACACCGGGTCGGCGTTGCTCGCGTCACCCGTGAGCATGAACGCCTGGCAACGGCAGCCGCCAAAGTCCTTTTCTTTCTCGTCGCAGGAGCGGCACGGCTCGGGCATCCAGTCGTAACCGCGAAAGCGGTTGAAGCCGAATGAGTCATACCAGATGTGCTGCATGCTGTGATCGCGCACGTTCGGGAATTGCACCGGCATCTGTCGTGCGCCGTGGCACGGCAGGGCGGTGCCGTCCGGGGTCACGGTCAGGAAGATGCTGCCCCAGCCGTTCATGCAGGCTTTGGGGCGTTCTTCGTAGTAGTCCGGGGTGACGAAGATCAGCTTGCACGGATGACCTTCGGCTTCGAGCCTGGCGCGGTAATCGTTGGTGACGCGCTCCGCGCGCACCAATTGTTCCTTGGTTGGCAGCAAACCGACGCGGTTGAGCTGAGCCCAGCCGTAGAACTGGCAGGTGGCGAGCTCGACGAAGTCGGCTTCCAGGGCGATACACAGCTCAATGATGCGGTCGATCTTGTCGATATTGTGCCGATGGGTGACGAAGTTCAGCACCATCGGGTAGCCGTGGGCTTTCACCGCACGGGCCATTTCGAGCTTCTGGGCGAAGGCTTTTTTCGAACCGGCCAGGAGGTTGTTCACCTGCTCGTCGCTGGCCTGGAAGCTGATCTGGATGTGATCGAGTCCGGCTTTCTTGAAGTCGCTGATTTTCTGCTCGGTGAGGCCAATCCCTGAAGTGATCAGATTGGTGTAGAAGCCCAGTTTTCGGGCCTCGGCGATCAGCTCGGCGAGGTCCTGACGCACCAGCGGCTCGCCACCAGAGAAGCCCAGCTGCGCCGCGCCCATTTCCCGTGCCTCGCGAAACACCTTGAGCCACTGCTCGGTGCTGAGCTCTTTGCCTTGTTCGGCAAAGTCCAGCGGATTCGAGCAATAGGGGCATTGCAGCGGGCAGCGGTAAGTCAGCTCGGCGAGCAGCCACAGCGGCAGGCCGATCTCGGGTTTGTGCGGCAATGGCTGGGCCGCTGATTCAGGCAAGCTCGATCCAGTGCTCTGCACGGGCGACCTCCATGAATTGCTCGATGTCGTCACCAAGCTCGGGCACGCCGGGAAACTGGCTATCCAGTTCGGCAATGATCGCCGCGACGTCACGTTCACCGTCGATCAGGCCGCCGATCAGCGCGGCGCTTTCGTTGAGTTTGATCATGCCTTCCGGGTACAGCAGCACATGGCCTTTTTGCGCCGGCTCGTACTGAAAGCGGTAGCCGGGACGCCAGCTCGGAGTCTTGCTGCGGTCGAAACTCATAGAGCGATCCCTTTATGCCAGACCCGTTGCTCAGTCACGCTGTGATAAGGCGGGCGGTTCAGTTCATAAGCCATGCTCATGGCGTCGAGCATGCTCCAAAGGATGTCCAGTTTGAACTGGAGAATTTCCAGCATGCGCTGCTGGCCTTCATAGGTGGTGTAGTGCTGCAAGGTGATCGCCAGGCCGTGCTCGACATCGCGCCGGGCCTGGCCCAACCGGGTGCGGAAATACTCATAACCGGCCGGATCGATCCACGGGTAATGCTGCGGCCAGCTGTCCAGACGTGACTGGTGGATCTGCGGCGCGAACAGTTCGGTCAGCGAGCTGCTGGCAGCTTCCTGCCAACTGGCCCGGCGGGCGAAGTTGACGTAGGCATCCACCGCGAAACGTACGCCGGGCAACACCAGTTCCTGGGAACGCAGTTGATCCGGGTCCAGGCCCACGGCTTGGCCAAGACGCAACCAGGCTTCGATGCCGCCGTCTTCACCGGGCGCACCGTCGTGGTCGAGCAGACGCTGAATCCACTCGCGACGGACTTCACGGTCCGGGCAGTTGGCCAGAATCGCAGCGTCCTTGAGCGGGATGTTCACCTGATAGTAGAAACGGTTGGCGACCCAGCCCTGGATCTGCTCGCGGGTCGCCCGGCCTTCGTACATCGCCACGTGATACGGGTGATGGATGTGGTAGTAGGCACCCTTCGCCCGAAGAGCGTGTTCGAACCCGGCGGGGGGCAGTGGTGTGTCAGTCATTTCGGTTCTCCGGGGAGCTGTGGGAACGGTCTGCTCTTACAGCTCGATGCTCATGCCGTCATACGCCACTTCAACATTGCGCCGAACCAGCTCGGCGCGCTCCGCTGAGTCCTCATCGAGGATCGGATTGGTGTTGTTGATGTGGATAAGCACTTTGCGCTGCTTGGGCAGTTGCTCCAGCACTTCGAGCATGCCTCCGGGGCCGTGCTGTGCCAGATGGCCCATCTCCCGACCAGTGCGGGTGCCAACGCCACGACGCTGCATCTCATCGTCGTCCCACAGCGTGCCGTCCACCAGCAGGCAATCGCTGCCCGCCATGATCTCCAGCAACGGTGCATCGACCTTGCCCAGCCCCGGCGCGTAGAACAACTTGCCGCCCGTTTGCAGGTCTTCAACGATCAGCCCGATGTTATCGCCCGGGTGTGGGTCGAAGCGGTGCGGCGAGTAGGGCGGTGCGGCGCTACGCAGTGGCAATGGGGTAAAGCGCAGGTTCGGGCAGGCCGCAACGGTGAAGCTCTGGTCGAGCTCGATGCGGTTCCAGTTCAACCCGCCGTTCCAGTGGGTAAGCATGGTGAACAGCGGGAAGCCTGTGCTCAGGTCTTCATGGACCATGTCAGTGCACCAGACCTGATGCGGGCAACCTTCGCGCAAGCTCAGCAGGCCGGTGGTGTGGTCGATCTGGCTGTCCATCAGGATGATCGCGCTGATGCCGGTGTCACGCAGGGCGCGACCCGGTTGCATCGGGGTGAAGTTCTGGAGCTGCGCGCGAATGTCCGGCGAGGCGTTGCACAGGACCCAGTTCACGCCGTCATCGGAAATCGCGATAGACGATTGGGTACGCGCCTCGGCCCGCAGGCTACCGTCGCGAAAGCCAGCGCAGTTCACGCAGTTGCAGTTCCACTGCGGAAAACCACCGCCAGCGGCGGAACCTAGAATCTGGACAAACATGGTTGCTCCATCACTTCAACGCTAAAAATAAAAACGCCCCGGACGGGCCGAGGCGTTGTACCGCATGTTCTACCCAAAGGCAGAATCAACGGCTGGCGAAGTACATGGTGACTTCAAAGCCGATACGCAGGTCGGTGTAAGCAGGTTTGGACCAGGTCATAAAAACGTTCCTTCAGGCGGGTGAGAAAAATTCACTCTATACATAGAGTCCACCTCCCGCGGGAGATGTTCAGCTGCTTGCCGGGCTATGTTACTGAAACGTTTCCGCTAATTGGAGACTTCTATCGAAGAAAGCCCATTACAGCCCCGGTAATGATCGGGCAGCCGGTTGCCAAGTGCCATCCGGGCAAGCACCGCTGGCAAGGCATCTGCGGCCACCGTCTGCGTGAATCAAGCGTCTTGCCGCGTCGAGCAACGCTGTGTGGTCCAGTAGCAGTACGGCCTGTTGCAACTGAAACAGGTAATCCGACGAGTGGCCGCCCAGTTTGCCCTGCCACAGCAGTTCAAAGGCCAGTGCGACGGGCAAGACGTTGCCGTCGAGTTGTTCGGCCAGGGTCTGGCGATGATTGATCAAGGACGCATCATCGAACGTCGAGATGAGTTCCGGCAATTGCTGCAGGAAATGCTCGATGTGTTCGAGGATCTTTTTCACCGATGCGTTCGGCGATTGCACGCCGAACAGCAGCCCGGTCTGCCCGTTGATCTGGCGGACACCGCTGAACACCGCGTAGCCCAATTGCAGTTCGACCCGCAGGCGCTGATAGAAAGGCGTTTGGCAGAGTTGGGCCAGCAGGCGCCACGCGGCTTCGTCGGCCAGTGCCTGAGTGGGCGTAGGGCAAAACAGCAGCAGCGCATTTTCGTGGGTGTCGTTGGACAGCTCAGACCAGAGACGTTGACTGGCAATAGAGACCGGCGCTGTCATCTCGCTGTCGGGAATGCCAGGCACTCGGCTCAATGCGCGGATGATTGCCGTTTGAACGGCTGCTGGCAGACCTGCGGCCAGTCCATCCCAGCGCGCAGTGGCCCACTGTTGTTGCAGATCGTGAGGACTGGCTGGCTGTAACGCCGAACGCAAACTCTGTTCCTGGCAATGCTCAGGAAGTGCTTTGAGCAATTGCCGAATCGCAATCATCGGCACAGGCGAGTTGCTGTTTTGCCAGGCATCGACGGCGGGGCTCGTCAGACACAGCAGCGTCTGTTCGAGAATTGCCGGCATTGGCTCATGCAGTCCGCTCATTTTCAGCAACCATTGATTGCCCGTTTCGTTGAAGGACAGATCGACGCCTGCCTGACGGGCGTCGTCGCACAAGCCTTGCAGACTGCGGGCCAGTGTCGGCTGAAGATTGGCTGACGGTATCGAGTCGAGGCACCAACGAAGGCAAATCGCCGCTTCGCCGCTGTCGTCCGCCAGTGCCGGGCTGAACTGCATGGGCGAACGTTCGCGGCGACTGCGCGTGCGATCTTGGGCAAATGTCCGCAAGCCGCGATGGGCGCTGGTTTGTCCACGGATCAAACCGGCCGGTGCTGGCGCTTCGACCGAACGCAGGAGCGGATTGGACGGCGGCAGTTGCCAGGCGACAGCCAGGTTATCCACAGGTGTGGGGTTCATCTGCTGCAATATGGCCTTAAGGGCAATGACACCCGACTCCGACAGTTCTGCTTCCCACTTCTCGCTATCCAGTCGGGCAAGTGCCAAGGCGTTGTTGGTTTTACGCTTGCGCTGTTGCAGCAGGGCATATTCTTCGCGCAGTTCAGACCAGTCGACAGAGTGGGCGAAGAAACTCAACCAATCGCCAAACAGCTCGCTGATTGTCCCGGTTTGCGTTGCGGCACTGGCCGTCAGGATGAACTCGACCTGCAGCACCGCTTGCCCGGCGAATTGGTACAGCGGCGCTGCCTTGAGGTTGTCGATCAGTTGGCGATGGCGTAACTCGGCAAACAGGCCTCCCGGTTTCGACGCGTTCAGCCAGGTGCAGAGAAAATCCAGTGCTTCGCGGGATGCGTTCGGCAAGGCTTCGAATGCAAACAGCAGGTTGAGTTGGCGTTCGTCAACCTGTTGATAACTACGGTTTGTGGTTGCCATCAACGTGGGCGGTGCGTTTTGTGGTTGCGGCTCACCGACGGCGAAGTCGCTGCACAAGCCCTGCGCCATGCTGCGCAATTCATCCACAGGCTGTGGCCCGGCAAGGCTCAAGGTCATTTGGCCAGTCTGATAGAAGCGTTGATAGAAAGTGTTCAGCGCCTGCTGGAACTCAGGCTGTTGCACTGCCAGGCTGTCGCGATTGCCGGCATGGAAGCCGCGCAAAGGGTGATCAGGTGAGAGCCCGTTGAACAGTGCGAGGTGTCGCTGCGCCTCCGCATCCTGAGACCAGGCGATGAATTCCGCTTCCAGTACTTCCCGTTCGCGCAACTGATCGTCCGGACTCAGACGCGGGTGGGCGAGCATGTCGCACAAGCGCTCAAGCCCTTCGGTGAAGGCTTGAGGCGGTAATTCGAAGAAGAAGTCGGTGGCGCGCTCACGGGTGCTAGCGTTCAGTTGCCCGCCATGACGTTGCACGTAGGCCATCAACCCATCGTTTGCCGGAAAGCGTTCGGTGCCGAGAAACAACACATGCTCAAGAAAATGCGCCAGCCCGGGCCAGGCCAGCGGCGCATCGTGGCTGCCGGCGGCAACCCGTAAAACTGCGGCACAGCGTTTCAAACCCGGTGCATGACGAAGTGAAACCCGCAGGCCGTTGGCCAGGGTTTCGGTGTGAGGAAGAAGGTGGGTCGGCGCAGGCATGAGCACTTCCGCTACTTAAGAAGCGCTCATGCTAGCGAAAACCCAGGGGGCGTTCTCAATTAGTTTCCACACCGCGGCGGGGAAACAAATTGAGAATGCCCCCAGGATCAGCGCTTGTTCAGCTCGCTGTAGAGCTCTGGCCGACGATCGAGAAAGTAGCGATTGGCGGCGCGAGAGTTGAGCATCAACTGCCGATCCAGCGCGCCAACGATCAGCGCTTCATCCAGGCCAGTGTGGGCGATGCGGTTGCCGTCCGGCGCGGCGATGCTGCTTTGGCCGCAGTAGTGGATCTCGCCCTCGTGCCCGCAGTAGTTGGCGTAAGCCACATAACACTGGTTCTCGAAGGCCCGCGAGCGCACGGTGACATCGGCGATGAAGTCGTAGGGAATCATGTTCGCCGTCGGCACCAGAATCAGCTCGGCACCGGCCAGCGCCAAGCGTCGGGCATTTTCCGGAAACTCCAGGTCGTAGCAGATCAAAAAGCCAAGCTTCCAACCGTTTAGTTCCACCAGCGGAAACTCATTCGGCCCAGCGCTGAACATCGAATGATCGAGTTCGCCGAACAGATGAGTCTTGCGGTAGTTGGCCAGACGCTGGCCTCGGCTGTCGATCAACTGCACGGCGTTGTAGATCTGCCCGTCCTCGGCGCGCTCCGGGTAGCCATACACAATGGCGATACCGGAGGCCTTGGCGATGCTCGCGACGTACTGCGCTGAAGCGCCGTCTTGCGCCTCGGCCAATGCCCCCACTGCTTCGGCGCCGATGTTGTAGCCGGTCAGGAACATCTCCGGGAACACCAGCAGATCGGCGCCTTTGGCCTCTGTCGCGATCTTTTGCAGACGTTGCAGATTGCCAACAACGTCGAGCGGCAGCGGCGGGCATTGGTAGAGAGCTACGCGCATTTCGGACTCCTCTTACTCGGGCAGGGCAATCGGACCGATTTCATGGAACACATCGCCCGGGCCCGGGTTTTGCGCATGCGTGCTGCCACCAAAGTGATTCATGATGCCCCATACCGCGTTGAGCGAAGTCTGTACCGCGCCTTCGACCCACGCCGGCGTCCACGAAACGTCGTCGCCGGCGATAAAAATCCCCCGCTGTTCGGCGGGCATATCTTGTTGCATGAAGTGCGCATACATCCGCTGGTTGTAGCGATAGTGGCCCGGCAGGGCACCTTTGAATGCACCGAGGAAATGCGGGTCGGCTTCCCAGGACACCGTAATCGGGTCGCCGATGATGCGCGCGGCGATATCGACTTTTGGATAGATTTTCTTCAGTGCATCCAGCGCCAGCTTTACGCGTTTTTCGATCGGTTGCGGAAGCATTTTCAGCGCGTCGCTCATCCACGAATACGACAGGCAAATCACTCCCGGCTTGTCGTCGCCATTGTCGAACAGGTAGGTGCCACGAGTCAGGCGATCGGTGAGCGTCATGCTCATCAGGTCACGACCGGTCTCCGGGTCTTTGTCTTTCCAGAACGGTCGGTCGACCATTACGAAGGTTTTTGACGATTGCATATAGCGGGTGCGATCCAGGGCCATCCACATTTTTTGCGAGAACAGCGACTCTTCGCACTCGATCTGAGTGGTCAGCAGCCAGCTCTGGCAGGTGGTCAGCACAGCGGCGTACTCGCGGGTGTCCCCCCAGTTGTCGGTCACGCTGAAGCGGCCGTCGGCGGCGCGCGCGATACGTTTGACCCCAGTGCGTGGCGCACCGTTGTGCAGCGAGCTCAGGCTGGTGCCTTCCGGCCAGTGAGCGCAACGCTCCGGCACATGGCGCCAGATGCCCAGCGGCACCTGCTCCACACCGCCAACCACCAGGTGTTGGTGATCGTCGCAGTTGGTCATTACCACGCGGAAGATTTCAAGCATCGAGTTCGGGAAGTCCGAGTCCCAGCCACCGGTGCCGAAGCCGACCTGGCCAAACACTTCGCGGTGATGGAACGATAGCTTGGCGAAGGCTTTGGAGGTGGCGACGAAGTCGTAGAACGTCCGGTCATCCCACAGCGGGACGAGGGTGTTCCACAGCTCTTTGAGGCGCGGTACATCGCGATCGCGGATTGCTTGCTGGATCTCGCCAAAGCGCGAACCGTCTTCCAGTGCATCCGCCCAGGCGTCGGCCACTTCCTGGAACAGTGCAGGAAGGTCGGCGAGTTTCTGTGCGTAATGAGTCTGGCCTTCCAGATCGATGACGGTGCTGCCGGAAGCAGGGGTCAGCGGGTTGGGGAAGGGCTTGGTCTCGAGACCGAGCTTGTCGACGTAGTGATAGAACGCAGTGGACGACACCGGGAAGCGCATGCCGCCCAACTCGGCGATGATCCCTTCAGCGCCTTCGAAGGCCTGGGAGCGCAAGCGGCCGCCCATTTTCGAGGCTTCGTAGACAACCGGTTTGAGGCCCAGCTTCATCAACTCGTACGCCGCCACCAGGCCTGCGATACCCGCGCCGACAATCGCCACTTCCGCGCCGTGGTTGTGCGCAGGGATACTGCCTAAACCGGCCGGGTGCTCGATCCAGTCGTCAAAGGCGAATGGAAAGTCCGGGCCGAAAATGGTGATTGGTTTTTTACCGTCTGCAGGATGGCGATTGTTCTTGTTCATGGCTGACCTTGCTGATGACTTGTACTCGGTGCTGAGTATAGGAAAAGACTGTCGCCATTCTAGGGAGCGTAGAGCACGTTAATAAGACGCAATGTGTCGTCGTTCTGCCTATTGTTGATGCAGTATGACGAACAGATCGATCAAACTGGCTGGCCGCGGTCAATCTTGCTGCTGAGGATGATCGAGGTGGTGGTTTTCTCTACGCCGTCGACGCTACCGATCTGGTCGAGCAACTGGTCGAGCTGTTCTGGTGAATCCGTACGCAGCCAGGCGACGTAATCGAATTCGCCACTGACCGCACACAACTGCTGGACCTGCGCCATGGCGCTGAGCCGACGCAGCACTTCCTTGCCAGAGCGTGGTTGCACGGTGATCCCGACATAAGCCTGCAAACCGCCATCGACCACCCGCTGCCCGAGCCGCACGCCATAGCCGGTAATTACCCGAGCCTTTTCCAGCCGCGCCAGGCGTGACGTCACCGTGGTGCGTGCAATCCCCAATTGCCGAGCGAGCATGGCCACGCTTTCGCGGGCATTTATCTGCAAGGCAGCGATCAGTTGGCGGTCGATTTCATCGAGGACGGGAGGGCGGGTATCAGGCAAGGTCATCTCCGGCGGCACGTTTCGGTGGGCGGGCATGTTACCGATTAGTGAGCGGTAAGGGGGCTGTGCAATGGATCGGTTTACACGCGAAACGCCTGCATGATGTGGGTTATTTGAGCAGGGCCCTGACCTCTTGAATTTTTATAGTGGGTATCACGCTGTCGGGGATTCTAGAGTTGCCAGAGAGGTTATAAACCGAGAAATTCTTATTCATGACCTTTTTCGACATCAACTTCAATGACGGAAGAATTCTGGTGTGGAAATGTTGATCGAGTTCACACGGGGATATACGGCTATCAGCCGTTTCATAGAACCGACCGCTGGATTGTTGTAAGTCAACTCCGACCAGGATTACTTTGGTGAAACCGGCATGGTAGGCAAGTTGTAAAGCAAGATAAGCCACGGTGCGGGAATCGAAAAAGCCATCACTGAGATTTTTGCTAAAACCGATGCTCCTTCTTCGGTGGCCAAAAATAGAACGACTGCGGACAAGATCGTTGTTCTGTTTGAAGATCGAATCGATCCAGGATTGTTTAGCGGCCGGCTTTAGCGCGAATAGCTTGCCGTGAGGTCGAACGCTGTTTCGCCGGATGTACTCCTCCCACAACGCGACTCGCTGGCTAATCAGCATCGCGTGCGAAAATAACTCGGGCTGCTGAGTAGGGAAACTCATGTCCGTACACACGTAGAAAAACGGCTGGATCGCGGTGCCCTCGAAAAGTGCGACCGCCCCGTTCATTGTGATCATCGGAACATGAGCGAATTCCTCAATGGGAAAGTCTTTGGCGGAACTGCCAGAGGCGATAATGAAAACAGTTCCTGTTTCGATGTTGTGACACTCATTGAACCCGTTAACATGACTAATTGTGTTATCGATCATGAAATATTTTTCACTTGCATTCATCAGGTGTCCGTTGGTCATGCCAATGGCATCGCTTGTTTATTCTTGTCGGCGGTTGGAGTCGATACTGAATTTCAAGATATCTGATAGTGCGTCATTCGTCATGGGGCGTCGATGTGGCCTGATGAGTGCTCGATATCGAATGGGGTTCAGTAAAGGGTCTCGAATACTATGCTCGACACGCTCGTGCGACGTGGGTTTTCTATCGAGCTGTCCGATAACCTGCCGCTTGCGCCAAGGCGCGAGAACTCAAAAATGCACAAGACATTGCGTTGGGTATGCATGGGCTCATGCAAGCATGAACTGTAGACGTTTTTTTCGCCAAATGCATGGCGTAAATGCCATGGGGCTGGTGCACCGTACTTCTTGCAAGCAAAAAAAAGCCGCGCAATGCGCGGCTTTTGAGTTTGGTGGGCCCACACGGACTTGAACCGTGGACCAAAGGATTATGAGTCCTCTGCTCTAACCAACTGAGCTATAGGCCCTCAGTAGGCCGCGGATTATAGCGATGGTTTCTCAGCTGTGCTATCCGAAAAGTCTGAAACTGCGATACGAAGAAAGGTTGCGGCGAATTCGTCGGCGGGCAGAGGCAGGCTGACGATGTAGCCCTGGATCTGTTCGCAGCCTTCGGCAGCCAGGAATTGCTGCTGCGCATGGGTTTCAACGCCTTCGGCAATGATCGTGAATTGCATGCTGCGGCCCAGGGCAATGATTGCGCGGACGATGGCGTCATCGTGTGGGTCGTCCGGCAGTCCGCGGACAAAGGACTGGTCAATTTTCAGGAAGTCCAGCGGCAAGCGTTTGAGGTAGCTCAACGAGGAATAACCGGTGCCAAAGTCGTCGATGGCCAACTGCACGCCCAGGCGTTTGAGCTGATGCAGGACTTCAAGTGCCTCTTCGGCCTGGCTCATGATGAAGTTTTCGGTGATTTCCAGTTGCAGGAAGCCCGGTTTCAGGCGGTTGTCCTTGAGCAGTTGTTCGATGCGGACCAGCAGGTTCGGCTGGCGTAATTGCGCTCCGGCCAGGTTGACTGACAGCGGGCCGAAACCTTCATAACGCTGGTTCCACTCGTGCATCTGCAGGCAGGCCTGCTCCAATACCCAGTCACCGATTTGCAGGATCATGCCGTTTTCTTCGGCCAGCGGGATGAAGTGCTCGGGCGGCACGTCGCCGAAGGCTGGATGCCGCCAGCGGATCAGGGCTTCGGCGCCGACCAGGCGCGGATGGTTGAGGCTGACTTTGGGTTGATAGAACAGTGTCAGCTCATTGCGCTCGATAGCGCGGCGCAGTTCATGCTCCAGTGCCACGCGTTCGCTGGCCTGTGCGGTCAGGTCGAGGGTATAGCTTTCTACCCTGTTGCGACCTTTGGCTTTGGAGCGGTACATCGCGGCATCGGCGTTTTTGATCAGCGTGGCGACGTCGCTGCCGTCCTTGGGGTAGAGGCTGGTGCCGATGCTGGCACTGATGAAGAACTCGTGCTCGCCAGCCTGGAAGGGCGCGGTGAAGCAGTTCAGCAGCTTGTTGGCAATATGGTCGGCGTCGCTGGCTTGCTGCAGGCCCGGCAGCAGGATGATGAATTCGTCACCACCCAGCCGCGCCACGGTGTCGATGTCCCGAAGTTGCTCTTTGAGCCGCACCGCGATGCCTTTGAGCAGCAGGTCGCCGACTGGATGACCCAGGCTGTCGTTGATGTGCTTGAAGCGATCGAGGTCCAGAAACAGTACTGCGCCCTGACCGCCGTTTTCTTGCTGACTGTTGAGTGCGGTCAGCAGCCGGCTTTCGAACAGCGTCCGGTTCGGCAGCCCTGTCAATGGGTCGTGGTGGGCCTGATAGTCGAGTTTGGCCTGGGCGTGCTTGAGGCTGGAGATATCGGCAAATACCGCAACGAAGTGGGTGATGAACTGGTCTTTATTGCGCACGGCGCTGATGGTCAGCCAGCTGGGGTACAGCTCGCCATTCTTGCGCCGGTTGGAAATCTCGCCTTGCCAATGCCCTTCGGCGGTCAGTTGATGCCACATCGCAGCGTAGAAGGCGCTGTCATGCAAGCCTGAGGCGAGCAGCCTTGGAGTGTGGCCCAGGGCTTCGGTTTCGCTGTAGCCGGTGATCTCGGTAAACGCGCGGTTGACGGCACTGATGTGCTGTTGAATGTCAGTGATCAATACACCTTCTGCGGTGCTCTCGAATACTGTGGCGGCCTGTTGCAGTTTTTCCTGCATCAGATGCCGCTCGGTGATGTCCCGGGCGATGGTCAGCATGCAATCGTCATCGCCAATCGGCAGCGGCCGGCTGGACATCTCGCAGAGGCGGACCTGTCCATCGTTGCGGCGTATATGGCAACTGAAGTCACGCACGAAGCCGTCGCGTTTCAACAGGTCGAGCATCTGCCTGCGTTCATTCAGGTTGACCCAGATGCCGAGGTCGAAGGTCGAGCGGTCCAGCGACATTGCGCTGTTGAAGCCGGTGATGCGGCTGAAGCCTTCGTTGACCTCGATCAGCAGGCCGTCGCTCACGCGTGACAGCAATAAGCCGTCAGGGGACGCATGGAAAGCTTTGGCAAATTTCTCTTCAGAGGTTTGCAGTTGTTGTTGGGTTTCCTTGAGCTGGCTGATGTCACGCACTACCACGACCAGCGCCGGGGTGGTGTCGAGCTCGAAGGGTTCGGCGGAGATCAGGCCGGTGAACACCTGGCCGTTGCTGCGACGAAAGGGCATCTCCAGGTTGCGAATACTGCCGGCTTGCAAGCGCTGCAAGAGCCCGGGGCCGACACCGGCGATGCCCCAGATGTTCAGTTCGGTGGCGGTCTGTCCGACCACTTCTTCGGCAGTCAGACCGATTTGCTCTTCAAACGCCTCGTTGACCTCCAGCAGGCAACCGTCGCAAAGGCGTGCAATGACCAGAATGTCCGGGCATTGCTGGAACACCGAGGCAAATTTCTGCTCGGAGAGGCGCAAGGCTTCTTCGGTTCTTTTGGTTTCGCTGATGTCGATCATCAGCCCGCGCAGTATCGGCTCGTGGCCGTGCTCTATCAGGCTGACGATGTCGCGTACCCAGAGGCAGCGCCCGTCGGCAGTGATCACTCGGTAGTCGAGGCTGTGATCGCGTCCGGCGAGCACTTCGTGATCGCAAAATACCTGGGCCCGTGTGAGGTCGGCGGGGTGGATGATGTTGCGCCAGAAGCCCGGAATCAGCCAATGGGACAGAGGGTAGCCGAGCAGGCCTTCGGCATGGGGGGACACGTAGCTGTACGTAAAATCACTGATTCGCGCTTCCCAGGCTATCGCCGAAAGGCTTTCCACCAGGCCGCGGTAGTGGTATTCGCTGGTGCGCAGCTCTTGTTCCAGTGCAACCCGGCGGGAAATTTCCGAGCTCAGGCGGCGATTGATGCGGATCACCACGGCCAGCACGGTGACCAGCAGCAGTACGCCGGGCAGGCCGTACATCAGCAGGTCGGACCAGAAGGTGCGGTGGTCGAGGACGTTTCCGACCCAATGCTGCTGGATGGCGCTGATTTCGCCCGGGCTCATGTCCGCCAGTACTTTATCCAGAATGCCGACCAGAATTTTGTCGTCTCGTGGTACGCCCATCGCCAATTGGTAGCGATACGGCGTTTCGCCGCTGACGTAGAGGCCATCGAGCTTGAGCTGGCGAAGGCTCCAGACGCTTGAGGCCAGATCGCCGACTACCGCGTCCACCTCGTCGGTGGCCAGTGCCTGCAAGGTCGAGCTGACATTGGGCATGGGGACCAGATTGAGGTCGGGATGGTGGGTGCGCAGCAGTTCATGGGGCGCGTAGTTTTCCACGACGGCGACTTTCAGGCCGTAAAGGTCGTCCAGCTTGTGCGGTTGTGCGCCCTTCACATGGGCCAGGATGACGATCGGAAAGTCCAGGTAGGGCCGCGTGAACGAGAGGTAACTCTGCCGCTCGGGCGTCGACATGACACCGGGCAAGAGGTCCAGCTTGCCCTGCTTGGTCTGTTCCAGGACTTCGGTCCAGCTGGCAGGCTCAATGGGCGTGACCTTGATCCCCAGGCGATCACGCACGATGTTGATGTAGTCGGCTGCGAGGCCTTGGTAGCGGCCTTGCTCATCACGAAACTCAAACGGCGGCCAGGAAGCGTCGACCCCCAGGCGCAGTTCTGGGTGGGCTGCAAGCCAGCCACGTTCTTCGTCGGTCAGAGTCAGCGCGCCAGCCGTTGCGGTCCAGGTCATCAGCAATAGCAAAAGCATGGCCGGCAGTCTGGGCATAACGGTCTCGTTATGGCTTGGGGGGAATGTTTCGAGTGTAGACGGGCTATGCGGCGGGAGCGAAGCGAAGGGGATTTAATCTACAGAAAGCAAAACCCCCGGCAGGGCCGGGGGTTTTGTGATCACTCGTCGAGGAAGGAGCGCAAATGCTCGCTTCTCGTCGGGTGGCGCAGCTTGCGCAGCGCCTTGGCTTCGATCTGACGAATCCGCTCACGGGTAACGTCGAACTGCTTACCAACCTCCTCGAGGGTGTGGTCGGTATTCATGTCGATACCGAAGCGCATGCGCAGAACCTTGGCTTCACGGGCAGTGAGGCCGGAGAGAACTTCGCGAGTCGCTTCTTTAAGGCTCTCAACGGTAGCAACATCGATTGGCGACTGCATGGTCGAGTCTTCGATGAAGTCACCCAGATGGGAGTCTTCGTCATCACCGATCGGGGTTTCCATGGAGATCGGCTCTTTAGCGATCTTCAATACCTTGCGGATCTTGTCCTCAGGCATTTCCATGCGTTCGCCCAGCTCTTCCGGGGTCGGTTCGCGACCCATTTCCTGCAACATCTGGCGGGAAATACGGTTGAGCTTGTTGATCGTCTCGATCATGTGCACCGGAATACGGATGGTGCGGGCCTGGTCGGCGATCGAGCGAGTGATCGCCTGACGGATCCACCAGGTGGCATAAGTCGAGAATTTGTAGCCGCGGCGGTATTCGAACTTGTCTACCGCTTTCATCAAACCAATGTTGCCTTCCTGGATCAGATCGAGGAACTGCAGGCCACGGTTGGTGTACTTCTTGGCGATGGAGATCACCAGACGCAAGTTGGCTTCGACCATCTCTTTCTTCGCGCGGCGGGCTTTGGCCTCACCGATCGACATGCGACGGTTGATGTCCTTGATCTCGGAGATCTTCAAGCCGGTTTCGGCTTCGAGAGCGGTCAGCTTCTGCTGGCAACGAACGATGTCGGCCTGCAGGCGACCAATGGCTTCAGCGTATTTGCTTTTGCCTTTGGCCAGAGCTTCGGTCCAGCTTTCGTCAACTTCGTTGCCCGGGAATTGGCGCAGGAAGTCGGCACGCGGCATGCGTGCATCACGAACGCAGAGCTGCATGATCGCGCGCTCTTGCTGACGCAGGCGATCCAAGGCGCTACGCACACGTTCAACCAGGCCTTCGAATTGCTTCGGAACCAGTTTGATCGGCATGAACAGCTCAGCCAGCGCCAACATCTCGGCAATGGCCTGCTTGTTTTCACGGCCGTGCTTTTTCAGCGCCTTGCGGGTGATTTCCATCTGGTCGGCCACAGCGCCAAAACGCTGTGCTGCGATGACCGGATCGGGACCGCTTTCGGCTTCTTCTTCGTCGTCACTGGCTTCAGCATCGTCGTCTTCGGCGTCGTCGTCCGCTTTCACGGCTTTCGGATCGACAGGCGGCGGCACTTCTGCAGCAGGCGGCGCAATGCCGTCGTCCGGGTCGATATAACCGCTCAGGACGTCGGACAGGCGACCACCTTCGGTGGTGACGCGAGTGTACTCGGAGAGAATGTGGTCAACCGTGCCAGGGAAGTGCGCAATTGCGCCCATCACTTCACGGATGCCCTCTTCAATACGTTTGGCGATTTCGATTTCGCCTTCACGTGTGAGGAGTTCTACGGTACCCATTTCGCGCATGTACATGCGCACCGGGTCGGTAGTGCGACCAATGTCGGTCTCAACCGCTGCCAACGCTGCCGCCGCTTCTTCTGCGGCCGCTTCGTCGGTATCGGCGTCGGCCAGCATAAGGGAATCCTTATCTGGCGCAACCTCGAATACGTTGATCCCCATGTCATTGATCATGCGGATGATGTCTTCCACCTGTTCCGGATCTGAAATATCCTCCGGCAGGTGGTCGTTGACCTCCGCGTAAGTCAGGTAACCCTGCTCACGACCAAGGGTGATCAACTCTTTGATACGAGACTGCTGTTGCGCTTTTCCGGACATAACACCCTATCCACTGAAGGTCTTGGCGGGCAAAAAACAAGCCGAGGATTATACCTTAGCTATGACCTCACGCGCCACTTGAGGTCGGGTTTGATGCGGAAACATTGCGACTTAAAAGGTCGCGCAGTTGATTTTTCTCTTCGGTACTCAGCTCGCTTTGACGTGCTTTTCTCAGAAGTTGTTCCAGATTTCGCTCGCGTTGGCGGGCTGACAAGCTAGTAATGGTGTCGAAAAACTGTTGTTCAAGGTTATCTCCTTCAATCAGCCATTCCTTTTCTGCCAATGCCTTGAGCAGTCGTCCTTGTTCGGTGCCGTGCCATCGAGCAATCAGTTGAAATGAGTTTAGCTTGGGATTCTTCTGTACGGCTTCGAGCAGTGCCACCAGCAATTGTGTGTTGGAGTGGTCCTCGGCAGCGAAGTGCCCGGCGTCTTCAACTTTTTCGGCCAGTTGCGGGTGGTGCAGCAAGGTGCGCAGGGCCGCCAGTGTTGGCGGCTCGACCGCGGCCGGGATGCGTGGGGCGCGAGGTTGATCGCGATCACCGCCACGTTTGCCTTTCTTGTCCCAGGGTTTGTTATCCCACTTCTTGCCGCCGCTGCCGGGTTTTTTCGGCGTCCACTCCTGCTGAGGTATATAGGCCTCTTGCGGTTGGTGGTAGTCGGAATAGTCCGGCATGGCGTCGTAATCGATGCCTGGATCGTAGGCAGGCGGCGCATCCTGCGGCGCGCTGTGCACCAGCTGACTGACGGCTTCACTGTTCAGGCCGGTAATTTCGCTCAGGCGCTGGCGCATCAGGGTGCGCAGGTTGGCTCCCGGGACTTTGTCGATCAGTGGCGCGGCGAGGGTGGCCATGTGGGCCTTGCCTTCGAGCGAGCGCGGATCGGATTCCTCGGTCAGTTGCTGAAAGAAATAGTCTGCCAATGGCTGGGCGTGCTGATTGATCCGTGCGCGAAAGGCGTCGGTGCCTTCGGAGCGGATCAGCGTGTCCGGGTCTTCGCCTTCGGGCAGGAACAGGAAGCGCGCACGCCGTCCGTCTTGCAGGCTTGAAAGCGTTGACTCCAGGGCGCGCCACGCGGCATTGCGGCCGGCCTGGTCGCCGTCGAAGCAGAACAGCACGTTGGGCACTACGCGAAACAGCCGCTTCAAGTGTTCTTCGCTGGTGGCGGTGCCGAGCGTGGCGACGGCATTGCGCAAGCCTTGCTGGGCCAGGGCGATGACGTCCATGTAGCCTTCGACGACGATGATCTCGTCGAGATTGCGGTTGTTCTTGCGTGCTTCATACAGGCCGTAGAGTTCCTGGCCTTTATGAAATACCGGGGTTTCCGGTGAGTTCAGGTATTTCGGTTTGTCGTCGCCCAGTACCCGGCCGCCAAACGCGATGATGCGCCCTCGGCTGTCGCGAATCGGGAACATCACGCGGTCGCGAAAGCGATCGTAGCGTTTGCCGGTTTCGGCGTTCTCGATCAGCAGGCCAGCGTCGATCATGGCTTTTTGTTGCAGGGTGTCGCTGCTCAGATGTTTGAACAGGTTGTCCCAGCCTGGAGGTGCGAAGCCGAGGCCGAAATCGCGGGCGATCTCGCCGGTCAGGCCGCGACCCTTCAAATAATCGACAGCCGCTTTTCGCGCGGGATGGCTTTTCAGTGCTTGGCGGTAGAAGTCAGCAGCAGCGGTCAACAGTGGGTAGAGCGGCGAGTCGGTCGGTTGTCGCGGTTTATGCGGGCGACCGCTTTCCTCGCGGGGTATTTCCATCCCGGCGGCTTTGGCCAGTTCTTCGACGGCCTGGGGGAAGTCCAGGTTGTCGTGGTCCATGATGAAGCCGAGGGCATTGCCGCCAGCGCCGCAGCCAAAGCAGTAATAGAACTGTTTGTCCGGGCTGACGCTGAAAGAGGGGGTTTTTTCTTTGTGGAACGGGCAGCAGGCGGTGTAGTTCTTGCCGGCTTTTTTCATTTGCAGGCGCGAGCTGACCACATCGACGATGTCGGTGCGGTTCAGAAGGTCGTCAATAAAGCTCTGGGGAATTAGCCCGGCCATGGCGTTCTCGTCATCACTGCGCTGAAAATCTAACCCGGGCGAAAGGCGGCCTGATGCTGGTCATTATTTTGAGGCGCGGCAGATGTGCGGCTCGACCAGGTATCGTCTGCGTATTCGCTGTCGGGAAGTGTATCTGCCGAAAATCCGCTGACGTTAGTGCTCATCGGTATTCGACTGTTTGAAAGTGTTGCGCTGAGTCCGCAATGGCCAATGGGAGGCCTCGGATAGCTCATAAGTGGGCACGCGAAATCGTGCCTTGGGCTGATCGTCGTGAGAGGAATCAGTAAAAGGTGTGCTCGTCAGTAGCCTTGGAAGGCTCGTCAGAAGAGACGTGCACCGCTGGCAAAAGAGCCAGGTCTGACGTGTGAAGCAGATGTGTCTCGGTCGCGTCTGCGGCTTTGACAGTGAAG
Source organism: Pseudomonas frederiksbergensis (assembly GCF_001874645.1). Taxonomy (NCBI): domain Bacteria; kingdom Pseudomonadati; phylum Pseudomonadota; class Gammaproteobacteria; order Pseudomonadales; family Pseudomonadaceae; genus Pseudomonas; species Pseudomonas frederiksbergensis. Next base: position 3,496,955 of record NZ_CP017886.1, read on the forward strand.
CATCAAGCGATATCCGCAAATGCCATAAGCCCGGCTGAGGGCCGGGCTTGGCAGAAGCTTGCTACGAACGTCTGCGTATTAGTACAGACGAACGGCGCGGCGCTGTTCGCGCTGAACTTTCTTGGCGTGACGCTTAACAGCGGCTGCTGCTTTACGCTTACGCTCAGAAGTCGGCTTCTCGTAAAATTCGCGGCTACGAACTTCAGCCAGAACACCGGCTTTTTCGCAGGAGCGCTTGAAACGACGCAGAGCTACGTCGAAGGGTTCGTTCTCTTTAACTTTGACGGCTGGCATCCAGAGCTACCTTCATTCATTACCGGGGTCAACATCCTCGCGGCAAAAATGCACTTGAAGACGTCGGTTTTTAAGGGTTGCGGATGTTAACCCCTCATCGCTCGGAATGCAAAGCCTCTGATCGAAAACCGCTGGTCGGGGCATCACGTGGCGACTATTATGCGCGCCTTCGAATTTAGCCTAAACAAGGCGCAAACCCATGCTAGTACTGGGATTAGAAACCTCCTGCGACGAAACCGGCGTCGCACTTTACGACAGTGAAAAAGGCCTGCTGGCCGATGCACTGTTCAGCCAGATCGACCTGCATCGCGCCTATGGTGGCGTGGTGCCGGAACTGGCGTCGCGTGACCACGTCAAGCGTATGCTGCCCTTGATTCGTCAGGTGTTGGCTGAAGCCGACTGCGTGCCGACCGAGATCGATGCCATCGCCTACACCGCGGGTCCTGGCCTGGTCGGTGCCTTGCTGGTGGGTGCTTCCTGCGCTCAGGCGCTGGCGTTTGCCTGGGGCATTCCGGCCTTGGGCGTGCACCATATGGAAGGCCATTTGCTGGCGCCGATGCTGGAGCCGCAACCACCTGAATTTCCGTTCGTCGCTTTGTTGGTGTCTGGTGGTCATACGCAACTGGTTCGGGTCGATGGTATCGGCCAATACGAGCTGTTGGGCGAGACCCTCGACGACGCAGCAGGTGAGGCGTTCGACAAGACCGCGAAGATGATGGGGATGAATTATCCCGGTGGTCCGGAAATCGCACGACTGGCCGCGCAAGGCGTTGTCGGACGTTTCGTGTTCCCGCGCCCGATGTGTGATCGGCCAGGCCTGGATTTCAGCTTCAGCGGCCTGAAAACCTTTGCCTTGAACACCTGGCAGCAGTGCGTCAGCGCTGGGGACGACGGCGAGCAAACCCGCAGCGACATCTCGCTGGCCTTCCAGCAAGCCGTGGTGGAGACTTTGACCATCAAGTGCAAGCGTGCCCTGAAGCAGGCGGGTCTCAAGCGTCTGGTGATCGCTGGTGGCGTCAGCGCCAACAAGGCTTTGCGCGTTTCCCTGGAAAAAATGCTTGGCGACATGAAGGGCGACGTTTACTACGCACGTCCGGAGTTCTGCACCGATAACGGCGCAATGATCGCTTTTGCAGGGTGTCAGCGGTTACAGGCTGGTCAGCAGGAAAGTCTGGCGATCAGCGTGCAGGCGCGCTGGCCGATGGAGCAGTTGTCGCCTTTGTAAAGACGGACGAGCGTGGGTCGTACTCGGCAACAGTATTTAAAAATGCCGTTCGCGCCCGGCAAACAGGTCGCGTAGATTGCCGCGATGGCGCCAGACGATCAGTGCTGTCAGCGCGCTCATGGGCAGCAATGCCCCCGGCTCCTGCCAGGCCAGCAGTGGCAGGGTCAGGGGCGTGGCGATCAGGGCGGCCAGCGAGCTGGTGCGGGTGAGGTAGAAGGTCAACAGCCAGGCGCCGATAGCCAGAAGCGCTGCCGGTGGATAAAGCCCCAGCAGCATGCCGGCCGCCGTTGCAACACCTTTACCGCCGCGAAAGCGGAAGTACAGCGGAAACAGATGGCCGATGACGGCATAGACGCCGACCCAGGCCTGTTGCTGCACAGAGAGGCCTGCAAGCCCTGCGGCCAACACGGGCAGCAGGCCTTTGCAGAGGTCGCCGAGCAAGGTCAGGACGGCGAGTTTTTTGCCGGCAAGGCGTAACATGTTGGTGGCGCCGGCATTGCCCGAGCCACTCATTCGCGGATCGGGGTTACCGGTCAGGCGGCTGAGCAAAATGGCAAAGGACAGAGAGCCAAGCAGGTAGGCGAGGATCGCCAGTAACCAAAACATGCTAACTATTCCGGGCGAGGACGCCCTGATTCTAACGGCGCATTGCGCCCTTGTCGTGCTGCGGAGAAGAGTGCTTGGACAGAGTGTTTATCGAGGGCCTGGAAGTCGACACGGTGATCGGTGCCTACGACTGGGAGCGAGGCATCCGTCAGTGCCTGCGTCTTGATCTGAGTTTCGCCTGGGACAATCGCCCGGCAGCGGCGGGTGATGACCTGACACTGGCGCTCGACTACGCCAGCGTGACGGCACGTATTCAGGTGTTCGCCGAGCAGGCGCAGTACCAGCTGGTTGAAACCTTTGCCGAGCATCTGGCCGAAGTCTTGATGAGTGAATTCAAGATTACCTGGCTGCGCCTCAAGCTGACCAAGCCGGGGGCTATCCCGGCGGCAACGGGCGTGGGCGTGGAGATCGAGCGCGGATGTCGCTAACTCAGGTATTTCTTGGGCTCGGCAGCAATGTCGAGCGCGAAGCTCATTTGCAGGCGGGGCTGGAAGCGCTTGCCGGTTTTCTGGTGGATATGCGCTGCTCGGCGGTGTTCGAAAGCCAGCCGGTGGGGATCAAGAGCGGGCCGTTTTTCAATTTCGTGGTGTCGGCGTATACCGATCTGCCGTTGATGGAGCTGGATCGTCGGTTGAAGTTTATCGAGGCCGACAACGGTCGTTATGCTCCCGATCGCAAGGGCTTGCCGTTGGATATCGACGTGCTGCTGTATGGCGATCTGGTGGGTAATTTCGACGGATTGATCCTGCCCCGAGCGGAAATCCTGAAAAATGCCTTTGTGCTGTGGCCGTTGTCGCTGATAGCGCCGGACAGGGTGCATCCTGGCGAGGGTAAATGCTTTGCTACGCTGTGGAGTGAGGCGCAGATTGATCAGGTTCTGGCGCCGGTGGCTTTCGCGTGGCGTGGTGAGCAGTTGACCCCTGCCAATCTTCTGTAAATCAAAAGATCGCAGGCTACGCCAGCTCCTACAGGGGGGAGCACCCGCAATAACACGGGTGAGCCAGGTTCGGCGTAGGAGCTGCCGCAGGCTGCGATCTTTTGAACTTGCTTACGCGCGTTCCTTGTAGGCCTTCAGCGCCTTAAGCCGTTCGCGCTTGAGCGCCTCACCCAGTTCCGGGCCTTTGAATCCCTGCTCCAGCAATGGTTGAACCGCCACGGTGCGTGCGGCGGTCGCCGCGCCTCGCAAATAATCTGCTTGTGGATAACTTCTCTGCTCAAGGCCTTTGCGGCCCCGAGCGTCCATTTCGCAGGCTTTGATGAACTCTTCAAAGCGCTGCGGCCGTCGGTAAACGTCGAAGCTTTGCAGTAACTCCAGCAATGTCGACGGCTTCAGCTCCAGCGCGCGATGACCATGGGTGTGGTATTCGCCCACCAGCAATGCCAGTTCCTGGCAGTCGCGCGGGGCCTTGAAGCGTTCGTTGACCGCTTTGATCAGCTTCAGGCCCTTGTGCTCGTGAGCGATGTGTCTGGGCCACTGGCTCTCAGGTGTCAGGCCTTTGCCCAGATCATGCAGCAGGCAGGCCCAGCGCACGGTTAGCGGTTGTTTGTGCAGGGCGGCCTGCTCGAGAACGCTCAGGGTGTGCACGCCGCTGTCGATTTCCGGGTGATGGGCTTCGGGCTGCGGTACGCCGAACAGCGCGTCAATCTCGGGAATCAGGATTTTCAGGGCGCCACAGTCACGCAAAACCTGGATAAATACTTGCGGCTGATCCTCCATCAGGGCGCGGGATATTTCTTTCCAGCTGCGTTCTGCGGTCAGGGCTTCAAGCTCACCTGATTCGCTGAGCTGGCGCATCAGCTCCAGGGTCTCGGGGGCTACCGTGAACCCGAGACCGGCATAGCGCGCGGCGAAACGGGCAACGCGCAGAACACGCAGAGGATCTTCGGCGAACGCGGGGGATACGTGACGAAGCAGGCGTGCTTCAAGATCGTGCTGGCCGTGATACGGATCGGTCAATTGACCGTGATCGTCTTCGGCCATGGCGTTGATCGTCAGATCGCGACGAATCAGGTCTTCTTCCAGGGTGACTTCCGGGCTGGCATGGAAGGTGAAACCGCCGTAGCCGCGTCCGCTTTTGCGTTCGGTGCGGGCAAGCGCGTATTCCTCACCGCTTTTGGGGTGAAGGAATACCGGGAAATCGGCGCCTACCGGGCGATAGCCCTTGGCGAGCATTTCTTCGGTGCTGGCGCCCACCACCACCCAGTCGATGTCGGTAACAGGCTTGCCGAGCAGGCGATCACGGACCGCGCCGCCGACTTTATAAATCTGCATAAAAAACCTCCGTTAGCCCGACAGGATAACCCTTGCGTCGAACTTTCGGAGGTCCGGGTGACATCAAAGATGAATGACGGCGAGGTCCATCCGAGCGTATTCGCCCTCGCTATGCTCGCCTCTGGGCGGGACATGATGGGTTTTCATGATCTGGTCGCCTTGCAGGGTTTCCAGGTGAATATCGAAGCCCCAGAGGCGGTGCAGGTGCTTGAGCACTTCCTCGGTGGAGTCCGCGAGTGGTTTGCGATCATGTTGCTGATGGCGCAGTGTCAGCGAGCGATCGCCGCGACGGTCGATGCTGTAGATCTGTATGTTCGGTTCGCGGTTACCCAGGTTGTACTGCGCTGCCAGGGTTTCACGAATGGTTCGATATCCTTCTTCGTCATGAATGGCTGGCACCAACAGGTCGTCCTTCTGGTCGTCATCGAGAATGCTGAACAGTTTCAGGTCACGAATCACTTTGGGTGACAGGTACTGCAGAATGAAGCTTTCGTCCTTGAAGCTGCTCATGGCGAACTTGATGCTCGACAGCCAGTCGGTCCCGGCGATGTCAGGGAACCAGCGGTAATCCTCTTCAGTGGGCGTTTCGCACATGCGTCGAATGTCACGGTACATGGCAAAGCCCAGGGTGTAGGGGTTGATGCCGCTGTAGTACGGGCTGTCGAAGCCTGGCTGGAAGACCACGCTGGTGTGTGACGTCAGAAACTCCATCATGAAGCCGTCGGTCACCAGACCCTCGTCGTACAGGTCGTTCATCAGGGTGTAGTGCCAGAACGTCGCCCAGCCCTCGTTCATGACCTGAGTCTGACGCTGTGGATAAAAGTACTGCGCGATCTTGCGCACGATCCGTACGATTTCCCGTTGCCATGGCTCCAGCAGCGGGGCGTGCTTTTCGATGAAGTAGAGGATGTTCTCCTGCGGTTCTGCCGGAAAGCGTGCGTTGTCCTTCTCGTTGTACTTGTCTGCGCCTTTTGGAATGGTGCGCCACAGGTCGTTGATCTGCTTTTGCAGGTGTTCTTCACGATCCTTTTGCCGACGCCGCTCTTCTTCCGCGGAAATCGGGTAAGGGCGTTTGTAGCGGTCGACACCGTAGTTCATCAGGGCATGACAGGAGTCCAGCAGGTCTTCCACGGCATCGATGCCATGGCGCTCCTCGCATTGCATGATGTACTGCTTGGCGAACACCAGGTAATCGATGATCGAGCTGGCGTCGGTCCAGGTGCGGAACAGGTAGTTGCCCTTGAAAAAGCTGTTGTGGCCGTAGCAGGCGTGGGCCACCACCAATGCCTGCATGCAGATGGTGTTTTCTTCCATCAGGTAGGCGATGCACGGGTCCGAGTTGATCACGATCTCGTAGGCCAGCCCCATCTGGCCGCGACTGTAGGACTTCTCGGTACTGAGGAAGTGTTTGCCATAGGACCAGTGGTGATAACCCAGTGGCATGCCGACGGAGGCGTAGGCGTCCATCATCTGCTCGGCGGTAATCACCTCAATCTGGTTGGGGTAGGTATCCAGCGCGTAGCGGGCCGCAATACGGCTGATTTCCCGGTCGTAGGCCTGGATCAGCTCGAACGTCCATTCCGAGCCGGTGGATATAGGTTGGCGCTTCTGCTCTTTGGCGGTCATGTCACTAACCTGCGCTGGAAGAGTTCACGGAAGACCGGATAAATATCCCCGGCCGAAACCAGCTGCTGCTGGGCGAACGTATCGGAAAAGGCTTCGCTGATACGCTCGTATTCGTACCACAGGGCCTGGTGTTCGCGAGGGGTAATCTCCACATAAGTGTAGTACTGCACGAACGGCATGATCTGGTTGATCAGAATGTCACGGCAGATCGGCGAGTCATCGTTCCAGTTATCGCCGTCGGAAGCCTGCGCGGCGTAAATGTTCCAGTCGTTGCTCGGATAACGCTCGGCCATGATCTCCTGCATCAGTTTGAGGGCGCTGGAAACGATGGTGCCGCCGGTTTCGCGAGAGTAGAAGAACTCTTCCTCATCGACTTCCCGGGCGCTGGTGTGGTGGCGGATGAACACCACATCGATTTTCTCGTAGTTACGCTTGAGGAACAGGTACAGCAGGATGAAGAACCGTTTGGCGATGTCCTTGGTGGCCTGGGTCATGGAGCCGGAAACGTCCATCAGGCAGAACATTACCGCCTTGGAGCTGGGGTTGGGCTGCTTGATCAGCAGGTTGTACTTGAGGTCGAAGGTGTCAAGAAATGGAATCCGGTTGATGCGCGCACTCAAACGCTCGATTTCTGCCTCGATTTCCTGAATATCGCCGAAGTTGTCTGGTTCTTCCTGTTTAAGTCGTGCCAGTTCCTCTTTCGCTACCCGCAGTTTCTCCCGGCTGCTGCCTGATAGCGCGATGCGCCGTGCATGGGCCGAGCGCAGGGTGCGGATGATATTGATCCGCGAAGGGTTGCCTTCGTTGCTGATGCCGGCGCGCACGGTTTTGAAGGTGTCGGTGCCGCTCAGGTTGCGCTTGACCAGGTTCGGCAACTCCAGGTCCTCGAACATGAATTCGAGAAATTCCTCCTGAGTGATCTGGAAGACAAACTCGTCCATGCCCTCGCCGGAGTTGCCGGCCTTGCCTGGACCTCTGCCGCCGCCACCTCCCGGCGGACGAGCAATATGCTCACCGCTGGTGAACTCCTTGTTGCCGGGATGCACGATGGTCTGTTTGCCACCACGGCCATGGTGAAGCACCGGTTCGTCGATATCGCGGCCGGGAATGCTGATCTGCTCGCCGTGTTCCATATCGGTAATGGAGCGCCGGCTGACCGCCTCTTCGACGGCCTTCTTGATGTGATCACGGTAACGCCGAAGAAACCGCTGACGGTTTACCGTGCTCTTGTTCTTGCCATTGAGACGTCGGTCGATCACATAGCTCATGACTGCTCCTTAGAAGCTGCCTTGAGAAATCGCGAGCAAGTCTGGCTGTATTGGGCACGGGGGAGGAGGCGCGATCTTGCGCCTCCTGTACCACCTGCGCGTTGCCTGGGCTTCGCTGTCGATTTCCAAACACCTTCCTGAAACCTGTGTAACAGAAATTTGTCATGCAGGCTCCGGGCTAACGACAACCGGTCTGACCGGCAGCGGGTTACTGCGATTTCCTGACCCGCAGGTACCACTCGGAGAGCAGTCGTACCTGTTTGTCGGTGTAGCCGCGCTCGACCATCCGTGTAACGAAGTCGTTGTGTTTCTGTTGGTCCTCTTTGCTGGCCTTGGCGTTGAAGCTGATGACCGGCAGCAGATCCTCGGTGTTCGAGAACATTTTCTTCTCGATGACCACCCGCAGCTTCTCGTAGCTGAGCCAGGTCGGATTCTTGCCGTTGTTGTTGGCCCGGGCACGCAGGACGAAGTTGACGATTTCGTTGCGGAAATCCTTCGGATTGCTGATGCCCGCCGGTTTCTCGATTTTTTCCAGCTCTTCGTTGAGGGCTACACGGTTGAGGATCTCGCCGGTTTCCGGATCGCGGTATTCCTGATCCTGAATCCAGAAGTCCGCGTAGAGCACATAGCGGTCGAAGATGTTTTGCCCGTACTCGCTGTAGGACTCCAGGTAGGCGGTCTGGATTTCCTTGCCGATGAACTCGATATAGCGCGGCGCCAGGTACTCTTTCAGGAAGCGCAGATAGCGCTCGCGGGTTTCCGCCTGGAACTGTTCCTGTTCGATCTGTTGTTCCAGCACATAGAGCAGATGCACAGGGTTGGCGGCGATTTCATGCGGGTCGAAGTTGAAGACTTTCGACAGGATCTTGAAGGCAAACCGGGTCGAAAGACCGTTCATGCCTTCGTCGACGCCCGCGGTGTCGCGGTATTCCTGGATCGACTTGGCCTTCGGATCGGTGTCCTTGAGGTTCTCGCCGTCATACACCCGCATTTTCGAGTAGATGTTCGAGTTTTCCGGCTCTTTGAGGCGCGAGAGCACGGTGAACTGAGCGAGCATCTTGAGGGTATCGGGTGCACAGTGAGCCTTGGCCAGGGAGCTGTTGAACAGCAGCTTGTCGTAGATCTTCACTTCGTCGCTGACCCGCAGGCAGTACGGCACTTTGACAATGTAGATCCGGTCGATGAAGGCTTCGTTGTTCTTGTTGTTGCGGAAGGTGTGCCACTCCGATTCGTTGGAGTGCGCCAGCAGGATCCCGGTAAACGGAATCGCGCCCAGGCCTTCGGTACTGTTGTAGTTGCCTTCCTGGGTGGCGGTCAGCAATGGGTGCAGCACCTTGATCGGTGCCTTGAACATTTCGACGAATTCCATCAGGCCCTGGTTGGAGCGGCAGAGTGCGCCCGAGTAACTGTAGGCGTCAGCGTCGTTCTGCGGGAATTCTTCCAGTTTGCGAATATCGACCTTGCCCACCAGCGCCGAGATGTCCTGGTTGTTTTCATCGCCTGGTTCGGTCTTGGCTACGGCGATCTGGTTGAGGATCGACGGGTAGAGTTTGACCACCCGGAACTGGCTGATATCGCCACCGAATTCGGCCAGACGTTTGGTTGCCCAGGGCGACATGATGGTGTTCAGGTAGCGCCGCGGAATGCCGAAATCCTCTTCGAGGATCGCACCATCCTCGGTGGCGTTGAACAGCCCCAGCGGAGACTCGAACACCGGAGAGCCCTTGATGGCATAGAAGGGCACTTTTTCGATCAGCTGTTTGAGCTTCTCGGCCAGGGACGATTTACCGCCGCCGACGGGGCCGAGCAGGTAGAGGATCTGTTTCTTCTCTTCCAGGCCCTGAGCTGCATGGCGGAAGTAGGAGACGATCTGGTCGATGCATTCTTCCATACCGTGGAAGTCTTCAAAGGCCGGATACCGACGGATCACCTTGTTGGAAAAGATGCGTGACAGTCTCGAGTTGGTCGAGGTGTCCAGCAGTTCGGGTTCGCCGATTGCCAGCAGTAGACGCTCGGCTGCGGATGCGTAAGCGCTGCGGTCCTTTTTGCACAGTTCGAGATACTCCTGCAGAGAGAGCTCTTCCTGCCGTGTGGACTCGAAGCGTTGTTGGAAGTGGCTAAAGATACTCATGACGTCACCTCGCTCGATACGTGGAGCCGACGTCGGATCAGTCAGTGGATGCTGGCAAGCAACTGAAAGTGCAGCTGCCTTTTACCCCCCTGAACACCTTCAAAGCTATCAACCCTGAAAGCTACTCCCGATGATCCGCGCGCCGGTGTACCGGCTCTCCCCTGTTTTGGATGGCCTGAGGCTAAGGATAGTTCGGAATCCGCAAGGTAAAGGGGCAATGCGTAATTTGTTATGACTGACCGTTCGTCAGCCCACGGCGGGCGTGGGCTAGAGCGGGTAAAAAATTATTCGGAAGTGCCTTGCGCCGTTTCCGAAGGATAAGTTGTACGCCATAGCTCGAATCCACCGTCCATGCTGTAGACGTCGGAAAAGCCCTGGCTGACCAGATACGCCGCGGCACCCTGGCTGGAATTGCCGTGATAGCAGACCACCACGGTCGGTGCATCGAGGTCAGCGGCGGCGATGAAAGCGTGCAGGGAATGATTGTCCAGATGCTTCGAGCCGCGAATGTGCAGCGCGGCAAAGGTTGCCGGATCGCGGACGTCGACCACCACGGCGCCTTGTTCGCGCAAGGCCTGGGCCTGGTCTGGGGGGATGCGTTTGAATTCGCTCATGGCGGGCTCCTGTGACCTGGCTGAAAGCGCAGCCTAGCGCTTGGCGCTGGCCGACAATAGTTCGGGGGTAGTTGTTGAGGTGACGTGCGGCCTGGTGTGGCCCTGAGCATCGCATTCGCAACGCAGGCGCTCGCCGGTGTCGACGTTCATCAAGGTCATCGAGCCGCCCCAGACGCAACCGGTGTCGAGGGCGAAGATGCCGGGTTCGTTACATTTACCTTCGAGCGCTGCCCAATGGCCGAATATGATTTTCAGGCCGCGGGTCTTGCGTTCGTTGTGTGTAAACCATGGTGCGTAGCCCGGTTGCGCGGTGTCGAGGCCTTCCTTGCTCTTGAGATCAAGCTTGCCGTCGCTGGTGCAGAAGCGCATGCGGGTGAAGTAGTTGGTGATCACCCGCAGGCGGGTTACACCTTTGAGGTCGCTGTCCCATTTCACCGGATCGTTACCGTACATGCCATCGAGGTAGAGCGCGATGCGGTTGTCGTCACGCAATGCTTCTTCGACTTCCCCGGCGCACTTCAAGGCTTTGCGCAGGGACCACTGCGGCGGTATGCCGGCATGGACCAGCGCAATACCGCGCTGTTCGTCGTAGTGCATGAGCTTTTGCTGGCGCAGCCACTCAAGCAGCTCCTTGCGATCCGGCGCTTCGAGGATTTCACGCAGGGTGTCGGCTTTCCTCAGGCGCTCGATGTTGTAACCGGCAGCCAGCAGGTGCAGGTCATGGTTGCCTAGTACGCACACCAGCGATTCACGGATGCTGTAGAGGAAGCGCAGGGTTTCCAGCGACTGCGGGCCACGGTTGACCAGATCGCCGACCAGCCACAAATGATCCTTTGCAGGGTCGAAGGCAACCCGCTTGAGCAGGCATTGCAGGGGTTCGAGGCAGCCTTGCAGGTCGCCGACGGCGTACGTCGCCATCAGTGCAGGGCTCCGGGCACCGCCAGGCGGAACGGCGCGATGATGGCGTCGAAGTGTTGACCGTCTTCGGCGAGCATTTGATAAGTCCCCTGCATGTTGCCAACGCGGGTAGTCATCACGGTGCCGCTGCTGTAGGTGTGGCTCTGGCCGACGCCGATCAGCGGTTGCTGACCCACCACGCCGGCACCGCGAACCTCTTCGACATGCCCGTCTCCATCGGTAATCACCCAGTGCCGCGAGAGCAACTTGGCCGGTAGCAGGCCGTTGTTCTCTACGGTAATGGTGTAGGCGAAGGCAAAGCGGTTCTGCTCGGGTTGCGATTGTTCTGCCAGATAGCGGGTGACGACGCTGACATTGACCTGATAACGAGGATCGGACATGCAAGAGGCCTTAAAAGCAAAGCAGGGCGCGGGGCGTAACTGATTGAGGTCAGTCTAGGCCAAGTATCGGGTAGTAAACCAGAGACGAGCTCTTGTGTCCTACCCGATAGCGCTTCTGGGCTGTCAGATGTCGGCAGGTTGCTCGGTGACTTGTTCGCTGAGCTTGTCAGCCAGACGGACGAAGGCCGCCAGATCGAGCTGTTCTGGACGCAGGCTGCCATCGACGCCGGCGGCTTCGATTTCAGCATTGCTCAGCAGGGCTTTGAGGGTGTTGCGCAGGGTCTTGCGGCGCTGGTTGAAGGCTTCGCGAACGACGCGCTCCAGCAAGCGATGGTCTTTGGCCGGGTGCGGCAGCACGGCATGCGGCACCAGGCGGACGATCGCCGAGTCGACTTTGGGTGGCGGGTTGAACGCGCCAGGGCCGACGTTGAACAGGTGTTCGACCCGGCAGTGGTACTGAACCATGATCGACAGACGGCCCCAATCGCCACCACCAGGACCCGCCGCCAGACGCTCGACCACTTCCTTTTGCAGCATGAAGTGCATGTCGCGGATGAGCCCTGCGTTGTTCAGCAGGTGGAAGATCAGCGGCGTGGAGATGTTGTACGGCAGGTTGCCGACCACGCGCAGGCTGTTGGGTGCGGCATTCAGGCTGTTGAAGTCGAACTTCAATGCATCGCCCTGGTGCAGGTTGAAATTGCTCTTGCCGGCGAATTGCTGGTTGAGGATCGGGATCAGGTCCTTGTCCAGTTCAACCACGTCCAGTTGCGCGCCGCTGTTGAGCAGGCCTTCGGTGAGCGCGCCCTGGCCCGGGCCGATTTCCAGCAGGCGGTCTTCTGCTTTGGCGTGAATGGAGCGCAGGATGCGGTCGATAACGCCGGCATCGTGCAGGAAATTCTGGCCGAAACGCTTGCGCGCCCGGTGTTGGTAATGCTCGGTCATAAACGGGTCTCGGCCATCTGGTAGGCGGTTTCCAGGGCGACTTGCAGGCTGCCGGTGTCGATTTTTCCGCTGCCAGCCAAGTCCAGGGCAGTGCCGTGGTCGACTGAGGTGCGGATGATCGGCAAGCCGAGGGTCACGTTGACTGCCGCGCCGAAGCCTTTGTATTTCAGCACAGGCAGGCCCTGGTCGTGGTACATCGCCAGCACCGCGTCGCAGTGCTCCAGATATTTGGGGGTAAACAGAGTGTCAGCGGGCAGGGGACCACGCAGGTCCATGCCTTCAGCGCGCAGACGCTCCAGGGTTGGTTCAATGATGTCGATTTCTTCGTGGCCCAGGTGTCCGCCTTCGCCGGCATGCGGGTTGAGTCCGCAAACGAGGATGCGTGGCTGGGCGATGCCGAACTTTTGTTGCAGGTCGGTGTGCAGAATCCGCGTAACCCGCTCCAGGCGCTCAGGGGTGATCGCATCGGCAATCTCCCGCAACGGCAGGTGCGTGGTGACCAACGCGACCCGCAAGCCGCGTGTGGCGAGCATCATCACCACTTGCGGGGTGTGAGTCAGGTCTGCGAGGAACTCGGTGTGGCCGGAGAAGGCAATGCCTGACTCATTGATCACGCCTTTATGCACGGGGGCGGTGATCATTCCGGAGAAGTGCCCGTCCAGACATCCTTGGCCTGCGCGGGTCAGGGTTTCCAGGACAAAGGCGGCATTGGCCTTGTCCAGTTGACCGGCCGTGACCTTGGCGTTGAGCGGCGTATCCCAGACGTACAGGCTATTGGCGGGCGCCGGAACGTCCGGCCAATGGTCCGGTGTCACGGCCAGCAGATCAACGACCACTCCCAGTTGCGCGGCCCGCTCAAGGAGCAGGTCGCGGCTGGTAATGGCAATCAGGGGGTGTGGCTGGGCTTGCGAGGCGAGTAGCAGGCACAGGTCGGGACCTATGCCGGCCGGCTCGCCGGGTGTCAGCACAAAACGCTTGGGGCTCACTTCGCCGCCTGGTCGACGCCAGGGAGCTTGATTTCAACGTAGGCTTCGTCACGGATCTGACGCAACCAGGTTTGCAGCTCTTCGTCGTATTTGCGGTTACGCAGTACGGTCATTGCCTGCTGTTCACGAGCCTGGGCGGTGCTGTCGGTGGCACGGCGGCCAAGGACTTCCAGAACGTGCCAGCCATATTGAGTCTTGAACGGCTTGGACAGCTGACCTTGTTGGGTCTTGGCCATTACTTCGCGGAATTCCGGCACCAGCGCGTTCGGGTCGATCCAGTTTAGGTCGCCGCCGTTAAGGGCAGAGCCCGGGTCTTCGGAATAGCTTTTCGCCAGTTCAGCAAAGTCTTCGCCCGCAGAAATGCGCTCGTAGAGTTTCTGCGCCAGACGCTTGGTTTCTTCTTCGCTACGGATTTCGCTTGGTTTGATCAGGATGTGGCGAACGTGTACTTCGTCACGCACCTGATTGCCGCCACCGCGTTTCTCCAGCACTTTGAGGATGATGAAACCACCCGGTGTACGTGCCGGTTGGGTGATCTCACCCACTGACATCGCGCTCAGCTCACGGTCGAACGGAGGGGGCAGTTGAGCGGCTTTACGCCAGCCCATGTCGCCGCCTTCCAGTGCGTTGTCGCTCGCGGATTTGGCGATGGCCAGTTGAGAGAAGTCAGCACCCTGCTTGAGTTGCTGATAGATCTCCATGGCCTGACGCGCGGCATTCTGGATCGCTTCCGAATTGGCGCTCTCCGGTGTCCCGATCAGGATGTTGGCCAGGTGCAGTTCTTCAGAGAGCTGCACTTTGCCCAGGTCGGAGGCGAGGAAGTTTTTCACTTCCTGCTCGGACACCTGAATCCGTTCGGCCACACGACGCTGGCGAACACGGCTGATGATCATCTCGCGACGGATCTGGTCACGAGCATCGTCGTAAGACAGGCCGTCGTGAGTCAGTGCCGCACGGAACTGATCCACCGTCATGTTGTTGCGCTGGGCAATGGTGCCGACGGCCTGGTTCAGTTCTTCATCGGTAATGCGGATGCCGGAGCGTTCGCCGATCTGCAGCTGCAGGTTTTCGACGATCAGGCGTTCGAGCACCTGTTGTTCCAGTACGCCGGTTGGCGGTGTGCCGCCGCCGCGCTTGGCGATGGTTTGCTGAACTTCATGAACCCGCTGGTCCAACTGGCTCTGCATGACCACGTCGTTGTCGACGATGGCCACCACTTTGTCGATGGACTGTACCGCGGCGCTAGCCGCGGTACCCAGGAACAGCGCGCCCAACATCAGCGGGCGCAGACAATCAGAAAGCTTGGTCTTCACGTTGACGATAACCTTGAATGCCTTTGTCGAGGAAGCTCTCTACCTTGGTGCCCATGACACCACCGAGTCCCTTCAGAACAAATTGGAGGAAGATGCCGTGGTCGCCTTTTTCGTTTTGCGGGGCGTCTTGACTGAACTCGTCATACGAAACCCAGTAACGGTTGATCAGGCGCATTTTCCAGCAGCAGTTGTCGTACTCGAAACCACCAAAGGCTTCCAGGGTACGGTTGCGGTTGTAGTCGTACTGCCAGCGGCTGATAGCATTCCACTGAGGCACGACTGGCCAGATGACCGAGAAATCGTGCTGTTCGATCTTGTAGTAATCCTTCACGAAACCAGGCGTACCAGGAGTGCCGTAGTCACCACCAAACTGCCATTTACCGGTGTTCTGGTTGTAAATCACCTGGTCGTTGCGATAGCGATAACCGGCGTTGATGACCTTGTTCGGGTTGTCTTCCGGCTGGTAGTGGAACATCGCGCTACCCGAGCGAGGCTTGCGGCTGTCCGGGTCCCAGTTGTAGTCGGCGGTGGTGCGCCAATCGCGGTTCCAGCGGTACTCGTAATCCAGTGCATACGGCGAGACGTTGGAATGCGCATCCGCACGGGTTTTTGGGTCGATGCCCGGCAACTGGACTTCGCGATTCTTGAAGTAAGCCGCCTGGCCGACGCTGATGCGTTGACGCTCAAAGCCGTTGTCTTCGATCCAGCGGTTGGTTATACCCAACGACAGTTTGTTCTCGTCACCGACACGGTCGGAACCCGAGAAACGGTTGTCGCGGAACAACGAAGCGTAGTTGAACGTGTATTCGCCACTATCAAATACTGGAATGTCGCTCTGATCCTTCTCGGGAACATAGAGGTAGTACAGGCGAGGTTCCAGGGTCTGGCGGTAGTTCTTGCCGAACCATTGGGTGTTGCGGTCGAAGTACAAGCCGCTGTCGATGCTTGCGATGGGAACGCCACGGTTCTGATTGCGGCTGTAGGTGCCGTTCAGGCGATTTGTTTCCGCGCTTTGCGTCGCGACTTGGTCTTTGCCGGTACTGTCGAGATCCAGATCATACTGGGTGTACTGATACTTGAGTGTTGGCTTCAGGAAGCCATAGGTCCAGTTCAGCGGCAGACTGACATTTGGGGCAACGTTGAGACGGTCGCCGTTGGCCCGCGCCAGACCTGTAATGTTGGTGTCGAGTCGATTGGCCGGGGAGCCATTCTCGTCGAAATAGGTGCCTGTTTGCAGGCTGCGCTCAAACCGTACAAGTTCGGTTTCATAAGCGAAGTTCAGGCCACCCGGTTTCTCGGGCAGGGCACCATTGAAGGTGATCTGCGGCAGGCGATCATAAGGCGTGATGTTGGAAACCGACGCCAGTTGGTAAGCCTGTACGTTAAGGCGCGCGGCATAGGTATCACCACGGTAGGTAACGGCGCCTTGCTGGTTCACGTAAGTGGAAACGCTTTTGACGCCCAACTGATCGGTTTGCAGATCCTGGAAGTAATACGGATCGCTGATCTTGGTGTAGTCGACCTCGGTGAATACTCGCGAATCCAGCCCGCCCTTGTGCTGCCAGTTGTACATGTAACGGGTTTTTTCGTAGTCGGACTGCAACTTGCGTTCGGTGTCGTCATCGTTGAGGTACGCGGCACCAAACTGACCTTCGCTGGACTTGGTCAGGTAGCGGAATTCGCCTTCCATCATCATGCCGCGCTTGCTCATGTAGCGCGGATACAACGTGGCATCATAGTTCGGTGCCAGGTTGAAGTAGTACGGTGTGACCAGCATGAAACCGGTCTTGTTGCCGCTGCTGCTGAAGCTTGGCGGCAGGAAACCGGATTGACGACGGTCATCGATCGGGAAGTAGATATACGGTGTGTAGAGCACCGGAATGTCTTTGACCCGCAGTGTCACGTTGGTCGCGGTGCCGAAGCCGGTCGCCGGGTTCAAGGTGATGTTGTTGCCCTTGAGTTGCCAGGCGTTGCTGTTCGGTTCGCACGTAGTGTACGTACCATCCTTGAGGCGGATGATCGCGTTTTCAGCGCGTTTGGCGTACAGCGCGCTACCGCGAACACGGGATTGGTGCATCACGTATTCGGCGTTGTCGACTTGGGCTTCGCCGGTGTCGAGCTGGACCTCAGCATGGTCGCCGACGATCAGTGCGCCGTTGTCGCGCACACGAACGTTACCGGTCAGCTCGCCACGGTTTTCGGCTTGATACAGGTTGGCCTCATCGGCTTCGACCTGCATGCTACCTTGGCGCATGACCACGTCACCAGCGAGGGTCGCCACCTGTTCTTCCTGCTGATAGCGGGAGGCTTTGGCACCAACAAAGGTCGGGGCATCACTTTTATTCGTCTTGTCATTCATGCCAGGACGAATGGGTTCGATATAGGAACCAGAGCAATAAGGACCTGTTTCAGCCAATTGGGCAGCGGTGAGCTTCTCACGCGGGACCCAGTCGAGGTGACTGTAGTCGGCACTGCGCGACTTCAGGCCGCGGCCCTTGGCTTCGGTGACCAGCACAGGCTTGTCGGCGGCTTCGCCACCGGCAGTGCTGCTCTCGGCAGCCGACTCGTTGCTCGAACTGACCGCGCCGGCATCATGTACAGGGCGTGGTGGCAGTTGAGCTGCGTTGGCTTTCGGCGCGCAGTCCCAGGCTCCCGAAGCAGAGACTGAGCAGTCATACTGTTCCGCGGCGACCACGAACGAAGTGGCTAGAGGTTGCAGGGCCAGCAAACTGCCGGTTACCAACAACGGAAATTTTTTACGAAACGCGGGGGATTTCAATGCCATCTTATTAGTCCGGGCTTCCTGCGTGCCATCTGCCCGCGGTGTGGGCCGCACGCCTCTCGATGGTCTGAAAAAGATGCTGGATAATAAAGCATGACCCGCTTGACGGCTAGCGCCGTCGGAGACCCTTGTAATGCCTGACCAAGATGTACGCTTGCAACACCTGAAAGTTTGGCTTGATGAGCAATTGGCAATGCTGTTTGCCGCGCAAGGATGGGGTGCCTTACCCCCGGCCACGTTGACCGCGGCTAGCAGCGACGCGAGTTTCCGTCGTTACTTCCGTTGGGAAGGCGAAGGCAGAAGTTTCGTTGTGATGGACGCTCCGCCGCCCCAGGAAAACTGTAAACCTTTCGTGGATGTCGCCTTTTTACTGGCGAAATCCGGAATTAACGTGCCGAAAATCTACGCAGAAGATCTGGAACGCGGTTTTCTTTTGCTCAATGACCTGGGCAACAAAACCTACCTGGACGTGATCGACAGCGAAAATGCTGACGATTTGTTCAAGGATGCCCTGCAAGCGTTGCTGGCTTTTCAGCAGTTGCCGATGGTTGCTCCACTGCCCAGCTATGACGTGGCACTGTTGCGCCGTGAGCTGGAACTGTTCCCCGAGTGGTACGTGAAGCGCGAGCTGGGCATCGAGTTCGATTCGGCGCAACAAATGCTCTGGCAGCAAGTCAGCGACAGATTGATCGACAGCGCTCTGGCCCAACCGAAAGTGCTGGTGCATCGCGATTACATGCCGCGCAACCTGATGCTCAGCGAGCCGAACCCCGGCGTGCTGGATTTCCAGGACGCGGTGTACGGGCCGGTGACGTATGACGTGACCTGCCTGTTCAAGGACGCCTTCCTCAGTTGGCCTGAGGAGCGCGTGCGCGGTTGGCTGGCGGACTACTGGCAGCAAGCCGGCGCTCTCGGCATTCCGGTTCAACCCGATTTCGAAGACTTCCTGCGTGCCAGCGACCTGATGGGTGTGCAGCGTCACTTGAAAGTGATCGGCATTTTCGCTCGCATCTGCCATCGCGACGGTAAGCCGCGTTACCTCGGCGATGTGCCGCGCTTCTTTGCTTATATAGAGGCAGTGGTCGCTCGTCGCCCTGAGCTGGTGGAGTTGGATGTGTTGCTGGCCAGTCTGCGCCAGTCGGTCGGAGTCTCTGCATGAAGGCAATGATTCTGGCAGCAGGTAAAGGTGAGCGCATGCGCCCACTGACCCTGACCACTCCCAAGCCGCTGGTGCGCGTTGGCGGGGTGCCGCTGATCGACTACCACCTGCGGGCGCTGGCGGCGGCAGGTTTCACCGAGGTGGTGATCAATCACGCCTGGCTGGGGCAACAGATCGAAGATTACCTGGGTGACGGTTCGCGCTATGGCCTGAGCATTCAGTACTCGCCGGAAGGAGAGCCGCTGGAAACGGGCGGCGGGATATTCCGCGCGCTGCCGCTCTTGGGTGATGACGCGTTTTTGGTGGTCAACGGTGATATCTGGACCGATTACGACTTCACCTCTCTGCGTCAACCGATAGCGGGCTTGGCCCACCTGGTGCTTGCTGACAACCCGGCGCACCACCCGACCGGTGATTTCAGCCTGCTCGACGGCCAGGTGCGCGACGGTCAGCCTGGTGCACAGACCCTCACCTACAGTGGCATCGCCGTGTTGCATCCGAAACTCTTTGCGGTGTGCGCGGACGGCGCCTTCAAACTGGCCCCGCTGTTGCGCGACGCCATGGCGCAAGGGCGGGTGAGCGGCGAGCGCCTGCACGGGCAATGGGTCGATGTCGGCACTCACGAACGTCTGGCCGAAGTTGAACAATTGATAGAAGCGAGCTACTGACATGTTGTGGCCAGGGACTCTGATCGGAGCCGGAGCGGGCTTTGCCATAGCCAGCATTCCGGGGGCCATGCTCGGCGCATTGTTAGGGCAGGCGCTGGACCGGCGCTTGCAGCTACAAAGCCTTGGGCATTTGCGTGAGCGACTCGGCGGTCGGCCGATGTTGCGTAACGACGAATTGTTGTTTGTATTGCTAGGGCGTCTGGCCAAGAGCGATGGTCGGGTGGTGGACGGTCATATCTACCAGGCGCGCCAGGAAATGCGTTCGCTGGAAATGAGCGAGCCGGCGCAGAAGCGAGCGATCGCGGCGTTCAATCGCGGCAAGTCGGGTCATGATCGCTTGCGGGGTTACTTGCGCCGTTTAAGTGCGCAACCGCATGCTGCTGAAGGCGTCTTGCGCGCCTGTTGGCGGATGGTCTGGGCTGACGGGCGTGCCGGAAGCACCGAACGCGAGTTGATTTCGCAGTGGGGCAAGTGGCTGGGCTGGACGCCGGAGCAGGTGCAGGCCTTGGCCAGTGATTACGAACCCCATAAAAAAGCACTGGCAAACAGTGCAGCGGCTTATCAGGAGGCGCTGCGGGTGCTTGGCGTGTCTGCCACCAGTGAGCCGTCGCACATCAAGCGCGCCTATCGACGCCTGCTCAGTCGCCATCACCCGGACAAAATTGCCGGTACTGGGGCGACTCTTTCCCAGGTGCGCGAAGCGACCGACAAAACCCGCGAGTTGCACAATGCCTATACGTTGATTCGCGAAAGGCGGGATTTTCGATAGCGGCCTGGAAGGTCAAAAGATCGCAGCCTACGGCAGCTCCTACACCAGGTTATGCATACACCTGCTGCAGGCTGCGATTTTTTGCTTTTGCTTAGTCCGCTTTCTGCGGGTTCAACCAACCGCGCACACGGCGGAACAATTGCTCCTGTTCGGCAGCGCTGTTGCCGGGCAACGTCTTGAGTGCAAGCTGGCTGAATGTCGAGGCCTTCAAGCGTTTGCTGGCTTGCAAGCGCTCCAGGGCTGCGCTCTGTACCAGCGCCTTGTCCTTGTAGTAGATGTCGAAGGTGGCCAGCTTCAAGGTGGTGGTCAGTTCGGCCAGTCCGGGCGTCGCGGTCACGGGTGTCTGTGCGGCAACCATCACGAACTTCTCGATATGCGATGGCTGTTTTTCACTCAGGTAGCGAGCGGCCCAGTAAGCCCCTGTACCGTGACCAAGCAAGACGATACTGCGAGCACTTTGTTGTTGGGCGAAAGCAATGGCTGCGTCGATCCGTGCGTAGATCCGCTCAGCGTCAGCCTTGGCTTGCTCTTCGCTGGTCTTGGCAACCGCGCGATCGGTGATATCCCCCTCACCACCGGCCACTTGCTCGATGGGGGGCGCGGTGCTGGCGTCTTTGCTGCCGGTCTCGGTTTTGGCCGGCGCAGGTGCGACGTCGACGACACGCGCTTGCGGGGCATTGCTTTGCAGGTCTGGCAGGGTAAGACTCAGGCTGCTCCAGTCGGCATCGGGCAGTTTTTGCCGCAAAGGACTGATCGCTTGAGGCCAGTCAGCGGTTTCTCCAGCGCCGGGGATAATAATCACCGCACCCTTGGGGGTGTTGGTGTTGGCCGGTTTCCAGAGCGCGAGAAAACTGTCACTGCCGGCCTGCAACTGCTGTTGCTCTAGCGCGGGGACAGTGCGTTCAAGAGCGGTGGCTTCTTCCTGACTACGCTCTGGCAGTGGCTGGCGTTCGACCGGTTTTGCTTCGGCGGATTTTTCTGCTGTAGCGGATGCCGGGGCGGCGGCCTGAGCTGAAAAGGCACAAGGCAGGATCAGCGACAGGCACAATGCTGGCAGTGCCAAGCGGTAGACAGGGGGCATCGGATATTCCAGGCCAGAAGTAATCCCGGCAGCCTAATAGGTTGGTCAGTATTTGTCAGTGTGTGAGACTTCGGATGATGCGTTTTCGCTGCCTGTTGGTTATCGGCTGTTGTTGGCTTCCCTTGATGGCATGGACGGCGCCCGCGTCGCCTGCGCATGGCGCGCCGTTGAACGCCGAGCAGCGTCAGTGGCTCGCACAACACAACGAGCTGCGCGTGGGTGTGGTGCTGCAAGCGCCTTTCGCACAGTACGACCGGCGCTTGCAGCGGTTGTCCGGGGCCAACATCGAATTGATGCAGTGGCTGGCCGGTTCGCTGAATATCGAGTTGACGTGGCGCAACTTTCCCGATGTGGCGCAACTGGAAGAAGCGCTGCGCGAAGGTGAAGTCGACCTCGCTCCTGGCATGACCCAAACCCCCGCCGGCCTGCGTCTGTGGCAATTCACTGACCCCTACATGCGCGTACCGCAACTGGTAGTCGGCGATCAGAAGGGCGCGGGTGTCGTCGAGCTGGAAAAACTCGATAGCCAGTCGCGGGTTGCCGTGCGCATGCCCAGCGTGATTGCCGATTATCTGCGCAACAACTACGGCAATCTCAACTTGCAGGGCGTGCCAATGGAGCGTGAGGCCTTGCAACTGCTGCTGACTCAACAGGCCCGCTACGCAGTGGTCGATGAAGCCCAGCTCAGTCGTTTGTCGACTGAACCCGAATTCTCCGGGTTAACGGTGGTAGGGGATATTGGCCTGCCGCAGTTGTTACGGGTGGCGACTCGCCGCGATTGGCCGGAGTTGGCCAGCATCGTCGAAAGCGCCTTGCATGCGATTCCCGCCAAGGATCTTGAGCAGTTGCACGCGCGCTGGCTGCAACCCAAGTACCCGCGTCTGGCCGAGTCGCCGGGGTTCTGGCAAAACCTTTGCCTATTGTTGGCCGTGTTGTTCCTCAGCAGCATGGCTATCGTGCTGTGGCAGCGCCGTCAGCAACATACGCTTGAGCAGAGCTTGCTGGCGGCCCGCGAAGACATCGCCTTGCGCGAGGCCAGCGAAGAAGCGTTGCGCCTGACGCAGTTTTCGATTGATCAAAGCACGGTCGGGATCCTCTGGGTCAATTGGGACAGCCATGTGCGTTACGCCAACCGTGCGGCCGAGGACATGCTCGGTTATGCACCGGGTGGTGTCATTGATCGGCCACTGATCGACTTCGAGCCCGGTTTGCACATGGACCGTTGGTTGAGCCTGTGGAAGCGCGCCCGAGCCAGCGAGGACGGGCCGCAAAGCTTTGAAACCAACTGCGTGCGCGCCGATGGCAGTATTCTCCCGGCCGACGTGTCGTTGAGTTTCCTGCGGTTTCGCGACGGTGAATACCTGGTGGTTTACCTCAACGATGTCACCGAACGCCGTCGAGCGCTGGCCGCCTTGCAGGAAAGCGAGGCGCGCTTGCAAGGACTTACCGAGCAATTGCGTGAATTGTCTGCGCACCTGGAAAGCGTGCGGGAAGAGGAAAAGGCTCGAATTGCCCGGGAAGTTCACGACGAATTGGGCCAGATGCTGACGGTGCTCAAGCTCGAAACCTCGATGTGCGAATTGGCCTATGCCGAACTCGATCCGGGTTTGAGTGACCGCCTCAACAGCATGAAGCGCCTGATCGCCCAACTGTTCCAACTGGTGCGCGACGTGGCCACGGCCTTGCGCCCACCGATTCTCGACGCCGGGATCGCGTCGGCCATCGAGTGGCAGGCCCGGCGTTTCGAAGCGCGCACGCAGATCCCGTGTCTGGTGCAAGTGCCGGATAACCTGCCGACCCTCAGCGACGCCAAGGCCATCGGCCTGTTCCGGATTCTTCAGGAGGCGCTGACCAATGTCATGCGCCATGCGCAGGCGCATACTGTTGAACTGACACTGGTGCTGGAAGGCAACGAGTTGTGCCTGACGGTTAGCGATGATGGCCTAGGCTTTGTCGCCCCCGCGGGCAGGCCGACATCCTTTGGTGTGGTCGGCATGCGTGAGCGGGTGCTGATCATGGGCGGCCAGTTGTCGCTGGACAGTGAGCCGGGCGAGGGCACGACCCTGAGCGTACGCGTGCCGCTGGACCGATAAAAGATCGCAGCCTGCGGCAGCTCCTACGCCGAACGCGTACCCTTGTAGGAGCTGCCGCAGGCTGCGATCTTTTAGGGCGCTCAACCCATCAACGAGGAGAAAGGCGTGATCCGTGTACTGGTAGCCGAAGACCACACCATTGTCCGTGAAGGGATCAAACAGTTGATCGGCCTCGCCAAGGATTTGCAGGTGGTGGGGGAGGCGAGCAATGGCGAGCAACTGCTCGAGGCTTTGCGCCACATTCCTTGCGAGGTGGTGTTGCTGGATATCTCCATGCCCGGGGTTAACGGGTTGGAGGCGATTCCACGGATTCGCGCACTGAACAATCCGCCGGCGATTCTGGTGTTGTCAATGCATGACGAGGCGCAAATGGCTGCTCGTGCGTTGAAGGTCGGCGCCGCCGGTTATGCTACCAAAGACAGCGATCCGGCGCTGCTGCTGACGGCGATTCGCAAAGTCGCGGCGGGCGGGCGTTACATTGATCCGGAGCTGGCTGACCGAATGGTCTTCGAAGTCGGCCTGACGGATTCGCGACCGCTGCATTCGTTGCTCTCTGAGCGCGAATTCTCGGTGTTCGAGCGCCTGGCCCAAGGTGCCAACGTCAACGACATTGCCCTGCAACTGGCGTTGAGCAGCAAAACCATCAGCACGCACAAGGCGCGGCTGATGCAGAAACTCAACATCACCTCCCTCGCCGAATTGGTGAAGTACGCGATGGAGCACAAGCTCCTCTGAATTCCCCGACCTCGCAGGAGCTGCCGCAGGCTGCGATCTTGTCCCCGGCCACAGCAAGATCAAAAGATCGCAGCCTGCGGCAGCTCCTACGGGGGGCATATGCATGTCCATTTGCGACATGACGGAAAGCCCGGCCCCACCGGCTTTTGTGGCTTGCAGCTCGATGCTTGCAGCGGCTCCCTCGCGACATACTCAAACGCGCCATGCCTGTAGGGCAATCCCTACCCCCAACCTTCCATCCGGCTGAGGCGATTCTCTCCTGTGCCCCGATTTGCGTGGTCCCAAGGCTCCACTAGGCTTAGTCCTCAGCAGTCCTACATACAAAGAAGACAAAGGTGCGGGTATGAGCGAGGTCGATTCAAGCGCTGGGGCGAGTGATGTACTGGTCAGCTTTCGTGGCGTGCAAAAGAGCTACGACGGCGAGAACCTGATCGTCAAAGACCTCAACCTGGAGATTCGCAAAGGCGAATTCCTCACCTTGCTCGGGCCGTCCGGCTCCGGCAAGACTACCAGTCTGATGATGCTTGCCGGTTTCGAAACGCCAACCGCCGGTGAAATCCTGCTGGCCGGACGTGCGATCAACAACGTGCCGCCGCACAAGCGTGACATCGGCATGGTGTTCCAGAACTACGCGTTGTTCCCGCACATGACGGTGGCCGAGAACCTGGCGTTCCCGCTGACCGTTCGTGGTCTGAATAAAAGCGACGTCAGTGACCGGGTCAAGCGCGTGCTGAGCATGGTTCAGCTCGACGCGTTCGCTCAGCGTTATCCGGCGCAGCTTTCCGGCGGTCAGCAACAGCGTGTGGCACTGGCCCGGGCGCTGGTGTTCGAACCGCAACTGGTGCTGATGGACGAACCGTTGGGCGCACTCGATAAACAGTTGCGTGAACACATGCAGATGGAGATCAAACACCTGCACCAGCGCCTCGGCGTCACCGTGGTCTACGTGACCCACGACCAGGGTGAAGCCCTGACCATGTCCGATCGTGTAGCGGTATTCCATCAAGGCGAAATACAGCAGATCGCCCCACCGCGCGAGCTCTACGAAAAACCGAAAAATACCTTCGTCGCCAACTTTATCGGCGAGAACAACCGTCTCAATGGCCGTTTGCACAGCCACACCGGCGACCGCTGCGTGGTTGAGCTGGGGCGTGGTGAAAAGGTCGAAGCGCTGGCGGTGAATGTCGGCAAGACCGGCGAGCCAGTGACGCTGTCCATTCGTCCGGAGCGCGTGAGCCTCAACGGTTCAAGCGAGTCCTGCGTCAACCGCTTCTCGGGAAGAGTGGCGGAATTCATCTATCTGGGCGACCACGTCCGTGTTCGCCTGGAAGTCTGCGGCAAGACCGATTTCTTCGTGAAACAGCCGATCGCCGAGCTCGATCCGGCGCTGGCGGTCGGAGACGTGGTACCGCTTGGCTGGCAGGTCGAACACGTTCGCGCGCTCGACCCACTTCTAGAGGTGAACTGATCGCCCCGGCTTCACCAACACCAACCCTGCACGTGGAGAGAATAATAAATGTTGAGATCCCTGAAATTCACCGCCCTCGTTATGGGCATGATGGGTGCGGCACACGCGATGGCGGCGGGCCCGGACCTGACCGTGGTGTCGTTTGGCGGCGCGAACAAGGCGGCGCAGGTCAAGGCCTTCTACGCACCGTGGGAAGCGGCGGGAAACGGCAAGATCGTCGCCGGTGAGTACAACGGTGAAATGGCCAAGGTCAAAGCCATGGTCGACACCAAGAGTGTGTCTTGGGATCTGGTGGAGGTTGAATCACCAGAACTGTCCCGTGGTTGCGACGAAGACATGTTCGAGCCGCTCGACCCTGCGTTGTTCGGCAAGTCCGAAGACTACGTGAAGGGTGCCATCCAGCCATGTGGCGTGGGCTTCTTCGTGTGGTCGACCGTGTTGGCCTACAACGCCGACAAGCTGGCAAGCGCACCGACCAGTTGGGTGGATTTCTGGGATACCAAGAAATTCCCGGGCAAACGTGGCCTGCGTAAAGGCGCCAAATACACCCTGGAATTCGCGTTGATGGCCGACGGCGTTGCGCCGAAAGACGTCTACAAAGTACTGGCCAGCAAGGATGGTCAGGACCGCGCATTCAAGAAGCTCGATGAGCTCAAGCCAAGCATTCAATGGTGGGAAGCGGGCGCTCAACCGCCGCAGTACCTGGCTTCCGGCGATGTCGTCATGAGCTCGGCCTACAACGGCCGGATCGCTGCCGTGCAAAAAGAAAGCAACCTGAAAGTGGTGTGGAACGGCGGCATCTACGACTTCGATGCCTGGGCGATTC
Source organism: Pseudomonas frederiksbergensis (assembly GCF_001874645.1). Classification (NCBI taxonomy): domain Bacteria; kingdom Pseudomonadati; phylum Pseudomonadota; class Gammaproteobacteria; order Pseudomonadales; family Pseudomonadaceae; genus Pseudomonas; species Pseudomonas frederiksbergensis. Next base: position 3,523,111 of record NZ_CP017886.1, read on the forward strand.
CAAAAGGCCTGGATAAAGCCCGCGCCGCCGCCGCGAAGAAATTCATCGCCTACTCGGTCATGCCGCAACAGCAGAAAACCTACTCGGAAAACATCGCCTACGGCCCGGCCAATACCCAAGCCGTACCGCTGTTGTCCAAAGACATTCTGAAAGACATGCCGACCACCCCGGAAAACATCGCCAACCAGGTGCAGATCGACGTCAGCTTCTGGGCTGACAACGGTGAGCAACTGGAGCAGCGTTTCAACTCGTGGGCTGCGAAGTAGGGGCTGCCGAAGGCTGCGATCTTTTGATCTTGTTTTTGTAGTTGTTTCGCCGCGTCAAAGGCAAAAGATCGCAGGCTGCGCCAGCTCCTACGGAGTGCGTGTTTTCACAATGAACAGAGGCGGCCTTCCGGCTATGGGAAGTCGCCCTCTGAAATGATCAAAGAATTTCGGAGTTCGCCATGGCCATCGCCGTTCCCCTGAACGAGGGCACCCATCGCACCTTGAAGCAGCGCCTTGCGCGTGCCGAGCGGGTCAACCGCTGGAAGGCCCAGGCCCTGATCGCGCCATTGGTGCTGTTTCTGTTGCTGGTGTTTCTGGTGCCGATCGTGGCGCTGCTCTACAAAAGTGTCGGTAACCCGGAAGTGGTCGGCGGGATGCCGCGCACCGTGGCTGCCATTGCCGCCTGGGATGGCCGAGGCCTGCCGGCGGATCCGGTCTTCAAGGCTGCCAGCGAAGACCTCGCCGATGCCCGCAAGAATCAAAGCCTGGGCGATCTGTCCAAGCGCCTGAACATGGAGTTGGCCGGCTATCGCAGTCTGCTGACCAAAACCGCGCGAGCGCTGCCGTTCCAGACTGAACCGGCCTCTTATAAAGACGCACTTGAAGCGCTGGATGAGCGTTGGGGCGACCCGGCCTATTGGCAAGCGGTGCGCCGTAACACCAGCAGCCTGACGCCGTATTACCTGTTGGCGGCGGTCGATCATCGGATCGACGACCTTGGCGAAATCGCCCCGGCGACCCCTGATCAGGCGATCTACCTCGAGATCTTTGCCCGGACCTTCTGGATGGGCTTGGTCATTACCGCGATCTGCCTGGTGCTGGCGTATCCGTTGGCGTATCTGCTGGCCAACCTGCCGTCGCGTCAAAGCAACCTGCTGATGATTTTGGTGCTGCTGCCGTTCTGGACCTCTATTCTGGTGCGGGTGGCGGCGTGGATCGTCTTGCTGCAATCGGGCGGGCTGATCAACAGCGCGATGATGGCCATGGGCATTATCGATAAGCCGCTGGAACTGGTGTTCAACCGCACCGGGGTTTACATCTCGATGGTGCACATCCTGCTGCCGTTCATGATTCTGCCGATCTACAGCGTGATGAAAGGCATCTCGCCGACCTACATGCGTGCGGCGATCTCGCTGGGCTGCCATCCGTTCGCCAGCTTCTGGCGGGTGTATTTTCCGCAGACCTATGCCGGTGTCGGTGCCGGTTGCCTGTTGGTGTTCATCCTGGCGATTGGTTACTACATCACCCCGGCGCTGCTCGGCAGCCCGAACGATCAGATGGTCAGCTACTTCGTCGCCTTTTACACCAACACCAGCATTAACTGGGGCATGGCGACCGCGTTGGGTGGGCTGCTGCTGTTGGCGACTATTGTGCTCTATCTGATTTACAGCTGGCTGGTCGGCGCGAGCCGCCTGCGTTTGAGCTAAGGGGAGAATCGAAATGCTGAGTCCTTATAAGTCGCCCATCGAGCGGGTGTGGTTCTACAGCTTGCGCACTCTCTGCGGGCTGATCCTGCTGTTCCTGATTCTGCCGGTGCTGGTCATCATCCCGCTGTCGTTCAACTCGGGGAGTTTTCTGGTCTACCCGCTGCAAGGTTTCTCGTTGCACTGGTACCAGGACTTCTTCGCGTCGGCTGAATGGATGCGCTCGCTGAAGAACAGCATGATTGTCGCCCCGGCGGCGACGGTGCTGGCGATGGTGTTCGGTACGCTGGCGGCGATTGGCCTGACCCGTGGTGACTTCCCCGGCAAGGCGCTGGTGATGGCGCTGGTGATCTCGCCGATGGTGGTGCCGGTGGTGATTATCGGTGTGGCCAGTTACCTGGCCTTCGCTCCGCTGGGATTTGGCAACAGCTTTATCTCGCTGATCGTCGTGCATGCGGTGTTGGGCGTGCCGTTTGTGATCATTACCGTGTCGGCGACGTTGCAAGGTTTTAACCAGAACCTGGTGCGTGCTGCCGCCAGCCTGGGCGCTTCACCACTGACTGCGTTCCGTCGTGTGACCTTGCCGTTGATCGCACCGGGGGTGATTTCAGGGGCGCTGTTTGCCTTCGCGACGTCGTTCGATGAGGTGGTGGTCACGTTGTTCCTTGCCGGCCCTCAACAGGCAACGTTGCCACGGCAGATGTTCAGCGGTATCCGCGAAAACCTCAGCCCGACCATCGCTGCTGCCGCCACGCTGCTGATCGCCTTCTCGGTGTTCCTGCTGCTGACCCTGGAATGGCTGCGTGGCCGCAGCGAGAAACTGCGTACCGCGCAAGTCTGACCGTCGGTAATGATCGTTAACGATCGGCAAAACCGGCTTTCTGTAGGAGCTGCCGAAGGCTGCGATCTTTTGATCTTTCGCTTGAAACTCAAGTGAGGCCGAGAAAAAGATCGCAGCCTGCGGCAGCTCCTACGCACATGTATTTCCCAGCTACTATTGTGTCCAGCTCCCCACTTTATAAGAGGCTGCGCACATGAGTCTTTCCTCTTTCAAAATCGCTCACAAATTGCTCACTGGCACCAGTGCTATCGAGCAACTGGCCGCTGAGCTGACCCGTCTGGATGTCGACAACCCGCTGATTGTCACCGATGCGGCGTTGATCAAGTCCGGCACGGTGGAACTGGCGCTGGCGCAACTGGGTGGACGTACTTACGAGATTTTCGATCGGGTGTTGCCCGACCCGGATATCGCCATCGTTGAAGACTGCATGCGCGTCTACCGCGACGGCGGGCATGACGGCCTGATCGGCCTCGGTGGCGGCAGCGCCATCGACATCGCCAAAAGTGTTGCTGCCTATGCGGGTTACCACGGCGCGCTCGAGGATTTGTTCGGTATCGATCAGGTGCCGCGCAAAGGCCCGCCGCTGATTGCGATTCCGACCACCGCCGGCACCGGTTCGGAAGTCACCAACGTGGCGATACTTTCCGACAAGGTCGCGCAGCTGAAAAAAGGCATCATCAGTGATTACCTGCTGCCGGATGTGGCGCTGGTCAGTCCGCAAATGACCCTGACGTGCCCGCGCAGTGTGACGGCCGCCAGTGGCGTCGATGCGCTGGTGCACGCTGTCGAATCCTATCTGTCGCTCAACGCCTCGCCGATCACCGACGCACTGGCCATCGGCGCTATCAAACTGATCGTCACGGCATTGCCCAAGGCCTACGCTAATCCCTCGAACCTGCAGGCCCGTGAAGACATGGCCACCGCCAGCCTGATGGCCGGCATGGCATTCGGCAACGCCGGAGTCGGCGCGGTGCATGCCTTGGCTTATCCGCTGGGCGGACGTTTCAACATTACGCACGGTGTCAGCAACGCCTTGCTGCTGCCGTATGTCATGGCCTGGAACAAGCTGGCGTGCATCGAGCGCATGCAGGATATCGCCGAGGCTCTTGGGGTGAAAACGGCGCAGTTGAGCGCTGACGAGGCGGCGGATAAAGCTGTCGAGGCCATGGCGCGACTCTGTGCCGCAGTGGAAATCCCCCAGGGCCTGCGCAGCCTTGGCATACCAGAAGATGCAATCCCGGCGATGGCTGTGGAGGCCGCGGGAATAGAGCGATTGATGCGCAACAACCCGCGCAAATTGAGCGCCATCGATATCGAGAAGATCTATCGAGCGGCCTACTAGGGCCAGGTCCAATCATCGCGGTCACGGTGCGCGCGTCAAAGCATGAGGTATACAATGCGCGCCATCGTGATTCTGCTCAAAAAAGGTGCGTCATGCAGCCCTTCGCTATTGCTCCGTCGATTCTCTCCGCTGATTTCGCCCGTCTGGGCGAGGAAGTAGACAACGTTCTGGCCGCTGGTGCCGACATCGTTCACTTCGATGTCATGGACAACCATTACGTGCCCAACCTGACTATCGGGCCGATGGTCTGCTCGGCATTGCGCAAGTACGGCATCACCGCGCCCATCGACGCGCACCTGATGGTCAGCCCGGTAGACCGCATCATTGGCGACTTCATCGACGCCGGCGCGACCTACATCACCTTCCACCCGGAAGCCACGCTGCATGTCGACCGCTCCCTGCAAATGATCCGCGAAGGGGGTTGCAAGGCGGGCCTGGTGTTCAACCCGGCGACCCCACTGGACGTGCTCAAGTACGTGATGGACAAGGTCGACATGATCCTGCTGATGAGCGTCAACCCCGGCTTCGGTGGACAGAAGTTCATTCCCGGCACCCTCGACAAGCTGCGTGAAGTGCGCGCGATGATCGATGCGTCGGGCCGTGACATTCGTCTGGAAATCGACGGTGGCGTAAACGTGAACAACATCCGCGAAATCGCTGCCGCTGGCGCTGACACCTTCGTTGCCGGTTCCGCCATCTTCAACGCCCCGAACTACCAGGAAGTGATTGAAAAGATGCGTTCCGAACTGGCGCTGGCTCGCCCATGAGTGGTTTTGAGCAGTTGTTCCCGGGGCATCTGCCGCGGCTGGTGATGTTCGATCTGGATGGCACGTTGATCGATTCGGTCCCGGACCTCGCAGTGGCTGTGGATAACATGCTGCTCAAACTCGGGCGTGCACCGGCAGGTCTCGACGCGGTGCGCGAATGGGTTGGCAACGGTGCGCCGGTGCTGGTCCGTCGTGCGCTGGCGGGCAATATCGATCACGCGAGTGTCGATGATGTCGAGGCTGAGCACGCGCTGGAGATCTTCATGGAAGCCTACGCGGACGGTCATGAACTGACGGTGGTCTACCCAGGCGTACGCGATACCCTGAAGTGGCTGCATAAGCAGGGCGTCGAAATGGCGCTGATTACCAACAAGCCGGAGCGCTTCGTCGCACCCTTGCTGGATCAGTTGAAAATTGGCCGCTACTTCCGTTGGATCATCGGCGGCGACACCCTGCCGCAGAAGAAGCCTGACCCGGCGGCGCTGTTTTTCGTGATGAAAATGGCCAACATACCGGCCTCGCAATCGTTGTTTGTCGGTGACTCGCGCAGCGACGTGCAGGCGGCCAAGGCTGCGGGTGTGAAGTGCGTAGCCCTGAGCTACGGCTATAACCATGGCCGGCCGATTGCCGAAGAGTGCCCGACGCTGGTAATCGACGATCTGCGCAAGCTAATTCCCGGTTGCCTGGATCCAGCCGCTGAGATAACGTTGCCCGACGCTGTTCAATCCCCTCCTGGAAATTCCATCGTGGTGGTCACTCGCAAACTCTGGATGAAAGTCATCAAGGCCCTGGCCCGCTGGCGTTGGCGCGCCTGACTCGATCCTGGCCGGCTATCCGGCGCGTTTGCACACCTGACTGTTAGACCCTCACGCCACGAGGCACCTCATGATCCGCGAAGAATTCCTGCGTTTGGCCGCTGCCGGCTACAACCGCATCCCGCTTGCCTGTGAAACCCTTGCCGACTTCGACACGCCGTTGTCGATCTATCTGAAACTGGCCGACGAGCCCAACTCCTATCTGCTGGAGTCGGTGCAGGGCGGCGAGAAATGGGGTCGTTACTCGATCATCGGGCTGCCGTGCCGCACGGTGCTGCGGGTGCATGATCACCACGTCAGCGTGACCGTCGATGGTGCCGAGGTTGAATGCCACGATGTCGAAGACCCGCTGGCTTTCGTCGAAGCGTTCAAGGCGCGCTACAACGTGCCGACCATCGCCGGTCTGCCACGCTTCAACGGTGGTCTGGTGGGTTACTTCGGTTATGACTGCGTGCGTTACGTGGAGAAGCGTCTGGGCAAGTGCCCGAACCCGGATCCGCTTGGCGTGCCGGACATTCTGCTGATGGTTTCCGATGCCGTAGTGGTGTTCGACAACCTGGCCGGCAAGATGCACGCCATCGTGCTGGCCGACCCGTCGCAGGAAGATGCCTTTGAGCAAGGCCTGGCGCGTCTCGAAGAACTACTGGAAAAACTCCGTCAGCCAATCACCCCGCGCCGCGGTCTGGACTTCAGCAAACAACAAGCGGCTGATCCGGTGTTCCGTTCCAGTTTCACCCAGGATGATTACGAGCGGGCGGTGGACACCATCAAGGAGTACATCCTTGCCGGTGACTGCATGCAGGTGGTGCCGTCGCAACGGATGTCCATCGACTTCAAGGCCGCGCCGATCGATTTGTACCGCGCACTGCGTTGCTTTAACCCGACGCCCTATATGTACTTCTTCAACTTCGGCGACTTCCATGTCGTTGGCAGTTCGCCGGAAGTGCTGGTGCGGGTCGAAGACAACCTGATCACCGTACGCCCGATCGCCGGCACTCGCCCACGCGGCGCTAACGAGGAAGCTGACCGGCTGCTTGAAGAAGACCTGCTGTCGGACGACAAGGAGATCGCCGAGCACCTGATGCTGATCGACCTCGGCCGCAACGACACCGGTCGCGTGTCGGAAATCGGCTCGGTGAAACTCACTGAGAAAATGGTCATCGAGCGCTATTCCAACGTGATGCACATCGTTTCGAACGTCACCGGCCAGTTGAAAGCCGGCCTGACGGCGATGGACGCGCTGCGGGCGATTTTGCCGGCGGGCACGCTGTCGGGCGCGCCGAAGATTCGCGCAATGGAAATCATTGACGAACTGGAGCCGGTCAAACGTGGCGTCTACGGCGGGGCGGTCGGTTATTTTGCCTGGAACGGCAACATGGATACCGCAATTGCGATCCGCACGGCGGTGATCAAGAACGGCGAACTGCATGTGCAGGCCGGTGGCGGCATTGTGGCGGACTCGGTGCCCGCGCTGGAATGGGAAGAAACCCTGAACAAACGCCGCGCGATGTTCCGCGCCGTGGCCCTGGCCGAGCAAACGCCGCAAAACTGATCGCGGCACCCTCCGTAGGAGCTGCCGAAGGCTGCGATCTTTTGATTTTGCTTTTAAAAGATCGCAGGCTGCGCCAGCTCCTACGTTGAGCGGTCTCCCTATCGAAGGCTTAGAAGTTCAGGCTGACACCTAAGTTGATGCCTTGTTGGGTGAAGTCGTCATCCTTGCGAATGTTGTAGCTGGCCCGTAGCGCCAAGTCGGCGGTCAACTTCTGGCTGACGCCCAGGTTCAGGCGGTTCAGGTTGGTTTGCGGGGTGTAGCCTTGCAGGGTGAAGCTGTTGTTGGGCAGGCTGTTGAGGTTCATGGTCAGGTCCTGCGTGTCGTTTTCATACTCGCGTTCGTGGGCGTATTCGGCGAACACCTGAGTTTGTGGGGTGATCTGGTACTTGCCCTGCAAACCGACACCGAGGCGTTTCGACGTGCGCTTCTGGTCATCGAAGGTCAATGCCGTGGCGTCGTTGCCGTTCTCCGAGTAACCATCGACTTGCACCTTGGCGTAGTCGGCGCTGATGAATGGCGACAAGTGCCAAGGGCTGCTTGCCTGTTGCGCGATGTCGTAACCCAGGCGGCCGGTGATGGCTAACACCGTACCGCTGGTATCACCTTTCTCACTGCGCTCGTTCACGCCCAGGTCGAATTTACGTTTGAGATTGTCGTAGTCCAGATGCCCGGCAGTCATTGCCGCGTCAGCCCACCAGCGATTTTGCTGATATTGGGCGAAGGCTGTACCCATGTACGTGCTGAGTTTGTACTCCGAGTCGTCGTTGCCCGCTTCCAGTTTCTGACGATAAAAACCGGCGGCAACGCCAACACGCCAGGCCTCGTTGAGACGGTAGCTGCCACCGATGTTCAGGTTGTAACCATTGCCGTCAGCACTGGCTGCACTTCGCTGATCGTCGAAATCCAGGTGTTGACCGCCCCCGGCGACAATCGCGCGCCACTGACCGACGTTTTGCCAGTTTTCCCAATCGGATTGCCATTGATTACGCAGTTCATCCTGGTGCGCGCGCAGGGTGGCGTGGGCCATTTCTGGCAACAGCGTCAGCTCCCAAGGGGCTGCCAGTATGGAAAACGCGTAATCGGCGATCAGGCGTTGCCCGGTTTCGGTCGGGTGTACCGAGTCGTTGTAGATCAGCTTGGTCGGGTCTGGCGTAGCGCTGTTGATCCCGTACTTGGCGTTTTCGGTACAGCTGTCACCGCTGAAGCAGGTCGCGGTGAGGTTCTGGTCGGCGGCCAGACCAAATTGCGCCGGATTGGCGAAGGTCTCTTTGAGCAGCACCGGAATATTGAGCGGGATGACTTCGGCGTCGACATGCTGCAACTGGCTGACCAGTTCGGTGTTGAACTGGGCGCTGAGTTGGGAGGTAAAGGCCTGGAATGGGCTGCCATTGATCGCCGGTGTCAGACCGATGTCAGGTAATAGCCAGACCATGATGTACTTGGCGCCGGCCTGTTGCAGCGTTTGCACACTGCCGACCAGGCGATCGGCTGCGGCGCTGGCCTGATCGAGGCTCGTTACCCGGCCCTGGAGGAAGTCGTTGCCGCCACCGGAAAGGTAGTAGAGCGCGTTCGGGTCGGCGCGGAAATTGTTGCTCGGCAGATAGCCGGGTCGACTGCGCTCACCGGTGTCCGAGGTGGTGGTGATCGAGTCGAGGATCTGATCGGTACGGTAGCCCCCCGTGGCCCAGTTGTTACCATCTGGCAGGCCTTGGCTGGCTCGGGTTGCCGAGGTCGATGCGGCTGTTTGATCAGGCGAAAACCCCAGTTTCCCTCCCAGCAATTGTGTCGAGTTGGCGGCTTTTACTTCGCCGCTGCCATCCATGTAAGTCGGGCCGACACGATTGGTGAAGCGCAACGTTGAGCCGGGGGGGCCGCCCGGATCGGAAAACTGCCCGGCGTCGTTCAGGCTGTCGCCAAAGACAATGAATTTCGAATAGGGGGCGGGTGCCGCGATGGCCTGGGCGCAGGCGATTGCAAGAAGACAACCGGCGAGCGGTACAAACATCGTCTGTTTGATCATGAGCAAGTCCATTTATTTTATTGTTGTAGTGAACGAAACGACAGTACCAAAAACTTTTGCGCTTTAGCTATGGCTAAAGGCCGCATCGATTGCTTGCGCTGCACCATATTGCACCCTCTGCTCAGCTAAGTTACTGTGCGGGAACGTATGAATGAGACCTGCCCCGTGTTGATCGTCAGCAAACTCTTGGATCAAGTCGTCAAGGCCCACGCCCGTTGGCGTTGGCGCGCCTGAACTTTCTCTGCCGGCCCGGCCGGACCTGTACCTGTTTGCCTTCTTTACCCGTCTGAAATGCCGCTTTTGCCGGTTCGATTCCAGCAACTGACCGAGCGCTGCAAGACTGCGGGTAAATCATTCGAAGGCCGTCTCAAAAGTCAGTGAATTCAAGAGGTTTCAAACCATGTTGCTGATGATCGATAACTACGACTCTTTTACCTACAACGTTGTGCAGTACCTTGGTGAGCTAGGCTCCGAGGTCAAGGTTGTGCGCAACGATGAGTTGACCATCGCCGAAATCGAAGCGCTCAAACCCGAGCGTATCGTCGTATCCCCGGGCCCATGCACCCCGACCGAAGCTGGCGTGTCCATCGAAGCCATCAAGTATTTCGCCGGCAAACTGCCGATTCTCGGCGTCTGCCTGGGTCATCAATCTATCGGCCAGGCGTTCGGTGGTGATGTAGTGCGAGCCCGCCAGGTTATGCATGGTAAGACTAGCCCGGTATTCCACGAGGACAAGGGCGTGTTCGAAGGTCTCAATCGTCCACTGACAGTCACTCGCTATCACTCGCTGATTGTGAAGCGCGAAACCTTGCCCGATTGCCTGGAGCTGACCGCCTGGACCCAGTTGGAAGACGGCTCGGTCGATGAAATCATGGGCCTGCGCCACAAGACACTGAACATCGAAGGGGTGCAATTTCACCCCGAGTCGATCCTGACCGAGCAGGGCCACGAGCTGTTCGCCAACTTCCTCAAACAAACCGGCGGCACGCGCTAAGGACTTTCCATGGATATCAAGACTGCCCTGAGCCGTATCGTCGGCCACCTGGACCTGAGCACTGATGAAATGCGCGATGTGATGCGCGAAATCATGACCGGGCAATGTACTGACGCGCAGATCGGCGCGTTCATGATGGCCATGCGCATGAAAAGCGAGAGCATCGACGAGATCGTCGGCGCCGTCTCGGTCATGCGAGAACTGGCGGATAAGGTCGAGTTGAAAACCCTCGATGGCGTCGTCGATGTGGTCGGCACCGGCGGTGATGGTGCAAACATCTTCAACGTCTCGACGGCTGCTTCGTTTGTGGTGGCTGCGGCGGGTTGCACCGTGGCCAAGCACGGTAACCGTGCGGTATCGGGCAAAAGCGGCAGCGCCGACTTGCTGGAAGCGGCCGGGATCTACCTGAACCTGACGCCGGTTCAAGTGGCGCGTTGTATCGACAACGTCGGCATCGGCTTCATGTTCGCCCAGTCCCATCATGGTGCGATGAAATACGCCGCCGGTCCGCGTCGTGATCTCGGCTTGCGCACGCTGTTCAACATGCTCGGCCCGCTTACGAATCCGGCCGGCGTGAAGCATCAGGTTGTTGGCGTGTTCACCCAGGCACTCTGCCGCCCATTGGCTGAAGTCTTGCAGCGTATGGGCAGCAAGCACGTGCTGGTGGTGCACTCCCAGGATGGTCTGGATGAGTTCAGTCTTGCGGCACCGACATTTGTGGCCGAGCTGAAGGACGATCAGATCACCGAGTATTGGGTTCAGCCTGAAGACCTCGGGATTAAAAGCCAGAGCCTGTTTGGCCTGGTGGTTGAGAGCCCGGATCAATCTCTTGAGCTGATTCGTGATGCCTTGGGGCGCCGCAAAACCGAGAACGGTCAGAAAGCCGCAGAAATGATTGTGCTCAATGCCGGTGCTGCGTTGTACGCCGCTGATCATGCGATCAGCCTGAAAGAGGGCGTTGCCTTGGCCCATGATGCGTTGCACACCGGCCTTGCGCGGGAGAAGCTTGAAGAATTGGGTGCGTTTACCGCGGTATTCAGAGTGGAGAATGAGGCATGAGTGTACCGACGGTGCTGGAAAAGATTCTCGCCCGCAAAGTCGAGGAAGTGGCCGAGCGCAGCGCGCGCGTGACGCTTGCCGAGCTGGAAGCACTGGCCAAGGTGGCCGACGCCCCGCGTGGTTTTGCCAAGGCGCTGATCGCCCAGGCCAAGCTCAAGCATCCGGCGGTGATTGCTGAAATCAAGAAGGCTTCGCCGAGCAAAGGCGTGATTCGCGAGAACTTCGTGCCGGCCGAAATCGCCAAAAGCTACGAGAAGGGTGGGGCGACGTGCCTCTCGGTGCTGACCGATATCGATTACTTCCAGGGCGCCGACATCTATCTGCAGCAAGCGCGTGCCGCCTGCAAGTTGCCGGTGATCCGCAAGGACTTCATGATTGATCCTTATCAGATCGTCGAAGCCCGTGCGTTGGGTGCCGATTGCGTGTTGTTGATCGTGTCCGCGCTGGATGATGTGAAAATGGCTGAGCTGGCCGCCGTCGCCAAAGGTGTTGGCCTCGACGTGCTGGTCGAAGTCCACGACGGTGATGAGCTGGAGCGGGCCTTGAAAGTTCTCGATACTCCGCTGGTCGGCGTGAATAATCGCAATCTGCACACCTTCGACGTCAGTCTGGAAACCACTCTCGATCTGCTGCCGCGCATCCCCCGCGATCGCTTGGTCATTACTGAAAGTGGCATCCTTAATCGCGCCGACGTCGAGCTGATGGAAATCAGCGAGGTGTATTCGTTCCTGGTCGGCGAAGCGTTCATGCGCGCCGAGAGTCCGGGTGCTGAACTGCAACGCTTGTTCTTTCCGGAGCGTGGCGTAGTGGTCAGCGGTTCTACACTCGACTGAACCTGATTCAATGAAGAAGCCGGCGTTGCCGGCTTTTTTGTATCCACCGCAAAGGATTCGCACTGCCATGACTCACCCCATTGCCTTGACCGTCGAAGCCGGTCTGCGTGTCGAACAGGATTTGTTGGCGACGGTGTGTGCCGGCGACCAGGAGTTTGGCCTGTTGTTCTGGCAGCCGAGCGATCGCGCGCTGGTCATGCCCCGGCGGTTGAGCCGTTTGCCGGGGTTCGAGGCCGCTTGCCAGGCGTCGGCGGCGAATGGTTGGCCGGTGTTGTTGCGTGAAACCGGCGGTGAGCCGGTGCCGCAGTCAGCAGCGACGATCAATATCGCGTTGGTATATGCACCACCGCGTAGTGAAGGTGATCACGGTCGGATCGAAACCGCTTATCGGCGTCTGTGCGATCCGATTTGCGCGCTGCTGACGGAGCTCGGCGGCAAGCCTTCATTGGGTGAAGTCGATGGCGCGTTCTGTGACGGGCGTTTCAACGTCAATCTCGACGGCCGCAAAATGGTCGGCACCGCTCAGCGCTGGCGCCAGAGCAAGGGTGGTCAGCGCCCGGTAGGGCTGGTGCACGGTGCGCTGTTGCTGGACGACGAGCGGGAGTCGATGGTTGAGGCGGTAAATCGATTTAACGAGGCTTGCAGCCTGGAGCAGCGGGTTCGCGCGCAAAGCCATATCGCACTGCATGAACAATTCGCCGCCCCGGATGTCATTGCGCGGCTGGACACCTTGTATCGGCAAATGCTCGCCGAGGTGATGTCGGCTTAGCGGGTGCCGAATACCACCATGGTCTTGCCTTTGACGTTGACCAGGTTGCGTTCCTCCAGGTCCTTGAGCACGCGCCCGACCATTTCCCGCGAGCAACCGACGATCCGGCCGATTTCCTGGCGGGTAACTTTGATCTGCATGCCGTCCGGGTGCGTCATGGCGTCGGGCTGTTTGCACAGCTCCAGTAAGCAGCGTGCAACCCGGCCAGTGACGTCGAAGAACGCCAGATCGCCGACCTTGCGCGTGGTATTGCGTAGGCGCTGGGCAATCTGGCCACTGAGCACATAGAGAATGTCCGGGTCTTGCTGGGACAGCTCGCGGAACTTGCAGTAGCTGATCTCGGCCACTTCGCATTCGACCTTGGCGCGAACCCAGGCGCTGCGCTCCTGTTCCTGCCCGGCTTGTTCGAACAGGCCGAGCTCGCCGAAGAAGTCCCCGGCGTTCAGGTAGGCGATGATCATTTCCCGGCCATCGTCGTCCTCGATGAGGATGGTGACCGAGCCCTTGATGATGAAAAACAGCGTGTCTGAACGATCGCCAGCGCAAATGATATTGCTCTTGGCCTGATAGCGACGGCGCAGGCAATGCATCAACAACTTGTCGAGGTTCTTGATTTTGGGTGTTGGGGTAATAGCAACCATGGTTGTATCCCGAAAAGACTGCACGGTGTGATGTGGTTTTTTTATGAATCGTTGATGACGGCCGAAAAACAGCTGGCTAAGCGCCATGAAATTGGCGCCAGCTTAACAGACGCATTCCGCCGTTATTCGATAATTTATCAATACTGTAAGTGTGTTGCTCGCGCTGATGCCAGTCGCTGTCAATCGAAGGCCCTGTGCTAAGCTGGCGACCCTTTTTTAACAGTGGAGTCTTGGCGATGAAGGCACGCATCCAATGGGCTGGCGAAGCCATGTTCCTCGGTGAGTCCGGCAGCGGTCACGTGGTGGTCATGGACGGTCCGCCTGATGCCGGCGGTCGGAATCTGGGTGTACGTCCGATGGAAATGCTCCTGCTCGGTGTGGGCGGTTGCAGCAATTTCGACGTGGTCAGCATCCTGAAGAAGTCCCGCCAGGCCGTGGAGAGCTGCGAAGCCTTCCTCGAAGCCGAGCGCGCGACTGAAGATCCCAAGGTTTTCACCAAGATTCACATGCACTTCGTGGTCAAGGGGCGGGCGCTGAAAGAGGCCCAGGTCAAACGTGCCATCGAGCTGTCGGCCGAGAAGTATTGCTCTGCGTCGATCATGCTCGGTGCGGCCGGTGTAGCCATCACCCACGACTACGAAATCATCGAACTCGGTTGATTCGACATTCAACTATCATAAATGCAGTGCAGACTCTGGCGATCACTGGCGCAGGTCTGCATAATGCGCCACTTTTTTCAGGGCAGTGATCGGTCAATCGACAGATCACCCACCCGAACAGACAACCAAAATCGCCATCGCGAAGAGGTGTTAACCGTCCTACGCTGGTGCGTCGTTCGCATCTGACGGGCATGCTTGATCACGCGGCCGGGCCGCATACATAGAGAGTTTTTAAACGGTGAAAAGCAAACTCAAGCTCCATGGGTTCAATAACCTTACAAAGACCTTGAGCTTCAACATCTATGACATCTGCTATGCGGAAACTCCGCAAGACCAGCAGGCTTACGTTGAGTACATCAATAAAGAGTACAACGCCAAGCGCCTGACGCAGATCCTCACAGAAGTTGTCGATATCATTGGTGCCAACATCCTGAACATCGCCAGTCAGGACTATGAACCCCAGGGCGCCAGCGTCACGATACTGATCTCTGAAGAGCCGGTGACCCCGACCGACAGTCAGATTGAAGAGTCACCGGGCCCGTTGCCCGAAATCATCCTGGCCCACCTGGACAAGAGCCACATCACGGTGCACACCTACCCGGAAATCCATCCGGTGGACGGTATTGCAACTTTCCGTGTGGATATTGATGTGTCGACCTGTGGCGTCATTTCACCGCTTAAGGCGCTCAACTTTCTGATTCATCAGTTTGATTCGGATATCGTGACCGTGGATTACCGCGTGCGCGGCTTCACCCGTGACATCGAAGGCAAGAAGCACTTCATCGATCACGAGATCAACTCGATTCAGAATTATCTCTCCGAGGACACCCGCGACGCGTACCAGATGACCGACGTGAACGTGTACCAGGAAAACCTGTTCCACACCAAAATGCTGCTGAAGGACTTCGAACTGGATAATTACCTGTTCGGCGATGCCACCAGCAACCTGTCCTCAGAGCAGCGTGCTCAGGTGACTGAACGGGTGAAACACGAAATGCTCGAGATTTTCTACGCACGCAACATGTCGAGTTGATCTTTGAAATAAAGAACGAAGCAAAAGAAAGGGCGCTGAGAAAGCGCCCTTTTTTGTGCCCGAAGATTGTGTGGATCAGATTCGGTAGGTACTTTTGGTCATGACCTTGGCCATCAGGCTCATGCCGAATTTCACCGGTGCCGGGAAGCGGAAGCCTCCAGCGTCCAGTGCGCTTTCGGCGTGCTGCTCTTCATCGATGCGCATCTGCTCAAGAATGGCCCGGGACTTCTCGTCCTCGATGGGCAGTTGCTCAAGGTGTTCGTTCAAGTGTTTGCACACCTGATCTTCAGTCGCAGCGACGAAACCCAGGCTGACTTTGTCGCTGATCAGCCCGGCGACGGCGCCGATACCGAACGACATGCCGTAGAACAACGGATTGAGGATGCTGGTGTGGCTGCCCAGTTGGCGGATGCGTTGTTCGCACCAGACCAGATGATCGATTTCTTCTTCGGCTGCGTGTTCCATTGCCTCCCGCACTTGCGGCAGCTTGGCAGTCAGGGCTTGGCCCTGGTACAGCGCCTGGGCACAGACTTCACCGGTATGGTTGATGCGCATCAGGCCGGCGACGTGCCGGGTGTCTTCGTCGCTCATTTTCGCCTCTGGCTGCACGATGGCCGGCGACGGGCGATAAGGCTGGCCACTGAAGGGCAGCAAAGTGCGCATGGCGGTGTCGGCTTGCAACAGAAGACGGTCAATCGGCGAGTAGTGACGTTGGGTAGTCATGCTGACCTCCGGGAAGAATCTCGGCGGCCAGTTTACCGCAATCGGCCGGGTAAGGTTTGTGCTGGGTCATGATGGCTGTTTGTACCTAAAGCAAAAGATCGTCCGAACGAGGCCCGAACCTGCGGCAGCTCCTACAGACTGATAGTGTAGGAGCTGCCGCAGGCTGCGATCTTTTGGCTGTTTGGCAATCAGCCCGGCGGCCAGTGCATCTGGCGCTGACCCAGCACATGCATATGAATGTGGTAGACGGTCTGCCCTCCCAATTCATTGCAGTTCATGACCACGCGAAAGCCTTCTTCACAGCCCAATTCCAGTGCCAGGCGTTGGGCGGTGAACAGAATGTGTCCGGCCAGTGCCTTGTCGTCCTCGGTGAGGTCGTTGAGGGTGCGAACCGGTTTCTTCGGGACTACCAGAAAATGCACCGGTGCCTGCGGGGAGATGTCGTGGAAGGCCACGACCTGGTCATCCTCGTAAATGATCCTGGCAGGTATTTCTCTGTTGATGATTTTGGTGAACAGAGTATCCACAGCTGTTTCTCCATTGTGTTGGTCCGGGCTGAGTGTACTCACAGGGGATGCCCGAGCCCAGCCTGATACTTTTGCTTTTAGTAACGCTCAGCGCGGGCAGTACGCCTTGTTGACCATACCGACGACGGTTCGGGTCAGCCAGCGCGAACCGAAACGTGGCAAAAGCGCGAACCAGCGATTGCGGCGTCCGGGAATGATGATCGCGCGGTTTTTCTCCAGTGCACGTACTGTGTAGAGGGCCACTTCCTCGGGGCTCATCAGCATTTTGCTGTTGGCGAGTTTGTCGGTGTCCAGTTGCGCGGTGCGGAAAAACGCCGTGCGCGTCGGGCCAGGACACAGGACCGAGACCTTGACCGCGCACTTTTTAAGTTCTACCCGCAAGCCTTCGGAAAAGTGCAGTACATACGCTTTGCTGGCGTAGTAGGTGCTCATCCATGGGCCCGGATTAAAGGCTGCCAGGGAGGCGACGTTCAAAATCTGTCCGCCGCCCTGCAAGGCCATGCTGTTGCCAATGGCGTGACACAGGCGAGTCAGGGCCAGGATGTTCACTTCGATCAAGTCTTGTTCGGTCATCCAGTCCTGAGCCAGAAAAGGGCCGCAGGTGCCGATTCCGGCGCAATTGACCAACAAGTCGATCTGTCGGTCACCCTCTTCGAGTTCCAGCAGAAAACCGGACAGGCGCAGCGGTTCACCCAGATCGCAGGCGCGGAACAGCACCTCGACGCCAAAGCGCTGGGTCAGTTCGATGGCAATACTTTCCAACTGATCACGTTGACGGGCCACCAGGATCAGGCTGCGGCCACGTCGCGCCAGCGCTTCGGCCATGGCCAGGCCGATGCCGCTGGAAGCGCCAGTGATCAGAGCGTAACGGGTCATGCAATTCTCCATCGTAACGGCTCGCGTCCTGTGGACAGAGATGTCACAGGAACCGAGCGCGTTTATTCTTTCTCATAGTCTACAGGGGGCTGAGCTGCTTTCGCCGCATCGTCTGCTTCAACCGCGTCAGCCGACTCACTGCTTTCGTAGCTGCTGGCCGAGGTGCTTTCGTATTCTTCGGTGATAGTGCTGAGGCCACCGGCAAGCGCACCGACAAAAACCACCGCAATCACCACCAGCCACAATCCACACAGGACTTTGACGGCCGTGCTGTTAGGTGGCTGCGGCGCACCATAGCGATTCGCCCCGACGTTGCCTGGCAGCACTGCGAGTGCGATCGGAAACAGGCTGCCGATAAAGGGCACCAAATTCAGAAACCACAACCAACCGGACCAGCCAAGATCGTGCAGACGTTGCACGCTGATGGTGATGTTTATGTAGAGGTAGGCCACGAACGCAACGACACAAACAATTATGCCAAGTACCATTTGATTGCCGGCCAACAGGCTGAATCCAAAAATACCGGCGATAGCACCAATGATCAGTAGCGCCGCCAATGACCATGCGAGATAGCGCAGGCGACCGATACGCCCCTGCACACCCAATACCCTGAGTTCGGAATACTCTGGCAGCGCTTCGCCAACGGGCGCGCGCGGAGGGCTGTAGGGGGATTCGTTGTCACCGAGTGCGGGGTGCGTGTAAGTGCCCGGCGATGATTCGTGAACGTCGGTGAGATTGAGTTCAATCGACGGTTCGGCTTCGATGCGTGCATCAATGCCGGTTTTCGACAGGGCATTCAGATAGGTTTGTGCGTCTGTGTGGGACAGGTCGTGCTTAAGCGCGACAGGCTTTCCGCTGAACAGGCGTTCGATGGCCGCGATGTCGCTTTTGAACAGCTGGGCGAGATTGAGTTTCGCGGTGGTGATGTCGACGCCCGGAAGCAGGGCTCCGTCGAAGACGATCTTGAAACGCTGTTCGCTCATGCCGGGGCATCCTTGTCGCGAGTCTGGGGGCTGTGCTCTGCAGTTTAAGCCAGCCAGAATCGGCTGGCCAAACCTTGTGCGTTAGCGCGGCCAGCGCTTGGGCAGTTGGGTTGCGAGCTCCTGTGCCTTGCGGTATTCGGCCTCCAGCCGTGCAACCAGTTGATCGACACTCGGTAAGTCATCGATTTCGCCCACACCCTGGCCGGCGGACCAGACGGTTTTCCAGGCTTTGGCTTCATCGCTCAAGGGTTTGAGTTTGGAGCCGAAGTCGACTTCACCCTTGCCTTGCAACGCGTCTACG
This sequence comes from Pseudomonas frederiksbergensis, assembly GCF_001874645.1. Classification (NCBI taxonomy): domain Bacteria; kingdom Pseudomonadati; phylum Pseudomonadota; class Gammaproteobacteria; order Pseudomonadales; family Pseudomonadaceae; genus Pseudomonas; species Pseudomonas frederiksbergensis. The sequence goes on from NZ_CP017886.1 coordinate 3,541,536, forward strand.
TCAAAACCGGCGTTTATCAGGCTTTGGCGCATGAAGCTTGCCGGCACTCCAGACACCGCTGGCGTATGGACAATGTCGGCGGCGCTGGAAGTCAACAGCATCTCTTTATAGGCTTCAGGTGCATGGCTTTCGGTGGTGCCAATAAAGCGTGTGCCGAAATACGCCAGATCCGCACCGAGCAGTTGCGCAGCGAGAATCTCGTGGCCATGGTTCAGACAGCCGGCCAGCAGCAGTGTTTTGTCGAAAAACTGACGAATCTCGGCTATCAGCGAAAATGGACTCCAGGTCCCGGCGTGGCCACCGGCGCCTGCTGCTACAGCGATCAAGCCATCGACCCCGGCCTCTGCGGCTTTTTCCGCATGACGACGGGTCGTCACGTCGTGGAATACCAGGCCGCCATAGCTGTGCACCGCATCGACCAGCTCTTTCACCGCGCCAAGGCTGGTGATCACGATCGGTACTTTGTGCTCGATGCAGATCGCCAGATCCGCTTGCAGGCGTGGATTGCTGTTGTGAACGATCAGGTTCACTGCATACGGTGCCGGGTTTTCCAGTAGCGCCAGGCCCGCTTCGATCTCCTCCAGCCAGGCTTTGAAGCCGCTGCTTTCACGCTGGTTCAGCGCTGGAAAGCTGCCGACCACGCCATTACGGCAGCAGGCGAGCACCAACTGCGGATTGGAAATCAGGAACATCGGCGCCGCCACGACCGGCAGACGCAGACGTTGTTCGAGCAAAGCGGGCAGCGACATGGGATGTACCCCGATAAGTTGCGACTGATTAGGCGTTAAAACGGCCGTACGACGACCAAAATTACAATAGCCAGCAATATCAGAACTGGCACTTCATTGAACCAGCGATAAAAGACATGGCTGCGGGTGTTTTCGCCACGGGCAAAGCGTTTTACCTGCGCGCCGCACATGTGGTGGTAGCCGATCAGGATCACCACCAGCGTCAACTTGGCATGCATCCAGCCGCCTTGACCGAAGTAGGCGCTGGGGTTGAGGCTGATCAGCCAGATCCCGAAGGCCAGCGTGGCGATCATCGCCGGGCCCATGATCCCGCGGTACAACTTGCGCTCCATGATGCTGAAGCGTTCCTTGCTGATGCTGTCTTCACTTTGCGCGTGGTAGACGAACAGACGCGGCAGGTAAAACAGGCCGGCAAACCAGCAGACCATGCTGACGATGTGAAGCGCTTTGAGCCACAGATAAAGCATTTTTGGTTATTCCCCAATTCACGGTAGCCTGAATAGTAGAGGCTTGAGCCTCCGTACGTCACCTTGGCGGTTGTCGCAGGGCAGTGCGCGCCCTATTATCGACGGCTTTCCAGTGAGTTCGTTGAGGGCAGGTTTATGGTCAAGGTCGGTATCGTCGGCGGCACGGGTTACACCGGTGTCGAATTGCTGCGTCTGTTGGCACAGCATCCGCAAGCTGAAGTGGTAGTGATCACTTCCCGATCCGAGGCAGGCCTGGCTGTTGCCGACATGTACCCGAACCTGCGAGGCCACTACGACGGCCTGGCGTTCAGCGTTCCGGACATCAAAACCCTCGGTGCCTGCGACGTGGTGTTCTTCGCCACTCCGCACGGCGTAGCGCATGCACTGGCTGGTGAATTGCTGGCGACCGGGACCAAGGTCATCGACCTGTCGGCAGATTTCCGTCTGCAGGACGCGGACGAATGGGCCAAGTGGTACAACCAGCCGCACGGTGCTCCAGAACTGCTGAAGGAAGCGGTCTACGGCTTGCCGGAAGTCAATCGCGAGCAGATCAAGCAAGCACGTCTGATCGCGGTTCCGGGTTGCTACCCAACCGCCACGCAGCTGGGCTTCCTGCCGTTGCTTGAAGCAGGTCTTGCCGATACCTCGCGCCTGATCGCTGACTGCAAGTCGGGTGTCAGCGGTGCGGGTCGTGGTGCAAGCGTTGGTTCGCTGTATTCCGAAACCTCCGAGAGCATGAAAGCCTATGCCGTTAAAGGGCATCGTCACTTGCCTGAGATTCGCCAGGGGCTGCGTCGCGCAGCAGGCAAGGACGTCGGCCTGACTTTCGTGCCGCACCTGACGCCGATGATTCGCGGTATTCACTCCACACTCTATGCAACTGTGGTCGACCGCTCCGTGGACTTGCAGGCGCTGTTTGAAAAGCGCTACGCCAACGAACCGTTCGTCGATGTCATGCCGGCTGGCAGCCATCCGGAAACCCGTAGCGTGCGTGGCGCCAATGTTTGCCGTATCGCGGTTCATCGTCCACAGGACGGCGATCTGGTGGTGGTGTTGTCGGTAATCGACAACCTGGTCAAAGGCGCGTCGGGTCAGGCGGTGCAGAACCTGAACATCCTGTTTGGTCTGGACGAGCGACTGGGCCTGTCCCATGCGGGCATGCTGCCGTAAGGCTTGATCCCGCTCAGCAGAAAGGCCCGTTTAGCGGGCCTTTCTGTATTCCGGGCTGACAATTGTGTTGATTGATATACCGTAACAATAGTTGACCGATTTTCTGGGAGAAGCGGATAATGCGCGTCATCACGCATTATGGCGGCGTAACGCCGGGAGATAGTCAGCATGAGCGTCGAATCCTTCACCCCCACGGCTTTGCAATTCACCCACGGTGCCGCGCACAAGGTGAAGAGCCTGGTCGATGAAGAGGGTAATGATCGCTTGAAGCTGCGCGTATTCGTTACGGGCGGCGGTTGTTCAGGGTTTCAGTACGGCTTCACGTTCGATGAAGAAGTGGCCGATGACGACACCATCGTCGAGCGCGAAGGTGTGAGTCTGGTCGTCGATCCGATGAGCTTCCAGTACCTGGCAGGTGCCGAGGTGGATTATCAGGAAGGTCTGGAAGGTTCGCGTTTCGTGATCAAGAACCCGAATGCCACCACGACCTGTGGTTGCGGCTCTTCATTCTCGATCTGATCGCACCTCACTGCATCACAAAACGCCGCATGGCCTCAGGGCTTTGCGGCGTTTTGCTGTCTGGCGTTCAGGCGGGATAGACGGCGCCGAGGACACGTAATCCGCGAGCCCCGGTGACACTTGGACGATTGGCCGGGATGCTTTCGAGGCAGCAATGGGCCAGCCAGGCGAAGGCCATGGCTTCGACCCAGTCCGGGTCTATGCCGTAAGCAGCAGTGCTGCTGACCTTGGCGTCTGGCAGCAGGCTGGCGAACCGTGCCATCAACGTTGCGTTATGGGCGCCACCGCCACAGACCAGCAGCTCTTGTGTATCGGCTTGTGCGGTTTGTAGCGATTCGACGATGGTCAACGCTGTCAGCTCAAGCAACGTTGCTTGCACGTCTTGTGCGGCAAATGCGGGCAGGTGGGCCAGGTGTTGTGTCAGCCATTGCAGGTTGAACACTTCGCGGCCCGTGCTTTTGGGGCCCTTGGTCAGGAAGAATGGATCGCTGAGCAGGGCCTTTAGCAGCACGGGCTCTACGCTGCCGCTTGCAGCCCACTGGCCGTCACGGTCGAAGGTCTCACCGCGCAGCAGGTGAATCCAGGCGTCCAACAGGACATTGCCTGGACCGCAGTCAAAGCCCGAGACGGGTTTGCCAGTCTCTATCAGGCTGAGATTGCTGAAACCGCCGACATTCAAGATCGCACGGTTGCCTCTGCGCTCTTCAAACAAGGCTTCATGAAAGGCTGGAACCAGCGGCGCGCCTTGCCCGCCTGCAGCCACGTCGCGGCTACGAAAGTCACTGACGACGGTGATTCCGGTCAGTTCGGTCAGCAGGGCAGGGTTGCCGATCTGCACGGTGAAGCCGCGTGCAGGCTCATGACGAATGGTCTGGCCGTGGCTGCCAATCGCTCGGATGTCGTCAGGTTTCAGGTGTTGATCTGCAAGCAGGGTATTGATGCCCTGGGCGGCCAGTTTTACCCAGTTTTGCTGGGCAATGGCGCTGCGGGCTATCTCGTCAGGTCCGCTGGTGCACAAGCCAAGCAGCTCGGAGCGCAGGGAGTCGGGCATGGGAATGTAGTGCGTGGCGATCAGTTTGATCGCCGGTGCTTGCTCAATCAGCGCAATGTCCAGGCCATCAAGACTGGTACCGGACATCACACCTATATAGAGCGCCATGGCTTAGCGTTTGCTCGAAGCTAGCAGGGTGGCTTTCTCTTGCTCCATGCGCGCCATCAGCGGCTGGCTTTGTTGCAGGAAGCGCGCGCGCTCAGACTTGGCGATCGGATCGGCCATTGGCAGTTTCTGACCCAGCGGGTCGACGTGAACGCCGTTGACCTGGAACTCGTAGTGCAAGTGCGGACCCGTAGAGAGGCCGGTAGTGCCGATATAACCGATCACTTGGCCCTGCTTGACATTGCCGCCAGTCTTGATGCCCTTGGCGAAGCCCTGCATGTGTCCGTACAGCGTACGGTAGGTGTTGCCGTGCTGAATGATAACGGTGTTCCCGTAACCGCCGCGGCGACCGGCCAGCAGTACTTTACCGTCACCGGCAGCCTTGATCGGCGTGCCGCGAGGCGCTGCATAGTCAACGCCTTTGTGTGCGCGAATTTTGTTCAGAATAGGATGCTTGCGGCCCATGGAGAAGCGCGAGCTAATACGGGCGAAGTCCACCGGCGTACGAATGAATGCCTTGCGCATGCTGTTGCCGTCGGCAGTGTAGTAGCTGCTGTTGCCTTGCTTGTTGGTGTAACGCACGGCAGTGTACGTCTTGCCACGGTTGGTGAAGCGGGCGGAAAGGATGGGGCCATTGCCGACAGCTTTGCCGTTGACGACTTTCTGTTCGTAGATCACATCGAACTCGTCACCCTGACGAATATCCTGGGCGAAGTCGACGTCATAGCCAAACACACTGGCCATGTCCATGGTGAGACTGTGGGACAGGCCGGCACGCGCTGCGGATTGCGAGAGCGAGCTGTTGATCACGCCGTGAACATAGGCAGAGCGCACGGTTGGCTTGGTTGTAATGCGGTTGAAGGTATAGCCCTTGGCGTTTTTGCTCAGGCTGATGCTTTCAACATCGTTGATCTTGCTGTGCAGATTGGTCAACTGGCCGTCGTGGCCCAGTTCGAACTCGAGTTTCTGGCCGTGTTTAAGCTGGGTGAACTGCTTGGCTTGTTTGTCGCTGGCCAATACGTCGTGCACCGAGGCGGCCGGAAGCCCGACTTTCTCGAACAATGTGGAGAGGGTGTCGCCTTTGGCAACGATCACTTCCCGGTGGCCTGGAGCTTTCTTCTCCTCAACGACCGGTGCCGGTGCTGCTTTAGCCGTTTCCTTGGTATCGTCGGAACTGCTTTCGATCTGGGCGAATGGAGATTCGACCGGCTCGTTTGTGGCTTGAGCGGCGTCAGCAGCGTCTTGATCTTGTGTCAGTTGTTCTGCAGGGCGTTCCAGTTCAAGACTCAGGGTTGTCTTTTTGGCTTCAACGTCACTGGAAGGGAATACCAGGAGCGCCAGGCTGAGGAGGGCGGCAATGCCACTTGCCGCGAGCAGGTGGGTCTTCGGATAAAGCGGCGGCGCTTTAGACGGTTCTGTGGTCATAGGTAATTTGACTTTGGAAAAGATGAATTGGAAAAGATGAATGACATGATGAAGATGAAATAACTGTATAAAATATAACCAAATCATCTCTTAAGCAAGTCGCGAATGCTCTGTTCGCGGATTGGCGTCCGTGCGCCGGGCAAAACTTGTATTTGGTGCGCGATCTTGTATGGTTGGTTCCCTTTGAATCTGAGCCTTGCGGGTCTGTTATGAAGTCGGTTGAAGAGCAGCTAGCGCTGATCAAACGTGGTGCGGAAGAACTGTTGGTCGAGTCCGAGCTGATCGAGAAGCTCAAGCGCGGCCAGCCGCTGCGTATTAAGGCTGGCTTCGATCCGACGGCGCCGGATTTGCACCTGGGTCACACGGTGCTTATTAATAAGCTGCGCCAGTTCCAGGATCTGGGTCACCAGGTGATCTTCCTTATAGGTGACTTCACCGGGATTATCGGTGATCCGAGCGGCAAGAGTGCTACCCGTCCGCCGTTGACGCGTGAGCAGGTTCTGGAGAATGCCGAGACCTATAAGACTCAGGTGTTCAAGATTCTTGATCCGGCGAAAACCGAGGTGGCTTTCAACTCCACCTGGATGGATCAGATGGGGCCTGCGGACTTTATTCGTCTGACCTCGCAATACACCGTGGCGCGGATGCTTGAGCGCGACGACTTCGACAAGCGCTATTCGACCAATCAGCCAATCGCTATCCATGAGTTCCTGTATCCGCTGGTTCAGGGGTATGACTCGGTTGCATTGCGCGCGGATATCGAGCTGGGTGGTACCGATCAGAAGTTCAATCTGCTGATGGGGCGTGAGCTGCAGCGCAGTTATGGTCAGGAGGCTCAGTGCATTCTGACTATGCCGTTGCTCGAAGGGCTGGATGGCGTGAAGAAGATGTCCAAATCGCTGGGCAACTACGTCGGTATCCAGGAAGCGCCGGGCGTTATGTATGGCAAGCTGGTTTCGATTCCGGATGTGCTGATGTGGCGTTACTTCGAGCTGCTCAGCTTCCGCTCCATGGATGAGATCAATGCATTGCGTGCAGATGTCGAGGCCGGCGCTAATCCGCGGGATATCAAGATCAAGCTGGCTGAAGAGATTGTTGCGCGCTTCCATGGTGAAGAGGCTGCGGCGAGCGCTCACCGTGCAGCGGGTAACCGTATGAAGGAAGGCGAGCTGCCGGACGATCTGCCAGAGATCGAGCTGACGGCAGCAGAGGATATGCCAATTGCAGCTGTGCTTAATAAAGCAGGGTTAGTGAAGAACTCGGCGGTCGCGCGTGATCTGCTCGGTTCGGGTGGTGTGCGTATAGATGGTGAAGTGGTTGATCGCACCTTTATATACGCGCTGGGCGCGAGCCATGTTTGCCAGGCCGGAAAGAAGGCATTTGCGCGTATTACGCTTAAGTCCGAGTAAAGCTGGAATTAGGGGTTGACGGCGAATTATATCTGTCTATAATTCGCCCCACTTCCGGCGCAGTCGAAACGTAAAACTTCTTGGTAAACAAAGAGTTACGCAGTTTTCGACAGCGGTTACGCTTCAGTTCATCGAAGCCTGAAGGAGTTGAAAGAGTAGTGTTGTTTAGCTCTTTTGGCGGTTCGATCTTCTCGGTCGAAAGCGGAGAAAAAGAGGTGTTGACAGCAGCGAGTAATGCTGTAGAATTCGCCTCCCGCTAACGAGAGATCGGAAGCGCAAGTGGTTGAAGTTGCAAGGGAAACCTGGAAAGCTTCTGAAAATAACCGCTTGACAGCAACAGAGGCTGCTGTAGAATGCGCGCCTCGGTTGAGACGAAAGATCTTAACCAACCGCTCTTTAACAACTGAATCAAGCAATTCGTGTGGGTGCTTGTGCAGTCAGACTGATAGTCAACAAGATTATCAGCATCACAAGTTACTCCGCGAGAAATCAAAGATGTAACCAACGATTGCTGAGCCAAGTTTAGGGTTTTCTCAAAACCCAAAGATGTTTGAACTGAAGAGTTTGATCATGGCTCAGATTGAACGCTGGCGGCAGGCCTAACACATGCAAGTCGAGCGGCAGCACGGGTACTTGTACCTGGTGGCGAGCGGCGGACGGGTGAGTAATGCCTAGGAATCTGCCTGGTAGTGGGGGATAACGCTCGGAAACGGACGCTAATACCGCATACGTCCTACGGGAGAAAGCAGGGGACCTTCGGGCCTTGCGCTATCAGATGAGCCTAGGTCGGATTAGCTAGTTGGTGAGGTAATGGCTCACCAAGGCGACGATCCGTAACTGGTCTGAGAGGATGATCAGTCACACTGGAACTGAGACACGGTCCAGACTCCTACGGGAGGCAGCAGTGGGGAATATTGGACAATGGGCGAAAGCCTGATCCAGCCATGCCGCGTGTGTGAAGAAGGTCTTCGGATTGTAAAGCACTTTAAGTTGGGAGGAAGGGCAGTTACCTAATACGTGATTGTTTTGACGTTACCGACAGAATAAGCACCGGCTAACTCTGTGCCAGCAGCCGCGGTAATACAGAGGGTGCAAGCGTTAATCGGAATTACTGGGCGTAAAGCGCGCGTAGGTGGTTCGTTAAGTTGGATGTGAAATCCCCGGGCTCAACCTGGGAACTGCATTCAAAACTGTCGAGCTAGAGTATGGTAGAGGGTGGTGGAATTTCCTGTGTAGCGGTGAAATGCGTAGATATAGGAAGGAACACCAGTGGCGAAGGCGACCACCTGGACTGATACTGACACTGAGGTGCGAAAGCGTGGGGAGCAAACAGGATTAGATACCCTGGTAGTCCACGCCGTAAACGATGTCAACTAGCCGTTGGGAGCCTTGAGCTCTTAGTGGCGCAGCTAACGCATTAAGTTGACCGCCTGGGGAGTACGGCCGCAAGGTTAAAACTCAAATGAATTGACGGGGGCCCGCACAAGCGGTGGAGCATGTGGTTTAATTCGAAGCAACGCGAAGAACCTTACCAGGCCTTGACATCCAATGAACTTTCCAGAGATGGATTGGTGCCTTCGGGAACATTGAGACAGGTGCTGCATGGCTGTCGTCAGCTCGTGTCGTGAGATGTTGGGTTAAGTCCCGTAACGAGCGCAACCCTTGTCCTTAGTTACCAGCACGTAATGGTGGGCACTCTAAGGAGACTGCCGGTGACAAACCGGAGGAAGGTGGGGATGACGTCAAGTCATCATGGCCCTTACGGCCTGGGCTACACACGTGCTACAATGGTCGGTACAGAGGGTTGCCAAGCCGCGAGGTGGAGCTAATCCCACAAAACCGATCGTAGTCCGGATCGCAGTCTGCAACTCGACTGCGTGAAGTCGGAATCGCTAGTAATCGCGAATCAGAATGTCGCGGTGAATACGTTCCCGGGCCTTGTACACACCGCCCGTCACACCATGGGAGTGGGTTGCACCAGAAGTAGCTAGTCTAACCTTCGGGAGGACGGTTACCACGGTGTGATTCATGACTGGGGTGAAGTCGTAACAAGGTAGCCGTAGGGGAACCTGCGGCTGGATCACCTCCTTAATCGACGACATCAGCTGCTGCATAAGCTCCCACACGAATTGCTTGATTCATTGAAGAAGACGATAAGGTCAGCATCCCTTGATTGGGTCTGTAGCTCAGTTGGTTAGAGCGCACCCCTGATAAGGGTGAGGTCGGCAGTTCGAATCTGCCCAGACCCACCAATTACGGGGCCATAGCTCAGCTGGGAGAGCGCCTGCCTTGCACGCAGGAGGTCAACGGTTCGATCCCGTTTGGCTCCACCATTTACTGTTTGTAGCTGGCTTATTGTAGAGTACAGAAATGAATATTCGAATGAATATTGATTTCTGATCTTTATCAGAATCGTTCTTTAAAAATTTGGGTATGTGATAGAAAGATAGACTGAACGTTACTTTCACTGGTAACGGATCAGGCTAAGGTAAAATTTGTGAGTAATTGCGAATTTTCGGCGAATGTCGTCTTCACAGTATAACCAGATTGCTTGGGGTTATATGGTCAAGTGAAGAAGCGCATACGGTGGATGCCTTGGCAGTCAGAGGCGATGAAAGACGTGGTAGCCTGCGAAAAGCTTCGGGGAGTCGGCAAACAGACTGTGATCCGGAGATGTCTGAATGGGGGAACCCACCTAACATAAGTTAGGTATCTTAAGCTGAATACATAGGCTTAAGAAGCGAACCAGGGGAACTGAAACATCTAAGTACCCTGAGGAAAAGAAATCAACCGAGATTCCCTTAGTAGTGGCGAGCGAACGGGGACTAGCCCTTAAGTGGCTTTGAGATTAGCGGAACGCTCTGGAAAGTGCGGCCATAGTGGGTGATAGCCCTGTACGCGAAAATCTCTTGGTCATGAAATCGAGTAGGACGGAGCACGAGAAACTTTGTCTGAATATGGGGGGACCATCCTCCAAGGCTAAATACTACTGACTGACCGATAGTGAACTAGTACCGTGAGGGAAAGGCGAAAAGAACCCCGGAGAGGGGAGTGAAATAGATCCTGAAACCGTATGCGTACAAGCAGTGGGAGCCCACGTTGTTGGGTGACTGCGTACCTTTTGTATAATGGGTCAGCGACTTATTTTCAGTGGCGAGCTTAACCGAATAGGGGAGGCGTAGCGAAAGCGAGTCTTAATAGGGCGTCTAGTCGCTGGGAATAGACCCGAAACCGGGCGATCTATCCATGGGCAGGTTGAAGGTTGGGTAACACTAACTGGAGGACCGAACCGACTACCGTTGAAAAGTTAGCGGATGACCTGTGGATCGGAGTGAAAGGCTAATCAAGCTCGGAGATAGCTGGTTCTCCTCGAAAGCTATTTAGGTAGCGCCTCATGTATCACTGTAGGGGGTAGAGCACTGTTTCGGCTAGGGGGTCATCCCGACTTACCAAACCGATGCAAACTCCGAATACCTACAAGTGCCGAGCATGGGAGACACACGGCGGGTGCTAACGTCCGTCGTGAAAAGGGAAACAACCCAGACCGTCAGCTAAGGTCCCAAAGTTATGGTTAAGTGGGAAACGATGTGGGAAGGCTTAGACAGCTAGGAGGTTGGCTTAGAAGCAGCCACCCTTTAAAGAAAGCGTAATAGCTCACTAGTCGAGTCGGCCTGCGCGGAAGATGTAACGGGGCTCAAACCATACACCGAAGCTACGGGTATCACTTAGGTGATGCGGTAGAGGAGCGTTCTGTAAGCCTGTGAAGGTGAGTTGAGAAGCTTGCTGGAGGTATCAGAAGTGCGAATGCTGACATGAGTAACGACAATGGGTGTGAAAAACACCCACGCCGAAAGACCAAGGTTTCCTGCGCAACGTTAATCGACGCAGGGTTAGTCGGTCCCTAAGGCGAGGCTGAAAAGCGTAGTCGATGGAAAACAGGTTAATATTCCTGTACTTCTGGTTATTGCGATGGAGGGACGGAGAAGGCTAGGCCAGCTTGGCGTTGGTTGTCCAAGTTTAAGGTGGTAGGCTGGACTCTTAGGTAAATCCGGGGGTCTAAGGCCGAGAGCTGATGACGAGTGTTCTTTTAGAACACGAAGTGGTTGATGCCATGCTTCCAAGAAAAGCTTCTAAGCTTCAGGTAACCAGGAACCGTACCCCAAACCGACACAGGTGGTTGGGTAGAGAATACCAAGGCGCTTGAGAGAACTCGGGTGAAGGAACTAGGCAAAATGGCACCGTAACTTCGGGAGAAGGTGCGCCGGTGAGGGTGAAGGACTTGCTCCGTAAGCCCATGCCGGTCGAAGATACCAGGCCGCTGCGACTGTTTATTAAAAACACAGCACTCTGCAAACACGAAAGTGGACGTATAGGGTGTGACGCCTGCCCGGTGCCGGAAGGTTAATTGATGGGGTTAGCTAACGCGAAGCTCTTGATCGAAGCCCCGGTAAACGGCGGCCGTAACTATAACGGTCCTAAGGTAGCGAAATTCCTTGTCGGGTAAGTTCCGACCTGCACGAATGGCGTAACGATGGCGGCGCTGTCTCCACCCGAGACTCAGTGAAATTGAAATCGCTGTGAAGATGCAGTGTATCCGCGGCTAGACGGAAAGACCCCGTGAACCTTTACTATAGCTTTGCACTGGACTTTGAATTTGCTTGTGTAGGATAGGTGGGAGGCTTTGAAGCGTGGACGCCAGTTCGCGTGGAGCCAACCTTGAAATACCACCCTGGCAACTTTGAGGTTCTAACTCAGGTCCGTTATCCGGATCGAGGACAGTGTATGGTGGGTAGTTTGACTGGGGCGGTCTCCTCCTAAAGAGTAACGGAGGAGTACGAAGGTGCGCTCAGACCGGTCGGAAATCGGTCGTAGAGTATAAAGGCAAAAGCGCGCTTGACTGCGAGACAGACACGTCGAGCAGGTACGAAAGTAGGTCTTAGTGATCCGGTGGTTCTGTATGGAAGGGCCATCGCTCAACGGATAAAAGGTACTCCGGGGATAACAGGCTGATACCGCCCAAGAGTTCATATCGACGGCGGTGTTTGGCACCTCGATGTCGGCTCATCACATCCTGGGGCTGAAGCCGGTCCCAAGGGTATGGCTGTTCGCCATTTAAAGTGGTACGCGAGCTGGGTTTAGAACGTCGTGAGACAGTTCGGTCCCTATCTGCCGTGGACGTTTGAGATTTGAGAGGGGCTGCTCCTAGTACGAGAGGACCGGAGTGGACGAACCTCTGGTGTTCCGGTTGTCACGCCAGTGGCATTGCCGGGTAGCTATGTTCGGAATAGATAACCGCTGAAAGCATCTAAGCGGGAAACTAGCCTCAAGATGAGATCTCACTGGAACCTTGAGTTCCCTGAAGGGCCGTCGAAGACTACGACGTTGATAGGTTGGGTGTGTAAGCGCTGTGAGGCGTTGAGCTAACCAATACTAATTGCCCGTGAGGCTTGACCATATAACACCCAAGCAATTTAGTGACTCGAAAGGGCGCCAGATTGCGGTGTGTGAAGACGAAGTAAACCGAAAGTTTGCGATTCACAAAGCACCGAGCTATCACATACCCATTTGCTGGAGCGTTGCGCGAGTGACGACCTGGCTACCGAATTTCTTGACGACCATAGAGCATTGGAACCACCTGATCCCATCCCGAACTCAGCAGTGAAACGATGCATCGCCGATGGTAGTGTGGGGTTTCCCCATGTGAGAGTAGGTCATCGTCAAGATTAAATTCCGAAACCCCTATCTGCGTATGCAGGTAGGGGTTTTGTTTTGCCTGCGAGAAAGTTCGTACTTACGATTTCTATGCAACGGCTCGGGGCATGGCTATCATGCGGACCTCATTGTGAGGCGATACTTGCATGCTGACGTTGTTAAAGCTCCTGAAGGACGGTCGTTTCCATTCCGGCCAAGCGCTGGGCGCTGCTCTAGGTATTAGTCGTAGCGCTGTATGGAAACAGCTCCAGCACCTCGAGGCTGAATGGGGCCTTTCTATCCACAAGGTGCGTGGTCGTGGTTATCAGTTGAGTGCGCCGTTGGCTCTGCTCAATTCCGTGGAGATCGATGAGCATTCACCTGCTTGCGGCTGGCCCGTACTAGTCTTTGATTCGATTGATTCCACCAACGCTGAAGCTTTGCGCTCTATAGGGCGCGGAATGGCTGCGCCGTTTCTTGTGCTTGCAGAGCGACAAACTGCTGGTCGCGGTCGGCGCGGCCGCAAGTGGGTGAGTCCGTTTGCCGAAAATATCTACTATAGCCTCGTGCTGAGAATCGATGGTGGCATGCGGCAGCTTGAAGGGCTTAGCCTGGTTGTCGGCCTTGCTGTGATGCAAACGCTGCGTGATCTGGGTATTGCCGGAGCTGGTTTGAAGTGGCCTAACGATGTCCTGGTAGGTGAGAAGAAAATCGCCGGGGTATTGTTGGAGTTGGTCGGGGATCCCGCTGATGTGTGCCATGTCGTTCTGGGTGTGGGAATCAATGTAAATATGCAGATGGCTGATGAGGTTGATCAGCAATGGACCTCTATGCGTCTCGAGGCGGGTAAGGCGTTTGATCGTAATCTTCTTGTGGCGCGTTTGGGGATTGTTCTCCGGGAACACCTGAGTCGCCACCAGTCGGCAGGATTTTCAGTGCTTCAGGCAGAGTGGGAGCAAGGACACCTATGGCAGGGGCGCGCGGTTTCACTGATTGCTGGGGTGAACCGGATTGATGGCGAGGTGATAGGGATTGATGGCCAAGGCGCGTTGCGTTTGAAAGTGGGTGGCGTAGAAAAAGTGTTTAGTGGTGGTGAGCTAAGTCTGAGGTTGCGCGATGATTCTTGAGCTCGACTGCGGGAACAGCTTTATTAAATGGCGTGTGCTGCACGCAGATGCGGCACGCTTGGTTGCCGAGGGAGTTGTCGACTCGGATCTGGTCTTGTTGGAAAGTTTGCACGGCTGTGATGGGCTGAATCTCAAGTACTGTCGCCTGGTAAGCGTAAGAACCAATGAAGAGACCGCTGCGCTTGTTTCCTTGCTGGTTGATGCATTTGGCGTAACGGTGTCCTGCGCGGCACCGGCCCGTGAAATGTCCGGGGTCCACAATGGTTACGAAGATTATCAGCGGCTGGGCCTTGACCGCTGGCTTGCGATGCTTGGGGCGTTTCATCTTGCCTCGGGAGCTTGTCTGGTCCTCGATTTTGGCACTGCGCTTACCGCAGACTTTATTGCTGCGGATGGCGAGCACCTGGGAGGGTTTATTTGTCCCGGAATGCCCTTGATGCGTAACCAGCTGCGCACCCATACACGGCGGATTCGTTACGACGATCTCGCTGCATCGAGAGCGCTCGAGAGCTTTGAGCCAGGGCGTAATACGGTGGAGGCCGTCGAGCGTGGCTGTTCATTGATGTTGAGAGGATTTGTCCTGACGCAATTGGAGCTTGCGCGCAGCTATTGGGGGCAGGAGTTCTCGGTGTTCCTCACTGGTGGTGATGCAGGCCTGGTTTCTGGAATCGTGCCTGAGGCGCGGGTGGTACCGGATCTCGTATTCGTAGGTTTGGCCATGGCGTGCCCATTGTCCTGAGGTTTTTATGCGTTGGTTGTTTCTGCTGTTGCTGGTCCTCAATGTGTTTTATTACGTCTGGCACCAGCAGGAGGCGCCCTTGCGTGCGAAAGATGTCACTCCGTTGAGTTTGTACAAAGGTTCGCAGCAGGACATTCGTCTGTTGAGTGAAACGCCTGATGCAGCAGCTGCGCGTGACAAGGGTAAATCTGCGCAGGCGGATAACAGCTGTCTTTATCTGGGCGGCTTTGCTCGTCAGGAAACGGCCAGGACACTCGAGCAGCGATTGACTGCTCTCGATATCAAGGTTCAGCAGCTATCGGTTTCTCTTCCTGATTCTGTTGGATATTGGATGCGCGTGGCTCCGGAAAGCCGGCGTTTGGCTGATGATTCCGTGTTGCAGAACCTTGCTAAAGAATTCAATGAGTTAAAACATAAAATAATGCCCTGCGAGGGGGTTGCAACTGCTGAATAGGTTGCATAGAATGGCGCCCGCTTCGCAGTGAAGACCTTTAACAGTCAACGGCGCGAAGCGAGGTCAACGCAGCTAACCTCAGGTTTTTAATGAGAAAATGCTTGACAGAAGGCTGGCATGATGTAGAATGCCGGCTCGCTTAGGAGGGGTTCCCGAGCGGCCAAAGGGATCAGACTGTAAATCTGACGTCTACGACTTCGAAGGTTCGAATCCTTCCCCCTCCACCATTTTTAGCGTGAGCTGCAAGCTTACGCGGGTATAGTTTAGTGGTAGAACCTCAGCCTTCCAAGCTGATGATGCGGGTTCGATTCCCGCTACCCGCTCCAAGTTTGCAGGTTGTGCAAAGTGTTTTGCTCTTGTAGCTCAGTTGGTAGAGCACACCCTTGGTAAGGGTGAGGTCAGCGGTTCAAATCCGCTCAAGAGCTCCATATAACAAGGCAGATATGAAAATATCTGCCTTTGTTTTAATGGCTAGTGTGACTTGCTTAATTCTTCTCCTAGGGGTGATTTCGATGGCTAAGGAAAAGTTCGAACGTAATAAGCCGCACGTCAACGTAGGCACCATTGGTCACGTCGACCACGGTAAGACTACTCTGACTGCCGCTCTGACTCGCGTCTGCTCCGAAGTTTTCGGTTCGGCCAAGGTTGACTTCGACAAGATCGATAGCGCCCCAGAAGAAAAAGCTCGTGGTATTACCATTAACACCGCTCATGTTGAGTATGATTCGGCTGTGCGTCACTATGCGCACGTTGATTGCCCGGGTCACGCCGACTACGTAAAAAACATGATTACCGGTGCCGCTCAGATGGATGGTGCGATCCTGGTTTGCTCGGCCGCTGATGGTCCGATGCCGCAAACCCGTGAGCACATCCTGCTGTCCCGTCAGGTAGGCGTTCCGTACATCGTTGTCTTCCTGAACAAGGCTGACATGGTTGACGACGCTGAGCTGCTGGAGCTGGTTGAGATGGAAGTGCGCGATCTGCTGAGCGCCTACGATTTCCCAGGTGATGATACTCCAATCATCATTGGTTCGGCTCTGATGGCTTTGAATGGTCAAGACGACAACGAGATGGGCACTACTGCCGTCAAGAAGTTGGTTGAGACGCTGGATAGCTACATTCCGCAGCCGGAGCGTGCTATCGACAAGCCGTTCCTGATGCCGATCGAAGATGTATTTTCGATCTCGGGTCGCGGTACTGTTGTGACTGGTCGTGTTGAGCGTGGCATTGTCCGCATTCAGGAAGAAGTTGAGATTGTTGGTCTTCGTGACACTGTCAAAACTACTTGCACTGGTGTTGAGATGTTCCGCAAGCTGCTCGATGAGGGTCGTGCTGGTGAGAACTGCGGCGTGCTGTTGCGTGGCACCAAGCGTGACGACGTCGAGCGTGGTCAGGTTCTGGTTAAGCCAGGCACCGTTAAGCCACACACCAAGTTCACTGCGGAAGTTTACGTTCTGAGCAAGGAAGAAGGCGGTCGTCATACTCCGTTCTTCAAGGGCTACCGTCCACAGTTCTACTTCCGTACGACTGATGTGACTGGTAACTGCGAGCTGCCAGAAGGCGTTGAAATGGTAATGCCAGGTGACAACGTTCAGATGACTGTCACTCTGATCAAAACCATCGCGATGGAAGATGGTCTTCGTTTCGCTATCCGTGAAGGCGGTCGTACCGTCGGCGCTGGTGTCGTAGCCAAGGTCATCGAGTAAGTTGTTGTAATGTCTTTTTTAGGCCGGCATAATGGTCGGCCTAATTTTGTTTTAGGTCAGTAGCTCAATTGGCAGAGCGACGGTCTCCAAAACCGTAGGTTGGGGGTTCGATTCCCTCCTGACCTGCCAGATTCACTCGGTGTATCTGGCTTTCTTTTCACAGGATCTTCATAGATGACTCCTAAAGCTGAAGCTCAAGGCTCTCGCTTCGATCTGCTCAAGTGGCTTGTAGTAGTCGCTTTGGTGGTTGTTGGCGTTGTCGGCAATCAGTATTACCATGCTGCGCCGATCCTGTACCGTGTACTCGCTTTGCTTGTTATTGCCGCTGTAGCTGCCTTTGTAGGCCTGCAGACGGTCAAGGGCAAGTCTTTCTTTGTACTGGTTAAGGAAGCTCGCACCGAAATTCGTAAAGTCGTGTGGCCAACTCGCCAAGAAACCACGCAGACCACGCTGATTGTGGTGGCTGTTGTTCTGGTTATGGCGTTGCTGTTGTGGGGGCTTGATTCCCTGCTCGGCTGGCTTGTTTCCTTGATTGTTGGCTAAGGGTGTCCCGTGGCTAAGCGTTGGTACGTTGTGCATGCTTACTCGGGTTACGAGAAGCATGTCATGCGCTCGTTGGTAGAGCGTGTAAAGCTGGCTGGCATGGAAGATGGCTTCGGCGAAATTCTGGTTCCCACTGAAGAAGTGGTTGAAATGCGTAATGGCCAGAAGCGCAAAAGCGAGCGTAAATTCTTCCCTGGTTATGTGCTGGTCCAGATGGATATGAACGAGGGTACTTGGCACTTGGTCAAGGATACTCCTCGGGTGATGGGCTTCATCGGCGGTACCGCTGATAAGCCGGCACCAATCACTGACAAAGAGGCGGAAGCAATTCTGCGTCGTGTTGCTGATGGTAGCGACAAGCCGAAGCCTAAGACTCTGTTTGAGCCGGGTGAAGTGGTTCGTGTTACCGACGGCCCGTTTGCTGATTTTAATGGCACGGTCGAAGAAGTTAACTACGAAAAGAGCCGGATCCAAGTCGCTGTGCTCATTTTCGGTCGCTCTACTCCGGTAGAGTTAGAGTTCAGCCAGGTCGAAAAGGTCTAGCCGGACAAGCATCCCAACCCCGCAGCCCTAGGCTGTGGGGTTTTGTCGTCACTGGGATAAACGCGCAAGTAACCGGGGAGCCTCTCGAGGCGTTCGAACCCGTAATTGGAGTGCCTCATGGCCAAGAAGATTACCGCTTACATCAAGCTGCAAGTGAAGGCCGCTCAGGCTAACCCAAGCCCACCTGTTGGTCCTGCTCTGGGTCAACACGGCGTGAACATCATGGAATTCTGCAAGGCTTTCAACGCCCGTACTCAGGGTATTGAGCCAGGTCTGCCGACTCCAGTGATCATCACTGTCTACAGCGACCGTAGCTTCACTTTCGAAACTAAAAGCACCCCGGCTTCGGTTCTGCTGAAGAAGGCTGCTGGTTTGACTAGCGGTTCCGCTCGTCCAAACACCGTTAAGGTTGGCACTGTCACTCGTGCTCAGCTGGAAGAAATCGCGAAAACCAAAAACGCGGATCTGACTGCAGCTGATATGGAAGCAGCCGTGCGTACTATCGCCGGTTCTGCTCGTAGCATGGGCCTTAACGTGGAGGGTGTGTAATGGCTAAGCTGACCAAGCGCCAAAAGGCTATCGCTGGCAAAATCGAAGCGGGCAAGGCCTACAACTTTGTAGACGCCGCTGCTCTGCTGGCTGAGCTGTCGACTGTCAAGTTCAGCGAGTCGTTCGACGTTGCTGTGAACCTGGGTGTTGACCCGCGTAAATCTGACCAGGTCGTACGTAGCGCTACTGTGCTGCCACACGGCACTGGCAAGACCGTTCGCGTTGCTGTGTTCACCCAAGGCCCGGCAGCTGAAGCTGCTCTGGCTGCCGGCGCTGATCGCGTAGGTATGGACGACCTGGCTGCCGAAATGAAAGGCGGCGACCTGAACTATGACGTAGTTATTGCTTCCCCGGATGCAATGCGCGTTGTAGGTCAGTTGGGTCAGATCCTCGGCCCACGTGGCCTGATGCCTAACCCTAAAGTCGGCACCGTAACGCCAGACGTAGCTACCGCGGTTAAAAACGCAAAAGCTGGTCAGGTTCGTTATCGCACCGACAAAAATGGCATTATTCACACCTCCGTTGGCAAAGTCGGCTTCGATGCCGTCAAGCTGAAGGAAAACGTTGAGGCCCTGATCGCTGATCTGAAGCGTATCAAGCCGGCTTCCTCGAAAGGTATTTACGTCAAGCGCGTTACCCTGAGCACTACTATGGGCCCAGGTCTGGTCATCGACCAGGGTTCGCTCGACGCGTAAGACACAGATTGGCGCAAGTAATTGTGTCAATTGAAATATTGGGGTCCCTGCCTGGCGGGGGCTATCCAAGACCGTAGGCGACGCAAGTCTTAAACCTCAAGCCTACGCAGATGGTGCTCCCGGTTCCTTACCGAATCAGACACCAAAACGACATCCGGCTTCGGCTGGATGAAACGGTAACAAGCAGGAGTTAAACCCGTGGCAATTAAACTCGAAGACAAGAAGGCCATCGTCGCTGAAGTCAACGAGGCTGCCAAAGTCGCTCTGTCCGCTGTCGTGGCTGATGCCCGTGGCGTAACAGTAGGCGCGATGACCGGACTCCGTAAAGAGGCTCGTGAAGCTGGCGTTTACGTACGTGTTGTACGTAACACTCTGCTCAAGCGCGCTGTTGCTGACACTGAATACAGTGTTCTCAACGACGTGTTCACCGGCCCGACCTTGATCGCGTTCTCCAACGAACATCCTGGCGCTGCTGCCCGTTTGTTCAAGGAATTCGCCAAAGGTCAGGATAAGTTCGAGATCAAGGCAGCTGCGTTCGAGGGCAAGTTCCTCGCAGCTAACCAGATCGACGTACTGGCAACTCTGCCGACCCGTGACGAAGCAATTTCCCAGCTGATGAGCGTGATTCAAGGCGCTACCAGCAAATTGGCTCGTACTCTGGCGGCTATTCGCGACCAAAAAGAAGCTGTTGCAGCCTAAGGCTGAGCACTTCCTTTCGCGCTTTTTTGTTTATTTCGATGGTCGCGTAGGCCGTCCCCAAATCAGGAATTAGAGTCATGTCTATCTCTCAAGACGATATCCTCAACGCCGTAGCTGAAATGTCCGTTCTGCAGGTTGTTGAGCTGATCAAAGCTTTCGAAGAAAAATTCGGCGTTACCGCTGCTGCTGCATCGGCTGGCCCAGCTGCTGCTGCCGCTGTTGTTGAAGAGCAAACCGAATTCAACGTTATGCTGACCGAAGCTGGCGAGAAGAAAGTTAACGTGATCAAGGCTGTACGTGAACTGACCGGTCTGGGCCTGAAAGAAGCCAAGGCTGTAGTTGACGGCGCTCCTGCCATGGTTCTGGAAGCTGTTGCCAAAGACGCAGCTGACAAAGCCAAAGCAGTTCTGGAAGAAGCAGGCGCTAAAGTCGAGCTGAAGTAAGCATCGACTTTGCGTCTCCAGCCCGAGCGTTAAGCGAAAGGCTGATGGCTGGTGGCTCTTGCCACCGGCCTTTTTCCGTTATTGGCAGCCGACTGGGTCGGGGCTGATAACGAGCTGTAACCACCCGATGCGGTGGCGCAAACCATGGGGTTTGCACGATTTTCTGGCTGCTCCCGTCGGGAGGGGCCAAACAAGCAGGTGACCAAGCTGGGGAACGCTGATGGCTTACTCATATACTGAGAAAAAACGTATCCGCAAGGACTTTAGCAAGTTGCCGGACGTCATGGATGTGCCGTACCTCCTGGCCATCCAGCTGGATTCGTATCGTGAATTCTTGCAAGCGGGAGCGACTAAAGATCAGTTCCGCGACGTGGGCCTGCATGCGGCCTTCAAATCCGTTTTCCCGATCATCAGCTACTCCGGCAATGCTGCGCTGGAGTACGTCGGTTATCGCCTGGGCGAACCGGCATTTGATGTCAAAGAATGCGTATTGCGCGGTGTGACTTACGCCGTACCTTTGCGGGTAAAAGTGCGCCTGATCATTTTCGACAAAGAATCGTCGAACAAAGCGATCAAGGACATCAAAGAGCAAGAAGTCTACATGGGTGAAATCCCCTTGATGACTGAGAACGGTACCTTCGTAATCAACGGTACCGAGCGTGTAATCGTTTCCCAGCTGCACCGTTCCCCGGGCGTGTTCTTCGACCACGACCGTGGCAAGACGCACAGCTCCGGCAAACTGCTGTACTCGGCGCGGATCATTCCTTACCGCGGTTCGTGGCTGGACTTCGAGTTCGACCCGAAAGACTGCGTATTCGTGCGTATCGACCGTCGTCGCAAGCTGCCTGCATCGGTACTGCTGCGCGCGCTCGGCTATACCACTGAAGAAGTGCTGGACGCGTTCTACACCACCAACGTCTTCCACGTGCAAGGTGAAAACCTGAGCCTGGAACTGGTGCCTCAGCGCCTGCGCGGTGAAATTGCTGTCCTGGATATCCTGGATGACAAAGGCAAGGTTATTGTCGAGCAAGGTCGTCGCATCACCGCTCGCCACATCAACCAGCTGGAAAAAGCCGGGATCAAAGAGCTGCAAGTGCCTCTGGACTACGTCCTGGGTCGCACTACCGCCAAGGTCATCGTGCATCCGGCAACCGGCGAAATCCTGGCAGAGTGCAACACCGAGCTGAACACCGAGATCCTGGCAAAAATCGCCAAGTCTCAGGTTGTTCGCATCGAAACTCTGTACACCAACGATATCGACTGCGGTCCGTTCGTCTCCGACACTCTGAAGATCGACTCCACCAGCAACCAACTGGAAGCGCTGGTCGAGATCTATCGCATGATGCGTCCTGGCGAGCCGCCAACCAAAGACGCTGCCGAGACACTGTTCAACAACCTGTTCTTCAGCCCTGAGCGCTATGACCTGTCTGCGGTCGGCCGGATGAAGTTCAACCGTCGTATCGGTCGCACCGAGATCGAAGGTTCGGG
The DNA here is from genome assembly GCF_001874645.1 of Pseudomonas frederiksbergensis. Taxonomy (NCBI): domain Bacteria; kingdom Pseudomonadati; phylum Pseudomonadota; class Gammaproteobacteria; order Pseudomonadales; family Pseudomonadaceae; genus Pseudomonas; species Pseudomonas frederiksbergensis. The sequence goes on from NZ_CP017886.1 coordinate 3,563,108, forward strand.
CGTGTTGTGCAAAGAAGACATCGTCGCGGTATTGAAGACTCTGGTCGACATCCGTAACGGTAAAGGCATCGTCGATGACATCGACCACCTGGGTAACCGTCGTGTTCGCTGCGTAGGCGAAATGGCCGAGAACCAGTTCCGCGTTGGCCTGGTGCGCGTTGAGCGTGCGGTCAAAGAGCGTCTGTCGATGGCTGAAAGCGAAGGCCTGATGCCGCAAGACCTGATCAACGCCAAGCCAGTGGCTGCGGCGGTGAAAGAGTTCTTCGGTTCCAGCCAGCTGTCCCAGTTCATGGACCAGAACAACCCGCTGTCCGAGATCACCCACAAGCGTCGTGTTTCTGCTCTCGGCCCTGGCGGTCTGACGCGCGAGCGTGCCGGCTTTGAAGTTCGTGACGTACACCCGACTCACTACGGTCGTGTATGCCCGATTGAAACACCGGAAGGTCCGAACATCGGTCTGATCAACTCCCTGGCCGCCTATGCGCGCACCAACCAGTACGGCTTCCTCGAGAGCCCGTACCGCGTGGTGAAAGACGCTTTGGTCACCGACGAGATCGTGTTCCTGTCCGCCATCGAAGAAGCTGATCACGTGATCGCTCAGGCTTCGGCCACGATGAACGACAAGAAAGTCCTGATCGACGAGCTGGTAGCTGTTCGTCACTTGAACGAGTTCACCGTCAAGGCGCCGGAAGACGTCACCTTGATGGACGTTTCACCGAAGCAGGTAGTTTCGGTTGCTGCGTCGCTGATCCCGTTCCTCGAGCACGACGACGCCAACCGTGCGTTGATGGGTTCGAACATGCAGCGTCAAGCTGTACCCACCCTGCGTGCTGACAAGCCGCTGGTAGGTACCGGCATGGAACGTAACGTGGCTCGCGACTCCGGCGTTTGCGTCGTGGCTCGTCGTGGCGGCGTGATCGATTCCGTTGATGCCAGCCGTATCGTGGTTCGTGTTGCCGATGACGAAGTTGAAACCGGCGAAGCTGGTGTCGACATCTACAACCTGACCAAATACACCCGCTCCAACCAGAACACCTGCATCAACCAGCGTCCGCTGGTGAGCAAGGGTGATCGGGTTCAGCGTAGCGACATCATGGCCGACGGTCCGTCCACCGACATGGGTGAGCTGGCTCTGGGTCAGAACATGCGTATCGCGTTCATGGCATGGAACGGCTTCAACTTCGAAGACTCCATCTGCCTGTCCGAGCGTGTGGTTCAGGAAGACCGTTTCACCACGATCCACATTCAGGAACTGACCTGTGTGGCACGTGACACCAAGCTTGGGCCAGAGGAAATCACTGCAGACATCCCGAACGTGGGTGAAGCTGCACTGAACAAGCTGGACGAAGCCGGTATCGTATACGTAGGTGCTGAAGTTGGCGCAGGCGACATTCTGGTCGGTAAGGTCACTCCGAAAGGCGAGACCCAACTGACGCCGGAAGAGAAGCTGTTGCGTGCGATCTTCGGTGAAAAAGCCAGCGACGTTAAAGACACCTCCCTGCGCGTACCTACCGGTACCAAGGGTACTGTCATCGACGTACAGGTCTTCACCCGTGACGGCGTTGAGCGTGATGCTCGTGCTCTGTCGATCGAGAAGACTCAACTCGACGAGATCCGCAAGGACCTGAACGAAGAGTTCCGTATCGTTGAAGGCGCGACCTTCGAACGTCTGCGTTCCGCTCTGGTCGGCCACAAAGCCGAAGGCGGCGCCGGTCTGAAGAAAGGTCAGGAAATCACCGACGAAGTTCTCGACGGTCTTGAGCACGGCCAGTGGTTCAAACTGCGCATGGCTGAAGATGCTCTGAACGAGCAGCTCGAGAAGGCTCAGGCCTACATCGTTGATCGCCGCCGTCTGCTGGACGACAAGTTCGAAGACAAGAAGCGCAAACTGCAGCAGGGCGATGACCTGGCTCCAGGCGTGCTGAAAATCGTCAAGGTTTACCTGGCAATCCGTCGCCGCATCCAGCCGGGCGACAAGATGGCCGGTCGTCACGGTAACAAGGGTGTGGTCTCCGTGATCATGCCGGTTGAAGACATGCCGCACGATGCCAATGGCACCCCGGTCGACGTCGTCCTTAACCCGTTGGGCGTACCTTCGCGTATGAACGTTGGTCAGATCCTTGAAACCCACCTGGGCCTCGCGGCCAAAGGTTTGGGTGAGAAGATCAACCGTATGATCGAAGAGCAGCGCAAGGTTGCTGACCTTCGCAAGTTCCTGCACGAGATCTACAACGAGATCGGTGGTCGCAACGAAGCGCTGGATACCTTCTCCGACCAGGAAATCCTGGATCTGGCGAAGAACCTGCGCGGCGGCGTACCGATGGCCACTCCGGTGTTCGACGGTGCCAAGGAAAGCGAAATCAAGGCCATGCTGAAACTGGCAGACCTGCCAGAAAGCGGCCAGATGCAGCTGACTGACGGCCGTACTGGCAACAAGTTTGAGCGCCCGGTTACCGTTGGCTACATGTACATGCTGAAGCTGAACCACTTGGTAGACGACAAGATGCACGCTCGTTCTACCGGTTCGTACAGCCTGGTTACCCAGCAGCCGCTGGGTGGTAAGGCGCAGTTCGGTGGTCAGCGTTTCGGGGAGATGGAGGTCTGGGCACTGGAAGCATACGGTGCTGCATACACTCTGCAAGAAATGCTCACAGTGAAGTCGGACGATGTGAACGGTCGGACCAAGATGTACAAAAACATCGTGGACGGCGATCACCGTATGGAGCCGGGCATGCCCGAGTCCTTCAACGTGTTGATCAAGGAAATTCGTTCCCTCGGCATCGATATCGATCTGGAAACCGAATAACACGTGACGCGAATGAGAGCGGGGCAGGATTGCCCGCTCTCTGCTCCGCCAGGAGGAAAGGCCTTGAAAGACCTACTGAATTTGCTGAAAAACCAGGGTCAAGTCGAAGAGTTCGACGCCATCCGTATCGGATTGGCATCGCCTGAGATGATCCGTTCGTGGTCGTTCGGTGAAGTTAAAAAGCCGGAAACCATCAACTACCGTACGTTCAAACCTGAGCGTGACGGCCTGTTCTGCGCCAAGATCTTTGGCCCGGTAAAGGATTACGAGTGCCTGTGCGGTAAGTACAAGCGCTTGAAGCACCGTGGTGTGATCTGCGAGAAGTGCGGCGTTGAAGTCGCGCTGGCAAAAGTTCGTCGTGAGCGCATGGCGCACATCGAACTGGCCTCGCCAGTTGCCCACATCTGGTTCCTGAAATCGCTGCCGTCCCGTATCGGCTTGCTGATGGACATGACCCTGCGTGATATCGAACGCGTTCTCTACTTCGAGAGCTATGTCGTTATCGATCCAGGCATGACCACCCTTGAAAAAGGTCAGCTGCTCAACGACGAGCAGTACTTCGAAGCGCTGGAAGAGTTCGGCGACGATTTCGATGCCCGCATGGGTGCCGAAGCTGTCCGTGAACTGCTGCACGCTATCGATCTGGAGCACGAGATTGGCCGTCTGCGTGAAGAGATTCCGCAAACCAACTCCGAAACCAAAATCAAGAAGCTGTCCAAGCGTCTGAAGTTGATGGAAGCCTTCCAGGGTTCCGGCAACTTGCCAGAGTGGATGGTGCTGACCGTTCTGCCGGTTCTGCCGCCAGATCTGCGTCCACTGGTCCCACTGGATGGCGGTCGTTTTGCGACTTCCGACCTCAACGATCTGTATCGTCGAGTGATCAACCGTAACAACCGCTTGAAGCGCCTGCTTGATCTGTCCGCTCCGGACATCATCGTGCGCAACGAAAAGCGTATGTTGCAGGAAGCTGTCGATGCCTTGCTCGACAACGGTCGTCGTGGCCGCGCTATCACCGGTTCCAACAAGCGTCCTCTAAAATCCCTGGCTGACATGATCAAGGGTAAACAAGGTCGTTTCCGTCAGAACTTGCTCGGTAAGCGTGTTGACTACTCCGGTCGTTCGGTAATTACCGTAGGTCCGACCCTGCGTCTGCACCAGTGCGGTCTGCCGAAGAAAATGGCTCTCGAGCTGTTCAAACCGTTCATTTTCGGCAAGCTGGAAATGCGTGGTCTCGCTACCACCATCAAAGCTGCCAAGAAGATGGTTGAGCGCGAGCTGCCGGAAGTTTGGGACGTTCTCGCTGAAGTTATCCGCGAACACCCAGTGCTTCTCAACCGTGCACCGACCCTTCACCGTCTGGGTATCCAGGCATTTGAACCGGTTCTGATCGAAGGTAAGGCTATCCAGCTGCACCCGCTGGTCTGCGCCGCGTACAACGCCGACTTCGACGGCGACCAAATGGCCGTGCACGTACCGCTGACACTGGAAGCCCAGTTGGAAGCGCGTGCGTTGATGATGTCGACCAACAACATTCTGTCGCCAGCCAACGGTGAGCCAATCATCGTTCCGTCGCAGGACGTTGTATTGGGTCTGTACTACATGACTCGTGAAGCGATCAACGCCAAAGGCGAAGGTCGTGTGTTCGCGGATCTGCAAGAAGTTGACCGTGTGTTCCGTGCCGGCGAAGCCGCACTGCACGCCAAGGTTAAAGTGCGGATCAACGAAACCGTCAACGACCGTGATGGCGGCAGCGTGAGCAACACCCGTATCGTCGACACCACTGTCGGCCGTGCGCTGTTGTTCCAGGTTGTGCCAAAAGGTCTGTCGTACGACGTCGTCAACCTGCCGATGAAGAAAAAGGCGATCTCCAAGCTGATCAACCAGTGCTACCGCGTGGTTGGTTTGAAAGAGACCGTGATCTTCGCTGACCAGTTGATGTACACCGGTTTTGCCTATTCGACCATTTCCGGCGTTTCCATCGGTGTTAACGACTTCGTTATCCCGGATGAAAAAGCCCGCATCATCAGTGCTGCCACCGATGAAGTGAAGGAGATCGAAAGTCAGTACGCCTCCGGCCTGGTAACCCAGGGCGAGAAGTACAACAAAGTGATCGACCTTTGGTCCAAGGCGAACGACGAAGTATCCAAGGCGATGATGGCCAACCTCTCGAAAGAGAAGGTCATCGACCGTCATGGCGTCGAAGTCGAACAAGAGTCCTTCAACTCGATGTACATGATGGCCGACTCGGGCGCACGGGGTTCTGCTGCGCAGATCCGTCAGCTCGCCGGTATGCGTGGTCTGATGGCCAAGCCGGACGGTTCCATCATCGAAACGCCAATTACTGCGAACTTCCGTGAAGGTTTGAGCGTACTTCAGTACTTCATCTCCACTCACGGTGCTCGTAAAGGTCTGGCGGATACCGCGTTGAAAACTGCGAACTCCGGTTACCTGACTCGTCGTCTGGTAGACGTTGCGCAGGATCTGGTTGTAACCGAGATCGATTGCGGCACCGAACATGGTCTGCTGATGACTCCGCACATTGAAGGCGGTGACGTTGTAGAGCCGTTGGGTGAGCGCGTATTGGGTCGTGTTATCGCCCGTGACGTATTCAAGCCAGGTACCGAGGAAATCATCGTTCCTGCCGGCACTCTGGTAGACGAGAAGTGGGTTGAATTCATCGAGCTGAACAGCATCGACGAAGTGATCGTGCGTTCGCCGATCAGCTGCGAAACTCGCTACGGCATTTGCGCCAAGTGCTACGGCCGTGACTTGGCTCGTGGTCACCAGGTGAACATCGGTGAAGCTGTCGGCGTTATCGCTGCCCAGTCGATCGGTGAGCCGGGTACCCAGCTGACGATGCGTACGTTCCACATCGGTGGTGCGGCAAGCCGGACCTCCGCAGCCGACAGCGTTCAGGTGAAGAATGGCGGTACCGTCCGTCTGCACAACCTGAAGCACGTTGAGCGAGTGGATGGTTGCCTGGTTGCTGTGTCCCGTTCCGGTGAGCTGGCAATCGCTGACGACTACGGTCGCGAGCGCGAGCGCTACAAGCTGCCGTACGGTGCTGTGATTTCGGTTAAAGAGGGTGACAAGGTCGACGCTGGCGCAATCGTGGCCAAGTGGGATCCGCACACTCACCCAATCGTTACCGAAATGAAAGGTACCGTGACCTACGTGGGCATGGAAGAAGGCATCACGATCAAGCGTCAGACTGACGAATTGACCGGTATGACCAACATTGAAGTACTCGACGCCAAAGACCGTCCAGCTGCCGGTAAAGATATCCGTCCTGCTGTGAAGATGGTTGATGACAATGGCAAGGATCTCTTGCTGCCGGGTACTGACGTAATTGCTCAGTACTTCCTGCCTGCCAACGCCCTGGTCGGTGTGGCGGACGGTGCGAAAATCGCGATCGGTGATGTTATCGCTCGTATTCCGCAAGAGACTTCGAAAACTCGTGACATCACCGGTGGTCTGCCGCGTGTTGCCGACTTGTTCGAAGCTCGTCGTCCGAAAGAAGCCTCGATTCTGGCTGAAGTCAGCGGCACCATCGCGTTCGGTAAAGAGACCAAAGGCAAGCGCCGTCTGGTTATTACCCCGAACGACGGTAGCGATCCGTATGAAGAGCTGATTCCGAAGTGGCGTCACCTGAACGTGTTCGAAGGCGAACAGGTAAACCGCGGCGAAGTTATCTCCGACGGCCCGAGCGATCCACACGACATCCTGCGTCTGCTGGGTGTGAGTGCGCTGGCCAAGTACATCGTTAACGAAATTCAGGACGTTTACCGTCTGCAAGGCGTGAAGATCAACGACAAGCACATCGAGACCATCCTGCGTCAGATGCTGCGTAAAGTTGAAATCGCTGAATCCGGCGATTCCACTTTCATCAAGGGCGACCAGATGGAATTGACTCACGTACTGGTAGAGAACGAGCGTTTGGCTGGCGACGACAAGTTCGTTTCCAAGTTCACTCGCGTTCTGCTGGGTATCACCAAGGCGTCGTTGTCCACCGAATCGTTCATCTCGGCGGCCTCTTTCCAAGAGACCACTCGCGTACTGACCGAAGCGGCGGTAACCGGCAAGCGCGATTACCTGCGCGGCCTGAAAGAAAACGTGGTCGTGGGTCGTTTGATCCCGGCAGGTACCGGTCTGGCTTATCACAGCGAGCGCAAGCGCCGCCGTGAGGCTGACAAGCCGTTGCGCGTGAGCGCCAGTGAAGTGGAAGCTGCACTGACCGAAGCGCTGAACTCGAGCGGTAACTGAGTTCTGCGATAAATAAGTGTGGGGCCCTGGCGGCCCCGCTCATCGAATCGAGACAATTTGTCGAGGTTGGATGAGCGGGGGAGTCGGGGCCTTGCCTTGACTGGGGACAAGATCCTCTTTAGACTCTTGTACCCCTAAATTTGGCGGGAATTCGTTCCTGCCATTTTGCTTTTCTTGCAAGACAATAGCGTCGCAAGACAACAGTGGAGCTAGTAGATGGCAACTATCAACCAGCTGGTACGTCAGCCGCGTAAGCGTATCGTCGAGAAATCCGACGTGCCTGCGCTGCAGAACTGCCCGCAACGTCGTGGCGTATGCACCCGTGTGTATACCACCACGCCGAAAAAACCTAACTCGGCACTGCGTAAAGTATGCCGTGTGCGTCTGACCAACGGTTTCGAGGTTTCCTCGTACATCGGCGGTGAAGGCCACAACCTGCAAGAGCACAGCGTGGTACTGATCCGCGGCGGTCGTGTAAAAGACTTGCCAGGTGTTCGTTACCACACCGTACGCGGTTCTTTGGATACTTCCGGCGTTAAAGGTCGTAACCAGGGTCGTTCGAAGTACGGTACCAAGAAGCCTAAGTAGTAGCGGCTTTTTGTAAACACTGAATTATCTATTTTTCTGAGTCGATAAGAGTAAGGTCGGAGGCGTCCCGAAAGGGCACCGATTCCGAGCGAACCTGAAGACCGTTTGAGGGCTTATCCATGCCAAGAAGACGCGTAGCAGCCAAGCGCGAAGTGCTTGACGATCCAAAATACGGAAGCCAAATCCTGGCCAAGTTCATGAACCACGTGATGGAAAGCGGCAAGAAAGCCGTTGCCGAGCGTATCGTTTATGGCGCGCTGGAAAAGGTTAAAGAACGCAAGAACAGCGACCCCCTGGAAATCTTCGAGAAAGCTCTCGACGCCATCGCTCCGCTGGTCGAAGTGAAGTCGCGCCGTGTAGGTGGTGCTACTTACCAGGTTCCGGTTGAAGTTCGCCCGTCCCGTCGTAACGCCCTGGCAATGCGCTGGTTGGTAGACTTCGCCCGTAAGCGCGGCGAGAAGTCTATGGCTCTGCGTTTGGCTGGCGAACTGTTGGACGCTGCTGAAGGTAAAGGTGCTGCTGTTAAGAAGCGTGAAGACGTGCACCGCATGGCTGAAGCCAACAAGGCTTTCTCGCACTACCGCTTCTAATTTTAGCTTCACTAATTTTGCGAGGGCTTTATGGCTCGTACTACTCCGATTAGCCGCTACCGTAACATCGGTATCGTCGCTCACGTGGATGCTGGTAAAACCACCACCACCGAGCGCGTCCTTTTTTACACTGGCAAAAGTCACAAGATGGGCGAGGTGCATGACGGCGCCGCGACCACCGACTGGATGGTGCAGGAGCAGGAGCGTGGTATTACCATTACTTCTGCTGCTATTACCGCCTTCTGGCAGGGTTCTGAGAAGCAGCACAAAGATCAGTACCGCTTCAACGTCATCGATACCCCGGGCCACGTTGACTTCACTATTGAAGTTGAGCGTTCCCTGCGTGTTCTCGACGGCGCGGTCGTTGTGTTCTGCGGTACCTCGGGCGTTGAGCCTCAGTCGGAAACCGTATGGCGTCAAGCCAACAAGTACGGCGTTCCACGTCTTGTTTACGTCAACAAGATGGACCGTGCTGGTGCAAACTTCCTGCGCGTGATCGGTCAGATCAAGCAGCGTCTGGGTCACACTCCGGTGCCAATCCAGTTGGCTATCGGTTCCGAAGACAACTTCCAGGGTCAGATCGATCTGATGGCCATGGAAGCTGTTTACTGGAATGACGCTGACAAAGGCATGGTTCCTCGTCGCGAGCCTATTCCTGCTGAACTGCAGGAGCTGGCTGACGAGTGGCGCGGTAACATGGTTGAGGCTGCGGCCGAAGCCAGCGAAGAGCTGATGAACAAGTACCTCGAAGGTGAAGAACTCACCAACGCGGAAATCAAGGCCGCTCTGCGTCAGCGTACTATCGCTGGTGAGATCGTTCTGGCTGTTTGCGGTTCTTCCTTCAAGAACAAGGGTGTTCCCCTGGTTCTCGACGCCGTTATCGATTACCTGCCTGCTCCAACCGACATTCCTGCCATCAAGGGTACTGACCCGGATGACGAGGAAAAGCAGATGGAGCGTCATGCGAACGACGACGAGCCGTTCTCGGCTCTGGCGTTCAAGATCGCTACTGACCCATTCGTGGGTACCTTGACCTTCGTCCGCGTTTACTCGGGCGTGTTGGCCTCCGGCGACGGTGTGATCAACTCGGTTAAGGGCAAGAAAGAGCGCGTGGGTCGTATGGTGCAAATGCACGCAAACGCCCGTGAAGAAATCAAGGAAGTGCGCGCTGGTGACATCGCGGCCTTGATCGGCATGAAGGACGTCACCACCGGTGAAACCTTGTGCAGCGCTGACAAGCCAATCATCCTGGTTCGCATGGACTTCCCGGAGCCGGTTATCTCGGTTGCTGTTGAGCCTAAGACCAAGGATGACCAGGAAAAAATGGGTATCGCTCTGGGCAAGCTTGCTCAGGAAGACCCTTCTTTCCGCGTTAAAACCGATGAAGAGACTGGTCAGACGATCATCTCTGGCATGGGCGAATTGCACCTGGACATCCTGGTTGACCGGATGCGCCGTGAGTTCAACGTCGAAGCCAACATCGGCAAGCCTCAGGTTTCCTATCGTGAGCGCATCACGAAGAGCTGTGAGATCGAAGGCAAGTTCGTTCGTCAGTCCGGTGGTCGTGGTCAGTTCGGTCACTGCTGGATCCGTTTTGCTCCTGCTGACGAAGGTCAGGAAGGTCTGCAATTCCTGAACGAAGTTGTAGGTGGTGTGGTTCCTAAGGAATACATCCCGGCTATCCAGAAGGGTATCGAAGAGCAGATGAAGAACGGCGTTGTGGCCGGCTATCCGCTGATCGGCCTCAAGGCTACCGTGTTTGATGGTTCTTACCACGACGTCGACTCCAACGAGATGGCGTTTAAGGTGGCTGCTTCCATGGCGACCAAGCAACTGGCCCAGAAGGGCGGTGGTGAGTTGCTTGAGCCGATCATGGCGGTAGAGGTTGTTACGCCTGAAGACTATATGGGTGACGTGATGGGCGACCTTAACCGTCGTCGCGGCATGATCTTGGGTATGGAAGACACGGTCTCCGGCAAGGTAATTCGCGCCGAAGTTCCGCTGGGCGAGATGTTCGGTTATGCGACCGACGTTCGTTCCATGTCCCAGGGTCGCGCAAGCTACTCTATGGAATTCAAAAAATACAATACAGCTCCGTCGCATATCGTCGAAACTGTTACCAAAAAGCAAGGCTGATTCAGCCCTTTAGGCAAGGAGTTAATTGTCGTGGCTAAAGAAAAATTTGATCGTTCCCTACCGCACGTCAACGTTGGCACCATCGGTCACGTTGACCACGGTAAAACCACTCTGACTGCTGCTCTGACTCGCGTCTGCTCCGAAGTTTTCGGTTCGGCCGTTGTTGCTTTCGATAAAATCGACAGCGCTCCGGAAGAAAAGGCTCGTGGTATCACCATCAACACCGCGCACGTTGAGTACAACTCTTCGATTCGTCACTACGCTCACGTTGACTGCCCGGGTCACGCTGACTATGTGAAGAACATGATCACTGGTGCTGCCCAGATGGACGGCGCTATCCTGGTTTGCTCGGCCGCTGATGGTCCGATGCCACAAACCCGTGAGCACATCCTGCTGTCCCGTCAGGTAGGCGTTCCGTACATCGTTGTCTTCCTGAACAAGGCTGACATGGTTGACGACGCTGAGCTGCTGGAACTGGTTGAGATGGAAGTGCGCGACCTGCTGAGCACTTACGACTTCCCAGGTGACGACACTCCGATCATCATCGGTTCGGCTCTGATGGCTCTGAACGGCCAAGACGACAACGAAATGGGTACCACCGCTGTTAAGCGTCTGGTAGAAACTCTGGACAGCTACATTCCAGAGCCAGTTCGTGTTATCGACAAGCCGTTCCTGATGCCAATCGAAGACGTATTCTCGATCTCGGGTCGCGGTACTGTTGTGACTGGTCGTATCGAGCGCGGTATCGTCAAGGTTCAGGATCCACTGGAAATCGTTGGTCTGCGTGACACCACCGTCACCACCTGCACCGGTGTTGAAATGTTCCGTAAGCTGCTCGACGAAGGTCGTGCTGGCGAGAACTGCGGCGTGCTGCTGCGCGGCACCAAGCGTGACGACGTTGAGCGTGGCCAGGTTCTGGTCAAGCCAGGTTCGGTTAAGCCGCACACTACCTTCGAAGCTGAAGTGTACGTGTTGAGCAAAGAAGAAGGCGGTCGTCACACTCCGTTCTTCAAAGGCTACCGTCCACAGTTCTACTTCCGGACCACTGACGTGACCGGTAACTGCGAACTGCCGGAAGGCGTTGAAATGGTAATGCCAGGCGACAACATCAAAATGGTTGTCACCCTGATCAAAACCATCGCAATGGAAGATGGTCTGCGTTTCGCTATTCGTGAAGGCGGTCGTACCGTCGGCGCTGGCGTCGTAGCCAAAATCATCGCCTAAGCGTTGATTGATGAAAAAGCCTCCGCTTGCGGGGGCTTTTTTATTGGGTTGACACTATGTTGGCCCGTCTATAGAATTGCGCCTCCTTTTAACGGGCGCAGTGCGCCCGGTGGGAATAGCAGCCGGAGTCTGAAATCCAATGCAAAATCAGCAAATCCGTATCAGGTTGAAGGCTTTTGACCATCGCCTGATCGACCAATCCACCCAGGAAATCGTGGAAACCGCGAAACGTACTGGTGCTCAAGTGCGTGGTCCAATTCCACTGCCTACCCGTAAAGAGCGGTTCACCGTTCTGGTCTCCCCGCACGTCAACAAAGACGCGCGTGACCAGTACGAGATCCGTACTCATAAGCGCGTTCTGGACATCGTCCAGCCAACGGATAAAACCGTTGATGCACTTATGAAGCTTGATCTTGCGGCCGGTGTGGAAGTGCAGATCAGCCTCGGCTAAGACTCGGTCTTAGTCGTGTAACGCTCTGAAATGGGCGGCCATAGCGGGTGAAAGCCCCGTACACTCATGAGGTTTACAACATGACTATTGGTGTAGTCGGTCGTAAATGCGGTATGACCCGTATTTTCACCGAAGAAGGTGTCTCCATTCCGGTCACGGTCATTGAGATCGAACCGAATCGCGTCACCCAGTTCAAAACTGAAGAGACCGATGGCTATCGTGCAGTGCAAGTCACTGTCGGCGAGCGTCGTGCTTCGCGTGTTACAGCTGCTCAAGCTGGCCACTTCGCTAAAGCGAACGTTGCCGCTGGTCGTACCGTAATGGAATTCCGCCTTGAAGAAGGCGAGTACCAGGCCGGCGATCTGATCAACGCTGAAATCTTCGCTGCAGGTCAACTGGTTGATGTAACCGGTCAGTCCAAAGGTAAAGGCTTCCAGGGTACGATCAAGCGTTGGAATTTCCGCGGGCAAGATAACACCCACGGTAACTCCGTATCCCACCGCGTCCCAGGCTCTATCGGCCAGTGCCAGACTCCTGGTCGTGTATTCAAGGGCAAAAAAATGTCCGGTCATATGGGCGCTGAGCGCGTGACCGTGCAGTCCCTGGAAGTAGTGCGCGTGGACGCTGAACGCAATCTGTTGTTGGTCAAGGGCGCTGTTCCTGGCGCTACTGGCGGCAACCTGGTTGTACGTCCAGCAGCCAAGGCTCGCGGTTAAGGGGAAGCTGACATGCAATTAAATGTAAATGACGCTCAAGCGATCGAAGTTTCCGAACTGACATTTGGCGGCGAGTTCAACGAGACGCTGGTTCACCAAGCAGTCGTGGCCTACATGGCCGGCGGCCGTCAAGGTAGCAAGCAGCAAAAGACCCGTTCCGACGTTCGTGGTGGCGGTAAGCGCCCATGGCGTCAGAAAGGTACCGGCCGTGCTCGTGCTGGTACTATCCGTAGCCCAATCTGGCGTGGCGGCGGTACCACTTTCGCAGCTCGTCCACAGGATCACTCCCAAAAGCTGAACAAGAAGATGTATCGCGCAGCAATGCGTTCCATCCTTGCTGAGCTGGTGCGTACTGATCGTCTGGTTGTGGTTCAGGACTTCGCTGTTGATGCACCGAAGACCAAAGATCTGCTGAACAAACTGACTGGCATGGGCCTGACTGACGTCTTGATCGTGTCTGAAGTGGTTGATCAGAACCTGTACCTGGCTGCTCGCAACCTGCCACACGTTGATGTACGTGACGTGCAAGGTTCCGATCCAGTTAGTCTGATCGCATACGACAAGGTGTTGATCACCGTGTCGGCCGTGAAGAAATTCGAGGAGCTGCTGGGATGAACCAGGAACGCGTATTTAAAGTTCTGCTTGGCCCGCACGTTTCCGAGAAGGCTACGGTTCTGGCTGACAAGAAAGGCCAGTTCGTTTTCAAGGTTGCAACTGACGCAACCAAGCTGGAAATCAAGAAGGCCGTCGAAAGCCTGTTCAGCGTGAAAGTAGAGCGTGTTACTACCCTGAATGTTCTGGGTAAGAGCAAGCGCACTGCTCGCGGTCTGGGCAAGCGTAATGACTGGAAGAAGGCAGTTATCTCCCTTCAGCCAGGCCAAGATCTCGATTTCAGCAGCAGTGCTGAGTAAGGAAGGGGTGCATCATGGCAATCGTTAAATGCAAACCGACTTCCCCTGGCCGCCGTTTTGTGGTCAAGGTGGTCAACCAGGAGCTGCATAAAGGCGCTCCTCACGCACCGCTGCTCGAGAAAAAATCGAAGACTGGTGGTCGTAACAACAATGGCCGTATTACCACTCGTCACATCGGTGGTGGTCATAAGCAGCATTATCGTCTGGTCGACTTCCGTCGTAACGACAAAGATGGCATCGCTGCCACTGTCGAGCGTATCGAATACGATCCAAACCGTACTGCTCACATCGCTCTGCTGCTGTACGCAGATGGCGAGCGTCGCTACATCATTGCCCCTAAAGGCGTGAGTGCTGGCGACCAGCTGATCGCAGGTGCTCTGGCGCCGATCAAGCCGGGCAACGCTCTGCAACTGCGTAACATTCCAGTTGGTAGCACCGTACACGGCATCGAATTGAAGCCAGGTAAAGGCGCGCAAATCGCTCGTTCCGCTGGTGCTTCGGCTCAGCTGATCGCTCGTGAAGGTGTCTACGTGACCCTGCGTCTGCGTTCTGGTGAGATGCGTAAAGTGCTGGCTGAGTGCCGCGCGACCCTGGGCGAAGTCTCGAACTCCGAGCACAGCCTGCGTTCGCTGGGTAAAGCTGGTGCCAAACGCTGGCGTGGCGTTCGCCCAACCGTTCGTGGTGTTGCCATGAACCCGGTTGACCACCCACATGGTGGTGGTGAAGGTCGTACCTCTGGTGGTCGTCATCCGGTATCGCCATGGGGCTTCCCGACTAAGGGCGCGAAGACTCGTGGTAATAAGCGTACCGACAAAATGATCGTCCGTCGTCGCAAGTAAATAGAGGGATACGACAGTGCCACGTTCTCTGAAAAAAGGTCCTTTTATCGATCTTCACCTACTGAAGAAGATCGAAGTGGCGGCGGAAAAGAACGATCGCAAACCAGTTAAAACCTGGTCGCGCCGTTCCATGATCCTGCCACAAATGGTCGGTCTGACCATCGCAGTACACAACGGTCGTCAACACGTCCCAGTTCTCGTTAACGAAGACATGGTCGGCCACAAACTGGGCGAGTTCGCCGGTACCCGCACATATCGTGGGCACGTGGCTGACAAGAAAGCCAAGCGTTAAGGGGTTAGGAAATGGAAGTAGCCGCTAAGTTGTCGGGCGCTCGAATCTCCGCCCAGAAAGCCCGCTTGGTCGCCGACCAGATCCGCGGGAAGAAGGTGGGCGAAGCGCTCAACCTGTTGGCTTTCAGCAGTAAGAAAGCCGCCGAGATCATGAAGAAAGTGCTGGAGTCGGCCGTAGCCAACGCCGAGCATAACGAAGGCGCAGACGTTGATGACCTTAAAGTCAGCACCGTTTTCGTCAACGAAGGGCGTTCGCTGAAGCGCATCATGCCACGTGCCAAAGGCCGTGCTGATCGCATCGTCAAGCGGTCTTGCCATATCACTGTCAAGGTTGCTGACAAGTAACGGAGTCGAAGAGATGGGTCAGAAAGTACATCCCATTGGCATTCGCCTGGGAATCGTCAAGGAGCACACCTCCGTCTGGTACGCAGACGGTCGGACTTATGCGGACTATTTGTTCGCTGATCTGAAGGTGCGTGAGTATCTCCAAGACAAACTAAAAAGCGCGTCCGTAAGCCGTATCGATATCCATCGTCCGGCCCAAACTGCACGTATCACCATCCACACCGCTCGTCCAGGTATCGTTATCGGGAAGAAAGGTGAAGATGTTGAGAAACTGCGTCAGGACCTGACCAAGCAAATGGGTGTGCCTGTGCACATCAATATCGAAGAGATCCGCAAGCCGGAACTCGACGGTATGCTGGTTGCGCAGAGCGTAGCTCAGCAGCTGGAGCGTCGTGTAATGTTCCGTCGCGCTATGAAGCGCGCTGTTCAGAACGCCATGCGCATTGGTGCCAAAGGCATCAAAATCCAAGTGAGCGGTCGTCTCGGCGGTGCTGAAATCGCACGTACTGAATGGTATCGCGAAGGTCGTGTGCCACTGCACACCCTGCGTGCCGACATCGACTATGCCAACTACGAAGCTCACACCACCTACGGTGTGATCGGTGTAAAGGTTTGGATCTTCAAAGGCGAAGTAATTGGTGGTCGCCAAGAAGAGCTGAAACCACAAGCACCAGCGCCTCGTAAAAAAGCTGCTAAGTAAGGGGTACGCCAAATGTTGCAACCAAAGCGTACGAAGTTCCGCAAGCAGATGACTGGCCACAACCGTGGTCTGGCATTGCGCGGTAGCAAAGTCAGCTTCGGCGAGTTCGCGCTGAAGTCTGTTGCTCGTGGTCGTCTCACCGCTCGTCAGATCGAGTCAGCGCGTCGTGCTCTGACCCGTCACGTAAAACGTGGCGGCAAGATCTGGATCCGTGTATTCCCGGACAAGCCTGTCACCAAAAAGCCACTCGAAGTTCGGATGGGTAAAGGTAAGGGTAACGTGGAGTACTGGGTTGCCCAGATTCAGCCAGGCAAAGTCCTGTATGAAATCGAGGGCGTTTCTGAAGAGCTGGCGCGTGAGGCTTTCGCCCTGGCTGCTGCAAAGCTGCCGCTCGCCACCTCCTTTGTTAAACGGACGGTGATGTGATGAAAGCGAATGAACTTCGTGAAAAAGACGCGCCGCAGCTAAACGAGCAACTGCTCGGCCTGTTGCGCGACCAGTTCAATCTGCGTATGCAGAAAGCAACTGGCCAGTTGGGGCAGTCTCACCTGCTCCGGCAAGTTAAGCGTGACATCGCTCGCGTGAAGACTGTGCTCAAACAGCAGGCAGGTAAGTAATCATGGCTGAAGCCGAAAAAACCGTCCGTACGCTGACTGGCCGTGTTGTCAGCGACAAAATGGACAAGACCATCACCGTTCTGATCGAGCGTCGCGTAAAGCACCCGATCTACGGTAAATACGTTAAGCGTTCGACTAAGCTGCACGCGCACGACGAAACCAATCAGTGCCACATCGGCGACAAAGTCACTATTCGTGAAACTCGTCCTTTGGCCAAGACCAAGTCTTGGGCGCTGGTTGATGTTCTCGAACGCGCTGTGGAAGTCTAAGGACTAGGGGTCGGAGAAATTATATGATTCAGACTCAATCCATGCTCGATGTGGCCGATAACAGCGGCGCTCGCCGTGTTATGTGCATCAAGGTGCTGGGTGGCTCCCATCGTCGTTACGCTGGTATCGGTGACATCATCAAAGTTACCGTCAAGGAAGCAATTCCTCGCGGTAAGGTGAAAAAAGGCCAAGTGATGACTGCTGTTGTAGTCCGCACTCGTCACGGCGTTCGTCGTGCTGATGGCTCCATTATCCGCTTTGATGGCAACGCTGCTGTTCTTCTGAACAACAAGCAAGAGCCGATCGGCACCCGTATCTTTGGGCCAGTGACCCGTGAACTTCGTACTGAGAAGTTCATGAAGATCGTCTCGCTCGCCCCAGAAGTGCTGTAAGGAGATCCGACATGCAAAAGATTCGTCGTGACGACGAGATCATCGTGATCGCCGGCAAAGACAAAGGTAAGCGCGGTAAGGTGCTTAAGGTTCTCGCTGACGACCGTCTGGTCATTGGTGGTCTGAACCTGGTTAAGCGTCATACCAAGCCTAACCCGATGTCGGGCGTACAAGGCGGTATCGTCGAAAAAGAAGCGCCACTGCACGCTTCCAACGTCGCCATTTTCAACGGCGAAACCAACAAGGCTGACCGCGTTGGTTTCAAAGTAGAAGACGGCAAGAAAATTCGTGTCTTCAAGTCGACCCAAAAAGCGGTTGATGCTTGAACACTGCTAGGTAGAAGACCATGGCACGACTAAAAGAGATTTACCGGAAGGAAATCGCACCGAAACTTAAGGAAGAACTTAAGCTTTCGAACGTGATGGAAGTTCCGCGCGTTACCAAAATCACCCTGAACATGGGTCTGGGCGAAGCGATCGGCGACAAAAAAGTCATCGAGCACGCTGTTGCTGACCTGGAAAAGATCACCGGCCAGAAAGTCGTTGTGACCTACGCTCGGAAATCCATCGCTGGCTTTAAAGTCCGTGAAGGTTGGCCGATCGGCGTCAAAGTGACCCTGCGCCGTGAGCGTATGTACGAGTTCCTGGATCGTCTGCTGTCGATCTCCCTGCCTCGGGTTCGCGACTTCCGCGGCCTGAATGCCAAGTCCTTCGATGGTCGTGGTAACTACAGCATGGGCGTAAAAGAGCAGATCATCTTCCCGGAAATCGACTACGACAAGATCGATGCTCTCCGCGGTCTGGACATTACCCTGACCACCACTGCCAAGAACGATGATGAAGGTCGCGCCCTGTTGCGTGCTTTCAAATTCCCGTTCCGCAACTGATTGGAGTAGGAAAATGGCCAAGATGAGCATGAAAAACCGCGAGCTGAAGCGTCAGCTCACGGTTGCCAAGTACGCCAAAAAGCGTGCAGCACTGAAAGCTATCATCGTTGATCTGAACGCAAGTCCAGAAGCGCGTTGGGAAGCTACAGTAGCTCTGCAGAAGCAGCCACGTGACGCAAGCGCTTCGCGCATGCGTAACCGCTGCCGCCTGACCGGTCGTCCACACGGCGTTTACCGCAAGTTCGGCCTTGGTCGTAACAAACTGCGTGAAGCGGCAATGCGTGGTGACGTACCTGGTCTGGTTAAAGCCAGCTGGTAAGCACTGTCAAAGTCTCGGTGCTCGGGATCGTAAGATCCTGACCATCGGTGACCTTGAACTTGAATCAGGCCCCTTTTGGGGCTTGATTCATTTGTGGGGTGTGTCTAGAATACCCGGCTCGCCTGAGCCCGTACTTTTTTCGTGCGGAGTTTCTCGGCGAAGGTAGTAGCCGCAAGGCTTATTTTTTTGTATTAGGAGCGTCTAGCCCATGAGTATGCAGGACCCGTTAGCGGACATGCTAACTCGAATCCGTAATGCCCAGATGGCTGAAAAGTCCGTCGTAAGCATGCCATCTTCTACTTTGAAGGTAGCTGTTGCCAAAGTCCTGAAGGACGAAGGTTACATTGCGGGTTATCAGATCAGCAGCGAAATCAAACCACTGCTGTCCATCGAGCTGAAGTACTTCGAAGGCCGTCCGGTCATCGAGGAAGTGAAGCGCGTTAGCCGTCCAGGCCTGCGTCAGTACAAGTCCGTCGATGATCTGCCAAAAGTTCGTGGCGGTCTCGGTGTGTCTATCGTCTCCACCAACAAAGGTGTGATGACGGATCGTGCTGCGCGCGCTGCCGGTGTCGGCGGCGAAGTTCTTTGCACTGTGTTCTAAGGGGGGATAAGCATGTCACGCGTCGCTAAGAACCCCGTTAAGCTGCCAGCCGGTGTCGAAGTCAAATTCGCAGGCCAACAGCTTTCGGTGAAGGGTGCCAAGGGCACTCTCGAACTGAACATCCATTCGTCCGTTGAGATCGTTGAAGAAGCTGGTGAGCTGCGTTTCGCTGCTCGCAATGGCGATCAACAAACTCGCGCAATGGCTGGTACCACTCGTGCGTTGGTAAACAACATGGTCCAAGGCGTAAGCCAAGGCTTCGAGCGTAAGCTCCAGCTGGTCGGTGTTGGTTACAAAGCGCAAGCAAAAGGCACAGTGCTGAACCTGGCTCTTGGCTTCTCGCACCCAGTGGATTATGAACTGCCGGAAGGCATCACCGCTGAGACTCCTAGCCAGACCGATATCCTGATCAAGGGCATCGATAAGCAGCTGGTAGGTCAAGTGGCCGCCGAGATCCGCGACTTCCGTCCACCAGAGCCGTACAAAGGCAAAGGTGTGCGCTACGCGGACGAAGTCGTCCGTCGTAAAGAAGCCAAGAAGAAGTAGGGCATAGCAAATGACCGACAAAAAAGTTACTCGACTGCGTCGCGCTCGCAAAGCACGCCTGAAAATGCACGAACTCGAAGTCGTGCGTCTCTGCGTGTTCCGCTCGTCGCAGCACATCTACGCCCAGGTCATTTCGGCC
Organism: Pseudomonas frederiksbergensis; assembly: GCF_001874645.1. Classification (NCBI taxonomy): domain Bacteria; kingdom Pseudomonadati; phylum Pseudomonadota; class Gammaproteobacteria; order Pseudomonadales; family Pseudomonadaceae; genus Pseudomonas; species Pseudomonas frederiksbergensis. The sequence continues at coordinate 3,582,737 of NZ_CP017886.1, forward strand.
GACGGCAACAAAGTCCTGGCAAGTGCCTCGACTTTGGATAAAGAACTGCGTGATGGCGCCACTGGCAACATCGACGCGGCCACTAAGGTTGGCCAGCTGGTCGCTACGCGTGCTAAAGCCGCTGGCGTCTCGCAGGTGGCTTTCGACCGCTCTGGCTTCAAGTACCATGGCCGCGTCAAGGCGCTGGCTGATGCTGCTCGTGAAGCTGGGCTGGAGTTCTAAGTTATGTCAAATAACGACCAAAAGCGCGACGAAGGCTACATCGAGAAGCTGGTTCAAGTTAACCGCGTAGCCAAAACCGTTAAAGGCGGCCGTATCTTCACTTTCACTGCGTTGACCGTGGTTGGTGATGGTAAAGGTCGTGTTGGCTTCGGCCGTGGCAAGTCGCGTGAAGTGCCTGCTGCGATCCAGAAGGCAATGGAAGCTGCTCGTCGCAACATGATCCAAGTTGATCTGAACGGCACCACTCTGCAGTACGCAATGAAGTCCGCCCATGGCGCTTCGAAGGTGTACATGCAGCCTGCTTCTGAAGGTACCGGTATCATCGCTGGCGGCGCTATGCGTGCTGTCCTCGAAGTTGCTGGCGTTCAGAACGTTCTGGCCAAGTGCTACGGCTCGACTAACCCGGTAAACGTGGTTCACGCCACTTTCAAAGGTTTGAAAGCAATGCAGTCTCCTGAATCCATTGCCGCCAAGCGTGGCAAAAGCGTCAAGGAGATCTTCTGATCATGGCTACCGTTAAAGTAACGCTGATCAAAAGCATGACCGGCCGCATCCCTAACCACAAACTGTGCGTTAAGGGTCTGGGTCTGCGTCGCATCGGTCACACTGTAGAAGTCCTGGATACTCCCGAGAATCGCGGGATGATCAACAAGGCTTACTACATGCTGCGTGTCGAGGGTTAATCGATGAAACTCAATGATCTGAGTCCAGCGCCGGGTTCCCGTCGCGAAAAGCATCGTCCGGGCCGTGGTATCGGTAGTGGTTTGGGTAAGACTGGTGGCCGTGGTCACAAAGGTCAGTCCTCCCGCTCCGGTGGCACCATTGCTCCAGGCTTTGAAGGCGGTCAACAGCCGCTGCATCGTCGTCTGCCGAAGTTCGGTTTCGTTTCCCTGAAGGCCATGGACCGCGCAGAAGTGCGTCTGTCCGAGTTGGCTAAAGTGGAAGGCGACATCGTCACCGTGCAGTCCCTGAAAGATGCCAACGTGATCAACGTCAACGTACAGCGTGTGAAAATCATGCTGTCCGGCGAAGTTACTCGCGCTGTCACCATCGGAAAGGGAATCGGCGCCACCAAAGGTGCGCGTGCGGCTATCGAAGCAGCTGGCGGCAAGTTCGAGGAATAAATGGCTAAGCAAGGTGCTCTCTCTGCGCTCGGCAAAGGCGGTATGTCTGAACTCTGGGCTCGTCTGCGTTTTCTGTTCCTGGCGATTATCGTCTACCGAATAGGCGCACACATCCCGGTTCCAGGTATCAACCCGGACCGACTCGCGGACCTGTTTCGACAGAATGAGGGGACCATTCTTAGCTTGTTCAACATGTTTTCCGGCGGCGCGCTGGAGCGGATGAGCATCTTTGCACTGGGGATCATGCCGTACATTTCGGCATCGATCATCATGCAATTGATGACAGCCGTCAGCCCGCAGCTGGAGCAGTTGAAGAAGGAAGGTGAAGCTGGCCGTCGCAAGATCAGCCAGTACACCCGCTACGGCACTGTCGTCCTCGCTCTCGTTCAGGCTATTGGCATGTCCATTGGTCTGGCGGGGCAGGGCGTTGCGTTCACTGGTGACTTTGGCTTCCATTTCGTTGCGGTATCCACTTTTGTGGCTGGTGCGATGTTCATGATGTGGCTGGGTGAGCAGATTACTGAGCGTGGTGTTGGCAACGGTATCTCGATGTTGATTTTTTCGGGTATCGTCGCCGGTCTTCCGAGAGCAATCGGGCAGTCTTTCGAGTCTGCACGTCAGGGTGATATCAACATCTTCGCCTTGGTTGCCATCGGTTTGCTGGCAGTAGCGATTATCGGTTTCGTGGTGTTCATTGAGCGTGGTCAGCGTCGTATTGCTGTTCACTACGCCAAGCGTCAGCAGGGCCGCAAGGTATTTGCTGCGCAGACTAGCCACTTGCCGCTGAAAGTGAACATGGCCGGTGTTATTCCGGCTATTTTCGCGAGCAGCATTTTGCTGTTCCCGGCTTCGTTGGGTGCCTGGTTCGGCCAGTCTGAAGGTATGGGCTGGTTGCAGGACATCTCGCAGTCGATCGCTCCTGGTCAGCCGTTGAATATTCTGCTGTTTAGTGCAGGGATTATTTTCTTCTGCTTCTTCTATACGGCGTTGATGTTCAATCCGAAAGACGTAGCGGAAAACCTGAAGAAGTCCGGTGCCTTTATTCCGGGTATCCGTCCAGGTGAGCAGTCTGCGCGCTATATTGATGGCGTTCTGACTCGCTTGACCATGTTCGGTGCTCTTTATATGACGGCCGTGTGCTTGCTGCCCCAGTTCCTGGTGGTTGCAGCAAACGTTCCGTTCTACCTTGGCGGGACCTCGTTGCTGATCGTGGTCGTGGTTGTGATGGACTTCATGTCCCAAGTACAATCGCACCTCGTTTCGCACCAGTACGAATCCCTGATGAAGAAAGCCAACCTGAAGGGTTACGGCAGCGGAATGCTGCGCTGACCCATAAGGTTCGAGGAGTTGGTGATGAAAGTTCGTGCATCGGTGAAAAAGCTGTGCCGTAACTGCAAGATTATTCGCCGCGAAGGTGTTGTTCGAGTAATTTGCAGCGCGGAACCGCGTCACAAACAGCGCCAAGGCTGAGTGTGATTGTGCTTCAAGCCCAGCAGCTAGTGCGCTGCTGGGTTGATTATTTGTTATTACAGCGATATTATCTCGCGCCCTATTTCTTGGCTTCCGGGGCGTAGGTAGCTGTCAATTGGAGTCCCACTGAATGGCCCGTATTGCAGGCGTCAACATTCCAGATAACAAGCATACTGTTATCTCGCTGACCTACATCTATGGTGTTGGTCGCACAACTGCACAGAAGATCTGTGCAGTGACTGGGGTAAACCCAGCCGCAAAGATCAAGGATCTGAGCGACGAGCAGATTGAACAGCTGCGTGGCGAAGTGGCGAAGTTCACCACTGAAGGTGACCTGCGTCGCGAAATCAACATGAAAATCAAGCGCTTGATGGACCTCGGTTGCTATCGCGGTCTGCGTCATCGTCGTGGTCTGCCAGTACGCGGTCAGCGTACCAAGACCAACGCGCGTACCCGTAAAGGTCCGCGTAAGCCGATCCGCAAGTAATCGCCCCAGCGAATCGACAGGAATTTAATCATGGCAAAACCTGCTGCTCGTCCTCGTAAAAAAGTCAAAAAGACAGTGGTTGATGGCATCGCCCACATCCACGCGTCTTTTAACAACACAATCGTGACCATCACCGACCGTCAAGGTAACGCTCTTTCCTGGGCTACCTCCGGTGGTTCGGGTTTCCGCGGTTCCCGCAAGTCCACCCCGTTTGCTGCTCAAGTAGCTGCTGAACGTGCTGGTCAAGCTGCGCTGGAATATGGCCTGAAAAACCTCGACGTTAACGTCAAAGGTCCAGGTCCAGGTCGTGAGTCCGCTGTCCGTGCTTTGAACGGCTGTGGCTATAAGATCGCCAGCATCACCGACGTGACGCCAATCCCGCACAACGGGTGCCGTCCGCCGAAGAAGCGCCGCGTGTAATCCAGGAGATTGTAAAGAATGGCTCGTTACATTGGTCCAAAATGCAAACTCGCTCGTCGCGAAGGCACCGATCTCTTCCTGAAGAGCGGCGTGCGCGCGATCGAATCGAAGTGCAACATTGAAGCAGCACCTGGTATCCACGGCCAACGCCGCGGTCGCCAGTCCGATTACGGCACCCAACTGCGTGAAAAGCAGAAGGTCCGTCGTATCTACGGCGTTCTCGAGCGTCAATTCAGCGGCTACTACAAAGAAGCAGCTGGCAAGAAAGGCGCAACTGGCGAAAACCTGTTGCAGCTGCTCGAATGCCGTCTGGACAACGTTGTATACCGTATGGGCTTTGGTTCGACTCGTGCCGAATCCCGTCAGCTGGTATCGCACAAATCCGTCAGCGTTAACGGTCAGACCGTAAACGTTCCGTCCTACCAGGTTCGTGCTGGTGACGTGGTCGCGATTCGCGAGAAAGCAAAGAACCAACTTCGCATTGTCCAAGCTCTCGATCTGTGTGCCCAACGTGGCCGCGTAGAATGGGTAGAAGTAGACACTGAGAAGAAGTCGGGCGTTTTCAAGAACGTTCCAGCTCGCAGTGATCTGTCCGCCGACATCAACGAAAGCCTGATTGTCGAGCTCTACTCCAAGTAAGGGCTAGAAAATAGGTGCATCCATGCAGATTTCGGTAAATGAGTTCCTGACACCCCGCCATATTGATGTGCAGGTTGTCAGTCCAACCCGCGCCAAGATCACTCTCGAGCCTCTCGAGCGTGGTTTTGGCCACACCCTGGGCAACGCGCTGCGCCGCATCCTGTTGTCCTCAATGCCCGGCTGTGCAGTAGTCGAGGCCGAGATTGACGGTGTGCTCCACGAGTACAGCGCCATCGAAGGTGTACAGGAAGACGTAATTGAAATCCTGTTGAACCTTAAAGGTCTGGCTATCAAGCTGCACGGCCGTGACGAAGTTACGCTGACCTTGTCGAAGAAGGGTTCGGGGGTGGTTACCGCTGCCGATATTCAGCTGGATCATGATGTCGAGATCGTTAATCCCGATCACGTAATCGCTAACCTGGCGTCTAACGGCGCCCTGAACATGAAGCTAGTAGTAGCTCGTGGTCGTGGTTATGAACCGGCCGACTCGCGTCAGAGCGATGAAGACGAAAGCCGCAGCATTGGTCGCTTGCAGCTTGACTCTTCGTTCAGCCCGGTTCGCCGTATCGCATACGTGGTGGAAAACGCCCGTGTCGAACAGCGTACTAACCTGGACAAGCTGGTTATTGATCTGGAAACCAACGGTACTCTGGATCCTGAAGAGGCTATTCGCCGCGCTGCAACCATTCTGCAACAGCAGTTGGCTGCGTTCGTCGATCTCAAAGGTGACAGCGAGCCAGTGGTAATCGAGCAAGAAGACGAGATCGATCCGATCCTGCTTCGCCCGGTTGACGATCTGGAACTGACTGTACGTTCGGCTAACTGCCTTAAGGCGGAAAACATTTACTACATCGGCGACCTGATTCAGCGTACCGAAGTAGAACTGTTGAAGACTCCGAACCTGGGCAAGAAATCCTTGACTGAAATCAAGGACGTTCTGGCCTCCCGCGGTCTGTCCCTCGGCATGCGCCTCGACAACTGGCCGCCTGCAAGTCTTAAGAAGGACGACAAGGCGACTGCCTGATCGTCGTAATCACCGAACGTTGTGTTTGGTAAGGAATGAACCATGCGTCATCGTAAAAGTGGTCGTCACCTGAGCCGCACCAGCTCGCACCGCAAGGCCATGTTTCAAAACATGGCGGTGTCGCTGTTCGAGCACGAGCTGATCAAAACTACACTGCCAAAAGCTAAAGAACTGCGTCGCGTTGCTGAGCCGCTGATCACTTTGGCCAAGACAGACAGCCTGGCTAACCGCCGTCTGGCTTTCGACCGTACTCGTTCGAAAGCTATCGTTGGTAAGCTCTTCAACGACCTGGGCAAGCGTTATGCTACCCGTGAGGGTGGCTACCTGCGCATCCTCAAGTGCGGTTTCCGCACTGGTGACAACGCGCCTATGGCGTACGTTGAGTTGGTTGATCGTCCAGTTGGCGGTGAAGCTGTATCCGCTGAGTAAGACGTCAGTCTGAAACGAAAAACCGGGCCTAGTGCCCGGTTTTTTGTGCCTGTAGGAAACGCGCTGTTTATACAAGCTTCCCTGTGGTTCATGCCGTCATTATGCGAACGGGATTATTGGTAGTATTTTTCTATTGATATCTACAAATTAATGAATTTGAAGATGTCATGACCGATGGTCAATACTCCCTCCCAAGCCGATTAGCCGGCAGTTCCAAAACTGACAGAGGAAGAAGATCGCATGAGCCAAAACAAAACGCTTACGACCGCCAGTGGCGCTCCTGTCGCCGACAACCAGAATTCCCGTTCCGCCGGCCCTCGTGGCCCACTGCTGCTCGACGACTTTCACCTGATCGAGAAGCTTGCCCACTTCAACCGTGAAAACATCCCGGAGCGCCGCGTACACGCCAAAGGCTCGGGTGCTTACGGTACGTTCACCGTTACCCGCGACATTACCCAATACACCAGTGCCAAGCTGTTTGAGTCGGTTGGCAAGCAAACCCCGACGTTCCTGCGTTTCTCCACCGTGGGTGGAGAGCGCGGTTCAGCAGATACCGAACGCGACCCGCGTGGATTTGCGCTGAAGTTCTACACCGAGGAAGGTAACTGGGACATTGTTGGCAACAACACGCCTGTGTTCTTCATCCGTGATCCGTTGAAATTTCCGGACTTTATCCACACCCAAAAACGTTTGCCGCAAAGCAACCTGAAAAGCGCGCAGATGATGTGGGACTTCTGGTCGCATTCGCCTGAGGCGCTGCACCAGGTCACCATTCTGTTCTCAGATCGCGGCATCCCTGACGGCTACCGTCACATGCACGGCTTTGGCAGCCATACCTATAGCCTGATCAACGCCAAAGGCGAGCGTCACTGGGTGAAATGGCACTACAAAACCAGGCAGGGCATCAAGAACCTGGCGCCGGCCGAGGCCGCACGCCTGGCTGGTACTGATCCCGATTACGCTCAGCGCGACCTGTTCGGTGCGATCGAGCGCGGTGACTTCCCGAAATGGCGTGTGTGCATTCAGATCATGACCGAGGCCCAGGCCGCGGGGCATTACGAGAATCCGTTCGATGTGACCAAAACCTGGTCGCAGAAAGAGTTCCCGTTGATCGAAGTCGGTGAGCTTGAGCTCAATCGCAACCCGCAGAACTACTTCGCTGAAGTCGAGCAGGCGGCGTTTGGTCCAAGCAACATGGTGCCAGGTGTGGGCCTGTCACCGGATCGTATGCTGCAAGGTCGGGTGTTTGCTTACGCCGATGCTCACCGCTACCGTGTTGGTACCAATCACCAGCAATTGCCGGTGAATGCGCCGCGCAGCCCGGTCAACAGCTATCAGCGTGACGGCTCCATGGCGTTTGGCAGCAACGGTGGCGGTTCGCCGAACTACGAGCCAAACAGCTACGCCGATGCGCCGAAACAGGCTCCACAATACGCAGAGCCAGCGCTGGCTCTGAGCGGCGCGGCCGATCGTTACGATCACCGTGAAGACACTGATTACTACAGCCACGCCGGTGCCTTGTTCCGTTTGATGAGCGATGAGCAGAAAACCCTGCTGATCAACAACATTGCCGGTGCAATGTCGGGCGTTTCCAGCGATGTGGTTCAGCGTCAACTGCAGCACTTCTACAAAGCGGATACCGCTTACGGAGAAGGTATCGCAAAGGCCTTGGGTGTACAGCTTAACTAAGTCTAAACGATAAGCAGAACCGCCCTCATTTGGGCGGTTTTTGCGTTATTTAAGCCGCTTTTCTCAGAGTATCTTCGCTTTTATCGCGCTATTCGAGTGACCAATCGGTCGGCTTGGTTCAAACTACAGCCTTTCAAGCAGGGAGATGTAGGGCAATGCAAGGTCACCCGGACGTAATCGATTACCTCAACACGTTGCTCACGGGCGAACTGGCAGCACGTGATCAATACTTCGTCCATTCGCGGATGTATGAGGACTGGGGTTTTACCGAGCTCTACGAGCGCATCAATCACGAAATGGAAGAAGAGACCCAGCACGCCGATGCATTGATGCGTCGGATCCTGATGCTTGAAGGCACGCCCCGTATGCGTCCAGACGATCTGGACGTCGGCACCACAGTGCCTGAGATGTTCGCTGCCGACTTGCGCCTGGAATATAAAGTCCGTGCCGCGCTCTGCAAGGGCATCGAGCTCTGCGAGCTGCACAAGGATTACGTCAGTCGCGAGATCCTGCGAGTTCAATTGGCTGACACCGAAGAAGATCACACGTACTGGCTGGAGAAGCAGCTGGGTCTGATCAAGCTGGTCGGCCTGGAAAACTACCTGCAATCGCAGTTCTGATCTTTAGACCGCCAAGATCGCAGCCTTCGGCAGCTCCTACATGCATACACCTGTAGGAGCTGCCGAAGGCTGTGATCTTTTACGGTCAACACAGGAAAAAGCCCCGGTCACTGATGAAGTGACAGGGGCTTTTTCGTGCGCCGATGTTAAGCCCGATCGCGCTCCAGCAGCGGCTTGAGGTAGTAGCCTGTATGAGACTGCTTCATCTCGGCCACTTCCTCCGGTGTACCCACGGCAATGATCTGCCCGCCTTTGGAGCCGCCTTCCGGCCCAAGGTCCACCAGCCAGTCAGCGGTCTTGATCACGTCCAGGTTGTGTTCGATCACCACGACAGTGTTGCCGTGATCGCGCAGACGGTGGAGTACATCAAGCAGTTGCTGGATATCCGCGAAGTGCAGGCCGGTGGTCGGCTCATCGAGGATGTACAGGGTTTTGCCGGTATCGCGCTTGGAAAGCTCGCGGGACAGCTTGACCCGTTGCGCCTCACCGCCCGACAGGGTGGTCGCTGATTGCCCCAGCTTGATGTACGACAGGCCTACATCCATCAACGTTTGAAGCTTGCGCGCCAGCGCCGGAACGGCATCGAAGAACACTCGGGCTTCTTCGATGGTCATTTCCAGCGTTTCGTGGATGCTCTTGCCCTTGTACTTGATCTCCAGGGTTTCGCGGTTGTAGCGCTTGCTCTTGCAGGCGTCGCACGGAACGTAGATGTCCGGCAGGAAGTGCATTTCCACCTTGATCAGGCCATCGCCCTGACAGGCCTCGCAGCGTCCGCCCTTCACGTTGAAGGAGAAGCGCCCGGGACCGTAGCCACGCGAACGGGATTCCGGCACACCGGCAAATAATTCACGAATCGGTGTGAACAGCCCGGTGTAGGTCGCCGGGTTGGAGCGTGGCGTACGGCCGATCGGGCTTTGGTCGATGTCGACGACTTTGTCCAGATGCTCAAGACCCTTGATGCTGTCGTGGGCTGCGGCTTCCAGGGTCGTCGCGCCATTCAGTGCTGTGGCGCTGAGCGGGAACAGGGTATTGTTGATCAGCGTTGACTTGCCCGAACCGGACACGCCGGTCACGCAGGTCAGCAAGCCAATCGGAATGTCCAGATCGACATTCCGCAAGTTGTTGCCCCGAGCGCCCTTGAGCGATAGCGAGAGCTTCTTGTTGCGCGGCGTGCGTTTGGCCGGAACTTCGATCTTCACCCGGCCCGACAGATATTTGCCGGTCAGCGAGTCAGGGTGCGCCATCACTTCTGCCGGGGTGCCTTCGGCGACAATGTGACCGCCGTGTACGCCAGCACCCGGGCCGATGTCCACGACATAGTCGGCCAGACGAATCGCATCTTCGTCGTGCTCGACCACGATCACCGTGTTGCCGATATCGCGCAGATGCTTGAGCGTCCCAAGCAGTCGATCGTTATCGCGCTGGTGCAAGCCAATCGACGGCTCATCGAGAATGTACAACACGCCCACCAGGCCGGCGCCGATCTGGCTGGCCAGACGAATACGTTGTGCTTCACCGCCAGACAGCGTGTCGGCACTGCGGTCCAGCGACAGGTAATCGAGGCCGACGTTGACCAGGAACTGCAAGCGCTCGCGGATTTCCTTGAGAATCTTGTCGGCAATTTCGCCGCGTCGACCGGTCAGTTTCAGTGTGCCGAAGTAATCGGACGCATCGCCAATCGGCAGGTTGGTCACTGCCGGCAGTGTCTTCTCGCCGACCCACACATGCCGCGCTTCACGACGTAGGCGAGTGCCACGGCAATCCGGACAAGGCTGGGTGCTGAGGAACTTGGCCAGCTCTTCTCGTACCGAAGCGGACTCGGTTTCGCGGTAGCGACGGTCCAGGTTCGGCACGATGCCTTCGAAAGGGTGCGAGCGTTTGACGATGTCACCACGGTCGTTCAGGTACTTGAAGTCGACGTTCTGCGTGCCGCTGCCATGCAGGATGACCTTTTGCTGATCGGCCGGCAGTTGATTGAACGGCACTTCCAGGCTGAAACCGTAATGCGAGGCCAGTGAGCCGAGCATCTGGAAGTAATAGACGTTGCGTCTGTCCCAGCCGCGAATCGCGCCCTCGGCCAGGGTCAGTTCGCCATTGACCAGGCGCTTGATGTCGAAGAACTGTTTAACCCCCAAGCCGTCGCAGGTCGGACAGGCGCCGGCCGGGTTGTTGAAGGAGAACAGCTTGGGTTCCAGTTCGCTGATCGCATGGCCGCAGATCGGGCAGGCGAAGCGTGCGGAGAAGATCATTTCTTCCCCCGGCTCGTCGTCCATCGGCGCGACCAGGGCTATCCCGTCTGCCAGCTTCAGCGCGGTCTCGAACGACTCGGCCAGCCTTTGTTGCAGATCGGCGCGGACCTTGAAGCGGTCGACCACGACATCGATCGAGTGCTTTTTCTGTTTATCCAGCTTCGGCAACTCGTCCAGTTCGAAGAGCTTGCCGTTGACCCGAGCCCGGACAAAGCCCTGGGCGCGCAGTTCTTCGAAGACCGAAAGGTGTTCGCCCTTGCGCTCGCGGATCACCGGCGCCAGCAGCATCAACTTGCTGCCTTCGGGTTCGGCGAGCACCAGGTCGACCATCTGGCTGACGGTCTGCGCTTCCAGCGGAATATCGTGATCCGGACAGCGCGGAATACCCACGCGAGCGTAGAGCAAGCGCAGGTAGTCGTAGATTTCGGTGATGGTGCCGACTGTCGAGCGCGGGTTGTGCGAGGTCGATTTCTGTTCGATGGAGATGGCTGGCGACAGGCCTTCGATGGTGTCGACGTCAGGTTTTTCCATCATCGACAGGAACTGCCGGGCGTAGGCCGACAGCGACTCGACATAGCGTCGCTGGCCCTCGGCGTACAGCGTGTCGAATGCCAGGGAAGACTTGCCGGACCCGGACAAACCGGTGATGACGATCAGTTTGTCCCGTGGCAGGGTCAGGTCGATGTTCTTCAGGTTGTGGGTTCGAGCCCCACGAATCAGGATCTTGTCCAAGGTGGCCTCGCTTGGCGGGCGTCGAAAACGTAGGAGTATACGGCCAAACACTGGATGGATGCACACTATCAAATCGTGGTCTCGTCGCCTTACATGAAGACTGTGTCAGCCGTGCGCGTCAAAGCGTCGCCCTATACCCCGTCAACCGATGGGACTGGTAGAATCGCCGCCGGTTCACATGAGGTTATTCCATGCACGATCCCCACAGCGAACGCATGAGTGGTGGCGAGACCCGCGCAGCAAGCGGTCTGGCCCTGGTGTTCGCTTTCCGTATGCTTGGCATGTTTATGGTGTTGCCGGTGTTGGCGACCTATGGAATGGATCTCGCAGGAGCGACCCCGGCTCTGATCGGTCTGGCGATTGGCGCTTACGGTCTGACTCAGGCGATTTTTCAGATTCCGTTCGGGATCATTTCCGACCGTATCGGTCGTCGTCCGGTGATCTACCTGGGGCTGATCGTCTTCGCCCTCGGCAGCGTTTTGGCCGCCAATGCCGATTCGATCTGGGGCGTGATCGCCGGACGAATCCTGCAAGGCGCCGGGGCGATTTCCGCCGCGGTCATGGCCTTGCTGTCGGACCTGACCCGCGAACAGCATCGGACCAAGGCCATGGCCATGATCGGCATGACCATCGGTCTGTCGTTTGCTGTCGCCATGGTGGTCGGGCCATTGCTGACCCGTGCCTTCGGTCTGTCCGGGTTGTTCCTCGCCACTGGCGGCATGGCGCTGTTTGGCATCGTGATCGTGATGTTCATGGTGCCGCACGCCACCGGTCCGTTGCAGCACCGCGAATCCGGCGTTGCCCGTCAGGCGCTGATCCCGACGCTCAAGCATCCGGATCTGCTCCGTCTGGACCTGGGTATTTTTGTGTTACACGCGATGTTGATGTCGAGCTTCGTTGCGTTGCCGCTGGCGCTGGTCGAGAAAGCCGGGCTGCCCAAGGAGCAGCACTGGTGGGTGTACCTGACCGCGCTGCTGATTTCGTTCTTTGCCATGATCCCGTTCATTATCTACGGCGAGAAGAAACGCAAAATGAAACGAGTTTTACTCGGTGCAGTCAGTACGCTGATGCTCACTGAGCTATTCTTCTGGCAGTTCGGCGACAGCTTGCGGGCTTTGGTGATTGGTACAGTGGTGTTCTTCACCGCGTTCAATCTGCTGGAAGCTTCGTTGCCGTCGCTGATCAGCAAGGTTTCACCGGCAGGCGGCAAGGGCACGGCGATGGGGGTTTATTCCACCAGCCAGTTCCTCGGTTCGGCACTGGGCGGGATCATGGGTGGCTGGCTGTTCCAGCATGGCGGTCTGTCGGTTGTGTTCCTTGGGTGCGCAGGACTGGCTGCCCTCTGGTTGGCCTTTGCTGTTACCATGCGTGAACCTCCCTATGTGACGAGCCTGCGCTTGCCGTTATCGCCTGAAGCGATCCGCGAAGCTGGTCTGGTCGAGCGCCTGCTGGCCGTCGTTGGGGTAACAGATGCAGTGGTGGTTGCTGATGAAGCGGCCATTTACATCAAATTGGACACCGAACTATTGGATCGCACGACCCTCGAGAGCCTGGTCAACAACCCGGCCCCGACAGCGTGCGAAGCCTAGGAGAACGTTATGGCCCGTGGGGTTAACAAAGTCATATTGGTCGGCACTTGCGGCCAGGATCCCGAAGTTCGCTACTTGCCTAACGGTAACGCCGTGACCAACCTGAGTCTGGCGACCAGCGAACAATGGACCGACAAGCAAACCGGCCAGAAAGTCGAAAAGACCGAATGGCACCGTGTATCGATGTTCGGCAAGGTTGCGGAAATCGCCGGCGAATACCTGCGTAAAGGTTCGCAGGTCTACATCGAAGGCAAGCTGCAAACCCGCGAGTGGGAAAAAGACGGTATCAAGCGTTACACCACTGAAATCGTGGTCGACATGCAAGGCACCATGCAGTTGCTGGGCGGCCGTCCACAGGGCGACCAACAAGGCCAGGGCGGCATGTCCAACTCGGCGCCGCGTCCGCAGCAGTCCCGTCCACAGCCATCGCAGCAGCCGCAGCGTGAGTCGCGTCCAGCGCCACAACAGCAGGCCGCTCCGCAACCGGCTCCGGATTTCGACAGCTTTGATGACGATATTCCGTTCTAGATCATCAGATCTGTCGGATGTAGAAAAAAGGCCCGTAGCTAACGCTGCGGGCCTTTTTCTTTGGGCGCTTTCCGGGGGGTGGGAAGTTGTTCAGTCGAGTATCAGGTGCGGCAGGAAGCGACTTGAGTCTTTGGTGATCAAGCTGTTGTCCTCGCGCACGCCGATTCCGGCAGCCTGGTCGCCGATTACCCAGGAGCCGATCAGCGTATAGCTGTCGCCGAATTGCGGCAGAGGGGCGAACTCCTGAAGGATGAACGGCGCGTCGGTGTACGGCCCGTCTTCCTTCACGACCAGACCATCCGGGGTGTGCAGTTCGATGTTGGCGCCTTCGCGGGAGAAGAACGGTTTGCGCACCCAGCCTTTAGGCACCGTTCTGGTGGGCTCGGTGTCGAGGTGGGTGGCGAGCAGGTTCGGGTGCCCTTTGTTGAGCTCCCACAACAGGGGGAGGATGCCTTTGTTCGAGATGATCGATTTCCAGGCAGGCTCGAAAAACTGCGTGTCACTCTGGGCGATGGCTTCACCAAACGGCTCGTGGAAAATGAATTCCCAGGCGTGCAGTTTGAACAGGTGAGGAATCCAGCGTTCTTCGAGATCGACGAAGCGTCCTTCACTGTTGAGGCCGATGTCTTCGATATCGATATGGCGTGACTCGATCCCGACTTTTTCCGCGATAAGGCGCAAGTAGTCGGTGGTGCCCTTGTCTTCGACGGAGGCTTTCATCGAGGCGAAGTAGAAAGGTTGTTTGATCTGCAATTGCGCAAAGGCCTGGTGCAGCTTGGTGTCGATGCTGTTGAACTGGTCGGCATGGCTGGGCAGTAAGCCGCGCTCGATGCATTGTTCCAGCCAGCCCCACTGAAACGCCGACGCCTCGTACAGGCTGGTGGGCGTGTCGTAGTTGAGTTCCAGCAATTTGGCGGGGCCGTTGCCGTTGTAGGAGAAGTCCAGGCGACCGTACAGGTGCGGATGGCCTTCGCGCCATGAAGTGCGAATCATGTCGAAGAAGGGGGGCGGAATGCTCAGGCGTTCCAGCAGTTCTTCGCTCTGTACCACCCGGTCGACCAGATCCATGCACATTTCATGGATCTCGGTGGTGGGATCTTCGAGATCATTCTCGATCTGCTTGAGCGTGAATTGGTAATACGCGCTCTCGTCCCAGTAGGGTTCGTCGTCGATGGTGTGAAACATAAAGCCGAGGTTTTCGGCGGTCTGCTTCCAGTCGTGACGTTCCTGGCAGAGGATTTTCTTCATGGCGCTGGCTCCTTAACTGCTCGATCCACCGAAACTGCTCGATCCGCCCCAGCCGCTGCGTGCGCTGGCCTGGCTACCAAAGCCGCCTCGGGAAGTGGACGACGCTACCGAGATTGGCTTGGTGCTGCTCGACTTGAACGTAGAGCTGTTGTAGCCCTTGCCATATTTCGCCTGGTCCGATTTGGTGAAGCTCGAGCCCGTGGCGATGCGCTGGCTGAGCGTCGACGATGAGAAGTCACCGCGTGAATCACGGTAGCGGTAAACCGGTTCGGAGTTGTAGCTGCCGCGGTTGCTGCTCAGCATGTTGCTGATGAGCATGCCGGCGAGAAGACCGTTTACGACTCCCCCTGAACCGCCTGAGCTCACTTCGGAGGCCGGCAGTTGTGCTCTGGCGGTGTCCAGTTGGGTCTGCGTGATCTGGCCGTTGGCTGCCAACTCGAAGCCGCCGAGCTTTGGAATGAACTTGCCGGTGGAGTCCTGTTGGCACCAGTCGGCGACAAAGTCGGCGTCGCAATCGGCCTGGCTGTCGTACAGCGGTGCGAGACGACGGTGTTCGGCGATGGCGCTCATGTAGGCATCGGAGCAGACATTCACCGGAAACTTTTGATCCACGCACTGCTGCACGGATTGAAAGTTGAATTTTTGATTCACTGCGTAGGTTTTTTCAGTCGGCCCGCAACCTGATATTGCGATGGCGACCGATGCTGCCAGGGACAGTTGAACGTACTTGCTTCGTTTCATCATTGCCTCCGTGGCGCGATCAGTTCTGTGAGGGGGTCATGCACGCGGCATTGAGCAGGCCAACGCTGATGGCGACGGCGGCGACGTAGATGGCTGCAGCGATTTCGCCGTTACGGATGCGTTCGGAGGTACCTTTGAGCACCAGGTTGGTCATCAGGAACGCCAGCAGTTGCACCGCTGCGGCAATCAGCGCCCACACCGCGAAGTCCAGCAGGTTGACCGAGTAGGCAATCACATTGCTCGCCGGGATCGCGAAGCCGATGATGGCGCCGGACAGGGCGATGGCGGCCGCGGTGTTGCCGGAGCGAATCAGTTCGAACTCTCTGTGCGGCGTGATGCGGGTGTAGATGAACTGGAAAATCGCGAACAGCAGGGCGGCACCGATGATGTACGAAACAAATCCCAGGACGGCGGCTTTGTTCAGCGAGACGGAAAGTGCTTCTAGCATTGGCTGTTCCTTTTTAAAGAGTATTGAGGTCGGTGGTGTACAGCGAGATGCCCAGTGAGGTGCTCAAGCTGATGCTGCCTTCGGCGTCTTCTTCCACCGAGAACAGCAGAAATTCGCGGCGGTCGGTCAGGCCGGTCTCGCGGGCGTAGAGCATCGAACGATGTTCCACGACGTAGGACTGATCCGGATTGCTGACCTGCTCAGTGAAAGTCACCAGTTCGGTCTGCCCGGCCTCGGTGCCCCATTCGCGGGTGTATTCGACGCCGTCATGGGTGTAGGTCGGCAGGCCGATCAGGCTGTCCGGCCCCGCGAGCCTGCGCAACTCGGCTTCGCTGTTGAGGGTGACGTAGCTTTGGTAGTTGAACAGGATCACCGACTCGACCTGGCCGGCGATGGCGCCGGTGGTGTGAACCTGCAGCCAGAAGTCTTCGTCGTCCATGTAGTAGCGCGAAAGCCAGGTCGACTGGCCGAGGTCAACAGTGCCGACGCTCCAGATCTGCTGGGTGCCGGGAATGACGACGCTGGTTTTTTCGTCGAGCAACAGTTTAAGGGTGGTGTCGAATATCAACGCTTTTCCCTGGCCGAGCCCGAGAGGTCCGGCAACCGGCGCACGGTCAGTGGGTGTCGGAGCCTCAAGGCCCATCAACTGTTTAAACCATCCCATTGGTGATTTCCTTCAGGCGGGTGGAGGCGATATAGACGCGTTCGCCGCCCTGGGCGCAGATGGCGCCGGGCGGGTTGATTGAAGGCTGTTGTGAGCCCTTGGCGCGGTAGCCGATGAGGCGCGCCAGCTCGCCCAGGCGGGCGATGGCAAGGCGGGCCCATCCAGGCGTGTGGAAGAGCGACGCTGCGTACACGCGTAACAAGAGGAAAATCGACATTCGTCCCTGGCTCCCTGGGGCTGACGCGTCCTTAACGAAGTAACACGCCGCCGACCTTTCTGGTGCAGCGTGTTTATCGGGCTGCATTAGACCTGCTGCGTGGCGCAGAGAGAAGTAGCCCGGCTGCAATAAATCCGGCGAATGCGCCGCCAATGTGCCCTTCAACTGAAACGCCCGGGCGCGGAATAAAGCCGAAAATCAGACCTCCGTAGAGGAGGGCGACAGTCCCGGCGATCAGCACGTTGCTCCAGCTGCGGTGGAACCAGGCGCGTCCCAGAAGGTACGCCCAGAGACCAAAGACCCAGGCGCTGGCGCCCACATGAACGCCATTGAAACCGAACAGCCAGACCAGCGAGCCGCCGAGCAGAATGATGATTGCGCTGACCACCGCAAAGCGTTTGAAACCCTCGGCGATCACCAGGGTTCCCAGCACCAGGAACGGCACCAGGTTGGCGATCAGGTGGGCTGTGGATACGTGCAGAAACGGTGAAACCACAATCCCGACGAGGCCGTGGGCGGTTCGGGGTGCCAGGCCGAACATCGTCAGGCTGTAGCCTGTCAGCATGTTCAGCAGGTGGATCGCGACCATCAACAGAGTCAGACCTGCGATGATCTTGAAGCCGGTTACCCTGTCCATCCTTGTCCTCTAGTCGACAAAAAGAAGGGCACGTCGGTGCCCTTGCTTTTGAGTGCTTGCGTAAGTCGCTTACTCGGCCGATTGCTTTTTCAGACGGTCCAGAATCGCGTTTGCGCTGCCCTGGTCCGGGGTGATGCCGGCTTCGCGCAGCTTGCGCTCCAGGTCGTTACCGGTGGACGCGTCTGCCAGTTCGTCACTCGCTTCCAGCTCGGCGGCCCGTTGCTCCTGCTTGGCTTGCAGGCGATTCAAGGTGCTGACCGCGGTTTCCAGCTTGCCGTTGGCGCCGCCGCTGGCGATGGAAGCGCTGACCTGTGCTTTCTGTACGCTTTCACGGGCCTTGGCCATGTCCACTTGCTGGCGCAGGCTCTTGATGCGGGCTTCGGCCTTGGTGATGTCCTTGCGCATTTTGTCGGCGTAGGCGCCGAACTCGGCGGATTGCTTCTGTTCGCCATCGAGTTCGTTGGTCAGGGTCGAAATGGCTTCGGCCACTTCCAGTGCCAGGTCTTCACGGTTGGCCTGGATTGCGGCCATGGCCTTGGACTCCAGATCCTTGATCTTGGCGTTGTACTGAGCCACGCGCTCGACCGAGAGTTTGTGCTTGGCCATGATGGTGACCAGTTCGCGCTTGGCGTTTGCCAGGGCGTTGTCGGCGTCGCGGATTTCCTGATCGAGGATGCGCAGGGCCTGTTGGTCGGCGATGGCTTCGCCGACTTCGCTGGCGCCGCCGCGCAGTGCGGTGAACAACTTGCTCCAGATCGATTGGTTTTGCATGCGTCGTACTCCCGAAAATTAGTTGAAGAAGCTTTCGAAGGCTTCGCTGGCGCGCTGAACGTTGTCGACCAGGGTTTTGATTTCGGTCACGACGTTGGTCAGGCTGGACTCGGAGCTGAGTGCGCCGAACATGTTGTAGACGGTCTGCCCGTTGGGCATGGTTTCGATGCCGATCGACGACAGGGGGAACATTTCCCGGCTGCGCAGCACGGCATCGTTGAAGCGCTGCACATCCTTGATGGATTCAAGATCGACCAGCACGGTGTCGACGATGATTTGCTCGCCGACGACGGCGATGTAAATCGGCAGCCCGCCAAATTCGTTCATTTCAAGCTTGATGCTTTGCTCGGAGCCTTGAATCAGCGTCGGGGTGATTTCCTTTGATGCCACCTCATCGAGGGCCTGCAGGGCGCTGAAGAGGCGATCGATATTCCAGTTGTTACCTGCGCTCATGTAATCCTCCAACATGAATGAACCAGCCAGGATCGGCTGGCGTAGCTGTTTCTCCATTTGCTTGAGCAGGCTCCGGTTTTCGGGAAGCACCCAAGTTTCATGTTTCACATAGCCGGCGGCGCTAAGGCCTCCACGCATCTGCTTCATGTAGAAGCTCGATGGTTTTTTTGTGGAGGGTTTCGAGCGCTCTCCCTGGCTGCTCGCGGATTCGGTGTCTGACGCTGATGGAGAGCGACGTTTCATAGCAGTGACTCCGCTTTTTTTTGCATCACGCGTGAGAACACTACAGATAAATTCAGGCGCCCTCAACAACTCACGCGTGAGATTTTTATCGTACTGATTTTCATCACAAAAAAAGGCCCGCGGCGTATCAGCGCTGCAGGCCTTTGGGTTTTGATGGGGTCAGATTCAGTGACTGGCCGCCAGGAAATCGTCGGTGGACACCACCGTAGCGTAGGCAAAACCCAGGGCCGACATGAAGGCGGCATGTACCTGGGCGGCCGGAACCACAAGGCCGTTGAACTCCAGGTCATGAGTGGCGCAGGCGTCGTGGATCACCGTGACGCTGTAGCCAAAGTCGGCTGCGGCTCGAGTGACGCCGTCGATGCACATGTGGCTCATGCTGCCGACGATCACCAGATTTTTGATGCCATGGTGGTCGAGGATCGACTGTAGTTCGGTTTCGCGGAAGGCGTTGACGAAGTGTTTGAGCAGCACCGGCTCATGACTGCGGTTGACGACTTTGGGGTGCAGTTGCGCGCCCTCCGAGCCCGGCGTGAAAAACGGCGCGGCGTCAGAGGTGAATTCGTGGCGGATATGCACCACCTGGTCGCCGGCATCACGGAAGGCCTGGATCATCCGCGCGGCGTTGTCGGCCGCCGCGTCGGCGCCGACCAGCGGCCATTTGCCCTGGGGGAAGTAGTCATTCTGGATATCGACTACGATAAGTGCTTGCTTGGCCATGGGTGTTGCCTCGGGTGGGTTGGTGTGGAACGAAGTATTGGGTTTCGCCGGCCGTTCGAGGATTGGCCACACCGACAATAGAAGGGGGAAAACTGACAATGGGCATAGAACGCGCAGTCGCCGAATTGGGCGTGCTGATCTATCCCGGCGCGCAGATGGCGGCGGTGCATGGTTTGACGGATCTGTTCGGTGTCGCGAATCGCATCGCCGCCGAGCACCAGAGCGCGCAGCTGCCATTGTTGCGGGTCAGCCACTGGCAGGCTGATGCCGAGCATGCGCCCAAACGCATTTACGACAGTCATCCTGCTCCCGACGGCGCACTGATAGCGCTGTTGATCCCGCCATCGATTGGCGGTTTTTCCGAAGGCCAGGCACCGCCTGCGCTGATTCGCTGGATTCGCCAGCAACATGCGGCCGGCGCGACCCTCGGTGGGGTGTGCGTGGGCTCGATTCTGTTGGCCGAAAGTGGTTTGCTCGACGGTCGCAGCGCCACCACTCACTGGACCTCGGCGAAAAAATTCGCCGAGCGTTACCCGAAGATCACGCTCAACGCCGACAAGCCCATCGTCGACGATGGCGACCTGATCACCACTGCGGGGTTGATGGCCTGGTCGGAGCTGGGTTTGCGCCTGGTCGACCGTTTGCTGGGTCCGAGCATCGCCACCAGTACCGCACGTTTTCTGGTGATCGAGCACAGCGACAGTGCGAGCGAATGCGGCAGCAACTTCGCACCGATTCTGGGTCATGGCGATGCAGCAATCCTCAAGGTTCAGCATTGGCTGCAAGCCAACGGGGCGGTGGAGGTGTCACTGAGCGTGATGTCTCAGCAGGCGGGGCTGGAGGAGCGGACATTCCTGCGGCGCTTTCGAGCCGCGACCGGTTTGAAACCGACCGAGTACTGCCAGCATCTGCGGGTCGGCAAGGCCCGGGAGATGCTCGAGTTTACCAACGGCACCATCGACCATATTGCCTGGAGTGTCGGCTACTCGGACCCGAGTGCGTTTCGCGTTACATTCAAGAAAATCACCGGCCTGACGCCGAGCGATTATCGTGCGCGGTTTGGGGTGACGGCACCCGCGCGGACTTTGTAGTAGCTGCCGAAGGCTGCGATCTTGACGGTATGCAGGACGCCGGCGGGAGTCGTTCAAGATCAAAAGATCGCAGGCTCCGCCAGCTCCTACACGGTCGCTGGAGTGAGGCGGTACTGGGTCAATTTCTTGTGCAGATCGGCGCTGGCTTGTTGGTCCAGTTCCAGCCAGTAATGCTGCGTACCGGCGATTTCGGCAGCGGCCGGCAGGCCATCGCGGTACACCAACCGGTTGCTGGCGAGGGCGGGGACTTTGTGGCCCGGCAGCAGGGTGCCGGCGAGGTTCAGCGGGTCGACACCGCAGACGCCAATCAGGCTGCCGTCATGCGGGCGGCGGCGCACTTCGCGCAGCAGCGGAATCGCTTCGGGCAAGGCGAATTGCTCGCCCGCCAGACCACTGACAAAGCGTCCGCCGCGAATCTCTCCGCGTGCCTCCAGTCGATGAAAGGTGCGCAGCAGTTCGCGCCAACTCGGCAGCCAGTCGGCCTCGCGTTCCAGCAAACGCCAGAACACCACACCATAGCGCCTGAGCAAGGTCAGGGCGATGTGTTCGAGGGTTTCGCTCGAGGTGCCACGGTTACCCACAACCGCTGGTGGCGTTTGACGTCGCAACAAGGCCCAACGTCCGGCATCGTCCATTCCGCCGACAAACGCACCGCGTCCACGTCGGCTGCTGCGCGCCTGGCGTTTGCTGGCGGGCGTAATCAATGCGCGCAGGCCGGCGAAGCTGTCGGCGTTGACCCGTCCGGCGCCGACCAGTTCCTGCAAGGCGATCTCCAGTTCACTGCGCAGCAGATGGGTTTCGTGCAGCAGCTCATCGAAAAACAGCGCGCCCTGTTGGCTCAACGCTTGATGAACTTTCCGGGTTTTTGGCGACAGTTCACTGACTTCTGGTGGCTCGGTCAGGCTGCTCCAGAGCACCAGTTGCGCCCGTGGCAACAACACGATCGGCGTACTGCGCAGCGCCACGCTACTGGCCTTGTTGCGGGTGGTCAGCCGGGTCCAGACCAGCTTGCCGCTGCGGCACAACTCATCCAGCCACGTCGACGAATAGCCCTTGAATCGCGCCGGCAGAATATCGCTGTCCCAGGCAGACGCGGCCGCCGGGTAGCCTTCGAACTGACTGACAATCGCCGGCAACATCGCGCTGCCCTGGCCTTGCGTTACCGGTGACAGATGCTGCCAGTCAAACAGAAAACGCATGAAATCCTGCAACGCCACGGGCTCGATTTCCCGCCGCAGGCGTTTGACCGTGTAGCGATGAATGCGCGCCAGCAAATGCCGCTCGCACCATTCTTCCTGTGTGGCTGCTGGACTGAAACGCCCGCGTAACACGTAGCCTTCGCGCTCCAGTTGCGCCAGGGCTTGAGTGACGTGAGCCGTCGAAAGTCCCAGCGGTTGAGCGATCATATGAATCGGCAGCGGACCAAATGCACTGAGACGCGCGCGGATCAGCTCGACCAGCGCCTCATCGACGTCCCAGGGTTCGTCGAAACCCGGCAAGGCCTGCAACGGCGGCTGCAACGCGGCCTGTGGATAGATCGCTTGCAGGCAGGTCAGGCGCTCCAGCGCCAGCCATAGCGTTTGCTCTGTATTGATCTGCAAACGGCTGGCGCGCCCCCCATCAGCCAGGGTTTGCAGCCAGTGCAGCCACTGCGGATTGGCCTGCGCTTCGGTGTCGCTGATGGCGGCCAGGCTCATCAGCGCTTCATGCATTTCATCGGCGTTGGTCGGCAGTGGCCAAGCCTCTTCGCGCACCGATTGAATGGCCTCGGCATCCAGCGCGCCGAGGTCATCGGTCGTTTGCGGGTCGCTCCAGCGCCGGTTGAGCACCGCCTGTGTGCGGCGTTCTTCCAGCGGCGCATCGTCGAGAAAGGTGTAGGGCCGAGCGCTGAGGATTTCCGCTGCCAGCGGCGAGGGCGCCGGCAAGTCGCGGCTGATCAACCGCACCTCACCGCGTTCCATTCGCTGCAACAGGGCCAGCCAGCCATCGCAGTCCATCGCTTCGTGCAGACAATCGTCGAGGGTTTGTTCGACCAGCGGGTGATCGGGAATTTCGCGCTCGCCGGCGAGGTTTTCCAGGCAGGCGATCTGGTCGGGAAACACGCTGGCGATCAGGTCTTCGCTTTTCATCCGCTGGATCTGCGGCGGCACTTTGCGTCCGCCGCTGTAACGCGGCAACGCCAGGGCAACACCGGCGTTCCAGCGCCAGCGCACACCGAACAGCGGGGCGTCGAGTACGGCCTGAGTCAGGATCTGTTCGGCGCTGTTGCTGTGCAAATAACGCCAGACCTCGTCCAACTCGAAACTGTGGCTGGTGGACAGCGACAGCACGATCGCGTCTTCGCTGGCGGCCGCCTGCAATTCGAAGTTGAAGGTGCGGCAAAAGCGCTTGCGCAGGGCCAGGCCCCAGGCGCGGTTGATGCGGCTACCGAACGGCGTGTGAATGATCAGTTGGGTGCCGCCGGACTCGTCGAAAAACCGCTCCATCAGCAGCGTGTCCTGAGATGGCAGGGCGCCGAGCGTCAGCCGGGCGCGGGCGAGGTATTCCACCAATTGTTCGGCGCTGGCGAGGTTCAGGCCAAGGGTCTCGGTCAGCCAGTCGAGGCTTGGCTGCGTATCGCCGGGTGTAGCACTCAGTAGCGCATCGAGTTGTGCGTGCAGGCGCGCCACGGCGAACGACAGTTCGGCACTGCGCCCCGGTGCTTCGCCGAGCCAGAAGGGGATGGTCGGCGGCTGGCCTTGGGCATCTTCGACGCGAATCTTGCCGGTTTCGACCCGCTGGATCCGGTACGAAGTGTTACCCAACTGAAAGACATCGCCGGCAATGCTTTCCACCGCGAAGTCTTCGTTGACGCTGCCGATGTTCAGCCCTTGTGGTTCCAGCAAAACGCTGTAATCGGCATTGTCCGGAATCGTCCCGCCGCTGGTCACCGCCGTCAGCTTGGCGCCGCGTCGCCCGCGCAATGTGCGAGTGACCGCGTCGCGGTGCAGGTAGGCGCTGCGGATCCCCTGGCGACCGTTATAGCCTTCGGCGAGCATCTGTAGCAGCGCTTGATAGTGCGTGTCGTCGAGTTCGGCGTAGGGCGATGCGCGACGCAGTGTTTCGAGCAGTGCCTGTTCCTGCCATTCCTGGCAACTGACCTCGGCGATGATCTGCTGCGCCAATACGTCCAGCGGCGCGACAGGAATCAGCAAGGTATCGAGTTCGCCCCGGCGCACGCAGTCGAGCAGGGCGGCGCATTCGATCAGGTCGTCGCGGGTGGTGGCGAACAGACGGCCCTTGGGTGTGCCGCCGACCTGGTGTCCGGAGCGTCCGACCCGTTGCAGAAACCCGGCTATCGAACGCGGCGAGGCAATCTGGCAGACCAGATCGACGTCGCCGATGTCGATGCCCAGTTCCAGCGACGCGGTGGCGATCAGCACTTGCAAATCGCCACGCTTGAGCCGCTGTTCGGCATCGAGGCGAAACTCCTTGGCCAGGCTGCCATGGTGAGAGGCGACCGCGTCTTTGCCCAGACGCTCACTGAGATGACGGCTCAAACGCTCGGCCAAACGTCGGGTGTTGACGAAAATCAGGGTGGTCCGGTGTTCGCGCGCCAGCGTGGCGATACGGTCGTAGACCAGCTCCCAGACATCGTTGGCCATCACCGCCGACAACGGCACCGGCGGCACTTCGATGCCCAGATCCCGTGGGCGGGCGTGGCCGATATCGACGATCTCGCAGGGGCGGTCGGTGCCCACCAGAAAACGCGAAACCGCTTCGATGGGTTTTTGCGTGGCGGACAGGCCGATGCGCATCAGCGGCTCGCGACATAAGGCCTGCAAGCGCTCGAGGCTCAGGGCCAAATGGCTGCCGCGTTTGCTGCCGGCGATGGCGTGGATTTCGTCGACAATCACTGTGCGGGTGCTGGCGAGCATGCGCCGGCCAGAGTCGGAACCGAGCAGCACGTACAGCGATTCAGGGGTGGTCACCAGAATGTGCGGCGCGCTTTTGCGCATCGCTGAACGGTCCTTTTGCGGGGTATCGCCCGTGCGTACGGCGGTGTTGATCGGTAATTCGGGGAAGCCCAATCGCTGCAGTTGTTCGGTGATACCGGCCAGCGGGTTTTGCAGGTTGATCTGAATGTCGTTGGACAGCGCTTTGAGAGGCGAGACGTAAACCACCAGGGTTTCGTCGGGCAGCGCGCCACCCAGGGCCAGGCCTTGCTGGACCAGGTCATCGATGACTGCAAGAAACGCCGTGAGGGTTTTGCCGGAGCCAGTAGGTGCGGCGACCAGTGTCGAGCGGCGCTGGCGGATCAACGGCCACGCGCCGGCTTGAGCGGCGGTGACCGCTGGGAAGGTGTTGTTGAACCAGGCGCTGACGGCAGGGTGAAAGCCGCTCAGGGCGCTGTCGGCGGATTCGGGGAGATTCATGCGGTAATTTATGCGGCTGGGGGGCGCAAGATGCAAGCTCCCTCATCGCAGTGGTCCGCGCCAAACAGGTGGTTCTACACTTTACGGGTGACGTTTGCGCTTTTAACCCGCAAAATGCAACGATTCCGACAACTCTCAACGGCAACGCCTGCGGGCGCTGTCGATAAAATCATCGTTCCAAACAGACTGGGCCTGCTGACTCTATGCGAATGCGCCTTATGTTACTGGGTGGCGGAAATGCCCTTGGGCAGGCGCTGATTCGCCTCGGTGCGGAGGAAGACATCGGCTTCCTCGCCCCCCGTCCACCGCAAGACGGCTGGGACGCCGCGAGCCTGACACAACTGCTCGACGATACGCGCCCCGATGCGCTGATCAATCTCGCCTATTACTTCGACTGGTTTCAGGCGGAGAGTGTGGCCGAGGCGCGCCTGGCCGGGCAGGAACGAGCGGTCGAGCGGCTGGCCGAACTGTGCCAGCATCACAACATTGTCCTGCTGCAGCCTTCCAGCTATCGAGTATTCGATGGCTCGCGGGCGACGGCCTACAGCGAAAAAGATGAGCCTGTGCCGCTGGGCCTGCGTGGCCAGGCCCTGTGGCGTATCGAGCAAAGTGTGCGCGCGACCTGCCCGCAACACGTGATGCTGCGCTTTGGCTGGCTGCTCGATGATAGCGTCGATGGCACCCTCGGACGTTTCCTCGCGCGGGCCGAACTGCCTGAAGAGTTGCTGATGGCCGACGACCGGCGTGGCAACCCGACACCGGTGGACGATGCTGCGCGGGTGATTATTTCAGTGCTCAAGCAACTCGATTGCGCAGCGCCACTGTGGGGCACTTACCACTACGCCGGGCATGAGGCGACCACGCCGCTGGCGCTGGGGCAAGCGATCCTCACGGAGGCCCGCAATCTGCACCCGCTGGCCGTCGAAGCACCGACCGCGCAGGCGCACGCCGCGCGTCCGGATGCCGCCGAAGAACCGCAACACGCGGTACTGGCCTGCAAGAAAATTCTGCACACCTTCGGGATCAAGCCACGCGCTTGGCGCGCGGCGCTCCCGGGCTTACTGGATAGGTTTTATCGTCATGGCTGATGGCCCTGTTTTGATCACTGGCGGTGCGGGCTTCATTGGTTCGCACCTTGCTGACGCGTTGCTCGCCAAGGGCCATTCGGTCCGCATCCTCGACGACCTGTCCACCGGTAAGCGCAGCAACCTGCCGCTGGATAATCCACGGGTCGAATTGATCGAAGGTGACGTGGCCGATGCCAAGCGGGTGGCGCAGGTGATGCTCGGTTGCAGCGCTGTGGCGCATTTGGCCGCCGTGGCGTCGGTTCAGGCGTCGGTGGATGATCCGGTACGCACTCACCAGAGCAATTTCATCGGCACCTTGAATGTCTGCGAAGCGATGCGTCAGGCCGGGGTCAAACGAGTGCTGTTCGCTTCAAGCGCAGCGGTCTACGGCAATAACGGTGAAGGCGAGTCGATCGACGAAGAGACGACCAAGGCACCGCTTACGCCATATGCTTCGGACAAGCTGGCAGGCGAGTTCTACCTCGACTTCTACCGTCGTCAGCACGGTCTGGAACCGGCGATTTTCCGTTTCTTCAATATCTTTGGACCGCGCCAGGATCCCTCATCGCCGTACTCCGGGGTGATTAGCATTTTCAGCGAGCGCGCGCAGAAAGGCCTGCCGATCACCGTGTTCGGTGACGGCGAACAGACCCGTGATTTTGTTTATGTCGAAGACCTGGTTGACCTGCTGGTGCAGGCCATTGAAGCGCCTGCGCTTGAAGTGGGAGCGGTCAATGTCGGCTGGAATCAGGCGACGACTCTCAAGCAAATGCTCCAGGCTTTGGGCGAGGTGGTGGGTGGGTTGCCACCGATCACCTACGCCCCGGCGCGTTCCGGCGACATCCGCCATTCGCGGGCGAACAACCAGCGTCTGTTGCAGCGCTTCACCTTCCCCGAGCAGACGCCGATGAGCGTCGGGCTGGCGCGGTTGTTGGGGCGCTGAGTTTTTCGCAGCCATGAAAAAGGCGCCTTTCGAGGCGCCTTTTTTTGTGCGTGTGTGGTTTAGAACTTGTAACCCAGGCCAACCATGTACACGAACGGGTCCACATCCACGTTGACCCTGGCCCGAGTGCCCGGCGCCACGGCGTCGTTTTCCACGGTCGCACGGGTGTTGATGTCGATGTAGCGTGCCTGGGCGTTGAGCATGATGTTGTCGGTCAACATGTAGTCAGCCCCGACCTGCCAGGCCAGGCCCCAGGAGTTGGTCGTCTTGAAGTTGCTGAAGCCGTTGGCTTGCGCTTCGTTACTGAGCTTTTCGTCGTAGATCCAGGTGTAGTTGATACCGGCGCCCACGTACGGCTGGAATGCAGACTTATTGTCGAGCGGGTAGTAAACCACGCTCAGGGTCGGCGGCAGGTGTTTGAGGGTGCCGAGCTTACCGTTGGCCGCGCCCAGGGAGGTGCCTTTGAGGTTCACGTCATGCTCGAACGGCGAGGCGGCGAGCAGCTCGATGCCGACATTGTTGGTGAGCATGTACGCGAAGTTCAGGCCCAGCTGAGTGTTGCTGTTCATGGTTGCCTTGCCGCCCAGGTCGGCACCCGTCAAGGGGCCGCGATCAACCTTGACGCTGGAACTGCTGGCTGTTGGGTTAACAGTGATTGCACCGGCCCGAACGATGATGTCACCGGCTTCATGGGCTTGGGCGAACGGGGTTGCAAGCGCGAATGCAATGAGGGAAGCGCTAAGCAATGACTTGTGCATGGGAGCTCCAAAGGACGATTCAAATTCTCTATGTCCAATGGTACGAAGCGTCAGGAACAGCAATTTTGACTCAGCTCAATGAAACAGTGATGGCCCCTGAAAGATCGCAGCCTCCGGCAGCTCCTACAGTGGAATGTGTACATCTGTAGGAGCTGCCGGAGGCTGCGATCTTGGCAGTACCAACGATACGAATAACCGTCGGTTTCACTCCGGCAATTCATACACGTAGATTTTGTCCGCATCCATCTGGTAACCGGCATCCGCCAACTCGCTGGTCGACGCTTTGACCTGCAATGCACCTTCAATCCAGTACGGCTGATAGAGCTCGTCGAGCTTCACCCCAACCTGGCTTTTGACGTGGACGATCTGGTTCGAGGGCGGAGGTGGCACATGGATGCATGCGCCGAAATACGGCACCAGCAGAAAATCGGTGGTGCGACCCTCCTCGCTGACTTCCAGCGGCACGATGTAACCCGGCAAGCGGATGTTCTGGCCGTTGAGGCTTTTCACTACCGGTGCATTGGGCATGTCTTGCTTGGCCGCCGGAGCAGACTCGGCGGACAGCGCGCTGCTCATCTGCGACAGGTCGTGCAGCGGCTTCATGTTCGGCACTTCCGCCGGAGCGTCCGGCGGGATCATTTCCGACCAGGTCAGGTCTTTTGGCGCGGCCGCCCACAGGGGCAGGGCGACCAGCATCAACAGCGCAGGCAGAGCGCGGAGCATCTTCAATGTCCTCATAAACGGATCGACAGACCATCGGCCAACGATTGGCGGTAGGCGCGCCAGGCTGGCACGCTGCCCATCAGCAGCGCGGCGATCAGGATGCCACCGAGCAGCGTCCATTCATACTCGCTTGGCCAGGCCAGCGGCAGGTATAACCCGTAGGTCGATTGCACGTAGTCCTGTGCGGCGGCTATGCAGACATACAGCAACGCCAGGCCCGAAACCACCCCGGACAGCGCCAACGCAAAGGCTTCCAGCACCAACAACGTTGCGATGTGCCACGGCCGGGCTCCGACCGAACGCAGAATCGCCATCTCGCGGCGACGTTCGTTGAGGCTGGTGAGAATCGCCGTGAGCATGCCGATCAACCCGGTCAGTACGACGAACAGCGACACCACGAACAGCGCTTTTTCAGCGGTGCCCATCAGGCTCCAGAGCTCCTGCAAGGCTACGCCCGGCAGAATCGCCAGCATCGGCTCGCCACGGAATTCATTGATCTCGCGTTGCACGGCGAAGGTCGAAATCTTGTTTTTGAGGCCGAGCATGAACGCGGTGATGGCTTGCGGCGTGAGGTCCATGTTGCGCGCCTGATCGGCGCTGATACGACCGCTGCCCTGAGCCGGCACGCCGTTGTGCCAATCGATGTGAATCGCCTCCATACCGCCGAGGCTGATGTGCAACGTGCGGTCAACCGGGGTGCCGGTGCGTTTCAGGATGCCGACCACGGTGAACGGCTTGTCGTCGTGCTTGACCAGGCTGATCACCGCCACACCGTGAGCCAGCACCAGTTTGTCGCCGAGTTTGTAATGCAGCGCATCGGCCACTTCGGCACCCAGCACCACTTCGAACGGATCCGTGGCAAACGCCCGGCCGCTGGCCAGTTGCAGGTTTTGCTGATGGCCGTACTGGTAATGCTGGAAGTAGGCATCGGTGGTGCCCATCACTCGATAACCGCGATGTGAGTCACCGAGGGAAATCGGGATCGCCCATTTCACTTTCGGGTTGTTGGCGAAGTGCTCAAAGCTGTCCCAACGGATGTTGTTGGTGGCGTTGCCAATGCGAAACACCGAGTACAGCAGCAAGTTCACCGAACCTGAGCGCGCGCCGACAATCAGGTCGGTGCCGCTGATGGTGCTGGCGAAACTGCTCTTGGCTTCGGTGCGTACCCGTTCCACCGCCAACAGCAGGCAGACCGACAAGGCGATGGCGAACGCGGTAAGGATCGCGGTGAAGCGGCGGTTAGCCAGGCTGGCCATGGCTAGACGAAACAAGTACATTTCAGACCTCGGGCGGCGTGGCGGCGCGATTGAGTTCGGCCAGCGACAGGTGACGATCGAACAGTGGCGCCAGGCTCTGGTCGTGGCTGACGAACAGCAGGCTGGAGCCGGCTTCGCGGCACTCGGCGAACAGCAAACGGATAAATGCCTCACGGGCGTCGTAATCAAGCGCCGAGGTTGGTTCGTCGGCGATCACCAGTTCCGGCTGGCCGATCAGCGCACGGGCAGCGGCGACCCGCTGTTGTTGGCCGATGGACAGTGAGTCGGCACGGCGGCCGAGCATGTTTTCATCCTTGAGCCCCAAGTGCGCGAGTAAGGTCGCAGCCGCCTGATCAATGCTGCCGTGGCGCTGAATCGCGCGGCTGGCACGCAGTTTAGAGAAGTGGCATGGCAGTTCGACGTTCTCACGCACCGAGAGAAACGGCAGCAGGTTGAACTGCTGGAAGATGTAGCCCGTGTGGTCCACCCGAAAATGATCGCGGGCGCCGGCCGAAAGCTCGGTCAGCTCTTGGCCGAGCAGGCGAATGCTCCCGCGATTGGGTTTCTGCACGCCACCGAGCAGGCCGAGCAGGGTGGTTTTGCCACTGCCGCTGGGGCCTTTGAGAAACAGCGTTTCACCGGGCTCCAGACGAAACGCCGGGATATCCAGTAAAGGCGGATGACCGGGCCAGTTGAAGCCCAGGTCTGACAGTTCGATGAGTGCTTGGGTCATAGCGCCAATTTCATGGAGATTGAAGTCCCGTAAAGCTGCCGAAGGCTGCGATCTGTTGACTTTAGAAGATCAAGATCAACAGATCGCAGCCTTCGGCAGCTCCTACGGGATCGGGGTGGATCAGAAATTCAGTGCCGCAGCCTTCGAGGTGACTTCAACCCCTTGCTGGCCGCTTGGGCTGATCAGTTGTACCTGAATTTTCTGCGTCGCAGGGAAGGTCTTGAATACTTGCGACAGGTCCAGGGTCTTCAGCGCGCCAGGGGCGGCGCAGGTGAATTGGTAGTGCGCGTGGATTTCGCTGTGATCGTGGTGATGCTCTTCGGCGGCTGAGCCTTTACCGTCGGTCGCATGGTCGTCATCGTCGTCGTGATCATCGGTGTCTGGTTTGTCACCGAACAGCGGGCTGTTCAGTTCTTGCTGACTGACGACGCAGTTGGCCGCTTTTGGCAGGCTGAACAGCACCAGCGGTTTCTCCAACTGTGCACGAGCGGCGGCAACTTTAGCCTTGTCTGCATCGCTGCTGGCAACGTGTTCAAAGCCCACCAGGTTCATCGCCGGGCTTTCGAGCTCCAGTTCCAGCGTCTGACCGTCCAGCGCCGCGTTCAAACGTCCGACGCCGTGTTCGTGGGCGCCCAGGCTGCCGTGTTCATGCTCGTGATCATGAACTTCAGCGGCCTGAGCGATAGCCAGCGGCAACAGGGCAAACGGCAAAGCGAGTAGCAGACGGCGCATGGAATGTCTCCGGGAAGGAAGATGAAAACTTTGTTATGTAATCTTATAACAAGAGTGGCGAGAGTTTGACTGTCCGCTTGGCGTTGCGCAAGACGCGTGGGAGCATGTTCGTCATAAACCTGAGGAAACCCCAATGTTGCGCATTCGTGGAAGCATCGGCGATTGGCCGGTGGATTTGACCCTGGAATTGGACGATGGGGATTGGGCGCGGCTTGGCGCGCAGTTGCAGGTAAGCACGCCAGAAAAAACTGCGCCGGTGGCTGATCCGGTGGTCAAACCGGTCAATCAGGATGAGGTGCTGTGGCAGCTCGCCAAGGATCTGCTGCGCCAGTCCGGGCAACTGACGGGACCGGATCTGCTGGAGCGGCTGGAGGGTTTGACCGGCAACACCGTCGCCGGCAAACGCTTGCTGGTGCGCTTGCGCCATAGCGCCGAGGTCAAGGTAGTGAGCGGCGGGGATACGCCGCTCTACCGCTGGATCGAATAGGCGCAAACATCAAAATCAAAAGATCGCAGGCTGCGCCAGCTCAACGGCTCGGCGTACTCCCAAGGAGCTGCCGAAGGTTCGGGCCGCGTTCGGACGATCTTTTGATCTTTCAATACAACGCAGCAAACAACTTGCGGCGATAAACGGTCACCAGCGTGTGATCGTTGCCCAGCAGTTCGAACACTTGCAGCAAGGTCTTGTGCGGCAACCCTTCGCTGTAATTGCGATTGCGGATGAACAGCTTGAGCAGCGAGTCCAGCGCTGGCTCGTACTGTTGGCGGGCCAGTTGCTGGATCGCCAGTTGGTAGACGGCTTCATCATCCTGCGGGTTTTGCGCCAGACGGGATTTCAGGTCAGCGACATCCGGCAAGTCAGCGGCCTGACCGAGAAACTTGATCTGCGCCTTGGCACCCGCCAGTGCGGCTTTGTGTTCATCGCTTTTCACCGCATCGAGCACGACCTGGGCCTCGCCCAACTCGCCGCGTTCGGTCAGGCAGCGCGCGTAGAGAATCAACGCGCGGGCGTTGGTGTTGTCCTCACCCAGCAGCACTTTCAGCGTGGCCTCGGCATCAGCGAAACGGCCTTCGTCGAACAGCGCCTGAGCCTGTTCGAACGGGTCGGCAGCGGCCGGCGGTGGCATTTGTACGTGCGGTTCAAGCAGTGCGCGGACGGCGGATTCGGGCTGCGCGCCGGCAAAACCGTCCACCGGCTGACCGTCCTTGAACAGCACCACCGTCGGCAGGCTGCGAATGCCGAAACGCGAAACGATATCGGGCTCGACGTCGCAGTTGACCTTGGCCAGCAGCAACTCGCCCTGATAGCTCTCGGCGATGGTTTGCAGCATTGGCATCAGCGCCTTGCACGGCGCGCACCATTCAGCCCAGAAATCCACCAGCACCGGCTTGTGGAACGAGTTCTCGATCACCGACTGGTCGAAATCGGCAGTAGTGGCGTCGAAGATATACGGCGTGTCCTGACTCATTGGGCATCTCTTGGAAGCGTGAATGGGGCAACTATAAGGCTTGGCGCAAAAGATCGCAGCCTTCGGCAGCTCCTTGCCAAGTGAGAGCGGCAGCGATCCGTCAGCTGCGCAGATGGGTCAACGGCAACTCGGTGCTGTTGAGTACCTGGTTCAGCACAAAGCTTGAGCGAACGCTGGTCACACCTTCGATGCGGGTCAGATGGCCGAGCAGCAGTTTTTGGTAATGGTCCATGTCCGGCACCACCACCTTGAGTTGATAGTCGGCGTCCATCCCGGTCACCAGGCTGCATTCGAGCACTTGCGGCAAGGTGCGGATGGCGGCTTCGAAGTTTTCGAAGCGCTCGGGTGTGTGCCGGTCCATACCGATCAACACATAAGCGGTCAGGCTCAGGCCGAGCATCTTGCGGTCGAGCAGGGCCACCTGGCGGGTGATGTAGCCGTCGTCTTCAAGCTGTTTGACCCGCCGCGAACACGGCGATGGCGACAGGCCGATGCGCTCGGCGAGCTCCTGATTGGAGATGCGCGCGTCGCGCTGCAATTCCGCCAAAATGCTCAAGTCGTATCGGTCGAGTTTGCTCATGAATCAGGCCTTTATCATAACTATTGCGGTGGATTATCTATCCAGGGTGAAAAATTGCGCAAGTCATGTTTATTTGAGCAATCTTCGCAATCCTCTGTCGCCGCCCCAAGCCTATTCTTATCACCAGAATCACTGCCCGGACAAACAGTCCACAGCGGCCCGCCGAATCAGGCCCGCCGCGGCCACCACTCCCACAGGAGCTGAGTTGGCCCCCGGGCTACACACCGTCCAGAAGACGGAGTGAGGTGAGCCGACGTCAAAAGCGTCGAGCACGGACGAAGTTCTCAAAGGGAGGCCGACGGGTCTCCTTTTTTTATTGCCTGCGAAACGCTTTTTTTGGCCTGCAAAATAAGTTTCGTGACTGATAACCTGTTGCTGAACCGGCCTGTGCTTTTCCAGTCTTATGTACAGGTCATGACCCGCAGTGAGGAATAGCATGAAGTCGCGCATCTGGCGTATGGCAGGTGTTGGAGTGTTGTGTGTGAGTGTCAGCGCGCCATTGCTGGCAGAAGGTCAGGGAGGAGAGGAGCTCCTTCATAGAGAGCAACAGCAACAGCAACACAAAAATGATGGTGGTCAGCACGAGCGTGGCGGCGAAGGTCATCAGGGGAACAATCAACCGCGCCCCGAAAACAATCCGCCTCGCGTGGAAAGCAACCAGCAGCACCCGCAAAACAATCAACCTCGCGTCGAGTACAACCCGCCACGTCCCCAAAACAATCAGCCACGTCCGCAGAATGAAGTCATTCACGGCGACAACAGTCGGCAGTTTGAACACAACGGGCAGAATCAGGGCCGACCTGCGCCGGCGAACAACCTGCCGATCCAGGGGCGCCCGGACACTGTTCGCCAAACCCAGGAGCCACAGCGTGGCTACTATCAGGACGTTCCACGACGCAACGATAACAACCCGCATTGGCAGGGCGGTGGTCATGATGACCATCGGGATGACCGTCGCTGGCCAGGACGTCCGGAAGGACATGGCAATGGCTGGGGCGATGGTCCGCGATATCGGCCGGGTTATATGATCGACCGCTTCCCTGAACGCCACGACCGTGTGCCCTACCGTGGGCAGGATTATTTCTACTCCGATGGCTATTGGTATCGCCCACAGGGGCCGCGTTATGTGGTGGTTCAACCGCCTCGCGGGATCCGTGTGAGGTATCTGCCTGAGTACGCTCAGGAGGTCTGGATCGGTGGCGCGCTGATGTTTCTGGCGGCAGGTGCGTACTACACCTATGAGGAGAACACTCAGGATTACGTCGTGATTGAGCCTCCGGTAGGCAACCCGCAGCCGCAGCCGCAACCACAACCGACCAGCAGTGGTTATGACGTGACGGCGTACCCGGCCAACGGTCAGTCGCCCGAGCAGGTCGCTCAGGATGGTTACGATTGCTATCGCTGGGCGGTCCAGCAGAGCGGCTTTGATCCACGAACCGTGACCTATCAGCCGGCACCCCAAGTGGTACAGACTTACCGCCAGGCCGAGGGCAACTGCCTGAGCTCACGCGGTTATCAGGTCAGTTACTGATCCCGGGCAGCCTTCACCACTTCCTGCGGGTCGGCGTGCACCAGCACTTCGGCCCGCGGGTAAGCAGTGTGAATGGCATCCGCCGCTTGATCGCTGATGCCGTGCGCGACTGACAGCGTCAGCTCTCCCGGCAACTCCAGATGCAACTGCACGAACCAGTGGCTGCCGGAGATCCGCGTGCGCAAGTCGTGGGCGCCGAGTACACCGGGCACGCCGCACGCGAGTTCAAGCATGTGCTGGCTGACGTCTGGCGGCAGTTCTTCATCCATCAACACCGCAAAGCTTTCCCGGGCGATTTGTATCGCACTCCACAGAATGTAGGCGGCGATCCCCAAGCCGAACCAGGCATCGACTTGATGCCAGCCAAAACCGGCCAGTACCAACGCCACCAGAATGCTGCCGTTGAGCATCATGTCGGAACGGTAATGCAGCGAGTCGGCGCGCACCGCGTTGGAGCCGGTTTCACGGATTACCCGGTGTTGCAGCATCAGCAGCGCCAGGGTCAGGGCGAGGGAAAAAATAATCACGCCGATGCTGATCCACGGCGCGCCTACCGGTTCCGGGTGTTTCAGGCGCTCGAATGCCTGATACGCGATCAATACCGCGCTGCCTCCGATGAACAGTGCCTGGGCCATGCCCGACAAGGATTCCGCCTTGCCGTGCCCGTAGCGGTGATCGTCATCGGCCGGGCGCAACGCGTAATGCACCGCCAACAGATTGAGCAGCGATGTCACGCCGTCGAGTGCCGAGTCCGTCAGCCCGGCAAGCATGCTCACCGATCCGCTCAGCCACCAGGCAATGGCCTTGGCGACAATGAGTATGCTCGCCACCGCCACGGAGGCGCGGGTGGCGAGGCGTAACAGGCGAGCGTGTTCCGGGCTGCTGGTCATAGGTGGAGCGTTTCCTTCAAGCGGCGGGTTGCAGGCCGAGCATGGCCAGTTGCTGAACGCTGCCCTTGTGCTGGATCAGGCGCGGGTCATCCAGCGGGACGCTGCGGCCCAGTTCGCTTTCGAGAATGGCCTGCAGCTTGTGGTTATCGACCTTGCCGTCGGCATCGATGGCTTGCCGGAGTTTCTCGGGTGCCACTTGTGCGGTTTTACCCGGTTCGAAATAAATCGCGCCGGTGGTGAAGTCTACGGCGAGTGCGATCAGCCCGGGAATGATATAGAACAGCAGGCCCACGGCATCGAGCGCGGCAATCGCCGGGTCGATCTTGCCGTCGATCTGGCCACGGCGATCCGGGTAGAAAATCGAACCGCAAGCGGTCACTTGGGTCAGCAGGGTCGCAACCAATACACCGCCAATCAGGCGAAATGGAGTACGCATGGTAAATCTCCTGAGCAAACATGAAACGAAACGTCGTCGGTCTGAATTAGGACCGTGATTAACCTCAAGCAGTTCGCCGTTATACTCGCGGCTCTGCTTTGGAGCCAGCATGATTTCTTTGCCAATTGATGAAGTTTTACCCGCGCTGCGTGAAGCCTTGGCGACACGCCACGAAGCCGTGCTCGAAGCACCACCCGGCGCCGGCAAAACCACCCGCGTGCCGTTGGCGATGTTGAATGAGCCATGGCTGGCCGGGCAAACCATTCTCATGCTTGAGCCGCGTCGGCTGGCAGCGCGGGCGGCGGCCGAACGGTTGGCCAGCGAGCTCGGCGAGAAAGTCGGTGAAACAGTCGGATACCGGATTCGTCTGGACAGTAAGGTTGGACCGAACACGCGCATCGAAGTGGTCACCGAAGGCATCCTCACTCGTCGCTTGCAGGAGGACCCGGCGCTGGATGGCGTAGGTCTGCTGATTTTTGACGAATACCACGAGCGTAGCCTCGATGCTGACCTCGCGCTGGCCCTGAGCCTGAATGGGCGTGAGTTGTTTCGTGATGAGCAGCCGCTGAAGATTCTGTTGATGTCGGCGACGCTTGAAGGCGAGCGCTTGGCCGGTCTGCTGAATGACGCGCCGATCCTGCGCAGCGAAGGTCGCATGTACCCGGTGACGATGCGTTGGGGGCGACCGTTTCAGCCGGGTGAATTCATCGAGCCGCGACTGCTGCAGACCATTCTCGACGCCTTGAATGATGAAGCGGGCAGCCTGTTGGTGTTCCTTCCCGGGCAGGCCGAAATCCGTCGTGTGCATCAGCAGTTGGCCGACGCCCTGGGCGAGCGCTCTGAGGTGCTGCTCTGCCCGTTGCATGGCGAGCTCGATCTGGCGGCGCAACGCGCGGCTATTGACCCGGCGCCACCCGGCCAACGCAAAGTGGTGCTGGCCACTAACATCGCCGAGACCAGTTTGACCATCAATGGCGTGCGGGTGGTCATCGATGCCGGGCTGGCGCGAGTGCCGCGTTTTGACCCCGGCAGCGGCATGACCCGTCTCGACACCCAGCGCATCTCCCGCGCCAGCGCCACCCAGCGTGCCGGCCGCGCAGGACGGTTGGAACCGGGTGTGTGTTATCGGCTGTGGTCGCAGGATCAGCACGAACAACTGGCGGCCTATGCCAGCCCGGAAATTCTCTCGGCAGACCTTGCCGGGCTGGCCTTGCAGCTCGGGCGTTGGGGTGTTCTGCCTGGGCAGTTGGTCTGGCTCGATGTACCCCCGGCGGCGGCTTATGCACAGGCGCAGGACTTGCTCGAACGCCTTGGTGCTGTGCAGGGTTCGTCCGCTGAAGACTGGAAACTCACTCGTCACGGCCAGGCCATGGCCGAGCTGCCGGCCCATCCGCGTATCGCGCATTTGTTACTGCGTGGCCAGGCGTTGGGGCTGGCGAATATGGCCTGCGATGTCGCCGCGTTGCTCGGTGAACGGGATATTTTGCGCGGCGCCGGTGCGGACTTGCACAGTCGTCTGGTGCTGTTGTCCGGCGAAGAACGGGCGGCGCGGGGTGCTCAAGGTGGCGTGCAGCGGGCGCGGCAATTGGCCCGGCAATACCGCGGTTATCTGCGTGGCAAAGCCGAAGAACCGGTCAACGATCCGGAGCATCCGCGCTGGCTCGGCGCGTTGCTGGCGCTGGCCTATCCTGATCGGGTTGCCCAGCAGCGCCGCGCCGGTGGTGCGGAGTATCGTCTGGCCAACGGTCGTGCGGCGTTGTTCGCCGAGGCCGACAGCCTGATGAAACAACCCTGGCTGGTGATCGCCGATCTGGGCAGTCGTCAGGGGCAACGCGAAGAACGGATTTATCTGGCGGCGGATTTTGATCCGGCGCTGTTCGATTCGGTGTTGGCGGAGCAGGTGCGCTGCGTCGACCAGCTCGATTGGGACGAACGCGAAGGCGTGCTGCGGGCCGAGCGACAGCGCAAGGTAGGCGAACTGGTGCTCAGCCGCGAGCCGCTGACCGGCCTCGATGAAACCGCGCGCAGCCAGGCGTTGGTCAATCTGGTGCGCCGCAAAGGGCTGGAGCTGTTGCCGTGGACGCCGGAGCTGCGTCAGTGGCAGGCGCGAGTGGCATTGCTGCGCCAGCTGGATCTGAGCAAGCAGGACGAGAGTGAGTGGCCGGACGTCAGCGACGCGGCGTTGCTGGCCAGCCTGGAACATTGGTTGATGCCGTATTTGGGTCGGGTTTCGCGGCTCAGCCATTTCGCCAGTCTGGACGTGTCGAGCTTTGTGCATAACCTGCTGCGGTGGCCATTGCCGCAACGCCTCGATGAGCAAGCCCCCCATCATCTGAGCGTGCCTTCCGGTTCGTCGATTCGTCTCGATTACAGCGAACAGCCGCCGATTCTCGCGGTGCGTTTGCAGGAGTTGTTCGGCTTGGCCGAAACCCCGCGCATTGCCGGCGGCCGGCAGGTGGTCAAACTGCATTTGTTATCACCGGCACGCCGACCGGTGCAGGTCACCCAGGATCTGGCGAACTTCTGGCGCAGTACGTATGCCGAGGTGAAGAAGGACCTCAAGGGACGCTACCCGAAACATTACTGGCCGGATGACCCATTGGTGGCCGAGGCCACAGCGCGGGCCAAACCGCGTAAAAGCTGAAGATCAAAAGATCGCAGGCTGCGGCAGCTCCTTGGGATCACGAACATTCGGAGCTGCCGAAGGCTGCGATCTTTTTCCAAACACCGCAGATCTACGGGGCGGGCGGGAGCAGAAACCGCGCAATCACCGGCAAG
Organism: Pseudomonas frederiksbergensis; assembly: GCF_001874645.1. Lineage (NCBI taxonomy): Bacteria > Pseudomonadati > Pseudomonadota > Gammaproteobacteria > Pseudomonadales > Pseudomonadaceae > Pseudomonas > Pseudomonas frederiksbergensis. The sequence continues at coordinate 3,621,503 of NZ_CP017886.1, forward strand.
TGATCGGAGATGCGCAACGTGTCGTCCTGTCGCACCGCGGCTTCCAGCCGTTTGATCCGCGGGCTGTAGAACAAATAGTCGACGGTGCGATCCGGGCCGTTGAGGCCGGGGTCGTTAGGGTAGTGGGTCAACCACTGGTCCCGATCGACACCGCTGGCCTCGTTGTTGGTTGGGATCATCGGGTACTTGTCCCATAGCACATGCAGCGCGCTGTCGGCGGAGTAGGGTCTGCGTTGCTCGGGTGCGAGGCGTTGATACTGGCCCAGCGGCAATAGATTGAAGTCGCCACCGATCAGCCATGGCGTGCCGTGACCTTCGTACTTGTCGAGTACCTTGGCGACTGCCGCCACTTTGGTTTGCTGCGTCTCATCAGGCTGGATCGCCCGATCGAGATGAGTGTTGAGCACCGCCATTTGCCCGCCATCGCGCAGCGGCAAGTAACTCACCAGCAGGGCATTTTTGGGTTGAAACTGCTGGCTGACGAAGTTGAGCGGTGCCTCGGGCAGTTGCAGGCGTTCGGCATGTTCGATCTGGTAGCGGCTCAAGGTCGCCAATTGCCGGCCAACGCTGCCGAAAATGTGCGGCTCTGGAATGAAGTCGGCCTTCCAGTCGAAGGCGTGAGTGCTGCAAGGGTAGAGGTCGGCCAGGCGTTCCTGCAGCAGCTTGAGCTGGTTTTGGTAGTCGCTGGCCTTGGCGCCGTCATCCAGTTCCTGCAGCAGGACCAGGTCTGGCTGCTCATCGCGGATCACCCGTGCCACTTCGTCGAGACTGAAGGCCATGTCATCCGGGGTCGGACTTTCGTCGGGGCCTTGGGCCTGGTCATTCCAGAACACATAGCGTTTACCCGCCAGGTACTGGACGTTCCAGGTCATCACCTTTAGCGCCTGCCCCGGCACCAGCGTGGGGGCGCTGGTGCCGCAACTGACGGGTAGCGTTTCCTTGGCATCGGGGCGCCAGGTCAGGCTGTAGAGCATTGAAAGCAGCAAGCCGATGAGAATCAGCAGGCCCAGCAGGGTGTAGCGCAGTAGACGGGTCATGGCTCGGCTTATGGCGTTACAAAGTTGAGCCCGAGCATAACCGAGGCGGGCCCGGACCCCAAGGGTAGAGCGGTCAGGCGCTTCCTTCGGTTTTGTCAGGTGCGTCGCTGATCAACATGAACAGCCGAAACAGCACCACGCTGGTGAACAGTTGCAGAAAGCTGTGGGCACTTTCGATGATCAGCGACAGCGCCGGGTTCTGCGGCTCCGGATAGATGGCCATGCTCGCGCCTTTCAGCATCCACAGCGGGCCCATCACGCAGAGAATGCACAGCAGGATGCGCAGGAAATTGCCACGGGCCAGACGCATGCTTTCCCTGATGGCCTGTAGCGGCTGCATATTGCGCAGCACCAGCAGGTACTCGGCAAAGGCGAGCATCACCATCAGCCATATGCCCGGCAGGAAATACAGCGACAACCCCACCAGAATCAGCAGGGTGTTGACCGCCGTCAGCAGAGCGAAGCGCGGCCACAGGCTGACTGACGCCGACAACAGGTCCAGGGTGCGCGGCGATTCGCCACGGCTGCGGGCATCGAGAAACAGGATCAGCGCGGCGGTGTACAGCGGATACACCAGCAACCCGACAATCACGCTATAGCCGGGAAAGGCATCTGGCCCCTGAGAATGGTCGACCAGTTGCTGAAGCAGGGCTTCGAGCACCACCAAAGGCAGACATAGCGGCACGATGCGGCCCAGGTTGCGCTGGAAAAAGTACAAAGAGTCGCGGAGTACGTCTAACGGATTCATCGGTCGCTATCGCAGGTTGCAAAGTATGTCGACACTGTAACCGATGCGACCGGCAGTCGAGCAAACGTAAACGTTCGGTAAAGGCCATTGAAACAACCAGTAACACCCCCATAACTAGTGAGCACCTTCTCCATAAGGGAAAAGGGCCATGATTTTCCGGCAATCTATGAGGTCGCCATGAACAGCGAAGAACAAACCCTGATCGATGGACTGTTTTCCCGGCTGCAACAGGCCGAGACGGATTCAGCCCCGCGCGATGCTCTGGCCGAGGCGAGGATCAAGGAACACCTGAGCCGCCAGCCAGCAGCGGGCTATTTCATGACTCAGGCGATTCTGGTGCAAGAGGCGGCGATCAAGAGCCTCGACGAGCAAAACAAACAGCTCACCCAGCAAATTCAGCAACTGCAAGCCGAACTGCAACAAGCCAAGGCCCAGGGCGCGGCACCGGCGCCGAGCAACAGCGGCGGTGGTTTCCTGTCGAGCATCTTCGGCGGCGGCTCCCGTGATCCACAGCCTGCACCGGCCCAGAGCGCGCCAGCGTCGAGCGGCGGCTGGCGTGAACCGGCGCGACCTTCTGCGCCACCGCCACAAAACTATGGCGCGCCACAGCAGGGCTTTGGTGCCCCGCAACAAAACTTTGGTGCACCCCAACAGAACTACGCCGCCCCGCAGCAGGCGCCGGCAGCCGGCAGCAGTTTCCTCGGTGGTGCCTTGAAAACCGCAGCGGGCGTGGCGGGTGGCGTGATGCTGGCACAGGGCATCAGCAGCCTGTTCCACAGCAATCAGCAGCCGCAGGAAATCGTTGAAGTCATCAAGGAAGAGCCGGCTCAAGTGAATGACAACAGCGGCTGGGGCAATGACGACCAGCGTCTGGCCAACAACGATTCCTGGAGCAATAACGACCAGGGCGGCCTCAGCGACAGCGACGACAGCTCATTCTTCGGCGGTGATGACGACGACTCCTTCGTCTGATACGCCATTCGTCCGGGGCCTGGTAGCGCCCCGGACTGATTATTCGCGGAAAAATCCTTCTGACTGGCATACTGGGCGACTTTCGGACCTTGGGTCTGATCAATCGCCTGCGCTTGTGTGCGCCATGAGGATGTGCGGTGAAGAAGATCGCAGTGTTCGCCGATGTCCAAAATCTCTATTACACCGTGCGCCAGGCCTACGGTTGTCATTTCAACTACGCCGCCCTGTGGGCTGACATCAGTCAGCGCGGGCAGATCGTCGAGGCCTATGCCTACGCCATCGATCGCGGCGACAGCAAGCAGCAGCAATTCCAGCAGATCCTGCGCAACCTGGGCTTCATCGTGAAGCTCAAGCCCTACATCCAGCGCAGCGACGGCTCGGCCAAGGGCGACTGGGACGTGGGCATCACCCTCGACATCATGGACGCCGCCGATCACGTCGACGAAGTGGTGCTGGCCTCGGGTGACGGTGATTTCGACATGTTGCTGGAGCGGATCATCGCCAAGCACGGTGTCGAAGCGGTCGCCTATGGCGTGCCGGGGCTCACCGCCAACTCGCTGATTCGCGCTGCCAGCCGTTACGTGCCGATCGAAGGCGCATTGCTGCTTAAAAACTGATTATTGAACGCAAGGAACAGGTTTGGAACGCATAGCCGTCATCGACTTTGAAACCACCGGGATATCCCCGAGCAGCAGCTGCCGGGCCACGGAAATTGCCGTGGTGATACTTGAACAGGGGCGCATTGTCGACCGTTACCAAAGCCTGATGAACGCCGGCGTGCGAGTGCCGGCCTTCATCGAACAACTGACGGGCATCAGTAACGCCATGCTGCGTACCGCGCCGACCGCCGAGCAGGTGATGAATGAGGTCAACGAATTCGTTGGTATCACGCCTCTGCTGGCCCACAACGCAGCCTTCGACCAGAAGTTCTGGGATTACGAGATGGGACGGATCAAACGCACACGCTTGCAGAACTTTGCCTGTTCGCTGTTACTCGCCCGCCGCCTGATGCCGGCCGCGCCGAACCACAAACTCGGCACCCTCACCACCTTCGCCCAATTGCCCCACACCGGTCAGGCTCACCGGGCCATGGCCGATGCCGAAATGGCGGCGAATCTTACCGCGCACCTGGAGCAGGAACTGCTGCAAAAACACGGCTTGCGCGAGTTGTCCCACGATCTGCTGTGCAGCTTGCAGAAGGTGCCAGCGGCGAAGATCAACGAACACCTCAAGCGCCATCGCGGTTTTTGAAATCAAAAGATCGCAGCCTGCGGCAGCTCCTACGCCAAACGCATTCCCATGTAGGAGCTGCCGCAGGCTGCGATCTTTTAACGTCACCAACTGGCCCAACTGCTGACGCAGTGGTGCTTTGAAAAGTGTACCGGCCTTATAAACAGGATTTGTAACTTAAGTTCCGTCTGTCGGCTTTCTAAAATAACGCTCATCTGTCCTGCCTTAGAGCGTCCCATGCCAGGTCTACGCCGTTTCCCATTACCGCTGGTGGGTGCCTTTTTTGCGCTGTACGTGATCTGGGGATCGACCTACCTGGTGATTCGCATCGGTGTGCAGTACTGGCCGCCACTGATGCTTGGTGGCATTCGTTTTATTGTCGGCGGGACGCTGATGTACGCCTTCCTGCGCTGGCGCGGGGTGCCAGCGCCGACCTGGCCGCAGTGGAAGGCTGCGGGGATAATCGGGATTTTGTTGCTCAGTTTTGGCAACGGCGCGGTCAGCATGGCTGAGCACACGGGTGTGGCCTCTGGCGTTGCGGCATTGGCGGTGGCGACGGTGCCGTTGTTTACCTTGCTCTGCGGGTATTTCTGGGGGGCGCGAAATACCCGTCTGGAATGGGCGGGGATTGTGCTGGGGCTGATCGGTATCGCCATGCTCAATCTGGGCTCCAATCTGCAATCGAGCCCTTTGGGAGCTGTATTGCTGATTGGTGCGGCAGCAGCCTGGGCGTTTGGTTCGGTTTGGAGCAAACATTTGCCACTGCCTCAGGGCGCGATGTCCAGTGCGGCGCAAATGCTTGTCGGCGGCGTGGTGCTGTTGATCGGCAGCGCGCTGACTGGCGAACACTTGGAAAGTCTGCCGCCGCTCGAGGGTTGGCTCGCGATGATGTACCTGGTGGTGTTCGGCTCGATCGTTGCCTTTAACGCCTACATGTACTTGCTGAAAAACGTCCGCCCGGCGGCGGCCACCAGTTATGCCTATGTCAACCCGGCAGTGGCGGTGTTGTTGGGGATCGTTTTTGCCGGTGAACGCATCGGTATCGCAGAGGCTTTGGCGATGGCGGTGATCATCAGTGCCGTGGTGTTGATCGGTCTGCCGCAGTGGCGCCGTGCTCCTGAGCGGCCTGGTGTCTTGGTGCCGACAGAATCCCGTGTGAATTAGGGTAAACTGCGCGCCATTGCACACTCGCGCTGATTTTTCCTACGGTATTCCCATGACTTTCGCCACTCTTGGCCTGATCGAACCCTTGCTGCGCGCCCTTGAGACGCTCGGTTACCAGACTCCGACCCCGGTGCAGACGCAAGCCATTCCGGCGGTGCTGGCCGGTCGTGACCTGATGGCTGCGGCCCAGACCGGCACCGGCAAGACCGCCGGCTTCGCCGTGCCGTTGCTGCAGTTGCTGGCCATGGAAGGACCGAAAGTCACCAGTAACTCGGTACGTGCGCTGATCCTGGTGCCCACCCGCGAGCTGGCCGAGCAGGTTCATGAAAGCGTGCGTCAGTACGCTGAAAACCTGCCGCTGAGCACTTACGCGGTGTACGGCGGCGTCAGCATCAACCCGCAAATGATGAAGCTGCGCAAAGGTGTCGACTTGCTGGTGGCCACACCCGGTCGTCTGCTGGATCTGTTTCGGCAGAACGCGCTGAAGTTCAACCAACTGCAAACCCTGGTGCTGGACGAAGCCGACCGCATGCTCGATCTGGGTTTCTCTGAAGAGCTGGCGAACATTTACAAGGCACTGCCGAAAAAGCGTCAGACGCTGCTGTTCTCCGCGACCTTCTCCGACGCGATTCGCGAGTTGGCCGGACAAATGCTCAATGATCCACTGAGCATCGAAGTCAGCCCGCGTAACGTGGCTGCCAACACCGTCAAGCAATGGGTGGTCACGGTCGACAAGAAACGCAAGGCCGAGTTGTTCATTCACTTGTTGCGCAAAAACCGCTGGAAACAGGTGCTGGTGTTTGCCAAGACCCGGAACGGCGTGGATGCGCTGGTGGAGAAGCTTCAGGGCCTGGGCGTGAATGCTGACGGTATCCACGGCGACAAACCACAAGCCACTCGCCAACGCGCACTGGACCGTTTCAAGGCCAGCGAAGTGCAGATTCTGGTGGCCACCGACGTTGCGGCCCGAGGTCTGGATATCGAAGACTTGCCACTGGTGGTGAACTTCGACCTGCCGATCGTTGCCGAGGACTACATCCACCGTATCGGTCGGACCGGCCGTGCGGGCGCGACTGGTGAGGCGATTTCGCTGGTGTGTGCCGATGAAGTGAATCAGCTGTCGGCCATCGAGATGCTGACGCGTCAGACCTTGACCCGCCATATGGAGCAGGACTTCGAGCCTGAACACCGCGTGCCGGACACCGATGCCAGCGGCCAAGTGGTCAAGAAACCGAAAAAGCCGAAGAAGCCAAAAGTCTCCGGTGGCGGCAAACGCAACCTCGGCAAGTGGGTGGAAAGCGGTGATGCTTCGGCGCCGGAGCCTTCGGTCAAACCTGTGCGCAAAGTGCCGGTGTTTAATACCGGGCCGCGTAAGCGTAAGCCTTAAGCTCCGACGATGATCGTTCCCATGCTCCCGCGTGGGAGCGATCAGTGTCGGTGGTTCAGCCACTCCACCATCCCCAACCCCGCCGTTCGCCCACTGGCGAAACACGCAGTCAGTAGATAGCCACCTGTCGGCGCTTCCCAATCGAGCATTTCCCCTGCGCAGAACACGCCGGGTAGCTGCTTGAGCATCAGGTTTTCAGTCATTGCCTCGAACGTCACGCCGCCGGCGCTGCTGATGGCTTCGTCCAATGGGCGGGTATTGACCAGCGTCAGGGGCAAGGCCTTGATTGCGCTGGCCAGTAACAACGGGTCAGCGAAGCATTCGGCGGGTGTCAGCTCGCGCAACAGTGCAGCTTTGACCCCGTCAAGGCCGAGTTGGCTGTGCAAGTGTTTGGCCACGGAGCGTGAGCCGCGGGGTTTGCTGAGCGCCACCTGGATTTTATCCACAGGCCTGCCGGGCAGCAGGTCGAGGTGAACCGTTGCCGAGCCGGTTTGATTGATGGCCTCGCGGATCGGTGCCGACAACGCGTAAATCAAACTGCCTTCGATGCCGGTGGCAGTGATCACGCATTCGCCGAGTCGCGGCACATCATCGTTGAGGCCAATGGCGATATTTTTCAGCGGGGCCCCGGCGAATTTGCTGACCATCAGCTCGCTCCAGGCCTTCACCTCGAAACCACAATTGCTCGGTTGCAGCGGCGCCAGGGCAACTCCGTATTGTGCAAGTGGCCGCATCCAGGCGCCATCCGAGCCCAATCGGGACCAGCTGCCGCCACCCAGCGCCAGTAACAGCGCATCGGCGCTGATTGCCTTCTCACCCTCGGGGCTATCGATACGCAGGCTGCCATCAGCGTTCCAGCCCAACCAGCGGTGGCGGGTGTGGATAACGACGCCGGCATCGCGCAGGCGTTTGAGCCAGGCGCGCAGTAGCGGGGCGGCCTTCATGTCGGTCGGAAACACGCGACCAGAGCTGCCGATAAAGGTCTCGATACCCAAGCCATGAATCCATTGGCACAAGGCTTCAGCGCCGAATTCGCGCAGCAACGGAGCTATGTGCGCGGCGCGTTCGGCATAGCGCGACAGAAACGCCGGGTAGGCTTCGGAATGGGTGATGTTCATGCCGCCGACACCGGCCAGCAGGAACTTGCGGCCCACCGAGGGCATGCCATCGTACAGATCGACCTTGACCCCGGCCTGGCTCAGCACCTCGGCGGCCATCAGGCCGGCGGGGCCGCCGCCGATGATGGCGACGTGATGAGGGAGGCTGGCGGGGGACTGGGTCATGGCGTGAGCTGCGGTTCGGCGGAATAGGGCGGGCATTCTATCAGGAGTGCAGCCTTTGGCAGCCCCGCGCCGGTCCGTAGGAGCTGGCGTAGCCTGCGATCGTTTGACGTTTCGTTGGTCGCGGGATCTCAAGATCAAAAGATCGCAGGCTACGCCAGCTCCTACGAGAAGTGCTTTTTTCTGGTTAAAAAATGCTCAATGGCTTGCAGGGTATACGCGCTATGGTCTGTAGGCCCTTTCACTCAGGTTATCCACAGGCCGTTCCACAGGCATTGTGGGTAAAGCATCCACACCTCAATGACAACCTGATGACTGCCAGACCCGTTGCGCGCTGTGATGGAGAATGCCATGCCGTCGCGCCAGGGCCTGGCGGTCCTTGCTGTAGCCGCCGCCGATCACCCCCACCACCGGAATGTCGCGCCCCAGGCAATGGCGCAGTACGCTTTCATCGCGGGCGGCGACGCCTTCATCGGTCAGTTTCAGGTAGCCCAGCGCGTCGTCTTTATGCACATCGACACCGGCGTCATACAACACCAGGTCGGGCTGATAGAGCGGCAGCAGGTAATTCAGCGCGTCATCGACCACTTTCAGGTAATCCTCGTCGCCCATGCCCATGGGCAGCGGAATGTCCCAGTCGCTTTTGGCCTTGCGTGCGGGAAAGTTCTTTTCGCAATGAAGGGAAACCGTCACCGCGTCCGGGGTATGTTCCAGTATGCGTGCCGTCCCATCGCCTTGGTGCACGTCGCAATCGAAGATCAGTACCCGACCGACCCGGCCGCTTTCCAGCAGATAATGGCTGATTACCGCCAGGTCATTGAAGATGCAGAAGCCCGCCGGGTGATCGTAATGGGCGTGATGGGTGCCGCCGGCCAGATGGCAGGCCATACCGTGTTCCAGTGCCTGTTCGGCGGCCAGCAACGAACCGCCGACCGCACGTACGGTGCGTCGGGCCAGTGCTTCGTTCCACGGCAGGCCGAGACGCCGCTGGTCTTCGCGGGACAACTCGCCGCCCATATAACGTTCGATGTACGCAGGGTCATGGGCGAGGGCGAGAATCTCGGTCGGGCAGATTTCCGGGCGCAGCAATTGGTGATCAGCGGTCAGGCCACTGTCCACCAGGTGATCGCGCAGCAGTCGGAACTTGTCCATGGGAAAGCGATGTTCCGCCGGGAACTCGGGGCTGTAGTCTTCGTGGTAAATCAGCGGCAGCGACATGGCGATTTCATGGAGTGAATGAGTGAAGGATCCTACCAGCGATGTAGACTTGTTTGCAGGGGAACGGAGGGGGAACGATGGAGCCGATACTGGAACTAGAGAGCGCGCGGCTGCTGATGCGCCAATGGCGTGACGAGGATTTGCCGGCGTTTGCGGAGATGTGCGCCGACCCGCAGGTCATGCGCTATTTCCCGGTACCCTTGAGCCGTCTGGAAAGCGCTGCATTGATCGGGCGAATCCGTGGTCATTTCGCTGAGCACGGTTACGGCCTGTGGGCGCTGGAGCGCAAGGACACCGGTGCGTTCATCGGTTTTACCGGATTGGCGGTGGTCGGGTTCGAGGCTTCTTTCACGCCGGCCACCGAAATCGGCTGGCGTCTGGCTCGCGAGCATTGGGGGCTGGGTTACGCCAGTGAAGCCGCCTGGACTGCTTTGCGTTGCGGCTTTGACCGTTTGGCGCTGGACGACATCGTGGCGTTTACCACCGAGGCCAACCTGCCTTCACAGAAAGTCATGCAGGCCATTGGCATGCATCACGACCCGTCGGCGGATTTCGAACACCCAAGGGTCGGGCGTGATGATCCGTTGCGTCATCATGTGCTGTACCGCATTACCCGTGAGCAATGGTTGGAAACCTTGCATGGATAAGATGTTTACAATGGGCTCATGGTTGGCCCTGGCCACTATTTGAATCGACCGCCGCAGCCAAGACTGCGCGGCATTGCTCTGTGTGAGGAGAGTCTGAATGAGCCATGTGTTGGATGATCTGGTCGACTTGTTGACCCTGGAACCGATCGAAGAAAACCTGTTTCGCGGCCGCAGCCAAGACCTGGGTTTTCGTCAGCTGTTCGGCGGTCAGGTGTTGGGCCAGTCCCTTTCCGCAGCCAGCCAGACGGTCGAAGAATCGCGCCATGTGCACTCGATGCACGGTTATTTCCTGCGCCCGGGCGACGCGGGTTTGCCGGTGGTCTATCAGGTGGATCGGGTGCGTGATGGCGGCAGCTTCAGCACCCGCCGCGTGACGGCAATCCAGAAGGGCAACCCGATCTTCACCTGCAGCGCGTCGTTCCAGTACGACGAAGAAGGCTTCGATCACCAGAGCGCGATGCCGCACGTGGTGGGCCCGGAAAATCTGCCGTCGGAGCTGGAAATCACCCAGCAACGCGCGCATTTGATTCCCGAGCACATGCGCGACAAGCTGCTGTGCCCGAAGCCGATCGAGTTTCGCCCGGTGACGAAAAAAGACCCCTACAACCCGCAACCGACAGATCCGGTCCAGTACGTCTGGTTCCGAGCCGACGGTACGTTGGCCGACTCGCCAGCGCTGCACAAATACCTGCTGGCCTACGCTTCTGACTTCGGTTTACTGGTCACCTCGCTGCTGCCGCACGGCAAGTCGGTCTGGCAGAAAGATATGCAAGTCGCCAGCCTTGACCACGCGCTGTGGTTCCACGCCGACCTGCGCGCCGATGACTGGCTGCTTTACGCCATGGACAGTCCATGGGCCGGCAATTCTCGCGGCTTTTCACGCGGCAGTGTGTTCAACCGCGCAGGCAAACTGGTGGCGTCGGTGACGCAGGAAGGCCTGATTCGTCATCGCAAGGATTGGGCATGAGTCTCTCCGAAGTGCGGCACTGGGTGTTCGACATGGACGGCACGCTGACCGTTGCCGTGCACGATTTCGTGGCGATTCGCCAGGCGCTGGCGATTCCCGCTGAACACGACATCCTCACCCACCTCGCGGCGCTGCCGGCCGATGAAGCCGCGGCGAAACACGCCTGGTTGCTGGAGCATGAACGGGACCTGGCACTGGGCTCCAAACCGGCACCCGGTGCCGTGGAACTGGTGCGTGAGCTGGCCGGGCGCGGCTATCGTCTCGGTATTCTCACGCGTAATGCTCGCGAGCTGGCCCATGTCACGCTTGAGGCGATCGGCCTGGCTGACTGTTTTGCAGCAGAGGATGTACTGGGCCGTGATGAGGCGCCGCCCAAACCTCATCCGGGTGGTCTGCTGAAACTGGCCGAGGCTTGGGACGTAGCGCCGAGCGAGTTGGTGATGGTCGGCGATTATCGCTTTGACCTGGATTGCGGGCGCGCGGCGGGGGCACGGACGGTGCTGGTGAATTTGCCGGAGAATCCATGGCCGGAATTGGCCGACTGGCATGCGCAGGATTGTGTGGAATTGCGGCAGATGCTGTCGGCTTAAAATCAAAAGATCGCAGCCTGCGGCAGCTCCTACGTAGGAGCTGCCGAAGGTTCGGGCCGCGTTCGGACGATCTTTTGACGTTATTGAAACAACGCCTTCTGCCCCTCGGGCGAGGTGAACATTTTGTCCCCGTTATGCCCGACACCGGGCACTTCGATCAGCCGCTGATTCAGACCTTCGGGATGGCGCTGCTGTAGGTAGTCAACGTACTGATGCCCACGAACCAGCCGAGACGCGCCCTGCGTCTCGGCGGCGCAACTTCTGTCCAGTGCCGGATGATGCGGGTTGGTGTCTCGCTGGCCCAGCAAATAGGTGATGTTGCGCTGTACGTAGCCTTGTTCCAGTTGCTGCGCCGTTTGCCCATTGGCGTAGTCCGGCAGCTTGAGCAGTCCGTACTTCCAGTCATTGAAACCTGGGCAATGCGCAACATTGAATGGCACCGGTCGCTGCTCATCGAAATACGCATACGACGACGGGTTGGCGATCACGTAGCGCACGCTGACGCCTGCCGATTGCAGTGCTGGCTGATCGTGGCCGAGCAGTGCATAACGTTGCACCACTTGCGCGCCACCAGAGTGGCCGGCGATGACGATTTCTTTCAGGGTTGGAAACTGCTGGCGATCGCTCAGGCGCTCCAGAATCTTGTCGAGCACCGCAAAGGAACTCAGCGGATTCGGTCCGATGGACAGGTCGCCGGCCATCCAGTCATCGCCGCGCCAGTGCAGCAGGCTGTCGGGCAGTTGATGGCGTGCGATGTCGCTCTCATTAAGAAACTGCGGCGCGATCACCAGGGTGGTCGCGCTTTGTCCGGCCTGCTCGGCGGCTTTTTCCGCGCTCTGGCGGTAGGTTTCAGCGTTGCGCAAGCGCCCATGAATCACGATCAGTACACGCTGAATCTGCGGTGATGATTGGCTCACGCCAACCGCCAGCTCGGAGTCGCCCAGATTCAGGCGACCAGGGCTGATGACCTTGACCCCATGCTCGGCAGCCAGAAGGTTGGCGCTGCCGAACAACAGAGCGAATACCAGCAGCCAGCGCGTGTGCATTTAGAGGTTCTTCGTCGCGAAGGTAGCGCATTGACTGACCTGGCCCTGTTGGCGTGCGGCCTGGATCTTGGCAGATACGCCGAGCAAGGTTTGCATGTGGGAGTCCTCTCTTTGAGCATAGTGATGAGTGTTGCTGGTGAGAGAGATAGTCGCCAGCCCGATCGTCAGACTATGCCGGATGAAAGGCTACACCGCCTCCGGGCATGCGTGGCTGGCGTGGTTCGGAATCTTGCGCGGTGCCATGAAGTACAGCCAGGTCAGCGCAATGAAGTACATCGCCGGAATCATGGTGAACAGCACGGTGTAGTTGTTATGGGTGACCGTCAGAATGTGCCCGACCAGTTGGGTCATGAACATCCCGCCAATGGCAGCGCACATCCCGCCGAAACCGAACACTGTGCTCATCATGTGCTTGGGCGTGTAGTCCATCACCAGGCTCCAGATGTTCGCGGTCCAGGCCTGGTGCGCGCCGATCGCCAGGGAGATGGCAAACACTGCGACCCACAGGTTGCTGGAGCCGGCGGCCATGATCACGCCGATGATGCAGCAGGCAAACAGCAGCATCGACATCAGCCGCGCCTTGATCGGGTTGATCCCGCGACCGATCAGGAGCGAAGACAGAATGCCGCCGCCAACGCTGCCGAAATCGGCGGTCAGGTAGATGACGATCAGCGGGATACCCATCTGCGTGACGTTGATCCCCAGGTTGTATTGCTGATTGAGGAACGGCGGCAGCCAGTACAGGTAGAACCAGAACACCGGCGCGGTCATCGAGTAGGCGAGGGCAAAGGCCCAGGTGCCACGCATCCGCAGGATTCGTGAGAACGGTACGCGGGTTTGTTCCGGTTCGACGTCCTTCTGGATGTAGTCCAGTTCCGATTGCTTCACCGATGGGTGATCTTCCGGGTTGAAGTACTTCAGGCCCCAGAACAGCAACCAGATCCCGCCCAGTGCCGACATGCACAAAAACGCGGCTTGCCAGCCCCAGACGTGCAGGATCAGCGGCAACAGCATCGGCGTAAACATCGCGCCGACGTTGGTCCCGGCATTGAAGATGCCAGTGGCCACGGCACGTTCACCGGCAGGGAACCACAGCCGGGTGGTTTTCACGCAGGCCGGGTAGTTGGCGGCTTCGGTCAGCCCGAGGATAAAGCGGCAAACCATAAAGCCGACGGCCGAGGTCGCCAAACCATGGGCGCCGGTCGCCAGGCTCCAGAGCAAGACTGCGCAGAAGAACACGCGCTTCACGCCAACCCGGTCGATCAACCGGCCTTGCAGCACGAAACCGACGGCGTAACCGACCTGAAACCAGAAGTTGATGTTGGCGTAGTCCATCGCCGTCCAGCTCATTTCCTTGGCCAGGATGGGTTGCATGACGCCCAGTGCGGCGCGGTCTATGTAATTCAGGGTGGTAGCGAAAAACACCAGCGCCAGCATGCCCCAACGGGTTTTGCCGACCGCCATGGCGCCGCGGATTTTGTCGCCGATGCCGCCGGTCGCGACGCCAGGGCGTGCGGCCATGGAACTTTGAGAAGGAATCATGCGTGTACCCGATTTTTGGATTTTTTATGGTGTGTTCTGGGTCTTTGGTCACTTCGACCGGTGGTTAATGACCGGACGCAATGTGCTGTCGATGGTGCGCAGTGAGCGAAAAATCGTCAATTCGCCAACAACCATTGCGTTCGATAATCGCACGGTAAACTAACCAGTTGGTACGCTTTGAATTGCTCTGATCATTCATGCAGCCAATAATTTGCTTCGCCAGCGAATGAGATCCCGTAGCAGCTGGCGAAGCCTGCGTTCGGCTGCGCAGCAGTCGTAAATCCTGAGTGCACGGTCCTCCTGGTTCACCGCATCGTCTGATTTCACGACTGCTTCGCAGCCGAACGCCGCCTTCGGCAGCTGCTACAGAAAGCCTGCAATATCTCTAACAAAAACCGCCCACCACCGGGAGTCGAAACATGCAGCGTTCCATTGCCACCGTTTCCTTGAGCGGTACCCTGCCGGAAAAACTTGAAGCTATTGCCGCCGCGGGTTTCGATGGAGTGGAGATTTTCGAGAACGACCTTCTGTACTACGACGGCAGCCCGCGTGAAATTAAACAGATGTGCGCTGACCTAGGCATCGACATCACCCTGTTTCAACCCTTTCGTGATTTCGAAGGCTGTCGCCGCGACCGCCTGCCGCGCAACCTCGAACGCGCCGAGCGCAAGTTTGATCTGATGCAGGAACTGGGCACCGACCTGGTGCTGGTGTGCAGTAACGCCTTGGCCGACAGCGTTGGCGACGAGCAGATTCTGGTCGACGATCTGCGACTGCTGGCAGAGCGCGCCGGGGCTCGTGGCTTGCGGATCGGTTATGAGGCGCTGGCCTGGGGGCGGCACGTGAACACCTATCAACAGGTCTGGAATATCGTCCGCCAGGCGGATCATCCGAATCTGGGCGTATTGTTGGACAGCTTTCATACCTTGTCGCTCAAGGGTGATCCACGGGCGATCGCGGACATTCCCGGCGAGAAGATTTTCTTTGTGCAAATGGCCGATGCGCCGATTCTGGCCATGGACGTGCTGGAGTGGAGCCGGCATTTTCGTTGCTTCCCCGGACAGGGCGAATTCGACTTGCCGGGTTTTCTCGCTCCGATCATCCAGAGCGGTTACACCGGGCCGTTGTCGCTGGAAATCTTCAATGACGGATTCCGCGCCGCACCACCCCGCGCCAACGCCGCAGATGGCCTGCGATCCTTGCTGTATCTGGAAGAGAAGACCCGAGCGCGTTTGCAGCAGCAACACGCTACGGCCGCGCCGAATCTGGATATTCTGTTTGCCACGCCGCCGGCCAGTGAATACGACGGCATCGAGTTTCTTGAGTTCGCGGTGGACGAAAGCCTCGGCGCCAAACTCGCGCATTGGCTGGAGCGGCTGGGTTTCGTCAAGGCCGGTGAGCACCGCTCCAAGAACGTCACATTGCTGCGTCAGGGCGATATCAATCTGATCCTCAACGCTGAACCCTATTCGTTTGCCCACAGCTTTTTTGAAGCGCACGGGCCGTCATTGTGCGCGACTGCGGTGCGGGTCAAGGACAGCGCCAGCGCGCTGGCCCGAGCGGTGGCCTACAAGGGGCAACCCTATCGCGGGCTGGTCGGCCCCAATGAGCTGGAACTGGCGGCGGTCCGTGCGCCGGATGGCAGCCTGATTTATCTGGTGGATGAACACGCCGATGTCTATGGCACCGACTTCCGCTTGCAACCGTCGGTGGCCTCCGGTGGCGGGCTCAAACGGATCGACCACATGGCGATGGCGCTGCCGGCGGACAGCCTCGACAGTTGGGTGCTGTTCTACAAGAGTCTGCTGGATTTCGAGGCCGACGATGAAGTGGTGCTGCCTGACCCTTACGGCCTGGTGAAAAGCCGCGCGCTGCGCAGCCGGTGCAGCTCGATCCGTTTGCCGCTGAACATTTCCGAGAACCGCAACACCGCTATCTCTCACGCCTTGTCCAGTTATCGCGGCTCGGGTGTGCATCACATTGCCTTTGACTGCGACGATATATTCGCTGAAGTCAGTCGCGCCAAAGAGGCCGGCGTACCGCTGCTGGACATCCCGCTCAACTATTACGATGACCTTGCAGCACGCTTTGATTTCGATGACGAGTTTCTCAGCAAACTCGCCTATTACAACGTGCTGTATGACCGCGACGCTCAGGGCGGTGAGCTGTTTCATGTGTACACCGAGCCCTTTGAAGGGCGTTTCTTCTTCGAAATCATCCAGCGCAAGAATGGCTACATGGGTTATGGCGCGGCCAACGTCGCGGTGCGTCTGGCGGCGATGGCGAAATCACGCAGCGGTGGCGTGCGTCACGCCAAGTTGTAGGAGAATCGTAAGCGCAGGGGGCAAACGGCCGTGGCGAAGCTTCCTTCACTGCAGCGTGCGGCCCATAATCGCCAACTGTGCAGTGATGGCCTTGAGCCCGGAATGAGAATGACCACAGAACTCACCGTTGCGCCCGACGAACCCTTGATCGAGCCGCGCAAGAGTCGCAAGAACAACCCGGAAAAGACCCGCGAGAACATTCTTCAAGAAGCCATTGTCGAGTTCGTCCAGCAGGGCCTGTCCGGTGCTCGTGTCGATGCCATCGCCGAGCGCATCCACACCTCGAAACGAATGATCTATTACTACTTCGGTAGCAAGGAACAGCTCTACGTCGAGGTGCTGGAGAAGCTTTACGGCGACATCCGCAGCACTGAAAGTCGCTTGCACCTGGCTGAGCTGGAACCGCGTGAGGCGATCCGGCGGCTGGTGGAGTTCACCTTCGATCACCATGACCGCAACGTCGATTTTGTGCGCATCGTCAGTATCGAGAACATCCACAACGCCGAGTATGTGAAGCAGTCCGAAGCGATCAAGGCCATGAACAATACGATCCTCGATTCGCTGGGCGTGATTCTGCGTCGCGGTGCCGAGGAAGGTATATTCCGCAGCGCGCTGGATCCGCTGGACGTGCATTTGCTGATCAACTCGTTCTGTTTTTACCGGGTGTCGAACCGTCATACCTTTGGCGAGATTTTTCAAATCGACTTGCCGGATGAAACGATCAAGCAGCGCCATCGCCAGATGATTTGCGAGTCGGTACTTCGCTATTTACAGGCCTGAAGTTACCAAAAAGATCGCAGCCTTCGGCAGCTCCTACGGGCTGCGGAACGGCATGACACCCCGCCGTCTGTAGGAGCTGCCGTAGGCTGCGATCTTTTGATCTTCAACCATTCATGCTTTGAAATTGCGCGAGCATCCGCTGCGCATCCGGCACCACGCCGCTGAACAGTTCGAAGGCCTTCACCGCCTGGAACACCGCCATGTTGCCGCCATCCAGGGTACGGCAACCCAACGCTTTGGCGTTGCGCAGCAGTTCGGTTTCCAGCGGAAAGTAAACAATCTCCGCGACCCACAATTCGGCCCGCAGCAATGCCACTGGCACCGGCATGCCGGGCAGTTTGGCCATGCCCATCGGTGTGGTGTTCACCAGGCCATCTGCTTGCGCCAGCGCACTCGGCAGATCGCTGCCGGCACCGGCCCGGCTGCGGCCAAAATGCTGGTTGAGGTGGTTCGCAAGGCTTTGTGCGCGACTGACGTCGACGTCGAAAATACTCAGCTGCTGCACACCTTCGCTCAACAGCGCGTGGGCTACCGCAGCGCCGGCACCACCGGCGCCCATTTGGACGACGCGCTCGCGAGCAACCCCGTTCAAGCCCCGACGAAAACCTTCGGCAAAGCCCAGGCAGTCGGTGTTGTGCCCGATGCGCTTTCCGTCCTTGAGCACCACGGTGTTGACTGCGCCGATGCCTCGGGCTTCAGGCGAGAGTTCGTCGAGCAGCGGGATGATCGCCTGTTTGCAGGGAAAGGTGATGTTCAGACCGGTGAAGTTCATCCGTTCCGCTGCCATCAGCAGGTCGGGGAGGGCGCCGCTGTCGAGTTTCAGCTGATCGAGGTCGATCAACCGATAGAGGTAGCGCAGGCCTTGGGCGTCGCCCTCACGCTCATGCAGCGCAGGGGTTCGAGACGCCTGGATGCCGGCGCCGATGAGTCCTGCGAGTACTGTGTTGTTCTGCGACATGTGGTTCATCCCTTCAAGCGTTGGCTGAAATGCTCCAGCGCCAGACGATAGCCGTGGCTGCCGAACCCGCACAGGACTGCGGTAGCGATGGCCGACACGAACGAGTGATGGCGGAACGGCTCGCGAGCATGCACGTTGGACAGGTGCACTTCGATCACCGGTAACTCGCTGGCGATCAGCGCGTCACGGATTGCTACCGAGGTATGCGTCCAGGCTGCCGGGTTGATCACGATCCCGGCACAACGACCGCGTGCCGAGTGAATCCAGTCGAGCAATTCGCCCTCGTGGTTGGTCTGGCGAAACTCCACCGCCAGACCGAACTCTTCGGCGGCGCGACCGCACAAGGCCGAAATGTCGGCCAAGGTCTCGTGGCCATACGTCGCCGGCTCACGGCTGCCGAGCAGGTTCAGGTTCGGGCCATTGAGCACCAGAACGATAGGGGGCATCAGGGGATCTCCATTGTTATTGTGGGCTGGGTCGAGGGACCCGTGCCGGTGGAGATAAATTGTACTAGCCGGTTAATTTGGTCAATTGAAGCTGAGCGCCAAGTCTCGCAAGACTGCAATAAGTGTTCGATGATCGGACAGGCGTGGGCGCCACTCACAAAAAAGCCGTCATCAAGGCGGCGTTATTTTTTGGTTTAGGCCTTATTTTATTAGCTTTCTTTGTGCGATTCTATTCTGTCCCCCCATTTGTCCCCCCACGCGTACGCTGCGTAACCTGACGATCAGTAGTGATGGTCAATTGTAGCCGTCAGTGACAAGTAGAGCATGGGTGCGGATTCAGCTCGACTCGGCCACATCAATTCAATGATAGGCACCGCTAGCGCGAGACGAAGAAAAACCTAATGGCGTGTCCGGGATCAGTTGCCCACTACAGACCAGGGACTCGGCAATCGATGCCGTGCGTTTGGTTGCAGTAGGGGATACAGGTGTGCCGAATGAACTCGGCATCCTTCTCGCTGTCCTGTCATTCGCTGGCGCGACATTATGAATAATTGAAAATTCGGATGATTGTAGGGTATTTCCTACAGCAATTCTTTTACCTCCCTGTTAGCGTGTTCGGCAATTATGCGTATGAAGGCTAGGTATGGCATGGTCATCGCGCCTTTGCCGCCCGTCGTATCAGCGATGAAGCCTCGTGCGAGGTCACTGTAATAAGGAACAATGGATGTTCAGTTTAGCCAATCAGACACACTTCAGTCTGACCATCGAGGGGATTCAGAGTGATCTCCAGGTGCTCTCCTTTTCCGGCAAGGAGGCTATCAGCACACCCTATGCCTTCGATGTGGAGTTGGTCAGCGAACGACACGAACTGGATCTTGAAAGCTTGCTCCACAAGCCCGCTTTTCTCGCATTCAGCGACAGAGGTGATGGCATCCACGGTATCATCTATCGGGTGGAACAAGGAGCCAGCGGCGAACGCCTGACCCGCTACAGCCTGACGCTGGTGCCCCACCTCACTTACCTGAGTCACCGAATCAACCAGCGCATCTTCCAACACTTGCCGGTCAACAAAATCATCGCGCAGGTACTGGAAGAGCACGGAATTCTGAGCAATGCCTATCAGTTCCAACTGAACACGGTTTACCCGGCGCGCGACTACTGCGTGCAGTTCGACGAATCCGACCTCCAGTTTGTCCAGCGTTTGTGCAGCGAGGAAGGTATTCACTATCACCATCATCACAGCCAAACGGACCACCTATTGGTGTTCGGTGATGACCAGACAGTGTTTCCCAAGCTGGATCAACCGACCGAGTATCAGGCCGGCAGTGGCATGGTCGCCGACAGGCCTGTGGTCAAAGGGTTTGATTTGCGGGTCGAGGCTCGTACCAGCCGTACCACGCGCCGTGACTATGACTTTGAAAAGCCGAGCATACTGCTGGAATCAAAGCACCAGACAGAAAGTCAGGCCCCGCAGCCTGACCTGGAAGATTATGACTACCCTGGTCAATTCATCAGCCGCGATCGCGGCAAGCTGCTGAGTCAGCGGGCACTGGAGCGTCACCGTACCGACTACCGTCTGGTGGCAGGCAACAGCGACGAACCGGCCTTGGTCAGCGGTCACTTCTTGACCCTGGCCAACCATCCCCGTACCGCCTGGAACGATCTCTGGCTGCTGACCGAGGTCTGTCACGAAGGCATGCAACCCCAAGTGCTCGAAGAGTCGATCACCAGCGATGCGAAGCCAGCGGATGGTTTTGTGCAGGGCTATCGCAACACGTTCTCTGCCATCCCCTGGGACACCTTCTACCGGCCGTCAATGCCGACCCGCAAGCCGGTTCTGGCCAGCCAAACGGCGAAGGTGACGGGGCCTGCGGGAGAGGAAATACATTGCGATCAGTACGGTAGAGTCAAGGTTCAGTTCAATTGGGACCGCGAAGGCCGCTTCGACGAAAATAGCAGTTGCTGGGTGCGCGTGGCCTCCAGTTGGGCGGGGCCGGGCTTTGGTCAGGTAGTGATTCCGCGCATCGGCATGGAAGTGTTCATCACCTTCGAGGAAGGCGATCCAGACAAACCGCTGATTACCGGTTGCGTCCCGAACAAAATCACGCCTGTGCCGTATCCGCTACCGGCGAACAAAACCCGGAGCGTCTTCAAGACCAACAGCAGTCTTGGAGGTGGCGGCTCCAACGAGGTTCGCGTCGAAGACCGGGCTGGCCAGGAGCAAATCTACATCCACGCCCAGCGCGATCAGGATTGCACCGTCGGGAACAATGAAAGTCATTGGGTCGGTGTTAATCGTGCCCATTCCGTCGGTCAGAATGAAACCGTCACCATCGGTCAGAACCGGGTCAGGACGGTCAAGGTCAATGACACGCTGCTCGTCGGCGGCGCCAAACAAGACAGTGTTGGCACTCAATACCTGATGGAAGCGGGGATGCAACTGCGTCTGGTCTGCGGCCAGAGCGTTATCGAGATGAATGCCAGTGGGGAGATCAACCTTTATGGCACGAAGTTCAACTTTTCGGTGACAGGCGACGCTCAGATCAATACCGGCGGCAATCTCGATATCAACATGCCCGGCGGGGCCGCCGCCACGGATCCCGGTGCCGATGGCGCCAAGGGCACCATCGATGGCAAGGTCGACGGCGTTTTTTCAAATCCGCCGCAACCGGCCTCCTGATCCCGACCCCCAACAGAATAGAGCACCGTAAATGGAATATTTGATTCAGGAAGGCAAGCTCACGTTGCCAACAGGTTTTCAAGACCGCAGCGTCAATATGTTTGTTCCGGGTATCACCCTACCTGCACCTTTCAGCCTGACCCTCTCACGCGATAACACACTACCGAGCGAGGCCTTGCCCGACTACGTCGAGCGTCAGGTCAGCCTGATTGCGGCCAAGCTGCGCAAGTACCAGCGCCAGAGCACCACCCCTGTCGAGCTGTCGGCGCAATCGCCGATACCGGGCCTGCAAGTCGATGCTCACTATCAAAGCGATGGTCGACCGGTTTATCAGCGCCAGGCGGCTTTCATTGTGGCACCTGACCGGGCGCTGATTTTCACCGCCACCAGCCAGGTGCCGTTCGACGATCAGTTGAATCAGCTATGGACGAATGTTCTGGCGAGCTTTCAGCAGCACCCTCCTGTTACCGCAATCCCTTAAGGACACCCGACTTGAAAGGTCGGTATGACATGGAAGTTTCCGATGTTTGAAGCAGCACGTTTTGACGATGAGATTGCTCATACCAACGCTCTCGTGGGGTTTTTGGTGGGCGCCGCGCTGGGACTAGCACTGGTCGCAGCAGCATCGATCTTTGTCGTTGCTACCTGCGGCTTCGGGGCCGGGTTGTTGGTGGGGTTACTGGCGGGCCTGGGAGGTGCGGGGCTGGTTAAGGCGGGTGAAGCGATAGGGCGAATGTGCAAGGCGCCCGCCGGAGGGATCACGAGTGGTTCCAGTAACGTGCGTATCAATGGCCTCAAGGCTGCCTACGTACAAGACAGTCTCGGCATCTGCAAAAAACACTCGACGCCGCCGATGGTGGCGGAGGGGTCGGCCAAGGTCTTTATCAACGGTCTGCCTGCTGCCCGTAAGGGTGACAAACTGACCTGCGGCAGTGTGATCGACAGTGGTTCGGAGAACGTCTTTATCGGCGCCGAAAAAGAACAGTACCTGCCGATCGAAGACGAAGTCCCCGAGTTTTTGCGCAACACGGTCGACATCCTGATGATCGTCGCCGGCCTTGCCGGTAGCCTCGCGCAACTAGCAATCAAGGTCGGTGAAGTGGGGCTCAAGGCCGCCGCCCCCTGTGCCTTGCAATTCGCCGCGGGTTTTGTGGCGGGTGAATTGGCTTCCCGGTTTGTCATCGGCCCGGCTATTAGCCGAGTGGCCGGCGGCCTGATCGGCAACCCGGTGGATGCTATCAGCGGGCGTAAATTGCTTCTGGAAGAGAGCGAAACAGACTTTGCTCTTCCGGGCCTCATGCCTATTGTCTGGGCGCGTTTCTATGCCAGCGACATCAGTCATGAAGGTCTGCTGGGACGCGGTTGGGTACTGCCGTGGGAGCAAAGCCTACGCCTGGAAGATGATCAGCTTTACCTGCGCGACAATCAGGGGCGAGATCTGAATCTGCCAGGCCTTGAGCCTGGGGAGCGCTTTTTCCTGGCCAGCGAGCAGATGTTCCTGGTGCGCTCCGAAGGCGGGCACTACCTGATTCAGACCCTCGACAATACCTTCTTCTATTTCGGTGAGTTGTCCGAAAGCGGCCAACCCTCGCCGCTGCGCCGCATCGAGAATGCACTCGGTCACTTCCTCACGTTCCATTACGACACGGAGGAGCGTCTGAGCGATGTCTGTGCTACCGGCGGCATTCGTCTGCACCTGTGCTACGACCATCATGAACGACGCCTGAGTCGGGTTGAGCGGGTGGTGGACAACCGGCCAGTGGAAACCCTGGTTCACTACCAGTACGACGCCGCAGGGCAGCTCCAGCACGTAATCAATCGCAACGGCGATCGCGTGCGCCACTTCGCCTACGAGCATGGGCTGATGGTTGCCCACGAGAATGCTCTGGGGCTGGTTTGTCATTATCGCTGGTCAAACCGCTTCGACGATCATCAGCCTCGTGTCGTCGAGCACTGGACCAGCGACGGTGAGCGTTACCATTTCCGCTACGATCTTGCACAGCGACAAACCGATATCCGTGACGTGCTCGACCGTGTCGCCCAGATCCACTACAACGAAGGGCGTCGGGTGGTTGCCAGTCGCGACTTCGGTGGCGAGCAATACCGCTTCGAGCTGGATGCCTCGGGCAATATGACCGGCCTGGAGTTGCCTGACGGCAACAAACTGGCATTCGCCTACGATGACTATTCTCGCCTGGTCGAGGAAATCGATCCGCTGGGCCGCAGTACCTGCTACAGCTACCACCTCAACACCAGCCTGATTGCCAGCATCCAGCGCCCGAATGGCAGCAGCCAAAGCTGGGTCTACGACCGCAGCGGTACGCTGCTCGATAGTGTTGACCCGCTGGGGCAGCTCACCCAGTACCTCAACACCAATGATGGCCTGCCCCATAGCTGTACCGACCCGCTGGGGAACACCACGCACCTGTGGTGGAACGGACTGGGTCAAATTGAGCAGTATCAGGATTGTTCCGGCCATCGTGCTTACTATGCTTACGACGAGCGCATGCATCTGGTCAGCATCAAAGATGCCCTGGAACGCACCACCCGGTTGACCCGCAAGGCCGACGGTGAAGTGACGCGCATTGAACACCCTGATGGCAGCCACGACAGCTACAGCTACAACGCTCTTGGCCAACTGCTCAGCCACACCGATGCCGATGATCGCACCACCTACGTGACCCGCACATCACGCGGTTTACTCAGCAAACGCCAAGACCCACGGGGTCAGCACGTTCACTATGAATACGATAAATGCCAACGCCTGATCGGGTTGCTCAACGAGAACAAGGCGGTGTATCGCTTCAGCTATGACGCCAGCGATCGCCTGCAAGAAGAAGTTCGGGTGGATGGCCTGCGCCGACGCTTCAGCTATAGCGTCAGTGGCACGTTGACGCATCTGAACGAACTTGCTCGGCAGGGCTTCAATGAAGTCTCACGTCAGCAACACTTCGAGCACGACGCCGCCGGGCGCCTGGTCAGCCGCATCACCGACGATGCGCGTCTGGACTACCGTTACGACGATGTCGATCGCCTGATTGCCGTCGACCGCCAACCCAGTGCAGCAGGCAAGGCCCTGGGAATCGGCAGTGACCATCTGGCGTTCAGCTACGACGCCGCCGGCCAACTGCTGAGCGAAGATAGCAGCACCGGCAACCTTGGTTACCGCTACGACGAACTGGGTAATCTCACCCGTTTGGCGTTACCTGACGGGCGCAAGGTCAATCACCTTTACTATGGCAGCGGTCACCTGCACCAGATCAACCTCGACGGTCATCTGATCAGCGACTTCGAGCGTGACGCCTTGCACCGCGAGACCCTGCGTACCCAAGGCTCGCTCACCAGTCGCTATGGCTACGACACCAAGGGGCGCAAGGTGTGGCAGGCGGCAATCCACCTCCCTCACGAGCAGCTCAGCCAGCTTCAGGAAAAAACCGACAGCCTGCTTGGCCATCCGCAGCATCCGGCCACAGCCCTGCACCGTCGCTACCACTACAGTCCGGGCGGCGAAGTGCAGCGCGTGACCGACAAACAGCGTGGGGTGACAAACTTCACGTATGACGCCAGCGGCCAACTGCGCAGTCGTCAACCCGATCATCCGCAGTTGCAGACGGAAGACTTCTCCTACGATCCCGCAGGCAACCTCAGTGGCAGCGGTCGCTGGCAATTTGAAAGCCTGCCGGACAATCGCCTCGTGGCCTTCAAGGATCTGCGCTTCAGCTATGACACCTGGGGCAACCTCAGCGAGAAAAGCAGTGCAGCCGGGGGCATGCAACGCTTCCACTACGACAGTGAAAACCGTCTGATCAAAGCGCAAACCTGGCAAGGCCTGACACTGCACAGCGAGGCCCGTTACCACTACGATGCCCTGGGCCGGCGTATTGGCAAACACGTTACCCAAGACGGCCAGACTCAAGAAACAAAGTTCCTCTGGCAAGGCTTGCGCCTGCTCCAGGAACAGCAGCCGCAATTACACAGCCTGTACCTTTACGAACCCGGCAGCTACGCTCCGCTGGCCCGTATCGACAACGACCCCGAACTGCCGGAGCAAGAAGCGAGGCACTACTACTTCCACACCGACCAGATCGGTACGCCGCAGGAAATGACCAACGCCGAGGGCCAAGTGGTGTGGCGCGCCTATTACAAGGCGTGGGGTGGGCTGGAGGCGTTGTCGCCGAATCTGGTGGAACAGAACCTGCGCTTTCAGGGGCAGTACCACGACCGGGAAAGCGGGCTGCACTACAACACGTTCAGGTACTACGATCCGGCGGTGGGGAGGTTTACCACGCAGGATCCGATTGGGTTGATGGGCGGGGACAATCTTTACCAATATGCACCTAATCCAAATGCCTGGATCGACTTATTGGGTCTTACGTGTAATAAATGGGATGTAAACTCGCATCAAGGTAATAAGAGTGCTGTAAAGGGTAAAAATCTGGGATTAGACTCTCACCACGTTGGACAAAAAAACCTCATGAAAGATTTAGTTGAGGGCTATGATCCGGCTACTGCTCCTGCAATGCTGGTTCCGCGTGTGGGGCATACTGTTTCTAAAGAGGGAGTAGGAATATTGTCCAGGAGTGGTGTGAATGGGAAGACTGGCTTGCCTTTTACTAGTGCGCGCGATGTAGTAGCTCGTGACATAAGAGAGCTTAGACGGGTTTATCCCGATGTGCCCAATGCTAAGCTCCAAGAGCTGATATCACTCAATAAATCCATGTATCCAGAAATGCGTTAATGAGGAGGCTTTATGAAGTCAGATCAAAAATTTGTGTGCGCTATATTTGATGAGTTGTTTGAGAAAAATTCTGAGCAGTATAAGGAATCTCTGAGTAAATCGGTTAATAGCGATAGCGATCCTTACGCGAAAGCTAGAAATGCCTTGGCTGCGTTGAGTGATGATGAAAGAGCTGATGTATTTGCTTTTTTTGATGTCGTTATCGCAGACAGTGCTTCTGTAATATTGGGTGCACTAGATGGAGTCCATTTTCCTGATGGTATAGATGGGGATTTTGTCGTCGCTTATGATGGGGAAGAAATTCAAGGTGATCTTATGGATATTTTTATTGAAAAAGCGCAAGAGAAAAATATTTACGGCTAGCTGTTAAGTGTAAGTGGCTAATGATCGCTAGGGCCCGGTCTCCTAAATAAGTTTCTAGCCTGAGCTAAAAATTAATGGTGAATGCAACTGAAGAAGTCAGGGTGTTTTTAGGGTCAAAAAAATACACCGAGCTAGCGAGAGAAATAATTAAAAAAACAAGGAAGACGTTGTGCGTGGACTTGTATGAAGTTGAAGTTGAGTTCAGTAGGCGCTCTTTAAATGATGCGGAACTAAACTTGCTCGATGTTGACAGACTTATAGAGCAAAATTCTCTCTTGCTAGAGAAGTTCAGTGTCGCGCTTATAAAAGCTGAAAATTCACTTCGCGTTGAGCAAGAATTTACTCCGTCTGAGCCCGAAGAAAAAGAAGAAGACAGTCATGAAAGTTACGTAGGGCATGGCCCAACTTTTTTGCTTACATTTTCAATACTGTTTTTATTGCTTGGGGATAGAAAAAATCATCTTTCGGCTTATTTAAAAAAAGCTAGACAGCCAAGCGCGAAAAAATATCAACGAGCTCTTGAAGAGGTATATTAATCCATCGTATGAACTCTCGCATTATTAACCAGAAGTATCGTGCCATTAGGGGGCGGAATGCTTGTAAAGATTTTAATGAAATAAAAGTCGATGTACACTCTCCTAATGAAACTCATGTTTTAGATGAAGGCGTCACTCCAGTTGAACCTATAGATCTGGTAGAGAGCTGGTTAACGGAGGCAGGGTTAAGATGATAACCGCAAGTGAGATTTTATCTAGGATAAATGATGGTGTTTTTCTTGAGCTTGTTTTTAAGGAAAACCCCGACTGGGATGCTGAATTGGGCTCAAGGGATTCCGTTGAGTTTTTTAGCGCGTGGAACGCTAGCTATGAAACAATAACTTCGTCATGTCCGCCTGAAGATGGATCAATTAAGGAGATAAGAGAGTCCGCGTTCAAAAAGGTCTATCAAATAACTAAAAACCCTGATCTTGCAGGATGTGTATCAGACGATCTGGGTCTGATTGCGCAGGCATTCAAGAATAAAGTTGACATTGATTTCATTAACGATCTTTGGAAGGCCTACACGCAAGGGAGTTTCCCGAATTAGGGGTGGGCTGAAATATATCATCAGTGTGCTGACTCCAATTTCCGTTTGGGATTCAATAACATTGGTGGTCCACCCTGAAAGGCCGATGATTGCACTTGGTATATCGTCATGGTCGCACAACATGGCAACGTGCATGGGAGCTTGACCATGCACGACACAACGTAAACTGTGAAAACAGGACGAACCAATATCACGCTGACCACAGCCATGACCCATAGATCTTCAGCATGACCGAACCGCGTCTTAAAACCATTGAAGGTATGCAGCAACTGGCCCAGTCGCGAGGAGGACGGTGTCTGTCCGACACCTATCATAACGTGTCTACGCGGCTGTCCTGGAGCTGTGCACATAGTCATGAGTGGCTGGCCGAGCCTTACCGCGTCATCCGAGGCAGTTGGTGTCCGGTATGTGCTCGTCTGCAACGACGCAGCACTCTGGAGACAGCCCAGCATATTGCCGCCGAACGGGGTGGCCATTGCCTGTCGACCCATTGCGAGTCGGGTCGTATGCCCCTGGAGTGGCAGTGTGCACAGGGGCATCGCTGGCAGACGACGCTGGCGAGTATCAAGCGGGGCAGTTGGTGCGCAACCTGTTTCCGCTTAGGTAAACGCGACACGCTAGAGGCGATGCAACAGATTGCGGCTCAACGGGGAGGTCGCTGCTTGTCCGAGACCTATGTCGACAGTGCAAGCGCCCTGCTCTGGGAGTGTGGACAAGGACATCGTTGGGAAGCGGTGCCCGCCAGTGTCAAACACCGAAGCTGGTGCCCAGTCTGTGCCGTGGAGGCGCGTTGCAACACCTTGGAGGAGGTTCAGGCCGTGGCCCGAGAACACGGTGGCGAGTGCCTGTCTTCACGCTACATCAACGGTGTTACGCCACTTACCTGGCGTTGTGCTGAAGGTCACATCTGGGACGCAGGGCCTGCACGCATCATGCAAGGCGCTTGGTGTCGCCAGTGTTATTACGACCGCATGCGCAGCGGCATTAAAGCTATGCAGGCCATGGCCCAGACACGCGGTGGCCAGTGTCTTTCGGAACGCTATGTCGATTCGCAAACCAAGTTGCAGTGGATGTGCAGTATCGGGCACACCTGGGCTGCGATTCCTAACTCCATTGCGCAGGGGAGCTGGTGTCCGCTGTGTTCTTTTTTGGCCAAGTGTCGCAATAGCCATAAGCGGCGCAAGTACATAGGGATTCGATAAGTATCTAGAGTGGGCGGTACTGACAATAAGCCGTGTTTTCCACTGTGAATCCCAGCACCAGAAATGGCATCCACTCAAAAGACCTGAGTCCAAGATCATCGAATAATTAGTGGAAATGCAATTGGGTGTGCAAATCGGTGCAATTACTCCCCCTAACAGTGCTTGGCGCTGCTAATGAATGTTCAAAGAGAGAATCAGCTCAAGGGCGATGTGCCCTTGAGTACTATCACGACGACAGACAACCGCTGATTAGCGGTTGGTCAGGGTCGCTTTCAAGAAATGTGACCGACACTTCCATTCCCATTCGAGGGGGCGCAATGTCACCGCTCCCACTGGAGGACGCTCCCAGCCAGCAACTGTTCTTGTCGTCAAATCTTCCTTCGTGGTCCCAGGGGAACTTGACCTTGACCCTGCCGAACTGATTGCACTGGATCTCTTCGTCTGCCAGGGCGGTGACCACAGCGGTCAGGCTGTTTGGCGCCCGAGGCTTCTTGTGGGTCAGAGGCGGACGATAGAACACGTCCCACGGAAGAACCATAAATCGGTTGCGATAGCCCTGATGAAAGTCATCCTTGTTGTCAGGGTGGCCACTGGCGATGTTCTCGTTCCATACCTGGGGTTGCTTGCCTTCGTGGATGACCTGAGTCAGTAGCCATAGGTCGTTCCACTCTTGGCGCGGGTGGCCTGATATTTCCAGAACGTGGCCGCTGGCCAACCGGGTCTGGTCACCTTGCCCTTCGGCTTGACGATAAGCCGCGTGGCGGCGTTCCAGAGTACGCAGACTGATTTGCTTACCGTGCTCGCGGCCTATGAAACGCTCCAGGTCCTCCTGGTGTCGCTCGTTTCTCTCTGGGCGAGAGGCTGACCCCAACAACAGACGCGGTTGCTCAAACTCATGGTCGCGGTGCGCGATACGGCTGGTGAGGGTCCCCAAACGCAGGTTGAAGCGCTTGATCAGCGGCTCGTCGGCCACTAGATCACTCTCCTGCCTATAAGCTGTGGGTTGCCCAATCTTGGGGAACACCGTCTGGTCATCGCCAAAGACCAGCGCGTGGCCTTGAGCGCTGTGCTGGAAGTGGTAATGAATGCCTTCTTCTTCGCACAAGCGTTGAATAAAGTGCAGATCGGACTCGTCGTACTGCACGCAGTATTCGCGCTCGGGGTAGGTCGAACCCAGATGAAACCGGTAAGCGTTGCCCACGATACCGTGCTCTTCCAGTATCAAGGCGACGATTTTCGGCACCGAGAACTGTTGATAGATCCTCTGGTTGATGCGGTGGCGCAAGTAGGACAAGTGCGGGACTAGGGCCAGGCTGTAGCGCGTCAAACGTTGATCAGCACCGCTTTGAGCGATGTGGTAGATCCGCCCATGAATACCGCTACCCTGCGTGTCGAAGGCCAGAAAAGCCGGTTTGTCGGAGAGGCTTTTGAGGTCCAGATCAGACCGCTCGCTGACCAACTCCACGTTGAAGAAGTACGGTCTGCTGATCGCCTCCTGACCGGTGAAAGCAAGCACTTGAAAGTCGTGCTCGAAACCGTCGATGGTTAAACTGAAATGTGTCTGATTGGCTGGGTTGAACATCCGCTGTTCTCTTCTTACCTAAAATGTTGAATTGACGCTGTCGCAGGCAGCGATATCAGGAAGGCAGGATAAAACCAGTTCCCTCAAACGGGCGTATTGGGGGGGTGAGCGCTCCGATCAGCGGTGGTGCCTACCCTGGGGTTATTTGACTTCGCCGTTGTAGAAAATGGTCGATTGACCTTCTTTCTTTACTGTCAGCTTGTTGCCCTCAGTGAGAGTTTCGATATTTTCAGAGCAGCCATCGATCTGCTTTTTACCAGTAACCGACTCCGATTCGCTGTCATAGGTGAACGCGTAAGTAGTGGCCGGGCAGCTCATGCCATTTTCGCCTGTTGAAACAATAAGCAGATACTTCGCGCCGAAAGCATAGGCTTTCTCGACGCTGACATAGCCTGTGTCATCAGGATTGTCGACTACGAAATCCATGACATTGACTGCGCCAGTGCGCGATTGGTAGTTGATTGCCTGACCGCCCATTTCACGGTTACTGAAAGTGAAGACGTTTCCCACGCCGGAACCGGAAACAATAAGCGGCTTATAGGTGACGGATGGCGCTGCTGGTGCAGAGGTGGTTGGGGCCACTGATCCCGACTGTTTGTCGCAACCAACCAATACTAAGGCAGTCAGTGATATTGCGTAAAAAAACTTCATATGCATCCTTGTTTTTATGGATTTCGGTTTCGTCGAGCTATTCAGGATTTGCGGTTTTCGTGGTGTTTCTGGAAGTTCATTGGCGTAGTAGTTTATATAAAAATCTAGAAAGAGTAAGTAAAATTTCCATGGTTGGTGTTAACTGAAAGTTCTTTCACATTGCATCCAAACGCCAATATTTCGAGCCGCCCTCCAAATATTAAGTCTGCTGGTATTTGCGGGCTGCTATGGTTGCAATTGCCTCGATTTATCTCAAAGCCTTCAATTCTTACTTTGTCAGTAACTGCTTCTAAGTAAATTGCAGGGAAACCTATGTGCTCGCCAAGAGAGACTTCAATTGGTGAGGTTTCGGTCTGGCCACACGCAGAGATCAGCGTGAACGCGGTGAGCAATATCGTGTTGATTAAGATTTTCATTTCTATTCCTTTGGTTGGAGTGTGGGAGCATCGTGATGCTTCCAATGTTGTTTAGAAGTGTGCGCGACAAAAAATAGTCTGCTATCTTCGTTCCTGAATGCCTTGGTCGTTAAGGGGCGAGATCAGGTCGAATATCGAAAGATTTAATTTAGATACTTGGTTGGACTATTCACTGAATAGCCATAAAGCTACTCCCTGCGGCGAATAAGTCCCTGAATGTGATGAAGTGTGCGCTCGCTACTTGGCCGAGCCGCCCATGAGTCGGATGAGCTTTCCGACTTCAAATACGCCAGGACGGTGTGCTGGAATGTTAGCTTACGCTTTGAGTTGTACCGTGGAGCAACCTTAATAAAGTTAAGGCTTGATAATAAGTCCTTGGCCAGTTGGCAAGCTAGCTATGGATATATTCATTTTTTCTGCCCATTGATCCATGCCATCTTTCTGAGGCTGATACCCGTAGTAAGCATAGTCATCTAGTAAAATTACTGCTCCGGATACCAAGCGGTCCCACAAAAACTCAATCGCAGCAACTTCAGGAATGGTACAGTTCAGGTCGATGTGCAAATAAGAGATTTGGGTTGAGTCTATATTAACAAGTGTGTCGGGAATGGATCCTTGTATGACTTTTGCATTTGGCCACTCTGAA
This sequence comes from Pseudomonas frederiksbergensis, assembly GCF_001874645.1. NCBI lineage: Bacteria > Pseudomonadati > Pseudomonadota > Gammaproteobacteria > Pseudomonadales > Pseudomonadaceae > Pseudomonas > Pseudomonas frederiksbergensis. Next base: position 3,653,203 of record NZ_CP017886.1, read on the forward strand.
AAATTCGCTCTCACAGATTCAATATTTGACGTATATGTTCCGTCTTCAACTAATTTTTGGTTCTTGTCCGCGACGCCACCAATTTTCTCCTGCTCCGACAGATACCGATCATCAATTCCAGAAAATGTATCAAGTAAGTAAAAGGTTCTCCCTGTATTGTTCCAGTTCAAATCTTTCATGATCGCTGAGCTCAGAAAGCCATAGTTGACTCCGCACTCAACAAAATCACCGCTGTGTTTTGCGGCTGTCCGCGCCGCCCACAACCCGATATGCACACGCCAAAACCATTGGTAGTCAGAACCGACAGCTTCTACTCCGCGTGCATACGCTGTGATATAGCTCTCGTCGCTCATGAAGTCGTGATTATGCACCGAAGATAATCCATCCGAGGCATACTGTCCTTCTACCTTTGGATAAAGGGAGTTAGGGTCTCGTTTGTAGTTGCGGTTTTCTCCACGGCCCCAAGCCAAATAGTGTTGTGCGGGGTCAAGCCCAGACATTCTGACATCGGGATGTAGCTGTAGGTATTGTTCAGCAGAAAAATCTTCAGGCAAACTCATGGTGTGTCCTTGTTAATGGTTTAGTGATTTAGTCTTGTGTGTGTAACGAACCTGGTTACCCATCCCTTGAAGCGACTGGTGTCGTGCTCTTCAGCGAATAGACTGGGGGCGATATTCAAGATCATGCTTCCATAGGTCAGCTCCCCTAAATGGATAAGGGAGACCATCTGTTGTTCATCGACGGCTTTGCGCTCGCCTTTTTCTTCGTAGAACCATTGGTTACTGCCATTCATTTCCTGCATGAAAAATACCTTTGCACTTCCCTGTGGAGATAAATGAACGAATATCAACCTTTAAGGTCGATTCTCAACCTTTATAGCTCTTCATGTCAATGAGGTGGTGCCCAACCATCTAGGTTGAGATGGGGAGGCGCCGTGATAGAGACTGATCAGAAGTATTTGGCGGGTGTGGTGGGGCGTGCGATTGCCAAGCAGCGCATACGCAGTGGCTTGACGCAGGAGGAAGTGGCTGAGCGTCTGGGCGTCGGCAACGAAGCGGTTTCCCGCATTGAGCGCGGTATCGTGATTCCCAACATTGCGCGGTTACTGGAGTTCGCAGGAATTTTTGACTGCGAGGCGGCAGAACTGTTGACCGAGGTCAGTTCGCGCCCGGACGACCAAGCGACCCGGATCAGTCGGTTATTAACCCCTCTGAGTCATGATGATCGACAGCTGATCGTGGACCTGGTTGAACGCCTGGCCGAACGCCTAGGGAAGACATGACCGTCGGATTGCCCGGTGGGGTTGTGGCGCGTTCAGATATCGGCGTTCCGATCGAACCTGGCGCCACAGCGTAAGCAGAGATAGTCATAGTGGCCGAACTGATATTTCTGCACGTCCTTGGCAAAGGCCGTCATGGCGGTGTAACCAGAGGTCGCACTGGAAACGCTCTCGCCGATGAGGTCGAGCAGTTGCACGAGCAGGCTTTCAGGTCGAGTTTCCGGGGTGACTTCCAGTCCTTGGGTATGTACCTGGCGAACGCCAAATAGAAAGCTATCAATGGTCCCAATCAGCAGGACGGCCGCGTTGGCCGCCTCCTGGGACAGTACAGCCTTTGATTCGCAGATCAGGCAGCATAGGGTCATGTTGAACCTCCGGTGAAAGGGTTAAATCACTGAGAGAAAACCTATGGATGAGGGAGGCGTAGGCCTCCCTTTATGCGGCGGGCTTTTCAAGCCACCAGTTGCAGGGCCGTGCTGAGCGCTCGTTGTTTGATGACCGCGCCTTGGCCGAACCACGCTGTATCCATGCGGTACTCGTTGCTGCGGGCGCGACGCTCGTGGTCGACATACTCGGTGACGGCGTTGAGCAGGCCCCAGGCGGTGCCTTTAGCGGCTTCCAGCTCCGCCCCTCGGCCATGCCCCTCATACAGGCTCAGCACCTTGGTTAAGGCCCGTTCATTCGAGAGCCCAGTCCGCTCCGGGTTACCGGTTGCCGCCTCGCACAGCACGCTTCGCAGGTAGTCCTTGGCTTCGTGGGCTTTTACGGGGCGTGCGGCGAGTGTCCGCATGCGGTACATGAAGTCGTCCCACTGCGAAACGGTGATGCCCAACTGTTGCTTCACGGCTCGCGGATCAAAACGCGTACTGTGCGGCACCTTGATCGCCTGGCTGGCACCATTGATGGCAATACTCAGGGTGTTATTGCAGACCACCCGAATGGTGGTCGGGGTCGCCGTGGTGGCCAGCGTGCCGTCGCAGGAGGTGGCCAGCAGCAAATAGCCATTGACCACGTCATTGCCCTTGAGGGCGGTCGACTGTCCGGTCCTCGCCAGCGCCCAGAGTTTGCGCCCGCCTTTCAGCACGCCAGCGGTTTCCAGCTCATAACCCGAGTGCTCGGTCAGGTCCCGGTAAAACTCCAGAACCTCACGCGGTTGCACCACCTGGTAGCGTTGCGAGACCACCGACAGTGGAGCTTTGGTATCGGAGCGAAAGAGCACTTTCTGTTCTGCAAACGAGTGAATGGTGCCAAGGTTGCCGACATTATCGGCTTTGAAGTGAACCGGACTTTCCTGAATCTGCCAGTTCATACCGGCTTCGCGCTGCCAGATTTCCAGCGGTTGTTTGGGAGAGAGCTGACTGCCCAGGCCATGCCAGGGCGTGGCGCCAACGTAAGCCATTTGTTCAATGAGATGAGCCATGTGATGTATACCGAATAGTGGATGGGTACGAAGTGATGACGGGGCGTTGTGGTTTAGTTACGAGCTCTGAATGTGTAGTCGCACTGTAGGCATTGATAGTTATCCAGAACTCGCTCATCAACTTGTTCGCCAAGCGTGGCGCCGGCTACACCGCCAGCGGCTGCGCCAAAGAGTCCACCAAAAATAGCCCCGGCAATGCTGCCTACAGCAATTCCAACCGGTCCACCGACGACGCCCAAAGCGGCGCCAGCTTCAGCGCCGGATAAAGCACCAGTAACACCACCGGCGGCGCCACCGACAGAGCCGATAAGTCCGCCTGTTTTCCTTCCGAAGTCTTTGGTGGTTACTCGGTCGGAGTTGCAGTTAGGGCAGGTAATATTCATTTTTAAATTCCTCTCTATTTCACGCGTGAGGGCTCAATGACTCACTCATCGTTGAGCGTTCATTCGAGTGATATAGGCTTGAAACTTTATTGAGTAGAATTTAAATGAAGACGCTGGGTGGTGACTGGAAGGGGGGGCTCTGGACTCAGTTTGCCTGACTGCTTCTTGGGGGGCTGACCAAGCCGCCACCCACCCGTAAATCTGCTGAAATAGTCAGCCACCGACCTCAGTCGCCCCGCATGAGCCAGATGAGCTTCCTGGCGCCGAATTCGGAGATCCTGTCGCGTGCTGATAGGGAGTTAACGTCGAAAAAGCCCAAAAAGGACTTAACTTTTCAAGAAAGGCCCTAATATTTGACATCGCGAGTTATTGAAAAACGCAGGGTAAGGAGATGAGCGGTCCCGATAGGAGGGACAGTCACGTGGCATTCCCCGCAAAAATCCGTACGTGGAATTATCACATAGGTCTCCTGCCTCCGCTATGTGACGCGTCCTGGATGAAGGGCCGCAGTGAGGCCCGAAATCGTGATGACTTGTGAGTGTTGTCAAGGGCTTACCGCCAGCCAGTGAAGAGCTAGAAGTAATCGAAAGCCGCTCAATCCCCTCGGCCCTCCGTTCAGCAGAGCAGCCCGTCACGTACGGGGCGTAGAGCCCCTCCGGTAGAAAAAAACATGCGCGCGCTGCGCAGTATTTTTTTTTACAGGCAGCGCTTGTTGAGATTCGGAAGGTTCGTTGATTTACAGTTTCCTCCGTCAAGTCTAGTACGCCTTCGGAGGCTAATCGTGAGTTCAGGAGTCACTGCCCATCCTAGGATTTTACGTTTGAAGCAGGTGCAGGAAAGAGTAGGGCTGGGACGCTCGACAATCTATGATCGTATAAATCCAAAGTCGCCTCGTTATGACAGCTCATTCCCCAAGCCGATTAAACTGGGCGTGTCAGCTGTTGGGTGGATTGAAGCAAATATTACTACTTGGATTGAGAGCCGAATGTTTGGAGGTTGCTCTGGATAAAGTAGTAATAAAGCGGTTTACTTTAAGGGGGTAAATGGCACTAACTTTAGAATGCGCTCTTAGATGAAAGCTGGCTTTTTACTGTGTTTATTTTTCTAAAAGACGGGGTGATCCCCGTTTTTTATTGCTTGTAATTCTGGAGTTTATATTATTGTAATTATCTTGTAGTTGTAATGGTCTTGATCTCATGTGCTGAAGCTGTGGTTTCAGCTTGGTTAAGGGCTTAATAGTCAGTGGGGTGAAATGGCTGATTTCGGGTGACATTAATTCGGTCAGATCAGGCACTGAATCTGGCCTATTTATTAAGGTGAATTGCGATTGATAAATTATTGAAGGCGGAGATTAAAAGGGCTTTAATCGATGGTGGCATAATTGAAATGGACGGGGTATCCGTCATTACGGAAGAGCGTGACATACTTTGTGCTATTGAACGAATCGAAAGGGTCGTTAGGAAGGTCGTTGGTACAGCTGATATTTTGTTTTCATTAGAGAGGAAAACAATGAAATTGGCGAAGGCGCCCCCTGTGATGGTGAGTACGCATGTTGGAAAACTTGTGTTGGGAGCGCTAAAGACAGACTTTTATAAAATGAAAAAGTATTTTCCCTGTCATGTATTAAATCCATATGTCGATGCGTTTATACGGCGCGTGAAAAAGTTTAAATTGAAGGCTGAATTTAATTCGGCGCCTTTTGAAACGGTGGAACAGTCAGTTAAGGTGTTTAATTGTTTCGTAGGCAGTCTTAGAAAGAGAGTGCTCTCCGATAAGTTCAAAAAGAAAATAAATAGCTACAACCACACTTCGAATAAAAATTTTAAAGGAATGCGTGAATACATTAACGCGCTGTTTGAACGCTACGCTAGGCTGCTTGTGGTTAGGGTGGACTTGAGTTATGAAAATAAATATTGTGGTAGCTACAAGTCTGCGGAGGGTATAGCCTGTGAGCAAGTAAGAGTACATAGGGAGCGACTTTTATATGATCTAAAAAATAAGCTGTTTTCAGATTCGATGGTCGGTTATGTGTGGAAGTTGGAGTACGGCTTAAGTAAGGGTTATCACTATCATCTGCTGGTTTTTTTTGATGGTTCACTAGTTCGTGAAGATGAAACCCTTGCTTTTATGATCGGGCGACATTGGCGGGAGGTGGTGTCCGACAATAAAGGGATTTTCCATAACTGTAATGCCGAAAAGGAAGGGTATAGAAAGATTGGCTTTGGTATCGGTATAGGCATGATCAATCATGATGATTATATCTTAAGGAAAAATCTAGAGAGGGCGGCAGCCTATCTCACAAAAACTGATTACTACATCAGAACGGTTATTCCGGACAACGGGAGAACGTTTGGGAAGGGAGGTAAACCCAAGCCTAAGAATGACCGGCGAGGGAGGCCAAGGAAAGCCACTGCTGTGGCATAGGCTTATCCTTGCATCGTTTTAGGGGGGGCACTGAATTATTCAAGTTTCTGCTTGCTGCATGTTGGAAACTCAACGAGTTACCTGCATGCGCAAGATCGAATAAGTCAGCGGCTCCTCCGTTTTTTGGGTTTTGTGCTTTGTCGACGATGCTTTAAAAGCCTCTTGGATTTCCGTTTCTTTTAACGCGTACAACCAATTTTTTGCCGTAGCTTCTGGGTCTGTAATAATCGTCCCCAAACCCTTTTCCATAATGAAGCGCTCCAACGCCTCTCCGATCACCTCAGCGGCCTGTTTTTTATTTTTCCATCCGGTAGGAGGTGGAGCCAATTCCCTGAGGAGTCGGATCATTTCGTCCCGTACAATGAGGTGTTTCTCTTTAGTTGCTTCGCCACCCTTACGCTGACGAGATAACGCCTCATTAGCTTTGTGTTCTTGGTTAAAGCTCTCCATAGCTTGTCCGATAAGCTGGTTGGCATAGGTGATTAATGCCCAGGCCTTGTTTTTGTTGTCGGAAATATTAAGTTTTTTTGCTTGCAAGCATGCGGCGCAGGCGAGGCAGAACAAGGCGTCATTTTTACGTGGTAATTCTGTTCCCGGAAAGACGCTTTCAAAGTTAAGGGTTATTAACGTTTCGTGATTGGTTTTTTCATCCTCAATGGCACAAGAAACTTCGTCCAATACTTCGTTGAAGTTGTCATCTGGACGCACTATTTCTAATATGTCTTTAAGGCTGGTGAGGCTGTTCTCTATGATTGTGTCAAGGCTTAAGTTTGATTTGCTTTCAAGAATAGTTTCCTGATTTTTGAATTCAAAAACAGTTTCAGGGTTTGCGAGTTCAAAGATGGATTCAAGATTTGTGAATTTAACCACGTTAGCAGTTCTTCTTAGACGGTTGGGTGAGGAAACAAGTCCAATCTGTCATGAGTGTACGTCGCTTGTCGAGGAAATCGGAGCGAGAGTACGCCCCCTCAGTTTGGTCACGTTCGTCATGCGCCAACGCCATCTCGCAAACCTCACGTGGGTAGTGAGTGCATTCGCCCGCCCAGTCACGAAATGAGGAGCGAAAACCATGTCGCGTGATCTGTTTGTGGCCCATGGCATGCAGCAGCGTTCGTATGGCATTTTCGTGCATTACCCCGCTCTTGCCCTGGCCTGGGAACAAGTATGGGCTACCTGCAACTCGTGGAATGCTCTGTACTAGTTTTACGACCTCATCGGCAAGTGGCACTACAAAGGCCACTCGCATTTTCATACGCTCATCAGGCAGCGACCAGGTGCCGGCTTCCAGATCAAACTCATCCCAACGAGCAAGTCTCACCATGTGTGCACGTGCGCTGGTCATGATCAGCAGTTGAGCGGCCCAAGACGCTGGAGTGGTGTTTAGGGCGAGTTTAGCCATCAGGGCGGGCACGTCCTGCCAGCGCAACGCTTCAAAGTGCGTGCTTTTTCGAGCTTTCTTCTTTTCAGCGCGACTCAGTAGGTTGTCCAGGTGGCCGCGCCAACGGGCGGGGTTTTCTCCCACACGAAGGTTGCGGGCCTTGGCCGCGTCTAGGATCTGTTCAATCTGGCCGCGTACCTCGTCGGCGGTTCTGGTTTTGGTGGCCCAGATGGGTTGCAGTACTTTGAGCACCTGCGTAGTCCCTATCTCCTCGGCTGACAACTTGCCGATGTGGTCAAAGGCATACAGCTCCAGCTTTCGCAGCCAGCCTTTACGCCACTTATCTGACCAGATGCTTCCGTGTGCCTCGCAGTACTCTTTCGCAAGTGTCTCGAACTTCAGCTGCTTTGCTTCGTTGGTTCGCTGTGCTTCGCGTTGGGCAGCACGCTCAATGTCGCGAGCTGCTAGAGGATCTACACCGTCGCTCAACTGGCTTCGTTTAGTGCTGGCTTCTTGTCTGGCTTTCTTGAGACTCACTTCAGGGAATGAGCCCAAGCCCATCTCTCTGCGACGGCCTGCCAGTTGAAAGCGAAGTAGCCAAGACTTGCGACCGGTAGGTTTGACGACCAACCGGAGGCCGTCACCATCTTCATAGGTGCCGGGCTCGGTCAGGTTTTCGACTTGTTTCGGATTCAGCTTACCCATTGTTTTTCCCCTGTCGTCCCTTTTGTCCCCCCACCTGTCCCCCCACTTCATCGTCGGATGAGGTCATATGGCGTTGAACGCCATCGGACAAGGGGATGCCTTAGCACCCCGTAATAGCTAGGCTATCAGGTGGATTCTCGGATGGGATAGGTTTATTTCGGACAATAAAAAAGCCGTCATCAAGACGGCTGTTTTGTCGTGAGGGTGTGCAATCAACGCCGGGTCAACAAGACCCCGGATTCCATGTGGTGCGTCCACGGGAACTGATCGAACATCGCGCAGCGGGTGATGCGGTGGGTGTCGTGCAATTGGGCAATGTTGGCCGCCAGCGTTTGCGGGTTGCACGAAATGTACAGAATGTTCTCGAAGCGTCGGGTCAGCTCGCACGTGTCCGGGTCCATGCCGGCGCGTGGTGGGTCGACGAACACGCTACCGAACTCGTAGCTCTTGAGATCAATGCCGTGCAAACGGCGGAACGGGCGAACTTCATTCAGCGCTTCGGTCAGCTCTTCGGCAGACAGGCGCACCAGGCTGACGTTATCCACAGCGTTTTCACTGAGGTTGCTCAGCGCCGCATTCACCGAGGTTTTGCTGATTTCGGTGGCCAGCACTTTGCGCACGCGGGTCGCCAGCGGCAGGGTGAAGTTGCCGTTACCGCAATACAATTCCAGCAAATCGTCGGAACGATCGCCAAGGGCGTCATAGGCCCAGTTGAGCATCTTCTGATTCACCGTGCCGTTCGGCTGGGTGAACGCGCCTTCCGGTTGGCGATAGCTGAAGGTACGACCACCGACTTCAAGTTTCTCGACCACATAATCATGGCCGATCACTTCGCGTTTGCCCTTGGAGCGACCGATCACGCTGACATTCAGGTCCGCGGCCAGTTTCGACGCCGCCGCGTGCCAGTGCTCGTCCAGTGGGCGGTGATAACACAAGGTGATCATTGCATCGCCGGCCAGGGTGGTCAGGAATTCCACCTGAAACAGCTTGTGACTCAGGGCGGCGCTGGCTTGCCAGGCGGCCTTGAGCTGCGGCATCAACTGGTTGATGCGCAGGCTTGCGATCGGGAACTCTTCGATCAGGATCGGCGTGCGTTTGTCTTCCTGGGAGAACATCGCGTAGTGACGCTCGCCGGCTTCGCGCCACAGGCGGAATTCGGCGCGCAGGCGAAAATTCGCCAGCGGCGAGTCGAACACCGCAGGTTCTGGTGCATCGAACGGCGCCAGCAGGTCACGCAAGCGCGTGGCCTTTTCTTCGAGCTGAGCCGTGTAAGCCTGGGAATCGAAAGTCATGCGTTGAACCAACCCAACTTGATCACAAACAGAATCGACAGAATCACCAACGCCGGGTTCAGTTCACGGCCACGGCCGGACAGCAACTTGATTGCAGTCCAGGCAATGAACCCGAACGCGATACCGTTGGCGATGGAATAAGTGAATGGCATGGCCAGGGCGGTGACCACCACAGGCGCAGCAACAGTGATGTCGTCCCAGTCTATTTCTGCCAGGCCAGAAGTCATCAGTACGGCGACGAACAGCAGGGCAGGTGCGGTGGCGAAGGCCGGGACGCTACTGGCCAGCGGTGCGAAGAACAGCGCCAACAGGAACAGGATCGCTACGACAACAGCCGTCAAACCGGTACGGCCACCGGCGCTGACGCCCGCTGCCGACTCGATGTAACTGGTGGTGGTCGAGGTGCCCAGCAGGGAACCGGCCATGGCCGCGGTGCTGTCGGCGATCAACGCACGACCCATTTTCGGCATGTGGCCGTCCTTGCCCATCAGGCCGGCGCGCTTGGCGACGCCGATCAGGGTGCCGGAGTTATCGAACAGATCGACGAACAGGAAAGCGAAAATCACGCTGACCAGACCGATGTCCAGCGCGCCTTTGATGTCCAGTTGGAGGAAGGTCGGCGCTAGCGAAGGTGGCATCGCCATCACGCCGCCGAAGGGTGTGAAGCCCAGGACGATGGAAGCGATGGTCACGGCCAGGATGCCGATCAGCACTGCACCGCGCACTTTCAGGGCTTCGAGGGCGACGATCAGCGCAAAACCCAGGGTCGCGAGGATCGGTGCCGGTTGTTTCAGGTCGCCGAGGCCAACCATGGTGGCCGGGTTGCTGACCACGATGCCCGCGTTATGCAAGGCGATCAGCGCCAGGAACAGGCCGATACCGGCGGCAATCGCCGAGCGCAACGCCAGCGGGATGCTGTTGATGATCCATTCGCGGATGCGAAAGATCGACAATAGGAAAAACATGACCGCCGAGATGAACACCGCCCCCAGCGCCACTTGCCAGGTGTGGCCCATGTGCAGAACCACGGTGTAGGTGAAGAAGGCGTTCAGCCCCATGCCCGGCGCCAGCGCGATCGGGTAGTTGGCGATCAGGCCCATCACCGTCGAACCAATGGCCGCTGCCAGACACGTCGCGACAAACACCGCGCCCTTGTCCATGCCGGTCTCGCCGAGGATGCTCGGGTTGACGAACAGAATGTAGGCCATGGCCAAAAAGGTCGTGATACCGGCAAGAATCTCGGTACGCACGTTGGTGTTGTGTGCCTTGAGTTGAAACAGCCTTTCCAGCATGTCTGCTCCCCGTGGCGCGCCCGGCGCCGTGAATGTATCGACTTCAACAGCAAAGCACAGGCCACTGCAGGCGCCTGAGTATTTTCTGTCGGTCGGAAAAAGCCGCGCATCATACCAGCAGCGTGGGGTAATGGTTGCGATCGTCGGCGATGTTTTGCCATAAACCGGAGTGGGGCATACTGCGTGCTGGTTTTGGGAGTGGATATGTCTTCTATAAAGAGCAGGATGATTCTGGCATTTGGCCTCTCTGGCAGCGTGTTGGTCGGTGCACACACCGCACTGGCAGCGTCCGCACCGCCGCTGAGTGAAGTCAAGGTCCTCAAGGTCCAGTCGACTTCCTGCGGCATTGAAGATATTGCGCCAGGGCAAGAGAAGACGAAGTGCGATCACGCAGGCCCCGGCATCAAGGTTTATGTGCTGGAGATCGGCTACGGCCGTCTGCCGACTGCAACGCTGGACGGCTTTGAAGTCGATGGCGTACGGACCCGCGTCTGTGCCTACGGTAACGGCAATCTGACGGAATGCTCCGGCATGGCCAGCAAGATCGTCGGCAATCTCTACATCTTTGATCTGGCAGGTAAGCAGGAAGGGACGTTCAGCTTCAGCAATACCTCGATCAATGCCCCCGGCAATACGATGTCGACGCAGCTGTACATCAAGTAGCTTTCATTGGGTAACAGCACCGCTCGAACATCTGCCAGCAAAGCTGACTACGCTTTAAAGATCACCCTGTGGACGCAGACCATGACCTTTAGAGCCCTGATTACCCTTGCCGAAGGTATCGACGACCTGCAAGGCGTGACACTGATCGACGTGTTGCGTCGTGCGAAAGTCGAAGTGGTGGTGGCGAGCATAGAATCTCGGCGCATGCTCACCTGCGCCCGTGGCACCCGTCTGACTGCCGACGCAATGCTCGTCGATGTGCTGGCGCAACCGTTCGATCTGGTCGTTTTGCCCGGTGGCGCCGTAGGTGCTCAGCGCCTGGCCGCTCATCAACCCTTGTTACAGCTGGTCAAGGATCAGTCCGCCGCCGGGCGCCTGTTCGCCGGTATCGCCGAGTCACCGGCGCTGGCGCTGCAAGCCTTTGGCGTATTGCGTCAGCGGCGTATGACCTGCCTGCCTGCGGCCAGCCATCATTTGCTTGGCTGCACGTTCGTCGATCAACCCGTGGTCGTCGACGGCAACTGCATCACCGCCCAAGGTTCGAGCGCTGCCCTGGCGTTTGCATTGGCGCTGGTCGAACGACTGTGTGGCAAGGCCGTCAGGGCTGCGGTGACATCGGAGTTGCTGGTTTAGCGGACTCCATTGAGGTTTGCGGCTCAGCCACCGGCACATGCATGCGGTCGCGTTGGGCCAGGGTCGGGAACAGTTTGATCCACGTCCCGGTGACCAGCAGGGTACCGATCCCGCCCATGACCACTGCCGGTACGGTGCCGAACCAGTGGGCGGTGAGGCCGGATTCGAACTCGCCCAACTGATTCGAGGCACCGATGAATAAACCATTCACGGCGCTGACCCGACCGCGCATCTCGTCCGGGGTTTCCAGTTGCACGAAGGACGCACGGATCACCATGCTGATCATGTCGGCGGCGCCGAGCACCACCAGTACCGCCAACGAGAACCAGAACGAGGTCGATAGACCGAAGGCGATGGTCGCGACGCCGAACACCCCGACGGCCGTGAACATGATGCGTCCGACGTTGCGTTCCACGGCAAACCGCGCCAGCCATAACGACATCAGCAAGGCACCGACCGCTGGCGCCGAGCGCAGCAGCCCCAGCCCCCAGGGACCGGTCAGCAGGATGTCCTTGGCAAAAACCGGCAGCAGCGCCGTGGCGCCCCCGAGCAATACCGCGAACAAGTCCAGTGAGATTGCGCCCAGAATGTCCGGGCGGCTGCGAATGAAACGAATCCCTGCGAGCAACGAATCCAGGGTTGCCTTGCCCTTGTTCAGCAGGATTTGCCGTGCGGGCAGATTGAGCATGAGGGTGCAGGCGATGAGGTACAGAATCACCGTCGGGCCATACACCCAGACGCTGCCGAAGGCATACAGCAGACCACCCAGCGCTGGCGCGACGATGGTGGCTGACTGCTGAGCCGACTGGGACGCGGCCACCGCGCGCGGAAACAGCGCATTAGGGACAATCGTCGGCAATAACGCCTGGGTGGTCGGCATTTCGAATGAACGGGCGGCGCCGAGCAGGAATGCCAGGATGAAGATCATTTCGCGGGTGACGTGGTCAGTGGCGCTGCCAATGGCCAAGGCGAGGGCGATCATCGCCTGCAAGGACTGGCAGATGGCTGCGACCTTGCGCCGATCATAGCGGTCTGCCACATGCCCGGTGTGGAGCATGAACAACACCCGTGGCGCGAACTCCACCAGCCCGACCAGCCCCAGGTCCAGCACGTTGCCGGTGAGTTGATAGAGGTTCCAGCCGATGGCCACGGTAAGCATCTGGAAACCGCTGGCGGTGAACACCCGTGCCAGCCAGAACGCAATGAACGGGCGGTGATGACGCAACAACAACGGCGCTTGGGTTGGCATCGGCAGGCAGGTCTGGGCGGCGAAAAATCGAGATTATCACCAAGTTGTAACCTGAAGTTGCGTGTGCGGAGAATTCTGTTAGCCAGACACCTGTCCTGGAACCCACGTCCTACCTTCGCCACAGCGAATACCACCGCCCTGAACACAACGGTGAGGCAACCTGTCACGCGGCAAAAGACCACACGGTCGGGCGCGGAAAATGGGACTACTCTTTCATCGTTACTTGATCCAGATCAAAGCCCTTGGTGGATTTGCTCTGACGGCCAGATGGCCAGACTCCCTGCGTTGCGATGGTAGTAAAAAAACAACGAATTTGAATTCGCCACACTCCATAACCGTGGGGGCGGTGGGTGCAGGCTTCCAGCCAGCAGCCGTATTACCTGACAGAGGAAGACTTATGTTCGGTTTGGAGGCACTTGATCTCGCCCGAATTCAGTTCGCGTTCACCATCTCGTTCCACATCCTGTTCCCGGCGATCACCATCGGCCTGGCGAGTTACCTGGCAGTGCTCGAAGGCTTGTGGCTGAAGACCCACAACGACACCTACCGTGATCTGTACCACTTCTGGTCGAAGATCTTTGCCGTCAACTTCGGCATGGGTGTGGTTTCCGGATTGGTCATGGCCTATCAGTTCGGCACCAACTGGAGCCGCTTCTCGGACTTTGCCGGTTCCGTCACCGGGCCGCTGCTGACCTATGAGGTACTCACGGCATTCTTCCTCGAAGCCGGTTTCCTCGGCGTCATGCTGTTTGGCTGGAACAAGGTCGGGCGCAAACTGCACTTCTTCGCCACCGTCATGGTGGCCATCGGCACGCTGATCTCGACATTCTGGATTCTCGCCTCCAACAGCTGGATGCAAACCCCACAGGGCTACGAAATCGTTAACGGCCAGGTGATTCCGGTGGACTGGCTGGCGGTGATTTTCAACCCGTCGTTCCCGTACCGCTTGATGCACATGGCCACGGCCGCCTTTGTGGCCACCGCATTTTTTGTCGGCTCGTCGGCCGCCTGGCACCTGTTGCGGGGTCGTGATAACCCGGCGATCCGCACCATGCTGTCAATGGCCATGTGGATGGCCTTGATCGTCGCGCCGATTCAGGCGGTGATCGGTGACTTCCACGGCCTTAACACGCTCAAGCATCAACCGGCAAAAATCGCCGCGATTGAAGGTCACTGGGAAAACGTCGGCAATGAGCCGACCCCGCTGATCCTGTTCGGCTGGCCGGACATGAAAGCCGAGAAGACCCGATTCGCGGTAGAGATTCCGTACCTGGGCAGCTTGATTCTGACTCACTCGCTGGACAAGCAGGTCCCGGCGCTCAAGGAGTTCGCACCTGAAGACCGGCCGAATTCGACCATTGTGTTCTGGTCGTTCCGGATCATGGTCGGGTTGGGCTTTCTGATGATCTTCACCGGTCTGTGGAGTCTGTGGCTGCGCAAGCGTGACAGGCTGTATTCGAACCGTGCGTTCCTCTACCTGGCGTTGTGGATGGGGCCGTCGGGCCTGATCGCGATTCTTGCCGGTTGGTTCACCACTGAAATCGGGCGTCAGCCGTGGGTGGTGTACGGGTTGATGCGGACCGCCGACGCTTCATCCATGCACAGTTTCTTGCAGATGAGCATTACCCTGGCGCTGTTCGTCGTGGTGTATTTCTCGCTGTTCGGTGTCGGTCTGGGCTACATGCTGCGCCTGGTGCGCAAAGGGCCGAAAATCAACGAAGGTGCCGAACCGAGCCACGGTGGTCCTGGGCAGCAACGTACACCGGCCCGTCCGCTTTCCGCTGCCGACGATAACGGTGATCACAGCCACAGCCTGAACAAGGGGAATTGAGTCATGGGTATTGATCTTCCGCTGATCTGGGCCGTGATCATCATCTTCGGAATCATGATGTACGTGGTCATGGATGGTTTCGACCTGGGGATCGGCATTCTCTTTCCCTTCATCAAGGGCGACCGCGACCGCGATGTGATGATGAACACCGTCGCGCCGGTCTGGGACGGTAACGAAACCTGGCTGGTACTGGGGGGCGCGGCGTTGTTCGGCGCATTCCCGCTGGCGTATTCGGTGGTGCTGTCGGCGTTGTACCTGCCGCTGATCCTGATGCTGATCGGCTTGATCTTCCGCGGTGTGGCCTTCGAGTTCCGTTTCAAGGCCAAGGACGACAAGCGGCACATCTGGGACAAGTGCTTCATCGGCGGTTCGTTGACTGCAACCTTCTTCCAGGGCGTAGCGCTGGGGGCGTTCATCGACGGCATACCGGTGGTCAATCGGCAGTTCGCCGGCGGCACGCTGGACTGGCTGACACCGTTCGCGTTGTTCTGCGGTGCGGCGTTGGTGGTGGGGTATGCGCTGCTTGGCTGCACCTGGCTGATCATGAAAACCGAAGGCAAGTTGCAGGAGCAGATGCACAACCTGGCACGACCGCTGGCGTTCGTGTTGTTGGCGGTGATCGGTATTGTCAGCATCTGGACCCCGCTGGCTCATGCCGAGATTGCCGCGCGCTGGTTTACCTTGCCGAACCTGTTCTGGTTCCTGCCGGTGCCGATCCTGGTGTTGGTGACGATGTACGGTTTGATACGTGCCGTGGCGCGAAATGCACACTACACGCCGTTCCTGTTGACCCTGGTGCTGATCTTCCTGGGTTACAGCGGTCTGGGTATCAGCCTGTGGCCGAACATCGTGCCGCCGTCGATCTCGATCTGGGACGCCGCCGCACCGCCGCAAAGCCAGGGCTTCATGCTGGTTGGCACCTTGTTCATCATCCCGTTCATTCTGGGGTACACCTTCTGGAGCTACTACGTGTTCCGCGGCAAGGTGACTCACGAAGACGGCTATCACTAGTCACACGATGACGGCGCGGGCCCGTGACTCGCGCCGACGCTCAGAGGAGATTCAGATGATGGCGGGCAAACCTGATCTGCAGGAAATCGAGCAGGCTGAAAAGAAGCCGCTCTGGCAGCGACTCGGCTGGTTGGCAATGATCTGGGCCGGCAGCGTACTGGCGCTGTTTGTCGTGGCCAGTCTGATGCGCATGTTCATGAATGCTGCTGGCTTGAGCACTCACTGAACTGAACGCTTCGAACATCCCATCCCGTGCCTCGCGGCACGGATTTATAACCCTCCGCTGGAGGGTTTTTTTTGCCTTGGCGTTGGCCGTTACTTGCGGGCCTTGAGGATCACGAACTTCGGCGTTGCCGCCACCTGCTCGACACCCCGGAACAGCCGCGCCAGTTTGCTGTGATAGCCCAGATGACGGTTACCGACGATGTACAGCGCGCCGCCCACCACCAGCGCTTCGCGCGCTTGCTGGAACATCCGCCAGGCGAGGAAGTCACCGACCACTTGTTGCTGATGGAAAGGCGGATTGCACAGCACCACGTCCAGCGACTGCGGTTCCTGCCCGGCCAGACCATCGCCCGCGCGCACGATGACGTCGCGCTCACCGAGGGCGGCCTGCCAGTTTTCGGCAGCGGATTGCACGGCCATGAACGATTCGTCCACCAGCGTGTAGTGGGCTTGAGGGTTTTGCAGGGCGCTGGCGATGGCCAGCACTCCGTTGCCGCAACCCAGGTCGGCGACCCGCGCGCTACCGAGGTTTTTCGGCAGATGAGGCAGAAACGCTCGGGTACCGATGTCCAGGCCTTCGCGGCAGAATACGTTGGCGTGGTTAAGCAGTTCGATCGCCGGTTCGTCGAGCGTATAGCGAGTCGGGTAGGGCGACTGTGCAGGTTGTCTGGCGTCGGGTGTGGCAATCAACAAGCGGGCTTTCTTGACCGCCAGCGAGGCTTGCGCCGGGCCGATGTAGCGCTCCAGCAGATCACCGGCTGCCCGTGGCAGGTGTTTGACCATGGCAGCGGCAACCACCTGAGCGCCGGGGGCCAATTGATCCTGCAGACGGATCAATTGTTCTTCCAGCAACGCCAGGGTTTTCGGTACGCGGATCAGCACCCGGTCGAACGGTCCGGCCAACGGCGCGCTAGCCGGTAGCACTGACACGGCATCAAAGGGAAGGCCATTGCGTACCAGGTTCTTTTCCAATGCCTGGGCTGCGAGAAACGAATCACCGCTACTGCTGACCTGAACCTTGCCGACAAGGCTCGCCGCCAATGCACCAAAACTGTCATTGAGCACCAGAACCCGGGTATCGGTGCCGGGCTGCTGATCGGCCAGATGATTGAGCAGGTATTCGTCGGCCGCATCGAACGCTTGCAGCGGTTCGTTCTGCTGTTCGGGTTGGCGAATCAGGTCGAGTTGGGCGAAGGGGCTTTCGAGCAGGGGCATGAGGCGGGGACTCTGGATAATCAACGGGTGTCCCGCGGTTTTGCACGTATTCAATGCTGGACGGGACCGCCTGAGTGGACTGCGTCGCGGTGTCTTTCGCTTCATCACTCAGAAAGGGCGTAAATGGTACGTTTTTTTCCGTTGGATTACTCGCTGGTTTTTCCGTCGTGCTCGGCACTGAAAAGCAGTGGCGTTGGTCCGCGTTCAGATCAAATGGTTCTTCGCTGCCTGCACCACGGCAGAAATTTTGTTGGTGACGCCGAGCTTCTTGATCGTATTGCTCATGTGGAAATTCACCGTGCGCGGGCTGAGATTGAGGATGGTTCCGATGTCCACTGCGGTCTTGCCTGCCGCGGACCACTTCAGCACCTCTATTTCTCGTGACGATAATTGGGGCGCGCTCAAGCCATCTGAATGCTTGCTGGCCAGGGCTTGCGTCGCGAGAACATGCAGCTTATGGCTGATGAACGTCGCATAGCCGAGGTTTTCATAGAGTTCAAAAGCGGTGATGCGGCAATGGCTTCGGGCGACGCTGAGCATGCCGCTGTTGTGGTTGTTCAGGTCATGTACCGGCAGCGCCCAACCGTACTGCATGCCTTGCTGCGCGAGTGCGCGCCGCAGATCGGGGACGTTGATGAAGGTCTCGCTATCCCAGAGAAAGGGCAGTATTGAGTGATTGCAATGGGCCGCTATCGGGTCTATCGCGCAGTAGTTGTTTTGCTCGTAGTGGGTGTTCCAGCCGTGTGAGTAATTATTAAGGTTTACCTTGTCAACACAGCGGGTTGGTGCATGAGGAAACATCGAAAACGCACAGTACTCGTAGCCAAGATTATTAAAGAAATCGAGTGCTATCTTGTAGGCATTGCCAATATTAGACTCGTAAGTCAACAGTTTTAGCTGAGTCTCTTTCCAGGTATCCATAGAAACCGCTCTCTGTATTCAACTTCGTAGGCGTTGATTGGATCCAAGACTTCACGTCGCGAGTGTAGGATAAATCTTACATATGTGAAGTGAATTTTTGCTCTTGATGGGCCCTTCAAATGGATGCCTGGTTCTTAGAGGAACAGTACCTGTACAGGGCATGATGTTTTGTACGCCATCTGTAGAGTATTAAAACAATCCTTAACGTCTAGTCGCGAACTCGACCTTCAACTCTTGAGTTAACAGTTCGTCGTCTGTTCATTAATACCACTACAAACCGACGGTGTTTCTTCGCCCGGCGTTGCGGGACACTGGAGCGATCAGACCTATGGAGCGCCCCATGACCGCCAGCGCAGAGAAGTTCACCCGCCAGACCCTGCTCGATGTCCAGCCATTGACGCCGGGCCTGTTCACACTGCGTATCACGCGAGACGCCGGCTTTCGTTTTCGTGCCGGGCAATTCGCCCGTCTAGGGGTTACCAAGGCTGACGGCAGCACGGTCTGGCGTGCGTATTCCATGGTGTCTTCACCCCATGACGAGTTTCTTGAGTTCTTTTCCATCGTCGTTCCCGGTGGCGAATTTACCAGCGAGCTGAGTCGTCTGGAGGCGGGCGATACCTTGTTAGTCGACCGTCAGGCCTTTGGTTTCCTGACACTTGATCGCTTCGTCGATGGGCGTGATCTCTGGTTACTGTCCACAGGGACGGGTATCGCGCCGTTTCTGTCGATCCTGCAGGACTTTGAGGTCTGGGAGAAATTCGAGCGAATCATTCTGGTGTATAGCGTGCGCGAAGCGCGGGAGCTGGCGTATCAGGCGCTGATTGCCGAGTTGGCAGCGCGCGACTATCTGGCGGAACACCACCATAAACTGCAATTTATCGCCACGGTTACCCGCGAGCAGCATCCGCAAGCGTTGAACGGGCGAATCACCCAGTTGATCGAAAATGGTGAACTGGAGCGGGTGGCTGGCGTCGCAATAACGGCCGAACATTCGCGGGTAATGCTTTGCGGTAATCCGCAGATGATCGATGACACGCGCAATCTGCTGAAAGAGCGCGACATGCAACTGAGTCTTACTCGGCGACCTGGTCAGGTGGCCGTGGAGAATTACTGGTGATAAAAAACGACGCCGTCAGGCGCCGTTTATTTCGCAGCGCAGCCTTCAGGGCTTGTTGTTCTGCGCTTTGAGCAGGTCACGAATCTCGCTCAACAGCTCTTCTTCCTTGGTCGGAACCGGCGGCAGGCTGGGTGCCACGGCCTCTTCACGCTTCAGGCGGTTGATGGCTTTCACGCCCATGAAGATCGCGAACGCGACGATCAGGAAGTCGATAATGCTCTGGATGAATTTACCGTAGGCCATCACCACGGCCGGGACAGTGCCCTGTGACGCTTTCAGCGTGACCGCCAGGTCCGCGAAGTCCACCCCACCGATCAGCAGGCCGATTGGCGGCATGACAACGTCACCGACAAACGACGAAACGATCTTGCCGAACGCGGCGCCGATGATAATACCGACGGCCATGTCGACTACATTACCTTTGACCGCGAAGGCCTTGAACTCACTGAGCACGCCCATAGGTTATTCCTTGTTACAGATGAGGTTGATGAACGCAGTGTAAATCAGCACGTCGGGTCTTGCTCGACACAACGGCTTATAGCGATCGCTGCTATCGACCCGCTTGCCGGCAAATAGTTTACAAAGTGCCATCAATCTTGCGTGAAACACGCATCAACCCTTTGATTGGTTAGAGAAAATTCTCAAGCGTCCGGTTGTGATCGGCCCTTTTTCACTCGGATCGTCACCGTGGTCTAGGTTAGCGCTTCCCTCAGCAACTTTATCGTGAGCTTTGACCGTAGCGACCTGGCGAAGACCAACGTTCTGGTGGTCAGCGAGGAACCACCAGTGTTTGTGCATACCCATTTTGCGGACTCATTTCGAGGCTGATTCCATCCAGTACCTGTAAATTGATGAGTGCAATAGAAGACGTGCGTTGTTTGAAATTTTATGTGGGGTGTGCAGGCGTTAAAACGCTTGATCAAAAAAACGACTTGCTCAAGGTGATGAAAAACGTCTGCGCTAATATACCGGATAGAATTCTTGGCGACGTAGTGTTGGTAACTTTCAGGGTGGATCTTGTACTTGCAGGTCTTAAGTTTTTAAGGGGTGTACAAGTTTTGCGGCGAATAGTTGAGTGCTGCCAGGATCGATTTCAAATTTTCAGCCAGAAGTTATACAAATACATCTTAAGCGTCATCCTGCGAATACGTTCCATCTGGCCGAAAAAGTTGCGGTGTACAACGGCCATCAGGTCAGTGCGCTGAACCTCTCCAGCTGAGCTATCATCGCGGTTTTTTCCAGGAGTTCAGATGGCCAAGGCAAAGCGCATGTACGGCTGCACCGAGTGCGGTTCGACCTTCCCCAAGTGGGCCGGCCAATGCGGCGAATGCGGGGCCTGGAATACCCTGACCGAAACGCTGGTGGAAAGTGGCGGTGCCGCAGCCCCCAGCGGTCGCACCGGCTGGGCCGGGCAGCAGGCGCAAATCAAGACCCTGGCCGAAGTCAGTGTCGAAGAGATTCCACGTTTCTCCACCGCCTCCGGTGAACTGGATCGCGTGCTCGGTGGCGGTCTGGTCGATGGTTCGGTGGTGTTGATCGGCGGTGATCCGGGTATCGGCAAGTCGACCATCCTTCTGCAAACCCTGTGCAACCTTGCGACCCGGATGCCGGCGCTCTATGTCACCGGCGAAGAGTCCCAGCAGCAAGTGGCCATGCGCGCTCGACGTCTGGGCTTGCCGCAAGATCAACTGCGGGTCATGACCGAAACCTGCATCGAAACCATCATTGCCACGGCTCGGGTGGAAAAACCCAAGGTCATGGTGATCGACTCGATCCAGACGATTTTCACCGAGCAATTGCAATCGGCACCGGGCGGCGTCTCCCAGGTTCGTGAAAGCGCGGCGTTGCTGGTGCGTTATGCCAAACAGAGCGGCACGGCGATTTTCCTCGTGGGCCACGTGACAAAGGAAGGCGCATTGGCCGGCCCCCGAGTGCTGGAGCACATGGTCGACACGGTGCTGTATTTCGAAGGTGAGTCGGATGGACGCTTGCGTCTATTGCGAGCAGTGAAAAACCGATTCGGTGCGGTCAACGAGTTGGGCGTGTTCGGTATGACCGACAAGGGCCTGAAGGAAGTCTCCAACCCGTCGGCAATTTTCCTCACGCGCGCGCAGGAAGAAGTTCCGGGCAGCGTGGTGATGGCGACGTGGGAAGGCACGCGACCGATGTTGGTGGAAGTTCAGGCACTGGTGGACGACAGTCACCTGGCCAACCCGCGCCGTGTCACCCTCGGCCTGGATCAGAATCGACTGGCCATGCTGTTGGCAGTGCTGCACCGTCATGGCGGTATACCGACCCACGACCAGGACGTGTTCCTCAACGTGGTCGGCGGGGTCAAGGTGCTGGAAACGGCATCCGACCTGGCGTTGATGGCGGCCGTGATGTCCAGCCTGCGCAATCGGCCATTGCCTCACGATTTGCTGGTGTTTGGTGAGGTGGGCTTGTCCGGTGAAGTACGACCGGTGCCGAGCGGTCAGGAACGCTTGAAGGAAGCTGCCAAGCACGGTTTCAAACGCGCCATCGTACCCAAAGGCAATGCGCCGAAGGAAGCGCCTGCCGGGTTGCGGATCATCGCGGTGACCCGCCTGGAGCAAGCCTTGGACGCGCTATTCGAATAATCCCAACCCTTGTAGACGCAGCCGCTGGCTGCGATCTTTTGATTTTGGCGTCAGTCGTATCGCTGAGATCAGAAGATCGCAGCCTGCGGCAGCTCCTACGCAAGCGGTCAAATGTCGATCAATACCCCGAGCTCTCGTTCAAGTTCGGCCTCATCACCCATATTCAGCTCGATCAAGCGTCGCAGGCTGCTGACGGACTCCAGGCCTATGTACCGACAGACGAAGCCCAGTTGGCGGTTACTGTCATGGGACAGTTGTACGTCCATGCGGATCTCGACGTCCTTGCTCAGGTGAATGTCGACCGAAAACATCTTCCCTTCGTCCCCAAGCCAAGGTTCGGGACGCTCGATCAACAGGCCCTTGAGTGACAGGTCGAGCAGTTTCACCGGCCAGCGATGCTCGCCCTGGCTGAGCTCGGTTTTGGCATCGAATGCAATACGTTTGAAGCGGCGGCGATTGGCGGGGTGATCCCTCATGGCGCAATCCTCTGGGTGTTCGCTGACTATAGACCCGCATCAGCACAGGCTGCCACTCAAGGCAGGGTTCTAGACCAATGTTGGGGTATGGTCTTTGGCGCCAGTAGCGCTAAACTCGGTGTGGCTGTCTTTTTTGTCCACTCTGGCTGGAATAAAAAAATGAAAAATAATAATAGCCTGCTACGCCACTTACCCTGGCTGCTGCTGGCAATCGTAGGCGCGTGCGCCCTGGGTGTAGTGGCCTTGCGCCGCGGCGAGGCGATCAACGCCTTGTGGATTGTGGTCGCGGCAGTGGCCATTTATCTGGTTGCGTACCGTTACTACAGTCTGTTCATCGCTAACAATGTGATGCAGCTCGATTCACTGCGAGCCACCCCCGCAGTGCTCAACAATGATGGTCTGGACTATGTGCCGACCAACAAGCACATTCTTTTCGGTCACCACTTCGCCGCCATTGCGGGTGCGGGGCCACTGGTCGGCCCCGTACTGGCGGCGCAAATGGGCTACTTGCCCGGCACGCTCTGGCTGATCGCCGGCGTGGTGCTGGCCGGTGCCGTTCAGGACTTCATGGTCCTGTTCATGTCCACCCGCCGCAACGGCCGCTCCTTGGGCGACATGGTCCGTGAAGAAATGGGCAGCATCCCGGGGACCATCGCGCTGTTCGGCTGCTTCCTGATCATGATCATCATCCTCGCGGTGCTGGCGCTGATCGTGGTCAAGGCCCTGGCCGAAAGCCCGTGGGGCATTTTCACGGTGATGGCGACCATCCCGATCGCAATGTTCATGGGCGTGTACATGCGCTACATCCGCCCGGGCCGCATCGGTGAAATCTCCATCGTCGGCGTGCTGCTGTTGCTCGGTTCGATCTGGCTGGGTGGGCAGATTGCCGCTGATCCGGTCTGGGCCAAGGTCTTCTCCTTCACCGGGATCCAGATCACCTGGATGCTGATCGGCTACGGTTTCGTCGCAGCAGTCTTGCCGGTCTGGCTGATTCTGGCACCACGTGACTACCTGTCGACCTTCCTCAAGATCGGTACCATCATTGCTTTGGCTATCGGGATCCTGATCACCATGCCCGAGCTGAAAATGCCGGCACTGACCCAGTTTACCGACGGCACCGGGCCGGTGTGGAAGGGCGGGTTGTTTCCGTTCCTGTTCATCACCATTGCCTGCGGCGCGGTATCGGGTTTCCACGCGCTGATCGCTTCCGGGACTACGCCCAAGCTGCTGGCCAGTGAAGGCCATGCCCGTTACATCGGTTACGGCGGCATGCTGATGGAATCCTTCGTGGCCATCATGGCGATGGTGGCGGCTTCGGTGATCGAGCCGGGCGTGTACTTTGCGATGAACAGCCCGGCGGCGATCGTCGGCGGTGACGTGATGCAAGTCGCGCAGACCGTCAGCAGTTGGGGGTTTGCGATTACCCCGGAAGCCCTGCAAGCGGTGGCCAAGGACATCGGTGAAACCACCGTCCTGGCGCGTGCTGGCGGTGCGCCGACCCTGGCGGTCGGTATTGCGCAGATCTTGCACAATATTCTGCCGGGTGAAAACACCATGGCGTTCTGGTACCACTTCGCGATCCTGTTCGAAGCGCTGTTCATCCTGACTGCGGTCGACGCCGGTACGCGTGCCGGGCGTTTCATGCTGCAGGATTTGCTCGGCTCCTTCGTTCCGGCGCTCAAACGCACGGAATCCTGGACCGCCAACCTGATCGCGACCGCCGGTTGCGTGGCGATGTGGGGTTACCTGCTGTATCAAGGCGTGATCGACCCGCTGGGTGGTATCAACACCCTGTGGCCGCTGTTCGGTATCTCCAACCAGATGCTGGCCGGTATCGCGCTGATGCTCGGCACTGTCGTGCTGATCAAAATGAAACGCCAACGTTACATCTGGGTGACCTTGCTGCCAGCAGTCTGGCTGCTGATTTGCACCACCACCGCAGGCTTCATCAAACTGTTCGATGCCAACCCGGCAATCGGCTTCCTGTCGCTGGCCAAGAAATACAGCGATGCGCTGGCCAGCGGTCAGATCCTCGCGCCGGCCAAGGACATCACGCAGATGCAGCATGTGATCTACAACGCCTACACCAACGCAACGCTGACGGCGCTGTTCCTGTTCGTGGTCTTCAGCATCCTGTTCTATGCGATCAAGGTTGGTGTTTCGGCCTGGGGCAGCAAAGAGCGCACGGATAAAGAATCGCCATTCCAGGCTATTCCAGACGCGTAATCGAGGATTGCAAACATGTTCAATGACCTGAGTCGCCTCGGTAAATACCTCGGTCAGGCCGCGCGCCTGATGGTCGGCATGCCCGACTACGACACCTACGTCGAGCATATGCATACCAAACACCCGGACAAACCGGTGATGAGCTACGAGGCGTTCTTCCGGGAACGCCAGGAGGCTCGTTATGGTGGCAAGGGTGGGCCGAAGTGCTGTTGATGCAGCGCATTTGAGCAATAAATACACACTGTAGGAGCACGGCTTGCCGGCGATAGCGATCTTCAGGACGCCATCGCCAGCAAGTTGCGCTCCTACAGTTGTTTCAGCGTCTGGGAGATCTTCATTTTGTTAACCCCTATCCCCGTCACCGTTCTCAGCGGCTTCCTCGGCGCCGGCAAAACCACGCTGCTGCGTCACCTGCTCAAAGCCGAGCACGGCCTGAAAATCGCCGTGATCGAAAACGAATTCAGCGACGCCGGCATCGACACCCAGCTATTGGGCGTTGATCCGGTGCAAGTCATGACGCTGTCCAACGGCTGCGTCTGCTGCACTATTCACACCGACCTGACCAAGGCCCTGTACCTGTTGCTGGAACGTCTGGACAGCGGCGAAATCGCCTTCGACCGTCTGGTGATTGAATGCACCGGCCTGGCCGATCCGGCACCCGTGGCGCAGACCTTCTTCATTGATGAAGAGCTGCGCGAACGCTATATCCTCGACGGCATCATCACCCTGGTCGATGCGGCTCACGCCGAGCAGCACCTGACCCAGACCATTGCCCAGGCGCAGATCGGGTTTGCCGACCGCTTACTGGTGAGCAAACGCGATCTGGTCGACGAGGCGACGTTCACTGCGTTGAGCGAACGTCTGACCCGTATCAATCGTCGTGCGCCGATCCGCGTGGTTGAGCACGGCAAGATCGATCTGGCCGAGTTGCTTGACGTGCGTGGTTTCAACCTCAATGCCGACCTCGGCGGTGGCATAAGCCTGCGTCCGGTGAGCAAGGCGCCGTCTATCGACCGCATCTCCAGCTTGGTGCTGCGTACTGACCAACCGCTGGATATCGACAAGCTCAGCGAGTTCATGAACGAACTGCTGGAAGACCACGGCAAGCAACTGCTGCGCTACAAGGGCGTTCTGAACATCGTCGGTGAGCCACGACGCATGGTGTTTCAGGGGGTGCTGAAGTTGTACGGCTTCGATTGGGACACCGAATGGGCCGAGGGTGATGCGCGGGAAAGTGTGATCGTGTTTATCGCCGATGATCTGCCGGAAGAGAAAATCCGCGAGGGGTTTGCGCGGGTGGCGGCGGAGTAGGGCCAGAGGTCCTCAACGTGAAGGCTGCGATCTTTTCAAGGCCCCGCCGCTTTACCAAAATTAGTTGGCCCAGAAGATCAAAAGATCGCAGCCTGCGGCAGCTCCGTCGGATAGCGAGGGTCGGCGGGCGAAAAAAAACCGGCCATCACTGGCCGGTTTCTTTTTGCTGCGGTTTAGCGGGCTGATTAAGCGCCGTATACCGGCAGCTTTTTGCAGATGGCCTTGACCTTTTCACGAACGGCGTCGATCACCGCTTCGTTGGAAAGATCCGCCAGGATGTCGCAGATCCAGCCGGCCAGCTCTTTGCACTCAGCTTCTTTGAAGCCGCGAGTGGTCACAGCCGGAGTACCGAAGCGCAGACCGGAGGTGACGAACGGGGAGCGTGGATCGTTCGGTACCGAGTTCTTGTTCACGGTGATGAACGCTTTGCCCAGAGCGGCGTCGGCGTCTTTACCGGAGATTTCCTGCTTGATCAACGACAGCAGGAACAGGTGGTTTTCAGTACCGCCGGAGACCACGTCAAAACCGCGCTCGATGAACACACCGGCCATGGCCTGGGCGTTCTTGACCACTTGTTGCTGGTAGGTCTTGAACTCAGGTTGCAGGGCTTCCTTGAAGCAGATCGCTTTAGCGGCGATCACGTGTTCCAGCGGGCCGCCCTGGGCGCCCGGGAATACGGCGGAGTTCAGTTTCTTCTCGATGTCGGCATTGGCGCGAGCCAGGATCAGGCCGCCACGTGGACCGCGCAGGGTCTTGTGGGTCGTGGTGGTGACCACGTCAGCGAATGGAACCGGGTTCGGGTAGACGCCAGCAGCGACCAGACCGGCTACGTGAGCCATGTCGACGAACAGATACGCGCCAACCTTGTCAGCGATTTCACGGAAGCGCGGGAAATCCAGAATCTGCGAGTAGGCAGAGAAACCGGCCACGATCATTTTTGGCTTGTGCTCTACCGCCAGACGCTCGACTTCGTCGTAGTCGATCAGGCCGTTGGCATCGATACCGTACTGAACGGCGTTGTACAGCTTGCCGGAGGAGGAAACGCTGGCGCCGTGGGTCAGGTGACCGCCGTGGGCCAGGCTCATGCCCAGGATGGTGTCGCCCGCTTGCAGCAGGGCCAGGTAAACGGCGCTGTTGGCTTGCGAACCGGCGTGTGGCTGAACGTTGGCGTAATCGGCACCGAACAGTTCCTTGGCACGGTCGATGGCCAATTGCTCAACCACGTCGACGTACTCGCAACCGCCATAGTAGCGCTTGCCTGGGTAACCTTCGGCGTACTTGTTGGTCAGTACCGAGCCTTGAGCTTCCATCACCGCTGGGCTGGTGTAGTTTTCCGAAGCGATCAGCTCGATGTGTTCTTCCTGGCGCTGAGCTTCTTGCTCCATGGCGGCAAAAAGGTCGGCGTCGTACTTGGCAATAGTCAAATCACGGCTGAACATGGCGGTCCTCAAGGATCGGGGGCAGAAAAGGAAGGCATTCTAACCCAATGGCTTTTGTCTGGCATATGAAAGGACATCATGTCGCGGACAAGTGGCGTTCATGAGGAGCGAGATTGGGGGGATGGCCGGAAAAGATCGCAGCCTTCGGCAGCTCCTACAGAGGCACGCGCTCGACGTAGGAGCTGCCGAAGGCTGCGATCTTTTCCGGGACACCACAAATCTCGGCTCTTCAATCAAGCATGAACAACGCATCATTGCTGAACTGCGCTTCGAAACGACTGGCCGGCATCGGGCGGCCGAACAGGTAACCCTGCACCTCGTCGCAACCGTGTTCCCGCAGGAAGTCGAGCTGTTCGTGGGTTTCCACACCCTCGGCGATTACTGCCAGGTTGAGGCTGTGGGCCATGGCGATGATCGCTCGGGCGATCTGCGCGTCCTGTTCACCGGAC
This sequence comes from Pseudomonas frederiksbergensis, assembly GCF_001874645.1. Classification (NCBI taxonomy): domain Bacteria; kingdom Pseudomonadati; phylum Pseudomonadota; class Gammaproteobacteria; order Pseudomonadales; family Pseudomonadaceae; genus Pseudomonas; species Pseudomonas frederiksbergensis. The sequence goes on from NZ_CP017886.1 coordinate 3,680,760, forward strand.
GGCAGGCCGTCGACGAAGGTCCGGTCGATTTTCAGCACGTCGATCGGGAACTGCTTCAAGTAGTTCAGCGATGAATAGCCAGTGCCGAAGTCGTCGACCGCGATGCTCAGGCCAAGGTTTTTCAGCCCGGCGAGAATCTGCATGGCTTCGCTGACTTCACGCATCAGGATACTTTCGGTCAGCTCCAGCTCCAGGCAGGCCGGTGGCAGGCCGGTGTCGTTGAGGATGGTGGCGATGCGCGTACCGAGCTGGCCGTCGGAGAATTGCCGTGCAGAGATGTTCACCGAGACTTTCGGGACGCGGACCTTGCTCTGGTGCCAGCTCTTGAGCTGACGGCAGGCCTCGCTGATCACCCAGTCGCCAACATCCACCACCAGCCCGAGCTCTTCGAGCACAGGAATGAAGTCTCCCGGCGGCACCAGTCCGCGACGTGGATGCCGCCAGCGCAGCAGGGCTTCGGCGCCGGTCAGGCGTTTACCGTCGCCGCTGAATTGCGGTTGGTAGTACAGAACGAATTCGTTTTGCTCAAGGGCGTGGCGCAGGTCGCTTTCCAGTTCCAGGCGCTCCAGGGCGCTGGCGTTCATGTCCGCCTGATAAAACTGGAAGTTGTTCTTGCCGCGCTCCTTGGCGTGGTACATCGCCGTGTCGGCGTTCTTCATCAATTGGCTCAGTTCGTTACCGTCCTGCGGACTCAAGGCGATGCCGATACTGGCGGTGACAAAGAACTCGCGGCCTTCGAGGACAAACGGCTTCACCAGGCTGGCAAGGATCTGCTCTGCCACATGAATCGCCCGGTTCAGCGCGATCTCACGGCTGGCACGCGGTTGCAGGAGCAAGGTGAACTCATCGCCGCCCATGCGCGCCACCGTGTCGTCATCGTCGACGCAACCGAGCAGGCGGGTGGCCATTTCCTTGAGCATGCGGTCGCCGGCGGCGTGGCCGAGGGAGTCGTTGATCGGTTTGAAACGGTCGAGATCGAGAAACATCAGCACGACCCACGATTTCTGCCGCTCTGCCGATTGCAGCGCGGTGTGCAACCGGTCCTGGAACAAGGTGCGGTTGGGCAGGTGGGTCAGGGCGTCGTAGTAGGCGAGGCGGTGAATCCGCTGTTCGCTGGCCTTGCGCTCGCTGATGTCACTGAAGAAACACACGTAGCTGGCGAGGTCGCCTTCGTCATCGAGTACCGCCGTAATGCCGACCCACGCCGGGTAGTGTTCACCGTTGCGACGCTTGAGCCAGACTTCGCCTTCCCAGGTGCTGTGCTGGTGCAGTTGCTTGAGCACATACCGCAGGTGGGCTTCCTGCTGATCATCGACGGTCAGCATGTTCGGCAACTGGTCAAGGACCTGCGCTACCTCATAACCGCTGACGCGGCTGAAGGCTTCGTTGGCCTGCACGATGTAGCCGGCCGGGTCGGTGATCAGAATCGCTGACGTCGAGTGCTCGAAAACCGTGGCCGCCATGCGCAGGTCTTTTTCGGCGCGGCGCTGCTGGCTGATATCGCGACCGACCCCGAGCACGCCTTCGAATGCGCCATGTTCATCCCACACCAGTACCAGGCGCAGTTCGATCGGGATCTTGCGTCCGTCGGCGCGCAAGCAATCGAACAGAAACAGCTGGGTTTGCACCTGACTGCGCAGTTGCGCCAGCTGCTCGGGTTTATCCAGGGCCTTGCTGACCCGGTCCATCAGGCTGTAGATGCCGGTCAATTGTTGCGGGTTGGCGATAGTTGATTGCCAGCCATTCTGGAAAATCCAGTCAACGTCATAGCCGAGCACGGCGTTCACCGACGGGCTGACGTAATTGAGCGAGAGTTTGCTGTCGGTGGAGAAAATCACGTCGCTGATGCTTTCGGCGAGCATCCGGTAACGCTGCTCACTGTCGCGCAAGCATTCGCTGGCTTCGATCTGATCGGTAATGTCTTTGGCCACGCCAATGATGCGGGTGACCTGGTCGTGTTTGTCCCGCGCCAGCGCCTGCTCGCGGATTTCGAAACGCCGCCATTTGCCGTCGCGGTGACGAAAGCGCAACTGGCACTGCAGCAGTTGAGTGTAACCGGCCTGGCGCTGTTCCTGGCGTAAGCGGTGGTAGTGATCGGCGTCTTCGGGGTGCAGCAGTATCTCCCAGAAGTACTCGCCCATCTGGTGCAGTTCGGGTTTGCTGTAACCCAGCGTCTGGCCCAGGTGATGGTTACTGAAAATCATCCGCTGGCTGATCACGTCCTGCACGTAGAGGTGATCCGGGACGGTGCGCACAACATCCGACCAGAAGCCTTCACGCTCCAGCAGCGACAGCTCGATAATTTTACGGCTGGTGATATCGCTGATGCTGAGGATCACCGCTTTGGCGTCGTGCTGTGCTTGCGGCAAACGCAACACCAGCCACAGATGTTGGTCGCGGCCGTGGGTGTCCTTGAGCTTGATTTCCAGTTCCAGCTGTTTCTGCTGGTTGAGTACGGCGTCGAGCAACTGATTGCCGATGGCATTGCCATCCAGTGGCCCGCCTTCGATCAACAGCTGCCAGGCTTGCTCGCTGGACTGCACGTTGAGCAGGTACAGGGCGACCTGGTTGATTTCAGTGATGCGCAACTCTTGCAGCAATTGCTGGCGTTGTTTGGCGTTCTCCAGCCACCGCCCCAATTGCTCGCTGGTTTGCAGTTGCGCCTTGTCGAGGCAGGCTTTGAGCCCGGAGAGATCCAGTACGCAGAGCGCAACACCGGTGCCGTCGAAAATGTCCCGATAGCGCCGACGCCCGTCGTGCACCTGACGCTGGCGTCGGCGCATATTCAACAATGCGATGAGCGGTAGCAGCGAGAAGGCCAGACCCAGCAGACATTTGCCGATAAACACCGGCAGCAGTTGTTCGATCACTCGTTGCCGGTCAAACAGCCCGCGTAACTGCCAGTCGCTGTTACTGAGTGGAACGACCAGCACGCTGTTCACCAGGTCATCGGCGTTTACCGTGTTCGGTTTGTTCGATGGCAACCCGTCGTCGCGGCTGATGATCTGTTGGGTGATACGGTTTTCCACCACCCACAGCGGACGGATTCCTGTGTCACTCTGTTTGGTCAGTGAAGAGAAAAACGTCGGCCGCAGACGCAAGGCCCAGTAGCCGCGAGTGCTGCCGCTGGCCTGGTGCAGTAACAGGTTCACCCTCGAGCCGTCGTTGGCATTGCTGAAGTAATGCGCCTGCGTGTGACTGCGTCGGACCAGGTCGCTCAGGTAGTCGGCATCCTGGCTGTCGCTGGCGCTGTCACTGAGGATTTTCCCCGAGGGGCTGAGCAGCGCCAGGCTGAGTAAGTCAGGCAAGGACTGCTGCAGTTTGCGCAGCAACGCCTGCTGCTGATCAGCAGTTTGTGGTTGCTCGACGATCGGTAGCAGATTAAGTGCGATCTGAGCGTTGAGCGCCATGTTCAGGCTGACGTGTGCGGCCAGATCGGCGGTGTAGTCGATGGTGTACTGGCGCTGGCTTTTCTGGGTTTCGCTCAGTTGGTCGAACAACTGCCAGAGCAGCAATCCGATCAACAGCAGGACAAGCGTCGCCAATGCACCTTTCAAGGTGCCGCGCAGGGGGGATCCGGTCGCAGGACTCGGTGCGCTCACGGACGAAGGCGGAGTGACATTGGACAATCTGTGATCCTGCGGTTTGGCTGGATTGGCGCGACGTGCACTATAAGCCGGACGCCCGGAGGGCGGCTAGCATGCCTTGAGTTGTGGCAAAGTGCCAGCCCCTCTTGGCTGGACTGCCTTTCATCATTAAGGTAGCTTTACCGGTTACGCGGGAGCGTTCCAGCTCTTAGACTCAGGCTTTTTTCGCGCGCACGTATTGATAGCGATCAATCGCTGGCGGCGCGTATGGCCTGGCCCGGGCTTCGCCCGTGCTTATATTCATCAGTCACTGACCCTAGGTTCTCCATGGCTCAATACGTCTTCACCATGCATCGGCTGGGAAAAATTGTTCCGCCGAAGCGGGAAATCCTGAAAAACATTTCGCTGTCGTTCTTCCCGGGCGCCAAGATCGGCGTGCTCGGCCTCAACGGTTCGGGTAAATCCACACTGCTGAAAATCATGGCCGGCGTCGACACCGAGTTCGACGGCGAAGCCCGTCCGATGCCAGAACTGAACATCGGCTACCTGCCGCAAGAGCCGCTGCTGGATCCGACCAAGACCGTGCGTGACGTGGTCGAGGAAGCCGTCAGCGTGATCAAGGACGCGCAAGCTCGTCTGGATCAGGTCTACGCCGAATACGCCGACCCGGATGCCGACTTCGACAAACTGGCCGCTGAACAGGCCAAACTCGAAGCCATCTTGCAGGCGGGCGACGGTCATAATCTGGATCGCCAACTGGAAGTCGCTGCCGATGCGCTGCGTCTGCCGGCCTGGGATGCGAAGATCGAACACCTGTCCGGTGGTGAAAAGCGTCGTGTGGCCCTGTGCCGTTTGCTGCTGTCCGCGCCGGACATGCTGCTGCTCGACGAGCCGACCAACCACCTGGACGCCGACTCCGTGGCCTGGCTGGAGCATTTCCTCCACGACTTCCCGGGTACCGTGGTTGCGATCACGCACGACCGTTACTTCCTGGACAACGTCGCGGGCTGGATTCTGGAACTCGACCGCGGCGCCGGTATTCCTTACGAGGGCAACTATTCGGGTTGGCTGGAAGCCAAGTCCGATCGTCTGGCTGCCGAATCCAAGCAGCAGTCGGCTCACGAAAAAGCCATGAAAGAAGAACTGGAGTGGGTGCGCAAAGGCGCCAAGGCCCGTCAGTCGAAATCCAAGGCTCGTCTGCAACGCTTCGAAGAAATGCAATCGCAGGAATTCCAGAAGCGCAGCGAAACCAACGAGATCTACATCCCGGCCGGTCCACGCCTGGGCGACAAGGTCATCGAGTTCAAGAACGTCAGCAAGGGCTATGGCGATCGCGTGCTGATCGACAACCTGTCGTTCTCCATGCCGAAAGGCGCCATCGTTGGTGTGATTGGTGGTAACGGTGCGGGTAAATCCACGCTGTTCCGCATGCTGATGGGCAAGGAAACACCGGATTCGGGCAGCATCGAAGTCGGTGAAACCGTGCAGCTTGCTTGTGTGGATCAGAGCCGCGAAGACCTGGACGGCAGCAAGACCGTGTTCCAGCAGATCTCCGACGGTTCCGACCAGATCCGCATCGGCAACTACGAAATCCCGTCGCGCACCTACGTTGGCCGTTTCAACTTCAAGGGCGGCGATCAGCAGAAGTTCGTCAAGGACCTGTCCGGTGGTGAGCGTGGTCGCTTGCACCTGGCCCTGACCCTGAAAGAGGGCGGCAACGTCCTGCTGCTCGACGAACCGTCCAACGACCTCGACGTTGAAACCTTGCGTTCCCTGGAAGAAGCCCTGCTGGACTTCCCGGGCGCCGCCATTGTGATTTCTCACGATCGGTGGTTCCTTGACCGCGTCGCGACTCACATCCTGGCGTACGAAGACGACTCGCAAGCCGTGTTCTTCGAAGGCAACTACACCGAGTACGAAGCCGACCGCAAAAAGCGTCTTGGCGATGCCGCTTCCCAGCCGCACCGGGTGCGTCACAAGAAACTGGCCTGATCAGGCTGGTTGCATCAAGAACGGAGCCTTCGGGCTCCGTTTTTTATGCACGATCATTCCTTGGCTCAGGGTGTGATTCAGGTCGGTTCGATGCGGATGATTTCGATCAACTGATCACCGGCCGGTCGTTGCCACAGCACTTCGTCGTTCAACTGTGCGCCGAGCAGCGCCCGCCCCAGTGGTGAGCTCCAATTGATAAGGCCTTTGGCGGCATTGGCCTGATCTTCCCCGACCAGTTGCACGCGTCGTTCGGTGCCGAGTTCATCGGCGTACGTCACCCAACTGCCAATCTGCACTTTTTGGGTGGAAGTGGCCGGTGTCACCACTTGAGCGCTTTGCAGGCGTTGATTGAAGTAACGCAGATCGCGCTCCAGATCAGCCAGCCACTGTGGGTCAGCTTCCTCGCGGACGGACTGTTCGCCGTGCAGGGTTTGCAACTCGGCGACTTTGGCCTGCAGCAGGGCCAGCCCTTCGGGCGTGACGTAGTTGGGCTGCGTGCTGACCTGGCGTTCTACCGGCTGGTCGGCTTGCGCAGCGGCATTATCTTCATTGACGAAAGCGCGGCTCATGGCGGTTCTCCCTGAATGGGGTTCAGTCCATCGTCGCAGGCTTTTGGTTTCGAAGGTTGTCCGAAAACGACCTGCTGCGAGCGATAAGGAATGGCCTATGGAGCAAATCGGGATGTGGTGAAAAGCAAGATCAAAAGATCGTCCGAACGCGGCCCGAACCTTCGGCAGCTACTACATGGGATTGTTTACACCTGTAGGAGCTGCCGAAGGCTGCGATCTTTCTGGCAACGCTGCACTGCTCGAGTCAATAGTGATACCACTTTACCTCCAGCATAACTTCGTTTTCGGGTGGCGCCAGGTGGCTGAACTCGCGTTGGGCACTCAGGCGCAGGCCGAGGTTGCGCGACAGTTCCCACTGCTGGTTCAGACTCAGGCTGCGCCGCACTTCGCCATTGGTGAAGTAATCACCTTTGGTTTCCAGGCTCAGATTGCCCAGTGGGTTCGTCCAGAGTACCCCGCTGTTGAAACCGGCGGCGGGTGCGATGAAACCGGCAAAGTTGTTGTTGTGTTCGATACGTACTGTGCCAAGGGCGAAGCCGAGCACGTCGTCGCCCAGTTGCCAGGTGCCGCCGGCGCCGCCGTTGACATGGCTGACCAGGGTTTCGCCGTCATGCTTGCCCGGCACCCGTTCCAGGCCGCCGGTGACTTGCCAGGACCAGGGTTGCAGCAGTTCATTGCGCGGGGTCAGTGAGCGGATGGTCGCCAGGTCCAGTTGCTGCAACTGCCAGTGATTGCCTTCGTACTGGCGCAGTTTCATCTGGAGAATTTCAATCTGCGCGCCAAGGGGGAAGCTTTCGGCATTGTCGTTGAGGTCGTGATAGGCCATGCGCAGGCCATATTCGCCAAAGGCTTTGTCGCCACGGGTGCCGATGCCCGCTTGCCAGGTACGCGATTCGTGACCGTTTTCCGGCAAGCCTGGGCGTTCGATGGACAGCTCCGGTGCCGGGTTCTGATTGATCGCCCGCAGTAACTCGAAACTGCGTTGTGCGCGCTGCGGATCGCGTTCCTGGCCGTTGGCGCGGTAGCGTTCAAGACGGTAGGCCGCGTCGATGATCAGCGCCTGCCGGTCCCGTGGCAGCGCCTGGAAGGTCGGCTCCTGCAATTGTTTTTGGTCGGCGCTGACCTTCAGCACCCATTGCTGCTCATCGTCACTGAGCGGTTTAGCGCGGTTCAGCAGCTCGCGTTCGCGGGATGGGCGGTAATCGATTTTTTCCACCAGTCCTGCGTCTTTCACGGCTTTGACGGTGTCGGTGGGAATCGCGGTCAACGGGAACTGTTCGGTGAGCCTGAGGCTCGGCCGCGCGACTTGCAGCAACTCCAGCAAGCGGTAGGAGCAGTTTTCATCGAAGAAGAAATAATCGAACTGAATCTGCTTGAGCTCCCAGACATGCTCGACCATACGCTCGGTTTCTGCCTGCGTCAGATTCAGTCGGTATTCCCACAGATCGCGGTTTTCCAGGCTACGGTATTCCGAGAGCTTTTCCTGATAGGGCACCAGCGCGAACAACCCCGGATAGCCGCCCATCAGGCCTTTCCAGGCATACAGAATGCTGTTGTCCGAACCTTCGATATAGGCGCCAAAATTGATCGCGTAACTGAGCAGGGCGGTGTGGTCGGTTTGCACGTCAGTCTGATCGATGCGCAACAAGGTGTGGCCGAACATTGATGATGGGCTGTTCAGGTACGCCGCCGGAAAGATCATCACCGCGCTGTGGGGCGACACGTCCTTGAACCATTGTTTGAATTCGCTGCAGTCCACTGTTGGTAAATCGTTCAGGTTCAGTTGCGCTTTCAGCCAGCGAGTGCGCGCCGGGTAAACGCATTGCGCATGCTGCTGGCCTTTACTGGCCGGGGCGTAGAGCGCTTGTACGGTGGCCGCCAGTTCTGCGTCGGGGTGCTCGGCGCCATTGGCTGCGAGGAAGAATTTCTTGTCGCTGACATAGCTGCGCCAGCCGCCGAGTTTTGCAGTTTCGTAGTGGCCCAGGGAAATCCAGAACGGGTCGTTGGCCAGTGGCTGCAAACGTTGGTTGTCGAGATGAGGCGCGGCGGACAGCGGGGCGCAGACAAACAGCGCCAGACAGACAAGGCGTTTGAGCATGGTGGACTACTTAATTCAAAAAAAGACCCAAAGAGGACTAGGTCCAAAAAACAAAACCCGCTCCGGTAACAGAGCGGGTGGGATCGAGCTTAAGCCGGGGTAGCATATTTGGCCAGACGAGCATCGCCTTTGAGCACGGCCAGGGTATTGGTATGCACGTCGTCAGCAGTCACGTCAGCCTTGCTGAAAATCTGCTGGAAGTGCTTGTGGGTGACGGTGGCGAAATACGCACGGTCTTCCGGTGCGACGCCCAGTACCACCGCATAGGTGGTCAGCGCTTCGCCTTGACCTTTGGCCATGTCTTCGGACAGTTCGTTCATCATGCCGTTCATGGCAAACCAGGACTTGCCGCCGTAGGTCAGCGCGGCATTGGTGGCGCAACCGTTGGTGCCGGACGTCATGCCGAAGGTGGCGTTGCCAGAGGTGCCGTTGGTGGTGGATGCCAGGAAGTGCGCCGGGGTGCCACGCTGACCTTCGAACAGCATGTTGCCCCAACCGCAATCCGGACCGCCTGGCGCCTGGGCCATGGCGTTGAGGGATGCGACGGTGAAGAGAGTACCAAGAAGAATCCGTTTCATAGCTGTGTTCTCTTTTGTGTGCGTACCGATGAACAGGGGGGGCTGGCGCCGCTCTGACGCCATTGCAGGCGGTGTGAAAACTACTGCGCTCGACAATCCTGCGTTAAAAACAGGCTCGGAATGCTCATTTACAACCCGTAAACTCCGCTTCCTCGCCTGTTTTTGCCTTGTCTTGCCTTCGCTCGCTACGTTTTCACACGGCCTGATTGGGCCGGTGATTAGTCCAGCCACGCAGTCTGGAGTCTAGGCACGATCCAGGGGTTCCGTGATTTTTTGCCGAACATTCCTCGAAACCATTGATTTAGCCCGGGCCCGCCGAGGGTTTGGCCCTTGACTATGCTTTTACCCAAGGCGCGCCTTGCCAGTCAGGCACGGGCAGCGCCAGAATGCCTTCAATTGCCCCGCCTGATGTAAGGAAGCCCGATGCCTGATCCTGTTGCTGCCAGCTTGCGTCTAGCGCCTGAAGCGCTGACTCGTCCGTTTTCCGCTGAACAGTTCAGCTTCTCTACCACCAATGATCTGGAGCCTTTTCGCGGTGTGCTCGGCCAGGAGCGTGCGGTTGAAGCCTTGCAGTTCGGTGTGGCTATGCCACGCCCTGGTTACAACGTGTTTGTCATGGGGGAGCCCGGTACTGGCCGGTTCTCTTTCGTCAAACGCTACCTGAAAGCCGAAGGCAAACGCCTGCAGACCCCGGCGGACTGGGTCTACGTCAACAATTTCGATGAGCCGCGCGAACCTCGCGCACTGGAGTTGCCGTCCGGGACGGCCGGTGCGTTCATCGCCGACATCAACGGCCTGATCGACAACCTGCTGGCGACGTTTCCAGCGGTCTTCGAACATCCGTCCTACCAGCAAAAGAAAAGCGCCATCGACCGCGCCTTCAACCAGCGCTACGACCGCGCACTGGACGTGATCGAGCGCCTGGCGCTGGAGAAAGAAGTCGCGTTGTACCGTGACAGCACCAACATTGCCTTCACCCCGATGAGCGAAGGCAAGGCGTTGGACGAGGCTGAATTCGCCCAGTTGCCGGAAGCCGTTCGCGAGCGCTTCCACGAAGACATTTCCGGGCTGGAAGAACGGCTGAACGAAGAGTTGGCCAGCTTGCCGCAGTGGAAGCGCGAGTCGAGCAACCAACTGCGTCAGCTCAATGAAGAAACCATCACCCTGGCCTTGCAGCCATTGCTTTCGCCGTTGTCGGAAAAGTACGCAGAAAACGCTGCGGTGTGCGGTTACCTGCAAGCGATGCAGGTGTATCTGCTCAAGACGGTGGTCGAGCAACTGGTCGATGACAGCAAGACCGACGCGGTTGCCCGTAAATTGCTTGAAGAACAATATGGCCCGAGCCTGGTGGTCGGTCATCCGTTCAGCGGCGGTGCCCCCGTGGTGTTCGAACCGCATCCGACTTACGACAACCTGTTCGGCCGTATCGAGTACAGCACTGACCAGGGGGCGCTCTACACCACTTATCGGCAGTTGCGTCCGGGTGCGCTGCACCGGGCCAACGGCGGCTTCCTGATTCTGGAAGCCGAAAAAATGCTCAGCGAACCCTTTGTCTGGGATGCGCTGAAGCGGGCCTTGCAGTCACGCAAACTGAAAATGGAATCGCCGCTGGGCGAGCTGGGGCGACTGGCCACGGTGACCCTGACGCCGCAGCATATTCCGTTGCAGGTCAAAGTCGTCATCATCGGCGCACGTCAGTTGTATTACACGCTGCAAGACCTCGATCCGGACTTCCAGGAGATGTTCCGGGTGTTGGTGGACTTCGACGAAGACATCCCGATGGTCGATGAGAGCCTCGAGCAGTTTGCTCAGTTGCTCAAAACCCGGACCTCGGAAGAAGGCATGGCGCCGCTGACTGCCGACGCGGTGGCGCGTCTGGCGACTTACAGTGCGCGGCTGGCCGAGCACCAGGGCCGTTTGTCGGCGCGCATTGGCGATCTGTTCCAGTTGGTCAGCGAGGCGGACTTCATTCGCGATCTGGCTGGCGACGAGATGACCGACGCCGGACACATCGAGCGTGCGCTCAAAGCCAAGGCCACCCGCACCGGGCGCGTTTCGGCGCGGATTCTCGATGACATGCTGGCGGGGATCATCCTGATCGACACTGCCGGCGCGGCGGTCGGCAAGTGCAACGGGCTGACGGTGCTGGAAGTCGGCGATTCGGCCTTTGGTATACCGGCGCGAATCTCCGCCACGGTTTACCCCGGTGGCAGCGGCATCGTCGACATCGAGCGTGAGGTCAACCTCGGGCAGCCGATCCACTCCAAGGGCGTGATGATCCTCACCGGGTATCTGGGCAGCCGTTACGCCCAGGAATTCCCGTTGGCGATCTCGGCAAGTATCGCGCTGGAACAATCCTACGGTTACGTCGATGGCGACAGTGCCTCGCTGGGCGAGGCGTGCACGTTGATTTCGGCGTTGTCGAAAACCCCGCTCAAGCAGTGCTTCGCGATCACGGGTTCGATCAACCAGTTCGGTGAAGTGCAGGCGGTGGGCGGGGTCAACGAGAAGATCGAAGGCTTCTTCCGTCTTTGCGAGGCTCGCGGCTTGACCGGCGAGCAGGGCGCGATCATTCCTCAGGCCAACGTTGCCACGTTGATGCTCGATGAGCGGGTGCTGGCGGCCGTGCGTGCCGGGCAGTTCCATGTCTATGCGGTGCGTCAGGCCGATGAGGCCTTGAGCCTGCTGGTGGGCGAGCCGGCCGGCGAACCGGACGAAGAGGGTCAGTTCCCGGAGGGCAGCGTCAATGCTCGCGTGGTGGAGCGCTTGCGGGTGATCGCGGAAATGATCAGCGAAGATGACTTGAAAGAGGCCGAGAAGGAGCAGGCCCAGGAAGCATTGGCCGAGACCAAGCCTGCCTGATTGAAAGTCGCAGCTTGCGGTGAACTCCCGGGTAGGAGCTGCCGCAGGCTGCGATCTTTTCAGCGGCATCCTCACCCTCTAGGTAAACCTCATTACCGCCCGGATGACGTCAAAAAACCAACAACGACCATTCGGCGCCTTCTGACCTCCGTCAACTTGCTGACTCGACTTTTCTTCTATGCTCAGGTCATGGACATCGACAGTCATCACTGGATCGAGACAGCCTTCCCGTGGAGGCTGAATACCAGATTTACCGAGGGTCGCCGCCATGTCGCGCAACCTCTGCCTCACCCGCCAATGCCTGGGCCTGGTTACCCGTATCGAATGCAGTATTCGCCCGCTTGCGGGGGACACCGGTATGTGGACCTTGTTGTTTGCCGCCGGAATGGCCGGCGAGCAACCTTCCGCCATCAAGGCCCAGGGCCCGTTTCATGGTCCTTTCGTGGCCGAATCGATACTCGAAACCATCGTTGAAAGCCTGACCCTGCACGGTTATCAGCTGGCCGATGACCCGCAAATCTGGTGTTTGCACTTGCAAGCCCAGCTGCGGGAAATCAATGGTGGACGCTGCCGCAATCCGGGTGGTTTTGAGTTCAACCCCGAGCATTAGTAGCTATTCGACAGGGTTGGGGTTTTCGGCCTTGTCGAGTTTGACCTCGAATCCATATTCGACGGTATTGAGGTTGGTGCGCTGGTAGGTTTCCAGGCTAGTCGGCTGGCCGTAGAAATAATGCACCTCAACCATCGCCGGGCCTTCTGCGCTGGCGTCGTGGCTGACAGCAAGAATCTCCTTCAGGTAGTTACCACTTGCGTCCTTGGCGAAGAAACGCCAGTCCTGGGCGGGGAATACTTTCTGGTCAACCACCAAGGCATTGCCTTTGAGCTCCAGTCCTTTGGGCAGCTTCTGGGTGTCGAGGCTGCTTTTTGCAATATTGGCCAGAAACAACGGCATCGAGCCGACGGCGTAAGCCGGTGTCTCGGGGAACAGCGTCAGGTCGTACGTGATAGTGGCGTGCAGCGGGTCGATTTCGAAGGCTTCGGGTGGCAATTCAATGGGTTCGCCGCGTTTTCCCTTATCGTCCTGGGTGAAGAAGGTCACGGGGGTGTCACCGGGGCTGAATGAGGTGCCAAGCAGTTCGTCGTTGAAGCTTTTCGGGTGATCGAATTCGATGCGTGCCGCACTGGCGTCCTCGACCGATTGGTTGACGTGGATATTCTTTTTCAGCTGTTCCTCATCCAGTGTGGAGCCTTTGAGCCAGGCTGCAGCCTGATCGTCGTACACGACCACGGGTAGATTCAGGCTCTGGATGGTTTTGTCGGTGGTATTGCGGTCGAAGCGGCGTACCGCAAGCTCCAGTTCCTTGCGGGTGACGGTGACAGCCGAGAAGTCGAGAACGTTGACTTCGAGGCTGTCGATGGGACCGTTGAAGTACACCTTGGTGTAATGATGAGTCTGCTTGTGCTCGAACGCCTGCTGTTCGTCGTCGAGCTGTTTTTCGAACGCATCACTCCAGGCGGTTTGCTTCTGCATCTCGGCCAGTTGTTTTTGATAGAGCGCGATGTGTGCGGCGTCTTCGTTGATCGAGCCCGAGCGTGAGAGGAACTGGCCGGTCGTGTCCTTGGCCTGGACGATCAGCGGATTGAGCGGGGTGTCGCTGACGTCTGGCGCCAGCGCTGTGCTGTTGTTGACTTCAACCTCGGCGTAGTTCTTCTCCAAGGCCCGCAGAGTGACACTGATGTTGTCGTCGGTACGCGTTTGGCCCACGTCCTTGTGCGTCAGGTCGAAGGTGAATACCTTGCGCGGTGCAATGACTTCGACTTTACCTTTCAGGGTCGCCGGTTGCGGCTGGTTCTTGTTGTCGACTTCCTCGCCCTCGACAAAGGGGTAGGCCACGGTCAGGTCGTCCGGATTGGTCAGGCTGGAACTTGAAGGGCTCAACTGAATGCCAGGATCGGTTTCCGACCATTCGGGCTGAAAAGGGATGACCTTCTTGTTGCTTAGCGTGACCGATTGCCATTCCAGCCCATGGGGGAAGGGGAACTCGGAGGGCATGTTGAAGTTGAAGGGGAACACCGGCTGCAAGTCGGTCAGGTAGTCGGAACTGGAGTCCTTGCGCAGTACGAACAGGCCGTTGATATAAGTGTCGACCAGCGCCTGCGGGGTTGGATAGTGCTTGAGCAGGGCCATGGCGTCTTCGCCGTACTCGGTTGTGATCGGCTTGATGGCAAGCTTTTGCTGTGCGCGTTCGAGTAGCAGCAATGAGCCGCCAAGGTTGGCCACGGCGTCCTTGAGCTTGGGATCCTGAATCGCGTCCAGCGACTTCTCGAACTGTGCGGTTTTCTCCTCAAGGCTCTGCGGGCGCTTCTCATCGCTGGGTGAGCAGCCGCTGATCAGTACCGCGAGGCAAAGGCCGACAGTCGTTAAAGGCAATCGCAAATCCATTTTCCGGTTTTCCTCTATAACGCAATGAGCGATGCGAATGCCTTGGACACTAGCAGAAAAACGCTTTGGCAGACTCGCAGGTTATGGATTTGTCTGCGGTTTATGGGGTTTTGAGCGGCTGATATACTCGCCGCCGTTTAAACCCTTGTGTGAGATTCAATGGAACGTTTTGTCGAAAATGCAATGTACACCTCGCGCTGGCTGCTGGCGCCGATCTACTTCGGTTTGTCCCTGGGCCTGCTGGCCCTGGCGCTGAAGTTCTTTCAGGAAGTCTTCCACGTTATTCCCAACGTGTTCTCGATGGCCGAGTCCGATCTGATTCTGGTGCTGTTGTCGCTGATCGACATGGCGCTGGTAGGCGGGTTGCTGGTGATGGTGATGATTTCCGGCTACGAAAACTTCGTGTCCGAGCTCGACATCGATGATGGCAAGGAAAAACTCAACTGGTTGGGCACGATGGACTCTTCTTCCCTGAAGATGAAAGTTGCGGCCTCGATCGTGGCCATTTCCTCGATCCACCTGCTGCGCATCTTCATGGACGCCAGGAATGTCGATCCCGAGCACTTGAAGTGGTACGTGATCATTCACATGACCTTTGTGATCTCGGCGTTTGCCATGGGTTACCTGGACAAGCTGACCAAGCACTGATTGTCGTTCCCGCGTCGTATCGTGCCGCCCGGCCGTTGTGAAACGGACGGGCGGCGGCGTTTCTGGCTTGTGCTTTTGTGCGCCGAGGCATATCCCTATAAGTGTCTTGGCTCGCCATTGCGCGGGGTGTGCTCATGAACCTGCAAGAGTTGAACGCCTATGCCATCGCCGGGAAGGTCGATGAGCTGAATCTGATCTCGATGGAAGGCGGGATTTATCTGTTGGAGGCACGGATACATGGCGCCGCTCATCCGCTCGACGACACCCACGGGCAAACACTGCGTTTGCGTTCGGTGGAACATGCCCGTGAAGTCCTTCATGCCTTTCCCAAGCTGACATTCAATCTGATTCACACCTCGGTGCACGACGAGATGTGCGGTCTGGGCATCAGCGCGCAAGAGAGTCTGAAGGTGCCCATCTCCTGATAGCGCTGACACCCCTGATCACCGCAATGGCATCTGTGCTAGTCTGCTCGCCCTTTTGGTTCCGGGCGCTCCGGGATGCGCTGTGCACGCACGGCAATGTCCCGAGCCGTCCGCACAGCGGAGCAGTGTCATGTCCGAAGTAAATCTGTCCACCGACGAAACCCGCGTCAGCTACGGTATCGGCCGTCAGTTGGGCGACCAACTGCGTGACAACCCGCCACCGGGCGTTAGCCTGGACGCGATCCTGGCCGGTCTGACCGACGCATTCGCCGGTAAGGAAAGCCGTGTTGGCCAGGAAGCCATGTCTGCCAGCTTCAAGGTTATTCGCGAAATCATGCAAGCCGAAGCCGCTGCCAAGGCTGAAGCGGCTGCTGGCGAAGGTCTGGCATTCCTGGCTGAAAACGCCAAGCGTGACGGCATCACCACTCTGGCTTCCGGCCTGCAGTTCGAAGTACTGACTCAAGGTGAAGGCGCCAAGCCAACCCGTGAAGATCAAGTGCGTACCCACTACCACGGCACGCTGATCGACGGCACTGTGTTCGACAGCTCCTATGATCGTGGTCAGCCTGCAGAATTCCCGGTTGGCGGCGTGATCGCTGGCTGGACCGAAGCTCTGCAACTGATGAACGCCGGTAGCAAATGGCGCCTGTACGTGCCGAGCGAACTGGCTTACGGCGCACAAGGCGTTGGCAGCATTCCGCCACACAGCGTTCTGGTTTTCGACGTCGAGCTGCTCGACGTTCTGTAAGCCTCGAATGTGTAGGAGCAAAGCTTGCTCGCGATGCTGTCGACTCGGTTTAACCTTGAAACCGTATTGATGCCATCGCGAGCAAGCTCAGCTCCTACAGTTTTTACAGCGACCTTCATATCTCGAACTTGGTATTCAGATCATTCATCGGGCGCAATGCCCGGGCGTAGCAGAATAGAAACAGGTTGCGCACCAGTTCCTTGAGCACCACCGGCTCGCTGGAGCTCAGGCCATTGAGGTCGAGGTCGCCCTGGTCTTGCAGCTCGCTCAAGGCTTCTTCTTCCAACACCGCACACACTTCCCCGGTTTCCCGATGCAGGATCCTGAGGTAAGGGTGTGGGCGATCCAGCCATGCATCGATCAAGTAAGTCATGATGCTCATCTCCTTTTTAATGATTTGATGAGAATAATTCTTATTTAATTAATAGCAAGTGCCTATTAGCGGTTTCTGCTGTTTTCTGTGTGGGAATGGCTGAAAGTCAAAACGGCTGGCGTTTTGCTACTGGGCGCGATTGCAGGGGAGTCAGGCGAGGGTGAAGCGCCATCCCACGCAGGGCGTGGGATGGAATACGGCAGGTTCAGACTTTTCTGACGAACTCGGATTTGAGCTTCATCGGGCCGATACCGTCGATCTTGCAGTCGATGTCATGGTCGCCATCACACAGGCGGATGTTCTTGACCTTGGTGCCGACCTTGACCACCAGCGAAGTGCCCTTGACCTTGAGGTCTTTGATCACAGTGATGGTGTCGCCATCTTGCAGGACATTGCCGACCGAATCCTTTTTCACGGTTTCATCGGGCGCAGCTTGCGCTTCACCATTGGCGGACCACTCGTGGGCGCACTCTGGGCAGATCAGCTGGGCGCCGTCTTCATAGGTGTATTCGGAATTGCATTTCGGGCAGGGTGGCAGCGTGCTCACTAAAGCTCCTTGGATTCAGGATGGCTAAAAAGCGCACATTATATAGGGTTTTACCGGAGGCGGGGGCTGACGGCAAAAGATCGCAGCCTACGGCAGCTCCTACAGATTTACGCGTAGGAGCTGCCGTAGGCTGCGATCTTTTGATCTTAGTGCGTGCGAGCGACTGCAAACTCGCTCAGTTCGACCAATGCGTCCCGGTATTCGCTGGCGGGCAGCATTTCGAGGCATTTGATCGCGCGGGCCACGTAATCGCGGGCCAGCTGTGCGGTGTAGTCCAGAGAGCCCGAGGCTTCCACGGCAGCGCGGATGCTTTCCAGGTCTTCGATACCGCCTTTCTGAATCGCCTGGCGCACCAGTGCCGCTTGCTCCGGTGTGCCTTCGCGCATGGTGTAGATCAGCGGCAGGGTTGGCTTGCCTTCAGCCAGGTCGTCGCCGACGTTCTTGCCCAGGGTTTCCGCGTCGCCACGGTAGTCGAGCAGGTCGTCGACCAACTGGAAGGCTACACCCAGGTGGTCACCAAAGGTGCGCAAGGCTTCGCTCTGTTCTGGCGTAGCGCCAGCCAAGGCCGCGGCACTGTGGGTCGACGCCTCGAAAAGCATCGCGGTTTTGCCGCGGATGACTTCCATGTAGGTTTCTTCGGTGGTGCTGGCGTCGCGCACCTTGGACAGCTGCAGGACTTCGCCTTCAGCGATGATCCGCGTGGCTTGCGAGAGAATCTTCATCACCGGCATCGAGCCCAGTTCGACCATCATCTCGAATGAGCGCGAGTACAGGAAGTCACCGACCAGCACGCTCGGGGCGTTGCCCCACATGGCGTTGGCGGTCGAGCGGCCACGGCGCATGCCGGACATGTCGACCACGTCATCGTGCAGCAGGGTCGCGGTGTGCAGGAACTCAATGGTTGCGGCCAGCAGACGCATGTCGTCGCCTTCGCGACCCAGGGCCTTGCCACACAGCAACACTAATAGAGGACGCAGGCGTTTACCGCCGGCCGAGGTAATGTAGTCGCCGATTTTCGATACCAGCGGCACTCGGGAAGTCAGCTGCTTCTTGATGATGCCGTCGACGGCGTTAAAATCGTCCGCCACCGAGCGGTAGAAAGCTTGGGGTTGCATCAGCGACAGTCGCTCCAGAAGGGTTGCGCGGCATGCTAGGACCCGCGTCGGGGCCTGTCAAGGCGCGATGGACGGCCTCTTGCAACGTGCTCGTGCCTTGCGTACAATCGCGCACCCTGAACTTCCTGGGCAGCACCTGCCTTACGCAATTGCATTTGGGTCGTTCCATCCCATGCAGCCATGCCAGCCAATACCTCTTCTTATAAAGAGCTGGGTGAGCAGGATTATCGGAGAAATACCATGTCGTACGCAGTAATCGTTACTGGTGGCAAGCAATACAAGGTCGCCCCAGGTGAATACCTGAAGATCGAGAAACTGGAAATCGCTACCGGCGAATCCGTAACTTTTGATCGCGTTCTGTTGGTCGCCAATGGCGATGACGTGAATATCGGTGCTCCAGTTGTTGCTGGTGCTACCGTTGTGGCTGAAGTGATCTCCCAAGGTCGTCACGATAAAGTCCGCATCATCAAGTTCCGTCGTCGTAAGCACCACATGAAGCGTATGGGCCACCGCCAGTGGTACACCGAGATCAAAATCACCGGTATTCAGGCTTAATTTCAGCCTAATTCCTCACTAGGAGAATTGAACTCATGGCACACAAAAAAGCTGGTGGTAGTACCCGTAACGGTCGCGACTCAGAAGCCAAACGCCTTGGCGTGAAGATGTATGGCGGCCAGGTTATCATTCCGGGCAACATCATCGTGCGTCAGCGCGGCACCCAATTCCACGCTGGCTACGGCGTTGGCATGGGCAAAGATCACACTCTGTTCGCTAAAATCGACGGCGTGATCAAGTTCGAAGTAAAAGGCGCCTTCGGTCGCCGTTACGTGAGCATTGTCCCGAAGACTGCAGTCGTCGCGGCATAATTACGTAGTTGCTGGAAAAGCCCTGTCTTGCGACGGGGCTTTTTCGTTTGTGGGGTGAGTCTCTTGCAAAACTGTTTGTATGGGCTGCCGGCGCTGGATTGTGCGGTCGTTGATTGAGGTCGCTGCGCTCATTTTTGCAAGAGTCTTATGTCTTAGTGTTTTTCGGCTCGTCCGTATGGCGAGAGGCGTTCTGTTATGAAGTTTGTTGATGAAGTATCGATTCGAGTAAAAGCTGGCGACGGCGGCAATGGTTGCATGAGTTTCCGTCGGGAAAAATTCATCGAAAACGGCGGTCCTAATGGCGGTGATGGTGGTGACGGCGGCTCGGTCTACATGATCGCCGACGAAAACCTCAACACCCTGGTCGACTACCGTTACACCCGGCACTTCGATGCTGAGCGTGGTTCCAACGGCGGCAGCACCGACTGTACTGGTAAGAAGGGTGAAGAGCTGGTGTTGCGGGTTCCGGTCGGCACCACGGTTATTGACTCTGCTACGCAAGAAGTCATTGGCGACCTGACCAAGGCTGGCCAGCGTCTGCTGGTGGCTCATGGTGGCTGGCACGGTCTGGGTAACACCCGTTTCAAGTCCAGTACCAACCGCGCGCCGCGCCAGACTACGCCGGGCAAGCCGGGCGAGCAGCGTGACCTCAAGCTGGAAATGAAGGTGTTGGCCGATGTCGGTCTGCTGGGCTTGCCAAATGCCGGCAAAAGTACCTTTATCCGTTCAGTCTCGGCGGCCAAGCCCAAAGTGGCTGATTATCCGTTCACCACGCTGGTGCCGAACCTGGGTGTGGTCAGCGTCGATCGCTGGAAAAGCTTCGTGGTCGCGGACATTCCGGGTCTGATCGAAGGTGCTTCCGATGGTGCGGGTCTGGGGATTCGTTTTCTCAAGCACTTGTCGCGTACCCGTCTGCTGCTGCACCTCGTGGACATGGCGCCGCTGGATGACGCCAGTGCTCCAGATGCTGCCGAAGTGATCGTCAGCGAGCTGACCAAGTTCAGTCCGTCCCTGGCTGAGCGTGATCGCTGGTTGGTGCTGAACAAGTGCGACCAGATTCTTGAGGAGGAGCATGAGGCTCGGGTCAAGGAAATCGTTGATCGTCTGGAGTGGACCGGTCCGGTCTACGTGATCTCGGCCATTGCCAAAGAAGGCACTGAGCGCTTGACGCGCGACATCATGCGTTACCTGGAAGATCGTGCCGATCGTCTGGCTAACGACCCGGTTTACAAGGAAGAACTGGCGGATCTCGATCAGCGCATCGAAGACGAAGCCCGTGCTCAGTTGCAGGCGCTGGATGACCAGCGTGCGCTGCGCCGCAGCGGCGTGAAGTCGGTCCATGACATTGGCGACGATGACTGGGACGAAGAGGATGTGGATGATGAAGATGGTCCAGAAATCATTTACGTGCGTGACTGATTCGTTGCAGTAAACTTAAGCGCCGCTCAATCGAGCGGCGTTTTGGTATCTGGAAATCGGTAGTCACGAATAACGTTACGGGCAGCGCTGGGTCGCGCTGTCCTCAAGCTAAGGTTGAAGATGATGCGGAGCAAGGTGACAGGTGCGCAGCGTTGGGTCGTGAAGATCGGCAGCGCTTTGCTGACGGCTGACGGCAAGGGTCTGGATCGCGCGGCAATGAGCGTCTGGGTTGAGCAGATGGTCGCGCTGCATGAGGCGGGTGTCGAGCTGGTGCTGGTGTCCTCCGGGGCAGTAGCGGCAGGTATGAGTCGCCTTGGCTGGACCGCACGACCCAGTGCGATGCACGAGTTGCAGGCGGCTGCCGCCATTGGTCAGATGGGGTTGGTGCAGGCCTGGGAGTCGAGCTTTGCCGAGCATGGCCGGCACACGGCGCAGATTCTCCTGACTCATGATGACTTGTCCGACCGCAAGCGTTACCTCAACGCCCGCAGCACCTTGCGTGCGCTGGTCGAGCTCAAGGTCATTCCGGTGATCAATGAGAACGATACGGTGGTCACTGACGAAATCCGTTTCGGCGACAACGACACGCTGGCGGCGTTGGTGGCTAACTTGGTCGAGGCCGATCTGTTGGTGATTCTCACCGATCGTGACGGCATGTTCGACGCCGATCCGCGCAACAACCCTGACGCCAAGCTGATTTACGAGGCGCGTGCCGATGATCCGGCGCTGGACGCGGTCGCGGGCGGCACGGGTGGTGCGTTGGGGCGTGGCGGTATGCAAACCAAATTGCGTGCGGCGCGTCTGGCGGCGCGTTCGGGGGCTCATACGATCATCGTGGGTGGGCGTCTTGAGCGTGTGCTGGATCGTTTGAAGGCGGGTGAGCGCATCGGCACCTTGTTGTCGCCTGAGCGCGGCCTGCTGGCGGCACGCAAGCAGTGGCTAGCCGGGCACTTGCAGACCCGCGGCACGCTGGTGCTGGATGAGGGTGCGGTCGCGGCGTTGTCGCAGGGCAATAAAAGTCTGCTGCCGGTGGGTGTAAAGCTGGTTCAAGGCAGTTTCCGTCGCGGTGAGATGGTGGTGTGCGTGGCACCGGATGGTCGTGAGATCGCCCGCGGGTTGGCTAACTACAGTGCGCTTGAGGCGCAAAAAATCATCGGTCAGTCGTCTGAGGCGATTGTCGGTCTGTTGGGTTATATGGCGGAGCCGGAGCTGGTTCACCGCGATAATCTGATTCTGGTTTAAGGAAAACGCGAATGCGCATGGCAAAAGGATTGTTGGGGTTGCTGTTGGCGATGCCGCTGCTGGCTTCGGCGGAAGAAATCGGTCAGGTGTCGACCGTGTTCAAATTCGTCGGGCCGAATGACCGTATCGTCGTCGAGGCTTTCGACGATCCCAAGGTTGATGGCGTGACCTGCTACCTGTCGCGAGCCAAGACGGGCGGGGTGAAGGGTGGTCTGGGGTTGGCCGAGGATCGGTCGGACGCGTCTATCGCTTGCCGTCAGGTCGGGCCGATCAGCTTCAAGGGCGAGCTCAAGGATGGTGAAGAGGTGTTCAAGGAGCGCACGTCTCTGGTGTTCAAGACCATGCAGGTGGTGCGTTTCCTCGACAAGAAGCGCAACACCCTGGTGTATCTGGTCTACAGCGACCGCTTGATCGAGGGTAGCCCGCAGAATGCCGTGACCGCGATTCCGATTTTGCCTTGGGCGCATCAGTGATCTGAAGATGATCGTTCCCATGCCCTGCGTGGGAATGTCGCCACGGACGCGCAGCAATCGCTGTGACGCGGAGCGTGGGAGCGATCATTGCGCACTAAATCGCAGACAATAAAAAACCGACCCTGGGGTCGGTTTTTTAATGAGCGTGTCGCTTAAGCAGCAGCGGCAACGTTCAGAGCCTTGACGTGGCCATTCAGGCGGCTCTTATGGCGAGCAGCTTTGTTCTTGTGGATGATGCCTTTATCGGCCATACGGTCGATAACTGGCACGGCCAGAACGTAAGCAGCTTGCGCTTTTTCAGCGTCTTTTGCGTCGATGGCTTTAACTACATTCTTGATGTAGGTACGAACCATGGAACGCAGGCTGGCGTTGTGGCTGCGACGCTTCTCAGCCTGTTTTGCACGTTTTTTGGCGGAAGGTGTGTTGGCCACCGTCGAGCTCCTCGAAAGACTTTTTAGGAAATAGCAAACAAAATAGGCCGCGAATCATGCCGATGAGTTGAAGTCTTGTCAAGGGCGGGTGATGCGTTCCGCTGAGTGGTCGATCTAAAGAGGCGGGATATTTATTTCCGGCGCTTGACCTGTAAACTCGCGAGCTTTGGCTCTGTGCTGTTGCGGCGCGGAGTATCGCATAAGTGGGCGGTTTGTTCGCCTGCTGTTTATCGACAGGCAAAAACTCTTCAATGAACCTGCTTAAATCGTTGGCCGCTGTCAGCTCTATCACGATGCTTTCCCGGGTTCTGGGGTTCGTCCGTGACACGCTCGTCGCACGCATATTTGGCGCCGGGATGGCCACGGATGCCTTCTTTATTGCCTTCAAACTGCCCAATCTGTTGCGGCGAATATTTGCCGAAGGGGCGTTTTCCCAGGCCTTCGTGCCGATTCTGGCGGAATACAAAAGTCAGCAGGGCGAAGAGGCGACACGAACCTTCATCGCTTATGTTTCGGGTTTGCTCACGCTGGTACTGGCGCTGGTCACGATTCTCGGGATGATCGCTGCGCCTTGGGTCATCTGGGTGACAGCCCCGGGCTTTACCAACACGCCGGAAAAATTCCAGCTGACCTCCAGCCTGTTGCGAGTGACCTTTCCTTATATATTGCTGATCTCGCTGTCCTCGCTGGCCGGGGCGATCCTCAATACCTGGAACCGTTTTTCGGTGCCGGCCTTCGTGCCGACCCTGCTCAACGTCAGCATGATCATTTTCGCGCTGTTCCTGACACCATACTTCGACCCGCCAGTCATGGCTCTGGGCTGGGCGGTACTGGCCGGTGGCCTGGCGCAATTGCTCTATCAACTGCCGCACCTGAAAAAAATCGGCATGTTGGTGCTACCGCGCCTGAATCTGCGCGACACCGGTGTCTGGCGTGTGATGAAGCAGATGCTGCCGGCGATCCTGGGGGTCTCGGTCAGCCAGATTTCGCTGATCATCAACACCATTTTTGCCTCGTTTCTGGTGGCGGGCTCGGTGTCCTGGATGTATTACGCCGACCGCCTGATGGAGTTGCCATCCGGTGTGCTCGGTGTGGCGCTGGGCACGATTTTGCTGCCAACACTGGCCAAAACCTACGCCAGCAAGGATCGCCATGAGTACTCGCGAATTCTCGATTGGGGACTGCGCCTGTGCTTCGTGCTGGTACTGCCGTGCTCCCTGGCGCTGGGGATTCTGGCGGAGCCACTGACCGTTTCGCTGTTCCAGTACGGTCAGTTCAGCGCATTTGATGCCTCGATGACCCAACGTGCCCTGGTTGCCTACTCGGTCGGTTTGCTCGGGATAATCGTGATCAAGGTGCTGGCGCCGGGTTTCTATGCGCAACAAAACATTCGCACGCCGGTAAAAATCGCGATTTTCACGCTGATCGTCACTCAGCTCTTCAACCTGGCCTTTATCGGCCCGTTGAAACACGCAGGGCTGGCCCTGGCCATTAGTGCCGGTGCATGCCTCAATGCCGGTCTGTTGTTCTATCAGTTGCGCAAACAGAAGATGTATCAGCCACAGCCGGGCTGGGGCATGTTCGGGCTCAAGCTGGTCGTTGCGGTGACGGTGATGTCCGCGGTTCTGCTGGGGTTGATGTATTTCATGCCGGCCTGGGGCGAAGGGCACATGCCGGAGCGCTTCCTGCGTCTGGGAGCGTTGGTCGGCGCCGGTGTGGTGGCCTATTTCGGTATGCTGGCGTTGATGGGCTTCCGTCTGCGGGACTTCAATCGCAAGGCGCTGAATTGAAGATAGTGCGTCAATAATCACGGGTCGGGCGTCAGTTTTGTCGGTTCGATCGCTTTGGGTTACGGTGTTGCCTGTTGTCGGCCGCCGGGTGTGGTTATAATCGACCACTTTATGAGCAAGAAGCGCGTTATGCAGCTGGTTCGAGGCCTCCACAATTTGCGCCCCCAGCATCGGGGCTGTGTCGCCACTATTGGCAACTTTGACGGTGTTCACCGTGGCCACCAGGCTATCCTGGCCAGGCTGCGTGAGCGTGCGCTCGAGTTGGGTGTACCCAGCTGCGTGGTGATTTTCGAGCCACAGCCGCGTGAATTTTTCGCCCCGGATACGGCTCCGGCCCGTCTGGCGCGCTTGCGCGACAAGCTGCAACTGCTGGCCGCCGAAGGCGTCGACCGGGTGCTGTGCCTGGCCTTCAATCATCGATTGAGCAAGCTCAGCGCCGCCGAGTTCGTCGACACCATTCTCGTCGATGGTCTGGGCGTGCAGCATCTGGAGGTCGGTGACGACTTCCGTTTCGGCTGTGATCGGGTAGGGGATTTCGATTTCCTGCAACAGGCCGGGGCTGTTCAGGGTTTCACCGTCGAAGCGGCGCAGACCGTTGAACTGGACGGTTTGCGTGTCAGTAGCACCCAGGTGCGTAATGCCTTGGCCGCTGCCGATTTTGCCTTGGCCGAGCGATTGCTCGGTCGTCCGTTCCGAATTACCGGACGGGTTCTGCACGGGCAGAAGCTGGCGCGCCAACTGGGCACGCCAACGGCCAACGTGCAACTCAAGCGTCGTCGTGTACCGCTGACCGGGGTTTATCTGGTCAGCGTCGAGGTCGACGGCAAGACTTGGCCCGGAGTCGCCAATATCGGCGTTCGGCCAACGGTCGCAGGTGATGGCAAAGCCCACCTGGAAGTCCATATTCTAGATTTTGCCGGCGATCTGTATGACCGGCGTTTGACGGTGGTTTTCCACCACAAGCTGCGCGAAGAGCAGCGTTTCGCCTCTCTGGAGGCGCTTAAGACGGCGATCAATGCGGATATCGCCGCCGCCCGTGCCTATGCCGCACCTAGCGCCAATCGCTAATGAAGAGCCTTAAATGACCGACTATAAAGCCACGCTAAACCTTCCGGACACCGCCTTCCCAATGAAGGCCGGCCTGCCCCAGCGCGAACCGCAGATTCTGCAGCGCTGGGACAGCATTGGCCTGTACGGTAAGTTGCGCGAGATTGGCAAGGATCGTCCGAAGTTCGTGCTTCACGACGGTCCTCCGTACGCCAACGGCACCATTCACATCGGTCATGCGCTGAACAAGATTCTCAAGGACATGATCATCCGCTCGAAAACCCTGTCGGGTTTCGACGCGCCTTATGTTCCGGGCTGGGATTGCCATGGTCTGCCGATCGAGCACAAAGTCGAAGTGACCCACGGTAAAAACCTGGGCGCGGACAAAACCCGCGAACTGTGCCGTGCCTACGCCACCGAGCAGATCGAAGGCCAGAAGTCCGAATTCATCCGTCTGGGCGTGTTGGGCGATTTCGCCAACCCGTACAAGACCATGGATTTCAAGAACGAGGCCGGTGAAATCCGTGCCTTGGCTGAAATCGTCAAGGGTGGTTTTGTGTTCAAGGGCCTCAAGCCTGTGAACTGGTGCTTCGACTGCGGTTCGGCCCTGGCTGAAGCCGAAGTTGAATACGAGAACAAAAAGTCCTCGACCATCGACGTTGCCTTCCCGATTGCTGATGAAGCCAAACTGGCTGCCGCGTTCGGCCTGCCATCACTGGCCAAGCCTGCTTCGATCGTGATCTGGACCACCACCCCGTGGACCATCCCGGCCAACCAGGCGCTGAACGTTCACCCGGAATTCAACTACGCGCTGGTCGATGTCGGCGACAAGCTGCTGGTACTGGCTGAAGAGCTGGTCGAGTCGTGCCTGGTCCGCTACAACCTGGAAGGTTCGGTCATCGCGACCACCACCGGTAAAGAGCTGGAACTGATCAATTTCCGTCACCCGTTCTACGATCGTCTGTCGCCGGTTTACCTGGCCGAGTACGTCGAGCTGGGCGCCGGCACCGGTGTGGTTCACTCCGCGCCAGCCTACGGTGTGGACGACTTCGTGACTTGCAAAGCGTATGGCATGGTCAACGACGACATCCTCAATCCAGTGCAAAGCAACGGCGTGTACGTGCCGTCGCTGGAGTTCTTTGGCGGCCAGTTCATCTGGAAGGCCAACCCGGCCATCGTCGACAAGCTGACCGAAGTCGGTGCGTTGCTGCATACCACCGTCATCGAACACAGCTACATGCACTGCTGGCGCCACAAGAGCGCGCTGATCTACCGCGCCACCGCGCAGTGGTTCATCGGCATGGACAAAGAGCCGACGTCTGGCGAAACCCTGCGCAAGCGGGCGATCAAAGCCATCGAAGAAACCAAGTTCGTTCCGGCCTGGGGCCAGGCGCGCCTGCACTCGATGATCGCCAACCGTCCGGACTGGTGCATCTCCCGTCAGCGCAACTGGGGTGTGCCGATCCCGTTCTTCCTGAACAAGGAAAGCGGCGAACTGCACCCACGTACCGTTGAGCTGATGGAAGAAGTCGCCAAACGCGTCGAAGTAGAAGGCATCGAAGCCTGGTTCAAGATGGACGCTGCCGAGCTGCTCGGTGACGAAGCACCGCAGTACGACAAGATCAGCGACACTCTGGACGTCTGGTTCGATTCAGGCACCACGCATTGGCACGTCCTGCGCGGTTCGCACCCGATGGGCCACGAGACCGGTCCGCGTGCCGATCTGTACCTGGAAGGCTCGGACCAACACCGCGGCTGGTTCCACTCGTCGTTGCTGACCGGTTGCGCCATCGACAACCACGCGCCGTACCGCGAACTGCTGACCCATGGTTTCACCGTGGATGAGTCCGGTCGCAAGATGTCCAAATCGTTGGGCAACGTGATCGCGCCACAAAAGGTCAACGACACCCTGGGCGCCGACATCATGCGTCTGTGGGTCGCTTCCACCGATTACTCGGGTGAAATGGCGGTTTCCGACCAGATCCTGCAACGCAGTGCGGACGCCTACCGGCGGATCCGTAATACCGCGCGCTTCCTGCTGTCGAACCTGACCGGTTTCAACCCGGCCACCGACATCCTGCCGGCAGAAGAAATGCTCGCGCTGGACCGTTGGGCCGTGGATCGTACCTTGCTGCTGCAACGCGAGCTGCAAGAGCACTACGGCGAATACCGTTTCTGGAACGTCTACTCCAAGATCCACAACTTCTGCGTGCAGGAGCTGGGTGGTTTCTACCTAGACATCATCAAGGACCGTCAGTACACCACTGGTGCCAACAGCAAGGCCCGTCGTTCGGCGCAAACCGCGCTGTTCCACATCTCTGAAGCGCTGGTGCGCTGGATCGCGCCGATCCTCGCATTCACCGCCGACGAACTGTGGGAATACCTGCCGGGCGAGCGCAACGAATCGGTCATGCTCAACACCTGGTACGAAGGCCTGACCGAGTTGCCGGACAACGTCGAACTGGGCCGCGCTTACTGGGAGCGGATCATGGCGGTGAAGGTCGCGGTCAACAAGGAAATGGAAATCCAGCGCGCGGCCAAGGCCGTCGGTGGCAACCTGCAAGCCGAAGTGACGCTGTTCACCGAAGAGGCGCTGAGCGCCGACCTGGCCAAGCTGAGCAACGAACTGCGCTTTGTACTGATCACCTCGACCGCCAGCGTTGCGCCATTCGTGCAGGCTCCGGCCGATGCCGTTGTCACCGAAGTCAGCGGTCTGAAACTGAAAATCGTCAAGTCGAGCTTCGCCAAGTGCGCCCGTTGCTGGCACTGCCGTGAAGACGTTGGCGTGAACCCGGAGCATCCGGAAATCTGCGGTCGTTGTGTCGACAACATCAGCGGTGCCGGTGAGGTTCGTCACTATGCCTAATGCTGCTAGCCGTTTCGGACGGCTGAGCTGGCTCTGGTTGAGCGTGCTGGTTCTGGTCATCGACCAGGCCAGCAAGTTCCACTTCGAAAGCTCGCTGACGATGTACCAGCAAATCGTGGTGATCCCTGATTACTTCAGCTGGACCCTGGCCTACAACACGGGCGCGGCCTTCAGCTTCCTGGCTGACAGTTCCGGCTGGCAGCGCTGGTTGTTCGCCTTGATCGCCGTGGTGGTCAGTGCCGTGCTGGTGGTCTGGCTCAAGCGCTTGGGGCGCAACGACACCTGGCTGGCGATTGCGCTGGCACTGGTGCTTGGCGGCGCGCTGGGTAACCTGTACGACCGCATTGCCCTGGGCCATGTGATCGATTTCATTCTGGTGCATTGGCAGAACCGCTGGTATTTCCCTGCGTTCAACTTTGCCGACAGCGCCATCAGCGTCGGGGCCGTGATGCTCGCGCTGGATATGTTCAAAAGTAAGAAGACCGGAGAAGCCGTTCATGACTGAACAGGTATTGGCTGAGCAACGCATCGGCCAGAACACGGAAGTCACCTTGCACTTTGCATTGCGCCTGGAGAACGGCGACACCGTCGACAGCACCTTCGACAAAGCCCCGGCGACCTTCAAGGTCGGCGACGGTAACCTGCTGCCAGGTTTCGAAGCCGCGCTGTTTGGCTTCAAGGCGGGCGACAAGCGTAATCTGACGATTCAGCCAGAAAACGCTTTTGGCCAGCCTAACCCGCAAAACGTGCAGATCATCCCGCGTTCGCAGTTCCAGGATATGGAACTGTCCGAAGGCCTGCTGGTGATCTTCAACGATGCGGCGAATACTGAGCTGCCCGGTGTGGTCAAAGCGTTCGATGACGCTCAGGTGACCATCGACTTCAACCACCCGCTGGCTGGCAAGACATTGACCTTTGACGTAGAAATCATCGACGTCAAAGCGCTGTAACCTGTAGGCGCAGAGCTTGCTCGCGATGAGGGCCTGACATTCAACATTGATGTTGACTGACACTCAGTCATCGCGAGCAAGCTCAGCGCCTACAAATGATCTAATTTCTTGCGCGCAAGACACGAGGCACAGTATGCAAATCAAACTCGCCAACCCCCGTGGCTTCTGTGCCGGTGTGGACCGGGCGATCGAAATCGTCAACCGCGCCCTGGAAGTCTTTGGGCCGCCGATCTATGTGCGCCACGAAGTGGTCCACAACAAATTCGTCGTTGAAGACCTGCGCGCACGCGGGGCGATCTTCGTTGAAGAACTGGATCAGGTGCCGGACGACGTCATCGTGATTTTCAGCGCCCATGGGGTTTCCCAGGCTGTTCGTACGGAAGCCGCAGGCCGTGGCTTGAAGGTATTCGATGCGACCTGCCCATTGGTGACCAAAGTGCACATCGAAGTGGCGCGCTACAGCCGCGACGGTCGTGAGTGCATTCTGATCGGCCATGCCGGTCACCCGGAAGTCGAAGGCACCATGGGGCAGTACGACGCCAGCAATGGTGGTGCGATTTACCTCGTCGAAGACGAAAAAGACGTCGCCGCGTTGAACGTGCGTAACCCTGAAAAACTCGCCTTCGTCACGCAAACCACCTTGTCGATGGACGACACCAGTCGTGTGATCGATGCCTTGCGCACTCGTTTCCCGGCCATTGGCGGCCCACGCAAGGACGACATCTGCTACGCCACGCAAAACCGTCAGGACGCGGTCAAGCAACTGGCTGACGAATGCGACGTGGTGCTGGTGGTCGGTAGCCCGAACAGCTCCAACTCCAACCGCTTGCGCGAATTGGCCGAGCGCATGTCCACCCCGGCGTACCTGATCGACGGCGCAGAAGACATGCAACGCAGCTGGTTCGAGGGCGTCGAGCGTATCGGCATCACTGCCGGGGCATCGGCACCGGAAGTGCTGGTTCGTGGCGTCATCGAACAGCTGCAGGCCTGGGGCGCCACCGGTGCCGATGAACTGGCCGGTCGTGAGGAGAACGTCACCTTCTCCATGCCCAAAGAGCTACGCGTTCGTTCCCTGCTCTGATTCTTCGCCTCCCGCACACAAGGCCTGCTCGGCCTTGTCGCTGCGCAGGCTGACGCGGCCGCTGCTGGACAGCACCACCTGGTGGTGGCTGACCGGTTCGCGTTCCGCGCAGATGTGCAGCGTCCCGGCCTGAAACGCACCGCCGGGTAACAGCGGCTCGCCCAGACCGCTGAATCGTACAAAACTCTTCACCGGCCGATTGCCCACAATCGGTACCCGTGCGACTGCCTGGCGCTCGATCAGCAGCGGATTACGGCTGTCCTTATGCCCCTCGCCATTGATGTCCAGAGTGATTCGCCAGCCCTGGCCCCAGTCGTCGTTCAACCCGTGAATGACAATGGTCTGATTGCGCAGGATCGCCTCTGTGCGGGCGTTGCGCATGCCGCTGGCGAGCGATTGCGCCGCGTTTTCCCGACGCACCGATTGGGTGTATTCACTGAGCGCCGGGCTGACCAGTTGCAGAGCGATCGCCGCGATTGCCAGCCCGACAAGCAGTTCGATCAGGCCGAAACCCTTCTGATGCATGACATCTCCTTCCCTGGAGAGGGCGTTGAGTTGTGCAACGAATGTCAAAACAACCCGACGGTCCTCGGTCGAATGTTCTAGCTTGATACAGCTAGGTGTAGTCGTTGGCAGTGGAGGGCAGCGATGAATTATCGTACAAAAGGTTTCACGTTGGTCGAGTTGCTGGTGACCCTTGCGGTCATGGCGATTCTGCTCACCCTGGCGGTGCCGGCGTTCAACAGTTCAGTACAGAACGCCAAAGCCGATACCGAAATCAGTGATCTGCAGCGAGGACTCAATTACGCCCGGCTGGAGGCGATTGACCGGGGTATCACCACGCGGATCCGGCCAACCGCTGGCGGCAGCGCCTGGACCGGGGAGTTGACGGTGTACGACAGCACCGGCACGCCGGCGAATGTATTGCGGGTTGTTCCAGCGATGAGCAGCGGCGCCACTCTGACGCTAACCTCTGGGGTGACCAGCGTCGATTTCAACAACCTTGGTGGGTTGTCGGCACCCGCCACGGCGGTGGTGATCAATTATGTATTGGGGGCGCAGAGCCGGACGCTCAGCGTGTGTTTGAACGGACGGATTGTCTTGGGTGGAAGCTGCGGATGACAGGGTCGGGATCGCGTGCACAGGACGGCATGACACTGATCGAAGTGTTGGTTGCGCTGTTGATTTTGAGTGTAGGGCTACTGGGGGCGGCGGCGATTCAGCTCAATGCGCTGAAGTACACCGACAGCTCGCTGATGACCAGCCAGGCAAGTTTTATCGCCTACGACATGATGGACCGGATTCGCGCCAATTCAGGGGCCGACTACACCGTCACGCCGCCGACCTCGGGCAATTTGAATGTTGCTCGGGATCAGGACCTGTACGACTTCACCACCAATATTGTCAGTTTCGGCGGCCCGACCGCCACGGGCAGCATTACCCTGAACCAGCGGGTGTACACGATCACCATAACGTGGGATGACTCGCGGGCAGCCGCCGCTAATTCGACCCGCAGTTTTGTCCTGAGCAGTCGCGCCACCGTCGATCCGGTGGTGACGCCATGAGGCGTTCGTCCCGAGGGTTTGGTCTGATCGAGCTGATGATCGCCCTGTCGATCAGCCTGATCGTGGTGCTCGGCGTGGCGCAAATTTTTATTTCGGCGAAAAGCACCTATGTCAGCCAGAACACGGCTGCCGGGATGCAGGAGGATGCGCGGTTTGTCCTGAGCAAAATGATTCAGGAAATCCGCGTGGTCGGGATGTTCGGCTGCCTGGGGGCGATTACCGATGCGAGTTCGGCCGGTGACTTCAATGCCAGTCAGATCACCCCCATCAGTTGGGATAACACCGCGCTCAAATTGACCCTGGTGACTTCGGATGTCGGCGGCAATGGTGGCTCGCCCACCTGGACCGTGGTGTCTGATTGCCGAACCAGCGCAACGGCCTACACCAGTGCGCACACCCCGGCGGCCGGGCAGATGGGGTTCCCGATCCGGCGGCTCGCCTACAGCCTCAACAACGGCCAGATCCTGATGACTACGAACACAGGCACCGGCACCACGTCGGCGGTGCTGGTGAGCAACGTCAGTGCTTTCAACGTGACCTTCGGCATGGCCACCAGCGCCACCGACGTGGCAGCGTCGAGTTACAGCAGCAATCCGACCGACCCGACGCGAATCCGCAGCGTGCGCTTGACGCTGACCCTGACGGATCCCAGCAACCGCGTGCGCAATCAGACCTTCAACGTGGTTGCCGCTTTGCGCAACCGGTTGATGTAGGGGCGATGCCGATGATTCTTTCTCCCCTCAAGGCACACGCTCAGCGCGGCATGGCGCTGCTGATGAGCCTGGTGTTTCTGTTGTTGTTGACGCTGATCGGTATTTCGTCGATGCAGAACGCCACGCTTCAGGAAAAAATGGCCGGCAGCGTGACGCTGCGCAATCAATCCTTCCAGGGCGCAGAGGCGGCGTTGCGTATGGGTGAAAGCGCCGTGCAGTTGAGCGCTTACACCCTGGCTGCGTGTGCCAACATCACCCAGTGTGCACCGCCGGCCGAATCTTCAGCGATCACGGCTGCCGGGCTCAATTCAACCTCCGGGGTGACCTGGATCGCTGCCGGCAACGGTTTTTATGGTGTACAGAACATCGGCACCACGCAGGGCGCCGTGAATATTCCGAGCAACACCTCGGCGACGCTCTATCGGGTGACTGCCGTCGGGTTGGCGGGCACCTCGCGCAGTGTGGTGGAGAGCATCTATGCGAAATACTGATGTTCGTCGCCAGGCATGGCGCCGTTGGTTATCGCAGATAGTGTGCGGCGGGCTGCTGGGGCTTTATCTGGCCGTACGGGCCTATGCCTTCACGCCATCGGATTCACCGCTGCTCAGCGCTGCGGCAGTCGCACCGAACGTGATGCTGCTGCTCGACAATTCGGGGAGCATGAACAGCATCATCTATGCCCCCGGTTTTGATCCAACGGTGTCGCGGACCCCAGCCAAGCAATGCAATGGGTTTTCCGGCTTGTGTAATGGCGGTTCAGACATCATCGGCGACCCGATCCTGCTGTCCAGTTTGTCGCAATCCGGTTGTTCCAGCGGTTACTACGCGTTCTACAACAACAGCACGACACCGCTGTGCCTCAAGCTCCCTGATCCGGTGGGCAATGGCAACACCCGTTACTACGACGACTACATCTCTTATCTGGTGAGCCTGGCCAATGGCAGCAATCGCGACTTCACCAATGGCTCGATTCCCAACGATTACCGAGTCAACGTGGCGCGTAACGTTGCCACGGCGCTGGTTGCCAGCAATCGCGGGCTGCGTTTCGGTCTGTCGACGTTCAATCCACCTACCAACCACAGTCCCGCCAATGGCGGATACATCGCCCGTGCTATCAGTGATCTGTCCCCGGTCAGTGGCAGCGTGACCCAGGCCCAGGCGGACGCCAACTACAACGCGATGATCTCCGCAATCAGCGGCTTGAGCGCGATAGCCAATACACCGCTGGCGGAAACCTATTACGAAATCACCCGCTATTTTCGCGGCATGACGCCGTACTACAACTCCACGCCAGCCACCTACACCAGCCCGATCCAGTACCGCTGCCAGAAGAACTACGGCGTGGTCATTACCGATGGTCTTCCGACCTACGACCGGACTTTCCCGACCAATGATCCACTGGGTGGCACCCGATTACCCAACTGGGACGGGATCAACAACGATGGCAACAACCTTAACGGCGATAACGAGGGTGACACCCTGTACCTGGACGATATCGCCAAATTCGCTTTTGATATCGATATGCGCTCCACCGGCACCGATCTGGCGGGTAAAGCCTGGAACTCACCAGATTTCCCCAAGCAGAACATGAACACCTATACGGTGGGGTTCACAACCGCCAATCAGATGTTGTCGGATGCCGCCAACTACGGGCAGGGCAAGTATTATCAGGCAACCGACAGCGCCAGCCTCAACACCGCTCTGTCAGCGGCGTTGAGCGACATTACCGCCAAGGCCGGCTCGGGTGGCAGCGGCGTTACCAGCAGCAACACAGTGGCCAGTGGCTCCAGTTATTACCAGACCAGCTACGACCCCAAGGACTGGCGCGGCACCATCAAATCCTTTGGCTTCACCGCAAGTGGTGCCGTGAACACCGCCTCGGTGCTGTGGACCACCGACACGACCATCGTTCCCGGTGCGACAGCGCCGACCTATCAGTCCTGGAACACCACGACCAACGCGGCGGTCACTCTGGCCTACGGCAACTTCTCCAGCACCCAGCAAACCAGCCTCAGCCAGAGCCTGCCGACCGGTATCAGCGGCAGTGATCTGGTGGAGTGGAGCAAGGGCACCAACAAAACCGGCTTGAAGGCTCGTACCGTGCTGCTTGGGGACATCATCAACTCGCCGTTGGCGCTGGCATCGCCCACTGACAAAACCGCTTCTGATCTGGCCGGTAGTACCAGTTACAGCACGTTCCTGACCCGCAAAGCCGCGAACATGAACACCAGCCTGGTGGTGAATGCCAACGACGGCTTCGTGAATGTCATCAATGCCGGCAACGGTGCGCGGCGTTACGCCTACATGCCCTCCAGCGTGCTGCCGTCGCTGCACTTCATTGCCGATACCGGCTATATCAATGGCATCCGCCACAAGTTTCTCAATGATGGTCAGGTCGGCGTGTTCGATGCCCAGCTAAACAGCGCCTGGAAAACCCTGGCCCTGGGCGGCGTAGGGGCGGGCGGCAAGACTTTTTACGCTGTGCAGCTGTTCGACGGGACAGCGGGGAACGTGACCAATGCTTTGTGGGAAATCAGTGCGCCGGCCACCGCCAACACCGCGAACGCTTTCAATGACCTGGGTTATGCCTATGCGCGGCCGGAAGTGGCACGCTTGGCCGATGGTCGTTGGGCGGCGTTCATCTCCAACGGTTACGGGAGTAACTCGGGCGTTGCTGCGTTGTACGTGGTGGATATTCGCGACGGTTCGCTGATCAGGAAAATCGTTATCGACAGCACCGAGACCACTAATGGCCTGTCATCGGTCAAGCTCAAGGTCGACTCGCAAAGCATTGTGCAGGCGGCCTATGGCGGCGACTTGAAAGGCCGGTTGTGGAAGTTCGACTTGAGCAGTGCAAGCACCAGCAGTTGGGGCGTGGCCTTTTCCGGTAAGCCGCTATTCACTGCGCCGGGCGGCGCGACGCAGCCGATCACTGCGCAACCGTTGCTGGCGGACCATCCGATCAACGGCAAAGAAGTGTTCTTCGGTACCGGGAAATTCAACGAGACCGCTGACAAGCTCAGCAAGGACCTGCAAGCGTTTTATGGGGTCTGGGATGCCGATGGCGGTCCGGGGCAGATCACCGTGTCGAGCTTGCAGGCCCAGGCTGTGACCGGGGTGTTCACGGGAACTGCCGGGGGGCAGTTCATCACCACTTCGCAGAACCCCGTGACCTATCCAGCACAGAACGGCTGGTACTTGCCGCTGGTGTACAACAACGTCCTCACGGGCGAGCGGGTGATCAGTCAGGCTGCTTTGGTGCTCGGGCGGATTGTGTTTACCACGGCCAGCGTCGACACCACGGACCCCTGTTCAAGTTTTGGCACCGGCAAACTGGTCGAACTCGATGCGTTCAGCGGTAAGATGCTCAGCTACGCGGTGCTCGACACCAATGGCGATGGCCTGGTCGACACTCACGACACGATCTCCAGCGGG
Source organism: Pseudomonas frederiksbergensis (assembly GCF_001874645.1). Taxonomy (NCBI): domain Bacteria; kingdom Pseudomonadati; phylum Pseudomonadota; class Gammaproteobacteria; order Pseudomonadales; family Pseudomonadaceae; genus Pseudomonas; species Pseudomonas frederiksbergensis. The sequence goes on from NZ_CP017886.1 coordinate 3,716,623, forward strand.
GTGATTTTTACCGGTGGCATCCCGACGCTGAACGCGATCGTCAACAGTGCGGCCCGCAAAATCGTGAACGACTCCAGTGGTGGCATCACTACCCTGGTTGAAAAATCCGGCGGCGGCAGCCGTCGAATCATGTGGCGACAAATACAGTAAGTGAGAGTTGAGGCAATGCGCAGATCCAACCAAGGTTTTACCCTGATCGAAATCATGATCGTGATCGCGATCATCGGGATTGTGGCGACCATTTCCGCTCCGCTCCTGACTGAGTACGTGAATAGAAGCCATCGCACCGAAGTTGCCGGGCTGCTGTCCGAGCAGGCGCAAAACCTTGAACGGTTCTATTCGAAGAACAATGTGTACACCAACGCTACGGGGCTGAGTGTCGGCAACGACTATTACACCCTCACCCCGACGCTGACCGATCAGACCTTCCTGCTGACTGCCGTGCGCAAGGCCGGGTCAACGATGGCCAGTGACAAGTGTGGGGATTTCACCCTCACCAATACCGGCGTCAGAGGCATGAACAATGCGACGACCGGGCTGACCACCAAAGATTGCTGGGGTCGCTGAGTACCTTTCCACGGGCGCGTTTTGTGCCCTCTGTCTTTTTTATGGTTGGATCAGATGATGGCCAAGCAACAGCAAGTGGTGATTGTCGGCGGCGGGGTAATCGGCCTGCTGACTGCGTTTAATCTGGCGTCGCAGGTGCAGAGCGTGATCCTGCTGGATCGCTCAAACCTGGGCCAGGAGTCTTCCTGGGCCGGCGGCGGCATCGTTTCACCGCTGTATCCGTGGCGCTACAACCCGGCTGTCACCGCATTGGCCCACTGGTCCCAGGATTTTTATCCACAACTGGCTGAACGTCTGTTTGCTAGCACCGGAATCGATCCCGAGGTGCACACCACGGGCCTGTATTGGCTGGATCTGGATGACGAGGCCGAGGCGCTGGCCTGGGCCAAACGGGAAAACCGTCCGCTGAGCGTTGTGGATATCTCGGCCACCCACGATGCCGTGCCGGTATTAGGGCCGGGTTTTTCACGGGCGATCTACATGGCCGATGTGGCTAATATTCGTAATCCGCGACTGCTGAAGTCCCTCAAGGCGGCATTGCTGGCGCTGCCTAACGTGACCCTTCATGAACAGTGCGAAGTCAGTGCGTTCATTCGTGATGGCGATGCGGTGGTGGGTGTCGAGAGTTCGAAGGGCCCGATCCATGGCGATCAGATAGTGCTGACTGCTGGTGCCTGGAGTGGTGATTTGCTCAAGACCCTGGGCCTGGATTTGCCGGTCGAGCCGGTCAAAGGTCAGATGATCCTCTACAAGTGCGCGTCGGACTTCCTGTCGAGCATGGTTCTGGCCAAGGGTCGTTATGCCATTCCGCGCCGAGACGGGCACATCCTGATCGGCAGCACACTGGAACACGAAGGGTTCGACAAGACACCGACCGAGTCGGCGCTGGAAAGTCTCAAGGCTTCGGCGGTCGAGCTGATTCCGGCGCTGGCCGAGGCCGAGGTGGTCGGGCATTGGGCGGGGTTGCGCCCGGGTTCGCCGGAGGGAATTCCGTATATTGGCGAGGTGCCCGGGTTTGCCGGGTTGTGGCTCAATTGCGGGCATTACCGCAATGGTCTGGTGTTGGCGCCGGCCTCCTGCCAGCTGTTCGCCGACGTGATGCTCGGGCGCGAACCGGTTATCGATCCGACGCCCTATGCGCCAGCCGGCCGGATTTAGGGCGAAGATCAAAAGATCGCAGCCTGCGGCAGCTCCTACGCTGGACGCCTGGTAGGAGCTGCCGGAGGCTGCGATCTTTCAATCTTTTAAGGTCTCAATCCAAGCCTAACTTTTTCAGCCTGTAACGCATCGACCGAAACGACAGCTTCAACCGCTGGGCCGCCGCTGTGCGGTTCCAGCGGGTTTCTTCGAGGGCCTGAAGAATCAGTTTGCGTTCGACGTTCTCCAGATACTGCTCAAGATTGTCGATTTTCGTCAGGTCCGGCAATCCGGTTTCGACGCTGCAATTACCGTCAGTCAGGCGCAGGTCGCTGGCTTCGATCTGCTTGTTTTCGCAAAGGGTGTACGCGCGTTCGAGCATGTTCTCCAGCTCGCGGACGTTGCCCGGAAAACGGTAACGCTTGAGCGCATCGAGGGCTTGCGGATGCAGGTGGGCGGCCGGCAAGCCACTGACTGCCGCGAGACGCTTGAGCACATGACTGGCCAGCAGTTCGATGTCGTCACGGCGCTCGCGCAACGGCGGGACGCGCAGCTCGATCACATTCAACCGATAGTACAAGTCCTGCCGAAAGCGCCCGGCGGCCACTTCGGCGTCCAGATATCTGTGAGTGGCGCAGAGTATTCGCACGTCAATGATGGCTTCCTGTTGTCCGCCGATGCTGCGTACGGCCTTCTCCTGAATCGCGCGCAGCAATTTGACCTGCATCGCCAGCGGCAAGTCGGCCACTTCATCGAGAAACAGCGTCCCGCCGTTGGCCGCCTGGAACAGGCCGGGTTTATCTTCGATGGCACCGCTGAAACTGCCTTTGCGATGACCGAAAAATTCGCTTTCCATCAATTCGGACGGAATCGCCCCGCAGTTGACCGGCACAAACGGCTGGCTGCTGCGTGGACCTTGTTCATGAATCAGTCGGGCGACCAGTTCCTTGCCGCTGCCGGATTCGCCGCTGACGTACACCGGTGCCTGGCTGCGCGCCAGTTTGTCGATCTGTTTACGCAGGTTGCGCATGGGCGCTGAGTCGCCGAGCAACCGGCGGTCGATGGCATTGGCAGCGTCGCCCGCGCCTGACAAACGCAGGGCGCTGACCACCAGTTCTCGCAGTCGGGTAAGGTCCACCGGTTTGGTCAGGAAGTCGAAGGCCCCGGCCTTCAACGCGTTGATGGCGGTATCGAGGCTGCCATAAGCGGTGATCATCGCCACGGGCACATGTGGATGGGTCAGCTGAATGTGCTGCACCAGCTCCAGGCCGGTACCGTCGGGCAACCGCATGTCGGTCAGGCACAGGTCGAACCGCTCCTTGCCCAGCAACGTCCGGGCTTCGCCGACATTGCGCGCGCTCAGCGTGTCGAGCTTCATTCGGCCGAGGGTGATTTCCAGGAGTTCGCGAATATCCGGTTCGTCATCGACGATCAGGACTTTTTGCCGTGGGCTTGTCTTCAACTTTGTTTCCGTCCGTGAGCAAAGGTGATGCGAAAGCAGCCGCCGTCTGGGCGTGGTTTGAAGTCTAGGCGGGCCTGGTTGCTTTCGCACAGCTCACGGGACAGATAGAGACCCAGGCCAGTGCCCTGGCTACTGGTGGTAAAGAACGGTTCGAACAGATGTGCTTGCTGCTCCGCTGAAACACCGGGGCCGTTGTCCAGCACATCAAGGGTGGGAAGCTGGTTGTCGGGGTCGATAAACAGCGTGAGCCAGACCTCGGCCTGCTCGTGCGCAAGGGCGCTGTGGCGCCAGGCATTGCGCAGCAGGTTGTCGAGCACCTGGGTCAGTTGGTCAGGGTCCATCAATGTGGTGAAGGGGCCTGAGCCTGCGTTCAGATGAATCTGTTGGCGATCCGTTGCACCGTCGCGCACTGTGCACACGAACTGCTCCAGCCACGGTTTCAAGTCGAGCCGTTGCGGTACGCTTTGTTGGCGGCGTGAAAGCTGCAAGACATTTTCTATCACTCGGTTCATGCGTTGAGAGTGGTCTTGAATAATCTGCGTCAGACGCCGATCTGCGCCCATCAGCTCCTCAGACTCGTTCAGCAACTGCGCCGCATGGCTGATGGCACCCAATGGATTACGGATTTCATGGGCAATGCCTGCGGTCAGCCGGCCCAGTGCTGCAAGCTTGAGTTGCTGAGCTTGTTGCGCGACCTGGGCGAGGTCTTCGAGAAATACCAGGGTCTGACGTTGTTCGTTCAGGCCCAGCGCAATGAAACTCGGTTGCAGTTCCAGGCCAGTACTGGCGACTTTCAGGCTTTGTGGACGCAAGGTCGGGTTGTTGAGCCAGAGTTGCAGGCGCTCGACCAGGGCTGTCGAGTAATCGTCGATGAGCTGGCCGTCGAGGCGTGCATGGCCCAGCAGGCTCAATGCGCTGTGATTGACCAACTGAACCCGTCGCTCACTGTCGAGCACCAGAATGCCGGTGCGCATGCGTTGCAGGATCAGCGCATTGAGCGCTTCCAAGCTGACCACTTCGCTGGCGCGCTGCTCGGCCAGGCTCTCGCTGTCCTCCAGTTGTCGGGTCAGACCTTGCACCAGCAAGGCTGCGGCAAAGCACAGGGCGCCGAGGGTGCCGGCCTGCAAGTAGTGATTGGCCCCCGTCGGGTGGCTGCCGCTCAGGGAAAAAGTCAGGGAAATGATGCCGATGGCGGCGACTGCCGCGAGCAGCAGACCGATGCGCCGACGCAGCAGAGTATTGCCGATCGCCACTGACACAATCAGCAAATTGCCGATGGCGCTGGGGGCGCCACCTGCGGCATAGAACAGCACTGACAACAGCAGGATGTCGGCCAGCGCGAGGCTGAAGATCTGTACGGGTTGTCTGGGGTTCTGCAAAAACACCAGCAGCAGGATGTTCAGTATCAGGTACAACCAGCTGCCGGTGCGCAGCAGATCGCCGTTGGCGAATTCCAGCAACTGGTTGTCCAGGTTGCTGGAGACCAACAGCACCAGAATCAAGCCGATGCTTAAACGGTAGAGATGATAGAGGCGCAGCAGCCGCTGGGCCTGTTTGATGCCAGGGCTTGAGGCCTCAGCGATCACGTGAGCTCGGGCCTTGCTCAAGGTGAGCCTGGCTGCAATACCACTGTTGTTGAAGGCTCAGTGCGCGGTCGCGAGGCAGGTGTACACCGCAATGGGCGCAGCGAACCATGGGCGGCGCATCGAGTTCGCTGGACGTATGCGAGGTGTCGGCTGGGCGCTTGAACTTGCGCCAGAACCATACTGCTGCAGCAATCAGGGCAATCCAGAACAGTAAACGAAGCATGATGAGCCGCTTTGCAATGAATAATCCGGCAGTTTAGCCAAGGACCAGAGAAGCGCACAGCGCAATAAAACGCGGTCATAAAAAAGGGAGACTCGAAAGTCTCCCTTTTTGGCACCTCGGGGGTCAGTCGAACACACCGAAGGTCAGGCGGCTGAACCACGAACGGTCGCTGTGGTTGCCTTCGGCCTCGTGCTGCTCTTCAACCGCATCACCTTCTTTAGGCTTGAGCTCGGCAGGGATCGCGTCCTTGGCATCCTGGAATTGCTTCATCACGTCCTGGTTGGCGCGGGTCTCGCCCGGCGGCAGCGGTGGACGGGATTCGATCAGGCCCAGAGTGGCCTTGCTCAACCACGAACGGTTGTCGGCTTCGGCTACCCGTGGCACGAACTGGCCGTCGACCAGCGTCGGGTGGTTCGGGTAGTTCAGCTTCAGGGTTTCCAGGCTGCTGTTGGCCAGCTCGTCCAGGTGCAGGCGCTGGTACGACTCGACCATCACCGCCAGGCCGTCACCGACCGAAGGGGTTTCCTGGAAGTTTTCGACCACATAACGACCACGGTTGGCCGCTGCAACGTACGCCTGACGGGTCAGGTAGTAGTCGGCTACGTGAATTTCGTAGGACGCCAGCAGGTTACGCAGATAAATCATGCGCTGCTTGGCGTCTGGCGCGTAGCGGCTGTTCGGGTAACGGCTGGTGAGCTGGGCGAACTCGTTGTAGGAGTCACGTGCGGCGCCCGGGTCACGCTTGGTCATGTCCAGCGGCAGGAAGCGCGCCAGCAGGCCGACGTCCTGATCGAAGGAGGTCAGGCCCTTGAGGTAGTACGCGTAATCGACGTTCGGGTGCTGCGGGTGCAGACGGATAAAGCGCTCGGCCGCAGACTTGGCAGCCTCGGGCTCGGCGTTCTTGTAGTTCGCATAAATCAGTTCGAGTTGAGCCTGATCAGCGTAGCGACCGAACGGATAGCGCGACTCCAGAGCCTTCAGCTTGGCTGTGGCGCTGGTATAGCTGCTTTTGTCCAGATCGGTCTGAGCCTGCTGGTACAGCTCGACCTCGCTCAGGTTTTCGTCGACGACTTCCTTCGATGAGCAAGCAGCGGTCAATGCGAGGATGGCGATCAGCAGCAGGTGTTTCACTTGCATGGCGGCTTGCGTCCCTATGACGGCCGCTGTCTTGGGCGGGGCCGTCCTGTTATGATGAGTGCCCCGTTGAAAGCCTCGGGGCAAAAGACGCCGTATTTAACCACAAGCGCGCAGCCGAAACCAAAGGCTGTAGCCGACGCCTAGTCTGAGCATGTCCGATAAAATTGAACTTCGCGCAGAGGTGCCGTCCGAATTGGGCGGCCAACGCCTCGATCAAGTCGCCGCACAACTATTCGCTGAGCACTCGCGCTCGCGCCTTTCCGCCTGGATCAAAGACGGCCACCTGACTGTGGATGGAGCGGTTATCCGCCCGCGAGACATCGTCCACGGCGGCGCCATCCTTGAGCTGACTGCCGAGCAGGAAGCTCAAGGAGAATGGATTGCTCAGGACATCGCCCTGGACATTGTCTATGAAGATGACGACATCCTGGTGATCAACAAGCCTGCGGGCCTGGTGGTGCATCCTGCTGCCGGTCACGCCGACGGCACTTTGCTCAACGCCTTGCTGCACCACGTACCGGACATCATCAATGTGCCGCGCGCCGGTATCGTGCACCGTCTGGACAAGGACACTACCGGTCTGATGGTGGTGGCCAAGACCATTCAGGCGCAGACGCAGCTGGTCACACAGTTGCAGAGCCGCAGCGTCAGCCGGATCTACGAATGCATCGTGATTGGTGTGGTCACCGCCGGCGGCAAGATCAACGCGCCGATCGGTCGTCACGGCCAGCAACGTCAGCGCATGGCGGTGATGGAAGGTGGCAAGCAGGCGGTCAGTCATTACCGCGTGCTCGAGCGTTTCCGCTCCCACACCCATGTGCGGGTCAAACTGGAAACCGGTCGTACGCATCAGATTCGCGTGCACATGGCTCACATCAACTTCCCGTTGGTTGGAGATCCTGCCTACGGCGGTCGTTTCCGCATTCCACCGGCAGCCAGTGTGACCATGGTCGAGTCCCTGAAACATTTCCCGCGTCAGGCGCTGCATGCGCGTTTCCTGGAACTGGATCATCCGACCACCGGTAAGCGCATGAGCTGGGAATCGCCACTGCCGGACGACTTCGTCTGGTTGCTGTCGCTGCTCAAGCAAGACCGTGAGGCGTTCATCGGATGATTGACTGGCTGATTCCTGACTGGCCTCTGCCTGCCGGGGTGAAAGCCTGCGTCACCACCCGTGCGGGCGGCGTCAGTCTGGCGCCGTTCGACAGCCTCAACCTGGGCGATCATGTCGAGGACAGTCCTGCGGCTGTCGCCGAGAATCGCCGACGTCTGACCGAACACTTTTCTATTCGGCCAGCCTGGTTGCAACAGGTTCACGGCATTGCCGTGGCCCATGCCGACCCGACTACCGTGGCAACGGCGGATGCCAGCTGGACTGCCACGCCGGGCGTTGCCTGTGCGGCAATGACGGCTGACTGTTTACCGGCATTGTTCTGCGACCGGGCCGGCACGCGAGTCGCCGCCTCTCACGCCGGTTGGCGCGGTCTGGCGGCGGGTGTGCTTGAGGCAACCGTCGACAGCCTGGCCGTAGACCCTGCCGAGGTGCTCGTCTGGCTGGGTCCTGCCATTGGTCCAAAAGCTTTCGAAGTTGGCCCGGAGGTTCGTGAGGCCTTTGTCCAGCGACTCCCGGAAACCGTTCAAGCCTTTGTCCCGAGCCATAATGCCGGCAAGTTCATGGCCGATATCTACATGCTGGCGCGCCTGCACCTGGCGGCCTGCGGTGTTACTGCTGTTTATGGTGGTGGTTTTTGTACCGTGACCGATCCACGCTTCTTTTCTTACCGCCGCAGTCCTCGCACCGGTCGGTTTGCCTCCCTGATCTGGCTCGAACGCTAGACTCTCCTGATCTGCATCAACTGTATGACGCTTGAAACTCCCAGAATCGACCGCATCTAGTGGGGTATCTGGCAGGTTTTCTTCGTTAAGGTGTATTTATCGCTCCGGCCTGCCCATTTAGGAAGGTGACCAATGCGTATAGACCGTTTAACCAGCAAATTACAGTTAGCCTTGTCCGATGCCCAATCCCTGGCTGTCGGTCTCGATCATCCGGGCATTGAACCTGCGCATCTGATGCAAGCGCTGCTTGAGCAGCAGGGCGGCTCGATCAAGCCGTTGCTGATGCAAGTCGGTTTTGACATCAACAGCCTGCGCAAAGAGTTGAGCAAAGAGCTCGACCATCTGCCAAAAATCCAGAATCCCACTGGCGACGTGAACATGTCGCAGGACCTGGCGCGCCTGCTCAACCAGGCCGATCGTCTGGCTCAGCAGAAGGGTGACCAGTTCATCTCCAGCGAGCTGGTACTGCTCGCCGCCATGGACGAGAACAGCAAGCTCGGCAAATTGCTGCTCGGTCAGGGCGTCAGCAAGAAAGCCCTGGAAAACGCGATCAACAACCTGCGTGGCGGCGAAGCGGTGAATGACGCTAATCACGAAGAGTCGCGTCAGGCGTTGGACAAATACACCATTGACCTGACCAAGCGTGCTGAAGAAGGCAAGCTCGACCCGGTGATCGGCCGTGATGACGAAATTCGCCGGACCATCCAGGTTCTGCAGCGTCGTACCAAAAACAATCCGGTGCTGATCGGTGAGCCTGGCGTGGGTAAAACCGCCATCGCCGAAGGCCTGGCCCAACGCATCATCAATGGCGAAGTGCCCGATGGCCTGAAAGGCAAGCGCCTGCTGTCGTTGGACATGGGCGCGCTGATTGCCGGTGCCAAGTACCGTGGCGAGTTCGAAGAACGCCTGAAATCCCTGCTCAACGAGCTGTCGAAACAGGAAGGCCAGATCATCCTGTTCATCGACGAACTGCACACCATGGTCGGTGCCGGTAAAGGCGAAGGCTCAATGGATGCCGGTAACATGCTCAAACCGGCCCTGGCCCGTGGCGAGCTGCATTGTGTCGGCGCAACCACGCTCAACGAGTATCGCCAATATATCGAGAAGGACGCGGCCCTTGAGCGGCGCTTCCAGAAAGTCCTGGTGGACGAGCCGAGCGAAGAAGACACTATCGCGATCCTGCGTGGCCTGAAAGAGCGCTACGAGGTTCACCACAAGGTGGCAATTACCGACGGCGCGATCATTGCGGCGGCCAAGTTGAGTCATCGCTACATCACTGACCGTCAGTTGCCGGACAAGGCTATCGACCTGATCGACGAAGCGGCCAGCCGCATTCGCATGGAAATCGACTCCAAGCCGGAAGTACTGGATCGTCTGGAGCGGCGCTTGATTCAACTGAAGGTTGAATCTCAGGCGCTGAAGAAAGAAAGCGACGAAGCGGCGAAGAAGCGTCTTGAAAAGCTCCAGGAAGAAATCGTTCGTCACGAGCGTGAGTACTCGGACCTCGAAGAAATCTGGAATTCGGAAAAAGCCGAAGTGCAGGGCTCGGCACAAATCCAGCAGAAAATCGAACAGTCCCGTCAGGAACTGGAAGCCGCCCGCCGCAAAGGCGATCTTAACCGCATGGCCGAGTTGCAGTACGGGGTGATCCCGGACCTGGAACGCAGCCTGCAAATGGTCGACCAGCACGGCAAGAGCGAAAACCAGTTGCTGCGCAGCAAGGTGACTGAAGAAGAGATCGCCGAAGTCGTGTCGAAATGGACCGGTATTCCGGTGTCGAAAATGCTCGAAGGCGAGCGCGACAAACTGCTGAAGATGGAAAGCCTGTTGCACCAACGCGTGATCGGCCAGAACGAAGCCGTGGTGGCGGTGGCCAACGCCGTGCGACGTTCGCGTGCCGGGTTGTCCGACCCGAATCGCCCAAGCGGTTCGTTCATGTTCCTCGGCCCGACCGGTGTCGGTAAAACCGAGTTGTGCAAAGCCTTGGCCGAGTTCCTCTTTGATACCGAAGAGGCAATGGTGCGCATCGATATGTCCGAGTTCATGGAGAAACATTCCGTGGCGCGGTTGATCGGGGCACCACCGGGCTACGTAGGCTACGAGGAGGGCGGTTACCTGACCGAGGCGGTGCGTCGCAAGCCGTATTCGGTGATCCTCCTGGACGAGGTCGAGAAGGCCCACCCGGACGTGTTCAACGTGTTGCTGCAAGTGCTGGAAGATGGTCGTCTGACCGACAGTCACGGACGTACCGTGGATTTCCGTAATACGGTGATCGTCATGACCTCCAACCTGGGCTCGGTGCAGATCCAGGAACTGGTCGGTGATCGTGAAGCGCAACGTGCGGCGGTGATGGATGCGGTGTCGACGCACTTCCGTCCGGAGTTCATCAACCGGATCGACGAAGTGGTGATCTTCGAACCGTTGGCGCGTGATCAGATTGCCGGCATTACCGAGATCCAGTTGGGTCGCCTGCGCAGCCGCCTGGTCGAGCGCGAGCTGAAACTGAATCTGAGCAGCGAGGCACTGGATAAGTTGATTGCGGTAGGTTACGACCCGGTTTATGGCGCGCGGCCGCTCAAACGAGCGATCCAGCGCTGGATCGAAAACCCGTTGGCGCAGCTGATTCTGTCCGGCAGTTTCCTGCCAGGTGCCACCGTGACGGCCACCGTTGCGAACGACGAAATCGTTTTCAACTGACCGTTCGCTGCACGGCAATAGAGGAGGCCCCGCATTGCGGGGTCTTTTTTTCTTAGGGTGTTGAACTGTAAGGAAAAGGCTTGTAAAGTGCGCCCCGCAGTAAGTCGCCCCAAGGGTTTCTACTCCCCAAGTCGAAATCTGAAATAAGTTGCAAATCATTGTCTTGAAAGCAATTTAGGGGGTTGACAGAGGTGTTTAAGATTGTAGAATAGCGCGCCTCAGACACACGAACGCAGCGATGCGAACGGGTCGAAGAGGTGAAGCAAGCTTCACAGTTGTAATTGAAATATGTAGTTCCGTGATAGCTCAGTCGGTAGAGCAAATGACTGTTAATCATTGGGTCCCAGGTTCGAGTCCTGGTCACGGAGCCAATTTCAAACCGGGGTATAGCGCAGTCCGGTAGCGCGCCTGCTTTGGGAGCAGGATGTCAGGAGTTCGAATCCCCTTACCCCGACCATTTTTGGGTCGTTAGCTCAGTTGGTAGAGCAGTTGGCTTTTAACCAATTGGTCGTAGGTTCGAATCCCACACGACCCACCATTTTTGAAACCAGTTAGCGCTGGAATCGAATCTTAAGATCAGAGGCCAAAAGCGCTGATCGAAGAAGGCGCTCTTTTAGAAGGGTGCCTTTTTTTTACCGGGGTATAGCGCAGTCCGGTAGCGCGCCTGCTTTGGGAGCAGGATGTCAGGAGTTCGAATCCCCTTACCCCGACCATATTAAAAATCCTCGTATCGAAAGATACGGGGATTTTTTTTGCGTTGAATAAAGTACCGTCTCGGTTGTGGCGCAAAAAAAGATCGCAGCCTATCGGCAGCTCCACCACCAACGGTTCATCGAGCTGCCGCAGGCTGCGATCTTTTAGGGTTAATGCAGCTTCAGACGCGGTTCAGTCCCACGGCCAATCCTGCTGCCCAACATCAGCATCGCCGTGCGGAACGGGCCGTACAGCGCGACCTGGTGCATGCGGTACAGCGACACGTAAAACATCCGCGCCAGCCAACCTTCGAGCATCACGCTGCCGGTCAGGTTGCCCATCAAGTTACCCACAGCCGAAAAACGCGACAGCGAAATCAAGGACCCGTAGTCGGTGTACTTGTAGGTAGGCAATGGCTTGCCTTCGATGCGCAGTTTCAGCGATTTGGCCAGCAACGAGGCTTGTTGATGCGCTGCCTGCGCGCGTGGCGGCACGTTGCGGTCAGTGCCTGGTTGCGGGCAGGCCGCGCAGTCACCGAAGGCAAAGATGTTTTCATCGCGGGTGGTTTGCAGGGTCGGCAGCACTTGAAGCTGGTTGATCCGGTTGGTTTCCAGGCCATCGATGTCCTTGAGGAAACCGGGTGCGCGAATCCCGGCAGCCCAGACTTTCAGGCTGGCCTTGATCTCCTGGCCGCTGGCAGTGATCAGTGCATCGGCGGTGACTTCGCTGACCGCCGCGTTGGTCAGCACCTTGACCCCGAGTTTTTCCAGGGTTTTATGCACAGGGCCGCCGATCCGTTCCGGCAGGGCGGGCAGTACCCGTGGGCCGGCTTCGATCAGGGTGATGTGCATGTTTTCCGGCAGAATGCGATCCAGGCCGTACGCCGCCAGTTCGTGGGCCGCGTTGTGCAGTTCCGCCGCCAGTTCGACGCCAGTGGCACCCGCGCCGACGATGGCCACGCTGATCTGTTGAACCGCATCGGATTGCCCGGCGTGGGCACGTAGATAGTGGTTGAGCAATTGTTGGTGGAAGCGTTCGGCCTGTTTGCGGGTGTCGAGGAACAGGCAGTGCTGCGCCGCGCCTTGAGTGCCGAAATCGTTGGTGGTGCTGCCGACTGAAATCACCAGCGAGTCGTAAGCCACTTCGCGTGCTGGCACCAGTTCCAGGCCGTTCTCGTCGTAGGTGGCGGCCAGCTGGATTTTCTTCTGTGCGCGATCGAGCCCGCTCATGCGCCCCAGCTGGAACTCGAAGTGGTTCCATTTGGCCTGGGCGACATAGTTGAGTTCGTCTTCGGAAGAGTTCAAGGAACCTGCCGCCACTTCATGCAACAGCGGTTTCCAGATGTGCGTCAGGTTCGCGTCGACCAGCATCACACGGGCCGTGCCACGCTTGCCCAGAGTCTTACCCAGACGGGTAGCCAACTCCAGACCGCCGGCGCCGCCGCCAACGATGACAATACGATGAGTCATGGGGATATCTCGCAAGGCTAAAAGAAATCGGTGCAGTTACCCGAGCGAGCGCGAGGCAGCTCATAGCGTCAGGTATCTCACAAGTCGGCTCAACAGGCCCAAGCCAATGATCACTGCCAGTAACACCACGAGGAGCATCCACGGCCGGAAAGGCCGGCGCTCGACTCGGTGCTGGGACAGTTGCAGGTACTCTTCGACACGCTGCTGGTCGTCGGGTTTCAGGCGGCTGGTCATATAAGGCCTCGTCAGGTAGACGTTGCAAAATGTGTTGAAGCTACAACGCGGCGCCCAGTGACGAGCTGGCCCGCGTTGAACGGAGCATAGCCGCTAGCGGGCAGGGGCTCGACGCACAGCGTACCGTCCAGGCGAATGATTGCACTTTGTATCACTCGGGCGGTGATTGCGCCATGTCCGCGCACGACCTTGCGCTGGTACTGCGGCAGTCATTCCGGCAACGCACTCACAGGCTGATCCCGACGTCGAAGAGGATGCTGCGTCCCAGATTGCCGCGTAGAAAGTCCGGCGCTTCGGGGTGGGCGAACAGCACCCGGGCGAAGGTCGGGCCCACCAGCGACAGCGAGCGCCAACCCTGGCGCAGGTATTCGGTGGGCGGCGGGAAATGGCTGTTGAGGTCGAGCACTTCGCGCTTGAGGCTGGCAAAGGCGATGATGTCCAGTTCGCCCAGGTCCATGCCGCGTTCTTTGTAGTTGTGGGCTTTTTTGCGCAAGGTCGGTGCCAGTCTCAGCAAGAATTCGTTGGCTGGAATGCGCCTGGGCTTGGCTTCGCGGCGCACCAGTTGGCTCAGGGAGAAGGCACTGCGCCGGCGTTGCAGTTCGTCGCGCCACTCGTCGTTCAACCGTCGACCTTCGTCGAGCACGAAGAACACTTCGAAGTTCGCCTCGCGAAACAATACGTCCGGCGGCTCACCGGCAGGGCTGAATTCGTCGACGCGGTAGGGAATATTCAAGCCTTGCAGCAGGCGTTGGCAAACCCAACGCTCACGCTCCCATTTGCGGGCATTGGAAAGGAACGCGTTGGCTTGCTCGGCCGCGATGGTCAGCAGGCGCAAATAATCTGAGTCATCCATGGCTCAAGCTTAGCGTCCAAATGCGACAAGCTGAAGCTTTGCATCGAGTGGCATGACTTGGGGACGGTGTAAACTGCTGCATAGGGGTCTGTTGCCAAGGAGTCAGCGGTGGAGTCGAAGGATTTACCCTCATGATCAGTGCTGCATTACTGTCACCCGAAACCCTCACGGTCGGTTGGTTGATCTACGTGCCGGTGCTGATCTGGGCCGTAGCACGAGCGCCGTGGGTCGAGCTGTTTACCGACAGACGACGTCAACATTTGCTGTTTGGCACCGTGTTCGCGCTGTTCGTCCTCTGGTTGGTGCGACGGGACTTCGACACCGGCGTGTCGTATCACTTTATTGGCATGACAGCGGTAACCTTGTTACTCGATTGGCCGCTGGCGATTGTCGGCGGATTGGTGGCGCAGGTGGGACTGGTGCTGCTCGGACGTCAGGATCTGGCCGCAATGGGGGTCAATGGCGCGTTGCTGATGCTGTTGCCGGTGCTGGTCACCGAAGGCTGCGCGATCCTGGTGGAGCGGGCGCAACCGCGTAATCCTTTTGTGTATATCTTTTGCTCAGGTTTTTTGGCCGCCGCGCTCTCGGCGTTACTCTGCCTGCTGGTGGGGCTTGGTCTGTTGTGGTTCGACGAGCGTTTTGCGATGCCGGAATGGCTGGAGGATTTTGTCGGTTACCTGTGGCTGATCCTCTTCCCCGAGGCGTTTATCAACGGCATGGTGATCAGTGCCCTGGTGGTGTTCTGTCCCGAGTGGCTGGAGACCTTTAACCGCACGCGTTATTTGTCGGCGCCGTGGAAGGACGACGACAAGCCTTGATCCATATCAAATGCTCAAATGGCCTGCGATCCCATGCTCTGGAAAATCCTCAGGAGCAGTGGCATGAGCGTTTATGAGTGGGCAAGGCAGGAGTTGCGCGACAGCCTGGAGTCGGCGCATGAAGCAGGGTTTGAACAGGGGTTGAGCCTGCGTGCCTTGCTCAGTGCGGTGGTGCAGCAGAGCAAGGCGGTGCGCAGTGTCGAGGACCTGGCCGATGAGTTGCAGTTTCTGGCCGAGAATCTCGATGACGGCCAGGACTACGGGTTCATGCGGCCCTGATGGTCGGAATCAGTGGCGCGGGTCGAAATCTTCGCTGAACAGATCGTCTTCAGCATCCGGGCTGACCGGAATCTTGTGCTCTTCCGAGGCCCAGGCGCCCAGATCGATCAGTTTGCAACGGTCCGAGCAAAACGGTCGGAAAGTGCTGGTCGCGCTCCATTCAACAGGGGCGCCGCAGGTTGGACATTCGACGACAGGGGGTTGGCTCATGACTGGCCTCCACGCAAAGTAAGGTAAAAGTGATGCAGGCGTTCGACTTCGCTGTGCAACCAGGCGAGGTCGCGGTCGTTGACCACCACATCGTCGGCGTGGCTGATGCGGTCCTGACGGCTGGACTGGGCCTTGAGGATCGCCTGAACCTGCTGTTCGCTGGTCTGGTCACGCTGCAAGGTTCGTTCGATCTGTAAGCGTTCTGGTGCATCGATCACCAGCACTCGTTGGGTCATGGCGTACTGCCCGGACTCGATCAACAGCGGCGACACCAGAATCGCATAAGGTGATTGTGCGCGTGCCAGGTGAGTGGCGATTTCCTGAGCGATCAGCGGATGCAGCAATGCTTCGAGCCAGCGGCGTTCTTCGGGCACTTCGAAGATCAGCTTGCGCAGAGTCGCGCGATTCAATTGGCCGTCGGCTTGCAGCACGTCGACACCGAAGTGCTCGGCAATCTGTGCCAGTGCCGGGCGACCGGGTTCGACCACCCAGCGCGCGGCATGATCGGCGTCCACGGCATGCACACCCAGATCGATGAAATGCCGGGCAGCCGCGCTTTTGCCGCTGCCGATGCCACCGGTCAGGCCGAGAATCCAGGGTTTTTCCACAGGGGTATTCATTTGAAACCGACAAACTGCCAATAGAAGCCGGTTATTTGACCACCCCAGAGCAAGGCAATCCAGCCGGCAATTGCCAGATACGGTCCGAAAGGGATCGGCGTCGAGGTTTTGGCCTCTTTCAGACGCAGTAAAATCACCCCCGCCACGGCGCCCACCAGCGATGAAAGCAGGACCGTCAGCGGCAGAATCTGCCAACCGCCCCAGGCACCGAGCAGCGCCAGGAGCTTGAAGTCGCCGTGACCGATGCCTTCCTTGCCGGTCATCAGTTTGAACAGCCAATACACCGAGTACAGCAGCAGATAGCCAGTCACCGCACCCCACATCGCCGCCTGCAAAGGCACGAAAAGCCCGAAGCTGTTGACGATCAGGCCCAGCCATAACAACGGCAACACCAGCACATCAGGCAGCAGTTGGTGGTCGGCGTCGATCAGGCACATTGCCAGCAGCCCCCAACTCAAGACCAGCACCCACGCTGCTGTCCAACCGAAGCCGAAGTGCCAGGCGACAAACGCCGACAGTACGCCGCAGGCCAGTTCGGTCAAGGGGTAGCGGACGCTGATCGGCGCTTTGCAATTTGAGCATCGGCCGCGCAGTGCCAGGTAACTGAGCAGTGGAATGTTTTCCCAGGCGCGGATTCGATGGGCGCACTGCGGGCAGTGTGAATGCGGCAGCATCAGGTTGTAGGTCGGGACCGCTGCTTCGGGCGGTAAACCCAGTACATCCAGGGCTTGTTGCCGCCAGTCGCACTCAAGCATTTTTGGCAGGCGCCAGACCACCACGTTGAGAAAGCTACCGATCACCAGCCCGAGCACTAGCGCGGCGACAACAAACGCCAGTGGATAAGCGGCCATAAATTCACTCAAGGGCATGTTCAAATCGCTGAGCCGAGTTGGAAAATGGGCAGGTACATGGCAACCACCAGCCCGCCGACAATGATGCCGAGCACCACCATGATGAACGGTTCCATCAGGCTGGTCAGGTTGTCGACCATATTGTCGACTTCAGCTTCATAGTGGGTCGCAACCTTGTCGAGCATGTCGTCCAGTGCGCCGGACTCCTCGCCAATGGCGGCCATTTGAATCGCCATGTTGGGGAAAACCCCGCAGGTGCGCATCGCGAAGTTTAACTGCATGCCGGTGGAGACATCTTGTTTGATACGCAACACCGCCCGTTTGAACACGATATTGCCAGTGGCGCCAGCCACCGAATCCAGGGCTTCGACCAAGGGGACGCCAGCGGCGAAGGTGGTCGACAGTGTGCGGGCATAACGGGCCACCGCCGACTTGTAGAGCAGCGCTCCGACGATTGGAAGTTTCAGCAGTTGAGTGTCCAGCCAGTCACGGAAGGGTTGTGAGCGTTTTAGCGCGTGGCGAAAGCCCAGAAACCCGACGATCAGACCGCCCAGCAACAGCCACCACCACGCCTGCATGAACTCGGACAGACCGATCACCATCACGGTGAAGGCCGGGAGTTTTGCACCAAATCCGGAAAATACCGACTGAAACTGTGGGATCACTTTGACCAGCAGAATGCCGGTGACGATGACTGCGACAAAGACCACGGCCAGCGGATAGGTCATGGCTTTTTTGATTTTGGCCTTGAGGTTTTCGCTTTTTTCCTTGTAGGTCGCAACCCGCTCCAGCAGCGTGTCGAGAGCGCCGGCCTGTTCGCCAGCATCGACCAGGTTGCAGTAGAGCTCATCGAAGTACTGCGGCTTTTTACGCAGCGCGGTGGCGAAGCTGTTGCCGGCGGCGACTTCCTGTTTCACCTCGTCCACCAGCTTGCGCATGTTCGGGTTGTCGAAGCCCTCGCCGATGATGTCGAACGACTGCAGCAGTGGCACACTGGCTTTCATCATGGTCGCCATTTGCCGGGTGAAGAGGGCAATGTCCAGCGCCTTGATACGTTTGCCGACACTGAACAGTGAAGTGGTTTTTTTCCGCACCTTGCCCGGGTTGATGCCTTGTTTGCGTAGCTGCGCCTTGATCAAGGCCGGGTTATGACCGCTCAACTCGCCGGTTATTTTGCTGCCTTTCTTGTCGGTGCCTTCCCAGGCGTACACGCTGACCTTGATTGCTTTGATCGCCATGACTCAATCCTTGGTGACCCGGTTGATTTCTTCAAGGCTGGTGATGCCTTGCATGGCCTTGAGCAGGCCCGAGGTGCGCAGGTCGTTGAAGCCGTCCTTGCGCATCTGCGTATCGATTTCCAGAGAATTGCCTTCAGCCATGATCAGCCGTTGCAGCTCCGGAGTATTTTTCACCACTTCATAAATACCGACTCGCCCTTTGTAACCGTTGTTGCAGTGATCGCAACCAGTGGGTTCGTAGATCGTGAAGGAGCCGATGCGTTCGCGCGGGAAGCCTTCCTTGATCAGTGCTTCGTCGGGAATCGCGAGGACTTTTTTGCAGTGGCTGCATAGCTTGCGAGCCAGGCGCTGCGCAATGATCAGGTGTACGGCAGTGGCGATGTTGAACCCCGGGATGCCCATGTTGTGCAGCCGGGTCAGGGTTTCAGCCGCGCTGTTGGTGTGCAGGGTGGAAAGCACCAGGTGCCCGGTTTGCGCAGCCTTGATCGCAATTTCGGCGGTTTCCAGGTCGCGGATTTCGCCGACCATGATCACGTCTGGGTCCTGGCGCAGAAATGAACGCAACGCTTGAGCAAAGTCCAGGCCCTGCTTTGGATTGACGTTGACCTGGTTGATGCCTTCCATGTTGATCTCTACCGGGTCTTCGGCGGTGGAGATATTGATGTCGACGGTATTGAGGATATTCAGCCCGGTGTACAGCGATACGGTTTTCCCCGAACCCGTCGGCCCGGTGACCAGAATCAGTCCCTGAGGCTGCTTGAGCGCCGTCAGGTACAGGTCTTTTTGATCGGGCTCGTAACCCAGCGCGTCGATGCCCATCTGTGCGCTGGCGGGGTCGAGAATCCGGATGACGACTTTTTCGCCCCACAACGTTGGCAGGGTGTTGACCCGAAAATCGATGGATTTGCTTTCCGGCAGGGGCATCTTGAGCCGCCCGTCCTGGGGTTTGCGACGTTCCGAGATGTCCAGGCTAGCCATCACTTTCAGGCGTGCGGCGATGCGATTGGCCAGTTGAATCGGCGGTTTGGCGACTTCGCGCAGTATGCCATCGGTACGTATCCGCACCCGATAGGTTTTTTCGTAGGGTTCGAAATGCAAGTCCGAGGAGCCCCCTTTGATCGCGTTCAGCAACATCTTGTTGACGAAGCGCACCACCGGGGCATCGTCTAAATCCTGGCCGATGACAGCGTTCTGGTGCTGCTCGTCGACGGCGTCGGTGTCCAGACCTTCGAGGTCGACCTCAGCCATGTCTTCCATGCCCGAGCTGTGGGTGTCGAAGAATTTGTCGATGGCGTCGCTGAGCTTGTCGTCTTCGACCAGGATCGCTTCGGTGGTGAGCCCGGTGCTGAACTGGATATCGTTGATCGCCTGGTGATTGCTCGGGTCGGAAATGCCCACGAACAGTTTGTTACCGCGCCGCCAGAGCGGCAAGGCATGGTGCTGGCGAATCAGCTTTTCGCTGACCAGATCCGTGGGCTGGGAGTCTTGGTCGAGACAGTTGAGGTCGAGGAAGGCGACGCCAAAATGCTCAGAGGCGATTTCCGCGACCTGGCGGCTGTTCACCAGTTTGTTTTGTACCAGATAGCTGACCAGGGAAACGCGATTGCGGTGGGCTTGCTGATCCGCTTGTTGCGCGCTTTGGTCAGTGAGCAGTTCGGCCAGCACCAATTGCTTGGCCAGACCGCTGAGGGCGATGTCATTCATGGGGATTCCAGGCGCAGACAGTTCATGACTTATAGCCTAGTCAAGGGACGGCGTGAAACCAGCGGCGTTGAGGTGACAATAAGTGTCAGATAGTGCGGATCAAGGCGATAGGAAAGGGCGCAGCCGTGGTGCCGCGCCCCGTCAGCAGGGTCCGAGCGGCTTGGCATGATCGATGCTGTAGCTGGTTTTGATCATGAGATTCCGACTCATGCATGGAGCCTGTCTATGAATAATCAAAAAGGTTTTACCCTGATCGAGCTGTTGATCGTGGTGGCGATCATCGGGATTCTGGCGACGTTTGCGTTGCCGGCTTATAGCAAATACCAGGCACGGGCCAAGGTCACCGCCGGGGTCGAGGAAGTATCGGCGCTCAAAGTGGCTTACGAAGATATTATGAATACAGGTACTACGAACCCGGTGATCGGCACTGTTTCGCCTGCGGGGGCTACAACCTCGAACTGCACGCTGGGCGTAACGGGTACTGTCGCCAGTGGAGCCGGGACCATTACCTGCACCCTGATTAATGCCCCTTCGATTATACAGGGTAAGGTCATTACGCTGACTCGCATTCAGACTGGCTCTTGGTCTTGTGCGACCACGGCCTTGAAAGACTACGCGCCCACTGGCTGCCCTGGCGTTTGATTGACGAGGGTTGCAGATGAATACCCCGCCCTGGAGGGCGGGGTTTTTTTTGGCTGATGGGCGACCGGATGCTGAGCGGGGAAACTCCCGAAAATTTATGGCCTTAGGCCTGCGATAAAAACCGCAACTTGCATGTAGAGAATCGCCAGGTCATGCATTTTGCATGATTACGGTTTCTTGTATTTTTAATAACTTTTTGATTTATAAGTGATTATTTGGCGAATTGAAATTGGCACAGCCTCTGCAATATCTCTCGTAACCCTGCTGAGAAGGCATGCAGCAGACTTTTTGGAAGAACAGGAGTGACTCGTATGAAGAAGTTCGCTATCGCTGCCGCCACTGCAACCGCTCTGACCCTGACCATGGCCAACGCTGCATTTGCGCAGACCACTCAAACCACACAGTCGCCGATGGTGGTAGCTGCCGGTGAAATGACCAAGGCCGAGGACGCTACTTCCGATACCTGGATCACCACTAAAGTGAAAAGCGATCTGGTCACCGAGAAAGGTATTCCTGGCACCGACATCAAAGTCGAAACCAACAAGGGCGTAGTCTCGCTGTCGTCGACTGTAGCCCTTACCAAGACTCAAAAGGACACAGCAGTGACCATCACCAAGAAAATCAAAGGCGTCAAAGCCGTTTCGGCTGATGGCCTGATGACCCAGTAAGACTCAAGGCTTCTCGCCTGAACCGGGAGTCGCAAAAGATCGTCCGAACGCGGCCCGAGCCTTCGGCAGCTCCTACGCCGAACTCATGATCAGTAGGAGCTGCCGCAGGCTGCGATCCTTTCCAATCAGTTGTGTCAGTTGCCGCGTTTGCTGGTGATCTGAACCAGGCGGTTGCCTTCAAAGCGCAGGTATTGGTACATGCCGCTGTTCGGGCCGTAGGTCCACTCTTCAACCGGGACTTCTTCCCGGCGATTGGCGCTGCGTTTGTAGCCCAATGCATCACGCGCAACCGGCTCACCACATTTTTGCAGTACTTCACCGGCGCGATCGCCGACGCTGATCAACTGACTGCCGCAGCGCAAGGTATCGGTCTGGGCCTGTACCTGGCTGGCGAAGAACGCCAGTGCCAGGCTGATCAGCAATCGGTTATTCATGCTTACTCCGCGTCCAGGTGCAGGGGCGTGACGACCCGACCATCGCTTTCGGCCTCACCCAGGTTAGCGTCGATGAAATACACACGGTCATCGGCCAGTTGGGCTTTGTCGACCAGGTAGTCCTTGATGCTGCTGGCGCGGTCCTGACCCAGTTTGCGCAGCAGCACGTTGTCTGAAGCCCAGAACTTGATCACGCTTTCGCGCAGTTTGGCGGTGCGCTCGGCTTTGCCCAGCGGCGTCCATTCGGCCGGTGGCTGGGTTTTCAGGCGCGTGCGGTAGATGGCTTCGAGCAACGCGCCTTTTTCACTGTCTGGAACTTCCAGCAACGAGGCTTGCGCAGGGACTTTGTCGCCGCGACGCTGGAGCATTTTGTAGTAGTTGTACTGGTACTCACGTTCCAGTCGCTGTTCGGCAATCAAGGCACCATCGCTCTTTTCGGCGGCGGTGCCTTCGATTTCCAGGCGCAGGGCAGGACGTGCCTTGAGCGCTTTGGCCAGGGTATCGAGCGCCGACTCGGCGTTCTTGCTCAGCTCACTTGAACCGGGTGCGAACGACACGCTACCCAGATCCTCGGCCCCACTGCCGTTGATCAGCCCGCCAATGAACTTGAAGGGCGCCTCGGCCGCGCGCACGATCAGGTTGCGCAGGGTTTGCCAGATGATCGGCATCACGCTGAACTGCGGGTTGTTCAGGTCACCGGTAATCGGCAACTCGATGGAGATTTTGCCATCGGAGTCCTTGAGCAGCGCAATGGCCAGTTTTAGCGGCAAACTCACGGCGTCCGGGCTGTCGACTTTTTCGCCCAATTGCAGTTGTTCAACGACCACTTTGTTTTCGGCTTTCAACTGGCCCATGGTGATTTGGTAGTGCAGGTCGAGATTGAGTCGGCCCTTGCGGATCCGGTAACCGGCAAACTTGCCGGAGTAGGGCGTCAGGGTGGTCAGTTCGACCCGTTTGAAACTGGTGGCGATATCCAGCGCAGCCATCGGGTTGAACGGGGTGACGCTGCCCTTGATGGTCACCGGAGCGTAGCGATCGACCTTGCCCTTGATGTCAACGGCGGCGGGTTTGATCTGGCGGCTGTCGATGGTGCCGATCTGGCCGTTGAGCTGTTGAATGGCGGTGGCGAAGTTCGGGGTCAGGCTGAAGTCGGCGAAGTTCGCCGAGCCGTCGTTGATGGCAATCGCGCCGATGTGGATGCCCAGCGGTTTGTCTTTGCTTGCGGCAGGTTTTGCGGCGGCGGTTTTGCTGCCGCTGTCGGCCGGTTGCGGAATCAGCAGGTCATTGATGTTGGTGGTGTGGTCATCGTTGATCATGAAGCGCACATACGGCTGTTGCAGGTTGATCTTGTCGATCGACAGGCTATCGCCGTGTTGGTAGTTCAGGCCTTCGACCACCACTTGCTGCCACTTGAGAAAGTCGCGGGTTTTCAGGGTGTCAAGGGTGTGCAATTGATCGACCTGGGCCCTGCCCGTGACGCTGAATGCCAGTGGCTCGGTGCTTTTCAGGTCAACCGCCAGATCGCTCCCGAGCATCCCGGAACGCAGCTCCAGACGAATG
Organism: Pseudomonas frederiksbergensis; assembly: GCF_001874645.1. Taxonomy (NCBI): domain Bacteria; kingdom Pseudomonadati; phylum Pseudomonadota; class Gammaproteobacteria; order Pseudomonadales; family Pseudomonadaceae; genus Pseudomonas; species Pseudomonas frederiksbergensis. The sequence continues at coordinate 3,739,541 of NZ_CP017886.1, forward strand.
AACGGGTTGATATAGGCCTGTGCGACACGCAGGTCGATGTCTTTGGTCTGGACCTTGAGTTTGGCACTGATCGGAGCCAGGTTGACTTCGCCATCGACGAGAATCTTGCCCTGCTTGCCCAGGCCGGTATCGACTTTGAGGGTGAACGGCGAGCCATTGAGGCTATCGAAATTCTTCACGTCGACGTTCAGCGGGCCGAGCTCCAGTGCCACTGCCGGTTGCGCCTGACGGTCGGCCAGGTGCACTTGATAGTTGCGCAACTCGACATCCTTGAGCAGTACTTGCCAGGGTTTGCTCGGCGCAGCGGGGTCGGGTTTTGGTTGCGGCGAGTCTGCGGCAGCCGGGGCCTTGGTGGACTCGGGTTTTGTGGCGGGTTTGGCCGGTTGGCTGGCGAAGAGTTTCTGCCAGTCGAGTTGGCCATCGGCTTCGCGGGCGGCCCAGGTTTCGAGTTTCTGGCTGCGTATCTTGCCGACGATCACTTGTTGCTTGGCCAGATCGACCGTGGTTTCGCTGACGTCCAGACGTTCGAGGCGCACCAGTGGCCGGCCATCCGGGGCCTTGATGGCGAACGGTGCAACGCTCACCGAGGCATTGTTCAGCAGCAGTTCGGTTCCCTTGTCCAGGTTAAGCTTGTAATCGGTGCTTAGATTCAGGGTTCCGTCTTCGAGCACCAGCGGTAACGCGTCATGCACGTAAGGCCACCAGGACTTCATCTGGCCATCGGTGACTTTCAGTGTGCCTTCGGAGCTGAAGGGCGCCAGGCTGATGTGGCCGGTCCAGTCGATTCGCCCACCCGCAGGGCCGGCCGCGACCAGGGTCATGGCGGCGTTGTCGTCGGGCAGAGTACTGAGATTGTTCAGCTCCAGATCGAGCTTGTCGTACAGGAATTCGATCGGTTCGCTCGGGCGCAGATCCTGGAAGTGCACATAACCACCGGCCAGGTTGATGTGGTCGATGCGCAGCGGGAAGGGTTTGGCATTCGGGTCAGCGGGTGTCGGTTCGCTGGCCGGCAACTTGAACAGTTGCGTAAGGTTCAGGCTGCCGTCCTTGTTGAACAGGATCTCGGTTTTCGGCTTGTCCAGCTGCACATCGACCAGGTGCAGTGCGCGGGTCCAGAGGCTATCGATTTGCAGGTTGGCGTACAGGCGCTCGAAGGCGATCTGTTCCTTGCCCGGCTCGCCGATGTTCAGGCCCCACACGGTCAGTTCAAGACTGAAAGGATTGAATTCGATTCGTTGAATGTGCGCCGGCACCGTCGCGAAGTTGGCCAATTGTTGATTGGCAACCCGCAAGGCGATGCCCGGTAAAATCAGAAACCCCAACACGCTGTAAAGGGCGACGGCAATCAACAAGGCGCCGATGGCGCGATTCAATCCTTTGGGCATGTTCGGCTTCAACTATCAGAATCGGGAGTGCGTTGGAGTATGGCACGCGATTCTGGTTCCGAAGTAATGACCTTGATCAGGATTGTTCAGATTTTTCTGTGCGATCTCAGAGTTGCAGGATCAGGGTTTTCAGCGGCGGCTGCTGATCCATCGACGGGAAGTCGCTGCCAGGTGTCAGCACTTTCCAGTCACGCACCGGACGCCCGGCTTTTTCTGCGCAGCGCAGCACCTGCTCACGCCAGTCGTCCATGCTGACTTTTGCCAGGTTGTTGCAGCAGATCAGCACGCCATTCTCGGCGGTGGTCAACAGCGCCGGTTTGAGCAGGCTCTGATAGTCGCGCAGCAGATCGACGGTGCCGAATGCGCTCTTGGCCCAGGCTGGCGGATCGAGCAGGACCAGGTCGTATTGACACTGTTCCAGGCGCGGATAACTGGGCAGTTTCTGCCCGCGGCGCTGACTGATCGGCAGGCCGGCGAGTTGGCGGATGGCCGGGAAGTAATCGGATTGCACGAACTGCATGGTGGGCAGTTGCGGGTTGAGCAGACCGTTCTCACGGCCGACGGCCAGGTTGCCCTCGGCGAAATCCAGATTGCACACCTCGCGTGCCCCGCCGGCCGCCGCGCCAAGGCCGACGCCGCAGGTGTAGGCGAACAGGTTCAGTACGCTTTTGCCGGCACTGTGGTCCTTGACCCAGCCGCGGGCGTTGCGCAGGTCGAGAAACAGCAGAGGATCCTGCCCGGCGTGGCGGCCACGGACCCGGTAGTTCAGGCCCCATTCGTGGCCGACCATGTCTGCCAGCGCGGCCTCTTCTGCGCGGTAAACCGTGTCTTCGCGATCAATGCGCGAGTTACCCCGCGAGCGGTCGTTGTAGACCAGCAGGGTGTCCAGGTTGAGATGCTGGTCGACGGTCGCGTGCAACGCGAGCAAGTCATCGCGTTCCAGCGACTGGTGAAAGCTTTGGACCAGCAGTTGCGGGCCGTAACGGTCGATGGTCAGGCCGCCGGCCCCTTCCTGGCTGCCATGGAACAGCCGATAGCAGTCGGTACCTTGCGAGTGCAGCTCGGCGAGCAAGTCTTGGCGATGCTCGAGGGCGGCGCGCAGCGCCTGATTCAAGGAAGACATGGACGCGCCTTGCTGGGGAATTTGGCGCGAGAGTTTAACAGCTTGGCGCCAAACCGAGGTGCTCCCTTCGCGGGCAAGCTTTTGTCAGCTCGGCAGGCCCATCCGCCGTTTGGCCCGCTGTATCGAACCATTGCGCACCGCCCAGCGCAGCATCGGTGCACTACGATTGACGCTGGCGCGAATCAGTTTGCGTTGCAACGGGTTCTGGCTGACACCCAGCATGTCGCTGGCCCAGTCGGGCAGCAGGTCGATGCCCGCTTGCATCATCAGACCGCCGAAGGGTCTGGCCAGGCGACTGGGTGACGGAGCATTCAGTAGCAACCGCAGCACTTCGCGGCTGCGTTCATCGCACAGCAGTTGTGGGCGAATTCGCTCAAGGTATTCGCTGATTTCCCGCCGTGAGCGCGGCACATCGCGGGCGCCCAGTCGCTCGGCGACCAAGGCAATTTCGCTGTAGTAGCGGTCCTGATCGGCAGGCGAAAGATTCGGGTTGCGGTAGCGCAAATGGGCGGCGAGGAAGTTGCTGACTTCGGCCACATGCACCCAGGTTAGCAGGTCCGGATCGCTGGCGGCGTAAGGGCGGCCATCGGGTGCGGTGCCGACCACTTGCAGGTGAATGGTGCGTACTTTCTCGATCAGCCAGTCAGCGTCCTGGCGCGAGCCGAAGGTGGTACCAGAGATGAATTGCCCGGTGCGGCGCAGTCTACCGAGCATGTCTTCACGGAAGTTCGAATGGTCCCAGACCCCGGCCAGTGCCAGCGGGTGCAGGGCTTGCAGCATCAGGGCGCTGATACCGCCGATGAGCATGCTGCTGAAGTCGCCGTGCACTTGCCAGCTCACCGAGTCGGGGCCGAAAAGCCCGGGATCGCCCTTGGGGTTTTCCAGGTCGAGCTTGCCCAGCGAAAGGCCGGACAGGCTCATGATCTGGGTTTCGATACGGCTACGGATGAATTCCATGACAACTCGGTGGCTACGGCATTAAAAAAGTGCGCGGCCAGCGGCCGCGCCTGGGTGATCAGATCATTGGCTCATGGGTTCAAACGCTTGTCGATCAGCCCGGCGACCACGCCGGGATCGGCCAGGGTCGAGGTGTCGCCGAGACTGTCGAGCTCATTGCAGGCAATCTTGCGCAGGATGCGTCGCATGATCTTGCCCGAACGGGTTTTCGGCAAGGCCGGCGCCCATTGAATCAGATCGGGTTTGGCGAAACTGCCGATTTCCTTGCTGACGTGGGCCAGCAGCTCTTTCTTCAACGCGTCGCCAGGCTCGATGCCGTTCATTGGGGTGACGAAGGCGTAGATGCCCTGACCCTTGAGGTCGTGGGGGTAACCGACCACTGCGGCCTCGGCGATGCTGTCATGCAGCACCAGCGCGCTTTCGACTTCGGCGGTGCCGATGCGGTGTCCAGAGACGTTGATCACATCATCGATGCGCCCGGTGATCCAGTAATCACCCTCTTCATCGCGTCGCGCGCCGTCACCGGTGAAGTAGTAGCCGGGATAAGGTTTGAAATAAGTATCGACCATGCGTTGAGGGTCGCCGTAAATACTGCGGATTTGCCCTGGCCAGCTTGATTTTATGGCGAGCACGCCGCTGCCGGTGCCGCTTATTTCCTTGCCTTGCTCGTCGAGCAACACCGGTTGTACGCCGAACATCGGCTGGGTCGCGCAGCCGGGTTTGATCCGTTGTGCGCTAACCAGCGGGCTGAGCATGATGCCGCCGGTTTCGGTCTGCCACCAGGTGTCGACGATCGGGCAGCGCTGCTCGCCGACCGCGTTGAAATACCAGTCCCAAGCTTCGGGGTTGATCGGCTCACCCACGCTGCCCAACAGTCGCAGACTGCTGCGCGAGCTGTCTTTCAAGGGTTCCAGGCCTTCGCGCATCAAGGCCCGCAGGGCGGTCGGTGCGGTGTAGAAGATGTTCACCTGATGCTTGTCGATGACCTGCCAGAACCGCGAACTGTTCGGGTAGCTCGGCACGCCTTCGAAGATCAGTGTGGTCGCGCCGTTGGCCAGCGGTCCGTAGACGATGTAGCTGTGACCGGTGACCCAGCCGACGTCGGCGGTGCACCAGAACACTTCGCCGTCGCGGTAATCGAACACGTACTTGAAGGTCATCGCCGCTTGCAGCAGATAGCCGCCGGTGGTGTGCAGCACGCCTTTGGGTTTACCGGTGCTGCCGGAGGTGTAAAGGATGAATAGCGGGTCTTCGGCGTCCATTGGTTCTGGCGGGCAGTCGTCGCTGACGTCGCGCAGTGCCTGGTGATACCAGAGGTCGCGGCCCTCGACCCAATTGACCTCGCCTTGAGTGTGTTCGACCACTACGACGGTGCTGACGGCGGGGCAACTTTGCAGGGCTTTGTCGACATTCTGCTTGAGCGGTACATATTTACCGCCGCGTACCCCTTCATCGGCGGTAATCACGGTGCGGCAGTCCGCGTCGAGGATCCGGTCGCGCAGGGAATCGGGGGAAAACCCGCCAAAGACCACCGAGTGCACGGCGCCAATGCGTGCGCAGGCGAGCATCGCGTAGGCGGCTTCAGGGATCATTGGCATGTAGATGCACACCCGGTCGCCTTTTTTCACGCCACGGTTTTTCAGCACGTTGGCCAGGCGGCAGACGCAGTGATGAAGTTTCTGGTAGGTGATGTGCAGCGAGTCGGCCGGGTCGTCGCCTTCCCAGATGATCGCCGTCTGCTCGCTGCGCTGGGCGAGGTGACGGTCGATGCAGTTGTAGCTGACGTTGAGCTGACCACCGGCAAACCACTGTGCGGTGCCAGTTTTGATATCCGAGTGTTGAACGTTTTTCCAGGGTGTCGACCAGTCGAGAAAGCGCTTGGCCTGTTCGGCCCAGAAGAGCTCGGGTTGCTCGATGGATTGGCGATACAGGCGCTGGTAGTCGTCCTGACTCAGTTGTGCAGCCCGGCGGACGGCATCGGCTTTGGGGAACGTGCTGATATCGAACATGACGGTTCCTTATTCTTGTATTGCAACAAGAGGGGAGCTACGCGACCCTCGTAGGAGCTGCCGAAGGCTGCGATCATTTGATTTTCAACGTCAAAAGATCGCAGCCTTCGGCAGCTCCTACAGTGGTCGGGCACGCCACCGATTTTGCGGTAAACCCGGTGCCGTAGGAACTGTCGAATGCTGCAAGCTGCAGGGGCGGGAAAACCGCCCCCTCAGCGTATCACCCGCGGTGACGACCACGGAAGTAGTTGATCAGGCCTTGGGTCGAAGCGTCTTCGGCCGGGGTTTCTTCGCTGCCGACCAAGCGGCTGTAGACGCCTTTGCCCAGCTCTTTGCCCAGCTCCACGCCCCATTGGTCGAAGGCATTGATGCCCCAGATCACGCTCTGCACGAAAACCTTGTGTTCGTACATCGCGACCAGCGCGCCCAGGCGACGCGGGCTGATGCGTTCGACCACCAGGGTGTTGCTCGGACGGTTGCCCGGGATCACCTTGTGCGGCGCAAGTTTTTGCACCTGGTCTTCGGGCATGCCTTTTTCACGCAGCTCGACTTCCGCTTCGGTGCGGGTCTTGCCGAGCATCAGCGCCTGGCTTTGCGACAGGCAGTTGGCGTACAGCCACTGGTGGTGGTCGGCGACCGGGTTGAAGCTGACGATCGGCACAATGAAGTCTGCCGGAATCAGCTGGGTGCCTTGGTGCAGCAACTGGTGATAGGCGTGCTGACCATTGCAACCGACGCCGCCCCAGATGACCGGGCCAGTATCGGTGGACACTGATGTTCCGTCCTGGCGCACGCTTTTGCCGTTGGACTCCATGTCCAGTTGCTGCAAGTGCTTGGTGATGTTGCGCAGGTAGTGGTCGTACGGCAGGATCGCGTGGCTTTGCGCGCCCCAGAAGTTGCCATACCAGACACCCAGCAATGCCAGCAGCACTGGCATGTTCTGTTCGAACGGTGCGCTCTGGAAGTGCTGGTCCATGGTATAGGCGCCGGACAGCAGTTCCTTGAAGTTCGACATGCCGATGGCCAGGGCAATCGGCAAACCGATGGCCGACCATAGCGAGTAACGCCCGCCCACCCAGTCCCACATCGGGAAGATGTTCTCTTCGCGAATACCGAAGGCCACGGCCGCTGCGTTGTTGCTCGAAACGGCGATGAAGTGGCGATACAGTTCGGCTTCGGAGCCGCCCTGAGCAAGGTACCAGGCGCGTGCTGCCTGGGCGTTTTTCAGGGTTTCGAGGGTGTTGAAGGATTTCGAGGAAACGATGAACAGTGTGGTTTCGGCACGAATCTTTGCCGACAATTCATGGAACTCGCTGCCGTCGATATTCGCCAGGTAATGGCAGCGCACGCCTTTCTGGGCGTAGGACAGCAGCGCTTCGGAAACCAGTTCAGGGCCGAGGAACGAACCACCGATGCCGATGTTCACCACGTCAGTGATCGGCTTCTCGGTGTAACCACGCCACAGGCCGTCGTGAATGCGCCCGACCAGCTCGGTGATCTGGTTCAGCACTTTGTGCACGTCAGGCATGACGTTGACGCCATTGACCGACAGCTTGTCGCCCACCGGGCGGCGCAGGGCAGTATGCAGCGCCGGGCGGCCTTCAGAGGCATTGACGATTTCGCCGTTGAACAACGCCTTGATCGCGTCCTGCAAGCCGACTTCGTTCGCCAGGCCCACCAGCAGATTGCGGGTTTCGGTGTTGATCAGGTTTTTCGAGTAATCAAGAAACAGCCCGCAGCTGCTCAGTGTGAACTGGGTAAAGCGCTGCGGGTCGGCATTGAACGCTTCGCGCATGCTGAAATCCTGCATGGCTTGGCGGTGATCATTCAGCGCCTGCCAGGCTGGCAGAGCGGTAACGTCATGAGGAGTGCGGTAGTACGCCATCGCTGCGGGTTTCCTTTTTACTTGGACTGCCTTTAGGACACTGAAAAACCCGGAATGTCCTGTTTGATGACAGACACCCTCCGGTCGAACTGCGAGTAAACGATTAAATAGCGCAGGGCGATTACAGTAAACCTCGCGGTGTGATCTGTCTTGGCTTTGTCTGACCTGTGGCCGGTACTATTTTGTACCGGCACAGAGGTAGCCAGGCAGGCGGGTTTTCAGTGCACAGAGTACGGGGGAGGGCTCAGGCAACCTGAACCGGGATGGCATTGCTGGTGTGGCTCAGCTCGTTGCCGGGGGCCATGTAGAGCATGCGCGGTTTGAAATTGAGCAGCTCGGCTTCGCTGTAATGAGCGTAAGCGCAGATGATCACTCGATCACCGACCTTGGCCTTGTGCGCGGCGGCACCGTTGACCGAGATCATGCGCGAGCCTTCTTCGCCACGGATGGCGTAAGTGGTAAAGCGTTCGCCGTTGTCGACGTTGTAGATCTGGATCTGTTCGTACTCACGGATTCCAGACAGGTCCAGCCATTCGCCGTCGATGGCGCAAGAGCCTTCATAGTCGAGCACTGCGTGGGTAACTTCGGCGCGATGCAGCTTGGCCTTGAGCATGATGGCGTGCATGAATGTTTCCTTGGGCTGATCCGAACCGCGGCAGTTTGCCCGAAGCCTTTGAGGCCGGCAATACGACGTGAGAAACCGACTGCAATCTACAAAAACAACACTGGTCCACTGTGGAGGCGGGCCCGGCCCGCTTCCACATTTGTCTTGTGGCGTTTATGCGGGGGCGTCGAGATTCAGGTGCAGGTTGTCGATCAACCGGGTCGTGCCCAGGAAAGCGGCCACCAGGATCACCAGGTCACGGTCATCCGCGGTTGCTGGGCGCAGGGTCAGCGCATGGCGAATGTCCAGATAGTCAGGACGCAAACCGGCGGCTTTGAGCTGCTCGATCTGCCGCGCCAGGAGTGCCGGGAAATCCCGTTCGCCCTGTTTGATGGCCTCGGCGATTTCGCTCAGCGTGCGATACACCACTGGCGCGACAGTCCGCTGTTCTTCGTTGAGGAAACCATTGCGCGAGGACAGTGCCAGACCGTCGGCGGCTCTCACGGTGGGCTCGCCAATGATCTGGATTGGCATGTTCAGGTCATGCACCAGTGCACGAATCACCGCCAGTTGCTGGAAGTCTTTCTGGCCGAAAATCGCCAGGTCCGGCTGGACCATGTTGAACAACTTGCTGACCACCGTCGCCACACCTTCGAAATGCCCGGGGCGGCTGGCGCCACACAGGCCTTCAGAAAGCTGCGGAACGCTGACGCGGGTCTGGCCCGCCATGCCGTCCGGGTACATTTCCTCGACTGTTGGCGCGAACAGAAGGTGGCAACCGGCTTGCAGCAGTTTCTCCTGGTCGGCGGCCAGGGTTCGCGGATATTTGTCGAGGTCTTCGCCTGCGCCAAATTGCAGCGGGTTGACGAAAATACTAGCGACCACAAAATCCACCCGTTGGGCAGCCTTGGTAACCAGCGCTACGTGGCCGCTGTGCAGGTTGCCCATGGTTGGCACGAAGCCGATACGTTTGCCTTCGCCGCGGGCGCGGGCTACAGCGGCACGCAGTTCTCGTACGGTCTTGACAGTGTTCATGCAGAGAATCCGTGTTCGGCGCCCGGGAAGGTCGCGGCTTTGACTTCGCTGACGTAAGCGCTCAGGGCGGCGTGAATGCTGTCTTGGCCGGCCATGAAGTTCTTCACGAACTTCGGTGCGCGGCCGGTGAGGGACAGGCCGAGCATGTCGTGCAGGACCAGCACCTGACCGTCGGTGGCATTGCCGGCACCGATGCCGATCACCGGAATCTTCACCGCTTGGGTGATTTCGTGGGCCAGTTCGCTCGGTACGCATTCGAGCAGCAGCATCGCCGCGCCGGCCTGCTCCAGGGCAATCGCGTCGGCGCGCATCTGCCGGGCCTGGTTTTCATTGCGGCCCTGAACTTTATAGCCGCCCAGAATGTTCACTGACTGCGGTGTCAGCCCCATGTGCGCACACACCGGGATACCGCGTTCGGCCAGCAGACGAATCGAGTCGGCCAGCCACAGCGCGCCTTCGACCTTGACCATGTGTGCACCGGCCTGCATCAATTGGGCACTGTTGGTCATCGTTTGCTCGATGGTGGCGTAAGCCATGAACGGCAGGTCAGCGAGGATCAAGGCGTCGGTGTTGCCACGCTTGACCGCTGCGACGTGGTAAGCCATTTCGGCGGTGGTCACCGGCAGGGTGCTGTCGTGTCCTTGCAGCACCATGCCAAGGGAGTCGCCCACCAGTAACACTTCAACGCCCGCCTCATTGCAAGCGTGGGCGAAGGTGGCGTCGTAGCAGGTCAGCATGGTGATTTTTTCACCCTTTTGCTTGAGGCTCTGCAATGTGGTCAAGGTGATAGCTGGCATGAAAAAAATCCTCATTCAGGCGCTTGGAAAACTACTGCGAGTAACGCGCGTGATTCTTCATTTACTCAGGCGCACGGTCTTGTGTCGTGCTTGAAAAGCCTGGATTGCGCCCTGTAGTGCCGGGTTGGCGGCAGCGGGACGCCTATAGTCGTGAGGAGAACTCGGGAAGTCAATTGGATGTGTTACCGCAATGTTACGCCGTTGGTGTTACCGGCGTTACTGATGCGATTCAGCAGGATTCCTGCAACCGGCGGCGTGGCCGGCATCACCAAGATCGCAGCCTTCGGCAGCGCCTACAAATGCACGGCTCGAACTCGTGCCACGTAGGCGCTGCCGAAGGCTGCGATCTTTTAGCGTCAATTCAGATTGTCGGTGCGGGGAGGCGTTCCAGCCCGACGAACGGACAAGCAGCGAGCAGCTCGCGCAGGGGACGGCCGTCCGCCAGTTGCAGGTCAGCTGGCGCCAGTTCGGCCAATGGGTAGAGCACAAAGGCTCGGGCCTGCATGTGGTAATGGGGGACTTTGAGGCGGGGCTCGTCGATCAGTCGATCGCCGAACAGCAGGATATCCAGATCCAGCGTGCGCGGACCCCAGCGTTCATGGCGCTCGCGACCCTGGTCGATTTCGATGGCTTGCAGCGCATCCAGCAGCTCAAGCGGCGCAAGCGTGCTGTCGAGCGCGGCCACCGCGTTGGTATAACGCGGCTGGCCCGGCAGCAAGGAGTCGCTTTGATAGAAGGACGAAACCCCCGCCAGAGCTGTTTGGGGTAACTGCGCGAGTGCTTCGACGGCGCTGCGCAATTGTTCCGCGGGGGCAGCGAGGTTGCTGCCCATGCCAATGTAAATACGTTCCATCGATTTACTCGCCTGACGCACTCGGTGTGCCAGCGGCGCGTTTGCGCTTGGCGCCGCCGCTGCGGCGACGTTTACGCGGCGCACCGCTGGCACCGTCGTCCTTGCCGCTGAGGTCGCGGATCATGTCGCGGCGTTCGCTTTCGTTGGCGTCCTGATAGTCCGTCCACCACTCACCCAGGCCATTGGTCTGTTCGCCAGCGCTTTCGCGCAGTAGCAGGAAGTCGTAACCGGCACGGAATCGCGGATTGTCCAGCAACAGGTCGGCACGTTTGCCGCTGCGGCGCGGCAGACGTTCCTGCATGTCCCAGATCTCGCGAATCGGCAGGGTGAAGCGTTTTGGAATCGCGATCCGCTGGCATTGCTCGCTGATCAGTTCGTGAGCTGCTTCCTGCATGGCCGGAATCGGCGGCATGCCACGATCCTGCAACCGCAGTACGCGGGCCGGCAACGCTGGCCAAAGGAGGGCGGCGAACAGGAATGCTGGCGTCACCGGCTTGTTCTGCTTGATCCGCAGGTCGGTGTTGATCAGCGCTTCGCTGATCAGGGTGTGGGTGTAAGTCGGATTGTGTTCCAGTGCTTCGGCGCTGGCCGGGAACAGCGGGTCGAACAATTGCAGGTCGACCAGCATCTCAAAGGTGTCCGCGGCATGACCCGAAAGGAACAGCTTCAACACTTCTTCGAACAAGCGCGCCGACGGGATCTCGCGCAGCATCGGTGCCAAGTTGCGGATTGGCGCGGCACTGTGTTTCTCGATGCCGAAGTCCAGCTTGGCGGCGAAACGCACCGCACGGAGCATCCGCACCGGGTCTTCCTGGTAACGCTGGGTCGGGTCGCCGATCAGGCGGATCAGGTGATTGCGGATGTCGTGTACGCCGTTGGCGTAGTCGAGAATGCGCTCGCTGACCGGATCGTAATACAGGGCGTTGATGGTGAAGTCACGGCGTTGCGCGTCTTCCTCCAAAGTGCCGTAAACGTTGTCGCGCAGAATGCGCCCGCTTTCGTTGCGCGAGGACTGGTTGCTGTCCTCTTCGTCGTCGTTTTGCGGGTGATTGGCGCGGAAAGTCGCGACTTCAATGATTTCGCGGCCAAAATGGATGTGCACCAGTTTGAAGCGGCGACCGATGATCCGCGCATTGCGAAACTCGGCGCGAACCTGTTCCGGCGTGGCGCTGGTGGCAACGTCGAAATCCTTGGGTGTGATGTTGAGCAGCATGTCGCGCACACAGCCACCGACCAGGTAAGCCTGGTAGCCGGCGTTCTGCAGACGTTCGACGATGTTCACCGCATAACGGCTAAACTGAGCCCGTTGCAGCGAGTGTTGGCCGCTGTTGAGCACTTCAGGCGTGCTGCGAATGTGTTGCGTACGACGCAAGGGGGAACGGAATGACTGGAACAGCTTCTTCAGCATGGGATGCACTGTTTGAAGGAATGTTCGGCCAAAACGAAGAATGACCGCATGATGGGCGGGGATTCTAGCATTTAGTCGGGGGATGGTGTAGGAAGCTGCGCTGATCTCCGTAGCAGCTGTCGAGCTATGCGAGGCAGTTGCTACAGGCCGCCTTGGGCTAAACGCTAGAAACCACAAGGGGAGCCGAAGCTCCCCAAGAAGTAGTTGCATGCTCTATTTTTATTTTTGGTTTCGGGCTTCTTGTTTTTGTGTAACGCCCTTGTCATGAAAGTTTCCTTCATGACCCTCCCAATCGGGAGCCAAGAGCAAACGGATTGCTTTGGTCGCTGTGTTGCAATGATCCAGTGATCCAACCAGTTCAGGCTCTGCCTTAGGGCAGTTTTTGTTGTTCTCGGCCTGGTTGCGGGGCAAGCCCCAAATACAACGCCTCTCCAAAAGAATCAGTTAGCTACGCCTCTCGCCGTCTTGTTTTTATTGTGCGTGAGTCGATTCGTCTTATTTTTATTGTCTTGTGCATTGCTTGTTATTGTTCTTGTACTAAACATATAGCAGGTGCCGTGCCAACTTTTTCGAAGCCCAGCAAAACAAGGGGTTAGGTGCCTGAATTGCTTTTTTAGGGCCAAAAAAAAGCCGGGGCTTCGTTACCGTAAGCCCCGGCTTCTGTTACGAGAAAAAGCTGCGGTAACAGTTTTTTCACACTGTCATGTGTTACTCGCACACTCGACAGCTGACGTTCAGCTCTCGCTGGTCACGCCGGTCTTGCGCCGCGGGATGCCCAGGCGCTGACGGCGCTCCCAGAGGCATTTGCGACTGACTCCGAGTTTGCGGGCCAGTTCGGTTTCGGTCATATGATCCTGGTGTTCGAGGACGAAGTGCTGGAAGTAGTCTTCCAGTGACAGGTCTTCGGTGGGCTCGTGGCTGGTGTTGCCGGTGCTGCCCTGTTGCGGTGCCAGGCCGATGAACTCGTCATCTTCAAGGTCGCTGAGCTCGATATCGATGCCCAGCAACTCGGCAGAAATCTCCGGGCTCTCACACAGGATGACGGCACGCTCGACGGCGTTTTCCAGTTCGCGCACGTTGCCCGGCCAGGAGTAATGACGAATCGCCTGTTCGGCGTCTGGAGCGAACTTCAGGTCGGTGCGATTCACGCGCGCACTCTGGCGGGCGAGGAACGCATTGGCGATTTCGTTGACGTCCGCGCCACGCTCGCGCAGGGCAGGCAGTTTCAGCGCGATCACGTGGAGACGGTAATACAAGTCTTCACGGAACTGGCCAATCTTGGCCAGGCTCTTCAGGTCACGGTGGGTCGCGGCGATCAGGCGTACGTCGACCTTCTGCGATTGCACCGAGCCCACGCGGCGGATTTCACCTTCTTGCAACACGCGCAGCAGGCGCGCCTGGGCTTCAAGTGGCAGTTCGCCGATCTCGTCAAGGAACAAGGTGCCGCCGTCGGCTGCTTCAACCAGGCCCGCGCGTCCGGCACTGGCACCGGTAAACGCGCCTTTCTCGTGGCCGAACAGCTCGGACTCGATCAGGCTTTCCGGAATGGCTGCGCAGTTTACAGAAATCATCGGCGCCTTGGCGCGCTTGGACAGGTTGTGCAGGGCGCGGGCCACCAGTTCTTTACCGGTGCCGGATTCGCCCTGAATCAGCACATTGGAATCGGTCGGGGCCACTTTACGGATTTTGCCGTACAGGTCCTGCATCGGTGGACAGGAACCGATGATGCCGATTTCGCCATTGCTGTTGTCGACAGCAGACTTCGCCGAGCCGTTGGCGGCTTTGCCGACCAAGGGTTCACCCACGGAGCTCTGCGCCGATTGCCGGTCACGCAGGATACGCGCGACGGCCTGGAGCATCTCGTCATGGTCGAAGGGCTTGGCGATGTAGTCCACCGCGCCCATCTTCATTGAGTCGACTGCCGAGCGCAGGCTGGCGTAGCTCGTCATGATCAGCACCGGCTTGCCCTGGCCCAGCTTGATCAGTTCGGTGCCCGGTGCGCCAGGCAGGCGCAGGTCACTGACAATCAGGTCGAACGTGGGAATGCTGAAGCGTTCTTGTGCTTCCTGCACTGAACCGGCTTCGCTGACCTGGTACTGGTTACGTTCCAGCAGGCGGCGCAAGGCGGAGCGGATAATTGTTTCGTCTTCGACGATCAAAATGTGCGGCATTGATTCGATTCTCTCGACGGTCTCAGTTCACAGCGGACGTCGCTTCGACATGACGCGGTAAGGTCACCCGGATACGGGTGCCGCGTTGGCTTTGTGTATCAGCCGGGCTGTCGATGGTGATTTGTCCATAATGCTCTTCAACGATGGAATAGACCAGTGCAAGGCCCAGACCGGTGCCTTCGCCAGGATCCTTGGTGGTGAAGAAGGGTTCGAACAATCGGTCCATGATGCTCGATGGGATACCGCTGCCTTCGTCTTCCACGATCAGATCGATCGTGTGTTCGCTGGCTTCACTTTTTACCCGTATCGCACTGCCGGCCGGCGATGCATCGCGGGCGTTGGACAGCAGGTTGATCAGCACCTGGGCGAGCCGCTGTGGGTCGCCATCGACCCAATGCTCGGGATCGCACAAGTTAAAGAACTGCACTTCGAAGTTGCGGCGGTTCAGCGCCAGCAGACCAATGGCGTCCTGGGCCACCTCGGCCAGACAGACCGGTTCGTCGTTGTGCTGGTGGCTGCCGGCGTGGGCGAAGCTCATCAGCGATTGAACGATGCGTGACACGCGTTTGGTCTGTTCGAGGATTTGCCCGCTGATTTCCTTCAGTTCGCTGTCTTCTTCGCGCTCTTCGCGCAGGTTCTGCGCCAGACACGCGATGCCGGTGATCGGATTGCCAATCTCATGGGCCACGCCGGCCGCCAGCCGACCGATACTCGCCAAACGTTCGGAGTGCACCAGTTTGTCTTCGAGCATCTGGGTTTCAGTCAGGTCTTCGACCAGCAACACCAGGCCGCTGTTACCGGGCGCGAGCGGTTCGTCGATCGCCGCTTTGTGCAGGTTCAGCCAGCGCGTCTGGCCGTCCAGGGCCAGGTGTTGTTTGTGCAAGTGCTCGTCCGGAAGGTTGATGAAGCCTTGCAGCAGCTCTTTCCACGGCTCGCCGAGGGTGCCCAGGCGTGAGCCAACCACACGCTGCGCGGCGATTCCGGTCAACTCCTCCATGGCTTTGTTCCACATGAGGATTTCCTGATCCTTGGCCAGCGAACAAACGCCCATCGGCAATTCTTGCAAGGTCTGGCGGTGATAGCGGCGCAGGGCATCGAGTTCGGCGGCAAGGCCGGTGAGGCGCGAGTGATAGTCCTCGAGACGGCTTTCGATGAAGTGAATGTCTTCGGTGACGTAGTTTTCACCGCCGGCCTTGTATGGCAGAAAGGTTTCGACCATGTCTTGCGCAACGCTCGGGCCCATCAGGCCGGAGAGGTTGGCTTCGATTCGGTCACGCAGTCGGCGCAAGGCGTACGGGCGGCGCTCGTCGAACGGCAGATAAAGATCACGCAGGGCCTGTTCGACTTCCTTTTGTGCAGCCTTGGCGCCGAGCGGTTTGGCCAGTTGGGTGGCGAATTCCTGGGGTGACGCGGCGTGCAGTTCACGGCGTTGCGGGCGATGCACGTTGTCCACTGCACAGGCTTCGGCGGCGCTGGCTTCTTCGGTGCTGGCGTTGGTGAACAGCGAGATCAGCGTGAACATCAGCACGTTGGCCGCCAGCGACGCGATCGCCGCCATGTGCCAACTGGTGTCGTCGAGCACGTAGATCATGTTCAGCAACGGGATATAGAAGCCTTGCAGGTTGCCGACCAGCGGCAACAGCATGGTCACCAGCCAGACCAGAATCCCCGCCAGCAACCCGGCGATGAAGCCGCGACGGTTGGCGGTTGGCCAATACAGGACGGACAGTACGCCGGGCAAAAACTGCAGGGTGGCAACGAACGCGACGATGCCCAGGTTGGCCAGATCCTGTTCGGCGCCCAGCAGCAGATAGAAACCATACCCGGCCATGATGATCGCGACGATCAAGGCGCGGCGGGTCCATTTCAGCCAGCGGTAGATGTTGCCTTCGGCAGGCGGCTGATAAAGCGGCAGCACCAGATGGTTCAGGGCCATCCCGGACAGTGCCAGGGTGGTGACGATGATCAACCCGCTGGCAGCCGACAACCCGCCAACGTAGGCCAGCAGTGCCAGGGCTTTGCTGTTGGCGGCAATGCCGATGCCGAGGGTGAAGTATTCCGGGTTAGTGGTGGCGCCGAGTTTCAGGCCTGCCCAGAGAATCAGCGGTACGGCCAGGCTCATCAGCAGCAAGAACAGCGGCAAGCCCCAGCTCGCGCTTACCAGCGAGCGCGGGTTGAGGTTTTCGGTGAACGTCATGTGGTACATGTGCGGCATCACGATCGCCGAGGCGAAGAACACCAGCAGCAGCGTGCGCCATGGACCTTCTTGCAGCGGCGTGTGCAGGGCGGCGAGGGCGGTCTGGTTTTGCAGCAACCAGACTTCCAGCTGTTGCGGGCCGTCGAACACGCCGTACAAGGCGTAAAGCCCGACGCCGCCAATCGCGATCAGTTTGATCACCGATTCAAAGGCAATCGCGAACACCAGGCCTTCGTGCTTCTCCCGGGTCGCAATATGCCGCGAACCGAAGAAAATCGTGAACAGGGTGATCAGCGCACAAAAACTCAGGGCGACCCGATGCTGAACCGGTTCATGGGTGAGGATGCCGATCGAGTCGGCCACGGCTTGAATCTGCAGCGCCAGCAACGGCAGCACGCCGATCAGCATGAAAATTGTGGTCAGAGCGCCGGCCCAGGTACTGCGGAAACGAAACGCAAACAGGTCGGCCAAAGAAGAAAGCTGATAGGTGCGGGTGATCTTCAGAATCGGGTACAGCAACACCGGCGCCAGCAGAAACGCCCCGGAGACCCCGAGGTAACTGGACAGAAAGCCGTAACCGTATTGATAGGCCAGACCGACCGTGCCGTAGAACGCCCAAGCGCTGGCGTAGACACCCAAGGACAAGGTGTAGGTCAGCGGGTGGCGAATGATCGCTCGCGGGATCATTCCGCGTTCGCTGATCCAGGCAACACCAAACAGTACCGCCAGGT
This sequence comes from Pseudomonas frederiksbergensis, assembly GCF_001874645.1. NCBI lineage: Bacteria > Pseudomonadati > Pseudomonadota > Gammaproteobacteria > Pseudomonadales > Pseudomonadaceae > Pseudomonas > Pseudomonas frederiksbergensis. Next base: position 3,756,696 of record NZ_CP017886.1, read on the forward strand.
AGGCGGCACTGATCAGGATCATCTGGGTCAGGCTAAAGCTCATCGGCATCTTTTTGGCTCTGCAGGATGAAGGTCACGACGATCAGAATCAGCCACAGCAGATACGGGCGATACCAGGCGCCAGTGGCGTCGATCCACCAGTCCATGATGGCTGGGGAGAACAGATAGATCCCCACTACCAGAAGCAGGACCAAGCGATAGATGTACATCCCGGCCTCTCTTTATTGTGTGCGTGCCCGAAAACGTGCGGCGATGGTAACGGATGGGCGCCAAGCTGCAAGCTTAGTCAGCGTAATTGCGCTTCGGGCAATGTCAGTGTGCGCGGGATTAGCATCGCATCCCAGTGCCTGATGCCCCAGTTCAGTACTTCCCGGGGGCTGGCGTCGTCGAGTGCGCGGCCAGGTTTTTGCCCCAGCGCGCGCAGGGCGCGCAGCAACAGGGGCGTGGCCTGATCTTCGGTCAATGGCGGCGAGCGATAGGACTTGCCGAGCTTGTTGCCGTCTGGCTGGGTAATCAGCGGCAGGTGCAAATAGCGCGGTTGCGGCAGGCCGAGCAGTTCTTGCAGGTACAACTGGCGCGGGGTGGAATCGAGCAAGTCGGCACCGCGGACAATATCGGTGATGCCTTGCCAGGCATCGTCGAGTACCACCGCCAGCTGATAGGCATAGAGCCCGTCGCGCCGACGGATCACGAAGTCGCCGACCTCGCGGCCCAGGTGCTGGCGGTACTCGCCTTGCACGCGGTCGGTGAAGTGATATTCCAACTCCGGGACGCGCAAGCGGATCGCCGCGTCTTCGCTGGCGTGACCGGCGTTGCGGCACAGGCCTGGGTAAATCCCGTGATAAGGCGCCAGTTTTTTGCGCGAGCAGGTGCAGGCGTAGGCCAGGCCGTGATTGAACAGTTGATTCAACACCTGCGCGTAGGCGTCGTGACGGTCGCTCTGGCAGACCATTTCGCCGTCCCATTCGAAACCGTAGCTTTCCAGTGCCTTGAGGATCGCCGCCTGGGCGCCGGGCTCTTCCCGAGGCGGGTCGAGGTCTTCCATGCGCAACAGCCAACGGCCGCCGACCGAGCGGGCGTCAAGGTACGAGGCCAATGCCGCGACCAGCGAGCCGAAGTGCAGGTGTCCACTGGGGGTGGGAGCGAAGCGCCCGATGTAGGCGACGGATTTAATGGCAGTCATGGGCGCGATGTTTATTGAAAGAACAAAACGGTCAGAAACAAAAACGGAGCGTTCGCACGCTCCGTTCTTCGTTCAAGTCGAGGCTTATTTGCCGACTTGCTTTTCCTTGATTTCTGCAAGGGTCTTGCAGTCGACGCACATGTCGGCGGTAGGGCGGGCTTCGAGACGGCGAATGCCGATTTCAACGCCACACGACTCGCACCAACCGTATTCTTCGTCTTCGATCAGTTGCAGGGTCTTGTCGATTTTCTTGATCAGCTTGCGCTCGCGGTCGCGGGCACGCAATTCAAGGCTGAATTCTTCTTCCTGACTGGCACGGTCGGCCGGGTCGGGGAAGTTGGCCGCTTCGTCCTTCATGTGATCAACAGTACGGTCGACTTCCTGCATCAAGTCCTGTTTCCACTTGTTCAGGATCTTGGTGAAGTGAGCGCGCATGGGCTGGCCCATGTACTCCTCACCCTTCACTTCTTTGTAGGGTTCGAAGCCGCTGATCGACTGGTTTTGCTGTTGCTTTGCTTGGGTGGGCATGAAATGGACCGCCTCTACTCTTGTAATCCATTGCGCAGGATTGCTCCATCACCGACACCTGCCGGCCCTGCGGCTGCAAGCGGGCGAACTTACCAGATCAAATCGGAGCGCGCTACTCCCGGATGTCGAGGCTGCGGTCCGTAAGGCTTGCAAATGTTTGCAAAGCCTTGTCTGGTGGGTCTGGAGACCTGATCAGATATTGATTTTAGTCAATCCTGAGCCTTATGTATCAGCTCTTTTACGGGTGAACTTTCGGTTGTGACCGCTTTAGGTTCTCGCTCGTTCCTGCGCTTGGGTAGAATCAATTTTTTCCCCCGTTGAAGGAAGGCTAATGGCTCAGCCCTACAGTGCGCGTAGCCGCGCTATCGAACCTTTCCATGTCATGGCATTGCTGGCGCGCGCCAATGAGTTGCAAGCGGCCGGGCACGACGTGATTCACCTGGAAATCGGCGAACCGGACTTCACCACCGCCGAGCCGATCATCAAGGCCGGCCAGGCTGCGCTGACGGCGGGGAAAACCCGTTACACCGCCGCTCGCGGTATTCCAGAGCTGCGGGAAGCCATTTCGGGCTTCTATCAGCAACGTTACGGGCTGAACATCGACCCGCAGCGCATCCTGATCACGCCGGGCGGTTCTGGCGCGTTACTGTTAGCCAGCGCCTTGCTGGTCGATCCGGGGAAGCACTGGCTGCTGGCCGACCCGGGTTACCCGTGCAACCGGCATTTCCTGCGGCTGGTGGAAGGCGCGGCGCAACTGGTGCCGGTCGGCCCGGACGTGCGCTATCAACTGACGCCGGGCCTGGTCGAGCGCTACTGGGACCACGACAGCGTTGGTGCACTGGTCGCTTCACCGGCCAACCCGACCGGGACCGTCCTGACCCGCGAGGAACTGGCCGGGTTGTCAGCAGCCATCAAGCAGCGCCATGGCCATCTGGTGGTGGACGAGATCTATCACGGCCTGACCTACGGCACCGACGCTGCCAGCGTGCTGGAAGTCGATGACAGCGCTTTTGTGCTGAACAGTTTCTCCAAGTATTTCGGCATGACCGGCTGGCGGCTGGGTTGGCTGGTCGCTCCGGCGGCGGCTGTCGGCGAGCTGGAAAAACTCGCGCAGAACCTTTACATCAGTGCGCCGAGCATGGCTCAGCACGCCGCTCTGGCCTGCTTCGAGCCGGACACCCTGAGCATTCTCGAAGAGCGTCGGGCCGAGTTCGGGCGCCGCCGGGACTTTCTGCTGCCTGCCTTGCGTGAATTGGGTTTCGGGATTGCCGTGGAGCCGGAAGGCGCCTTCTATCTGTATGCGGACATCAGTGCCTTTGGCGGTGATGCATTTGCCTTCTGCCGGCACTTCCTGGAAACCGAACACGTCGCCATCACCCCGGGCCTGGATTTTGGTCGGTATCAGGCCGGTCATCATGTGCGGTTCGCTTACACCCAGAGCCTGCCGCGTTTGCAGGAAGCGGTGGCGCGGATTGCCCGTGGCTTGCGGAGCTGGCAAGGCTGATGCACTTCAATCCTCCTCTCGAAGAAGGTCGGCTGATCCGACGTTACAAGCGTTTTCTCGCTGATATCGAAACCGTTGGCGGCGAGTTGCTGACCATTCACTGTCCCAACACGGGCTCGATGTTCAACTGCATGGTCGAAGGCGGGCAGGTCTGGTTCAGCCGTTCCAACGATCCGAAACGCAAGTTGCCCGGCACCTGGGAAATCAGCGAGACCCCGCAAGGGCGGCTGGCCTGCGTCAACACGGCGCGGGCCAATACGTTGATCGAAGAAGCGCTGCGTGACGGTTTGATCACCGAGCTCAATGGCTTCATCGGGCTCAAACGTGAAGTGCCGTATGGTCAGGAAAACAGCCGCATCGATTTTCGTCTCGACTACCCGAGCGGCCCGGCCTTCGTTGAAGTCAAAAGCGTCACGCTGGGCTTCGACGGTTCAGCGGTCGCAGCGTTTCCCGATGCGGTGACGCAGCGTGGCGCCAAGCATCTGCGCGAGTTGGCGTGCCTGGCGCGGGACGGTATCCGCGCGGTGCAGTTGTATTGCGTCAATCTGACGGGCATCGACGCGGTGCGTCCGGCCGAGGAGATCGATCCGGGGTACGCGGCCGCTTTGCGTGAGGCGAAAGCAGCGGGGGTTGAAGTGTTGGCGTACGGCGTGAGCCTGACCTCGCACGAGGTGCGCGTCGACCGTCGTCTGGAGGTGTTCCTGAGCTCTTGAAGATATGAGCTCCTGAGGAGAGTAGTTCTTAAGATTGAACCCAGATTCCCTGGCTGTCTTCGCGACACACCCGGGCGCTGAGGGATTGCCCGGCGCAGGGGCCGGCCACGCATTCACCGCTCTCGATCAGAAACAATGCGCCATGGGTGGCGCACTGGATCAGGCTGGCGCTGGGGTCGAGGAACTGGTCGGGATGCCACTCCAGCCCGACACCGCGATGCGGGCAGCGATTTTCATATACATAGACCTGGCCTTCACGGCGCACGGCAAACAGCTTCTGGCCGTCGATCTCGAAACCACGGCTGCTGGCATCGACCAGCTCGGCGCTGGTGCAAAGAAACTTCATGACTATCCTCAAGTGCCGAAGGCTCTGGCCTCTGGCGGTTGTGCGTGCGCGTTCACTGGTTAGCAAATGTGTCTGCGCTTGACGTGCAAATGCAAACAATTATCAAATGAGTGTTTCGCCCGTGGTGGTTGCGTAGCTGATGACGCCTTGATCCTGCGGGAAAACTCCTCAAAGGAAACCCTGTTATGCGCCTGAGTACCAGCGCTATTGCGCTCTGTGTCGGACTTTTGGTCAACCATGGGGCTCAAGCGACCGAATTGCCGCAACGCTGGGTCAGTGCTGGCGGCGCGCTGTCGGAGTGGGTGAGTGCGTTGGGCGGCGAGTCGAAACTGGTCGGTGTCGACAGCACCAGCCAACATCCCGAATCGTTCAAGGGCTTGCCGAGTATCGGCTATCAACGGCAATTGTCGGCGGAGGGCGTTCTGAGTTTGCGTCCACAGATTCTTGTTGGCACCGAAGAAATGGGCCCGTCGCCGGTGTTGTCGCAGATTCGCAGTGCCGGTGTGCAGGTTGAACTGTTCTCTGCGCAGGCGGACCTGCCAACCCTGCAAGGCAACTTGCAGCACCTGGGTAAGTTGCTCGGTAGCGAGCCGCAGGCCACGGCGTTGTTCCAAGGTTATCAACAGCAACTTGAACAGCAGAAAGCCTGGGTCCGCCAGGCTCAGGTCAAGCAGAAGGCGCCGGGTGTGTTGTTACTGCTGGGGCACGCTGGTGGCAAACCGCTGATCGCCGGCAAGGACACCGCAGCCGATTGGCTGTTGCAACAGGCGGGTGGACATAACCTGGCGACCCATACCGGTTACAAACCTTTTTCTGTCGAGTCCCTGGCCGGCCTGACGCCAGACGTGTTGGTGTTTGCCGACCGGGCGCTGACCGGTGACGCCGCGCGTGCCGCACTATTCAAGGAAAACCCGATTCTTGCTTCGACTCCGGCAGCCAGGGCCGGGCGGGTGTTCGAGCTGGACCCAACGCTGTTGGTTGGCGGCTTGGGGCCGCGCTTGCCGGAAAACCTGGTGAAGTTGTCCGCCGGGTTCTATCCCGCTGAATCGGCCAAGGCAAACATCGCGCCATGAGTACTCTGGTCAAACCTCGTTCGTTGTTCATTGGGCTGAGTCTGCTGTGTTTGTTGGCGATCTGGTTGTCATTGGCCCTGGGCCCGGTCAGCTTGCCACTGCTCGATACCTTGCGCGCCGCGCTGCGGATGATTGGATTGCCGGTTCCTGCTGAAGGGCTGGAGCAGGCCGAGCTGATTCTGGGGCAGATTCGCTTGCCGCGTACCTTGCTCGGTCTGGCGGTGGGCGGGGTGCTGGCCTTGTCCGGCGTGGCGATGCAGGGGTTGTTCCGCAACCCGCTGGCGGATCCGGGGTTGGTCGGCGTTTCCAGTGGTGCAGCGCTGGGCGCGGCGATTGCGATTGTCGGCGGCGCGCTGTTTGGCGGCTTGCCTGAGGCGATCGGCCCGTATCTGTTATCGCTGTGTGCGTTCCTTGGCGGACTCGGAGTTACCGCGCTGGTTTACCGTCTCGGTCGGCGTAACGGCCAGACCAACGTGGCAACCATGTTGCTGGCGGGCATCGCCCTGACGGCACTGGCCAGCTCGGCGGTGGGTTTGTTCACTTATCTGGCGGACGATGCAACCTTGCGTACGCTGACCTTCTGGAACCTGGGCAGCCTGAATGGCGCCAGCTATGCGCGACTCTGGCCACTGCTGCTGGTGAGCGCCGCGGTAGCGCTGTGGTTGCCGCGTCGGGCCAAGGCGCTGAATGCGCTGTTGCTCGGTGAGTCCGAGGCCAGCCATTTGGGGATCAATGTCGAAGGCCTCAAGCGTGAGCTGGTGTTCTGCACTGCACTGGGCGTCGGCGCCGCTGTTGCGGCGGCGGGGATGATCGGTTTTGTCGGGCTGGTGGTGCCGCATCTGGTGCGACTGCTGGCGGGGCCCGATCATCGCGTGCTGTTACCGGCCTCTGTCCTGGCGGGCGCCAGCCTGTTGCTGTTTGCCGATCTGGTGGCGCGGCTGGCGCTGGCTCCGGCTGAATTGCCGATTGGCATCGTTACGGCGTTTATCGGCGCACCGTTCTTCCTGTATTTGCTGTTACGAGGTCGCGCCTGATGCTTCGAGTGGAAAATCTGCAGATCTGCCGCGGCAAAAAAATCGTCCTGGCAGACATCGATCTTGAGCTCAAGCCCGGGGAAGTCCTCGGAGTGCTGGGCCCCAACGGCGCGGGCAAAAGCACGTTGCTCGGTGCTTTGTGTGGCGAGTTACGTGCGGATCATGGATATGTCTGGCTTGATCAACGGGAACTGAGCGATTGGGATGGCGCAGAACGGGCGCAACGCTTGGCGGTATTGCCGCAGACCTCGACCCTGGATTTTGCGTTCCGCGTCGAGGAAGTGGTCGGTATGGGGCGTTTGCCTCATCAAACAGGTCGGATGCGCGATGACGAAATTATCGCTGCCGCCTTGCAGGCCGCCGATGTCGGGCATTTGAGTGGCCGCAGTTACCTGGCCCTGTCCGGTGGCGAGCGCCAGCGTGTGCACCTGGCGCGGGTATTGGCGCAGCTTTGGCCGGGGGAGGCCGGGCAAACCTTGCTGCTCGACGAGCCGACGTCGATGCTCGATCCGTTGCATCAGCACACCACCTTGCAGGCGATTCGTGAGTTCGCCGATCGCGGGGCAGCGGTGCTGGTGATTCTGCATGATCTGAATCTGGCGGCGCGTTATTGTGATCGTATTCTGCTGCTCGAAGGTGGCCGTCCGCATGCGCTGGACACACCGCAGCAGGTGCTGCGGCCGGAACCGCTCAAAGCCGTGTTCGGGCTGGATGTATTGGTGCAGCCGCACCCGGAGCGCGGGCATCCGCTGATCATCGCCCGTTGAGGTGACCTCATGCGTGGGATATTGATTCTGGCGCTGTTGTTACTGGGCGCCTGTCAAAACATGACGCCCAGTGCCATGGATCCACCGGCTGGCGTGATTCGCGATCTGCACAGCGGTCAGCGTCTGAGCGCACAAACGCTGGTCGAACGGTTGGCCGCGGCGCCACGGGTGATCGTTGGCGAGCAGCACGACAATCCTGATCACCATCATGCGCAACTGTGGTTATTGCAGGCATTGGCCCAGCGCCGGGCCCAGGGCAGTGTGTTGCTGGAAATGCTGACGCCGGATCAGCAGAAGCGCGTCGATGAGGTCCATGCGTTGAGCGTTGCTCGCTGGCCTGCCGATTTGCCGGCGGCACTGGCCTGGCAATCGGGTTGGGACTGGAACCTGTATGGGCCGATTGTGCGGTATGCCCTGGCTCAGCCTTATCCGTTACTGGCGGCGAATCTGGACTCGGCGGACGTTCGGCGCATTTATAAGCAAGCGCCGGCCGTGAGCGGGACCCGGTCGAATACGGCAGCGGTCAAGAATGAGCTGCTGGCGCAAATTCGCGAGTCTCATTGCGGGTTGTTGCCCGAAAGCCGGATGTCGGCGATGCTGGCGGTTCAGCAACAACGTGATCGGCAGATGGCCGAGCGACTGCTGGCAGCACCCGCGCCAGCGCTGCTGTTTGCCGGTGCTTATCACGCGCGGCTGGACATTGGCGTGCCGGTACATGTGCAGGATCTGGGTGACCGTTCGGCGCCTGTGGTGGTGATGTTGGCGGAGAAGGGGGCGGAGGTCTCGTCGGCTTCGGCTGATTATGTCTGGTACACGGCAGCCCGACCCGCACAGGACTATTGCGCGCAAATGCGTCAGTAAGCAGTCGACGTATCTCGCGAAGTACTGTTCGACAGACAAAAAAAGACCCGGCAAGAGCCGGGTCAAATAACCGTGATTAGCCTGATGAGGAGATAATCTGAGAGTCCGAACCAATGGCCTTTCAGAAGATCAGCTGATCTCGCGATCAGTTGCGATAATCATAACGATTCTCATTTCTAAGTCAATCGATGTTTTCTGAATTCTTTTCTCTTTCGCCAAACACGTGTTCGAATTGCCCGTAAATGCTGGGCTTTAGACCTTGTGACGTGACGAAATGGCGTCGAGCTGTTTATTGAGTGCGTCCTTACGTTCGGCGGGGATGTCGTTCCAGTGCACGTCCATCAGCGCCCCCTCAATCGCATACAACAACACCTTCGATGCACGAAACCCGCGAGTGCGCACTGCCCGATAAGCATCCACTGCGCCCAGGCGGCGCAAGTCCGAGGCACTATGGATGCCCGCGGCATGTAGCCATTGCGCCGACGTCTTGCCAAGGTTTTTCAGGTGTTGCAGTTCATCATTCATCAAGCCTCCTTGCGACAGCCGAAGAGTGCGTGGGCGAGTCTTAAAGGAGTGTAGCGGTCAGCAGGAAAAGCGTGGTTGTTTGGTCAGTTTGAACGCAAAAGCTTCTAAGGCGTTCTGCCAGAGAGTACTGGAAAGGGCTGTGAGGGCAGTAGGAGAGGACTTTGAAAGGCAATGCAACAGGTAGTCCGGCGCGGAGTGGAGGCGCCGGACTTCAGGTGACGGCAGGTGTTATCGGGCGCGGTAGCGCAGGCGAGTACCGAAATTCATCGACATGAGAATTTCGTCAGCGCTCAGCTCGGGCGGGAAGTAGGTGCCGGAGATTTGCGCGTGGGCCAGACTCGCACCTTCCAGAGAGGCATTGCGAAAGTCGATGCCACGCAGGTCGGCAGAGCGAAAATAAGCGTCGCTGAAGTCGATACCTTCGGCATCCAGTTCGCGCAGGTCGAGGCCGCGGAAATCGCCACCGACCATATCGATAGGTCCGGACTTGGGCCTTTCGCGATTGAAACCGGTGATGTCATCTTTGTGCAGCAGGGCAAATAGCGGAGTATCGAGAAGTTTTGGCTGGCTCATGGGACGTCACCTGTTGGTTTTATGACGCCATTATAGTGCCACTATTTTGCAGGCGTGAAGCCGGTTAGGGCTTCGCGCCTGAAATAGTTTCTTACAGCCCCGGCAGACGCTGACGAATCTGCGCGACCACGGTGTCGAGGGTCCCGCTTTCATTGGTCTGAACACGTTTGCTGCAAAGAATCTCTGCCGGTGTCAGCGGCTCGCGATTGGCTTGTTGAGCGGCGATAACAGCCAGATTGGCGTCAGATGGATCGTTCTTATCTGCCTGACGCTGCGCCAGCCAACTCTCGATCACGGCTTGTGGCGCATTGCAATCAAGGATCAGGAACGGCGCGCCCGTCGCTTCGGCGATCTTTGCCGCGCTATCGCGTTGTTCACGCTTGAGGTAAGTCGCGTCGATGACCACCGGGAAACCGGCGCGCAGAATCACGTCAGCGATTTCATGCAGGCGGGTATAGGTGGCGGCGCTGGCGTCGGTGCTGTAGATACCGGCTTGCGGGTCGTTCGGTACGTGCTGTTCGCCGAACAGACGCTTGCGCTCGACATCGGAACGCAGGCGAATCGCTCCCAGTGCTTCTACCAGTCTCATGGCTACGTGGCTTTTGCCGACAGCGGAAACACCGTGGGTGATCGCCATGAAGCGTGATGGAATAGTGCTATAGCTTTCCGCCAGGTTGGCGTAGTTGCGGTACTGACGCAGGGTCGTGGCGCGCTGCAGCGGATCAGCCTCGGCGGGCATGCTGAACAGGCTGACCTTGGCACGAACCAGTGCGCGGTAGGCTTTATAGAAGTTCAGCAGCTCAAGGCCCTGATAATCGCCAGTCAGTTCCAGGTACTGGCTCATGAAGCGGCGAGCCAGGCTTTTCAGACCACGGTCTTCGAGGTCCATCGCCAGGAAACCGGAGTCGGCATAGACGTCGGTGAAGCGGAACGGTTCGTTGAATTCGATGCAGTCGAAAATCACCACGTTGCCGTCGATCACGGTGGCGTTGCCCAAATGGATGTCACCGTGGCATTCGCGGATGAAACCTTCGGCCTTACGTTGGGCCAATAGGGGTTTCAGGCGTTCGAAGCTGCTTTCGGCCCAGGCTTGCAGGGCGTCGAGTTGCAGCAGGTCGGCTTTTTCGCTGAGGAATGGGCGGATCTGTTCGAAGTTCTGCCGCACAGGCGCCATGACGCTTTCAGGCGTGCCAGCTTCATGAGCTGCCGGAACCTTCGGTGCGCTGAGGTGAAACCGGGCGATCTGCTTGGCCATCTCGTCAATGTGCGCGGTCGTCAGTTCACCATTGGCTTGCAGGGTGCTGAGCAACTGGCTTTGCGGGAACTGGCGCATTTTCAGCGCGTAATCGAGCACTGGACCGGTGCCACCAAATTGAGGCGCTTCAACGCTGCCGGTGATCGGCAACACTTCAAGATACAAATCGCTGGTCAGGCGCTGGTTCAGTCGCAGTTCTTCGCCGCAGAAATGTTCGCGCGACTCGAGACCCGTGAAGTCGAGGAAGCCGAAATTGACCGGCTTCTTCACTTTATAAGCGTAGGGGCCAGTGAGCAGCACCCAGGAGATGTGCGTCTCGATGACCTGGAATCCATCTACAGGATGTGGGTAGAGGGCCGGGTTTTGCAGGGCAGCGATCAGGGACTGGCTCACAGGTGATCCTTCAGAGTCTGGGAAAATTCAAGGGCAACATTATGGCGGCAAGCCGGGCTAACGCAAACCTCGCCGGGCTCATGTTGATCAGGAATAAAGTGCGTATAATCCGCCGCCATGACTCGTACCCGATCCCCTCGTTCCCCTAAAAAACCTCCTTCTAGCGGCTTGCGCCCCTGGTTAGGCTGGGCTCTGAAGCTCAGTCTGGTCGGCCTCGTGGTGCTGGCAGGCTTCGCGGTTTACCTTGACGCTGTGGTCCAGGAGAAGTTTTCCGGCAAGCGCTGGACCATTCCGGCCAAGGTTTATGCGCGCCCGCTCGAGCTGTTCGTCGGACAGAAGTTGAGCAAGGATGACTTTCTCGTCGAGCTCGACGCCCTGGGTTATCGTCGCGAAAGCGTGGCCAATGGACCGGGCGCGGCATCGGTCAACGGCAATACCGTCGATTTGAACACCCGTGGCTTCCAGTTCTATGAAGGCCTGGAGCAGGCTCAACCGGTACGTGTGCGTTTCTCGGGCGATTACGTCGCCGAGCTGTCGTCGACCAACGGTTCAAAACTGTCGGTGGTGCGCCTTGAGCCGCTGTTGATTGGTGGCCTTTATCCGAAAAACCTCGAAGACCGCATCCTGATCAAGATCGATCAGGTGCCACCGTATCTGCTCGATACGCTGGTGGCGGTGGAGGACCGCGACTTCTATCACCACTTCGGTGTGTCGCCGAAGTCGATCATGCGGGCCATTTGGGTCAACACCTCGGCCGGGCAAATGCGTCAGGGCGGTAGTACGTTGACGCAGCAACTGGTCAAGAACTTCTACCTGACCAACGAGCGCAGCCTGAGCCGTAAGCTGACCGAAGCGATGATGGCGATGCTGCTGGAGCTGCACTACAAAAAGCCGGACATTCTTGAGGCTTACCTCAACGAAGTGTTCATCGGTCAGGACGGGCAGCGTGCCGTCCACGGCTTCGGTCTGGCCAGTCAGTTCTTCTTCAGTCAGCCGCTGTCCGAACTCAAGTTGCATCAAGTCGCGTTGCTGGTGGGCATGGTCAAAGGGCCGTCCTATTACAACCCGCGTCGCTACCCGGAGCGCGCGCTTGAGCGACGCAATCTGGTGCTCGATCTGCTGGAACAGCAAGGTGTCGCCACCGCCGAGCAAGTCGCTGCTGCGAAGCAGATGCCGCTGGGCGTAACCAAGCGCGGCAGCCTGGCAGACAGCTCGTTCCCAGGCTTCCTCGATCTGGTCAAGCGCCAGCTGCGCGAAGACTACCGCGACGAAGACTTGACCGAAGAGGGCCTGCGGATTTTCACCAGCTTCGACCCGATCCTGCAGATGAAGGCTGAAGCCTCGGTAAACGATACGTTCAAGCGCCTTGCCGGCCGTAAAGGTTCGGAAGACGTTGAAGCGGCGATGGTCGTGACCAACCCTGAAACCGGTGAAGTCCAGGCCATGATCGGTAGCCGTCAGGCGAGTTTCGCCGGCTTCAACCGCGCGCTGGATGCGGTGCGGCCAATCGGTTCCCTGATCAAGCCGGCGGTGTACCTGACTGCGCTCGAAAAGCCGAGCCAGTACACGTTGACCAGTTGGCTGTCCGATGAGTCCTTCTCGGTAAAAGGTGCGGATGGTCAGGTATGGAAGCCGCAGAACTATGACCGTCGTTCCCACGGTACGGTTTTCCTGTACCAGGGTCTGGCGCATTCCTACAACCTGTCGACTGCGCGTCTGGGTCTGGAAGTCGGTGTGCCGAACGTCCTGAAAACCCTTGCACGTCTGGGCGTTACCCGTGAGTTCCCGGCGTTCCCGTCGATGTTGCTGGGTGCCGGTGGCTTGACGCCGATTGAAGTGGCAACCATGTACCAGACCTTGGCCAACGGCGGTTTCAACACGCCGATGCGTGGGATTCGTAGCGTACTGACCGCCGAAGGTCAGCCGCTCAAGCGTTATCCGTTCCAGATTCAGCAGCGTTTCGATCCGGCATCCATCTACCTGATCCAGAGCGCCATGCAGCGCGTGATGCGTGAAGGTACTGGCAGCTCGGTCTATAACGTGCTGCCCAAGACTTTGACGCTGGCGGGCAAAACCGGTACCAGTAACGACTCGCGAGACAGCTGGTTCGCCGGTTTCAGTCAGGATCTGCTGGCGGTAGTCTGGTTGGGGCGCGATGACAACGGCAAGACGCCGTTCACCGGCGCCACGGGTGCGCTGCAAGTCTGGACCAGTTTCATGCGCAAGGCCGACCCGCTGCCGCTGGATATGCCGCAGCCGGATAACATCGTTCAGGCCTGGGTCGATTCGCGTACCGGGCAGGGCTCTGAAGCCAGCTGCCCAGGCGCAGTGCAGATGCCGTATATTCGCGGCAGCGAACCGCCTCCCGGCGCTGCATGCGGTGGTTCAAGCCCTGCATCAGGTGAATCGGTGATGGATTGGGTCAAGGGCTGGATGAATTAAGCGAAGAGGGTTTCAAGTGAACAAGTGGTTTATTCCAGCGGTTACGGTGACAGCTCTGGCTTTGCTCAGCGGCTGCTCCAGTGTGCAGCATGGCTCGATTCCAGTGGTCGACTCCGGTACGGCGGTGTCCAACAGTGAGCGGATCTCTGCCAATGGCGGTTTCCGCAAAACTACCGTGAAACGTCCGGCACAAGCCCAGACTCAGTCGATCCCACAGGGTGACACTGGCGTGGTGGTGATGATACCGGGTGGCGGCGCGACGACTTCGACGCCAATCAGCACTCAACCGATCAGCCCTGGCCCGATCAGCTCCGGTCCGATTACTCCGGGTCCGATTGACAGCGCACCGATCCAGTCGGCACCGATCAATCAGGGTAACTACAGCATGCCATCGACGCCGAGCGGGATTCCCTCCGCCAGCAGTGCCGGTGGTTTGTCTGCCGACGAGCAGCTGGACGGTCCGGTGTTGGCCTTGCTGACCACCGCTCAGCAGCAACAGGCGGGCGGCGATCTCAATGGCGCGTCCTCCAGCCTTGAGCGTGCTCAGCGGGTTGCCCCGCGTGAGCCGCAAGTGCTTTATCGTCTGGCACAAGTGCGCCTGGCCCAGGGTGATGCGGCACAAGCCGAGCAGTTCGCTCAGCGTGGTTTGACGTTTGCCAGTGGGCGCCCGGACCTTCAAGCAAGCCTGTGGGGTTTGATTGCCCAGGCGCGTGAAAAACAGGGCGACTCCGCAGGCGCGGCGCTGGCTCGTCAAAAGGCCAAGGTTTCGCTCTGATGGATGTACGATTTCCGAAGATCGCCGAACAGCTGTTGCTGATCGAGCGCGAGTTGCGTCTTCAGGGTTGGTGGGACGAGCTCCCGCCAAGTGCTGAGGCGCTGGCCAGTGTCGAACCATTTTCCGTCGATACGCTGGATTTTGAGCAGTGGCTGCAATGGATCTTCCTGCCACGCATGAAGGCCATCCTCGAGAACGACCTGCCACTGCCGAACGCTTCGGGCATTCAGGAGATGGCCGAGATGGTCTTCGCTGCGCGCAATGTCCAGGGCAAGGATCGGCAGCTGCAGGTCCTGCTCAAAGAGTTCGATCAGCTCATCACTGCCTCCCGCTAAGCCGGAAACTGCCAGTGCCTACTGGCAGTTATCCTTGATCTGTTTTTGTGCTTCGGTGATGCGCTCCTGACGCTGTTGGTCTGTCAGGCGACGCATCTCACCGTCGACGTCCTCGCGTAATCTTGGGTTGTTCTGCAGTTGAGCCAGGTTCGTTCGTACCTGTTCGCAGAACGTCTTCAACTGGGCCTGCTGCCCGGCGATCTGCTTTCTCACGGTGTTGTCGACGGCCTGTTGATCGCCTATCGCGCTGCTGCGCGGTGGCACGGTCGGTTTGCCGGCCGGCAGGGTGGGCGTGACCACGGTGGTGGCTGGCTGGTCCTGAGGCGGCTGAGCATCGAAATGGGTAACGCCTTGGCCGTCGATCCATGTGTAGATCGGACTGGCCATGCACAAAGGGCTAAGGCCAATCAGCAGACTGGCTGTGAAGAAGAACGTTCGCATGCCGTTTCCTTGTCGTAGGTTGCGCAATTGAAGCTAACACACCTGCTGTTTAAAGGTTTTTTCTTGCGTTCTCATGTGCTTAGTTCGAATAAAGCACATTGACGGCTTGACTTGCAGAGGGCGAAACAGAAGAATCCAAAGTCCGCTGTAGAGGGACTGCCAGAAGCAGACCCGCTCGGCAGATCATGAGGCGCACATCCGCGCCGACCTGTTACACCCGCAACGCGTTACCTCGCGCTGGGTGGGAAAGCCCCGCAACACTTGGGACGATCCCAATACTTGCTCAGTCAGTGCTGACGTAGTCGGCGACCACCGTCGCTCATGCTCTGCTGAGAAGTAAACCTATTAAGACCCGTCCCCTTATGTGGGCGGTATTCTGGCGTTTTAGAGGTGAACAACGTGGAGCTTTTATCTGGCGGTGAGATGCTCGTCCGCTTTTTGCGTGACGAAGGCGTCAAATATATCTACGGGTACCCGGGTGGTGCTCTCCTTCATGTATACGATGCCCTGTTCAAAGAACCGGAAGTGACCCACATCCTGGTTCGTCACGAACAGGCTGCGACCCATATGGCTGACGGCTATGCCCGTGCTACCGGTAAAGCCGGCGTAGTACTGGTGACCTCTGGCCCGGGCGCAACCAACGCCATCACCGGTATTGCCACGGCCTATATGGACTCCATTCCGATGGTGATCATTTCCGGCCAGGTGCCTAGCACCATGGTAGGCACCGATGCGTTCCAGGAAACCGACATGATCGGTATCTCCCGGCCGATCGTGAAACACAGCTTCATGATCAAGCACGCGTCGGAAATCCCGGAAGTCATGAAGAAAGCGTTCTACCTGGCGCAATCCGGTCGTCCTGGTCCTGTCGTGGTCGATATCCCGAAAGACATGACCAACCCGGCCGAAAAGTTCGAATACGTCTTCCCGAAAAAAGCCAAGCTGCGTTCCTACAGCCCGGCAGTTCGTGGTCACTCCGGGCAAATCCGCAAGGCAGCAGAAATGCTTCTGGCGGCCAAGCGTCCTGTGCTTTATGCAGGCGGCGGCGTGATCCTCGGCGGTGGCTCCGCGCCGCTGACCGAACTGGCTCAAATGCTCAACCTGCCAGTGACCAACACCCTGATGGGCCTGGGTGCCTACCCTGGCACCGACCGTCAGTTCATCGGCATGCTCGGCATGCACGGTAGCTACACCGCTAACCTGGCCATGCACCACGCTGACGTGATTCTTGCTGTCGGCGCGCGTTTCGATGACCGTGTGATCAACGGCCCGGCCAAATTCTGCCCGAACGCCAAGATCATTCATATCGACATCGACCCGGCTTCGATTTCCAAGACCATCAAGGCAGACGTGCCTATCGTAGGCCCGGTTGAGAGCGTCCTGACCGAAATGGTCGCGATCCTCAAGGAGATCGGCGAGACCCCGAACAAGGAATCCGTTGCCAGTTGGTGGAAGCAAGTCGATGAATGGCGCGGCGATCGTGGCCTGTTCCCTTATGAAAAGGGCGACGGCAGCGTCATCAAACCGCAAACCGTGATCGAAACCCTGTGCGAAGTGACCAAGGGCGATGCCTTTGTGACCTCCGACGTGGGCCAGCACCAAATGTTCGCGGCGCAGTACTACAAGTTCAATAAGCCGAACCGCTGGATCAACTCCGGTGGCCTGGGCACCATGGGCTTCGGTTTCCCGGCGGCTATGGGCATCAAGTTGAGCTTCCCGGATGTCGACGTCGCCTGCGTGACGGGCGAGGGCAGTATCCAGATGAACATTCAGGAACTGTCCACCTGTCTGCAATACGGTTTGCCGGTAAAAATCGTCATCCTGAACAACGGTGTTCTGGGTATGGTTCGCCAGTGGCAAGACATGAGTTACGGCAGTCGTCACTCGCACTCCTACATGGAGTCGCTGCCTGACTTCGTCAAGCTGGCAGAGGCTTATGGTCACGTCGGCGTGCGCATTACCGACTCGAAGGATTTGAAGTCGAAGATGGAGGAAGCGTTCGCGATGAAAGATCGCTTGGTGGTGCTCGATATTTCGGTCGACACCAGCGAGCACGTCTATCCGATGCAGATCAAAGACGGCTCCATGCGCGATATGTGGCTGAGCAAGACGGAGCGTACGTAATCATGCGGCATATTATTTCCTTGCTTCTGGAAAACGAACCGGGCGCTCTGTCTCGTGTAGTCGGCCTGTTCTCGCAGCGCAACTACAACATCGAAAGCCTGACCGTGGCACCTACCGAAGATCCGACCCTGTCGCGTCTGACGTTGACCACTGTTGGCCACGATGAGGTCATCGAGCAGATCACCAAAAACCTGAACAAGTTGATTGAAGTGGTCAAGCTGGTAGACCTGTCGGAAAGCGCTCACATCGAGCGTGAACTGATGCTGGTCAAGGTCAAGGCCACCGGCGCCCAGCGCGCCGAGATCAAACGCACTACCGATATTTATCGTGGGCAGATCGTCGATGTCAGCGCCAGCGTGTATACCGTTCAACTGACCGGTACCAGCGACAAGCTCGACAGTTTCATTCAGTCGATCGGCACTGCCTCGATTCTGGAAACCGTACGCAGTGGCGTCACCGGGATTGCCCGCGGCGACAAAGTACTCAGCATTTAAACCAAATTAGCGAATGGCCTCAGGGCCTGGATATATAGGGGAAATTCATGAAAGTTTTCTACGATAAAGACTGCGACCTGTCGATCATCCAGGGCAAGAAAGTTGCCATCATCGGTTACGGCTCCCAGGGCCACGCTCAAGCGTGCAACCTGAAGGATTCCGGCGTCGACGTTACTGTTGGTCTGCGTAAAGGTTCGGCCACTGTTGCCAAAGCCGAAGCTCACGGCCTGAAAGTGACTGACGTTGCTTCCGCTGTTGCTGCTGCCGACCTGGTCATGATCCTGACCCCGGACGAGTTCCAGTCTTCCCTGTACAAGAACGAAATCGAGCCGAACATCAAGAAAGGCGCCACCCTGGCCTTCTCCCACGGCTTCGCGATCCACTACAACCAGGTAGTGCCGCGCGCTGACCTCGACGTGATCATGATCGCGCCGAAGGCTCCGGGCCACACCGTGCGTTCCGAGTTCGTCAAGGGCGGCGGTATCCCTGACCTGATCGCTATCTATCAGGATGCTTCCGGCAACGCCAAAAACGTTGCACTGTCCTACGCTGCTGGCGTGGGTGGCGGTCGTACCGGCATCATCGAAACCACCTTCAAGGACGAAACCGAAACCGACCTGTTCGGCGAACAAGCCGTTCTGTGCGGCGGTACCGTTGAGCTGGTCAAGGCTGGTTTCGAAACCTTGGTTGAAGCTGGCTACGCGCCAGAAATGGCCTACTTCGAATGCCTGCACGAACTGAAGTTGATCGTTGACCTCATGTACGAAGGCGGTATCGCCAACATGAACTACTCGATCTCCAACAACGCTGAGTACGGCGAGTACGTCACCGGCCCTGAAGTCATCAACGCTGAATCCCGTCAGGCCATGCGCAATGCCCTGAAACGTATTCAGGACGGCGAATACGCCAAGATGTTCATCAGCGAAGGTGCTACCGGCTATCCTTCGATGACCGCCAAGCGTCGTAACAACGCTGCGCACGGCATCGAGATCATCGGCGAGCAACTGCGCTCGATGATGCCGTGGATCGGCGCCAACAAAATCGTCGACAAAGCCAAAAACTAAGTCACGAGCGTGTACAGAAAACGCGGCTTAGGCCGCGTTTTTTCGTTTGAGGGGTCGGTTCTGGTATAAAGCTGCATCGTTTGCGGCCGAACCGTTGTCGCAGACACCTGTCGAAACTTTCCACACCGTTGCAAGGTAATGTCCATGAGCGAACGTCCCGAAGAGCCAAGCCAGGCCTCTGACGCCGAAAGCCTGCTACCCATCGATGAGCATGTCGAAGAGGGGCATGACGCTGAAGGCCGTAAAGTCCGGCATCGTGGTATCTATCTTCTGCCGAATCTGTTCACCACTGCGAACCTGTTTGCAGGGTTCTATTCCATCATCAACTCGATGAGCGCCCAGAGCGCCTTGAGTGCGGGTGATGCTGCAAGCGCGAGCAAGTACTTTGCTTTCGCTGCGATCGCGATTTTCGTCGCCATGGTCCTCGACGGCCTCGATGGCCGGGTTGCTCGCATGACCAATACCCAGAGCGCCTTCGGTGCCGAGTACGACTCGCTGTCGGACATGGTTGCCTTTGGTGTCGCGCCGGCGTTGCTGGCATTCGGCTGGGCACTGGGGGATATGGGCAAGGTTGGCTGGATGGTTGCCTTCATTTATGTCGCGGGAGCGGCATTGCGTCTGGCGCGCTTCAACACTCAGGTCGGCACTGCGGACAAGCGTTACTTCATCGGCCTGGCCAGTCCGGCCGCGGCGGGTGTGGTCGCAGGCATTGTCTGGGCGTTCAGCGATTACGGGATTCAGGGCTCCAAGATGTCCTTCCTCGTTGCGCTGATGGTTGCAGCCGCTGGCATGCTGATGGTCAGCAATATCAAGTACAACAGCTTCAAGGAGCTGGACCTGAAAGGGCGCGTACCTTTCGTGGCGATCCTGGCTGTGGTGCTGGTTTTTGCGGTGGTCTTCAGTGATCCGCCACGCATTCTGCTGCTGGTTTTCCTTGCTTACGCTGCTTCTGGTCCGGTGCAGTACCTGCTGCGTCTTCGTCGGCACAAAAACGCCGAGTGATGTAATTTCCCTCATACTCCGCAGTCTATTGGTGCATCTGTCCTCCAATTCTGCGGAGTTGCCATGTTGTTCAAGTTTCCCAAGTCGTCCGACTGCCAAGAGTCGGACGTCACGCCTGAGTCTCTTTACCTCTCTCGTCGCAGTGTGCTTGGCGGTGCTATCGCCGGAATAGCCGTCAGCAGCCTGCCGCGTTGGGCCAGCGCCGACAATGCTGCTCGATACGCGGATGTCGAGCCGGGTAAGGCGCCTACCTGGTTTTCCGAAAAACTCCCTGCAACCAAGTGGGGGGCGGTCACCGTCAAGGATGAGGCGATCACGCCGTTCAAGGATGCGACCCACTACAACAACTTCTATGAGTTCGGCACCGACAAGGGCGATCCCGCGCAGAACGCTGGTGCACTGAAAACCGAGCCGTGGTCTGTAGTTGTCGATGGCGAGGTGAGTAAACCAGGGCGTTATGCGCTGGAGGACTTCGTGAAACCCTATCAGTTGGAGGAGCGCATCTATCGTCTGCGTTGTGTAGAAGCTTGGTCGATGGTCATTCCGTGGATCGGCTTCCCGGTCTCGGCGCTACTCAGTCAGGTCGAGCCGACCTCCAAGGCCAAATACATTCGCTTTGAAACCCTGCAGGACCCCAAGACCATGTCGGGGCAGCGCTCTGGCTTTGGCCTGATCGACTGGCCTTATGTAGAAGGGCTGCGTCTGGATGAGGCGATGAATCCACTGGCTATTCTTGCCGTTGGCATGTATGGCCGCGAGTTGCCAAACCAGAACGGCGCTCCGTTGCGTTTGGTGGTGCCTTGGAAATACGGGTTCAAGAGCGTCAAATCTATCGTGCGTATCAGTCTGGTCAGCGAGCAGCCGAAAACCACTTGGCAGAGCATCGCGTCCGATGAGTATGGTTTTTACGCAAACGTCAATCCGACGGTTGATCACCCGCGCTGGACTCAGGCCAGGGAGCGGCGCCTGCCTAGCGGGCTGTTCAAGCCCAATGTGCGTGACACGCAGATGTTCAACGGCTACTCGGACGAAGTTGCCTCTCTATATACAGGTCTCGATCTGAGGAAGAACTACTGATGCGCTTTCCGGCGTGGCGCGTTAGCGTCTTTATAGTCGCGGCGGTGTGGCCGTTACTCTGGTTGTACGAAGCCTGGAGTTTTGCCTTGGGGCCGGATCCGGGAAAAGTGCTGGTTGATCGATTGGGGTTGGGAGCGCTGATCCTACTGTTGATCACCTTGAGTATGACGCCTATACAGAGGCTGACAGGATGGGTGGGGTGGATTGCTGTTCGGCGACAGCTCGGATTATGGTGCTTCGCTTATGTTGTTCTGCATCTGAGTGCCTATCTGGTTTTTATTCTCGGTCTTGATTGG